>DAOTZD010000022.1:0-526320 GCA_034434595.1 Anaerolineae bacterium
ATTGCTGCCACCGTTCGCGTATCTCAAAGAAGTGACAGATCGCGTGCGGAAGGGTAGCGGTTTTGAGGGAAAAACAAAGACCAGCACAACGGCTGGTCAATGTTCGAGTTTACTCTCGTTAAGTGACCCTATCGGGACTCGAACCCGAGTTTTGGCCTTGAAAGGGCCACGTCCTAGACCGCTAGACGATAGGGCCGACTGGATGAAAGTCTAGCATTTGTCGCGCGGCGCGTCAAGCCTAAATTGCCGCCGATGCGCGCGATCCAATCACTTCATACGCGACAATCTCACCACGCCGTCCCTTCACCTTTTGCGACCCAATGAGCTGTGTTTCAAATTCTTGCTGAATCGCCTCATACGTCGCGCTGCTTATTAAGATTTTTCCATTTGTACTCAAGCCTTGCAGCCGAGCTGCGATATTGACCGTGTCACCGACAGCAGTAAAATTCATCAAATCCGGTGCCCCCACGTTCCCCACAACTGCGGTCCCTGTATGAATACCAAAATTGATCTTGGTGCGGAATGAGGGATCGAATTGACTCTGGAACTCCGGCATCCGCGCGCGAATGAGCATCGCCGTGCGAACCGCCCGCAGCGCATGATCCGGCTGTTCCAGCGGCGTGTTGTACAGCGCCATCACCCCATCGCCAATAAACTTGTCAACCGTCCCCCCGCACTCTTGAATGATCTGCACGACCATCGTGTGATAGGCGTTCAGTATCGTCAGTAGAACATTCGGCTCGGCTTGCTCCGACATGCTGGTGAAATTCTCCAAATCGGAAAACATTACCGTTATCTGCTGCAATTTCCCGCCCAACTGCACGTGTGACGGATCACGGAGAAGTTGTTCTACAACCGAAGGTGACACATATCGTCCGAACGTATCTCGGATCATCTGCTGAACGTGGCGCAGTTCATCCGTTTCCGTTTTGGAGCGCAGCCGCACGCGCATCCGTTCGATCAGTTCACGCGGGTTAAATGGCTTAGCGACATAATCATCCGCGCCAAGTTTCAAGCCCTGCACGCGGTTCTCGACATCGTTTAGCGCCGTCAGCAGAATGACCGGAATTTGCGCTGTTCGCTCATTTGATTTCAACAATGAGCAAACTTCAAAGCCATTCATACCCGGCATACTTACGTCCAGCAAAATCAAGTCCGGTAGTTGAGATTGAGCAAGCTGCAAAGCATCAATGCCATTCGCTGCCTGCAAAATTTCTAACCCCATGGCATCCGATATATCCGAGAGAAGCTGGCGATTATCTGAGTTGTCATCAACGATTAGTACACGCGACATGCATGGTCTCCGCGCTGATTGTTATTCGGGTTTTGTACTATGCTGCTCATCTAAAAGCTGTGAAATCTTCTTCGCAAGTTCACGCAAGTTGATTGGCTTGGAAATATAATCATCACATCCTGCCTCAAGCGCGCGTTCCCGATCCCCAATCATCGCATGTGCCGTCACGGCAATGATCGGTATATGGTTCAGTTCAGGGTTCGCCTTGATGGTCTTTGTCGCCGTCAAACCGTCCATGACAGGCAGTGAGATATCCATCAGGATTAAGTCTGGCTTTTCTGCTGCTGCTTTCCGAACGCCTTCTTCTCCATCGTGTGCGGTCAAAATCGAATATTTCAGTGTTTGCAGTACGTCCCCAATCAAGATCATGTTGTCGCGGTTATCTTCGATAACGAGAATGCGTTTACCACTCATAGTAACGGGAGTCCTTCGAGACTCTTCAATTAGCTTATTCATTCAATTGTAACGTGTTACTTCGCTTCAAACGGTAATGCTTTGCGATATCTTCATGCGGCTGTGCTTTGTGATACCGCCCCGATTGAACGCAGCGCCACCGAAAATGTACTCCCCTGATTCGGTTGGCTTTTCACCCAAATCACCCCATCATGTAATTCCACCAGCTTTTTAGCAATCGCCAACCCAAGCCCTGTGCCTTCAAAACGAGAGGCGGCTTCTTCATCGACTTGATAGAACTCATCAAAAATATGGGATTGCGCTTCCGGCGGAATGCCAATTCCTGTATCTGTAACTTGCACCACCACCCAGTCACCATCGCCCAACCAGCCGATCAGCGGGAGTGCGAATCTTGCCGCGATACCATTCTTTACCTGTACATTTTGCGCGCTTACAACAATTTCTCCGCTTGGCGTAAATTTGATCGCATTTCCGACAAGCTGACTCACCACTTGCGTAATGCGTCCCTCATCCCCATGAATTGCATGTGTTTCTGGGTCGATTTCGACGCGAATTTTCACGCCTTTTTCTTGGCTTGCTTGCTCGAATGCGGTAAGTGTGCGGTCAATAATCGCCGGGATTCGGAGTGCCGTTCGGTTGAGCTCAAGCTGCCCCGCATCAATCTTGTTCAGGTCAAGCATATCGTTAATGAGCGAAAGCAGTGTCTCACCATTTCGCTGGATTTTTATCAACCGATCCTGCTGCTTTTCTGATAAATCTCCGTAAACGCCGCTTTCAAGCAATTGACTGTATCCTACGATTGAATTTAGCGGCGTGCGAAGCTTATGTCCCAGCGCGTTGAGAAATTCATTTTTGTATTGACTGTAGCGCGTGGCGATGCTCAACTGTTTAAGCAAATCTGCGCTCTTGGAACGTTCTGTTGCAAGATCAGTTACGACTTGGCGTAGATCACGGTTTGCTACTCGAATTTCGTCAGCTAAATCATTGACCGATTTTTGCAACTGCCAGCGCAGAATAATCCATCCCATCAGAAGCGACGCAACTGCCACTAACCCAATAGTGATCGGTAGATCGCGGGGGAGTTCGAGCAATTCACTGGCATATGCCGCTACGATTAGTAATCCGCCAAGCCGTAGTTTTGGCGCGAGTTCGTGCGCCGACGACAGAATCACCCAAAAACCAATCGCGACATACAACATCACGATCCCAATAGCAGCGTATCCCGGCGGCTGCAACTGTTGTGCGTCGCTAAAACCTGCCCCACTCCACGCAATGATCAAACCTACTGCCAAAGAGATTGGAGAAAGCCGCGCCATCCATATCGCGATTTTTTCTTCCGCCTGCAAAAAATTGGTGATGAACACGAAATAACTAAAGGTAGTGATTCCTAGCCCTGTTGCGAGTACCTTCAGATATGTGTTTGCGTATTCTTCAGCAATTTCGGGGAATAGTGAGCGTAACAGGAACAAGCTCGACCAAATTATCAGCGCAAGGCTGTAGACGATGAGCAGACGGTTGGATCGGTGCTGCCGAAGTTGTAGCGCAACCGCAAGAAGAAGTCCGCTGGCAATACCAAATGTCACCAGCGTAATCAGTCTTTCCAGCAGGGTTGTGAGCGATGAATCCACAATCACAGTCTTCCTTGCAGCCTCGAATTTAAGAATGCCACTTAAAATGCGGATTATAGTCCGCCAATTGTTTCCTTGCACGCTTTGAATTGAATGGACGGTTAAATTGTACTAAACGAAAGAGGCAGTCCATAAGGGCTGCCTCTCGTTTTTCAATACAAATTAAAATATCCTACGAGCGTTTGACCTGACGCGCCGTGCCCGTTACATCACTGTCAACATCAACCGGGGCGCGCTTTGCAGAACCGGGTGCATTCGGGGCGGGCAAATCCATTTCCCCAACGACTGCATCCAACTGCCATAAGGCTTGCTGCGCCAACTCTTGATGCCGACACACGTCGCATTCCAACACCTGTATGTTCGGAACACTGATGAACAAATCATGATGGATGAGCGTGTGTGTCGTGGTGTGTGCAGTCAAGCGACCAATTTGGCAGCGTGGGCAAGAGCGGGCGGTTTGTTCAGACATAATGGATTGCCTCCCGTGAGTTCTACTCACTGCTTGACGAATACCGATAACCACTGAAGATCGCCACATCTTGGATTGGCCAGTAGCGCACTACTGCTTCACCGATAATGCGATCCCGTGTTACCACCCCAAAAACACGCGAATCCCGGCTGTTATTCCGGTTATCGCCCATAAAGAAATACTCGTTTTCTCCTAATACCCATTCCCGATTCGGACACCGTGTAATGTTGCACGGCTCGTTCGTATACGGTTCATCTAATAGCGTACCATTGATATAGACTTGTGTGTCGCGAATTTCAACAGTTTCTCCCGGCAGCCCAATCAACCGTTTGATGAGCAGGGGTTCAGGAGTATCGTCACCCGGTGGATCAAATACCACCACATCACCACGTGCTGGTTCGCCAAACAAATAATTTAACCGGCTGACAATCAAGAATTGATTCCGGTAGAAATTCGGTTCCATGCTCGGTCCTTCGATGTAAAAACGTACAGTCGCCAAATTGACGAGCGTATACACAATGGCGATCAGCAGGATTGTCTCAATGATTTCCCGCAGCACATTTGAACGTCGAAGGTGCGGACGGGGATAATCAACTGGGGCGGAAAGCTCCTGCTGCTGCGGCTGTGCGAACATGAAAAACCTTTCTAAAAGCGACCTGCGCGTCTACGGCTGTGACAGGTTATCGGCTGGTGTGTTTGCCGTATAACCAATGTCCGTAATAATACCGAACTCTGATAACGGAAAATAACGCAGCACCGCTTCGCCAACTATAAACTGGCGATCTACTGCACCAAACGAACGCGAATCGCTGCTGTGATTTCGGTTGTCACCCATGAGGAAATACTGATTTTCTGCAAGTTCCCAACGACCATCGCGGCACATATTCGGGCTGCACGGTTCGTTGATGTAATTCTCTTGAAGCTGATCACCGTTAACATATACCAATGTTTCGCGTATTTCCACGACATCACCCGGCAGCCCGATCAATCGTTTGATGTAATCGTCTTGTGGACCGTTAGGGAAATGAAACACGACAATATCGCCTCGCTGCGGCTCATTTAGCAAATAGTTGAGTCGGCTCACGATGATGTACTGTCCGGTTTCAAAGGTGGGAAACATGCTGGAACCCTCGACCACGAAACGTGCTGTCAGCAAATTCACTAACGAATACATAACCACAATCAGCACGAATGTTTCAAGGATTTCGACAGCGAGATAGCCAAGTTTTCGGTAGCGCAGCTTGGGGCGTGGGAGGGAAGAAGGGTGGATGGTTGAATTCATGAGCATTGGATAATTATACTCTTCGCGCTAAGGCTGCACAATTATGACTTGGCGTTTTCGCCAAATTCTAATTGTATCCAAACCGCTATTGATGTTATTGCATGACGGACTAGCGTATACTGGTTTTGTCAATCATCACATGTGACTTTATTGCGCGGCATTTCTTGCCGGGTAAAGCGAAAAAGAGGTTTATCTTGGCTGGTGAACTTATTCTTGTGGTCGATGACGGGCAGGAAAACCGCGAATTCGTAGTGGATTACATCCTGAAGCCAAACAACTACCGGTCTTTAACTGCAAAAGATGGTAGACAATGTCTTGAACTCATTGCCAAGCAGCAGCCCGACCTTATCCTGCTTGATTATCAAATGCCGCGCATGAACGGTATTGAAGTCCTCAAAGAGATGGCGGATCGGCAGATCAACGTTCCTGTCATTCTCATGACCTTTTATGGATCAGAAGAGATCGCTATCGAAGTTTACCGGTTAGGTGTGCGCGACTATGTTCGCAAGCCCTTTACCGTCGATGAAATGCTTATGGCAATCGAACGGAGTCTTTCCGAAGTTCGGCTTCGTAAAGAGAAAGACGCGCTCACCGAACGCCTGATCCAGTCGAACCGCGAATTACAACTTCGTTTGCAAGAACTCAATGTCCTGTACAGCATCGGTAAGACCGTCACGGCGATGACCGATTTACAGCAGCTTCTTCCGCGCATCGTGGATGCTGCCGTGAAAGTTACTAACGCTGAAGAAGGCTTCTTGTACCTGCTCGATCAAGGCAAGCTGATCTGTCAAGCGGTCAAGCGCGCTAACCGCCAACGTGCCGAATGGATGCACGCCGAAATCAAAGACAAACTTGCTTCCCATGTTATCGAAACGGCTCAATCGGTACTGGTTGCGCCGGACGAGAAATCGCGCATAGGCAAAAATGCGGTCACTTCTGCGGTTGCGCCATTGAGCGTGCGTGGGCAGGTGATCGGCGTATTGGGGGTGCGAAACAGCACTCCCAGTTCAAACATCTTCAACCGCCACGACAGCGCCATGTTGAGCGCGCTTACAGACTACGCCGCCATTGCCATCGATAATTCGCGTAACTATGAAGGGATGCACTCTGCGAAAGAACTGGAGAAAGCCAAGATTCGCAGCATGTTCCAGCGGTTCGTCCCGCCTCAAGTCGTCGATCAAATTCTCGAAAGCGGCGACGATGTCCAGTTGGGCGGCAAGCGGCAGGAAATTACTGTCCTGTTCGCGGATATTCGCGGCTATTCGTCCTATAGCGAAAATCTCCCACCAGAACAGGTGGTCGATATGCTCAACAATTACTTGAGCCTCGCCGCCACCGCCATCCTGTCATATGGTGGCACGCTCGACAAATATCTTGGTGACGGGCTTATGGCGATCTTCAATGCGCCGGATCCGCAGCCTAATCATCTATCACAAGCGATTGAGGCTGCGCTTACAATTCAACAGGCGGCAAGTCAGCTTGCCAAGCAGCGCGGCGAAACCCTAGCTTTCAGTTTCGGGCTGAATGTCGGGGAAGCCGTTGTTGGCTTCATCGGGACGGACTGCGCGATTAACTATACTGCTGTTGGCGATGTAGTTAACCTCGCCAAGCGCCTGCAAGAAGCTGCCAAACCCGGACAAATCTTGATCGATGATGCGGTTGTCAGCCGCTTAAATGGCGAAGCTAAAGTCGCACCCATTGGTGAAATCAAGTTTAAAAATCGCACCCAGCAGGTGCAGGTCTACGAGCTAACAGGGTATACCGCACCCACCAGTCAACCAGATGCGTAAATCGCCTAACCTATCATGCTTTCGCTTGCTTGATTTCGCTGCGCGCGGCTTTCCATACTTGACGTGCGGCATCTGCGTTCATCAAGAAAATGCCTAAACCCACAACCAGATCGGGCACTGCCGAGCGGTTGAGGGCGGTTATCAATCCAACAACAATAATCGCGGCATTCGCAATAACATCGTTGCGCGCCGACAAAAATGCTGCCCGTGTCAAACTGCCCTTGTGTGACCGGAATCGTGCCAGTATGAACGCGCACGCGAAGTTCACCACTAGAGCGCCAAAACCCGCCAGCGACAACGGAATATAGTCCGGTGCTGCGGGTGCATTGATCTTCTCCCATGCCGTCCACAGGGTAAACAATCCCGGCACAAGGATAAATCCCGCCATGACCATCCCAACGCGCGCTCGATTGACCGCACTCCAACCGAGCGCCGCCCAAATCAATGCATTCACCGACGCATCTTCGAGAAAATCGATGCTGTCTGCTGCCAGTGAAACTGACCCTATCAAGCGCGCGACGGTGAACTCGACCAGAAAATAGCCGAAGTTGAGCAGTGCGACCAGCAGTACGGTGCGGCGCAGTGGTTTATCGTCCAGCAGTTGTGACGCTTCCATCGCAAAACCTACCACATCGCAAAATCAAAAAACGACTTCGAATTTCTATCTAAGTCGCCAATGATTTTCACTTGTAATTGCCGAATCCACTATACGTCGCTGTCGCGGTTGCGGAAGCTCATCCGTATCGGCGTACCTTCAAACGGATAAGCCTTGCGGATTTGATTTTCCAAAAAGCGCCGATACGTGAAGTGAACCAACCGCACATCATTCACATGAAACAGAATCACAGGTGGGCTGATCGCTACCTGTGTCGTGTACATGATCTTGAGGCGGCGTGTGCCACGCACAGGCGGCGTGTGAAGCTGCATCGCATCTCGCACAATGCGGTTGAGTTCGCCTGTCGGGATGCGGAAATGCCGTCCTTCCCACACCTTTTTCGCCGTGTTCAGCACTTCGTGGATGCGCTGCCCCGTCAGCGCGCTGACATAGAGAATTGGCGGGTCAGGGAGAAAATCGAACTTGGAACGCAAGGTTTTTTCAAACGCCACAAACGTCGAATTGTCTTTCTCAATTGCGTCCCACTTGTTGACGATCAAGACGATGCTCTTGCCCGCGTCCATAATGTAGCCCGCCACATGCTGATCTTGATCCGTGATTCCTTCAACCGCATCAATGAGCAGCAGCACCACATCTGCGCGATCAATCGCTTTCATCGTGCGAAGTACGCTGTATTTCTCTACGCCGGGTTCAATGCGTCCGCGCCGCCGAATCCCCGCTGTGTCGATCAACGTGACGGGTTCGCCAAAATGCTGGATTGTCGTGTCAATTGCGTCGCGCGTCGTCCCTGCAATTGGGCTTACAATCATGCGTTCCTCGCCTACCAGCTTGTTCAGCAGTGAACTCTTGCCCACATTTGGGCGACCCGCAATCGCAATCTTGAGATGGTCATTCTCGTTGGGCTCATCTATAGTGCGGAGTTCTTCCGGGATGGAGTAGTAGACCGCATCTAGCAAATCGCCTACACCTAAGCCATGAATCGCGCTGATGGGAAAAACATCACCCACACCCAAACTGAAAAACTCAAGCGCTTCATCAGACTTGTAAATGTCGTCAACTTTGTTTGCCGCGACGACAACCGGTTTCTTTGTGCGTTGAAGAATTTGCGCGACTTCTTCATCTGCTGCCGTGATACCCGCAGTCGCATCGACTACCATGATAACAATATCTGCGTCTTGCACCGCTACTAACGCTTGCGCGCGAATTTGGGGCACGAACTCGGCGCTGTCTTCTGCCAGCGCCTTTAACTCGCCTTTTGGTTGAAACATCTCAATGCCGCCTGTATCCACGACATTGAAGAATACACCTCGCCACTCAAATTCCCATTGTAAACGGTCGCGGGTAGTACCGGGCGCATCATTCGTCACCGCAAGGCGCTCACCCACGAGTTTATTGAACAGGGTGCTTTTTCCCACATTGGGTCGCCCCACTAAGGCAACCAATGGTTTACGCGCCATCTCGTTCTATACCTTCGTTGATAATTCTCTCAATTTGTGTGGAAAGCATTTTATCAGAGGAAAGGATACTTTTGAACGCAAAACTAGTGAGCGCGTTCGGCAATTTCCAGAAGCATTAACCGATATGTAAGCTCGCTTAATAGGCTGTAACCATTCAGTTCATCCAGCAGATGCTTGTGTCCCTGCATGGGGCAGTTCATCATTATCGGTATCAATCCCACGTTATGCTGTGGAGTGGGAGCGCATTAACCTCTATGACAGTACTTCTTCGCGTGCAGTGATTACAACTCGCTCCTCATTACGCTCTTTTGGTCGTACTATAGGGTAATTCCCACATTTGGAGTAATTCATGCTGAAGACCCTAAATATTCACATATGTGATCCGTTCGTGCTGCCTGTTGCAGCAGAAAAACTGTTGGCTTTGCATCGCCCAAATCCAAACCCCTATGAGCGCCCACACTTTATTTCTCTGCGAGAAAATGGCGTTTCCATCTCAATTACTGCGGCGGGCAGTTCTTCATAGGCCATGGTCCATGAGCCGTTTTTATTGCATAGCAGCCTGTCATGCCCCATCCTGCGCTTATGCTGCGGCTCTCTCATTTGATTGACTCTCCGCATAGGGCAGACTTGAAAATGACATATATGCTAAGGAACGCGCGATGGGGGCGCGACATGGAATGTATCGTGAACACTGCGCTATCGCCGCGTGAGGTCAGGAGATAAACAGAACTCCTTTTGTAGCGGGGTGATGGATCAAACGCCCTCACCCCTCTGTTCTGATAGAAATTCTGTGAAATCTTTCACTATAAAAACAACTTTCCGAATTCCATATCAAAATCCGATGTTTATTTTGCTTGTTCAAAATTTCCCTGAATCATGTGACAAACGTAATGGGCACCGGTGAACATCGTCGTATCTCCCACTTAGCACACAAGACTACTCTAAAGGTAGAGATAACGCTCGCTCAAAAAGGAGGTTTATCTTGAGCAGAGGCAGTATCACCCTCGACCAAAATCGCTGTAAAGGCTGCGCGCTCTGCACAGCGGTTTGTCCTCAAGAAATTCTGCAAATTGATCAAGAGGGGCTGAACGCGGCTGGTTATCATCCCGCTGTCTTGGTCGATCCCTTTGAAAAATGTACGGGCTGCGCGGTATGCGCGGTAATTTGCCCGGAAGTCTGCATAACAGTTTACCGTGCGCCCGTGATGGCGAGAGAGGCGCGTGTACGATGACCAAAGAACTGCTTAAAGGAAATGTTGCCATCGCAGAAGCCGCCGTGCGCGCAGGATTACATGCTTATTTCGGATACCCGATTACGCCGCAAACGGAACTGCTCGAATATTTGTCCAAGCGCCTGCCCGAACTTGGGCGTGTGTTTTTGCAAGCTGAAAGTGAAGTCGCCGCCATCAACATGGTTTATGGCGCGGCTTGTACTGGCGTTCGAGTCATGTCGTCGTCTTCCAGTCCCGGCTTCAGCTTGATGCAAGAAGGGATGTCGTACATTGCCGCATCGGAAGTCCCCTGTGTGCTGGTTGATGTGATGCGCGGTGGTCCGGGTTTGGGGAATATACTCCCTTCGCAAGCCGATTATTTCCAAGTGACGCGCTCGGCGGGTCACGGGGACTATCACCCGATTGTGTTAGCGCCCGCATCCGTTCAAGAGGCGATTGACTTCACAGTGCTGGCTTTCGATCTCGCGGATGCGTATCGTCATCTCGTCATTGTCGCGGCGGATGGTCAGCTTGGGCAAATGATGGAAGCGGCGGAATTGCCCCCCATGCGTGCCCCGCGGGAAGATCGCCCCTCATTCGCGCTCACAGGCGCGAAAGGCCGCCCGCGCCGGACAATCACATCATTCAACTTGGCTGCCGAAGAAGAAGAAGCCTTCAATCTGCGAATTCAAGAAAAACTTCAGGTCATACGCCAAAAAGAGCAGCGTTCCACGGAATATGCCACCGATGACGCGCTTTTGCTCGTTATTGGCTACGGGTCAGCCGGACGCATAGCCTATTCTGCTGTCGAACAAGCACGCCGCGAAGGGATGCGGGTCGGGTTGTTCCGCCCGCAAACGCTGTACCCCTTCCCCACAGATCGCTTGTCCGAACTTTCGCACCAAGTTGATGCGAGTCTTGTCGTTGAAATGAACGCGGGGCAAATGCTCGAAGATGTGCGCTTGACCGTCGCGGATCGGATTCCTGTCGAATTTTACGGGCGTATGGGCGGCGCTGTCCCCATGCCAGATGAAATCTACAGCCATATCAAAACGATCTATACGCGGCTGTTCGCTCGAATCGGTGTAGAGTGAGACGATCATGATGCTCAATCCAGTCTATACCCATCCCCAATCACTGTTTGAAACCAAAACGACTTACTGCCCCGGTTGCACACATGGGATCGCCCGTCGCCTGCTTGCCGAAGCTATCGACGAACTTGGCGTGCGCGAAGATACGATTTTCGTCGCACCCGTTGGCTGTTCGGTGTTTTCGTACCAATTCTTCGATCTCGACAGTTGTGTCGCCGCGCATGGACGCGCGCCCGCCATGGCAACCGGAATCAAGCGCGTCCAACCCGACAAAGTGGTTATCACTTATCAAGGCGATGGCGATCTGGTCTCTATCGGCGCGGCGGAGATTATGCACGCCGCCGGACGTGGCGAGAATATCACCGTGATTTTTGTGAACAACGCTGTCTATGGCATGACGGGTGGGCAGATGGCTCCCACCTCGCTCCCCGGGCAAAAAACGACATCATCCCCATTGGGGCGTGATGTTCAGCGCGCGGGCTATCCCATCCGTATGAGCGAAATGCTCGCCATGCTTGATGGCGCGGCGTATATCGCCCGCCGTTCGCTGCACGATCCGGCGAACATTCGCAAGGCGAAAAAAGCCATTGTCACCGCGCTTAAAGCACAAATGAACGGCTTGGGCTTCAGCATGGTCGAACTGCTGTCTAGCTGCCCAACCAACTGGGACATGACCCCGATTGACGCGCTCAAATGGATCGAAACCGCCATGCTGCCCGTCTATCCTGTAGGCGATTTCAAAGTTGCCGACGCGGTCAAAGCGATGGAGGTCTAATCATGCAGCATGAATTTGTATTCGCGGGCTTTGGCGGTCAAGGGGTGATGTTCGCAGGACAGCTTCTCGCCTATGCCGCGATGGACGAAGGCTTGCAAGTGACATGGATTCCATCTTATGGGCCGGAAATGCGCGGCGGAACAGCAAACTGCTCAGTCGTCATCAGCGAATCACTGATTGGATCACCTGCTGTGTCTCATCCCCGCCACGCGATTGTGTTCAACAATCCATCGTTTGATAAGTACGAACCGCGTGTTGGAGTCGGCGGACTGCTGGTCGTCAACAGTTCGCTCGTCACGCTCGATTCAAAGCGCGACGACATTACGACCCTTCGCATCCCAGCAACCGATCTTGCCGATACGATAGGCGATCTCAAACTTGCCAATATGGTGCTCATGGGCGCGCTGCTCACCGCCAGCCCCGTGCTGTCATTAGACGCGATCAAGCGCGCGCTTGAACTTCATTCTGGCAAGCGTGAAAAACTCCCCAACAACCTCAAGGCGCTGGATGCAGGCGCACAGGCAGTTTACGATCTGCATCAAGAAGGGTGTCTATCATGGTGAACTGGAACAAGAAATGCGCCAAACGCACCAACCTTATGACACGTTCCAGCATCCGCGAAATCCTCAAACTCACACAGAGACCGGAAATCATCTCATTTGCAGGTGGACTGCCCGCGCCTGAACTTTTTCCCGTCGAGCGGATCAAGTCTGCGGCGGCAAAGGTGCTTGACGAACATGGCACAGAAGCACTCCAATATGGCGCAAGTGAAGGCGTAACGATGCTGCGCGATTTCATCGCGGAACGTATGTCACGGCGCGGAGTCAATGTCACCCGCGATAACATTCTCGTTGTCGGGGGCGCACAGCAGGGGATCGATCTTATCGGGCGGGTGCTGCTTAATGATGGAGATGGTTTGGTTGTCGAAGACCCGACCTACATGGGGATGCTGCAAGCATGGCGACCATACAATCCGTGCTGCTACACCGTCCCAACTGATCACGATGGATTAGACCTAGACGTGCTGCGCCGAATCCTCCGTGAAAAACCCAAGCTCCTTTATCTGGTGCCTAACTTCCAGAATCCGCAAGGGATCACGCTTTCAGCGGAACGCCGGCGCGGTTTAATCGAGCTGCTGCATGAATTTGACGGCATTGTGATTGAGGACAATCCCTATGGCGAACTCCGCTACAGCGGCGATGACATCCCCAACTTATACGAATACGATGCCGCATATCAAGGCACAAACATGCTTGATGGGCGCGTGATTTATCTCGGCACCTTCTCTAAAGTGCTTGCGCCGGGTGTACGCATCGGTTGGATCGCTGCACCGCTCGATATCATGGACAAACTCGTTCAAGCGAAGCAAGCCGCAGACCTGCACACCAGCCCACTTACTCAATGGATCGTGGCTGAAGTGGCGCGCGATGGCTTTTTGGATGAACACATCAAGCGATTACGTGAAGTCTATGAGTCGCGGCGCGATCTCATGCTCGCTTCAATGGAAGCGTATTTTCCGCGCGACATACACTGGACAAAACCCGACGGCGGGTTGTTCCTCATGGCTCACGCGCCAGAACATCTCGATATGACCGAATTGTTCAAAATCGCGGTTGAACATCAAGTTGCTTATGTTCCCGGCGCTGATTTCTATGTCGGTGGCGCGGCAGCAGGCGGACACACCTTCCGTCTGAACTTCTCAAATGCGCGCCCCGCTATGATTCAAGAAGGGATTAGGCGATTGGGCGCAATGCTTGAAGAAGTGCTTACACGCCAACCCGTATAACCGAAACTCCACATGGGCAGATGAACTATTGTCCGTATGTTATTTGAGGCAGTTTACGTGAGCCCATTGATCTCGTTATAAAGGGCGCGATTCGGCATCGGTTTGGGATCATCTAGCAGAAGACCGTGACGCAGTGTGGGGGATCCATCGCGATACACCGTGATCGACGATGCCGCTCCTTGTTTAAGCGCACCAAACGCAAGATGCGCCCACTCTCGTGCAAGGACACGATCCGCGTGAGATGGCACGCCGCCGCGTTGAGCGTGTCCGAGCCGCGTCTCGCATAAAGGAATTCCAACCTTCTGTGCCAGTGACGCAAGGATGCGCTCTTTATTAGGAACGGATTCTGTGTAAACGAGCAATGCGTGTCCCTTGCGCCGGACGGCGGATTTCAATCGATTTACAAATGGCGCGTCATCGGTTATTGGATATTCCGGCACAATCACAGCGTCCGCACCTGCCCCGCGCGCAATCTCTAGGGTGAGTATTCCGGTATTCCCGCCCAACGTTTCGACTGCGAAAAAGCGCCCTGTAAGGGCATGTCCCGTTGCGCGCACCGCATCAATGGCTTGATAGGCGTATTGACACGCGCTGTCAAAACCCAAGGATCGGTCAGTGCCAGCTACGTCGTTATCAATTGTTGTTGGAATACCAACACATGCAATCCCCACGTCTTGCAAGATGGGCGGTAAGTGGTGCAAGCTGTCGTTTCCACCACACAGTACAACATGATCAACTTTATGGTGAAAGATCACTTCGTGTAACATTTGATGATTGGATTCTTCGCTCAAGACAGGATCGCGGCTGGATGGCAAATATGATCCGCCAAGCCCAATATAAGGGACGATAAGGGACGGTGTGAGCGTGACAAACTGCTCATCTAGCAGTGCGCGAAACCCGCCAAGCGCGCCGATCATCGTGTCACCAGACACGGTGATTAGTTCGCACAAATGATAAAGCAGTGCATTGATACCGGGCGCATCACTGCCGCTAACCACAACAAGAGTCTTCATGTATATCCTTTTACAGTGCCCAAGACGCGCATGAATTGTTCAAGTCCTGATGTCATACGCTAATCATAGAATTTTTCCACCATAAGCTCTAATGCAGCCAAAAATTAAAGAGCGTGGTTGTGTTTTGGCATGGCAAACCCCGTTTAGCTGCTTATCGTGAAATATGGCGCGATCAACATAAGAGTCAGTGGTACAATGGCGACACACAGTTTCTAGTATCCACATTTGTGACACGGGACACATCGCGCAATGGCAATTGAGAATCCTATCCTCTCCAGCGACGGAACTCCCGTCGAAGGCAAACGCTATTTTATTCACGACATCATCGACGAGCATAACCGTACTGGACGGTTTAACGGGCGAGTCTTTACCCGTTTTCCACCAGAACCGAACGGATATTTGCATGTCGGTCATGCCGCGTCTATTTGCTTAAACTTCGGCATCGCCCAGTATTACGGCGGAAAAACCAATCTGCGCTTTGACGACACGAATCCCACCAAAGAAAACCAAGAATATATTGACGCGATTATCCGCGATGTGCATTGGCTTGGTTTTGAATGGGAAAACCTACTGTATGCGTCTGACTACTTTGAACAGCTTTACCAGTGGGCGGAAAAGCTCATCATGGACGGTAAAGCATATGTAGATCAATTGTCCCCGGATGAAATCCGCGAGTATCGCGGCACACTCACAGAACCGGGCAAAAACAGTCCATGGCGTGACCGCCCAATCGCAGAAAGCCTTGATTTGTTCCGGCGGATGCGGGCGGGCGAATTCAAGAATGGGGAAATGACACTGCGCGCCAAAATTGATATGGCGTCGCCTAATATCAATATGCGCGATCCGGTCATGTATCGTATTCTTCATTCCCATCATCCACGCACAGGCGATGACTGGTGCATCTACCCGATGTATGACTGGGCGCACGGGCAAAGCGACAGCATCGAAGGCATCACACATTCGATTTGCACAATGGAATATGCCGAACACCGCCCGCTGTACGAATGGTTCATCGAGCAGTTGGGCATTTATATGCCGCAGCAAATCGAATTCGCCCGTGTGAACGTGACCTACATGATCACGAGCAAGCGCAAACTGCTTAAACTGGTCAATGAGAAGATTGTGCGCGGCTGGGATGATCCCCGTATGCCAACCATCTCGGCGATGCGCCGGCGCGGTTACACGCCGAAATCAATTCGCGACTTTGCCGATCAAGTCGGTGTGTCCCGTTCCGGCGGCGTTGCCAATATTCAACTGCTCGAATACTGTGTGCGCCAAGACTTAAACAAAATCGCGCCGCGTGTAATGGGGGTACTGCGCCCCATCAAGGTTGTCCTAACCAACTACCCTGAAGGCCAAGTTGAGTGGTTTGATTCACTCATCAATCCTGAACAACCGGAACTCGGTACGCGAAAAGTCCCATTCTCGCGTGAACTGTACCTTGAGTCAGAAGACTTCATGGAAGTTCCCGCGCCGAAATTCTTCCGGCTGTCACCCGGTAAAGAAGTCCGGCTTCGTTCGGCATATTTCATCAAGTGCGACGAAGTTATCAAAGATGCGGATGGCAAGATCGTTGAACTGCGCTGCACATATGATCCCGACACACGCGGCGGTGATGCGAAAGATGGGCGCAAGGTCAAAGCGACTCTGCATTGGGTGAGCGCCGCGCACGCAATCCCTGTTGAAGTGCGTTTGTACGACTATCTGCTGACCGTCCCGGATGCGTCCGAAATGGACGATGATAAAGACTTCATGGATTACATCAATCCGAAGTCGCTAGAGGTGATCGAATCGGCGTTTGTCGAGCCGTCAATTGTCGGCGCGCCTGTGGGCAAACAGTATCAATTTGAGCGCGTTGGGTACTTCACGGTTGATCCCGACAGCACGCCAGATAAGTTGGTTTTCAATCGCACCGTCACCCTCAAAGATGATTGGGTGAAGGTGCAGAAGCAAGCGGCTCAGGCTTAAGCTGAACAGGGTCGCCTTGATTGTTCGCATCAAGGCGACCAACTTATTTACGCATGGACTATCTGGTACGCGGAATCCAAAAGCGTACAGACTTTGCGCTTTCGTGGATCCCTAACTCGTCAAGTGAATGATACAGCCTTCGTGACTGCGTAAAATCAGCGCATCCAGCTTAACCATTTCTTCGCGGTCAAGCTTCGTCGAAATCACGATCTGTCCACTGCCGTGTTCCGGTATTTGCACAATCGTTTGTTCGTCTGTGAGGTTGATCGCTACCAACCATCGATCATGACCATCTTCGCGCCCAAAGACCAAACATGTATCATGCGGAACTGCCCGATATGCGCCGACATTCAGCGCGGGGGTCGCGCGCCGCAGCGCAAGTAAGCGCCGAGTCAGCATGAGCATTGAGCGCGGATCGCGCAACTGCGTCTCCACATTGACCAGCGCGTAATCCGGCGAAAGGGGCAGCCAAGGGGGAATATCTTTTGCACAAAATCCCGCGTTCGGGCTGGCATCCCACTGCATCGGTGTGCGCTCAGGATCGCGCCCTAAGCCAAACCCCGCGACATTTTTCCCCCACGGGTCTTGTTGCAGTTCCGGCGGAATTTCGACATCTTCCATGCCAAGCTCATCGCCATAATAGATAGTCGGTGTGCCGCGCAGTGTGAGCAGGAGCATCATCGCGGCAGGCGCGCGTTCCCGCCCGACTCGGCTGGCGATGCGATGTTCGTCGTGGTTGCCAAGTACGAAATTGGGCCACGCACCAGCGGGAATATGCGTTTCAAGGTTGTCGATCACCGCCTGCATCGCTCGCACTTCCCAAGGCGCGAACATGAAACTGAAGTTGAAGGGCATATGCAGCTCGTCTAAATTAGCGCCATAGTACGAAGCCCACTTGCCCCAGTCTTGCATGTGGATTTCACCAATCGAAAAACGTGGACGCTCGGTACTGTACGAGTTCAACAACGCACGGAATTCTCGGAAGATACCGTGAATATCATCGTGTGCCATGTCGTGTACATGCAGCAGCGAGTCGTAATCGCCCAACGGCTTGAAACCGGAACCTCTTGTCGGGTTTGGCGGGTTGTCGGGTAAATCAGGATGTTTCATGATGTAATGCACCGCGTCGAGCCGGAAACCATCCACATGCCGATCCAACCAGAAGCGAAGCACATCGAACATGGCGGCTTTTACTTCGGGGTTACGCCAGTTCAAATCGGGCTGTTCTTTTAGGAATGTATGCAGGTAATACTGTCTCGTCTTCTCGTCCCACTCCCATGCCACATTCCCAAAAACGGACAACCAGTTATTCGGTAAATTACCATCGGGTTTGGCATCGCGCCAGAAATACCAATCACGTTTAGGATTATCGCGCGATGAACGTGATTCGATAAACCATGCATGTTGATCCGACGTGTGATTGGGTACAAAATCGACAATCACACGGATATCGCGCGCGTGCGCTCCTTCGACAAGTTCATCAAAATCTGCGAGCGTACCAAACATCGGGTCAACGGCGGTGAAGTCGCTGATGTCATACCCGAAATCCACCATCGGTGACGGATAAAACGGTGACACCCAGATCGCGTCGATTCCCAAGTCGCGCAGATAATCAAGTTTTTCGATCACCCCACGCAGATCGCCTATTCCATCCCCATTACTGTCTTTGAAACTTCGCGGGTATATCTGATAGATCACGCCGCGCTGCCACCATACCGGCTGCTGCATAAAATCTCCCTTAACACAAGCAATATCGGCGGATTTATATCCTCTCACCATCAAGCGCGCAACGTACCAATATGGATTTTAACCGATGTGAATTCTTCACTCTCACGCGCAAAACATGATGCACTCAGTATGTAAAGTGACAACCGTCCATTTCCGTCACTATTTAGCGCGGTGGCGCACCGCATAAACTCAATGTAGTGTGACGTGCCGCCGTAAACATCCACTATCCAATCGAGAAAGAAAGTCAAGCATGATGCACGGTCAACACCATTCCGGGCATCCACATGGCGGACCGGCTTTCTCAATCGTAATGAATCAACCGAAGGCACTACCGCGCTGGAAGTGGTGCTTCCACAAGTGTTCTCGCCGCTGGTGGCAGTCGGGTTTACCGTGTTTGTGCTGCTGTATCTGTATACGCCTTGCATGAGTACAGTCGCCACCGTTCGGTATGAATTGGAGACGCGCTATATGCTGTACCAGATCGCGTATAAGCTCGTTATCGCGTGACTTGGGGCAGTGATCGTATATCACATGCGGGCGTGATATGCCGAAGTGCTGTTCGCTGTGATGCTGCATCTGTTAGCGGCTGTCACGGAAGCTGTTCCCAAACAGGTAGATGGCAAACGTGGTCACAGCGATGGTCGCGCCGGGAAACCAGATCAGCCACCAATTCTGTTCCATGTGCGCGCGCCCTTCCGCAAGTAAACTCCCCCACTCCGGCGATGGCGGCGGCGCACCCAAGCCGATGAAGCTCAACGCGCTGGTCGCCAGCAGCATACGCCCAACCGAGATAGTGACGAGCGCCAGCAGCGATGGCGCGATGTTCGGGATGATATGACGCATCAAGACAGCCCGGTGACACGCCCCAAGCGATACAGCGGCTTCGACGAACGGTTCGGCGGCAACGCGCATGGTTTCCGCGCGCACCATACGATAAAACGTTGGGATGCTCGATATGCCAAGCGCCAAGACAAGCACCACCACCGAACGCCCCAACGCTGCGATCATGACGAGCGCGACCAAAACACCGGGCAGCGCGTTCCACGCATCGGCAATTTGTGTCACAACCTGATCAAAAACACCGCGCTTGCTTCCTGCGATCATGCCAAGCGCCAAACCGGGCAGCGCGCCAATTATGACTGCGCCGAGCGCAACTTGCAGCGTGGGACTCGCGCCGTATAACACGCGGCTAAACAGATCGCGCCCGAACATATCCGTGCCAAACAGGTGATCAAGGTTGGGCGGAAGCAGTCGATCTGACGGACTGATGGCGCTTGGATCATATGGTGCAATCCATGGTGCGGTGACCGCGACAGCGCCAATGATCAACAGCATGACTGCCGCGATTTTTAGCCGCAGTGAGAACCCGCGGGTGGGAAATGGCGGCAGCAGCAGTTGAGGAATCGATTCAACACGGCGTTGTGAGGCAAGAATGCGAGAAGCCAATAGATGATCCCATCTCAAAAACGAACCCGATCAATATTCGGATTCACGACGAATTCGCGGATCAAGCAGCAGTACAGCGATATCGACGATAAGCAAAATACAGAGCGTGAGGGTAGCGATCAACAGCACCGCGCCTTGTAAAAGCATAGGGTCACGGTCAAGCGCGGCTTGTACCGCCAAGCCGCCTAATCCCGGCAGGCTGAACAACACTTCAATGGTTACCAACGTTCCGATGAGATGCACCGATTGCATCCCAACATAGGTGACAATGGGGACAGCGGCGGCGGGAAGCACATGACGCTTATACACGTGCCCGGATGCCAACCCTTTGCCATATGCAGTGCTGATAAACGCCTGCTGCTTGACTTCAATCACGCTGCTGCGTACCAACACAGTCAAGCCGGGAATGAGCGCGAGCGCGACTGCCGCAGCAGGCAAGACGTAATGCGAAAAACCTTCACCCATGCCGAACACCGGCAGCCAGTGAAGCCGCACAGCAAATAAACTGACGAGCAGCATTGCCACCCAGAATGTCGGCATCGACGCGCCAATCGACGTGATCACCGTGATGGCAGTGTCAAGTTTTGTGCCGCAGTTGACCGCAGCTATAACGCCGATGAACCCACCGATGAGCAAGGCGACAAGAATCGCAGCCGCACTGATGATGAGCGTGTGGGGAAGTCGCAGGATGAGTTCCGCGCCTACATCGCGTCCCGTGCGCGCCGACACACCAAAATCGCCGCGCACTATATCTGTGAGGTATCCGGCATAGCGCGCAAGCAGTGGTTGGTCACATCGGGTTTGGGCGCATAATGCCGCCGCCGCCGTGCCAGAAGATGCATCATCCAACACGGCACTCGCGGCGCTTCCGGGAGTCATTTCGAGCATAACGAAAACCAGAAATGACAGCACAAGAAGCGTCGGAACAAACAGCAGAAGGCGGCGGCAGATATACTTCATAATCGACTACGGCGCGAGCAGCGCATCCTCCAGCACAACATGGCTGTGCAGCAGTTCGACGTTTTGCACACGGTCACTGATGACGACCATGGTTTGCGGCACGTACAGCGAAATGATCGGGGCATCTTGCATAATCAAGCGCTGTGCATCGGCATAAAGCGCGGCACGTGCAGCCGGATCGAACGTTTGGCGGGCATCGACCAAAAGCGCGTCAAGTTCGGGGTTGCTGTAGAAATAGCGATTGGTGTTGCCCAAGTTATCCGTGCCTAAATAGCGCCACAGCACATCGGGATCATTCCAGTCATAGCGGGTGATCAAAATGTCGTAGTCGCCCCCCAGCGCCACATCGCGCACGGCAGCGAAATCGAGTACGGTGATTTCCGCCGTGATGCCAAGTTGGGCAAGCTGCGCTTGCAGTACCACACCAATGGCTTCAAATGTAGGGAATGTCGAAGTCAGAATCCTGATTGGGCGGTCAATAGTGACACCGCTGCTCGCCAGCAAATTTTGCGCGGCGTTAGGATCGTAGGGCAGTCCCTCGCTGTCGATGGTTTCGTCAAAACCGAACACGGTTGGCGGAAGTGGGGCATTGAGAATCTGACCAATACCGTTCACCGCCAATGCAAGCACATCCTCTTTGTTGATCGCTTGCTCGACAGCGCGGCGCACGTCAGGATTATCGAACGGGGCGCGGGCGGTGTTAAAGCCGAGATAGACGAGCGCGCGGGCGGGGCTTTCCAATATGGTAAAGCCTTCACCAACGCGATCCAACTGTGCGCCAGACGCAAGATAGACAATATCGGCTTCGTCTGCCAGCAGCGCGTTGACACGCGCGGATTCATCGGTGCTGAAACGCACACGGAGCGCGTCAATCGACGCAGTGCCAGCATCGGTCCATGGGCGATGCCCACCGTAGTTCGGGTTAGGCACGAAGACGAGTTCGCTTTCGGGCACCCATGACTCCAGTATAAACGATCCGGTACCGACAGGGTTTTGTCCGTAAGTGTCACCCGCCGCTTCAACCGCCGATGGTTCGAGAATGCCCGCATAGGGATAAGTGAGCGCGCTCAACAATGTGGCGGATGGTTCTTCAAGTTGAAATGTCACAGTGAGATCATCGACTTTTTCAAATGCTGTGATATTGCTAATCTCGTCGTAAATTAGTGAACGCTGACCAACCGATTGCAGCCGTTGGAAGGTGAAGATCACTGCGTCGGCGTTGACGGGTTCGCCGTTGCTGAACACAATTCCCGGCTTAAGAGTGAATGTAATGCTCAGCCCGTCTTCCGATACCGTCCAGCTTTCGGCAAGGCTTGGCAGCACTTCGCCTGTTGGTGTTTGATACACCAGCGTGTCATAGATATATGCCAGCAAAATCGGCGCACCCGGATCGAGTGTGGTATGCGGATCAAGCGAAACAGGATCACGAGTGACGATCATCGTGACGGTTGCATCATCTTGGGCAGCCGCAGCACTCACGCTAAGAAGTAAAATCAACAGCGCGGCGATAACGTGGAAACGCTTTAACATCATGGGTTTCATCTCTCTGAGATTGCGAAAATCTACATAAATCTACACGAATCTACCAAAACCTATATATCATGTAAAGGGTTTAAAAGCGTACAAAGACATGGACTCGGTATGACGAACATCGCAGATTTGAAATATGTCGTAATCGGCGGCGGAATTTCCGGTTTGAGCGCCGCATGGTTTTTACAGCAGCACGGGGTGTCGTACACGCTCGTAGAACAGTCCGAACGCTGGGGCGGGAAAATCCGCACAGATGTGATCGATATAGGTGAAGCTCAACCCTTCATTGTCGAAGCGGGTCCCGACTCGTTTATCGCGCAGAAGCCTTGGGCAACCCAACTCGCGCGCGCGATTGACATGGACGACGACTTGATCGGCACGAACGATGACCACCGCAAAATTTTTGTACTCAACCGCGGCAAACTGACTCCTCTACCCGATGGCTTACTGCTCATCGTGCCGACGAAGTTCATGCCGTTCGCGCTTTCACCGCTGATTTCAATTCCGGGCAAAATTCGCATGGCGTTGGAGCCGTTTCTCCCATCGCGCACAGGCGACGATGACGAATCGCTTGCCGAATTCGTAAAGCGCCGCTTGGGTGCGGAAATTCTCGATAAATTGGCTGAACCGCTGATGTCCGGCATCTACAATACCGATCCTCATGACCAGAGCTTGCTAGCAACCTTCCCGCGCTTTCGCAAACTTGAACAGGATTACGGCAGTCTCACACGCGGAATGCTGCAAGCCCGTAAAGCGAACAATCATGCGCCAGCGCCACAGTCGAGCAGCACACCATCATCGCTGTTTCTCTCGTTCAAGGGCGGCATGGAGTCGTTCGTGACGCGCATTGTCGAAAAGTTGAATGGCGACCTGCGCTTGAACATAGGCGTAGAGTCGATCACGCGCATGGACGATCAATATCACCTCACATTGACGGACAGCTCGACGCTCAAAGCGCACACAATCATCCTCACCACATCCGCGCCTATCACCGCGAATTTGCTGCGTCCGCTTGCGCCGGAAACTGCCGCGCACATTGATTCAATCCGTTATGTGACGACTGGGACACTTTCACTTGCTTACCGTGCCATCGATGTAAACCTGCCCCCCAGCTTTGGTGTCGTGATCCCGCGCAGCGAAAACCGCGCGATCAATGCCGTCACCATAAGCTCAATCAAATTCGATCACCGCGCTCCACAGGGGTTTGTTCTCATGCGCGTCTTCTTTGGGGGATCACGTAGCCCGCAAACTGTCGAACTCGATGATGTAGCGCTCGTTCACATCGTGCGCGACGAACTGCGCGCGATTTATGGCATCAGCGCAGTACCGATCTTCACGCGAGCTTACCGCTGGCGCGAAGCCACGCCGCAGTATGCAGTCGGTCATCTCGAAAAAGTGAACAGCATCGAGCAGGGACTTCCCCCCAACATATTCGTCACGGGCAGCGCCTTTCGTGGTGTCGGCGTGCCCGACTGCGTGCATCAATCACAAGAAACTGTCGCAAAAGCAGTCGCGAAGGCAGTCAAACCGTGACAACCTTGCGCGTTTCTGGGTCATAGGCACAAAAAGGTTCTTCCGCGAGATAGTTCCCTGTGATCCCATATGATCGCGCGCGGCATCCGCTGCACAACGTCTTGAACTGGCAGACTCCGCATTTTCCATCGAGCAGGTCAGGATCGCGCAGTTCAGCGAACAGCGGGCTGTTCTGCCAAATGTCAGCGAAAGATTGGTGGCGAACATGCCCCGCTTCAATGGGCAGATAGCCGCACGGGAACACTTCACCGCGATGCGAAATGAATGTCACCCCCGTCCCGGCGAGGCAGCCCTTAGTTGCGGCGTGCATATGCGGATGCCCGTTTACTTGGCGATCATGGCTGGCAGGCAGTTCTCGCACGACACCGTTACGCTTTTCTTCAGCGCGGCGAACACGCATCACGCGGAAATAGTGCGGCGCGCAGGTCGCTTTTAGCTGCAAATCGGGTTCGGACTGTTCTACGTCGTAAAGCCAGTGCAACACGCGCTCGTATTCCTGCGCGCTGATCATCTGCGTTTCTGAAAGTTCCACGCCGCACCCGACTGGAACGAGTAAGAACAAGTGCAGACCAACCGCGTCGAGATTTTTTGCGAGTGCGCGCATCTGCTCTAACTGCGCTTCGTTGTGCTTCGCAACCGTCGTGTTGATCTGCACCGGAATCCCAACCGCGCGCAGCGCCTTGAATCCACGCACCGCCGCATCGAATGAACCCGCTAAACCGCGAAATGCGTCATGGGTGGGCGCGTCCGCGCCATCAAACGAGATGCTTACGCGCTGCACCCCGCTGTCTTTGATGCGCTGTGCAACCGCATCATCGACCAAGGTGCCATTGGTTGCCAATGCAACCGGCAGCCCCGCATCGGCGGCATAGCGCGCGATCTCATAAATATCTGGTCGAAACAACGGTTCACCACCAGACAGCACAAACACGGGTTTGCCCACCGCCGCAATCTCGTCGATGAGGTGAAACGCTTCTTGTGTAGTCAAATCCTGCGGCGTGAGTTGATCGGCGAGCGTAATTCTGCGGCAGTGTACGCACTTCAAATTGCAGCCAGCGGTAGTCTCCCAAAAAATTAAGCGAGGAGGAGCATACATCATGGTGGAATGCCCTTTGGTCGAAAATCTACAGAAAACTACTGAAATCTACGACGAAAAACTTCAGCAGTTGACCTCTACTCTATAGGCACGTGATTCTCGGCAAAAGTGCGTTCCTTCATGATTTTCACCTGACACCCTCTCTCGTATTTATGACATTTAGCGGGATGCGCCGCGCACTTCGGCATCAGGCAGACAGCAGTTAACCGGACACACATCATGACTTGCGCCGCGCGTCCCCAAAAAGACGCGCATAGGATTGTCGTTGATGCGCTCAAGGATCAATTCGCGGATCATCCTGACGAACTTCGGGTGTGTGCCAACTGTCGCGGCGCGTACCATATGGAGCCCAATTTCGTCACTGATCTCGCGGGCTTCCATATCGAGATCGAACATCACTTCCATATGATCGCTGATGAAGCCAATCGGTAGGACGACGACTTCACGCACACCGTCTGCTTTCAACTGGCGCAGATGTTCGCCAATGTCCGGTTCAAGCCAAGGCTGATGCGGCGACCCGCTCCGGCTCTGGTAGACAAGCTGCCAATCGGCACGTCCCACGCCTTCTGCGACTAGGCGGCTGGCTTCAAGCAGTTGCCCTTCATAACTGCTGTTCTTCGCCATGGCGACGGGGATGCTGTGCGCGGTAAAAACGATTTTGGCAGTTTCGGGGTTTTGCGTTAGTGCCAACGCTTCGCGTAAATGATCGACGTTTGGCTCGATAAAGCCGGGATGGTTGTAGAACACGCGCAGTTTATGAACTTCCGGCGCGCCATCGCCAATTTCAGCTTGCGCGCGGGCAATATCTTCGCGGTACTGGCGGCAGCTTGAATAACTGCTGTACGCGGTGGTGAACAGCGCCAGCGCGCGTTTCACGCCGTCAGCTTGCATCTGCCGCAGCGTATCAATGAGATATGGATGCCAGTTGCGATTGCCCCAGTAGATCGGCAAGTTCAACTCATGCGCGGCGAAATCTTCACGCAGCGCGGCGATCAAAGCGCGGTTCTGATTATTGAGTGGACTCACGCCATCAAACAAATAATAATGTTCCGCCACTTCTTCCAAGCGCGCGCGTGGGACGGGACGACCACGCAGCACATTTTCAAGATACGGAATCACATCCTCTCTACCTTCGGGACCACCGAACGAGAGCACGAGCAAAGCATCATATGTTGTCATCAACTTATCCCTGATTAGCCGGTTCAAAGGCGTGGTCAGAGATGCGAATCATCCCATCGACTACGCTCACGGTATACGATTCCACGCCGCTGCTGGCGATTCCATCAACCACGCGACCACTTTTCAAATCAAATTTGGCGTAGTGCCACGGGCACACGACGGTACACTCACTTTCCGATACGCTGCCTTCGCTTAACGGTCCGCGCGCGTGGGGGCAGCGGTTTCCGATAGCGTAGAGTTCTCCGCCAACATTGAACAGCGCCACCTGCCGCCCCTCGTGATAAACGATGCGCGTACTCCCTGCTGGAAACTCGTCTATCGCGCAAACATCCGTCACCACATCGCTGATGACCGGTTCGCTGGTCTGCGTCGGTTCCGCAATCGCCGCGCCGCCAAGCGCATCGAGCGCCTCACTCAAGCCCATCGTCATACAGGTGAACAGCGGCGTATCCTGTTTGGTGTAGCGGCTGGCTTCGGTTTCTCGCAAATCCTGCACTAAGTCGAGAAAATCCGAAGGTTCGTCGGTTTCAAAAGCGACGATGAATTCGTAATCGTCCAACCCAAAACAGTAGGTTGTATTCAGCTTCACCGATGGATATTTACGCCCCACATCGATATGTTCATCGATCATGCCTTGCCGTGCCATCAGCGACATTTGATACCAGTCACGAGTTTTGATGAACGGATAGACAAACAAATACTTCGCATCCGTAGGCTGGATGATCAGTTGATCCTGATGCCCATTAAGCGGCGCTCGAATCTCATAGATGGATCGCTTGGTCTGCGAAAAGTACGAATACGCCATCTGCAAATATCCGCCCATGCGCGTGCGCGCAATCGCAGTCGCCAATTCTTGAAACACCACCGGATTTTCGCTGATCTGCCAGAGCAGCAGTTCGGCATCAGCGCGCGTGCCCATTAACGTGTATGGGCGCAGCAGCATTCGCCGCTTAAAGCTTGTGATAGTCTCGATGAGTTCCTGCTTTTGGCTGATTTGTTCTTCCGGAGGAAGCCGCCGCCACAATGGATCGACTTTGTAAAACGCGAAGCGTAAATACTGGCGCTTGCTTAGGTCGCGCCCATGCGCGGAAGGTGTAGACTCTCGCCGCATGGACGAAGGGGGTCGAGAAGAAGCCATCTATAAACCTCAAAATTGATTGAAATTGAACTGAAATATACAGAAATCTCAGTCCAATTTCAAGAATTCTACAGGTTTATGTGTCGAATGACGGGGCAGAAAAGTAACGTCTCACACACGCATCGAAGCCGGAAAGTCGACAGCACTCAATCTTGTGATGATTCCATCTGTAGTTGCCGATAGATTGCCTAGATGCGCTGTGGCATATACAACAGTTCTCACGGCAGATGCTGCGTCCCGATAACCCAAATGATCGAGCATCATCGCCGCACTCAAGATTGCCGCACGCGGATCGGCTGTCCCCGTTCCCGCGATATCCGGCGCGCTTCCATGAACAGGCTCAAACACGGCAAATCTTCCCGCCCCAACATTTGCGGAAGCCGCCAGCCCTAACCCGCCTGTCAATCCCGCCGCGAGATCGCTCAAAATATCGCCAAACAAGTTGGTTGTCACCATCACGTCGAAGCGCCGTGCATCCTGCGCCAGCAGCAGCGCCGCCGTATCGACGAGCAGTTCTTTGACTTCTAATTGCGGATAATCGCCGGTCACATCGAGCGCCACACGTCGGAACAATCCGCACGTTTCTTTGAGAACATTCGCCTTGTGGATAATAGTAAGCTGTTTACGCCGACTCATCGCCAATTCACACGCCGCCCGTGTGATACGTTCCGATGCTTTCGCCGTGATCACGCGCTCCAAAATCGCTGTCGATCCGTCATCTTCGAGCCGTTCGCGTCCGCTGTACATGCCTTCAGTGTTTTCACGCACTATGACGAGATCAATCAACTCGTTGTAGGCGGGGCGTATGTTGGCGAACAGGTCAAAATGACGGCGAAGCTGCAAGATCGGGCTTTTGTAGCCTTCGACTTTGGTCAATGGGGATTGTGTTGCGCCGAACATCGCCGCATCAGCCAATTCACACGCGCGGATCGTTTCGGCGGGGAGCGCGTTTCCGGTGCGCTCAAACGTGGCAAAACCTGCATCCGCTTCGATAAATGTGAGGGGTAAATGAAGCGACTCCAATACGCGGCGCGCTGAAGGGATCACTTCCTGCCCAATTCCGTCGCCGTTGATCAATACAATCGTGTGGCTCATCGCGTTGTCCCTTCACCTTCAAACCGGGCGCGCAGCATAGGAGTCAGCCCGCCCGCGTTGAGGATCGCTTGCACGGAGGGCGACAGCGCCGGAATTGGAAAAATGTGCTCGCCATATTGTATCGTCCGCGCGCCGTGGTCAATTTCGATGGTAGCGCCTGTCGTGATTAACGTGTGCAGTATCGGGCACACAATCGGATGCACACCCTGATTGATACAGTTACGGAAGTAGAGCCCGCTGAACGACGCGGCAATAATGATCGACACGCCCGACCATTTGATCGCCGTGACAGCCTGTTCGCGGCTGCTGCCACAGCCCCAATTCAACCCCGCGATAATCACATCACCTGATTGCACACCCGATGCGAATGCCGGATCAAGGTCTTCGAGCGCATGGGCGCGAATGTCGTCTTGGGTTTGCAGTGTGTACGTATACTTACCGGGAAAAATCACGTCAGTGTTGACATTATCGCCATACACCCAGCAGCGATGCTTCGTTCTCGTTGGTTGCGCCAGTGATTGCGTCATCGTAAGAACTCCTGTGGATGCGCGATATGCCCACAAATGGCACTCGCCGCCACAACATACGGATTAGCGAGATAGATCGGCGCATCGGCTGTGCCCATGCGCCCGCGAAAATTACGGCTTCCCGTGCTGATCGTCGCTTCGCTGGGCGCGGGGATGCCCATGTGATTGCCCATGCATGGACCGCATCCCGGCGTGGCGATAGTCACGCCCGCGTCGATGAGCGTATCGAGTACGCCTGTATGCGCCGCCTGTTTCAAAATGCTGCTGCTGGCGGGGATAGCGATGGTTCGCACCGAAACGCGCTGACCTTTTAGCACACGCGCCGCCGCTTCGAGATCACTGTAACGTCCGCCTGTACACGTCCCGATGAATGCCTGATCGATGCGCGCCCGTTCTGCCGCGCTCAACCCGATCACGTTGTCCGGCTGATGCGGCAGCGCGATCAAGGGCTCTAACGCGCTCACATTGATAGTGTGACGCTGGTGATATTCTGCATCAGCATCGGGATAAATTGGCTGGTAGTCGCGTGTTCGCCGCGCATCGACATGATCGAAAATGACTTCATCAGGCGGGAAATACGCGCTCATCGCGCCGAATTCCGCCATCATGTTCGGAATCACCGGACGTTCATCAAGCGACATGGCTGCAATCGCGCTCCCCGTGAACTCGACTGAGCGATATTCTCCCCCCGATACACCGAGATCGCCAAGTAAACGCAAAGCGATGTCTTTGGCAGTGACTCCGGCGGGTAAAGTCCCATCCAGCGTGATCAGCATCGATTCCGGCACGCGAATCCACAGCTCGCCTGTCGCCCACAATGCCGCAAGTTCGGTGCGCCCCACGCCCATCCCGAACGCGCCCAACCAGCCAAAATGCGTGGTGTGGCTGTCCGCGCCGAAAATGACTTCGCCGGGCAGTACCAACGCTTCTTCGCTCATGATTTGATGCCCGACTCCGCGCCCGATCTCGAAGAAGTTCTTGATACCCTGTTCGCGCACCCATTGGCGAATTTCAGCATGATTTTGCGCGTGCTGAGTCGTAGGCGCGGGCGCGGCGTGGTCAAGTGTGATCACCAACCGTTCAGGGTGACGAATATGCTGCGCGCCCATCTGCGCGAAAATTTTGCGGATCGCCGCCGAATTGTCATGGCTGAACACGACATTCGGCTGCACATCAAGTACATCCCCTGCCCGCGCCGACGTGATCCCCGCCGCACACGCGAGAGCCTTTTCAGCGAAGGTATATCCGGTCATTGAACCACCTCCGCATGTTGTAACAAAAGTGTGTCGATTTCGTGGAGTGTCAACGGCTGCACATCAGCGCGTTCTTTGATGGTCTGTGTGATCTGTCGCACGGTATCATCATCAATCGCTAAGCCGAGTTCATCAGCGCGGCGGCGAATGGTGTTCCAGCCCGTCAGCCGATGCCCGATAGCAATTGAACGTGACACGCCGAAATCCGCTGGGTTGATTGACTCGTAACTTTCAGGATCAGCAAGCACGGCTTTCGCGTGAATGCCCGCTTTGTGCATGAACGCGCTTGACCCCGTGATGTAGTTGTTGAAGGGAATGTCGATCCCGCACCAATCAGCGATCAGTTGATCGATTTGCGGCAGCAGGGACAAGCGATATTTGCTGACATAGGCTTTATTCAGCGTGTACAGCCGTGCCACCAGCCCACCCAACGATGTGATGCCGTTGCGCTCACCGATGCCCAAGACGGTGGTGTCGATGTGAGTCGCGCCTGCTTCCAATGCCGCGCAAGCATTAGCGATGGCGCAGCCGCTGTCGTTATGACCGTGAAATTCAATGTCGAGTCCGGTCAGGCGTACCAACTGACTCACCAGCACCGATACTTGACTTGGCAGTGCCACGCCCACGGTATCCGCCACACCCAAGCGGTTGACCAAGCCGAGATCAGCAACTGCAAGATACACGCTGTAGAGATCGGCAAGGCGAGAACGAAACGAATCTTCGGTGCTGAAGCGCAGCACCATGTCGGGCGCTTGCTCACGGATCAGCGACAGCACCTCAGCCGCCGCGTCGATCACCTGACGGATATTTTTGCCGTGACTGTGCTGCATCAATTGGGGCGATGTGCCGATCACCACGTCGATCCCGTGTACGCCAGTATCAAGTGCCCGCAGTGCGTCCTCTCGTTTGCAGCGAATGTGTGTGAGAATTCGCACGCGCATGTTTTCGCGCTCCACTGCTTCAACGACAGCGCGAATATCGGCTTCGCTTTGCGGGGATGCTAGCGGCGAGGTCATTTCGACCAGTTCTACGCCAAATGCATCGATCAAGCGCACGTATTCAAGTTTTTGCGCGGTGGTGAATGTCGCTGTGTCGAACTGTTCACCTTCGCGCAAGGTGCTTTCAATAATGCTGTATTGGTCAAATGGCATATCGCGCCCTCACAGGCTGTTAAGTGTACGAGTCAACACGCGAACAGCGCGTGTATATTCATCAAGATCAAGATGTTCATTTGGCGTGTGGTCGAGCGATGAATCGCCCGGACCATAGGCGAGAATTGGGCAGTTCCATATGCGCCCGACAATGTTCATATCTGATGTACCTGTTTTGACAACGAAGGCGGGCTGCCCACCTTCGGCACGAATGGCATTTCGCATGTGGCGGCTGATTACGGAATCGCGTTCGGCGGCGAAGGCGTGTTCCATTCCGTAGGCGCGTACCACATGCGGATCGGCAAGTGCTGCCACGATTTCGTTCGGGTCAACATTCAACGGCAGACGAAAACCCACAGTCAGCGTTGCCCATCCATGGACACCATCATGCCCGCTTTGAATGCTTTGTAATGTCGCATCTAAGCGATCAAATATGCATGTGCGGTTTTGGTTGAAATCGGCGGCGAAGGCGCGTACCCGTTCCCAATACGCGAAAGCGTGTTCAGCGGGGGTATCGGATTGTCCGGCGCTGTGTGCGAGTCCGCCTTCCCATCGCCAGTCGATCAACAAGCGCCCTTTGTAACCCAATGTCAGCCGATCCCAGCTTGACGGTTCGCCAATGATGCACATCTGTGGCTGATACATCTGCGCCGTGTGACGTGCGCCTTTGCTCGTTGGCGCTTCTTCTTCCACCGCGCCGATCACGACAAGGCGAACATCATCAGGAATGTTTGCCAACGCCCCCGCCGCTGCGAACGCGCATAACGATCCCTTCGCATCCACCGATCCGCGCCCATACAGCATCCGATCCTCAAGACGTACCGGAAAATTCCCGCCAAACGTGTCAATGTGACCTAGCAAAACAACGGTGCGCGATCCATTCCCGCGAATCCCGACTGCGCTCCCCACATCATCGACAAACGCTTGGTCATATCCGTGCGCGGTCATCCAATCGACCAAGTGACGCACCGCCGCCGCTTCGTGATACGATGGACTGGGGATGCTGACGAGGTCAATCACCAATTGTTCTGCCGTAGGGACGCGGGCGAAACTTGTTTCGCTCTGCGCGTCCGCTTTTGAAGGCACCGCGGGGTCAGGAACCTGCCCTACAGGATCAACGGGCGGCGAGATCAGGACGTTCACGTTGTGTGCGTTTTGGTCATTCATGGTTCAAGACCTCTAACACGGCTTCAACCAGTCGATTCGCGTCATCGTCGGTCAAAATCAGCGGCGGAAGCAGACGCAGCACCGTTTTCCCTGCCACGAGCACCAAAATTCCCCGCGCTTGTAACGCTTGAATCGCAGGTGTCACCCGCCCCCGCAGTTCTAAGCCGATCATTAAGCCGAGTCCACGCACTTCTCGCACACTTGCGGGCTGATTTTCGCGCAAGCGGTTGAGGATCATTTTCCCTAAGCGCGCACTTCTCGCTGGCGCGTCGATTTCGCGCAAGGTGCGGATCGCCGCGACTGCCGCCGCGCACGCCAGCGGATTTCCCCCGAAAGTGCTGCCATGCGTTCCGCTTTCAATGGGTGCGCCGTTCCACGCGACTACACCCATCGGTACACCGCCCGCGATCCCCTTGCCCAACGTGATCATATCCGGCTGAATGTCGGCGTGTTGGTAGCCGAACCAGCGTCCGGTACGCCCTAATCCGGTTTGGATTTCGTCCACGATCAGCAGCGCCCCGTGTTGATCGCACAGGTCGCGCAGCCCGCGCAAAAAGTCGGCATCTGCGGGATATACGCCGCCTTCGCCCTGCACGGCTTCGACCATGACAGCGGCGGTGTCACTAGTGATGGCGTTCGCCGCGTCGGTAATATTGTTGTACGCGATATGCGTCACCCCTTCGGGAGTCCAGCCTTCAAAGGGTTCACGATACGCCGGATTCCAAGTCAAGCCGACTGCGCCGAGCGTGCGCCCATGAAACGAACGTTTCGCCGCCACGATCCCCCGCCGCCCTGTGAGTAAGCGAGTGATTTTCAACGCGCCTTCGTTTGCTTCTGCCCCGCTGTTGGCGAGGAAAAAATGTGCGAATCCGGTCAAGTCGTGGAGCGCGGCGTAGAGTTCGGCGCGGCGTGGCGTATAGAAAATCTCTGGACTGGTGATCAACGTGTCGGCTTGTTCGCGGATCGCCGTGACGACATTGGGGTGGCTGTGACCGAGCAAGGCGACTCCCATACCGCTTGTTGCATCGAGATAGGCGTTACCCGCGTCATCCCAGACCGTGCAGCCCTGCCCGCGTACCAATGTCAGCGGACGTTTGCTGTACGCGCCCGACGTAAATCGATCTTCGAGTTGCTGTATCGTTATCGTTGAATCGGGAATCATCGGCTGAACTCCGTCCCCGCGCCGTTGAGCGCCGCGTGAATCGGCGCATGGGCGCGACCATCCCCGATGATGACGCGCTGAACGCCAGCCGCCAACGCTTCCGCCGCGCCGATCACTTTGCGTTTCATACGCCCTTCCGCGTAACCAAGCGCAGTATCGATTTCTCGCGCATTCACGCTGGGGATGAACGAATTTTCGTCAGGGAAATTACGATATAAGCCGCGCACGGCGCTTAAGATCAGATAGTCTGCCGCGCTGATGCTCCCCGCCACGGCTGCCCCAGCGCGATCTCCATCGATGTTCAGGAAACCATCGACGCTGTTTGCCAGCGGCGGCACAACTGCCACCTGACCCGTTGCGAGTGTCGCCAGAATTGTATTTGACTGCACGTGTGTGATCGATCCGCTGAAATCATCCCGCACGATCCGCACGCGCCCATCGACTACCGCGCGAACTGCGGTTTTGCGCTCGCCCCAGATCGGCACCTCTGCGCCGGTCAAGCCGTGCGCCCGCACACCACGTTCACCCAACAGCCGCACCCACTCCGCGTTAACCCGTTCGCACGCTTCGACGAACACTTCGCGCGTTGCGGGATCGGTGTAGCGCGAACTGTGTCCGGTGGGCGATGTGAGCGTGCGAATAGGAATGCCGCGTTCTTGACACAGCGCGTCCATCATGCCACTTGCGCCGTGAACCAGCACCAGTGGGCGATCCAAGCGGGCGATGTCATCGGCGCACCGTTCTATATCCAAGCCGCGTGCACCCCCAATTTTGACCACCAATACGTTTTCAACAGCCGTTGTCAATTGCATGTTATGGATACATCCCCGTAAACCGTAAGCCTTCACATTCATCGAACCCGTGCATGATGTTCATGCACTGCACGGCAGACCCTGCCGCGCCTTTGCCCAAATTGTCGAGCGCCGCGATCACGACCACATGACGCGGATTGTTTTCATCGAGAGAGAAGCCAATATCGCAGTAGTTCGTCCCCGCGACGATGCGCGGTTCAGGATAGCGGTGCAGCCCTGTTGCGCTGCTCACCAAGCGGATGAACGGCTCATCACGGTAAGCACCGCGATACGCCCGCCACAAGTCTTTTTCGGTTTGCGCTTGATTGAGATATACATGCGCGACGAGATGTACGCCGCGCACCATCTCGATTGCCGTGATGGCAAAATCAATCGAGAGATTTTCGCCTAAAATCATCTGGACTTCGGCGGTGTGGCGGTGTCCACTCGGTTTATACGTGCGGACAGCGCCGGAACGGATCGGGTGATGTGAGCCTTCGCTTGGCGTGTGTCCAGCTTCGCTCGACCCAACATTGAGCGCAATCGCCGCCTGTTCGATCAGCCCTGCACGCGCCAGCGGCATTAGCGCAAGGTTGATCGCCGTAGCGTTGCAGCCGACTCCGCTGGCGTAACGCGCCCCCCGCAGTTGATCGCGCCGTACTTCCGGCAATCCGTACACGAAGCGCTCCAGCCATGCGGGATTGGGGTGGGCTTCGCCGTACCAACGTTGATAGACTTCCACACTGTTGAGCCGAAAATCTGCCGACAGATCAATAACTGTCGGGGCAAGCGCCGCGTAACGGTCAATCTCGCGGGCAGCGATTCCATGCGGCAGCGCCAGAAAAATCACATCACATTCGCTCATCGCATCGGGATGCACGAATGTCAAATGGCTTGCGCGGCGCAAATTCGGGTGACGTGTGTACACGAACTGCCCCGCGTGTTCGCGGCTGGTGATCTGCGTGATTTCGACTTCTCGATGATCCCCAAGCAAGCGCAGCAGTTCGCCGCCTGTGTACCCACTCCCGCCGACAATACCGACTCGAAGTGTCATGCTGTCACCTCAAGCGTCTGCGTCAATGCATACCGCACGACTTCGTCCGCGATATTCACGCCAGTCGGGGCGCTGCTGTTGCGGAATTCCATCGTGTGGTTGATCTCGTTGACGAGCAGTTCGCCTTCAGGCGTTTCAAACAGGTCGAGCGCCAGTACGCCGCCGCCAACAGTGTTCGCCGCCCGCACACACAGTTCGTTCATTTCGGGCGTGACCGGGCAGTTTGAGGCTTGCCCACCGCGTGCTGTGTTGGTGATCCAGTGCGGCGATGTGCGGTAAATCGCGCAAATCGTGCGATCCCCCACGACAAACGCGCGAATATCACGCTGCGGTTTATTGACATATTCCTGCACATAGTAGACATGCTGCGTGTAATCGCCCAGCGTTTCGCGGTGCTCAAGAATAGCTTCTGCGCTGTCACGGTCATTGACGCGAGCAAGCAAACGTCCCCAAGAACCGGTGACGGGTTTCAGTACAGCGGGATAGCCAAGTGATTCGATGCTGTCAACCGCCGCATCCGTCGTGAAGGTCAAGCGTGTTTCCGGCTGTGGGATGCCGTGCCGCGCCAGTGCGAGACTCGTGTGCAGTTTATCCGCGCATAAGGCGGCAGTCGCGTAGCGGTTGATCGTTGGGATGCCCCACGCATTCAAAATGGCGGTGGCGTACAGCCCGCGTGAGGTGCTGACGCATCGTTCCATCACCAGCGCGTAGGCATTCCAAGGCGTGCCGTTCGGCGCAAGCTGACTCGCATCGTCGTTAATGTTGAAATGCAAATCGCGGTCAAGAATCACATCCGGTTCAATGCCGTGCGCCTGAAACGCGCTGATCAGCAGTTTTTCTTCCGGGCGAATGTGCGTGACGAGAATTGCAATACGGGCGTTAAAACGCATAGTTATTCGCCCCAATCTTCTTCAACTTCAGGTGCAAGCGCGACCTCAAGCGGTGATAAACTGATCACTTCTAAATCCGCGCCGCAGTCAGGACACGCGATCAGTTCGTTCTGCATGACATTAGCGGGCAGAATCAAGTCGGCTTCACATTCGGGGCAAAGGGCGGTATGGCTGGTCATTTCGATACAACTCCTAATTAGATTTCCCTCGTAGGGGCATGGCGTACCATGCCCGAAATTCACAACAAAAAAGCCGCCTTCTAGAAAATTTCCATCTGGAAGGCGGCTCGTCGGCACAACATGAAATCGGCGCAGCACAACTATCCAGATGAATCATCCGGCTTCTTCGACTTCAGGCTGTGCTTTTTCAGTGGTGCAGTAGTGCGGTTCATGTTGTGCAATCCTTACGCAAATTCTGAAACAAAAAACCGCCTGTTAAGGCGGTTCCGTTTCAAGTCGTGGTCATCAGACAAACGAAAAAGCCCTAACGCGCGGGTTGGGTGCTTTGCTTCTTCGCCTTCTTGATGACAATTGTGTTCATGGTTGGTTGATCTCCTATCTCAACAGCATACTGCCAAGTGAGTTTGTGAACAATAAGCAGATCGCACGAAATATGCTTATGCAAATCAACCAATCCCCTTGAGCCGATGCATAGTACCCGCTAAGAAAGGATACAGTGACTTATACACGGCATACTGCTGTTCATAGGTTTCCATCATCGCGGCATTTGGCTCGGTGATCTCCCCTTCTCGCACAGCTTTCAGCGATGGCAAATCGGACGGACTTGCGTACAAGCCTGTCCCCAGCCCCGCGAGATACGCCGCGCCTACCGCCGTGTGTTCAATCTCGGACGTAAGCCGCAGTGGACGGCGCAGCGCCGCCGCTGTGATTTCGCGCCACACCCGGCTGCGAAGTCCATTACCAACCGCGATCAGTGTATCCGGTAGGGGTTGATACGCGCTTACAGTCTCAGCGATCTGCCGCAGCCCGAACGCCACGCCCTCCATCACCGCGCGCGCCAAATGCCCTTCATGGTGGCGCATCGTCAGCCCGATAAATGCGCCGCTGGCGTTTGCATCGCGAATCGGCGCGCGTTCGCCAATCAAATAGGGCAGAAAGATCAACCCTTCCGCGCCCGCCGGAACTTCTGCCGCTTTGCGCTCCAGTTCACTTACATCGTCGATATCTAGCACATCACGCAGCCAATTGAGCGACAATCCCGCCGAAAGCATTGCGCCTAACACATACCATGTATTCGGAAACGCATGGCAAAACGTGTGCAGATTAGTGAACGTGCGCGGCATATTGATCGCTTGGAAGAACTGCCCGCCCGTGCCTATTGTCACCGAAGCCATATCCGGTGTCGTCAGCCCATTCGTGATCGCTTGTGCCACTTGATCGGCACAGCCCGCCACCACCGGAATTCCTGCTGATAACCCCAACACATCCGCAGCTTCGTGGATAAGTGTCCCTGCCACATCGCTCGCGTTCAACACAACCGGGAAAATATCAACCGGCAAGTTAAGCGCGTCGATCACCTCGCGCGACCATATTTGCGTAGTAACATCAAACAGTGACGCTGCGGACGCATCACTGGTTTCTGTTGCGAATTCTCCCACCATGCGAAATCGAACGTAATCTTTAGGCAGCAAAACCGTGCGCGTCCGCGCCAGAAGTTCCGGCTGATTCTCTGCGATCCAGAGCAGGGTTGCGCCCATGAATCCGGTGGCAGGAAGCGTCCCCGTGATGCGCTCCAGTGTCTCAGCGCCAATTAACACCGTCATACGTTCAGCTTGCGCGCCGCTTCGTTGATCCGCCCAGATAATCGCAGGGTGCAGCGGCGTTCCCGCCTGATCGAGCAGCACCGCCCCGTGCATCTGCCCCGCCAATCCAATCGCGTGGATCACCGGTCTCCCGGTTTGATCCATCACCGCGCGCACTGCTTCACAAACCGCCTGCCACCACAACTCCGGCGATTGTTCTATGTGACCGGGAAGTGGCATATCAATGGGATACGCGCGGCTCGACACTCCCTCCACACTGCCGTTGCTCGCATTGACCAGCGCCGCTTTGACGCTCGACGTACCCAAATCGATTCCTAACAGGTGCGGCACGGTCTATGCCTCCGTTAAACCGTGTTCGGACACACGGTTGTACCCTGAACGGTCTGGGCGGCGTGTAAGTACGATCACGCCCGTGATCACATACACGACGACTTGAATGTTGATCAACCAAGCGCCAAACACTTCGCCTAATGTCCCCGCCAGTCCCATCCCAATCAGCGAAAACACCGCGCTTGTTGTGACCAATGCCCCGAACACCCGCCCGCGATAGCGATCATCTGTGTTCTTTTGCAGCAGTGTCATGGCGCTGCTGAGAAACCCCGCCGCTGGTACGCCTACGATCACCAGCGTGAGGATGGCGAACCATAACCCATTGAACAGCAAAGAATAGTTGAACAGCACTGCGTCGATCAACCCTAGCAGGAGTGCTCCCCATCCCAACATCTGCCAAAGCGGCAGACGTTCCCCCAGCCGCGCGATCACCATCCCACCTAACAAGCCGCCCACTGCTTGCGCCGACATTAACACGCCAACGCCCGCCGACCCTGTTTGCAAAATGTCAGCAGCGAACGGCGCGAACAACACGCTGAACGCCCCTTCGCCAATCGCCGTGATCGCGCTCACGACGAAGATTAATCCAAGTGCCCGATGCCCCCGCACCAGTTGAATGCCCGCCCACCATTCACGCCACACACGCTCAAGCTGTGCTTTCGCATCAACCGCCTCTGTTTCTGCGTCTGTCCTCTCCGCTTTCGCAGGTGCAGCATCCGTCCGAATTAAGCTGATCAACGCTGCTGCGATTACATACGTCACCGCTTCCACCATCACCACCGCGCCGAATCCCGCCGCCGCCATCAACAGCCCCCCCACCGACGGACCAATCAATCGGGATAAATTGTTATTTAAGCTATTAAGCGCGTTGGCAGGGACAAGATGTTCTTCGCTAATCAACGTGGGTAAAAGCGCATTTTCCGCCGGGTACAAAAACTGCGCCAACGCCGATGTACAAAATGCCGATACATATAGAATCCACAGTAGTTCCGGTGTGCGTACTAGCAGAAGCGGCAGCACAGACATAGCAAGCAGCAGATTAGCGATCACCATCAACCGCTGCCGATCCCATCGGTCAATGAACACGCCCACCACCGAAGCCAGCACGACGCGCGGCAGCGCCCCCGCGATAAACATCAAACTCGTTGCCAGCGCCGATCCGGTGAGTTGGTATACAAACAATGGGCGTGCGATACCGAGCATCCAATCGCCTGTAAACGAGATTAGCCCGCTCCACCACAGCAAAGCGAAATTGCGCTGGCGTAAAACCGTGATCATAAGCAGTGTCCTAGTATTCGTTGTGCGGCATCATTTCTTGATGCGTTTTGTCCCCCGATTTGTTCAAAAGCGAGACCGACACTTGAATTTTGGGTAACGATTGTCAACTGTGCTTTATGCCACTGCGACGGGCTGCCCTATGCGAATCGACTGATACGCCGCCTCGACGACTGCTACCGCTCGCATCCCATCGATTCCGCTCGCCCCGCGTGACTCATCGCCGCGCAGCGCTGCCGCGAAATCCGCCAGCATCGCTCGGTTAGCATCGCTTCCCCAAGCAGACCAACCCGCGCGCTGATTTGAGTGTCGATAAACGTTCAAGTTCTGCCCGAAGCCGTTCAAGGTCGCCAACCCGCCCGCCCCGATGATCTCCATCGTCAGTCCGCCCCATGTCGGGTAATACGGCGGTTTACTCCATGAGCAGTCAATCGTCGCAATCGTCCCATCCGCAAACTTCAGCGAGACTATCCCGCCCGTTTCGACTTTCGGCGCGACATCTTGATATAAAATGTGATTAGCTTCCGCGTACACTTCGACAGGTTCGCACTTAAGCATCCATCGCAGCATATCTGTCACATGTACCGTGTGATCGGCAATCGCGCCGCCGCCCGCCAGCGCCGGATCGACAAACCATGCACGGTGATAGTGTGGGCACTCACCCTGATTCGTCCCGTTGACTGCGTAGATCGTCCCCAACCCGCCGCTCGAAATCAAGTGATGCATTTCCATCGCGGGCGCATTGAATCGCATCGGGAATGCCACCTTAAGCAGCACACCAGCTTTATCGCACACCATGACCGCCCGCTCTGCGTCTGCCAATGTCGTCGCCAGCGGCTTCTCCGAAAGAATCCCAACTTTCGCCTTCGCTGCCAGTTCGATCAACGGCAGATGCCGCGAATTCTCCGAGCAAATCACAACGCCGTCAGCGCCTTCATCAAGCATCGCTTCATAGGACGGAAACAGCCGCGCATCGAAAACGTTTGCGAAATGTTCCCCGCGCGCGCGGTCATCATCCGCAAACCCGATAAAATCCACATCTGGCAGTGACCGAAGCGCCCCGATATACCCTTCGGCGTGTAAATGCGCGAAGCTGAAAATACCGATCCGTAGTTTGCTCATGCGCCCACCCCTTCCAAATCCACTGGGTGACCAGATGCAGCACTCTCTACCGCCGCCAGCGCGATTCGTACCGCCGCTAAACCGTCGCGGGCGGTCACACGCGGGGAAACATCATGCACCAGCACCTCATAAAAATGCTGAATTTCCACCATATACGGGTCATCTTCTGGCAGCAGTGGACTACCCGGTACAGCAATCGCAGGCGCAGATGTATCCGCTTGTTGATGCAAATACACATTGATCGGGTTCGCCCGCCCAACAGGGTGCTCAATTAAACCCGCGCTCCCCGCGATCTCCAGCCCGGTGCGGAACATCGGTTTGGGATACGCCCATCCACCTTCAATGTGCGAGATCGCGCCGCTGGCATGGCGCAGCGTGACCAGCGCGTAATCCCCGCCTTGCGTCCGGCTCGCGATATTGCGCGCGAACACCCGCGTCACTTCCCCGCCGATCCAGCGCGCGTAATCAAAATCATGGATCATCAAATCCAGTATCATCCCACCGCTGTACGCCGGATTATGAAACCAACTATCCGGTCTATCCGACTGCGGCTTAAAACTGCACCGCGTCAAGCGGATCACCGCCGGATCGCCAATGTCGCCGCGCTCCACGATTCCCTTCGCCGCCGCATACTCCGGGAAAAACCGCACCACATGACCGACGAGCAGTTTCACGCCTTTGGCTTCGCACACTCGCACCATCTCGGCGGCATCTGCGACAGTTCGTGCCAGCGGTTTTTCACACACGATCTGTTTACCCGCGTCCGCTGCTTTCAACGCTTGTTCGTGATGCAAGTGAGTCGGGGAGCAAATATCAATCACGTCACTCATGCCAATCAGCGTGTCGAGTGAATCCACCAGCGGGAAACCATACGTTTCTGAAAGCGGCACTGCCGTAGATGGCTCAAGCGAAAGACACCCCGCGATCTCCACTGGATAGCCCAATTGAACCAGCCGCATCCAGCCCGCCGCGTGCTTTGCTCCCATAAAACCGCTGCCAATTAAGCCAATCTTCAGTGTCAAAATTTCACCGCCCCACTCGTCAGCCCACGAATCAACTGGCGTGAGAACAGAATGTACAGGATGATGATCGGCACCATCGCCAGCGTCAGCGATGCCAGCACCGCGCCGTAGTCATTGACGAACTGACCCATGAACACCTGCGCGCCCAACGTCACCGTCTTAACACCTTCGGCGGGCGCGATAATCAACGGAAACCACAGGTCATTCCACACCGGAATCATGTTGAATACCATAATCGTCGCCAGCGCGGGACGTACCAGTGGCAAAATCAACCAATATATCCGATATTCGCTCGCCCCATCGACTCGCGCTGCGTCTTTCAAGTCGCGCGGCACGTCTTTCATGAACTGTGATGCGACAAAAATCGTCAGTGGCAGTCCTTGAGCCGTATAGACCAGAATCAGCCCTTGCAGTGTATTTGTCAGCCCCATCTCGACAAGCATCCGCAGTAAGCTCACCGTACCCAATCGGATCGGGATCATAATGCCGATACTCAGGTACAGCCCAAGCAGCGTATTCCCTCTAAAGCGATACTCGGACAGCGCGAACGAAGCCATCGACCCAATCAAGAAAATCAAGATCAACGTCACGATAGTCACGATCAAGCTGTTGACGAAGTAATTCGGGAAGTTTGCGCGGTTAAATACGGTGTCATACCCTGCGAAACTGAATGTGTCTGGGGTGGGTAAAGCATACGGATTACGAAAAATCGCCTGCCGCGCCTTAAACGAGTTGATCACTACCAAGATGATTGGGTACACCGTCAGCAAGGCATAGAGCAGCAGTATCCCATGCACCAACACAATTTGCCCTGAACGGCTAAGCGACTGGAATCGGTGAGAAATCGCCGTCATCGCTAGTACTCCACGCGCACAAGTCGGCGCTGAAACCCGACTAGATAAATCAGCACGCCAGTCAAAATGATCAGGAACATCACGCCCGCGATGGTCGCGCCCATTGTCGGGTTACCCGCTTGCAGTTGGAAGCCAAAAAACGTGCGGTAGAAGAACGTGCCAAGAATATCCGTAGCGAAATTCGGACCCGCTAAACCGCCTTGCACCGTGTAAATCAGGTCAAAAGCGTTAAAGTTCCCCACAAACGTCAAAATTGTTACAATGCCAACCGTCGGCAGTATCAACGGAAACTTGATGTGCCAAAACACCCCCCATCCCGTCGCGCCATCGACTCGTGCCGCTTCGACCAACTCGTCAGGGATGCCGATTAATGCCGCACTGAACAACATCATCGGAATCCCGATGAACTGCCACACACTCACCAACGATAGTGTGACCAGCGCGGTTTCTGGTTTGCCCAACCACGGCTGAATATAATCGCCCAAGCCCACCGCGCGGAAGAAATCATCCGCAATCCCCCACAAAGGGCTTAAGATGATGTTCCCCCAAATGAACCCGACCAGCACAAACGAAAGCATTGTCGGCAAAAAAATCGTCGTGCGGAACAATGCCTTGAACCGTGTTAACTGCGACGTGAGTAGTGTTGCTAGCAGCAGTCCAATCGGATTTTGAACGAGCATATGTACCGCAAAAAAGATGAAATTATTTTGGACTGCGCCCTGTAAGCGCGGCGCGTAATTGGGGTCTGTAAACAAAGTCTGGTAGTTTTGCAGCCCGACAAATTCTTCAACCTGCGGATTTTCCGCTGACGGCGCATACAGGCTCAACCGCAGCGAATCGACCAGCGGATAAATCATGAACACAGTGTAGATGATCACCGCCGGCGCGAGGAACACGATGATATGGGTCGGAAAACGTTTTCGGCTCATCTTCACCTTATTCATGAGGAAAATTTTTGACTGCCCACAAATAGATGAAACGGACGCGCCGACATGGTGATTGTATCAGCGCGTCCGTCGCTTCAAATCCTGTCTACATCAACCAACGCGATTACCCACCCGACGCGGGCGTGTACCACGAATCCAACCCCGCCTGAATTTCATCAGCGGCTTGCTGCGGCGTGAGTTCACCGTTCAGCATTTGCGCGCTCACGCGCCACAATTCGTTTTCAAGATTCGGCGTGCCGCGCGACAAAATCTGGTACGAATTGCGAATCGTGCTTTCGCACTGTTCGCGCCAGCTCAAGAACTCGTTCGCAATCGCATTATCAAGTGTGATCTCAAAATCACCCAAAGAGAAGAATCCGGGCAGCGCGTTTGAATACAGCGTGGCGAAGTCCTCTGATGCCACCCACGACAAGAATGTGAGCGCCGCTTCGCGGCGTTCGCCTTCAAGCGCCGCATTCATGCCAAGCGCGATGTCGGTGTGGTCGCTGATATAGCAGGTGTCACCTTCGTTCGGAACGGGCGGCGGGAATACGCCAAGCTCAAAGTCGGCATTCGCCTCAAAGCCCGTGATTTCCCACGAACCCGTCGGATAAATCGCTCCTAAACCGAGCGTGAATGCACTCTGTGCATCCGGGTAGCTCAATGCTTGATACCCATCAATCAAGTATGGCTGCCAGCGCGCGAGGGCTTCAAATGCTGCCAGCGATCCGCCTTCATTGAATTTTTCTGTGCCGTTGATCAACCCAAGTCGACCTTCTTCACCTCTCCAGTAGTTTGGACCGATATTCTGGTAGCCCATCGTGGCGCTTTCCCATTGGTCAGCCGTGCCCATCACCAGCGGTGCATACCTACCGTCATCCTTGATCGCCTGAAGCACCTCAAGGAACTCCGCTTCTGTCGTCGGTTCTTCCAAATTCAGTTCTGCAAACACATCGGCATTGTAGAAGAAACCATGAATCACTGAAGCCATCGGCACGCAGAAAACATCCGAACCATCGTCGGTGATCCACGCGCTCTTAGCGACATCGCTGAAATTTTCCATGCCGGGCAGGTCGTTCAATGAAGCAAGATAACCCGCTTGGAACAGTGTTAGCGATGCATCGAACGGACGGCAGGTGATTAAATCGCCCGCGGTTCCCGCTTCAAGGCGGCTGTTGAGAATACCGTTATAATCAGCCGGTGGAGAGGGTGCAAATTCGACTTGAATATCAGGATACTGCTCGTTAAACGCCGGAATGATGATGTCCTGCCAAATGGTCAGGTCGTCGTTACGCCAGCTCTCAATCACGAGCGCACCGCTGTCTTGGGCGGCAATCGGGGCGATTCCCAGCACCAAAATCACGCTCATCAGGACGAAAACAAACAGCGATCTTTTCATCATAATCCTCCACTGCAAGCGAATTCTTGCCTAGCGTAATATAACGCAAAGCCCACGTTCCGCAAGACACACATTAAGACCATATCAGCACATTGAAATGATTTTTGCATCCCCTCACAGCACAATCCCCACCCCGCACACAACCGCGTAAAATAACCCGACGAACAATTCTTGAAACCCGACCGTCTTAGCGGGGACCGGTTTCGCAATTTTCAAGCCGTGAACAGCCCGTACCAGCAGCACACCGACTCCCAACAGAATGAGCGCCGTCGTCTGCCCGCTGATCCACAGCGCCACACCAATCACCACTGCTATCGTGTGCAGCCCCAACGCCAGTGACACATTCGCGGGTTTCCCGTGAATCAAACGCAGACGCGCCCGCACATACAAAATCGCTGGGACGATCCGCATTGCAAGTACGCCCCACGCGACCATCGCCACTACCCCAGACTGATCCGCCGCCAGCACAAATGCAGGGGCGGTTGCTGCCAGTGCTAATGCCCCGAATATTTCTGAAACCAAACTGCGCGCATCGTTCCGCAGTTCATACGCAAGTTGTACCCCTGCAAGCGGCAGCGACAGCACCAGCGGGAGCAAAAACGCGCGATTTTTAGCCGTCGCCAGCGCGATCAGCATCCCCACCACGCCGATGATCCCGTACAATGCTGCGAACCGCGCCGCCAAGCGCGTGCGCTCATACATCCGTCCCTTGCGCGTATCTTTGATCACAATCTTCAGTGGTTGATGCACCAGGAACAGTGCCGCAGCCGCAGCACCGATTCCCAAGCCCGCCAACGTCGGCGCAAGGATCAGACCCAACAAAATGGGTTCGCTTAAAAAGCCCCACCCGCCATGCTCGGCAGGCATAGCCACACTCCTAATCGACACAGATGGTTTAGCCGTTGTCATAACCTGCTCTTAGATAGAATCAAAGCACACACTCGCCCCATTCTACCTACATTCGCCACCCCATGCCGCCCTGTGCCTCATCACCGTTTGTTTTCACAAACAATAAAGGCGCAGCCAATTTTCGACCACGCCTTTATTCTTAACACTATTCTCTCGCGTGCGTTTTCACCACTCGCGGACATCGATGGACATGCAGGACAATGCTTCGTCCTCGCGACAATGCTAACCCGTCACCTTTATTTTAGTGATACGTCGGCAGCCAATTGCCATGCGCCTCGATCAAATCGTCTACCAACGCCCAAATCTGATCCAGCGAGAGTTCCGCGGCAGTATGCGGGTCAAGCATCGCCGCGTGATAGATGTGTTCCCGCTTGCCTGTCAGCGCCGCCTCTACCGTCAGTGATTGCACATTGATATTCGTCTGCATCATCGCGGCAAGGTGAGGCGGCAGCGCCCCAATCTTCGTTGGCTGAATCCCGTTCTTATCCACCACGCACGGCACTTCCACACAGCACCCCTGCGGCAAATTGTCAATCAGTCCGTTGTTCGACACGTTCCCGTAAATCACGCGCGGCGTGCCTGTCTCAATGCTGTGGATGATCCCCGACCCGTACTCCACGCTGCGATGCACTTCAATTGGCGCGCCGCCTTCCAGCGCCGCCCGCTGTTTCTCCCACTCCGCGATCTGCACTTCGCACCGACGAATATACTCATCCAGCGGGATGTTAAATTCTTCTATCAGGTCTGGACGATCCCGCTTGATAAACCAAGGTACATACTCGCTGAAGTGTTCACTGCTTTCCGTTACGAAATACCCCAACCGCTTGAACATCTCATAGCGCACGCGGTTATAATCGGGGATGCGGTTTTCCTCCACTACTTGACGAATACGTGGATACAGGTCTTCCCCGTTTCGTTCAAACTTCAGGTAAAACGCCATGTGATTGATACCCGCAACCACATAATTGATCTCATCCACTGGCACGCCAATGTCCAGCGACAATTCGCCCGCCGTATGCGGTACGCTATGGCATAGTCCCACCGTCTTGATGCTGCTTGCGCGGTTGATAGCCCAGCAGTTCATCGCCATTGGATTGACGTATTGAAGGAACGTCACATCAGGGCAAAGCTCTTCCATGTCGCGACACATATCCAAAAGCACAGGGATCGTCCGCAGCGCGCGCATAATCCCGCCAATACCTAGCGTATCCGCGATGGTTTGGCGTAAGCCGTATTTCTTCGGAATTTCAAAATCAATCACTGTGCTTGGTTTATACCCGCCCACCTGTATCATGCAGATTGCGTAGTCTGCGCCATCCAACGCTGCCCGCCGATTCGTCGTCGCTGTAATCGTGGGGGTGGCATTCACTGCTTGCGCCACACGATGCGCGACAATCTCGGACGTTCTTAAACGTTCTTCGTTGATGTCAAACAGCGCGATTTCCGAATTTGCCAATTCAGGAAAGCTCAAAATATCTCCGAGCAGGTTCTTGGCAAACACTGTACTGCCCGCGCCAATAAATGCGATTTTAGCCATGAGCGTTACTGCCTTTCGCTAACGATTAATGCGTATCACAGGCGAAGATTCTAATGCGTCAATAGTCGAATGCGCGCCGTCCGTCCAGTAAACGTCAAGCGAATACACCTGACTACCCGCAGGATATCCAAAGTGAACGCGCATCGGGTCGCCGGACAAATAGCCGCTCCCCGCACGCATATCGCGGGTGTATATCCCGCTGGAAGTATGCAGCGCTAACTGCGTCCCAACCCCAAACGGATTGGGCGAATTCATCCATCGTAGTTCCACTTGCAAACTATCTCCCCCACACAAGTCATTTTCAAACAACTGTGCAGGCGCATTAAGATTGTTCACAACAATATCCAGATCACCATCATTATCGAGATCACCCATACTCATTCCGCGACCATCGGCAAGGCTGCCAAGCCCCCATTCCGGCGCAGCGATAAACCGCTCACCATCTCCCCGAAACGCATAGTTCGGCTCGATCAGAGCGTCATTCGGCAAATGCCCAAACAATTCCACCGCCGTCATGCCATTCACCACATATAAATCCAGAAACCCATCCTGATTGAGGTCCCCGAATTTTGCCGACCAGCTCCATCCCGTCGCCCCCACACCGAATCCATCCGCTGCATTGATGAACGCACCCCCTGCTTGTTGCAAAAGCACATTCTCGCTGACTTGCCGATCCCCCGGCACACGCGGATCGCGCGCCAAGTCTTCAATCACATACCGCCACTGTTCCAGTGTTTCAGCGTCATCACTCATTGGGCGCATATCCGCCGCGAAGAATTCTTGCGTCCCGTCATTGTCAATGTCTCCCATATCAAAGCTCATCGTGCTGTATGTGGTGACTGGGAGTAAATCTATGGGCATCCATACCCCGTTTCGCAATGTCCAACTTTGATCTGGTAAACTGAAATCATTCCCGACCACAAAATCCATATCGCCATCGGTATTCAAGTCCCCCACCCACAGCGCCAATGCCTGTGAATCTTCACTTAAGCGTGTTGGGATAAACACTCCGCCGCGATTCTCATACGCGATCACCCCCGCCCCGTCGCTGAACAGAAACGAATCGCGCAAAAGCTGCATCAGTTCGGCGTTATAAGAACCCGTGAACAGATCAAGATCGCCGTCCGCATCCGCATCCATCCATTGAATGGTATACGCGGGGTAGGTGACTCCCTCAAGCGTGCTGAGCGTAAACCTCCGCTCGCCTTCGTTACGCCAGAACTGCGGCACAGAAGTTTGTGTCGTCAGAACAATATCCAGTAAACCATCCGCATCTACATCAACAGCTTGTACTGCCCGTGTGCGCCCACTGGGGCGCGGCATCGTTTCCGCTGTAAACCTTAACGCCCCACGATTCCATAAAATTTGGTTATCCCCGTTCAAATTGCCCATCACAATGTCGAGCAGACCATCGTCGTCGAGATCGCTGATAGCAAGACCAGAACCGTTGCTCTCGTAAAAACGCACCGCCGATCCGCGTGTGCGAGTAAGGTGGGGAAGCGTATGTTCAATAAATCGATCCGCACATTCGCTCGCTGACTGCGCGTACACACGTATGTCCTCTCGCCGCAGTGCCAACACCACAACAAACAGAATAATGAATAAGGGCATAGCGATTTGTGAGGTACGAGACAATTCGCTGGTCATCATCAATATCACGAATTACGGAATTCATACCCGCCACTCTTTCTAGGAGCGGCGGGTATTTCATGCATTAATCGTAGGGGTTAGAACAGATCGTTGATTTCAGCATTCGCCGCGGGCAGCACATCGGCAGCACGCGCTTGACCCAGCATAATCGAGTCCATCGCTTCGTTCATGATCGTGCTAATTTCACCCGCGAAGTCCGCGATTGGGAACAGGAATGTGCCGTTTTCTTCATTCGCCTGTTCAACAAACGCGCTCACATCCACCCCGCTGTCCGCGCGCATTTGCTGCGACATAGCGGCTGCTTCGGGGATTGCCGGGAACACCACGCCCGACGCACCGACGATATTTTGGCATTCCGCCGATGCAAGGAACTTCACCCACGACCACGATTCTTCGAGATGCTGCGTGCCAACCCAGATTGAGTCCGCAAGCCCATTGAACATGCTGCGGCGACCTTCCGGACCAGCCGGCAGACGACCAAAACCGACTTCAAATTCGCTGCCAAGGAAGGTGCCGATCATCCACGAGCCATTGATCGTCATCGCGGCGGTGCCGGCTTGGAACAGCGCTGTAGCACCAAGCGTGCTGATCTGTTCAAACGATGGTGCGAAACCATACTCCAGCGATAGGTCAGCCCACCACTGCACGGTATCGATGAAACGTGGATCATCATAATAGTAAGTAGTGCTCCACGGACCATCATTAAACGTCCAGCCCGTGCTGACAGCGAATGGACTCCATTGGGTTTGACCATATGCGCCGCCCGTGCCATCCTGTACAAAACCATACTGCACGACATTCGTTGGGTCAAAGTCTGGGCTAAGACCATTATTCCCATTGGTGTCAAGTGTCAGCGCGGCAATAGTCTCTTGGAATGTCCCGCCATCTTCGAGATTCCACGTCCATTCATCCATAATGGCGGGATCAATGCCAGCGGCTTCGAGCATTGCGACGTTATAAATCACCGCGACGGTGTCCCAGTCTTTTGGCAGACCATAGCGGGCACCATCACGTGCCCATAGGTCAGCCAAGCCGGGATAATATATGTCGGTGGGGACACTATCACGTTCGACCAGCGGCTGAATATCGACAAGCTGTTCTAGCGCGACGAATTCAGGGTACTTGGCAAGGTGATTAGTGAACACATCTGGCGCGGTGCCGCTGATGAACCCTGTCGTGATACCCGTCCAGTAGTCATCCCAACCCAATTGTTCAATCTGAACATCAATGCCCGGATTGGCAGCTTCAAACGTGGCGGCACATTCTTCGTAGGGCGGAAGTTGGTTCGTGTCCCACAGTTGATAGCGGATAACAACCGCTTCCTGTGCGCTGACACCCGTGACGACGACCAGTAGGAGCGCCATCAAAGCAAACATGATTGTAAAACGGTGTTTCATTGTTTAACTCCTAAAATACTTATACTATGCAGCGTGCCCATTGATATACGGTTGCAAACCACGCACCCGTTTGACACCAAATTTTCAGCAGGATGCTGTGTAGCGATACACATCCCGCTTTAAGTGAATTCGTATCATTTGAAGCCGGAGAACTGGATCGAGTCGACAACGCGCCGACCAAAAAACAGGAACAGAAGGATTGTTGGGACAATACTGACCACTGTACCTGCCATCAGCCCTGCCCAGTCGGGCGCGCCTTGCGGTGTTTGCGACTTAAACACGTTGAGCGCAACAGTTAACACGCGAACACTCTCATCGCGCCCCACAAGGAAGGGCCATAAATACTCGTTCCACGCACCGATAAACGTCAGCACCCCCATCGTCAGCAGCGGTCCGCGCATCAGCGGTAGTGATATTCTCCAAAACACCCCGAACGCCGTTGTCCCATCCAACAATGCTGCTTCTTCAAGGTCTTTGTTCAGGCTCAAAAAGAATTGGCGCATGAAGAACACCGCAAACGGAGTCATTAAGATCGTTGGCGCTACAATGCCTTGAATAGTGCCAATCCAACCCAGTTGACGAATTAACACGAAGTTGGGAATGAACAGCACGATTCCGGGAATCATTAGCCCGGTGAGATACAGGAAAAAGATTTGATCACGGAATGGGAACTTCAGCCGCGCGAACGCATACGCCGCCATTGAACTGAACAACGTTTGCCCAATTGTGATCAAGCCCGCCACAACGAACGAATTCCGCAGATACACCCAAAAATTGATCGTGCCCGCTGAAAGATTAGTTGCCTGCTGACCAACCAGCGAAGCCGGATCGATCATCCCAAGCACACGTTCAAAGTTGAACGTCGTTGCATCGTGCGGCAAAAAGTCGCTCGCATAAGCGTAGACGGAATTCGGTTCACTTAACGCGGTGCGTACCACCCAATAAAACGGGAACAAGGTAATGAAGATTAAAAACCCAACGCCAATCCACAACAGCAGATTTCCCCAATTGATGTGCTGTGCTTCTTCACTGGCGGCAGCGGTGCGAACTTTGGTTTGCGAAAGACTTGCCATAATCCGCCCCTTTAACTGTATTCCGCAAGATCGGACTGGTTGGCGCGCAAAAAGCGCGTTTGAATGATCGTCACCGTGATCAAAATCAGGAAGAGCACCACACATGCCGCAGTCGCTAACCCCATGTTGATGCGCCGTTCAAATACCTGTTCATAGATGTACACGATGATGGTACGGGTCGCGCCGGCAGGACCGCCTTCGGTTGCGACAGCAATCGTGTCGAAAATCTGGAACGATCCAATAACCGTCGTCACCAGCACGAACACCAGTACCGGGCGCAGCAGCGGCAGCGTGATGCGTAAGAACTGCACCAGCCCGTTTGCCCCGTCTACACGTGCCGCTTCATACAGCGATTTGGGGATGGTTTTCAATCCGGCGAAAATCAAAATGGCGGTATATCCCATATGCCGCCAGATATTTACGCCAGCGACTGACGCGATAGCTTGATTCGGATCGCCAAAGAACCCTTGCCGCCCAATCCCAATGTTCTGTAAAAAAATGTTGATAATGCCCAGTGTCGGGTCGAGCAGCCACACAAACAGCATCGCTACAACCACATTTGGCATCAACCACGGCAGAATCAGCAGTCCGCGCAGCAGTGGTGAATTCGACAGCTTGTCCATAATCAACGCGATGCCTATGGCTAACACTGTCTGTATCGGGATATTCCACAACACATACGTGAGCGTGATTTGCAGGGCGCGCCAAAAGCGATCATCAGCGAACAATGTCTCGTAATTCTGCAAGCCCACGTATTCGGCATCGGTCAGCAAATTCCACTCAGTAAAGCTGATGAACAAACTGCTAACAGCAGGCACGGCAAAAAACACGACGAAGCCAATCAAGCTTGGCAAAATGAACGCATACCCCAAAAATGTTTGACTATTGGCAAGGCGGGCGAACAGCCCCGGTTCGGGCGGTGATGCAATTTTTACAGCAGCCACAAAAACCTCCTGAAAACAACTACTTTTTGCGTAAATGTGTCCCACAAGAATCGCGGATGACCAGCCGCGTATTCAACGAAATATGGCGTTCTGGTGGCACTTTTCCTTCGAGAAGCGTAGTAACCATTTGTGCCGCCAACCGCCCATGTTCTTCGTCAGGCTCGTTCATCGTTGTCAGCGGCGGAGAGCTGAAATTTGCCAACCGCACATCATCAAACCCTACTACAGCGATGTCGTCTGGCACACGCAGTCCTGACTCTTGAATCGCACGCATCGCCCCGAATGCCATCATGTCATTCAAGCCGAACACAACTTCGGGTAATCCCGTCCTTGAAGCCGACTCCAAAATGTCTTTCATGGCGGCATATCCTGTTTCTGGGTCAAAAGCGCCATAGCGAAGCAAAGATAAATCTGGTTCAATGCCGTTCTTACGAAGCGTGCTGAGGAAAACATGCACTCGTTCGTGGATGTGTCGGTTTTCTTCAGAACGGTCATATGCAATACACGCGATGCGTCGATACCCCAAATCAATCAGATGCTGAGTCATGATTCGCACGCCGTCGATTTTGTTCACTTCCACCGAATAGACATTCGGGTGAATATTCATAAGCGAAACGACGGGCATTCCATCGTTCGTACATGCGATGATGTTTTGTATGTGTTCATCGGTGGCGTAACTAAAATTGATGATCATCCCAGCCGCTTCTTTGCTGTAAAGCAGCTTCTGGTAAATATCCGCTGAATCGCTGCTGTGGACACGTTCCACAATGATGCGATAGCCGTACTCTTGCACCACATCACTGATTCCCGTAATTACACGCGGCAGATATTCATCTATGAAAATTTGGCGATGCGGCTGTACCAGCACAAGCGCCAAATTATTACTGCGCCCGCGTGCTAACGAGCGCGCAGAAACGTCGGGGATGTATTTCAATTCGCGCGCGGCGGCGAGAACGCGCTCTCGCGTCTCCATACTGATATTCGCATCTCGGACGTTATTCAACACAAACGAAACTGTCGTTTGCGAAACGCCCGCACGTTCAGCCACCTGCTTACTGGTTACTCTACGCGGCTTCATAAACCTAATTTCTAAATCCAATTTATCACTTTTGCGCTTTACTAAAGCGCATTAGTAAGATAAATCCACTCCCATTCCTTGTCAACATTGTGCAAAATAGCACTAAAATGAAGCAAAACGGGGTATTCATATCGAATGCCCCGCCGAAAATCCGCGTTATGAAATTTTGTCAGATTTGAAGGATCAATGTCTTTCTTTCACAGCCCCTCAATTGGCATCGTCGCCCCGCTCTTGATCTGTTCGACCTGCTGGCGATACTTCTCAATATTCCCCAACTTGATAGTCTCATACCCGCGTATCACATCCGGCAGATTAGCGAGTTTCACCGCGCGTTCATACGTCTCGCCGGATAATTCCTTCAGTTCCGTTTCAATCATTGTCCGATATTCATCAATCAACTGGCGTTCCATGCGCCGCACATCTGCATAGCCGAACACATCCCATACCGTACCGCGCAAAAATTTCATCCCTCTAAGCAGTTGCAGCGCGATTTCAAACCAGCTATCCAGCGCCAGCTTATTCTTCATTCCCATCGCACGTAAAAATGGCGGGTGCAGGCGATAGCTGACTTGTGCGCCTTCCCCAAACTGCTCCGCGATTTCCTCTCTAAATTCCTGTCGCAAATGCAGCCGCGCGACTTCATACTCATCTTTGTAAGCCATCAACTTAAACAAATATTTTGCAACAGCTTCGCTCAAACGGGTTTCGTTGCTGATTTGTGCCTCTGCTTGACGCACCCGCGCCACAAATTCCGCATAGCGCCGTGCATACTTTACATTTTGATACGCGATCAATTCTGGCACACGAATCTCCAGCAAGCGCCGCAGTTCACCTTCGCTCACACCTACCAACTCGACAAGTTGCCGCGCTTCCGCCGAAAGTGTCGGCGCAATTTCCAGTTCCCCACCGCGCTTCACATCATGCAGCGGCTCCCATGCTGGATCAGCGACGACTTTGCGCCCAACACGAAACGCCAGTGTGTTCGCTTTCACCGACACGCCATTTACACGAATCACTTCTTCAATGGTTTCCGCGCGTAATGGGATCAATCCCGCCTGATACGCCGCCCCAACCACGATCATGTTTGCTTGCATATGCGTCCCGAAGATCGCTTCCGACAGCGCATACGCATCCAAATACACATTCTGATCCGCCCGCGTCCTCTGTTCGACTCCCCGCAGCAAAAAATCCTCTTGCGGAAAACTCACCGAAGTCGAACGCACCATTTCGCCCGTTGCGATCCGGCTAACCGAGACTACCGCCGTCGTGCGCTGTGGATTCGCGTGCCGCAGATTTTTATCTTTGCCCGCTTCCAGCACATCGAACACCAGATACGCATCTGCGCTCCCCGCGATCACCCTGTTCGATCCATCCGCGCCGCCTATCTTGACGTGCGACAGCACGGGACCGCCTTTCTGGCTCAATCCCGTCTGGTCGAGATTCCTCACGGTTTTGCCTTCTAAAAACGCCGCTGTTCCCAAAATCTGGTTGATTGTCACCACACCCGTGCCGCCCACGCCCACCATATAGATGTTCGCCTCATCCCCAACAATGCGCGTCGGTTCGGGTAGTTCATCCGCTTCGATATTTACCGTCATCCGTCGCGGCGATTTCTTCACACCTTCGCCCGCTGTCACCGTGATAAACGAAGGACAATCCCCTTGCAAACAAGTGAAATCTTTGTTGCACGATCCTTGATGGATTTGCGTTTTACGCCCGAATTCTGTCTCCACAGGCACAACGCTCAAGCAGTTTGACTTTACGCCGCAGTCACCGCATCCTTCGCACACCGCCTCGTTGATAAAGACGCGCTGTGCTGGTTCGCGAGCATCTCCCCGTTTGCGCTGTCGCCGCATATCCGCCGCGCACGGCTGATCATAGATGATCGCCGTTACGCCCGTTTCTTCGCGCAGCGCCAACTGTGCTTCTTCCAACCGATCCCGATGCCACACCACCGCGCTTGCGCCCCACTTTGTGTGCGGCGGATACTTCTTTGGGTCATCCGCGCACACGATGATCTTTCGCACGCCTTCTGCTTCCAGCGCGCGCGTGAGTTCCGGCACAGGGATAGCGCCATCCGGTGTTTGCGCCCCTGTCATCGCAACTGCATTGTTGTACAAAATTTTGTACGTCACGTTTACGCCCGAAGCCACCGCTTGCCGAATCGCCAAATGCGCCGAATGAAACAGGGTGCCATCCCCCAAATTCTGAAACAGATGCGGCGTATTTGTAAACGGCGCAGCCCCCACCCACTGTACGCCTTCCCCGCCCATGTGGGTGATGCCTTCGGTGTGGCGGTTCATGTTCAGCACCATCCCGTGACACCCAATTCCGCCCCCCGCAATCGATCCTTTCGGCACAACCGTTGAGCGATTATGCGGGCAGCCTGAACAAAAATACGGCGAACGATTCACCGGCTTTGCGTTGATCACAGGCACATGCAGCGACATTTCAGCGGCAGTCAGCGCCGCCAATCGCTCTGTGAACAGCGCATCCGGCACATACCCCGCCAACACTTTCGCCAATATTCGCACAACTTGATCTGCGTCTAGTTCACCTTCAGCGCGTACCAACGGCACACCGTTCAGGTCTTGCTTGCCAAGCACTGCCGGACGTTCCGGCAGGTTGTATAAGATGTTTCTCACAAACAGTTCGACAAAAGCGCGCTTTTCTTCAACCACCAACAGCGTATCCAGCCCACGCGCGAACGTTCGCACGATTTCCGGTTCAAGTGGATACAGCATCCCCACTTTCAGCAGCCGAATCCCATAATCGTTGAGCGCCTCGTCATCCAAGCCAACCGAGTGCAGCGCCTCGCGCACATCGTAGTACGTCTTTCCCGCCGCCACGATCCCCACGCGATCATCCGCGCTCGACACCGTAATCCGGTTCAGCGAATTCGCCGCCGCAAATCGTCGTGCCGCTTCCAATCGCCCTTCAATCAATTCATATTCAAGATGAAGTGAAACAGGAACGAGTAGCGCCGTTTGCTGTGTGTGCTGCCATGCGCGTCCGCGGTACTCGAACTCTGGTCGCACAATCTCGTCGATCACCCGTACTGTTGCCGTGCTAAAACTGTCTGCCACGTCCGTGACGATCTTGAACCCCACCCACAATCCGCTGTAGCGTGAAAGTTCAAATCCATAACGCCCTAATTCGAGAATTTCGCCTACGCTGCCCGGATACAGGATCGGCATATGCGCGTCATACAGCGCGATCTCCGAAGCCGAAGGCAGCGTCGAAGATTTGGCAACCGGATCATCCCCCGCCAGCGCCAATACCCCACCATACCGCCCCACCCCCGCGAAATTCGCGTGCTTAAACACATCGCCGGATCGATCAACGCCGGGTGCTTTGCCGTACCACATGCCCAATACGCCATCATATTTGGGTTCAGGGAATCGATTAGCGATTTGGCTTCCGAACACCGCTGTCGCGCCCAAATCCTCGTTTACCCCCGGCATGAACACCACCTGATTCGCCTTTAGCAAATCACCGATGCTCTCTAGAATTGTGTCGAAGCCCGCCAGCGGCGACCCACGATAGCCGGAAATGAACGTCGCGGTATTTAACCCCGCGCGCCGATCCGCCGCGTGCTGATCCAGTGGCAAACGCGCCAACGCCTGCACGCCGGACAAAATCACCGTGCCTTCTTGACGTGTGTATTTATCGTTCAGAGAAAAAGTTGGTTGTTCAGTCATGGCATTTTTCACAACAAAGCGGAAGTTTTCGACCTTCCGCTAGTGTACGATCAAATGCCATGCCCGCGCCAACACACTCACCGCTTGGGGAACAATCAATTTACTGTCAAAAACCTAAAGCACACAGGTGTTGCTATCTCCAAATCCACCCCCGTATGGGTCAGCTTTCCCGTTTCTAAATCAATCCAGAATGTGACCACATTATCGCTGTCTTGATTGCCAACCAGCATCAACCTTCCCGTTGGATCAATTGCGAAATGGCGCGTAGTCTTTCCCAATGTTGGCTGATGCCCGATCAGCGCCAGTTTTCCCGTTTCGGGGTCAATTTGAAACATCACCAACGTATCATGCCACCGATTCGCGCCGTACAAGAATTTACCCGAAGGATGTACCGCGATTTCTGAACAGGAATTGTTCTCGGCGCTAAAGTCGTCCGGCAGCGTCGATACTGCATCCAACACTGTGAAGTTACCTTCGCCATCGTAGCCAAGCGTTGTGATCGTCGAATTCAATTCGCCAATCACATACGCAAACTTTCCGTTCGGGTGAAACGCCAGATGCCTTACGCCGCTTCCCGGCTGAACCTTCACTTCGCTGTGTAACCGTACCCGTCCCTTTTCACGGTCAAGCGCGTAAACCTTCACCGCATCAATGCCGAGATCGACCACGCACAAATACCGATTTGATGGGTCGATATACGTGCTGTGTCCATGTGTCTTTTCTTGACGCGGATGCACACCCCTTCCTTCATGACGAACGTGATCGCTTGCGGGTTCAATGCCGCCATCATCGCGCACGCGATACACGACGAATGTATTCCCAGCCGCGTAGTTCGCCGCCACCACAATTCGCCCTGTCGGATCAACCATCACATGCGCTGTGCTGCTCCCATGCGCCGATTGACTGTTGATCAAACGCAGCCCGCCCGATGCGGAATCAATCGCATAGGCATACACCATCCCTTGTGGAACTTCGCTTGCTGCATAAAGAAAGCGTTGATCACGGCTGATCGCCAGAAACGTCGGGTCTTCAATTCCCACTGTCTCGCTGACAAAAGTGAGGTTTCCTGTATTAGGATCAAGTTCATAGACAGAAATCCCGCGTCCTTTTGCATGTTGCACATGCGGCGCGGGCTTCGTATACGTCCCAATATAAACAAGCACCCGCTCTCCATCCGATTGTGACTTCGCTGCTAGCGCCAACAGCATATCCTCCATCTGTGTAAGGCATAAACTTGCTCACAACCATAACCCATGCACATTGATGCCGTCCACTAGACCTGCTGTGCTGCCAACGGTGCGCTATCTATCCGCACCCGCCGCTTGCCGGACCGCGTTTGATCGCCAACACAACATGTGGTTCAAACGTCAAATTGAACCGATCCGCGTGCGGCGCTGCCGCTGGATGCCGATCTCCGTAAGCCATCGCAAATTGATACCCCAACGCATCTGGTGCATGTGTGCTGACCGCTTCTATTTCCCCTTCGCCGAACGTCGCCAGCCAGTTATTCACCCCGCCCTCAAGGATGTACACATTGACCACGCTCTCCGCCACCAAATAACGCCACGCTTCCGTCGCTCGCGCCTCATCATTACTCATCAAGAACAAGACCGCGTTTTCTGGCAGCGCGTGAAACTCCTCGACAATGGTGCTCAACTCATCCATCGGCACATGCCGCGCATCCCGCACATGAAACAGGTTGTAATCCGCCTCATCCCGCACATCGATGAGCATGGTGATGATTTTGTGATCGTTCATGTATTGCAGCACTTCACCGGGATGCACATACACCGCCCTCGAATCCAGCAGCGGTTGTTTTTCAGCAGAAATCGCATTCCATTTATCCGCGTTCGTTGGCTGCCCAATCAGCAGCACCGCGAACGCCAATGCCAATCCGCCGCCCGCCGCGCCGTAGCGCCAGCGTGGTTGCTTATCCGTTTTCTTGCCGATCACGCGCTCTGCCACTTCGGCGCCAGCGAATGCCAGCAGCGCCATGATCATCACTGCCACCACAATCACGCCCGTTTCGGTATTGAACAAGTCCATCAACGTGAACCGTCCCATGTACGTCGAATTCCACCATTCCTCGAAGAACCCGACGGTTTCACCGAACAGGAAAATCCCGAAGAACGCGCCGAGCGCGAACAAAATCCCGTCGATCTTCAGCGTTGCCGCCGAAACAAGCGACGTACCGGGGCAGAACCCACCGATGATGAATCCCACGCCCATAATCAGCCCGCCCACAATGCCGGGGACTAGATACGTTTCGTTCACGTACACAAGGTTGTAATCGAGCAGCCCAAGCCCGCTGGCGAGAAAAATCAACACCATCGCTGTGATGATTCCCGTGAACATCACCTTCAACACGGTCAAATCTTTGAAATAGAACTGCGCCGCCAGCTTGGTCGAAATCGCGAACCCCGCCATCTCCAGCACTGCGCCAAACGCGAAGCCGATCACCAGATACACAAGGTAATACTGTGGATTACCGAGCAGCTCAACCAAATTCAGTGGAAACGGAGCCATACCTTACCTCATTCTTGCTTGTAGGGGCATGGCGTGCCATGCCCGCATTTTTCGTCATCAGCCACATCAATTCCACAGCTTACGTACAAAATACGCCAGCATATACGCCCCGCCGAACACCGCGAACATGAACGCCCAACTCCCCGCCGACAGCACCGCGCCCCCGCTTAACGCTTGACCGCTGGTGCATCCCCGCGCCAGTCGAGCGCCATAGCCCATCAGCGCCCCGCCGATGAACGCCATGATCCAGCGCGTGCGCGTGGACGTATGCGGACCTTTGATTGTCTCCAGTTTCACGCGCCCGTTCAGCCACCCGCTGACAAATCCACCTGCAATCGTTCCGATGGTGACGAACACCACCCAGCTTTCTAGCGGATTCCTGTCGCCACCCGCCATCGAGATCAAATATGGTGTGCGGTCAATGTGCGCGGGAAACAGCGCGTCTTCAAACACCACCAACAATCGATTCATCCCGCCGCTTGCGCCTAGCCCGTTCCCCGTGAAGAAGAACGCCGCGAACAGCACCAACCCCAGCAAAATCCCCGCCGCATACGGGTGCAAATACGGACGTGCCACTCGTGCCGCTTTTGTCGTCGGGGTGGCATTCACTTTCTTTGCCGATGTAAACGTCGCCATCTAGTTTTCCTTTATCTCCACATCGTCATACCCCATCACCATCGCTTTAATATTCGCCATCGGTGTATGCCCTGTTGTCGTCATATACACATGGACAATTACGAACATCACCAGCAGCCAAGCGATCAGCGTATGGAACGGCGCGAGAATCGGCAGACCACCGAGCATGTTCGCCAATTCAGGGAACTGCTGCGCGCCCCAAATCAACGCGCCCGTGAGAATTTGCAGCGGCAGCAGCACATTCAGCAGCCCAAAATAAGTCAACTGCTGAATCGGATTCATCTTCTGGTCGCGCCGCTTCTCAAACGGATGCGGATCGCCCCGGAAAATCCCGCGCAGGTAGTACCCCGCTTGCTGCATCATCTGGTCGAAGAAGCCATACGGGCGTGGGATAAACTGCTTAATCTCCCCACTCGCAAGGTGATAAAACAGCGCCAGCGCCGCGTTGATCACGAGCAGCAGCGCGAAAACATTGTGCAAATCAACCATCCACGCGAAGCTGAACAGGCTGAACATCTCCGGTTTATGTACCACCAATCCTGTGAACGTCAGCCCGAAGATCACCGCCGTTTGCAGCCAATGCCATTGACGCTCATACACGCTGTACATATATTCATGTCGCAGACTCACATTGGTATGTGCCGCATGACGACGACCCGCCATCACCCGCAGCGTCGCGTGAACCGTCACACCAAGTGATGCGCCAAGCACCATCAGCACACCGATCACGTCGATGATTTCTACGCTGTCATGCCCGAACACATACAGCCGCGCCGCGGGCGATTCTGTCGCTGGCACAAACGTGATCGATCCGCTTTCGTCTTGTGTGATCGTTCCGTTCCACTTCACCATGTCACTGTCAGTCAGCGTCGGCTGTATGCCGCCCGGGACCCGGTTGCTCAAAGGCATTGCCACCACCAGCCGCGATTCTTGGCTGTGACAATCTTGGCACTCGCGTGTTGCCCATTCCCCGCCGATCACACCATGATGAATCGCATACGGAATCACCTCGCTCACAATGCGCGGATTACTCAGTCCTTGCGCTGCCAGCCGATTCGCAATCACATCAACTTTTTCTTGCGTATCCAGCACCAGTTCGACATCCGTCAGCGTCCCATCGGCATCGCCATCCAGCGCCGCGATCACGTCCGCTGCATAAGTCTCACCCTCGAAGTACGCCGCGCGTAACTGTTCGTCAGTCACAACCGTTTGATCTTCACCCGCCGCCCAGTACCACACCGTCACCACATTGAATGGCGAAAGCTGCTGCGATCCATCTGCGTCCACTTGCTGAAGCAGCACAGGTTGATATCCCGTGATCAGCACACCATCGTCAGCCAACCCGCGATACGTATCCACAGCCGATCCATCTAACCGCATTACCGTCGCATCGCGTGATTGCAGCGCGGGTGCATACAACTGCGGCACATGGCAGGTTTCGCACGCCAATGCGCTTGTGTGACGATCCCAATACGGCAGCCATGTATGCGAACTTGCTCCCTCATGACACGTACTGCATGACCGCATCGCATCCGTTCCCGTTGCGAATTCATGCGATGGACGTTCGAGATACTCGCCAAAATCCGCGCGGCGCGGATCAAATGTCAGATGTTCCGGCGCGGCGGAAGCGTTCGGCTGTGCCAGCGTCGGATTGTTCAGCGAATAGTGGCAGTCCACGCAGTTCAACACCCGTTCCGCATGAACATCCCATGTCCGTGTCAGCTCATCACGCCCGCTGATGTTCGCCCCGCCGTTGGAAATCCGCTGCGGCGACACCACTTGTCCTGTTGTAAACGTCCGCCATGCGTTTTCATCGCCAATCGGCACGGCAATCGGTGTTTGATTGTCTAAATGCACTACACCATGACACGCGCCGCAGTGGTCGCTGGTCGGGTCTTGTATCCCGACATACTCCGTTTTCAACGTCCCATTTGTGTCAAACGCTTCCGCGTTGTAAGCAAATCCGTTGTCCGTTGCCGACACAATCCCTGTATCGCTTAACATTGCCGTATTCGCCCACTCACCTTGACCGCTTTCCAGCGCAGCGACCCGCGCCGTGTTATTCGGCATCGTCGCATGGCATAGGAAGCAGTTCATTTCTATGCCCGTCGATGGCACTTCATCCGGCGGCACAGCGCCCGCCGCCGTGCGCCCGCCATCTCCATGCAGCGTGTGTGTCGTGATGTAGGCTGTGTCATGGCATGTCCCGCACGTTTGAACCGTCGAGATCGGTTGCCCCGTGATCGTCACGTTCTCGCCGTTTGCATCCAACAGCGGATACACCGGATGCAGCGGCGATCCATCGTCACGCGGCAGCGATACCGGAGCAGTTTCCGTCGCTTCTTGTGCAATCACGACAGCCGCCGCGCCAAATAACGCTATCGCAACCACAACTAAACCGATGACAATCCGAGAAGTGAGCCTCGTCATGAGCTTCGACCTCCCCAGATCAACGGATCACCCGGATAACCGAGAGCTTCCCAGTCCATCCGTCCATTTTCACCGTGACAATCTGTGCAGGTCAGCGCATTATCGGCAGGTTGAACCATGTGCGTCTGCCGCCAATACATCGCCGTATCCGCGAACCCGTATTCGCCGCTGAATGGCAGTCCGGCAGCTTCCGCGCCGATCTCAAGCGCCGATTCCCAATCGAACGTCGTCCAGTACCCATCTTCCCCCGTGGTATGCACAGGCAGCAGAATATTGTTCACCGTGTCATACGGCTGCCGCGCATAGTGAATCTTGAATGGCCAAATCAGCGCCATGAGATCATCAATCGTGCCCTGCGGACGGTTGATATAGGTCATTTCAGCAGGGTTGATCACATCGCCATATAAGTAGCGGCTCACTGTTCCGTTAAACCACGCATACCGTGGGATGTAATCGTTCTCATAGATGAACTCGCCCTTGATTCGCAAATACTCGTGCGGGTTTTCTTCACGTGTCGGGTCGCCAGCTTGCGACCAGTCCCAACTCACTTTTGTTGGGTCTCGCAGCGCCGTTGCGGGGATATGACACGTTTGGCACGCAACCGTGTCCAAATGCTCAGTGATTCGTGCGTCTTCATGCAGGTTCACATCATGGCAGTCCGTACAGGCAATCCCGCCTTCGAGATTCGTCATGCTCACGCTCATCGCGCGCCCGCCAATTTCGTGGTCTTCCGTCTGATGACAGTCGACGCACAAAAAGTCATAGCGTCCCATATGCACGTCCACGCTTTCCGGTGGGAAGTACAAACTTTCATCGAGATCGCCGTGTTTCACGCCGTTGCCACCGCCGCCATCGAAGTGACACGCGCCGCAGTTTTCACGGCTCGGTGTCCCCACGCTGCCTGCGACAAACACCAGATCAACCCCTTCCGCCACTTCGCCGCCGCCCGCTTTTACATATGTTCCGGTCTGGTCATGGCACGCGAGACAGTCCACATTCTCAACATTGGTGAAGTCATATTCCGCGTCCGTCCATCCATACCCAGTATGACAGCGTGTGCATCCTGTCCAATTTGATTGAATACCAATGCAAAAATTATTGATGAGGTTAGCTTTGCCAGTCTGGATCGGCTCATCGCGCCCTTCCACCAGTACTGGTTCGCTCAACCATGTGAAATGTGAGGTATGAATGACTTGATCGCCCGCTTCTTCGTGGCAGTTCAAACAAGCGCGGGTGACATCGCTGCCCGTTTCATATGGACCCGGCATCAACACCGAATGATCCGTGGGTTCAGTCAAACGTTGCGGAACATATGCCCACGGGTCAGCGACAACAGCAGGGGGTTCAAACGTAAACAAATAGATCGGGATGCCGATGATCAACAGCGTGATCCCCAGCCCGACCAGCCAGATATATTTGGACTCGCGCATACACTTACTCCGTGATGGCGGTGTCATCCTCCAACGTATTCGCTTGTCGGTTTATCACTGTGCGAAGGATGGCGCGCATAGATTCGATGACATCGATCATTTCGGGGACTGCGATGCTGTAATACACGCTTGTTCCATCGCGGGTAGTATTCACCAGCCCGCTTTCGCGCAAAACTGCCAAGTGACGCGAAACCGTCGGTTGTGGAACGTCGAGCAGTTCCGCCAATGTCCCCACGCTGCACGGCGATTCCGCCAGCGCGTACAGAATTTGTATGCGTTTGGGATCGCCCACAACACGGCATAACTTTGCGTGCAGCAGGTTCACTTCTTCGGTGGGGATGATCTTGGTAGGTGCGTTCATTCGCATATCCGAATAGACGATGTTTTCTTCAGTCTATCCGCACCCACCCTCACAGGGGGATTTCAAACATCACAGGTCTCATTGTGACATCCGTCACAGAAAAAAACACAAACCAAATCCTAACATCTCAAGGCTTGCTCAATCCTTAACCGAAACACTTCGTGACATCCGCGGTCAAAGACCGCCGGACATGGACGACAATGCTTCGCGCTTGTCACAATTATTCCTCCCTCAGCGCCATCCAATGCGTCGCCTGTGGAAACCGTTTTTCCCCGTTGAACCCCAGCGCACGGTAAAACGCATCCCCGTGATCCGTCAGCGTCCGCAGCGTCAGCACCGTGAAATGTCCCCTCGCATACTCGATCAATCCCTGCATCAGCCGTGATCCCGCCCCCGTCCGTCGATACGCCGGCAGCACATACACATGCCGGATTCGCCCAATCGTCGGCTGCCCTTCATACGGATCAATCCCCACCCCACCGATAGCCATCACCCCCTGCTCATCCTTCATGCCAAGCAGTACCGCGCCTGCCTTGTCGAACCGCTCCACCCCCGATTTATGCTCGTCCCACAATCGCGGAACAAAGTCGTACCCTTCCTCAACGCTTGCCCGCAGCAGCGGGCGCAGAGTTGCCTGATCCAGCCCCGAGATCACATACAGTTCACCTGTCATCGAAATGTCCCTCCCACCATCTGCAACCCATCCTCACTCACTAATTCACACTTCATGAGTGTGATCTTCACCGTATGCCCGTTGTACCGTAAAATATGAAGAAAACACCACTTGATAGACCAGCATCAGAACAAGGACCAACAATGGATTTCCAGCTTACTGAAGAACATTTACAAGCCCAAAAGATGGTGCGCGACTTTGTACGCAAAGAAGTCATCCCTGTCATCGGTGAATGGGATCGCAAACAGGAGATGAATCCTGCCTTCTTGCCTCGCATGGCGGAACTTGGCATTCTTGGTATCAGTCTCCCTGTTCGTTACGGCGGTCAGGGATTCGACTACATCACACTCGGTTTAGTCTGCGAAGAACTCGAACGTGGCGACACCCATCTCCGCGTCATCATGTCCGTCCATCACGGCTTGAACAGTCAAGCCATTCTCCAATGGGGGACGGAAGACCAAAAGCAGCGTTTTCTCGTCCCGCAAGCGCGCGGCGAAAAATACGCCGCCTTCTGCCTCACCGAACCCAATGTCGGTTCGGACGTGGTCAACATGAACGCCACCGCTATCCGCAAAGGAAACAAGTACATCCTCAACGGCGAAAAAATGTGGATCAGCCTTGCTACCAAAGCACATCACTTCCTCGTCGTTGCCAAACACAACCCCGGTGGATCGCCCGCGCACACCACCATGAGCGCCTTCCTTGTCACACGTGATATGCCCGGTGTCACCACAGGCGATATTCACGGCAAACTTGGCGTGCGCGCAGGTTCAACGGGTTGGGTCAAATTTGAAAACGTCGAAGTTCCTCTCGAAAACCGACTCGGCGAAGAAGGCGAAGGTTTTAAAATCGCCATGTCCTGTCTCGATAACGGACGCTATACCGTTGGCGCGGGGGCGACTGGCTTAATCCGTGCCTGCTTGGAAGACAGTGTGAAATACGCGCACAGCCGCAGCACCTTCGGTCAAACTATCGCCCAGCACCAGTTAATTAAGCAAAAGATCGCCTACATGCGTCTTTGGTACGATCAAGCTCACTTGATGATGACTCGTGTCGGTTGGCTCAAAAATCAAGGCATCCGTAATACCAAAGAAACGAGCCAATTTAAATGGTTCGCCACCGATCAAAGTGTTCAAGCCGCGCTTGAAGCCGTTCAGATTCACGGCGCGTATGGCTTCAGCGACGAATACCCCGTCGAACGCTACCTGCGTAACAGCAAGGGCGCGGTCATCTATGAAGGTACAAGCGAAATTCACCAAATTATGCAGGCGGATTACGAATTTGGCTTCCGCGATGATAAGCCGCTTCGCTGCGAAGCGCCTGCCTACGATCCTGTCGCATGGCAAAGCGAACCTGAAACCGCCCAATAATCAATATCTACGCTCTGTCACAAAAATATGGGGCGATCCATCGGGTCGCCCACGCAAGAAATGCTGATGCTTCCAGCACGGTAATCGACATGCATAAATGACAAGGAGATGGATTCACTCGAACACGCCAAAGCAACACCTTACCTATCCCTCTGCTTTCTGGAAAAAATACACAAAGACTTTTTTACACCCCTTAAATTTGTTCACTTTTGTCTATTTGTGCAAAGCTGTCAATTTGGGCGTTCCATCAACCTTTGTTAAACAAGCCACATCATACAAATTGCCTATATCACAAATCGAAATGGCAGCGCTCGCGTACCTACAACACACTTTTTAGTGACTTTGCATAAATAGTAACCTTAAAGTTCGTCAGACTGACGATAAAACCGCTTTGGTGAATTTTGTAGACTTCCCTCATCGCCTTTCTGCTTCCATTCTGGGGGATAACATCATGCGACTGGGGTTTAAACGCAAGCGTGTCTGGAGTCGTCTGCTCGCTCTTGCTATCGCCTCTTTGGTTCTTGCTTTCTTTGGCAACGGTGCTGCACAGGCGCAAGACAGTGTTCCAATGGCGACACAAGCAGCAGTCGATACGACATGGGTTCTTCTGGCTGGTTTCTTGGTTTTCTTCATGCAAACCGGTTTTTCCATGCTCGAAACGGGTCTTATCCGCCAAACGAGTGCGGTTAATGCGCTTGTCGAAAATTTCATTGACGCAGGCGTAACCGCTATCGCTTTCTGGGCAGTTGGTTTCGGAATTGCTTTCGGCACATCTGCTGGTGGATTTATTGGTACGGACAATTTCTTCCTCAGCGGAGCAATGTCCTTTGAAGGTGGCGTAGTGACATTCGCCAAATTCGCCGCTTATCCCAACCTTGATGTGTTAACTTTCTTCTTCTTCCAATTCGCGTTCGCTGCAACTGCCAGCACCATCACCACCGGCGCGATGGCGGAACGCACTGACTTCGTTGGCGACATCATCTACAGCGCCATTATGGGTGGTATCAGCTACCCCATCATCGTCCACTGGATTTGGGGTGGTGGCTGGTTGTTCCAACAGGGCTTCCATGACTTCGCAGGCAGCACCGTCGTCCATACCGTTGGTGGTGTCACGGCGCTCGTCGGCGCAATCATGCTCGGTGCGCGCCCCTTCCGCTGGAAGGAAGGCAAATGGCAGCCGCTTCCGCCTGCCCACAACCTCGGTCTGGCGACGCTCGGCACGATGATCCTGTGGTTCGGTTGGTACGGCTTCAACCCCGGTTCGACGCTCGGTACGGGCAACACGGGCTTGATCGGCTTGGTCACGCTCAACACCACGCTCGGTGCAGCGGCAGGTCTGATTGCGACCATGTTCTTCCAGTATTTCCGCTCCAAGAAATGGGACTTAACGTACATCCTCAACGGATCCCTAGCAGGTCTGGTTGGCATCACAGCAGGATGCGCTTTTGTCGCTCCTTGGGCAGCAGTTGTGATTGGTGGTATCGCGGGTATCCTCGTCGTGCTCGCAGTTGACGTAGTTGAACGCCTCCACATCGATGACCCCGTTGGCGCGTTCGCTGTACATGGTGTCTGCGGTATCTGGGGCACGCTCGCTATCGGTCTGTTCGCGCAGCCCGGGTTGACCTTTGCCCCGGCGGGTGTCGATGTTGCGACCCGGGCCGGCTTGCTGCTCGGTGGTGGCGTTGACCTGTTGATCGTGCAGTTCATCGGTTCACTGGCAACTATCGTTTTCACAGGGGTATTCGCAGTCGTCATGTTCGGTGCGCTTAAGGCGGTTGGTCGTCTGCATGTCAACAAGGCTGTGGATGATGTCAAACTCTTCATCGACGATTACGAACACGGTGCGTCGATTTGGCCCGATGTCCGCGAAGCCGAAGAAAAACTCGGTATCGACCCGCAGCACAAAGCCGCGGCTGGTTCGACTGCGCCCGCCGCTGGCGACTAAATCTCACAAAATCCTCTCCCTTGCGTAAACAAAGAGCGACCACTACTCCGGTCGCTCTTTTCATTCCTAAACTCGAATTCACATATGCCACCTGTAGGGGCGCAAAACGAAACTCGTTTCGTCGCGCCCGCACCATCAAATTTCGCGACCTTTGTGCATCAAATACGCATACAACACTGCGCCCGTCCCCACCCCCACAAGAATCTTGACCACACTCGCAATTCCTGTTGGCGAAATAAACCCTTCGATGAGTCCCGCGATCAAAAGCACGGGCACAGCAAGCACCGCCAAACTCACAGACCGCACCGCTGCCACACGCATCGCATTTGCCCGCGTCAGCCGCCCCGGATTCAGCATCGCCCATCCAAGCGCCAATCCCGCGCCGCCCGACATGAAAATGATGCTCAATTCCAATACCCCGTGCGCCACCATGAAATCCAATAGCGACCCCACCATGCCGTAATGCGCCGCCAGCCCTACAACCGCGCCAATTACCAAGCCGTTCATCGCGAGAATGTACACAGTGAACAACCCGAACGACACCCCGCCCGCGAAAGCTAGAATCGCAATACGCACATTGTTCGTGATGATGAACGTCGATGCGACTGGGCGAACATTCGGCGGAATATCCGTCCACGTTTCATGTTCTGCGAGAATCGCCCGCTGTTCTTCCAACCCAAGCGGTTCGGCGGCTTGAGGATTCACCACCGCCAGCCGATACCCGATCACCGCTGGCACCATGAATAAGATGAACGCCGCCAGCACAAATCCGGCAATCCTCCGAAATGCCGTGGGGATCGTCCGCACGACGTATCTGTTCAATCGCTCCAGACTGCTCGTATCATCTTGATAAATCGTGCTGTGTGCCCGCGTCAGCAGTTGATTCAGGTACACAATCACGCGCTCGTTTGCATAATCGCGCCGCGCAATCGCGAGGTCAGACATAGTGGATCGATACAACCCGCCCAATTCGTGAATCTCGACAGGTGAAAGTGCTTGTCGGCGCATCCGCGCCATTAAGTCTTCCAGCCGCTTCCAATCTCGTTCACGCTGTTTGATGAACTCGTTCACCTGTGTCATCACAAACCCTTATCCATTCACGCCACAACACGATAAAATGACTTCATCTGTCCAAAAACGGCGTGCCTCATGACCAACTTCAACAACCATCTTTCTATCGAAACACCAGAGAATCTTACGCTCGAAGCGCCAATTGCGGGCTATGGGTCACGCTGTTACGCAGCCATCCTCGATTATCTCATCATCGGCGGAGTCGTCTTGCTGGTCTCTCTTTTTTGGCGCGGACGACTGTTAGGCTCAACGCTGGGTGTTGCAGTTTATGTGGGGGTGATATTTATCTTCATCACGTTCTATCATCTATTATTCGAGATGTTTTGGAATGGACAATCTCCCGGCAAACGATGGGTAGGCCTCCGCGTCGTCCGCACCAACGGCTTACCTCTCAACGCCGCCGCTGTTGTCGTTCGCAATTTCATTCGCCTGCTCGACTTTTTGCCGTTTGCTTATGGCATCGGCTTATTGGCGATGTTTGCTACCGCCAAAAGTCAGCGGCTGGGTGATCTTGCCGCAGGAACCATTGTCGTCTATGAACAATCTAGCGTTACGCTGGCTTCTATCCGCGATTCGGTTCATGTCCGCTATATCTATTTCAACCGCACAAATCCCATTCCGCACTATATCGATGTTAGTACGCTTACCTATGAGGATTTCAAAACCATCGCGGACTTTCTCAACCGCCGCATCACGCTCCGCAACAGCGATCAACTCGCCTATATGCTGGCGGGGCGTTACGCAGCCAAAATGAACCTCTCCAACATGCAGTACAGCGCCAACGGTGCTCATATATTTCTCGAACAGGTCGCACGCGCCCTCGAACTCCGCGAGTCCGAACGCCCGTCCTAACGCCACATGGGGCAAAATACCATGTCCCCCTTAGTGCGTCGGCATCACTGCGGGCTTGAATCCCCCGACGTGCCACAAATTCGCAGCACCGGGTCACATTTTCGACCCCATCTTAATTCTAATTTCCCGAACTTTTCAGCACCATCAATTCTTGCGCCGTGCTGTTCTATTGGTTAATTGTCAAACAATTAACTTCTACAAATTTGCGTCCCAAACCCCATAAAATCGGGACATAAAGGACATAAAATACTCCCCTCTCGTTTACCCAATGTCACGCCGCTTCAACTGCAAGTAACGGTTGACCACTGCCATGCTCATCTGCTCCGCGTCGATGTCCACTGTAAGCACTCCTCGCCGTTCCAGCGAGTCGAGCAAGAGCCGACGCTCATTGATCATCTGCTCCGCGACTGCTCGCTGATACACCGCATCCGAATCTTCCCCCCGATCCGCCACTACCTGATCCAGCGCCGGATCGCGAATCGTCACCAACAGCGGTAGATGATGCGGTAGCAAACTCGGCATATACCGCAGTAGCAAGTCTGATGCCCGTTTTCCGCTCAAATCGGTGAACAGCACCACCAAGGCACGTTTTTTTTGTTGGGCGCGCAGCATCGTGATCGCCCGCCCATAATCCGATTCGACGGGTTGGCTTTCGAGCGCATACATCGCTTCCAACAGCTTTTGAAAGTGATCCCCACCCGGCGATGGCGCGATGAACTGCTGCACGCGGTCAGCGAACACCATCAACCCCACTTGATCGCCTGTGCGCCGCGCCACATAGCTCAACAGCAGTACACTGTTGATCACAAAATCAACCTTCGCCATACTCCACGACAGTCCTCCCGCATCATCCACACGGATCGGGCTTCGCATCATGCGCCCCACATCAATCATGATCATGATTCGCTGGCTGCGTTCCGGTTCATAATCCGTGCTAATCGGTTTCGCGCGCCGGGCTGTCGCCTTCCAGTTGATCGACCTGTATTGATCATCCGGCGTGTAGTCGCGCAAGCTGGCGAACGACGTTCCTTCCCCGCGTGCCTTAACCGTTCGTACTCCCATCCCTGCCAGTTGGTCGCGCCGCACCAGCAGCTCATATTTGCGAATTTCGTACAGGTTAGGGTACACCCGCACTTCTCGACCTAACGGATATGCCGCTTGTCTCATCACCAATCCGAGCGGGCTTTCCCAACGCACATGCACAGCCCCAAGCGCGAACTTTCCCCGATGCAGTGGACGTACATGATACGTCAGGGTTGTGCTGTCACGTGGCGGACATTCCCATGTCAGCGGGTCAAGATGATCATCCGTATGGAAATCCAGTGGCAGGTCATCACGGATTATCCCCTTCAATTTTCGCGAGGATCGATTCTGTAAAATGACGTGTATAGGGTTCGGCACGCCGAGCGACAGCTTTTGATCATGCGTGCGTTCGATCACCAACTGCCTCGCCGTACCCGCCCCACGTCGATCCAACCATGTGATGACGAGCAGCGCCGCGCCATACACCAGCGCGACGGTCTGTACCACGGGAATCCACTCCGCGATCAGCAGCCCTATTGGAAGCAACAGTGCCAACAAATACCACCGCAAGGTCAGCATAATCAGCGTGGCACTTCGATCTGCGCCAGTAAACGACGGAAGATGGCATCGCCATCTAAACCTTCAATTTCTGCTTCTGGTCGAAGCTGCACGCGATGGCGGAACACAGGCGGCACCAACGCCTTAATGTCATCCGGTGTCACGTAATCTCGTCCACGCAGCGCCGCGAAAGCCTTTGAAGCGGTCAGAAGCGCCACCGATGCGCGCGTACTTACGCCTAACATCAATTCGCTGCTGGTGCGTGTCGCCCCACTGATCGCCGTGATATACCCTAACAGCGATTCTTCTACCCGCACCGCTTGAATGATCAGCCGGATTTGCCCCAACTGTGCCGGATTCAAAACATGCTGCAATCCCGCCCCTGCGAGATTGTGTGCGTCAAAGCCCTTGTGTACGCGACGCAGCACTTCGGTTTCCTGTCCCTTATCCAGATAACCGATTCGTATCTTGAACAAGAAGCGGTCAAGCTGCGCTTCTGGCAGCGGATAAGTTCCGTCCATCTCGACTGGATTCTGCGTGGCAATCACCAAGAACGGATCGGGTAATGGCTGGGTGTCCCCTTCAATACTGACTTGCCGTTCTTCCATCGCTTCCAGCAGCGCCGCTTGTGTTTTTGCCGGCGCGCGGTTGATTTCGTCTGCGAGCATAATCTGTGTGAAAATGGGTCCACGCTTGATATGAAATTGACTCGTCGTCAGATCAAAGACGACTGTCCCTACCACATCTGATGGCATCAAGTCGGGCGTGAACTGGATACGCCGAAAATCTGCCGCAATCAAATGTGCCAGCGTTTTCGCCATTAACGTTTTCGCCGTGCCGGGAACGCCTTCCAACAGCACATGCCCGCGCACAAACAGCGCCACCAGCAGCAGTTCGACAGCTTCTTCCTGCCCCACCAGCACACGCCCCACCTGTGCGCGCAGCATCTCCGCGATGGGTTTCAACATTGCGCTTGGGCTGTCGTTCACGTCATTCACACCGTTATGCCTTTCAACATCGCTGTGTTTTTCAGCGCATCAATTTCAACCATGCGTCCATGTCATGGACAGTTTGCAGTAGATCATGTTCGTTCACATGCGACCGTGCCAATCGCTGAAGCAGTAGTCGCAGCTCCGCCTCATCAACCGTTGGATCACGATACACAATCACGCGCACCATTTCCGCATCGTCTAATCGCGGATCAATCCGATAATGCATCGATAACTGCCGTCGGAACTGATCGCGATAGTGTTTCAGCACGTCATCGCGTCCACCCGCGCGTCGATACAGCGTGGCAATCGCGCGAATATACTCAATCGGTTCGCGGCGCAGTTTTTCTTCTGCGAGCGGGATCGGACTGCCGAAACGTCGTCCCCGCGCCGCTAGAAACACAAACGTGATCACCACGCCCAACACTACGCCCCAACCGGGCGCAGTGCCAAACAGCCAATCGTTAAACGTATTGGTGTCGCCAAATGCCCTTAAGCTCTCGTCAAAAGCGATCCGACCACCACTTGGCACACTAGCCAGCAAATTGGCGATCAAGCGTGCATTCTGTTCTTCTTGTATCCCGCGATTGGTGAATGGATACGTCATCCCTGATACCCATACCACACCACGTTCCTGTGGCAGTGATACGAGAACAGGTGTTGCCCCACGAAACAGGTGTGGCACAACATCATCTCGCTCTGTCGTAATTCCGTAGCTGACCATCGGCGGCAGCGCATCAACAACGGGCATTATCAGCGTCGGCGCGCCGGAGATCGGCTGCACACTGGTTGACGGGAAATAATCGACATTCACGTAAAATGCATTGAGCAAATCCGACACCGCGCTGGTACTACCCGCCACAATCAACGTATTTCCGCGCCCTACCCATGCGCGGATCGCGGCGCTTGTGTCTGCCGTGTAAGAACGTTCCGGTTCCAGCACAAACAGCGCATCGACATTATCCAACCCGCCGGGGATAACTGCATCTTCGACTGTATAGCCAGTGCTTTCCAGCCACCAGCGCAGCGCCAACGCCCCTTCCGGCTGATCGCTTCGTGTACTCAACAGCGATTTTTGCGGCGCAGGTGACAGCAGCACACCAAGTGTCGCTGCCACCACCACCCCCACCAGCAAAAAGATCAATGTCCGAATATCACGCGAAAGTGAATGTGTTGGCGTGTTCGTCATGAGCGCGTCATCATCGTAGGCATGGACGCATTCAATTGCGCGATCTGTCGTGCGAACTGTTGATAGCCTGCTTCATCAATGCGCGCAAACCCATACCACACATCTTCAAATGTACTGACGATCTGGCGCAGCAAATCCGCCGCTTGCGGATGCGTACTCACTTGGCGCAGATGTTCTCGGTTAGTCAGCGCGGGGTCATAGTGAATCAAGCCGCGCTCGTCCAATTGCAGCAGCAGCGCGAGAAACAAGTAACGAATCGCCGAGCGATAGTCTCGATCAGCTTCATAAGCTTCGGCAAGAGCGTGGGCTTCTAATGAGGTGGTCGGTTCGTCCGATCCCACAGAAGATTCAATCCTATTCGGCTGAACGCCCATCATCCGCGCGAAATAGCCGATCACAGCAACTGCGACTAGGATCAACGCGATATATCCGACAATTTGCGCCAGCCCATCAACCGCTGGACTCATCTGCGGCGCTGGCAGCGAAGGATCAGGAACGGGGGTGGGAGTCTGTCTGCCATAATCAAATCGCGGATCAGCAAGGATATCACGCAGAGCATCCAGCGAAGGACTCCTGTCAGAAGGCGCGGTTTCATACCGGGTGTCGATGAGGGCGCGCACATGCCGACGCAGTTCAACAAGATCACTCTCATGATCAAGTGCCGCCGTCACCCACTCCATATTTACCGTAATCACGTCATCACCAATGCGAACGCCCTCCACGTTATCCCACAACGCGCGAATGTCCGCGCTAGCGGTGGTACTTCCAGCGTTTTTCTCGTCGAGCAGTTCCTGTGTGGTTTGTAGGCGCACCCAGTATTCACTCTCCTCGATGACAGGAGATGGTGAAACATCAGTTTGAGCAGCAGCCGGTTTTGCTGCTGCCCAAACCATCACGACACACACAATTACCCACGCAAGGCAGATGGTTTTACGCACAGAAGTCATGCTGTGTCGATTTAAAGTTAACGAGGTAGACTTTCTAAGCCGGGAACAAGGGTATTTATCAGCGTGTATAACGCCGAGCCGAATACCAGCGCCGCCAATACCGTCGCGCCGACGATAACAAGAATATTCACATAGTCCTTGCTATCCAACAGCGCTTGACTTCCATCGGACGGTGGTACGTCACCGGGGCGAGCATCAGGGCCAAGGGCTTGCAGCGATAAATCCAATCCCTCACCGCGTACACGCGCATCATAGTAAAGCAGCGTGGCGGCAATCGGGAAAATCGGCGCGGTCAAGATATTGATGATCGCCGTGATTACACCGTTCATGATCTGCCCCTCGGTTGAAAGAATACCTGATGGTGTAGATACTAAGATGGGAAGCAAAAGCGCGCTAAACGCTAATGAGATCACAAAGGTGAGCAAGAAAGCAAGCAGCCCCAATCCTATTAGCTGCCAAAAACGGGTTTTCGCAATCATATGCGCGCGTGTGAACGCTGCGCCGCCGCCGATCTTTTCTAACACCACCACGGGCGCAAGTAGTGTCCCACTAGTAATGGCGATGTAGGCGATCACGCCAAAGAGCGCGAACAAAGGGAAACACAATGCGCCAATAAAAGATGTTGCCACAAATGCCAGCGCCACCACGATATAAAACAAAATATATGTTCCCGCCAAAGACCCCAATCTCGGCGCTGCTTCCGACCAAGCTTCGCTTGCGCCAAGAATACGACCAAAATGACGCTCGGAAGCCATTTTCGTGAACACACCGTTGATCACCGTGACTTGAATGACAGACAGCACTATCCCGATGATAGCGAGGAAACATGCTTGAGCGATCCCATCAGCGCCTTGTGTGCGGCTGAAAGTACGGCTGTCAAAGGTATTGAAAGCAGCATTTTGGATGATAGTCACTATCGTCACTGGAATGATGACTGATGCGGCGATAGTGATATATGCGATAAAATTCTCCCGGTAGATGCGAAACGTCGCGTCCAACATCTCCATTACAGCGCGCGGGCGTAAATCGTATGGCGATCCTGAATAGGGCGAGTCAGCTCGCATGATTCCTCCGGTGGCGGTAAGTGGCAAACGAAAACATACTCTCGCATATTTTAGCCTAAATCGTCTCCCTTCGCGCCCACCATACCGCTTCAATAGCCGACTAGACTTCTTACCTGTTCGAGTGCTTGCAGCGCTGTAAGATTTCGCATTGTCGTGCCATATTGCAAGTTTGTGCTGTTGAAAATCATCGTGGTGGCAGGTGCTCCCGGCGGAATCGAGAGATGTACGCCATCAGCATCCAAGCCGCGATTTGGCAGGTTGATCAATGCGCTATACAAGTCGGTGATAGGTACGCCGTAAGCTTGGGAAAGCTGCAACATAACTGCGTTGTATTCGATGATGCGTTCGTTAAATTCGGCGCGTGGCGGAAGCGTGCTGAGGATTGGAACAACCCCGTTGGCGATGCTGATCTCGATAATCCGTGTCATGTTGGCGCGGTATTGATCCGCCCCAAATGCGGGCGCATCATTGGTACCTATCATGATTAATGCGTAGGCGGGGCGAGTTAAGCGATATTCGCATTCAAGCGCCAATTCACCGGGATTACATGTTCCACCCAAGTCGGGATGCTGTTCAACCACTACACTGAAGGTACTCCATCCCGCGCGCGTCGAGATTGCACGCCGTGCAAACGCATTTCCCAATCCTGTATCAGCATTAAAAAACTGAATCACAGGTAGAAGATAACCGTATTGCCCCAAATCGAATCCGTTGGGGATTGTCCGAAGGAAATACGGCGTATCCGTCAAACTATCGCCAACTGTCGTGAAGATGTTCGAGCGATTGCCGCGCGCCTGTCCATTTAAGAAAATATTGCGCGCGCCGCCCCCTACGGTCATCACCTGCGGAGCGCCAACAGGCGTGGGCGGGACGAAATACGGGACGGGCTGGGGGCTTTCATTCACACGAATCATGCTCAAATCGATGCCTTCATTGAGTTCCACAAACTGCGACGACACCCATCCGCGATACCCTTCACGAAGCTGAACGAGCAGCCACGCATTATCACTGGTGCGTTCACTTACGACAACTGCCGTCCCCGCGATCAAGTTGAGCAGGATTGTGCCTTCGGAACTGGGAAATTGGCGCAAACGCAGCCCGCCTGAATCGAGCCGCACACGCCCGTTTGGTTCAGCAACCGCGCTCACTGAAATTGTCACCTCGCGCACTTCTAGCGATTCTGTCGAGAAAGTAAGCAGCATTCCTTCACTTGCAACCCATCCGGTACGACCTTCAGTATCAACACCATGCAGCCATGCGCCATCACTGCTGCGCGCGTCAATGCGAAGGGCAGACAGCCGCGCTAAATCGGCTTGAATGTTGTCACCCGCATCGGTATAAAACTGCTGGGTTTCAGCGGTGACCAATGCCACACGATCCGTCATAAGGGAATCCGCCGTGACTGGTAAGCTGGTAATGTCTACATCATGTTCGTCCGGCAAATAGACGATCCAACCAGAATAACCATCGCTGAATTCGATTTGCAGCCATTGATTGTCACCTGTGCGCCCGATTGCTTCCCATGGAGCAACCGAACTCACCGTGCGGTTCACTGCCAGCAGCGTACCGGGACGATCACGCACATACAACATTCCCGGCTCACCCGCCAACGCGCGCGGCACAAGTGAAACAAACTGTGTCGGAGATGGCGTAGGTGTAATCGTTGGCGTGATTGTATCCGTCGGACTTGGTGTCGGAGTTGGGGTGTCGGTTGGGATCGGTGTTTCCGTTGGAAGCGGAGTAGGTGTCACCTGACTGAGCGTACACGCACTCGTCAGCAAAGTGAGAAGCAAGCTGACACAGATCAACCGTATCAGCTTGCCAGAATTGCAATTTTTTCTCATACACTCGCGGATAAAACTAGTTGAATGCTGACATGAGATCGTAGAGGATTTGCAGCGACTGCCATTCGCGGTAGGTGCGCCCATATATCAGTTCATCACCCGTGAGTTCACTGCGCGTTTCGTCCCGCACTGAGAGATGATAACCATCTGAACCTGTCCCATGATTGGCATAGTTATATAGCGCCGAGCGGAAGTCAAGCAGTGGGACATTTTGACGCGCCGCAACCGCGCGGATTTCTTCGTTGAACAACTGTGGGCGGTTATTTCCGTTAAAGGTATCTGCGGTGGGCCACGTCTGCAAAATGGGAATCACGCCATTCCGACTGAGATACTGCACAATTTGGGTGAGATTTGCGTTGAACTCGCGTGTGGTCAAAATTCCTGTATCTGCTAACCCAATGTAGATGAAGGCGAATGATGGGCGAGAACGGCGCACTTCACACACCAGCGGTGATTCGTTCGGCTGGCAAATATCGGATGGCGCGAACTGCGGGTCAAGCACATTGACCGTTGCAAAGCCGTTTTGCGCGGATGCATTCACACGGCAAAATGATCCTGTGCGGCTAAACCCATCGACGATCCCTTGCAAGTGGGTGTAATTCCCAAGGGAATATGCCTGCCACTCAAAGTTACACAGGTACACAGTCCCAGCGGTATTGCTTTCGCCAACTTTCATCAACACCCAAGGATCATTGCCCATTTGCCGCCCGCGCGCCCAAATATTGCGAACATTGCGCCACACAGCATTTGTCAAGTATACCGGTGGATAATCGGTGCGATCAGGAATAATAACGACGGGTGGCGCTTCACCGGGTGAACCAGTTGTTCCTTGAGCAGCAGGATCAATGACACGTTCACTTGAAACGGGGAGTTCTTCCATCACCCGCACTTCACGGTCAAACGTCACATAGCCAATAGCGACCCATCCACGCAGCGACAAAGCGGGCGCGCTGACGAGCAGCCAATCCCCCACCTCGTTACGCGCTTCGACAATAACTTGTGTGCGCGGCGGAAATTGAGTGAGACGCGCGCTGGAACGATCTGGTAGTTCACGCACGTTCAGCACCGAGCTGCCTGTAACACCGGATATCGCCCCTTGAGCGGTGGTCATAACTAAACCGAGCAATCCATATAAAAGGATCAACAGGCACAGCAGCCCAATTTTCTTGATCATGCAGTCTCTCCGCACGAATACCTATGCATATCACGGACTTGCCTTAAGCGTAGGGCATTATAGCATCATTTTCGTAGAACTTGGGACAGATCAACAACGGCTCAGAAAATGATTTACCAAACACAAAGTCGTTTTGCGGATGCGCTATAATGAGTCGACTTTTCCCGTAAACCAAATGAGATTACACGTTTTATGCACAAACGAACGTCAACCCTCCAATGTCTTTGCCTGTTGATTTTGACTGCCTTGATAGCTGCCCCTATTCTAGTTTTCGCGCAAGACCTCCCCGATCTAGCACCGCCTATACTTGGCGAATTCGATCCCGCAGCCCTTGAGGACATTGATCCTGCACATGTGGCAATTTTGCCAGAACTGACCGACCACGCGCGCGCGATTTTTCAGCGTGGACAAGTACAAGATACGCCGCGCGATCCGCGTATGTTCTCAAAGATTGGCGACTCAATGACAAATTCACAGAATTTCCTAGTCGCAATCGGCACGGGCGAATATGAACTCGGTGAATACACTGATCTGGAAGATGTAATCGCGTTTATCCGCGAGATCGACCCGGAAACGAACGCCTTCAATCGTGTGAACTATGCCAACGCGCTCGGTTTCACTACTGCTAGCGCGCTCGACAGCACATGGGCGGACAGTGGCGTATGTGAGCCAAACGAAAGTCCGCTGGCGTGCGAATTCCGCATCGCTAATCCAGCTTTTGCATTGATTATGTTCGGCACCAACGATGTCATGGTCTTTGATCCGTCGCTGTTTGACTATTTTCTGCGTTTGGTCATTCTCGACACCATCAACGCCAACGTCGTACCTGTGATGTACACTTTCCCTATTCGTCCAGAAGAACCGGAGAAAAGCGCGCAGTTCAACCAAATCATCCTTGCCGTCGCTGCCGATTATGATCTACCTGTGATCAATTTGGTTGCCGCGCTTGAACCACTGCCGAATTATGGTGTGGACTTGAATGACACCCTGCACCTCACCATCCCCAACGCGCCCGGCAGTGCGACGACATTCGATGAAAACAGCTTAAGCGCGGGATACACAGTACGTAATCTGGTAACGCTGCAAGCACTCGATATTTTGTTGACCGAACTTGAATTCATTCCCGCTGAGGCGTGATGCTATGTTGAAAAAGTCTCTCCTGACGCGCGCGGTGCTCATGGTTATGCTAGCCGTTTTGTTGATCGCTGCGCCAGTGTTGGCGCAAAATGTATGTCCTGCTGATGATGTAGGCGCATTCGACGGCTTGGTTGAAGCATGCGCCAACGCACCGTTTGAATCAGCATGTTCGTTGAATGGGGATTCGCTCTCACTTACTGGATTTGTCAGCACAAACACCAACCCGCGCTTGATCCGCCTAAGTGGTTCGGGCGATTCAGAAATCGATCTGGTGCTGGTGGGCGCGCAGCTCACAAGCTATACGCTTAGTGAGGCTGAACCTATCGGTATTCTCGAAATTGGCAATCGTGCGGGATACAACGTGAACTTGCGCGGCGGTCCCGGCTCAAATTTTGATGTCGTTGGGACATTTCGCTTTGATGAACGCTTAATGGTGGATGGTCAGACGGCTGATGGACTGTGGCTGCGAATCGTCAATGAAGATGGCACATTCGCATGGGTGAGTACAAGTCTAGTCGCATTCGATCCAGCTATCGCAGCCCTGCCGATTGTTGATGCGAATACGCTAGGCGGCATGCGCGGGCATGTAGTAACACTCACTGCTGATCCTTCGTGTGGTGGCGATGTCCAAACAGGCGCATTCATCACGACAACCAGCGAAAGCGCGCAGCGATTCACACTCAATAATATGCCAGTGTCGATCACGGCGGGGGCAATGTTCGTTTGGCTAAACGATTCAGGGGCAACTTTCTATGCGCTCTCTGGTAATGCCGCGCTTGGCGTAGGCGAAGAACGCATTACGCTGGCGGCGGGAGATGTAGTGGAATGGGATGACACGCTTGTTGAAACCGATCCTGTGCCGCCATTCCCATCACTGGCACTAATCAACGCGCTGGCGATTGACCCGGATGTGTGCTTAGTCACATCAGAAACGACTGTTGATACGTTCGATCAACCTGTGATGAGTGAAAGCGCAACGGGCACATTCGACAGCGGGATCACAGTGCTGGCAAGCGAAGGGGCATTGACGGATGATGTCACTTGGCTGCGTCTGGATGTCGGTTGGATACGCGCCGATGATGTATCGACACTTGGCGATTGTGACGCGCTGCTGCTGGCAAGCGCCACGCCTGCGCCGGGTTCGATGATCGTCGCTGGGACAGGACTCACGCCGGATCAAGTTATGATGGAATACTTGAATGCACGTCTAGTTGCGGATGGAACGCGTATGCAATCGCTGGCGTGCGCGGCATATGACACACAGGCGCTGTTACAAGCGCAGGCATTCCGCGCGATGCGTGCCGAACTGCTTGGCGTGTCATGTTCGACAACCGCGCAGTCAGGCACTGCGGCGACGGTGTTCTGCGGCGGGGTGATCCAGACAGAATACAACGGCGAACTGCGCCAATGGGAACTGGGCGCGTATACCATGACACAAGAAAACGGCGCATGGCGCGTGTGCGGCGAAGCAGGGTAAAGATTTAGAGAAATGCTGCAACCAAATCCATGATGCGCGGGATTTGCGCCCGCACATCATCGGATAAAGAGCAGCCAAGATCGAAGCGCGCGCCGGACACGGTGATCAAGAGTGCGTCCGGTGTGCGCCCGTAAAGTTGATCGGTGAGACTTAACAGCGCGGATGGCGAAAGCGAATGTCCATGTACGTTGATCGTGCTGTCCGCGCTGACTTTTTCACAGCGGATGGTACCAACGGGTTCATGAACATTAACAGACGCACTAGCATCAATGAAGACAACGCGCCCCACCTCCGCCAGATCGGCTGCCAGTTCTGGCGTGAGTTGGTGCGTCGCAATGACGCTGATGCCAGCATCGTCGCTGTATTGTTCCGCCAGTACTTCAGCGGCGGCGCACCCAAATCCATCATCGCCGCACAAAGGATTCCCAAAGCCGATAATTACTGCTGAAGCACATTCTATCGCCGTCGCCATGATTCACATCCTTATGCGCGGGCAACCTCTCTCAACACGCTGCCGTCCGGTGCAAGCAGTTGGATATGCAGCGGCATTTTGCCGATAGCGTGCGTCGAACAGCTTAAACACGGATCATAAGCGCGGATGACCGCTTCAACACGATTGAGCATCCCTTCTTCAAGTCGATCCGCCTTCACGTACTGCTTAGCAACTTGATACACGCCGCGATTCATCGCCAAATTATTGTTGCCTGTGGCGATGATGAGGTTTGCAAAGGTGATCAAGCCGTGTTGATCGATTTTGTAGTGGTGGAGTAGTGTGCCGCGCGGTGCTTCGCTGATACCCACACCCTCAAAACTGTTAGTCTGCGCGAATGAACGCACATGCGGATTAAGAATATCCGGGTCTGTAAGCAGGGCTTCGATGTGTTCGATACCGTGCACAATTTCAATCAAGCGTGCGTAGTGATAGTGAAACGAACTCCAACGTTCTTCAACGGGAAGCGCCTTGAATCCGCGCAAAGCTTCATCGGCAAGCGGCGTACCGCTGTAGCTTGCGATATTCAAGCGTGCCAATGGTCCAACACGGAACATCCCTGCCGGATACCCTATCGGCTTGTAGTAGGGTGATTTGAGATACGAGAACGGTTCAACAGCTTCGCCAAGAACGTCGGCGTAATCCAATGGATCGTCGAGTGTCGTCAGCAAATTAAAGTTTGAATCGACGATTTTTAATTCACCTTCATAATATGCCAGCCGATTATCAGATTTGACAAGCGCCATAAACAGCGATGGGAACGACGCGAAATGGCGAATTTCTTCGCGGAAAGAATCAAGTCGGCTGACAAACCAATCGAGAGTGTCGACGGCGGTCTGTTTCGCTTCAGGAATAGTTGCCAGAATCGCGTCGCGTTTGGCTTCTTCAAGCGGTTCGCTCAAGCCACCGGGAACAATCCACGCCGGATGAATGCGCTTACCGCCAAGTGTTTCGATGATGTTCTGTCCGAATTTGCGGATGAGAATTCCCCCACGCGCGAGTTTCGGCTCGGCTTTAAGTACGCCTACAATATTGCGTTCTTCCGGCGGCGCGTCCATGCCGAGCAAAAAGTCAGGCGATGACAAGTAGAAGAAACTCAACGCATGAGACTGCACCAATTGGGCGAGATTCATTACCTTGCGGAGTTTTTCAGCAGTTGGTGGAATCCGTACTGCGAGTAATTCATCACATGCTTTCGCAGAAGCGACCAAATGACTGACCGGGCAAATCCCGCAGATGCGCGCCATGATACCGGGCATCTCTTGGAACGGTCTGCCTTCGACCAATTTCTCAAAACCACGAAGCTGCGTTACATGGAAGTGCGCGTCGGCGACTTCGCCCCGTTCGTCAAGTTGAATGGTGATTTTGCTGTGACCTTCAATCCGGGTGACCGGATCAATTGTGATGATGGATGTCATTCGTAGACCCTTTACGCCAATTCAGCGTTACCCAAAGCGGGCATTTTCACCGAGATCGACGGGTTCGCCCGCGATTAAGCGATCAAGCACGTAAGCGATAATCTGTGCGGATGGCGGACATCCCGGCACAACCACATCGACAGGCACAACCTGATGTACAGGTCGCACACGCGCAAGCAGTTTGGGAATCATCACTGTGGGAGGGGTCGCATTAACATCCGATGTCTCGACATACGCCCGTTTGAGAACATCCGCCGTTGAAAACAGGTTTCGCATACTGGGGACATTCCCCGTTACGGCGCAGTCGCCAAGCGAAACAAGTACGCGGGTATGCTCGCGGATATGCATGATCTTTTCGAGATCGTGAACGCTCGATACCGCACCTTCCACCAAGGTTATGTCCACCATGTTTGGGAAATCTTTGCGATCCACCAATGGACTGTAAACGAGATCGGCGCGGTTCAAAATTTCAAGAAGGTATTCATCCATATCGAGCATTGACATATGGCAGCCAGAACATCCGTCAAGCCATACGGTTGCCAGCGTCAGCCTGCTGCTGGAGGAGGGCATTTCGTTTCCATTCTTGGGCAGGTAGGTGGTCATTTCTTCCCCTCGCGCATCGTTTGCAGGTAGGGCAGGAAGGCTCGATTCTTTTCCATTTCGGCGGCAGATTTTCCTTTTTCAAACAGTGCGCCTGTCGGGCAAACCTGAACGCACTTCCCACAGCTTGTGCAAGTCACCGAGTCGCCCCATGGCTGATCCAAGTCAGTGATCACCCGTGCTTGAATGCCGCGTCCCATCACGTCCCATGTGTGCGCGCCTTCGATTTCATCACAAACACGCACACAGCGTGTACACAAAATGCAGCGGTTTTCATCGAGACCGTACCGTTCATGCGAAAGATCGACTTTTCGGCGCGGCGAACGGTACGTCATGTCAGTGTGATCCATGCCGACTTTCGCTGCCAAGGTTTGGAGTTCGCAGTGATGATTGCTCACGCAAATCGCGCAGACATGATTACCTTCGATGAACAGCATCTCAAGGATCATGTGGCGATATTTTTGCAGCGTCTCGCTTTGCGTAACGACTTCCATGCCTTCTTCAACGACTGTCGCGCACGCGGGATACAGACCACGTCGCCCAGTAATTTCGACCATACATAGACGGCACGCGCCGACCACCGACAAACCTTCGACATAGCAAAGCGCCGGGATGAAAATATTGTTTTCCAATGCCACGTGCAGAATACTGTCACCTTCGCGCGCGCTGACATCTTTCCCGTCGATGCTTAAGGTTTTAACCGACATGGCTCACCTCCGGCTGAATCAGCGACTCATACTCATGACGGAAATAGCGTAGTGTGCTGATCACAGGGTTGGGCGCACTCTGACCTAACCCGCACAAGCTGGTATTCCGCACCATGTCGCACAGCGATTCGAGTAATGCGAGGTCTTTCGGTTCGGCCTCACGGTTTTTGATGCGGGTAAGTAAATCGTACATTTGCGCGGTTCCGACCCGACACGGGATGCATTTCCCGCATGACTCCGTCATACAGAATTCCATGAAGTAGCGCGCCACTTCGACCATCGATGACGACTCATCCATAACAATCATGCCGCCAGACCCCATAATCGAGCCAAGTTCTTTGAGCGATTCGTAATCTACCGACACATTGAGGTGTTCGGCAGGGATGCACCCGCCCGAAGGTCCGCCTGTTTGTACCGCTTTGAATGCCTTGCCATCAGGGATGCCGCCGCCAATTTCATAAACAATCTCACGCAGCGAAATGCCCATTGGCACTTCGATCAAACCAACATTGTTGATCCTGCCGGAGAGCGCGAAAATTTTCGTGCCAGTGCTTTTGCCTGTGCCTATTGCCGCAAACCATTCGCTGCCATTCAGCATAATCGGCGTGATATTAGCAAAGGTTTCGACGTTGTTGATGAGCGTTGGCTGTCCCCATAATCCACTTTGTGCAGGATACGGCGGGCGTGGACGTGGACTGCCCCGTTTGCCTTCGATAGACTGCATCAGCGCAGTTTCTTCACCGCAGACGAACGCGCCCGCGCCCAAACGAATATCAATGTTGAAGTTGAAATTCGTGCCAAAGATATGTTCCCCAAGCAAGTCGTATTTACGCGCCTGCTTAATCGCATTCTTCAGGCGTTCAATTGCCGTTGGGTATTCCGCACGCACATAGATATATCCCTGTGAAGCGCCAACGGCATATCCCGCAATCGCCATGCCTTCCAACACGAGATGCGGATCCGACTCCATGACGCTGCGATCCATAAACGCGCCCGGATCCCCCTCGTCACCGTTGCAAATGACATATTTCTGCTGCCTCTGATTCTTAGCAACGGTACTCCACTTCAACCCTACAGGATATCCCGCGCCGCCTCGCCCACGCAGCCCGCTTTTGCTAATTTCTGCAATCACGTCTTCAGGTCGTAGTTCTGTCAGCGCGAAATGCAGTGCCTCATAGCCTTGATGCGCGATGTAATCTTCAATGCGGTCAGGCTCAATCCGCCCCGCGTTGCGACGAACAACGCGCATCTGTCGCGCGAAAAACGGCATGTCTTCGGGGCAGCGAAGATCATCAGCCGCTTCTGGCGAGTCGAGACTGTCAACCAATCGCCCCGCGTCCGCTGCTTGTACCCGTCGATACATCCGATCTTCATCAACCTCCACCATCGGTCCAGCGCCGCACAAGCCTAAGCAGCCCACACCTTTAACGCGGCAAACGTGCTCCAACCCCTTTGCATTCACATCCGACACAATCGCATCACGCACTTGATGACTGCCACTCGACGCGCATCCAGTTTCTATACACACGCCGATTTGATGCTTAAACGCCGCCTGTATTTCACGCTCGCGTTCAGCAATCCCAATCAATTGATCATGTTCCATGTGCGGACATCTCCTCTCCACGCACACTGTTTTCTGTTTCAATCAGTGCCTTAAGGCGTGCGATGAGCTGTTCTGGGGTCATCTTCGGCGCAACTTCGCTGTCGAGTACAGCAGCAGGCGCTAATCCACACGCGCCCAAACAGCGCGCCGTTGTCAAAGACAGCAGACCGTCGGGGGTTGTTTCCCCGGAATGGAGGTGGTAATTTTCTTCAATCGCTTGCAGGAGTTCCGTGCATCCCCGTATATAGCAAGCTGTCCCGGTACACACGACACATGTATGTTTGCCAAGTGGCTTCATCGTAAAAAAGTGATAGAACGTTGCCACACCATAGGCTTGACTTAGTGGTACCTTGAGGCTGGTGGCAATAAACCGCAGCGCATCATCATCGATATAACCAAACGATTCTTGCGCCGTGTGCAAGGCTTCAATGAGCGCGTGCGATTCGTAGCCGAGCCGCCGCATCGTCGCATTAATGAGCAGCCAGCGTTTATCATCATTAGGCAGTTCTGCCCGCAAACTTTTGACTGTGGCACTTTTGGCGGGTGATGGTGTTTCAGAAGGTTGTATTGGCACAACACGCGGATGTGTCGGACCAGTGGGCGCGGATTTTAGGGACATATTTTGCTCCAAATAAATTGGCGCTTCTGAACGTGATCATAGTTTGTTCAGGCGTGCGCCATCTGTGACGATGTTCATCTATCAATTGTGGAAGTTGTCACTAAAGCAGTTTGGCTCGCTTGACCAGTCCCTGCCGCGCTCACACAATATCCGTGTTACACACCCGCTCCACAAAAGGACATTACATTATGGCGACTTCCGCGCCTCAATCGCCGAGCGCAAATGCGCCCACGTCGTTTTCGCTGCCCGCGTTTGCAATCGCGCTGGCAATCCTAATTCTGCTCACAGTCTTGGTGTCAGAAATTGACCGTCAACTTGGAGGTTTTTTTCGCTCACAAGGGATCGCATCGAATCCGATTGAATATCCCCTCATCGCGGCGGGAATCGGTCTGCTAGCAAACGCGATATTGAAGGCTGCTGGACTGTTTCATATCGTGCGCCCTGCGGTCAAAACAGAGTTATATCTCAAAGCAGGTGTGATCTTGCTCGGCGTGCGCGTCAGCATTGGCGATCTACTTTCGACGGGCGTGGGTGGGTTAATTCAAGCGTTGATCATGGTCGGCAGCGTGTTCTTCTTTACATGGTGGTTGGGTGGCAAGTTCAAACTGCCGCACACACTCCGTGCTGTAATGTCGTCTGCTGTATCGATCTGTGGTGTGTCGGCGGCAATCGCTGCGGCGGGTTCGGTGCAAGCGAAAAAAGAAGAAATCACCTATGTAACGGCGCTTGTCATCGTCACCGCGCTCCCGCTCATGGTGATTATGCCAATCATCGCCCACGCGCTTAACCTTGCGCCAGATGTAGCGGGCGCATGGTTTGGTGGCAACATCGATACCACTGCTGCTGTCGTGGGCGCTGGCACAATTTATGGGGAAGAAGCGCAGCGCGTTGCCACAATTGTCAAATCGTCGCAAAACGTGTTGATGGGCTTTGTCGCATTCGCGTTGGCGTTTTATTTCGTCACAATCGTCAATCGTGGCGAGGGCGAACGCCCATCACCACGCATGATCTGGGAGAGATTTCCAAAGTTTGTGCTAGGATTTGTACTCATGTCAATCCTTGCCTCGCTGCATGTGTTTTCGCCAGAAATCACGCGGACGATCAACAGTGTGTATACATGGATTTTCACGCTGGCATTTGTGTGCATTGGGTTAGATTTCTCTCCGGGTGCGCTGCGTGAAGCAGGACTGCGCCCAGTGATTGTGTACGTCAGCGCGACGCTATTCAACACGATTTTAGCGCTGGTTGCCGCATTGATTATTTTCGGTATGCTGTTTTAATCTGCACAAAGAATTCACCACACAGAACGTAGAGCGAAAACCAGAATAGCCTCTGCATCCTTTGCGGTGAATTCTTTTTCCCAGCCCCCTACAAATACGGACGTTGACACCACCCGCTGAATGGCATACACTGCAAGCGTCACATGAGCTTTTGTGACCCCTTGTAAACAACCCAAGACCTCATTGGCTGTTCAAAATTATGTCTACACTCACACTTCACAATGTATCACAATCATTCGGCGCATTTGATGTGTTCACGGGCATTACGGCGCGCATCGAACCGGATAGTCGAATCGGTCTGGTAGGACCGAACGGCATTGGCAAAACGACCTTATTGCGCTTGATCGCCGGATCGTCACAGCCCACAACGGGAACCATCAGTTTGCACAGCAGCACACGCATCGGCTATTTGCATCAAGAGGCGATGGAAGCCTTCACACAAACAACCCGCACCCTCCACGAGGAAATGCTGCTCCTATACGCAAACGTAGGCGCAATGGAATCTGAAATGCGCGCGCTCGAACAGCAAATGGCGGAAGCTCCATCGGACGAAATTTTCGAGCGATACAGCGAACTGCAAGAATACTTTGAACACATCGGCGGGTATGATTACGAACTCCGCATTGAGCAAACGCTCTCCGGCTTGGGATTCAAACCGGAACATTACACCTTACCCCTCATGCATTTGAGCGGTGGGCAGAAAACCCGCGCACTCCTCGCCCGATTACTCCTCGAACGTCCCAATCTTCTCATCCTCGACGAACCGACCAATCACCTTGATATACGCGCAGTTCAATGGCTGGAAAAGACGCTGGCAAACTGGAAAGGCGCGCTGCTCATTGTCAGCCATGACCGCTTTTTCTTGGACCACGTGGTAAACACGATCTGGGAATTAGGGCGCGCAGGACTGCACGCTTTTCGCGGCAATTACACCGCATACATTCAGCAGCGTGATGCCAAACGCGCAGCCGAAATGACCGCTTATGAACGAGAAATGGAACGACTGCGCGAAGAACTCGATTACATCAAACGCAATATCGCTCGTGCATCGACCAACGGCATGGCAGTTGGCAGGCTGCGCCGCTTAAGCCGTGATCTAGTCGCCATCGAAGAATTGGGCTTGATCGACTACAAAAAGGCGAAAAGTTGGTCGGAAACGGGGGTCGGCGGCGTGCGCCCCTACACCGTGATGGAAGCCGAAGCCGCCATCAAAGCGATCCCGCCGCCCCATACTCCGAACGCTCGTCTGCATATGTCGCTGAATAGTTCACGCCTAAGCGCTGAAAAAGTGCTGTCAGGACGCGACCTTGTGATTGGCTATCCGAATACACCCCTGTTTTCGACGGGCGAATTCAGTCTGCATCGCGGAGAAATCGCCGCCATGCTTGGATCGAATGGGACGGGCAAAACGACATTTCTCAAAACCTTAATGGGCGAAATCGCGCCACTGGCGGGAAAAATCCACTTGGGGATCAATGTCAAAGTCGGGTACTTCGCGCAAGCGCACGACTCGTTTGATCCCGACAAATCGGTGATCGATACGTTAATCGAACATGCGGAAAGCATCGGCAAGCGAATGACACCGGGCGAAGCGCGTAAGTATCTCGCACTCTATTTGTTTCGCGGCGAAGATGTATTTAAGCAGGTATCAATGCTAAGCGGGGGCGAACGTGGACGCTTGGCATTAGCTTCCTTGTCGCTGCATGGCGCAAACGTGCTGCTGCTGGACGAGCCAACCAATCATCTCGATATTGCCGCGCAAGAAGTGCTGCAAGAAGTCCTCGAAAACTTTGAAGGCACGATTTTGATGGTGAGCCATGATCGCTATCTGATTGACCGGCTTGCCACACAAATTTGGAGTCTCCAAGAAACTGGTGATGCTGAATTCACGCTGCATGTGTTCAAAGGCACTTATGAGGAATATTTGGCGAATCAATCGACAGAGAAAGCCGAAGCGAAAGAGACTCGCGCCGCCGAAAAACGCGCAGTTCAAGCAGGACGAGTAACCGATAAGCGCAAGTCCGAAAGCGTGCGCCATCTCGAATCGCAGATACACATGCTGGAAGGGGCGCTGCGCGAACTCGAAACCGTGCTGGAAAAAGCGTCAAATGCCGGACGCATGGAAGATGTGGCTCGGCTCGGTGAACAGTATGCATCTACGCAAGCTCGGCTTGAAATGCTCGTCGCGGATTGGGCGAACATGGCGGAAACGACGTAAGCCATAAACCCCACTGAGCTTGAATAGTCAATCAACACAAAACGGGTAGCGCATCGCCCGTTTTTTTATTTCCCTTACGTATTGTTTACAGCCATTTAAGACTGCTTAAGGTTGAAGACATTTTGTCTAACGCGGCAATTAGCCGCGCGTGATAAGTTCCTATTCGACAATCCAGTGACCCTGTTCAAAGCGTACCATTGGTAACATTCACACAACCTCATATAGGAGACTCTATGTCGAATAACCTTCGCCTTGTCATTGTCGCGCTGATCGCCGCTGTAATCGGTGGTGTTGTTGGCGTTTTCGGATACATCTGGATCGTAGGGGGTGACGGCACTGCCAGCGCGCCGATTACAGCGCCAACGCTCGATGTCAATGCGGTACCAACTGCGAACCCCACGCAAATAGCGGAGCAGTTGGCGGCGCTCAACGCGCAAATCACCACGCTAAACGAACAAAGTGTCGCGCAGCAGGCGACAATCAGTGCGCAAAGCACCCTGCTTGCCGCTCAACCTACTACCGAACCCACGAGCGAAACCACCGCTGAAGCCACAACCGAAACTGCTGCCGACGCGGCAGTCACCGAAGCAGCCGCCTCAGTTGAAGCGCAAGCGGCTGCGGTTGAGTCGGATCGTCGTTTGTTCCGTATCGATTCAACAGCATCGACGGTTACATTCGCCTTACAAGAAGATTTACGCGGTGTGCGAACCGACGTGATTGGGACGACGAGCGAAGTCGCGGGCGATATTGTGATCGACTTCGCGCAGCCAAGCGCATCGGTGATTGGCACAATTCGCGTCAATGCGCGCACGCTGGCAACCGATAACGAATTCCGCAACCGCGCCATCCGGTCAGAGATTCTCCAGTCGTCGCGCGATGAGTTTGAATTCATCGACTTCGTACCAACTGCTATCAACGGCTTGCCAGAAACGATCACAGTGGGCGAAACCTATCCCGTGCAAATCGACGGGACGCTCACAATTCTCGGACAGGCTGTTGCAGTCACATTTGACGCAACGGTGACTCTGGCATCGGAAACGCAGTTGATCGGTTCTGCTCAAGCGGTTGTCAACTGGGGCGATTGGGGTATTCGCATTCCTAACGCGCCCGGTGTCGCCAATATCACAGAAACGGTGACTCTGACGATCAATTTCACAGCGAATCAGGTGGAATCCTAAGCCCGCCCCACCTTAAATCACATTTAAGGGTATTTGAGGTGGGTGTAACCATAGCAAACGCGAGGAATGCTAACGTAGAGACATGCGGACGAAACACAACAACTTCAACAATTTTCGCCGCACAAATTGTCTAAACAAACATGTCTCAAGGAGACACAACCCATGCATAAGTTCCTCTCGTTTGCAGCAATCGCCGCGATTGTGGCGGCGATCTCGGTTAGCGCGGTGATGGCGCAGGATGCCGAAGCCACCGCCGAACCGGACACGGAAACGCCCACCGAAACCGTGACTGTTCGCGCATGGATTGGCGCGCGTGTTGCCAACACTGACAGCGGCGTGACCATCGTGCGTATTCACCCCGAATCACCTGCCGCGCTTGCTGAACTGCAAGAAGGCGATTTGATCACGGCGTTCAATGGCACGGAAGTTAGCACCGCAGCCGAACTCGTCGAACTGGTCAGCGCCACAGCGCCAGAAGATACTGTGACGCTCGATATTGTCCGCGATGATGAGGCGCTCACTGTCGAACTGACGCTGGGCAGCGCGCCTGAACGCAGTGGACGCGGTGCTTTCGGTGACGGTGGCCATGGTGGAATGCGGGGTGAGCGCGGTGGACGCGGCGGTATGCGGGGTGATCGCTTCGGGCTTCCCGGTCAGGTTGATCCCAACGCGCCGCTGACACCGGATGTACCCGCTGAACCGGATGCTTCGACCATTGATCCCGCTGCGGATGGTGGTCAGGTCTAGACGAGCAGTTTCCCTCCCCCTTTCTTTCAGTGCGAGAAACCCCTTCTCGCACTGTTTGATTCCGCGCGCGGTATACTTGTCCCCCAAATCGACCTTTTTAATGCGTGGGCAGATTGCGCGATGAGATTTAATACCGATCCGTCATTTGTAGGCGTTCCCGCATTGATTGAACAGCATCGCAAGCAGATCGCTGACTTTGAGTCATGGGCGGCAAATCGTCAATGGATGCAGTTTCATCTCAATCACTACGATTGGTGGGCGTTCCCGATTAGCTTCCGCAGCAGTTACGGCAAACGCTACACTGTGTACGAAGGTGAAATCCATGCTATGAACCAGCAGTCGGAATTTGTCGTCCGTCACCGTCGCGGAATTGAACTGCTGGCGCTGTCTTGGGGATGGGATGTGCATCACTCAGATTTCATCGAACACCCAGACACGGATCAAGCATGGCAGCATTGGACAGTGCGTCTGTATAAAGCGGCGTGGTCAGCACAGTTGTTTAGTCATATGGATTTATTCGAGTCGCTTAAAACTTATGCGCTGTGGCTGATGAAGCGCGGTGAAGATTTTAGCTATGGTGGGCACGATTTAAGCTGGCTGTTCACAGGGGGAAATCCTCCAACGGGTTAAAACCTAGACCTTTGCATAGTACCACCCTCACCCAGTTCTTATGGTGCGTGGGTTACAATGGTGTGTGCTTATTGCAGGAGGAGATGCCGTGCCGATACGCCGCGTGTCCATGATTTCGTTTCACACCTGTCCACTTGCTTCGCAGGAAGGCAAAGAGACCGGTGGCATGAACGTCTACGTCCTAGAACTTTCCAAGCAGTTGTCGCGCATGGGCATTGCCGTTGATGCTTTCACACGCAGTCAGGATGATCAACAGCCGTATATTGTGCAAGTGAACCCACTGTTCCGCGTGATTCATATTCCCGCCGGACCAGAAAGTCCTGTCCCCAAGAAACAGTTGATCGAATACTTACCGGAATTCGTCGCCAACGTCGAGAAATTCATCGCAGAACAACGCGTCGAATACGACGTGATGCACTGCCATTATTATCTATCCGGCTTGATCGGCGTAAATCTCAACCGTTGCCGCGAAGCACGCGGCGAAAAACCGCTGCCGCTCTTGATGACTTTTCATACACTCGCGCTGATGAAAAATCTTGTCGCGCGCGATGAATTGGAACGCGAAGAGAAAGAACGCATCGACGCGGAATTTGATTTGGTGCAGCGGGCGGACAAGATCATCGCGCCGAGCGAAAGTGACGCGAAATATCTGCGGTTTCTCTATCAAGCGCGCGATGGCAAGGTTGAAGTTATCCCACCCGGCGTAGATGTGGAAAACTTCAAGCCTATGGAACGCGCCATCGCCAAAGCCCATCTAGGCATTGATCCGCAAGACCATATCATTTTGTTTTGCGGCAGAATCGAACCCCTTAAAGGGATCGATATGCTGCTTTACGCGATGAAAATCCTCATCGAGAAAAATCCGTCGCTGCGCGTGTGCCTGTGGATCATCGGTGGGGATGTGTCGCAGCAGCCGGAGCAGTGGTCAAAAGAACTGCAAAAACTGGAAAAACTGCGTCACATTCTCAATCTCACGCCCGTTGTCCATTTCGCGGGGCAGCAGTTACAGGAAAACCTACCCTACTACTACAACGCGGCGGATGTCGTCGTGATGCCCTCGCATTACGAGTCGTTTGGCATGGCAGCCGCCGAAGCGATGGCATGTGGTGTTCCCGTCATCACCACCAATGTGGCGGGAATTTCCAGCTTGATCGACGATATTCATGGGCTGCTGCTCACTTCGGTCAACAATCCGCTTTTATTGGCTTCGCAAATGGAAGCTCTACTGACCAATCCGCAGAAGCGCGAGCAGATTAGTCAAAACGTGTATCAAAAAGTGCAGGACTTAAACTGGAAGAACATCGCTGACCGCGTGGTCAGCGTCTACGAGGATTCGCTCATTCATGACAGCACACCACACATCCAAACATTGGCACATCTTCCGTCACGGCTTGGCGACTCACAGCAAGACGGGGTATGGCGACAAAATCCTTACCGCCGAAATCCTGCCTGAAGGGATTCCACCCGTCAAGCGCATTGGCGCATATCTGCGCGAAATTCCTTACGATTTCGGCGCGTGTTCGGAATTTATTCGCTGCCGCCAGACCGCCGCGATTGTCAGCGAGATCACAGGGCGGGGATTTGTCCCCGATGCTCGCCTGAATGAGCAGTATCAAGAATCATTCGATGCCGTGCGTGACCGCGTGCGCGCGTTCGTAATTGAGATGCAGCAGTCGCCGCATCAGCATATTTGGGTTTGCACGCATGGCATCGTGATCGCCGCGCTCAAGCACTTGATTCTCACGGGCAGCTTCGCGCAAAAAGACGAACTCGACTACATTCTGCCGGGTGAAATTCTTGTCATTCACGCTGGCGAATCGCAAGTGATCCGCTTGAACGGTGACTAGCCTATACAGTCTTAGTTGAATAGCGGGCGGCGTATTCGGGCACTGTGATCATGGGCGTGCGTTCCACGTCACCAATATCAACAATATCAAGCGCGAACCGTTCTGGCTCTTGGATCACAAGTTTCATACTGCGGTTTGCTCGCTGAAGCAGTTCCACACTATAACGGCTTTCGATGCGCGCGAAAAACACCTGCAAAATCGCAAACGCCATCTTGCTCAAGTTGACCAGCGGTTGATTGTGATGCACACGCTTTTCAAGATCGGTTTGCGCGATGGCGTTCAGCCCGTAGCGTTCGTGCATATCGAGCAGCATCCCCGTTTCCACGCCGTAGCCTGTGAAGAACGGGAGCTGTTCGAGCGCCGCGCGCCGCCCCGCATATTCGCCCGATAACGGCTGCAAAATCCCCGATAGTTCGGGATAAAACAGGTTCAGCAGCGGACGCGCGACCAGTTCTGTGACTCTACCGCCGCCATACGCTTGAATTTGATCGCCGACTTGAATCGGGCGGGCGTAAAAGCCTTTCACGTACTGAATCCGCGAGTGTTTGAGCAGCGGACCAATCAAACCATAGACGAAGCGCGGGTGAATATTGGTGATGTCGGTATCCACCCACACCACAATGTCGCCGTTGGTGACATGCAGGCTTTTCCACAATGCTTCGCCTTTGCCGCGAAATGTCCCGACTGATTCCGCGAGAATTTCTGGGTGTTTGAACGTCGGGATGCCTTTGCTTTGCGCGATAGCAACCGTATCATCTGTCGAATCGCTGTCGATCAGCACAATTTCGTCCACCAGTGGCAGATCGTCCATCAGGGCTTTCTTCAGTGTGTCGATCACGCCGCCGACGGTTTTTGCCTCGTTAAGCGCGGGCAGCGCGATGCTGATCGTCGTACCTTTTTTCTCTTTTAAGTTCATCAATTCGCGCAGATCGCTGAATTCGCCGCTGTGAAACGTATTTTCTGCAAACCAGCGATCCACCCGCACGGACAGCGATTCATCGGTTCGGATAATCGCAGGCGCGTGCATATCCAATGCTTCTAAATTCGCGGCGCGCACCAGCGCGACGGGCATCCCGGTGCGATGCGACACCTCCGCGAAAATCGGTGGCGACTCCGGCGCACCCTTCTCTGGTTTGCGAAACGACGCGCCCATCACCACCATCTTGTGCCGCACCGATTCGCTGACGATCCCATCCGCGATGCTCGTTTCCGCAGTCACCGTGCGCGCGATTTGCGGTACAGCTCGGCGGATCAAGTCCAAATCTGGCGCACGCCGGCGGTGATCCGCCGCATGAAACAGCGTGATCGAGCCATCGCCCGCCAACGCTTGTGCCACCCGCACACCAAGCGTAATGTTGGGTCCGCCGCGCAGTGAGAGCAGTACGTTTCCGCGCTTTTTCCATCCCTTGCCGTTGACGAGTACTACATCACATGGCGCGCGCTCGAAAACATCCTCAGGACTCATCCCGCCAATTTCATGATCGACATTTTCCCACTGTACCAGCAGCAAATCCGCATGACGTTCATTCACGACTTCCAGCACGCGGCTCAACGGTTGGTAATCGACATGTACTTCAACCTCATCATTGACATGCGCGTCATGCTTTGCTGCTTGGTATAACACGTCTCGCCATGTGCGTGCGGCAAGCGCCCCCTCGCTCAACGATTTTTCAGCCTCAACCGCGATCATGCCGCACAAATGAATTTCGCCCTCATCGGGCAGCAAACGCGCCGCCAGCGCGATCCAATCTTCGGGGTCTTGCGCGTCGCTCAACGCGACGACAATGTGATAAGTCATACTCCCTCCAGCAGGGGTAGTATCAAGCGGCGTACAATCGAATCCCATCGATAATCACGTCGCACACGAGCGCGCATCCGTGCTGTAGCATCAGTTTCCAAATGGTGTATGATCTGCCGCGCAATGGTTTTCGGTGGGTCATTGACCGGATCAAAGAACGTCACGTCGCTGCCGCCAATCTGCCGGAAAGGCGGAATGTCGGCGCAGAAGATCGGCAGTCCGGCGATTCCCGCTTCCAAAAGCGGTATGCCAAAACCCTCTTGCGTGCTGGGGAAAATCAGCGCGTCGGCAATCTGATACAAATTACTCATCGTATCATCATCAGGAATAAGCGGCGGATCGTCCAGTTGATACAAAAAGTGCGCGCTCTCGCTCAAGCCTAATGATTCGCACAGCGCGAGCAGTTCGCCCAAATAACCGGGATTCGCTGGATTATGTGGTCCCGGCGGACCAGTCACGATCAGGCGATAATCATGTCCGCTTTGTCGGCGCATTTCTGCCATTATTTGCAGCGCCAGCGCGATGTTTTTACGGCGTGTTAACCGTGCGGGCAGCAGAAAAATCCCGTATGCATCCAGCAGTCTGAACCGATCCACGATTTTCTCTGTTGTATCCGTCCAGTGAAAAAATTGTGCGAGATCAACGCCGGGGGGGATGACCTGAATAGACTCGCGCGGCACACCAAACATTTCCGCTGCTTCTTCCTGTCGCGCTTCCGAAACCGTTACGTAGCGCGTCCTCTTCCAAATCGTGCGAAGCAGCTCATAGGGGTACCCCGCGTGGAGTTCCGCCGCATACAACGGATTTGTCCACGCAAGATCATGACACCATGCGATCATGCGCGGCGCGTTGGCTTCCGCACTAATCCGATGCAGCGCCGCCGTAAACGCGAGATTTTTATGCATCGTATGAACATTGTGGACGATGCACACTTCAACACCCGCCAGCGCCGCCCGCAGCGCCATTTCGATGCGCTCGGCAAACGCGGTGAATGCATCCGTCACTCGCCCTACATCGAGTTCACGCTTTATATCGAGAATTTGCGCGTCACTTGAACCGAACAGCGGATCGATGATAGTGTGAAAACGCGGATCGGTGACTCCACCGCGCCCGCTGATGATGCGTACTGAATAACCAACACTGGTGAGAAATCGTGCGTGTTGCGCGATGGTGGTTTCCACGCCGCCGATAACAGGCGCAGATGCATAATGGATGATTGCAACCGCCAACTCACCTCCTATTGAATATGATCATGTGTATGTGGGATTATAACGGCTGAAATGACCCTTACAACCAACGCTCGTACCAATTGACAAAATTCTCTAGGTTTTATTAAGCAAAACGGGGATACGCTTTGTATCCCCGTCCCATGTTTACACAGCGATCACATCTCGCGTTACACGCAAGCGTTCATGAATTTCCGGCAGTCGCTTAATTCCCGCATCCCAATCGACAATCCGGTTCATCAGGTAGAACAGATACATCGTCGTCAGCCAGTGCGTGAATTCCTGTTTGCTTTTCATGTGCTTCTTCATGTTCAACATGATCCATGAAGCGTGCGCCCATACATCAAAGCAGTTGTTACAATCGCGGTCTTCACCAATGCAGCAGCGCCGCGTCGATTGCAGGTCGGGGTTATAGGCGCGAAAATGCGGGTTGTATTTGTTCCCATTTGCCAGCCTTTCTGCATTCTTGGCATTATCAACACTTAGGCTGCAACATACGTCATACCCCCACTGCTCGTCATACAACCGCCCGCTGGACACCGTTTGGCTCATATACGACGAAAGCAGAATCCGGTCCGGGTAGCGGTCAATCATGCGGTTGATTTCACGACGCACACCATCAAACCCGTTATTGTGATCGAGTTCGCCGCCCTTGTGACCAATGTCGCCATAAAAATTGAATACAACCATGTTGCCGTTTGCCACACATTCATCAACCACCCGTTCAATCTGGTGCGCGTTTCCAGTCGTGGTGGTGTAATACCAAATGGCGCGTGGGTCGTCTTTGTAGTTTTTCAGCCCTTTGGCAAACACATCGACCTTTCCCCCGCCGCGCAAATGGGTATCTGTCGCGTGGTCACCCCATACCGACACGGCAATCGGCATGTTCTCAAAGCCTTCATACGGAATTCTGCGAATCCCATTGGTCACGCACATCAGGTGAAAATTGTCATAAATCTTCTTCACCCTTCCGAGCATCAAACTCGGTTCGCCACCCGCTACAGTAATGTAATTCGTCCCACGCGCTTTTTCCTGCTCAATAAATGCATCAAACACCGCTTCGTCTTTTGGCGCTTGATACTTATCCATTTCCTCCGCGAAAAAATAGCATCCTTCGCAGCGAATGTTACACACATGTGTGATGTCGATTAGGATTGAATTGAGCGGACCAGCAGCTTTTATATCGTCGAACATCGCCTTCAAAAATGGGTCTGCGAGATATTGCCCCAATACACCTGCCACGTTTTCCCCCGGATGTTCTACTCTTTTAGATAATTATGTATCCCACCACAAACCCGTCTAATCAAACACCACGTACAAATCGCGGGTAATCTTTCTTTGCGGGTTGTCACGTGTAGGTTAGAATAAATACTATACACTTTTTTGAAGGCATGAAAAGATGGTTGTAAGTGAAGCAACGCCCCTCGTGACACGTCGTTACGTCGTTGAAGCAAACTTGGGTAAAGGGGGAATGGGTGTTGTCTACCGCGTGAAAGACCGCCTTACAGGTGATCGACTCGCGCTTAAACAGGTGACAATTCCCGGTGAACAGCTTGAATTCGCCTCATTTACGCCCAATTTCAATCGCGACTTTCGCCTCGCGCTGGCGCATGAGTTCAAAACACTTGCGTCGATGCGTCATCCCAACATCATCAGTGTGTTGGACTACGGCTTCGATCAAGATCGTCAGCCATATTTCACGATGGAACTGCTGGAAAACAGCGAAACCATCCTGAAGTATGCCGCCGAACTGAACGAACGTGAAAAGGTTGCGCTGCTGGTGCAAACGCTGCAAGCCCTCGCTTATTTGCATCGGCGTGGCATCATCCATCGCGATCTCAAGCCGGACAACGTGCATGTCGTTAATGGTCAGGTTAAAGTGCTGGACTTCGGCTTGTCGATTGCGGGCGAATACATCGAAAAGAACAGCGATGCTATCGTCGGGACGTTTGGCTATATCGCGCCGGAAGTGCTTAAAGGCATAGGCGCGCGTGAACAGGCGGACTTTTATGCTATCGGTGTGATGGCATACGAGATGTTCACGGGTCGTCATCCGTTCGATATGGAAAACAACCGCCGCCTCATCTACTCAATTCTGTATTCTCCTATCGATTTCAGCCTGCTTGATGTGAATCCTGATCTCATGATCGTCTTGCAGCGCCTACTTGCGAAAGAACCCGATGAACGTCCGCATGATGCCAACGAGATCATCCGTGAGTTGAGCCAAGCGGTCAATCTCAACTTATCGCGCGAAACAATTGCCATCCGCGAAAGTTATTTGCAAGCGGCGAAGTTTATTGGGCGTGACCTAGAACTGCACCAAATGACCGAAGAAATGAAAGTAGCGGTGCGCGGACGGGGCAGTGCATGGTTGATAGGCGGAGAAAGTGGGGTCGGCAAATCACGTTTGCTCGATGAACTGCGTGCTTTGGGTATGGTCAACGGGGGTACAGTCCTGCGCGGGCAAGCTATCGCCGATTTCAGCAGTCCATACTATGCTTGGCTGCCAATTTTGCAGTGGTTGGCGCTGCATAATATCACCGAACAAGAAGCTAGTGTCCTTAAGCCACTCGTGCCAGACATTAGTAGTTTGGTTAACTACAGCGTCCCCGATGCGCCGGAACTTTCGCCGCAAGCGACACAAGAACGGTTGCTCCGCGTAATCGAAACGGTCTTTCGCCGTGTCCTGCAAGAGCAGGGATTTACCATGCTCATTCTTGAGGACATTCATTGGGCGGATGCGGAAAGCCTCAAACTCCTTCAGCGTTTCAACCAACTTGCCGATTCATCAGCCTTGATGATCCTTGCCAGCTATCGTGATGATGAACATCCTGAACTTTCGACTCTGCTCCCGATGATGCAGGAAATCAAACTGCATCGCTTGGACGAAAACCGCATCCGCGACCTGAGTACATCCATGCTCGGTGAAGTCGGCAGTCGCCCCGAAGTCGTCGAACTGCTTCAACGCGAAACAGAAGGCAACATCTTTTTCGTGGTTGAAGTTGTGCGCGCGCTTGCCGAAGCCAGCGGCGGTTTGGAACATATCGGTGAAAAATCGCTCCCAACCAACATCGTCGCGGGTGGTATCAATCGTATCGTTCAGCGGCGCTTGGATCGCGTGCCTCTGAACAGCCGCGCCCTTCTGCGTTTCGCCGCTGTCGCGGGTCGTCAGCTCGACCTCAATATGCTGCGCGCTGCCGATCTTGTCACCAATCTTGATCAATGGCTCAATGAATGTTCCGATGCGGCGATCATCGAAGTCGCGGATGGAATGTGGCGCTTTTCGCATGACAAACTGCGCGAAGGGCTGCTTTCGGAATTGAGTGCCGACGAGCAAAAGACACTTCACTGTGCAATTGCGGAAAGCATCGAACGTGCTTACCCCAACGTCGATGACCGCGTAATCACGCTTGCTTATCATTGGGGCGAAGCTGGCGATACCGCCAAAGAACGCCATTACAGTGCATTGGCAGGCAAAGTCTCACTGGCAAACGGGATCAACCGTGATGCAGTGATGTATTTGCAGCGCGCCATCGAACTCTATGATCCCGTGCAAGTCGCAAAAACCGATCTCGCTCAGTGGAAATATCAACTTGGCGAAGCGTACTATAGTTTGGGACGTATGCCGGAAAGTTTCCGTGCGCTGTGCGATGCGGTCAAATTGTTCGGGCATCCTGTCCCGACTAAACGTTCCGTGCTGCTGCTCAAAATCGCCGCCCAGTTAGGACGACAGGGATTACACCGTCTGCTGCCTTTTGTGTTTGTCGGGCGCGCCAAGTCCAAGCAGGTCAGCAACATGACCGCATCAACAGCTTATGAACGCCTTGCAGAAATCATGTATTTCCGCAACGACTTTTTCACGCTCATTTGGAGTGGTGTCAAAAGCATGAACCTTGCCGAAGCCGTCGATGGCACTTCAGAAAAAGTCATTCGCGGTTACAGTTCTACATCACTTGTCATTGCCATTTTACGCCTGTACGCGATTAGTAACTACTTCATGCGGCTCGCGCGCAAGACTGAAAAGAAAAAACCGAATCCGCCTGCTCGTCAGTGGATGTTGATGCTGTCCGGTATGCGCGATGAAACCATCGCCCGCTGGGACACATCAGAAGCATTCCAACGCGAATCCATCAAAGTCGCTCACCAAATCGACGAGCAGAAGCGGTGGGCAGAAGCAAATTATCAACTAGCTTCGCTCAAATACTACACGGGGAAATTCAGCGAGAGTTTCGACCTGTGGAACGGGATCTATGAATCCGGGCGCAAGCGCAGCGATCCACAAGCGATGTGTTGGGGTTTACAGGGCATGGTTATCAGCAAAACGCCCGTCGATTTGCACGATTCCAGCCTTTCACTGCTCGAAGCGCAAGATATTGACCGCGCGTTGGAATGGGATAATGGCTCGCTCATCAATGTCTATGGCGGGATTGCCGCTCGCTATCTGCGCCGCGATGAACCTGACCGCGCATACCACGCGCTTGAGAAATCGCTCCAATCAATTACCACATCCACGCCAACATCGTATTTCACGCTGGCGGGATATGCATCAACGGTTGAAACCGCCGTTAAGCTGTGGGAAATGGTCAAATCGGGCGATCTACCGCAGCCACCTACCGAACTCGCGTCGATGGTTGAACAGGCGGTGCGCGCGGGTCGCCGTTTCGCCTTCTTCTTCTTAATCGCGCAGCCGTTTGCCCTTCGCTGGCAGGGTTTATATGAATGGCTCAATGGGGATCAAAACAAGGCGATTCGCCGCTGGCAAAAAAGCCTCAGTCTCGCGCGGCGGTACAAAATGCCCTATGAAGAAGCGTTGACGCTGTATGAACTCGGGCGGCATTTACCCGCAATAAACCCTGATCGGCACATATATTTACGCCGTGCGCTAATGTTGTTCACCGAACTCGGTGCGGTCTACGATGCCGAACTCACCCAAGCAGCACTAGAATCGACAGATTAGTCGCCCACCTATAAGGGCACGGCGTATCGTGCCCTCCTTACGTCAGAAAACCGCTAATCCTCTTTCGATTCGGAATCCGCGCCTTCGCTCAAATCTTCATACGCCTGCAAATTGATCGCACGCAGTTCTGCCGTATCGCGGATCACTTGCAGTTCTTGTGTTGAGCGCGCCTTAAATTCTTCTTCATCGCCATATTCAATCACGCCGATGATTTCTTCAAACTTCGGGGATGCCACACCTGTGACCTCTTTTGAGAGCGCGCTTGCTGCTAGCATTCCACTCATCACCGCGCCTTCCATCAAGCTGCTGCACAACCCGTTATCCGTCCAGCTCCCGCAGATCATCATGTTGCGAAATCCGCTTTCGCTTGGCTTGATGCGGTAGAACGTAGAGTTCTTGGGTGAAATGTCATAGCGTATCGACGGATCAATATTGGGGCTGACATACTGCGAATCGAACCGCGCATCACCACGTGCCTTATCATCCCCAAATGTGTACACATCCTCCCATTTCAACCCGTTGGGATTGATTGGTTTATCCGTCGCGTTTCCCCACAACGGCGGGATGTAATTGTTGAGCCACTGCTTCGCCATTGTGGAAATTTCTTCAGCGGCTTTTACATGGTCATCTGGCGTAAGCGCGCAGCCTTTATCATTCGTCGAATTTTCGGGCAGCACGACGGCAAAGTGCGCCAGCGATTGAACCCCCGCCGCTTTTTCTTCAGGGTTCAACAGCAGAGTCATATCCCCCCAATCAGGATACGGATGTTGGTACCCGCCGAGAATCGGCTGCGGTGATGCCGTCCACCCCATTTCTTCCGTTGTCGGCGTAAACCACAATTGAAATCCTTGTGTCGTTACGGTTGGATTGTAATCGAACATCGTCTTCCATGTCGGGTTGACAGTTGCCCAATCGTCAGGATTCATCACGCATTTCAACGCGCCAATTGGGATTGCCATCACCACATAATCAAAATCGACCCCATAACGCAGCGTAAATACATCTACATCGTTCCAAACCATGCTCGACGAGTAATGTTCCAGGTTGACCTTCAACGCCTTGAGCTTTGCCGCCTGTTCATCGTTGATTTGATCCCACAGCGGCTCATGAGGCCAATACTGCGCGTGATACCCGCTGATCACACTCCAATCTTCATCCACTACGGGGTTGTAATAGCGTTCTTTCAAGTCCACCTGCCGTCCAATCACGATGTTATCGATCACGTTGCGCGGGCTGCCAGTGGTCGTATCCGGCATATTGATCGAATGGACGCGGTGGAAAAACTCGAACTTCACGCCGCGATTCTTCAACACGGTGTACAGTGGGCTAAAAATCGCCACCCCTGTCGATTCAATCGGTCTCCATATGAGCGCGCCCTTGTAGGTCAAGAACCAGCGCATCGCCGTATACAGCGCCACGCCCGCCGCGAGATTCGGCGTGTTCAAGTTGCCTTGTTCAAACGCGAACAACCCTTCGTATATGCCCAACACTTGACACGACTGCGCGACATCTTTTTCCGCGCCGTTGCGCTCCAACCACTCAATAAAATCATATTTATCCAGCGGACGGAAACCCTTGATCAGCACTTCATCAAACAACACGCCGCGCACTATCGTAATCCCAAGCTGAAGCATAATCCACGAACGGCGCAGTTCGGTGTTCCGCTCGATAATCGGCCCAAGCATCTTGGCGATGCCTTGCAGCAGCTCGTTGATCAACCCAATCAATACACCAACCGCTTTGGAAATCACTTCGAGAATGTCGATGAGCAGTTTGCCCGTGTCTTCGAGCAGTTCTTGACCCAACTCGCGCAGTTCGCGCGCGGCAGCGCGAATCGGCTCTGATGCCACGCCTTCGATCACGTCGATCATCTTTTCGCGCAGTTTTTCCAGCAGCGATTCGTCATCATCGTCAACACTATCGAGCGCGGACTGCGCTTGCGACAAAAACTTGAAATGCTGGTCAACTACGCGATCCACCACCACCAAGAAATACTGCCACAATTGCAGCAGCGGCGAACCATCCCCCGGCAGCTTATCATTCGGTTGGCTCACTTGAATCCATGGAGGCTCGTACCACCCACCTTTGGGATTCGCCTCCATTGTGGACAAAATGTTGTACTGGTCAAACGCTTTCAACCATGCGCTCGAATCACCTGTCAGTTCGGTGTAACACGCGCGCACTACCTTGAAGAAATTCTCGTAAAAACCGGGGATAAAATGCACGCCCGTATCTTCCAACCGCCCCAGCTTATCCGGGTTGCGACTGCTTGCCACCTTGCCGCCCAATCGCCAGCCCATCGTATACACGGTGATATCATAATTGTCCTGCCAATTTGGGGTGTTGGTCAATTCAAACACCGTTGCCAGCGCCGAAATCCCGCCGCCGAGAACAACGACTTTCTTGGGTGCCATGTTCGTCCTTTGCTGGTATATGAAATCAAACGCGCGTGAGTTTCACCCGCACCCCATTTGTCGGGCGCAGCGTGTATACTGGATCAAGACCCACCACATGATCCGCATCCAATTCGACACGATAATCTTTGGCAATCATCGCCAGTATCAACAGCGATTCCGTCATGGCGAACTGCTCGCCAATGCAGCCGCGCATCCCGCCTCCAAATGGATAGTACGCATAGTTCGGGCGTGACGCGACAGCTTCGGGAGAGAAATGCGCCGGATCAAAAGTTTCCGGTTTCGCCCAGTACGTCGGGTGACGATGCATCGTGTACGGACTCAACGCCACAAATGCACCCGCTGGAATGTGATACCCGCCGATTACGTCGTCTTCAGTCGCTTTGCGGCTCATAATCCAAATTGGTGGGTATAAGCGCATCGCCTCTTGGAACACCTGCCGCGTATATTGTAGTTTCGGCAAGTCATTTACCGTTGGCGTGCGATTCCCCACAACCGAACGTAATTCCGCCCGCAGTTGATCCTGTACATCCTCACGCTGACCGAGTACATACCACGTCCAAGCCAGCGCCGTGCTGGTGGTTTCTTCGGCAGGGATCAAAAACGTCAATATCTGATCACGAATTTGCGAATCCGTCAGCGGTTCACCTGTATCTGCATCTTTCGCATACAGCAGCATCGAGAGCATATCGCCTGTATCGACACCTTGCGCGCGTCTCTGTTCGATAATGCCATACATCGCCTCATCAAGTACGCCAATAGCATCCTTAAGCGCCGTATCGTGCATTTTCGGGAAACCGGGACGCATACTCACGTTTGCCACCGTCACCGCATCGACTACCGTTTTGGCTTGTTCGCTCACATCCACTCCGAACAGCGCCTCTGCCACCACTTCAACTGTGATCAGCATCATCATTTCTTCTATGTCGAAGATGCGCCCCGCGTCGATGTCCGCACGGTGACGGTCAATTGCCTTTTGGGTTCGCGCCGTCACCAACCCGCCAATGTTAGCAATCCGTTCTTTGTGGAACGCCGGCTGCACCAACCGCCGAATCCGCCGCCAGAACTCTCCCTGCGTAATGAATAGACTGCTCTCGCCAAAAATCTCCGTCGTCATCGTGTAAGCGAAGGTCTCTTTGGAGTACGTTTCCCGCCCATCTCGTAACACATGCTGCACATAATCTGGATGATTTACCAGATACGCGGGCCAAAACCCTGTGCGAAACTGCGACACATCGCCGTAGTCCCGCGATAAATTCAAAAAGAAGTTCAGTGGATCATCGCGCAGCGCGCGGATCGTCTGCTTGATCACACCCTTGTCATGCAGCCCCGGCGGGGAAGGATACGTCACAGCATTGCTCGTGGCAGCGCCGCTACCATTCCGGTCATCAGTCATTGTGCAGAGCTTCTCCTTGCAGTTATGCAATTGCGTAGTAATGTGGAAAAACTATTCAATCATCATACTCGAAAACTGCGTGCGCGCATCCAATTTATACCCCGCTGAACGCGCTGAATCCCCCATCAACCGGCACGACTACACCCGTCACAAATTTTGATGCGTCTGAAACCAACCATAACATAGTGCCAATCAAGTCTTCGGGCTCGCCAAAGCGGTGCATCGGCGTATGATCGATGATTTGTTTCCCCCGTGGAGTGAGATCGCCCGTCTTTTCGTCAATCAGCAAATAGCGGTTTTGTTCCCCAAGAAAAAAGCCCGGTGCAATTGCGTTCACGCGGATGCTAGCGCTGTGTTCACTTGCCATATACACTGCCAACCACTGAGTAAAATTGTTGATGGCGGCTTTCGCGCCCGCATACGCCGCCACGCGCGTCAGCGGTGTGAACGCCGCCATCGACGACACGTTCAAAATATTGCCACGCCCCACATTTGCCATATGCGCCCCAAACGCTTGTGATGCGTATACGCTCCCCATGAAGTTTAGGTTCATCACCCATTGAAGGGCATCGGGCGGTAAGTCAAAAAAGGTGCGCTGACCCGGTACCGCGGTTGCTTCCGGTTTATTTCCTCCCGCCGCATTGACGAGAATATCAATCGCGCCGTATTTGCGAATCACCTCTTCGGCGGCGCGCTTCAGCGATTCTTTATCCAGTACATCCCCATTGATTCCTTCCGCTTTTCCCCCCGCTGCTTGAATTCGTTCAACCACCGCGAGCGTTTTTTCCGCCGAACGTGCAAGGATCACGACCGTCGCGCCTGCTTTCGCTAAACCTTCAGCCATCGCGCCGCCCAACACGCCCGATCCGCCTGTGACCACTGCCACTTTTCCGTTCAAGTCAAACATTTTCTCTGCAAACCCCTTATTGATTGCTGCGCTAAATCAATGATTTACATGCGCTCAAGCGCGATTTTCGCCGCGTGCCAGCCGCACATCCCATGTACGCCTCCGCCCGGCGGCGTGGACGATGAACACAAATACACCCCTTTCACAGGCGTGATATACGGCAGCAGCCTGAACGCGGGACGTGTAAACAACTGCATCAACGTCTGCGCGCCCGCGTTGACATCCCCGCCGACGTAGTTCGGGTTGTATTCCTCAACCTGTGCCGTATTTCGTGTCGATTTCGCCAGCACCCGTTCCTGAAATCCCGGCGCGAATCGTTCGATTTGTGCGTCAATCGCCGCCGTCATATCAACAGTCGATCCGTTCGGCACATGGCAGTACGCCCAAACGACGTGTTTGCCTTCTGGTGCGCGTGACGGATCGTGTGCTGTCGGTTGAATCAGTAGTATATACGGGCGTTCTACATGCTCACCGCGCCACACTGCCCGTTCCGAGTGTGCCAATTCGTCCAGCGTTCCGCCAACATGTATCGTACTCGCGCGCGCCGTATTCGGGTCGCGCCATGGGATTGGCGCATCGAGCGCGTAATCGACCTTGAACACTCCCGGCGCATATCGAAACCGTCGCAGTTCATTGGCGTATCCGGCGGGTAAGCTTTCGCCCATGATCTCGATGAATCCGCGCGGCGCGGTGTCAAAGAAATATGCCTTTGCAGAGGGCAGTTCGTCAAATGATTTGATATGCCAGTTCAAGCGAAGTTCCCCGCCCAGTGACCGTAGATAACCCACCATCGCATCAGCGATCTTCTGGCTGCCGCCCTTCGCCAGCGGATAATTGACCGCGTGTGCCAACATCCCCAGCACCATGCCCACACCCGCGCTTGGTGTCCATTCCAAAGGCAAAATCGAATGCGCCGCAATTCCGCTAAACAGCGCGCGCGCCCGTTCACCACGAAAAATCGTTTTCATCAACAGAGTCGTCGGGACAATTGCTCGCACGCCAAACTGCGCGATCAATAAGGGCTTTTTCGGGATCATCAGTGGTCCCAAGAACTGATCGAGAATGTCCTCGTAATGATTCACTGCCATTTGGAACAGCCAGCGGTAGGCTTTCCGATCCACAGTATCCAGCGATTCAAGTGTCGCTTCAATCGATTGTTCCATCACCACGCTTGGCTGATTATCCAACGGGTGCGCGACGGGCGCGGACGGCATGATCCATTCCAACCCAAACTGATCCAGAGGCACATCACGAAAGAATGGCGACGAAATACCCATGGGGTGTGCCGCTGAACACACATCATGCACATAACCGGGCAGTGTGAGTTCGGCGGATCGCATCCCCCCGCCAAACGCGTCTTTGGCTTCGATGACCAGCACCGAACACCCCGCCCGCGCCATCGTGATTGCCGCTGCCAGTCCGTTTGGACCGCTGCCGATCACTACCGCGTCATACTCTGTCATGCAGCATCCTTCCTATCAATTGGCTCTATTGTACGCGGTCATGGGTCAATGGGTGGAAGTCTCACGCGCCATTTTTCCCGCCATGAAGTGCAGCATTCGGCACATGGCGGTCTAAATTGAAGCGGCTACGCTAAAGGAGAAGTTTACCCAATGGGACTTGTAGGAGCGTAACAAATGTCTATTCAGTCACTCAATGATCTTTTGGTACACGAACTCCAAGACTTGTATGATGCGGAACACCAGTTGCTAAAGGCGATCCCGAAGATGGCTTCGGCGGCAAGCGCGCGCGACCTGAAAGCAGCGTTAAATGAACATCTTGAACAAACTCACGCGCAAATTCAGCGTTTGGAGCAGGTATTTGAGGCGCTCGGTCAACGGGCAGCTCGTAAGACCTGTAAAGCCATGAAGGGGTTGATCGAAGAAGGGGACGAAACGCTTAAAGAGGAAATGCCCAAAGAGGTCAAGGACGCGGCATTGATCGCGGCGGCGCAGCGCATCGAACACTACGAGATGGCTGGCTACGGTACAGCCCGCACGTTTGCCTACCAGCTTGGCAGCGAGCAGGCAGCGCGCCTGCTTCAGCAAACACTTGAAGAAGAAGAAATGACCGATAAGAAGCTGACGATGGTTGCCAGCAAGGTCAACGAGAAGGCGAACACCTAGCGGATCGGCGCTTACGAACTCTAGAAATATATGCGGGGTGAATGCCGTTCTTCACCCCGCTTTATTTGCTTTATGTCAGCGACATACGCTCAAAATTGATGAACTGTTGAATTTCTTCTTCATCTAACGGGCGACCGGGTGTAACCACCAGATAGCTGTCTGCCCACAAATTTTCCGAAATCGATGGATGCTGCTTGCGCGCGATCTCGGCAGACCGCCGCTTCAGATCACGAATGATCATGAACGGCGGCGTTTCGCCGGGAATATCCGCCAGCAGATACACGTAATTCCCGCGCGCTTGCAGGTCTTGTACGCGCCAGTATTGTTCGCGCAGTTGCAAACGTAAGCCTGTCATGATCGCCCGTGCTGCTGCTTCATCAAGCGGCTTTTCATTCTCACGAATCACCCACACACATGCATATACCGACGTTGGACCCAATTCCGGAGGCGGTTCCATATTCGCCAGCGGCGCGGCTTCTGGATGTTCCGCGATTGCCGCCACTTCTTGTGACCCGGTTGCCGTCACCACACTGATTGTACCTGTGGATGTAGTGATCCGCGCTGAACCCGGTTCAGGTACGCTCTCCAACGCATCAACCAAGCGCCGCCCCTGCTGACGAATATCGCGCAGTGGGGTTGCCCCAGCGAACACCAGTGAGAGAATCAGCCCATCTACTGTGCGGCGCGAGTACAACATGTAATCTTTGCCACTGTTCGGCAAACTAATGAACCGGATGCGCGCATCATCACCATTGACCGTCCAGTCATCAGCGATCATGCCGTGCAAATCTTCGATGTCTTCCGATGCCATCCGCCCCGCGAACGCCACCAATACCGCGCCCTGCTCGGTTTCGCGCGTCAGCAGTGTAGCTTCGGCTGTCAATTCAAGGGATACTTGCGTCAGGCTTAACGCCAATTGCGCGAGATACGGGTCTCCTACCGGCGCTTCGCGCGCGAAATTGGGATTCTGACGCACAGCGAAATCAAATGCTGCCAGCCGTTCAAATTCTGTATTGAATTCTTCTGTATTGAAGCGCGGCAGCGTGTACGCTTCGCTTTCTTGCGCTTCATAGCCTTGCACGTCACGGACAAATAGATTGTCGTCAGCCTCAGCGTCCGTTTCTTCCATGATAAACGGACTGACACTCTCCCACACATCCCCCAACTGCGCTGTATCTGCGAACTGCTGCGTGGTCACGCCTTCTTCGCCAAATACCTCCTCGCTGAACGCTTCCATCTCTGGCATCGAATCAGGCAGCGACTCCGGGAAGGTATCGGGGGCTTTAGGCGCTTCTGGCACTGGCGAAAGTGGACGACGTTGGAAGGTTTCACGCGGGGTTCTTGGACGCGGCGGCGCTTGCAGCCATTCCGTTTCCATGCTTTGTACGTCTGGCGGTACTTCCTCTTGCGCTTTAGAAAGCTGTGTTGCTTGATCAGCAAATCGCTCTGACAAACTCATCGCATCCGAGGCGGTCACAGGCGGCATTTCCGGCAGATCGCTCGGCGGTGGCTGTGTGGCTTTCGCAATGGGTGTCACTGTCGAAGGCAGTCGATCCAAAAATTCGGGTTCGGCAGTTTCCGGCGGTAGTGGAAGCACGCCGCGTGGGTGACGCGGATCGCGCTTGCGACTGCTCTCTTTAATCCACGAAGGAAGCGGCTGTACACGCGGTTTATGAGATGGTAGTTGACGCTCGATATTAGCGATCAGTTCTTCCAGCGAAAACGAGTCGAGCCACTTGCTGTCATCCAGCGTTTCTTCCAGAATTTTCCGCGCCGGAATATCGCTTACATCCCGCGATCCCGCGTCTTCAACCGGTTTCACCGAGTCGAAGTCGTACATCGCCGATGAGCGTATATGCTCGTCTTGTGGCGCTGCGCCCGTTGCAGTCTTATCGAAAAATGACCCCGCTTCAGGGAGATCAATCGGCGGCACATTCCAGTTTGCAGGCTGGTCTTTTTCATACGCCGAATCAACGGCGCTGAAGAAATCGTCCGTTTGTACGGGCGGTGTTTCAGCCTCTACAGGGGCTTCACCCCGCAAAATTGACATCACGCTCTTAAAGCTGCTGTCGTTCACGCCGACAAACAAATCCGTTACTGTGCCGCTTTCTTCTAGTGATTCTTCAAATGACGGCATCGGCGGTTCTTCTTCCGCCAGCTTGCGAAACACGCGGCGGCTGTCTTCTTCGCTGCGCGCGGGTGGGCTGGGCGGTGCTTCTCGCTGCTTGAACGGGTTACGCTTGTCTTGTTCGATTACGATGGGCGTTTCACCCGGCGTGGGAGTACTGCCACTTGGCTCGCTTGGCTGATCAACACCGCCTTTTAAGATCAAATCAACGTACTGCTGTTGGCGCGTCGGCAGCGGTTGGCGCGGCTGTTCCTTCCGCATCGAATTGACCAGATTATCAAAGTCGCCCTTCTGCGTCTTTGACGGCGCGGGCGGCGCATTTGGGTCAATCGTGTTCAAAATCTCTTGAAATTCTGCGTCCTCAAGCTCACGGTTTTGTATCTGCTGCCACAATCCAGCTTCGTCACCATCGCCCGTCAACACTGGTGTATCGTCGTCGCTGGGCTGTGGTTCCGGGTGGCGGTTGATTGGCTTCGTTGGCAGCGCCATCAATCGTTTTGCGTCGGCAGCGGCTTTGTCCAACAATGGGATGATTGCCCGCGCCGTAAAAGGCACGTTGATCGAATTTTGCAGTTTAAGCAGACGGATCACTTCATCTGGTTGGCGCGGCGTAGCCACAATCGCCAAGAACGGATGCACGCCGCGCAAACGATCCACCACCACATCCACACGGATATCCGGGATCGTAAAATCAATGATCGCCACGTCATGCGGGTTGTCGATTAAATACTCATAGGCGGCATCCACCTGCGAAAACGGATGCACCTCGAACGCGCCCGTACGTTCGAGTGCCGCCTTAATCGACACTGCGAATTCCATGTTGCCCGTAATGAACAGCACTTGAGTGATCATAAAGCGTCGCTTCTATACGTCTGCTGCGTTGAATGGACCGTTGCCCGTGCCGGATCGCTCGCACAAGAGCAATCCGGCACGGGTTTCGACTGCTTACGGATTGGCATTCACTGTGATTGACAAAATGCCCACATTGTTGACTTCGCTCTGTTCCACGACGACGGCATCACTGTCTGCCCGCGCTTGCAGGGTATAATTTCCCGCTGCCGTAAACGTTAGGCTAATCGTCAGCAAAATACTTTCGCCGGGATTCAACCCCGCCACAACACCCAGCGGAGTATCGCTGCCGCCCGGTTGCAAATTGATAATATTGCTGAACTGCCCTGTGCCGCTTTGCCCTGTGTTGGTAATCGTCACCGCGTAGTTTTCCGTCACCGGAGCGTTGCCTGCCCCCAGTGTCACCGTTGCGGGACCGTTTATGCTCGAAATGACGAGATCGGCAGGACCCGGCGTGCGCGTTGAAGTCGGTGTGACAAGCGTCGCCGTTCCGGTGGACGTTGCCGTTGGGGTGCGCGTTGCTGTTGGGGTAGTCACCGTTGGCGTTGCCGGAATCGGCACAACAGGAATATTCGAGCAAATGCCGTACACCAGCACATATTGACCACTTAACCAGCCAAACACGCTGCCAACACGAACCTGCCACCACGAATTTGTGCTTGTTCGTCCCACAATCGGCACAGTGGTCCCGCTTGCCAGTACGCTGATCCGGTCATAGATCACATCTGGACCGGTACGCAAATTCAGTGAAGTTGTCGTCACAGCGCGGCATGTCGGGTCATTCGGGTCGATGATCGGCACGCCCGGATTTGGATTGCTTGGGATCGTCGGAGTCACCGAAGGCTGCACTTGCCGAATGGTCACAGTGATCCCCGCCGGATCGCTGGCGGTTGATCCACGATATGCCACCACTGATAAATTCACGCTGCCCGTTGCGCGCGGCGTATAGTCCAAAACCGCGTTCATATTGCGTTCGCCGCCATCCGCTTCCGACGACACGGTTTTGACGATCTGACCATCCGCCAAAAGTTGAATCCGCGTCACACCAACGGCATCCGTCGCATTGGCGCTCACCAGAATACGATCATTCACTGTAAATTCCGATCCGTTGGCGGGCGAAATGATCGACACAGTGGGTCGCCCACCGCTTTGGGCTGTGCTGGGGATCGGGTTTGTATCACCCTCTGTCGAAAGATTACATCCGCTGACCACCGCAATCGTAACCAGCAGCAGGCTCAAAAGTCGAATACGCATGTCCGTGTCCTTACCGCGCAAAAGAATCAAATGCCACTTCGCACACCTAACAAAATTCTATCCTAAATCTGCAAATGAGGACGACACATTTTCCCTACGTGTTCCCGTTGTTTACAAGCATTTACTTTTGAACTGTAGTACATTTTTTCGATTAGCGCATCTCGCACAATGCAAAAAACCCCCATGAAGGGGGTTTCTGGCAGTTGTTCCACACCACTGTCCACAAAAACAGTGTTACGATTAAGCGATGGGTTCTTTGAAGATCACCAAGCGGCTCATGTCATCGCCCTTGGCGATACACGTCGTCATATCGACTTTGAATTCACGCCCGCCGCTCACCCACCGCAGTCCTTCTTGCAGCAAGCCTTGTGCCATAAAGCACACCGCGCGGTCAGTTTTGCGTCCCCAACACAGCGCGCAGCGTTCCATCGTGTAGATGATCTTGTCGCCGCCTTCTTCATACACGTTGGAAATTTGGTCGCTAAACTGCGAGAAGATGTTCGCCATCGCAGGAACGCCAACGCGCAGTTTTGCGTTCAGCGGCAGCACCTTGAACGCAAGGTCGCTAACACCCGCCAACGCGCCAAACGAACGCAGACCCCCCGCGAAGATCGCGCGTCCCGCACGCAAAGCCAAGCCTCGCCCGCCGCGTGGACCGTACATATCTTCCAGCGCGACATTCAGCGCGGTGAAATCCGCAAAGTCAAACTTTTTCTCAAGGTTGTCTGGCGGATAGTTATCGACATATTCTTTCATGCCTGCATGGTTCAAAATGGCGTTTAAGCCATTTCGACCCATGATCTCTTCCATCGCCTCAATAGCGAGACGGGCAAACTTATTAGGATAATAATATCCGCTTTTCTCAGGTGGCATTGACCTGCTTCCTCCCGTTGTGCGTTCGCAATTGCCCTCAAGTCATGAGGCGCTGACTGAGACCGTGTCGGATTCTATCGTACTTCATCAAGTATACGCGCTGTGACAGTATTTCTCCAAAAGGATTGTGATAGATTACACTCCTCTCACTTTCCTTTCTATCGCCGCAGCCGCCGATTCTCCGATCTTTACCCCGCAAACACGACAATCTCATCCTGCATATCGACTGTCGGCAGAACATGTGAACCGGGCAGCCGTCCTTGCATACTCCACGGCCCTGTCCACGTAATTTCTACGTCTGCGAGCTTTCCACGCCAGTCTGCGCCATCCTCAAAAAACACCAGCTTATTTTGCGGTGTGCGACCACGCCACTTGCCTTTGTGTTCTTCTTCAACGAGTACCTGCACTGTCTTTCCAAGCCATTCGGCGTTCTTTTCTGCATTAATTTGCGCGTGCAGTTCGTCCAGCCGTTCGTGACGGCGTTTCTTTTCTTCTTCTGGCACATCATCGACCATGCGCCGTTCGCTCACTGTATGTGGACGTGGACTGTAACGCGCAATATGGACTTTATCGAGCTTGAGTTCTGCCAGCAGATTATACGTATTCTCGAACTGGGCTTCCGTTTCCCCGCAAAAACCGACAATAATGTCCGTATTGATCGCCACATCAGGAATACGAGCGCGAATCCGCTCAATCAAGCGGCGGTAATCATCTGTTGTGTACCCGCGCTTCATGTTTTCCAGCACTTGATCATCGCCTGCTTGCACTGGCACTTCGATATGCGGCATCACCCGCGGCAGTTCTGCAACCGTGTCAAGCAGTTTATCGGTCATCCAGTTCGGGTGACTCGTCAAAAAGCGAATCCGTTCCAAACCCGTTTCCTCTGCTGTATCATGGATCACACGGAGCAAATCCGCCAGATCGGGACCATCAGGAATGTCCATCCCATAGCGATCCACAATCTGACCAAGCAGCGTGATCTCTTTCACGCCCTGCAATGCCAAACTTCGCACATGCGCGACAATTTCGCCGACGCTGCGGCTGCGTTCTACGCCGCGCCGAAACGGGATAATACAAAACGAACACGCATGGGAACACCCATACACAATCGGCACATGTGCGCTGATTAAATGCCCTTGTTCATGCACTGGTAGGATGAGTTCGCCGTCTTGGATCAAATCGCGCTGTTCACGCGCTTGCGCTTCCAGCGTCATCAATTCGGCTTCAGTTAACTTGCTCTTGAGGAAATCAACCATTGGCGCGGGTTCACTTGGCGGCATGAACACATCGACATATGGCAGACGCTTACGCAGTCGCACAGGGTCTTTCACCCCCACCATACACCCCATCACGCCAATCACAGTTTCCGGCTCATGCTTCTTAAGTTCTTTCAGCAGCCCAAGCCGTCCCATCGCGCGGTCTTCCGCGCTCTGGCGCACTACGCATGTATTCACCACATGAATCGTCGCATCATCGGGGTTTTCTGCCGCGCGATAACCCATGCGCTCCATTTCACTCGCAAGCTGCTGCGAGTCGGCAGTATTCATTTGACACCCGAATGTCCAGATGTAGTACCGCTGCATGTTATTAGACCGTATATCTCAAATTGCGTAGGATTATTTTAACCTTCGCTCAATTTTCCGTCAATTGCAGTTGCTATTTTACGCACACGGAATCCCCTCCAATATGATGTCCCCAAAACTCCCCTCCCCGCCACATATCACACGAAACCTAATCACATTATCCTCAAGCGTCACATAATCGGTGACATCCATTTCAAACAAGTTCCCATTATTCATTTCGCCCAATCGTGTGCCATTAATCGACACAACGGTTCCCTTCGGTGCGCGCGCGATTCTCAGCGTGTAGTTAATGCACACATCAGTCATAGGCAAATCAAACGTCTTTTGCAGCCATGCTGCCCACCCATCATCATAGCGGCGATCACATGCCCACGCGCGTAAATCGGCGACAGGCTGACCGTCATGGGCAAATTCATATAGATCGGGATCGAGTTCAAAAGTGTTGCACACCCAATCATTGTTCAATGAAAGGTTCGGTAAACTGGACATTCGTTTATTATCCTGTGATGACGCGCGCGTTTGCAAGCTAATGCTTCGCTGTTATCATGCCGCCTGCCAATCCCAAAACTGAAATCATCGCTGCCGTTGAATACGCGAATTTGTGCTTCATCACTTTTGTTTCGCTCGCTGCATCGCATTCCCGAATGGGCGCGGGACGATATTGACGACGGTATTCCAGAAATCCATACCAACATGTTTCAACGCTTGTGGACAGGTTTAGGCATCTTCATGCGTCCCTTTCGCAGGGGCAGCAGTCGCTCTACCGTTGAGCCCAAAATTTATGGCGCAGCGGTGGCGGATGGGGTAGGTGTCCGCGTTGATATCGGTGTGGGTGTCGCGCTGCCTTCAGCGGGTGTGACTTCACTTGTCACCTCTAGCGTTTCTAACACGCGCACGTCAATCGCAGCGGGCAGCACTTGAATCGTTGCGTTCGCGATCATGCCGTTGCGGAATGACGTGATCGGCGTGATCTGAGTATTATCGCCCGCGCGTAGCCGACTCACATCGACAATCACGCTGATGTCAGACGCAGTCAGTGGTTCGATTTGAGGTTGAGGTCCTGTCACCAATACCGTGACTTCTGTGGGGGCAAGCTGCACCGTGCGCCCCTGCGTAATCCCAATCACTTCAACTGGCACACGGTCAATCTGGCGTGTAGCGATTTGTGCTTCGATAGTGACAGTCACGGTTACATCGCGGCGTGGAATCAGCAGCAGGTCAGGGTTGGGAATTAAAATCGGCACGGTGATCTCGAAGCTGCTCACACGATCAGAAAAATCAATCGGTTCTGTGAACAAGGTGTCGCCAAGCGTGCTAAGAATTTCAGGCGATCCGCTGACATACACCGACTGTGGTTCATAGTCGAATCCGGTCAAACGATAGCCTTCAGGAAGATCGCCACTTGTATTTGCCAGCACACGCATTGGTCGCACGTCATCACGCGGTTCGATACTAACAGTGACGGTGACATTTTGCGGTTCAACGGTCACACCTTCGACAATCGCTCCATCCACATCCACAGGGATAAGCCGCACTGTGTCTTGGTATGCGCTGCGCTGATCGCTCAAATCAAGTGTGACTTGCAGCGTGTCCACTTGCTCGACAAGGCTCAATGGACCACTGACTGTCGCTTGTAACACGTCGATTTGTGGTTCACCGCGCCGATAATCCAGCGGCGGTTCTTCTTGGATAATCGCTTCCACGGGCTTCAAACGCGATTCTTCAATTTCGGTGGTTATCGTAATCTGTCGCGGAATGGTATCAAGGACAGTGGCGCGGCGCGCGGTATTCCATTGTAGCGGAACGATATGCGTTCCGGGGCCCAAACCGCGTAAATCCACGCTGATGATGATGTCATCGGGGGCAAGCGCCAGTCGCACGGATCGCTGTGCCAACATTTGCGCGGCGGCGGCATTTTCACTCTGCTCAGTGATGATTAAGCCACTATCCGTCATCACCCGAATCGGCAAATTATTCACGCGCCACTGTTCAACCGGATCGCTTTGCGATACTGCGATCATCCACACCAAAACGGCAAGCGCCAGTGATCCCAAAAACCAAAAGAGATTTTCGGTCAGGATGCCGCGCAGTGTAGGTGTTGTTGTCGTGGGTGGAGATTTTTGCATCAGGCGTTCTTCTGGCGTTCGGTTTTCTGGCGTTCACGCATACGGATCACCCAATCATTGACCAACTCGCGCGCGCGCTGCGGCAGTGATTGTCCCGCGGTACGTTCAGGACCGTAGAAGGCATTCAAGATAGTACGCAGGCGTTTCGCATCAAGGCGTGGGATCAGTCGCCCGCCGTTAGCGATACTGATACGCCCGGTTTCTTCGCTCACCACTACGCAGATTGCATCACTGACTTCGCTCAAGCCAAGCGCCGCGCGATGGCGTGTTCCAAGTTTGGGCTGCTGCATATTGCGCGCTGATGACAGCGGCAGCACCGAAGCCGCCGACGCGATACGTCCACTGCTGTCGATGATCGCTGCGCCGTCGTGGAGTTCGGTTTTGGGCCAGAACACAGTCAGCAAAAGCTGTGGACTCACGTCGCTGTTCAGCGCGATACCCGTCCGAATGTATTCTTGAAGTGTGCTGTTGCGTTCCAGTACAATCAACGCGCCGTGCCGGCGTTCAGATAGACGTTCCGCGGCGGCGCACACATCGTCAATGATCTTGGCGCGTAGTGTATCCGGCACGATCCGGCGGTTGATGAGCAGTCCTGTACGCCCAAGTCGTTCGAGCAAGCGCCGCAGCTCCGGCTGGAAGATGACCGGAATAGCAATCGCCAGCAATCCAACAATGTTTTGCAGCAACCAGCGCACTGCGCGTAAATCGAACACGCTGCTCACAACAATCGCTACACCACCTGCCAGCACCAACCCTCGCAGCAGCGCCATCGCTTGTGTGCCGCGTAAAAAGAAGCTGATGACGAAAAACACGGTTGCTACCAGCAGAATGTCGAGCAAATCGCGTGTTTGCAGGCTGTACAGCGTCCAGAAAAATTCCACTCGCCTTATGCTTTCTCAAACCCGGACGAAAGCACCCTTCCGCCGAATTATCGTCTACTAAACGAACCCTCTTAAGCCATCAGAACCGTAGGGGCGACGCACGTGTCGTCCATATATGCCCTTTTCTTTACGCCCCGCCCAACTGCGCCAACAGTTTTTTGTAATCATCCACATGGTCGGGGTTCAAGCCTATAATTTGCTTGATCGTCCCAGCGGCTTCCCGATGCAGCCCTGCTTCAAGTTGAAGTTCGCCAAGCGCGTCTAGCTGCACAATGGCATCGCGTTTGCGCCCCAATTGCTTGTAGATCGCCGCCAAACGCGAACGCAGCCCCGTATCGTTCGGGTAGAGTGTGACCAGTTCTTCAAGAAGCTGCGTGATGCGGTTGATCTGCTTGTTACGGGCATAAATGCCAAGCAGTTTGTCCAAACGGCGAATCGCTTCGATTTGGTTGCCCTGTCGGTAGTTCATATCAACCAACATACGGTGTGCGCGCTCGTCGTCGGGCATCAAGGTGATGATTTCTTCGTAGGTCTTTTGCGCTTTACGGAGGTCAAGCCGCGTTTGGTCGAGATCGGCGAGCCGGTGTTTAATGCGAACGATTTTTTCTACAGGCGCGCCGATGCGGTTTGCCAATCGTTCCGCGACTGCGTAGGTTTCGCGCGATTGATCGAAGTTGCCAAGTTGGTGATGTGTGTCCGCCAGTTCCATCTGCTGATCAAGCACTTCGCTGTACTTTTCTTCCACTTCCAGCAAATCGATCAAGCTCTCACGCACAGAAACATCCAGCGGAGCCATCTCCAATACTTCGGTGAGAATCGCCGCCGCGCGGTCATTTTCATCACGCGCCATATATGTCTTGGCGATCACGTTGTATTTGGCAATCGCGTTACGGACGCGACCTTCCTTCATCATGATCTCTGCCATGCGCGTGTGTATAGGTAGATAGTTGGGCGAGAATTCGACTGCGCGATGCGCTTCATCCATCGCCAGTGTAAGCTGCCCACGCCGCAAATAGCGGTCAATCGCCGCGACTGCTTCGGTCAGTTTGTCACCCCGCGCCGCGACGAGAATGTCGATCACACCCTTCGCGCCTTGTTCGCGCATCGTTTCTTCTAATTGACGGCGTGTATCCGCGACGCGCTGTTTCCAGTCTTTGCCTTGCAGCAGTTCGATAAAGCGGCGGTTGATAATTGCCAGCGATTCATCATTGACACTGGTTAGTACAGTCGTTAGTTGCCCGTAGATCGAGTTCAGCGTGGCGGTTTCATCCCCATCCATCGCCAAATTCGTGTCCACCGATTGCAGGCTTTGCAGCAAATACTTACACGCATCCCGCTGCTTACCCATCTTGAAATGCGCTTGACCAAGCGCGTGCAGCGCCCCCGCCCCTAACTGCGGATGCCCAACGACTTCGTTCAGCGGCTTCACTGCTTCGTTGGAACGGTCACTTGCGACCAGCAGCGCCCCAAGATTCATCTTCAGCGCCGGATGTTTTAGCTTTGGTTCAGCCCGTTGATATGCCTTGATCGCGATTTCGTTATCGCCCTGCCGCTGCGCCTCCATCGCGGCGAGCGCATCCGCTGACGCATCAAGCGCGCTTCCTTCCATGATGAAACTTGCCAGCAAACCAAGCGAATCCGTCATCGCTTCGCCCACCGGACCACGCGGATCAGCATCGCCAATCGCCGCTTTGGATTGCGGCGATGCCGTCACTTTAAGCGGCTTGTTTTCACGATCAAAACTGACCGCGCGCGCGCTTGGCGCGCTGGTGTCGTCCGTGGGCGGCAGAATATCGCCACCCGTTTCGAGCGCGCGCAGGGTGTTCAAAACCTGTGCGTTGTTTTTGTCCAGCCGCAGTGCGCGTTGTGTCGCCTTGATCGCTTTATCTACATCGTTGACACGCTTAAAGTTGAATGCCAGCGTCAAGTATTCCCGCACAGCTTTGCGCTTGTCGCCGATGCGTTCATAGGCTTGCGCCAGCTTGGCGTGGATTGGAATCAAACCGGGGGTAAGGCGGGTAGCGCGTTCCCAGTTGCCGATAGCTTTATCCAAATCGCGCTGACCGAGATAGATCTCCGAGACATTAACATACTGCTGCGCGGCTTCGCGCAAACGCCCCATACGTTCAAGTACATCGGCGCTTTTTTCCAACGGGATTGGGTCATTGGGCGCGAGTTGGTGCGCGCGCATATAGACTTTGAGCGCATCTTCCAACCGTCCCAACTCTAGCAGTCCCAAGCCTAAATGAATATGCGCTTCTGGGTCTTCGGGGAATTCTTGCACCGCTCGCCCATACGAAGCGACTGCTCCCATCCACTCTTGATCCCATGCAGCGTTGTGTCCTGCATTCATCGCCTGTTCGTATGCTTCACGGTTTCCGGGCATCGCTCTTCCACACCTTGTTCGTCTACGAACCTTAAGTCTTTGACTGATACGCTCTTTAGCGTCATCCCCACTGCTAAGTGAGCAGAGTTGCGAGAACCGCCTTTTGCGCGTGCAGTCGATTTTCCGCCTGCTGAAAAATGAGCGACGTTGCGCCATCCGCAACATCGTCAGTGATTTCTTGTCCCCGGTGCGCGGGTAAGCAATGCATGATCGCGCTGTCTTTGCCCGCCTGCTGAATCAAGGCGCTGTTCAATTGATACGGCTGCATGATTTTTACCCGCTGCGCCGTTTCCGCTTCCTGACCCATACTCACCCATGTATCAGTATAGATCACGTCTGCGCCTTTGACGGCATCGACAGGATTTTCAAACAAATTGATCGTCGTCCCGGTGCCTTCACCGATCTTATCAATCGAATTCACTTCATCTTCGCTGAAAGTATATCCCGGCGGTGATGCCATGCGGATATGCGCTCCGAAGTGCGCCAATGCCTGTGCCAGCGAAAACGCGACATTGTTGCTGTCCCCCACATAGGCGACTGTCACGCCTTTTACCGCGCCAAATCGTTCGTGAATCGTCAGTACATCTGCCAATGCTTGGCACGGGTGCTGTTTATCACTCAAGCCGTTAATTACAGGGACACGGCTCCAGCGCGCTAGTTCTTGCACATGCTCATGTGCGAACACCCGCGCCATCACACAGTCCACATACACCGACAGCGAACGCGAAACATCAGGGATGCTTTCGCGTTTGCCCAACCCAATCTCATCAGGACCCAAGTTGATCGCTGTGCCGCCAAGCTGCTGCATCCCGACTTCAAACGAAACGCGCGTGCGTAATGATGGCTTCTGAAACACCATCGCGAGAACTTTGTTTTTCAGAATTGGGGCGTTGCCACCTTCACGCCATTCTGCCTTCAGCGTGAGCGCCCGGTCTAGGAGGGTGCGAATCTCTTGAGTCGACCACTCCGCGAGATCAATAAAATGCCGCATTGAATTCGTCTATGCCGTCGATAGGTGTGCGATAAGGGTAAGTCGGTTAATACCGTTCACCTGAGTATAACATGGTTGAGGGTTGTTCACAGCACTTGGAATGACGTTTAGAGGGATGATTTTTCCGCGAAATCTTAATTCTTCTCTGTTGCAGACTGTGTCCTACCCATTCCCAATGATTCTTATAGGGGCGTGCGAAACTTGTTTCGTCCATGCGCCGCCTCTAAGAAGCCATATGCGAAGTCCACAATTCTCTTGTAGGGACGCGCAGCGAGGCTTGTTCGTCGTTGATTTTGTAGGGCTCGCGAAATTTGTTTCGTCCGTGCCAAACCCGCTTTATTTCAAACTCACTGATTGTAGTGGTGGGCAGCTCGCGAGCCGCCCGCCACACAAAATCTTCAAAGTGCTAAATGGCATTAATCCAACATCAGGCGCTTTTCAGCCTCATTCATGAGGCTTACAGGCTTTTCCCCTAGCCGGAAGACTTTAGCCTCCGGCTGCAAGGCACACAACGCATTTACAAATACCGACAAGCCTTTCTGCGCGTCCGCTTTGAGCGAAGGAAAACCTGTTTTCAAACGGTCTCTAAGAAACAAATGCCGTGCTACGGATTCAACCCCAACTTGCCCGGACACAAGATATTCTTCGGGTCAAGCGCTCGCTTGATGCGATTGAGCGTATCCATGCCCACGCCATATTGATCCGCCATGTACGGCAGCAGTCGCAACCCCACGCCATGATGATCGTTCATCACCGCGCCCGCTTTCATCGCCGCTTCCACGCCCGCCTTGATGATTTTGTCGTGCATCGCTTTCGCTTCATCAACATTCGCCGGACCCGTCGGGATTTTCATCCGCGCGTAAATCATCGATCCCCATTCGTACCAGTGCGAAAAGTGCGTGTTCAGCGAGAGATTCCATTCCGCGCCAACAGCCGAGCGAATCGCATGAGTGGTTTCGTGATAAATCGCTTCGATGTGTTCAAAATCGCCCACCACATCGACAGTCCCCCAAATGCTCGGCAGTTCCGGTGCATACGGCGGGTAGTAGAACACATAGCGCCGATCCCACCATACCGCGCCAATATCGGGTGAGAGAGCTTTGCCGTTGTGTTCGTCGCACAGGCGGCACGCGATTTTCGCTTCCAGATCGACCAATTCAGGATACTCACCGTCGAACATCATCACCAGCGTGGCATGATTCAGCGGGGTTTCAACGGCGCGCGCCAAACTGTGCGATGCCGCGTAATAATCATAGAGTCGCATCACAGGCGGACGTAATCCGCTCGTCATAATCATCCGCCCTGCTTCGATGCCATCCGCGAGATTGGCGAATTCGTACACGCCGAATACTCGTTTGGCGGGCAATCGCCGCAGTTTGACCACCGCCGCTGTCACAATCCCGAATACCCCTTCCGATCCCATGAACAACTGCGTCAGCTCAGGACCCGCCGCATGGCGCGGCACGGATGGAGTATGCACCAGTTCGCCTGTTGGTGTGACGAATTCGACGCTTAACACGTGGTCTTCGATTTTGCCGTATTTGCTCGATAGCACGCCCGATCCGCGCGCGGCAATTGATCCGCCGATAGTTGCCCATTCTGTGCTGGCGGGGTAGTGCGTGAATGTCAGTCCTTGTGCGTTCAGGATCGCTTCAAAATCGCGGCACGCTAACCCTGCTTCTACCACGCATGTCAGCGACTTGTGATCAATAGAGCGAATCGCCTTCATCTTGCGTAAATCCAGCACGATCCCGCCTCTGTCAGCATTTGCAGCGCCTTGTACGCCGCTTCCCCCACCCCATGGAGTAATTGGCACATTGTGTTCGTTTGCCAACCGCACAATCTGCGCGACCTGCTCCGGTGTGGTTGGTGTAACCGCCGCGTCTGGCACGCTAATGGGCTTGCCCGCGTTCGCCGCCGCCAATGCGTACCAGTATTGATCGCTTGCATAAGTTTCACGTGCTTGCGGCGTGGGGATCACATTCTCACGCCCCGCGATTTCTACCAGCGCGTGCAGGAATCCCGCCGTTTCGGTTACGACCATGCTTTTCCCTCTGTCCAGTCGCGGTTCTTGATCGTTAAATCGACCTTTTCGAGTTCGTCTACTGCGTCGATCAAGTGTTTCGAGAAACGCTGAAACGCGATTTCGCCTTTTTGCGCCGTGCCTTTATGCGGGTTGCCCATAATGCCGCTGTCAGTGAATTCTTCGTGGTCAAACGGGAAGTTGAAATACTGGTACCCCTGAAATTCCGCATCTGGCATTCCATCTTTTTTGCCCCATACTTCGCCTAACCAGCGTGGTGAATGCGCTTTATCGATCACAGCGCGATCCAACCGAACCAACTCTGGGTTGTGCGCCAAACACTGTGACGTTTCCAGTTCCCCCGCGTGCCAACCCGGTGTTTCTTCAACAGGACCTTCGAGAATGTCCTTCAACATGCCGATATAACGTTCCGCGTAGGGCTTGTAGTACGCGATCAACGCGCCCGTTTCATAACGCAGACGACGCAGCACCGGATCAATCACTTTGACGTTTGAGCCGTGACCGTTGACGAAGATCAAGCGGTTGAATCCGTGATGAATCAAGCTGCGCCCAATGTCGTAGATCAAATCGAGATACGTGTTTGCCCGCAGCGTGATTGTCCCCGCGCCCCAACCCGGCGCGCGCATGTGCTGTGGCGAGTAACCAAGCCACAAAGTAGGCGTATACAAGATGCCCGCTTCTTCGCCCGCCCGCCGCGCCACTTCCGTCGCCGTGATCGTGTCGCAGTACAGCGGCAGATGCGGACCATGCTGCTCAAGGCTTGCCTTAGGAATCAAAATCGTATCGGAATGTTTCAAGTATTCCTGAACATCAACATAGCTCAAATCACCGAGACAAAACGATGGAAAATTGAGGTCTTTCGTCTTCCGTGCCATCCGCTTTTACTCCTCGTATAAACGCTTTTAAGCGTGCGCTTTCATTGTTTGCGTCTTGCCATCATTTACCGCGCGTATCGTTTCGTGGGGATGCGCTTCTAGGATTATCCGGAGTTGTTTGCTTCCCTTCCGTCGGCGTATTGATCAAACCCACTTTCTCGCAAACGTGCCGTTTGTAGGGGCGGCTCACGAGCCGCCCGCCCAAAACAATCTTCAAATCGTTCGGTGTTGCACGTTTCTCCACTGACAGATGCTTTTCAGCCTCATTCATGAGGCTTATAGGCTTTTCCTTTAGCCGGATGGCTTTAGCCTCCGGCGACTTTCTCACATGTGCGCCTTCATCACCCGCATCATGTGATCAAACGTCGCATCCGCGAACGTATCACTGTTGATGTGAGCATCCACTTCGATATATTCAATCCCCGCCTTGATCCCATTTTTGATGAGTGCCCGCATCTGTGCGTTCAGTTCAGGATTCCAGAATGCGCCGCCCTCTATATCCATCACCGACCCTCCGCCCAACGGGACGAGTACCGTCACATGACCTTGCGCTCTGTTCAGCTTATCGACCAAAAACTGCGCGGCTTTCAACTGCTCGTCGGGGGTCAGGCGCACCAGCGTAAATTCGGGGTTGTGGTAGTACATTGGGCGATCTTGAAACTGAGGCGGGACTTCGTGTTTTGCGCCGAACACCATAAAATCTAAGCATCCCGGCACGATCACTTGGGGAAGTCCGGCTTTTGCTGCCGCATCCAACCGCGTTGATCCCGCGTTATGAAACCCGCCCGCGATATAGCCCGCGAGTTCGCTCAATGTGTAATCGAGTACACCCGCGAACGCGCCCTGTGTGATCAGTTCTTCCATCGCCGCACCACCGACCCCGTTGGCGTGGAATATCACGAAATCATAGCCCTGTGCTTCCAAGCGCGGACGCACGCGCATCAGCGGCTTGGTCGTGTTGCCCAACATCGTCGCGGCAATGGCGGGGCGGGCGCGCGGTTTGGTTTTAACCGATCCCTCATCATAGGCTTTCGCCATGCCCGCGATTGCCGCCGCCGCGCTGTCAAACACCGCGCGACTTACCGGATTCAAACCTAAAATATCCACAACTGAATGCATCACCATCACATCTTTGGTGCCAACAAACGGCTCAAACTTGCGATGCCCGGATGCAATCGGTGACACGATCAGTTTGGGAAAGCCAATCGGCAGCACTTTCATCGCTGCCGCCGCCAGCACCGATCCTTCCGCGCCGCCCAGTGCCGCCACCCCATGAATACGTCCATCGGCGTGCAGTTCCAGCGCGAGTTTACGCACGCCTTTGAGCATTTCTTCGACCGCTTTACCGCGCGTTCCCGCGTTTCGCAGCGCGTCAATGCTCGATCCGGCAGCTTCCGCGACCATTGCGCGCGGGAAATCCGCTGTGATTCCTACCGCTTCACCGAGAATCCCCGAATCCATCACCAGTGTGTCGCAGCCCAACTCACCAACGCGATCCCGCAAATACGCGGTTTCCGGCCCTTTGGTGTCTAACGTGCCGATCAACAAGACTGTCGGCATATCCGTTCCCTTAAAGCCACTAGAAAGAATTTGAAATCGGTAGTCAGAAAATTATCAAAAACAAACTTATCAATGCTTCATCAATGCTTGAGCGTAACACACCGGACATCAAAGGACATGGACGACAATACTTGGTCGTCACGACAATTCTTCGCCTTCTTGTCAATGCTCCACGCGACGGTTCATGGGACAACAGCCGCCATCCCATGAGCCATCGTGTGTGCTATCTAGTTTGCGCCTGCTGCCCGCAGGTGCTTGATGGTGTTGTCCACGTGTTTGGTGTAGGATGCATCGCTCATCAAGTCGCTGCCGTGGTCACGGATGAACTTGAGTTCGGCATCGGTTGCTGTCGTGCCCGCATCCTCTTTATGAGCAAACCCAAGCGGCGAACGGTCAAACGGCACAACGAACTCAACGGTTAACTGCTCGTTGTAACCCGCCTGTTTCAACGTAGACACAACTTCGCTCCAGTTGTAGTGCCCTTCTCCCGGCGGACGGCGGTTGTTATCGGCAACATGGAAGTCCACCAGATGCTTACCCGTCGTAAGTATCGCTTGTTTCCAGTTGGCTTCTTCAATATTGATGTGAAACGCATCAAGGCATACGCCCACATTCGAGCGCCCAACATCTTCCATCAACTTCAGTGCTTGATCATGGCGGTTCAAGAAGTTCGTCTCGAAGCGGTTCAGCGGCTCAAGCCCAATACGAATATTGTATTTGGCGGCATGATCCGCGACTTGGCGAACACCTTCGACTGCCCACCCCCACTCGGTTTCTGCGTCAGCCATCGCCACAATTTTGCCAACTTCACTGGGGACGAGCGTGAAAATGTTCCCGCCCAGCGCCACCACCATATCCAGACATTCTTTCAAATACTGGACGGTCATTTCGCGGTAGTAGGGATCGCCGTGAATCAGGTCGCGCCCCGCCAGCATAATGCTCACCGAGCCGAAGCACTTCAGGTTGCGCGCATCCAACATGCCGCGCACTTCCTTCCAGTTGTACTTGCGCGGCTCGCCCATAATTTGAATGCCGTCGTATCCACACCGTACCATGCGGTCAAGCGTGACTTCGATAGGTTCCGGGCGCATCCAGTTATGCATACAGATTTTCATTGAAGTATTCTCCCTTGAAATGTGTTTATTCTCTATAAAGAGGTATGGCGTGCCGAAATCACATGGTACGCCACACCCATCTCTGCTTAATACTTGATATCCACCATCCGCCCGCTTAGTGCACTGTTGACAATCGCATCGCAAATCACGGCGTTGCGGTAGCCATCCACAAAGTCCGCGCCATAAGGGGCAACGTCATGCTGACCAAGAATTGACCGGAAGAAATGGTCAAACTCATGCACGAACGTATGCTCCCACCCGATGATGTGTCCTTGGGGCCACCAGTTTTCCCAGAACGGATGATACGACTCGGACACCAGCACGTTATGGAATCCGCGTGTCTCTTTGGGGTCTTCGTTCGCCCAAAACACGTTGAGTTCGTTCATCTTTTCGAGGTTGAACTGGATCGTGCCGTTCTCGCCGTTGATCTCGAAGCTGTTGAAGTTTTTGCGCCCCTGACAGAATCGTGAGGCTTCGATGGTGCCAATCGCGCCGTTCTCAAACTCCATCATCGACAGGAAAGCATCATCCACATCGACTTTGCCGCGCCCGCTTCCGTCTGGCAGGGGGCGTTCCTCAACGAATGTTTTGGTTAGCCCGCTCACGCGGGTGGGTTCACCCACCAAGAATCGGGCGATGTCGATGATATGCGCCCCCAAGTCGCCAAGCGCGCCGCTTCCCGCCACACGCTTATCCAAGCGCCAAATCTTCGGAAAATTCGGATCGATGATCCATTCCTGCAAATAAACAGCTCGGAAGTGGAAAATGCGTCCCAGTTTGCCGCTCTCGATCAACTGTTTTGCCAACCGGATCGCCGGAACGAAACGGTAATTGAATGCGACCATGTGCTTGACACCCGTGGCTTGCACTGCGTCAAGCATCGACTTGGCTTCTTCGGCGGTACGCGCCAGCGGCTTTTCGCAAAAGACGTGCTTCCCCGCGCGCGCGGCGGCGATGGTCGGTTCAGCGTGCGCGTCATTGGGTCCGCCGTTATCGAATACTTGCACATCCGGGTCTTGGATCATGGCGCGCCAATCGGTGTAGTATTTTGCGTAGCCGTAGCGCGCGGCAGCCGACGCGGTTGCTTCGGCATTTCGCCCGCAGATCGCCGTGAGAACCGGTACTGCTGCGGGCGGATACATCATATAGGGGAGCTTCTTGAGCGCGTTCGTGTGCGCCTTGCCCATGAAGGCATAACCGAGCATCCCCACGCCGAGAGTCGGCGCATCACCTTCTGCGCGCCTCCCCGCCATCGTTACAAATCCAACTTCGTCCGCCATGAGCGTCCCCCTTAACTTTTGCTCTCAAATGCCGCATCAAACGCCACATTGGATGGCGAGAAATCATTGTCTTTCACAAAGCGCACTGCTTCCGCCGCGCCGCGTTCACGGTCCATGCCGCTGTCTTCCCATTCGACAGACAGCGGCCCACGATAGCCAGCCCGGTTCAGAGCGCGCACCATCGCATCGAGGTCGAGATCGCCGCGTCCGGGCGAAACGAAATTCCACCCGCGGCGGTGATCGCCAAATTGGATGTGCGAACCGAGAATACTGCTCATGCCGTTGAGCGTGACTTTCGAATCCTTCACATGCACATGAAAGATGCGATCCGGGAATCGGTCAATAAAATGAACAGGATCAAACTGCTGGTGAATGAAATGACTAGGATCGAAGTTGAAGCCAAACGCGGGATGGTTATCCAACGCCTTGAGCGTGCGTTCCGCCGTATATATGTCATAGGCGATTTCCGCTGGATGTGCTTCAAGCGCAAAGCGCACCCCTTCCTGTTGGAACACGTCAAGGATGGGCTTCCAGCGATCAGCGAACTCTTTGTACCCCGCGTCGATCATGGCATCAGTCGTCGGCGGGAAGAAGTACAGCATGTGCCACACGGGACTGCCAGTGAAACCGTTGACGACGTTCACTCCAAACAGCTTAGCGGCAAATGCTGTATTGGCGACTTCCTGCGCGCAGCGAGAGCGAACACCTTCAGGGTTGCCATCGCCCCACAAACGCGCAGGCAAAATCGACTTGTGACGCTCGTCAATATGGGCATCCGCGACACATTGACCAACGAGATGCGTGCTGATCGCAAAACATTGCAGACCATGTTTTTCGAGAATATCCCAGCGGGAGCGCACATAACTGTCTTCACTCAGCGCGCGGTCAACTTCAAAGTGATCCCCCCAGCAAGCGAGTTCCAAGCCATCGTAGCCCATGGCTTTCGCTTTTTGTGCGAGAGTGTCTAAGGTAAGGTCAGCCCACTGTCCTGTGAATAACGTAACGGGTCTTGCCATCTTTGAATATCTCCTGTGTAAGTAAGCCAGTCATTTGATACTTACGATGGTGAAGCAGCACCGATTCGCGCAGCATCGGCATTCTTCTTCGTACTTCCTTGTGAGATGGCAGATGCGGCGACTTCGCGAACTCCAAAATAGAAGAACGCTGCTGGAAATAAACTATAGAGTAGGATGAATGGCATTTCGACGGTATTGAAATCGCTTTCGGCAGCAGCTCGAATCTCCGCTTTGCGTTCTTCGCTGAAGGTATTCCACAATCGCTGTCGTTCCCCATAAGGTTCCTGTGGACGATTTGCCGTAATCAAGTTGGTGGCGACGAACGCCGCGACAAGAAGCGCAATCACCAGTCCCGCACCATGATGCACAATGGTGAACTTAGGAAGCTCAGCAGTCGTGCGGGGATTGCGCGCGCCCATGTGACTCCACAGGATAAAACCCAACAGCGAAAACAGCGAGACGACGAACGCATACTTATAAAACACGAAACTGAACGGGTTAAACAGCATCGTCACCCCCACGATGATGCCGATGATGAACAGAGACTCAATCGGGTTATACGTCCGTACCGGAATGCGTCCGTTGTAGCGGCGCACGACCAACGTGATGAGCAAAATATATAGCAGCAGTACGCATACAAACGCACCGAAGAACGGTATCGCTTGCAAAAAGACTTCCTCACGCACCGATTCATCGAATACAGTGTCACGGATGCTTGGGAAGATTAACGCCACAAGCAGCGCGAGAATTGCGCCCCCGCCTAACGCTCGAATAGGACCCCAATAGCGCATTGTCATAAGTTACGCGCCTTTCGCAAGCAGCGATTTCAAGAAATTCAGTCCGTTTTGTGCCAGTGCGTCTTGACTAGATTCAAATGAACGCCAGATCGCCGCCGCACGTGCGATGGTTTTGACCTTGTTAGTAAAAGATTCAATAACAACGGGACCATCAAAGCGTATATCTCGCAGTGCCGCCGCGACTTCCGTCCATGTCACGTTACCTGAACCGGGCGCGCCGCGATCATTTTCACAAGCGTGGAAATGCACCATGCGAGAACCTGCCTTGCGGATCGCCGCACCGAGTGACTTTTCTTCAATGTTCATATGAAACGTGTCAAGCATGATCTGGCAGCCGGGATGGTTTACTTTGTCAATGACTTCAACTACCTGATCAGCAGTGTTGATCAAGCTCGTTTCAAAGCGATTTAGCGGTTCAATACCCAAAACACAACCGCGATCATGGGCATACACAGCGAGTTCGTGAAGCTGTTTCACAAGTAGATCGATATCCTTCGCGCGCTCATCAGGGGTTTGCTGCCATACGCGCCCAACTGCCGAATAAATCGGCCCGACCAAATTTGTCCCGCCGAGCGTGTGCAGCGCGTCGAGACATTGACGGATGTAACTCATTCCATTGTCGCGAATCGCGCTGTCGGGATGGATGAGATCACGGTCTGGACCCATCGCCGCACATGCGCTTACACCCAACCCGCTGTCTGCGATGATTTGCGCGCCAGTCTTGTAATCGAGATCGCCCACCACTTCGATGGGCACTTCAATCCAGTCAAAGCCCATCGCCTTTACTTTGGGCGCAAGTTTCGCCAGTTCGTCCGTCGTCAGCGGTGACACCCACACCCATGCATTGACTCCAAATCGCATGTTGGTTTCTCCCATGCACAAATTGCCACATCATGATGCCAATCAGATAAGGCGACTCCCGCCCACATCGAAGTAATGCAACCGTTCGCGGGCAAGGTTAAAGCGCACCGCGTCACCGAGCCGATGGCTTGCCGCGCCGGGAACGACACTCAACAGCGTTTGATCACCACACTTGATGTGAACAATCGTTTCCACACCAAGCGGCTCAATCAGGGCGACTGTGCCATCGAATGAGCCATCACCTTCAATGCGTACATCTTCTGGTCGCACCCCCAAAAGCAGTTGTTCTGGGATACTTGCTGCCGGAACGGGAAGGTGCAGCGGGCTGGATGTAATGTGCAGACTGCCGTTATTGCGCTGGACATTGAACAAGTTGATACGCGGTGTGCCAACGAGCGTAGCAACAAAGGTTGTTGCAGGGCGGTCATAAATGTCGTGCGGCGTGCCCATTTGCAGAATTTTGCCTTCGTTCAACACGGCAATTCGATCCGCCATCGTTAGCGCCTCAATTTGATCGTGCGTGACAAAGATCGACGTGCTGCCTTGTGTCTTTTGCAGGTGCTTGAGTTCCACACGAAGGGACTCGCGTAATTTCGCGTCAAGGTTGGACAATGGTTCGTCCATTAAGAACACACGTGGTTGACGCACAATCGCGCGCCCAATCGAAACGCGCTGCATTTCGCCGCCGCTTAAGCGTGCCGTCTTGCGTTCAAGCAAATGAGAAATCCGCAGTTTTTCTGCTGCTTCGGTCACACGCTGCTTAATGATGTTTTCCGGTGTTTTACGCAGCGGGGATCGCAGTGGAAATGCCAAATTGTCGTATACCGACATATTCGGATACAGCGAATACTGCTGAAAAACGAATGCCGTATCTCGATCCGCGGGCTGCAAGGTATCAACAGGCATATCATCAAAAAAAATGTGTCCTTCGTCCTGTTTCTCCAACCCCGCGATAACGCGCAGCGTCGTTGTTTTGCCCGCGCCTGTCGGCCCAAGCAGCACAAAGAACTCTTGATCGTTGACGTGCAGGCTGATGTCGTCCAGTGCCGTGACCTGCTTGAATCTCTTGGTGATGTTTTCTAGCCGAATATCGCTCATTGTCCGCTCCCATTGGCATGGATCGCCATTTCGGTTTTGGGATGGAAGAAACGAATCATTGATGGCTCAATATCAAAGATGAAGTGCGTGCCAATAGGGTAGCTCACATCGCGCCCCATGCGTCCGTGAACAATGATTCCGTCCGCTAATTCAAGATGAAGCATCGAAAAACCGCCGTGCAGATCGTCGGCATACACCTTGGCGTTGCACGAGCCATTTTCCGCATTAGCGCGTAGTGCTTCGGGGCGGAATCCAACAATGACTTCGCCGTTGGTATCTTTCAGGGCATTTTCGAGCCTCTGGCGGTACAGCGTGGGAACATCAATCTTACTTCCGCCGGGCAGGTTCACAATGCCATTGGCGTATTGCCCCTTGACCAAGTTCATGCCGGGGCTGCCGATGAAACGGGCGACAAAAAGGTTTGCCGGATCATGATAGACTTCTGCGGGCGTGCCGATTTGCTGCACAACCGCATTCGACATGATCACGATGCGGTCTCCCATCGCCATCGCTTCAATCTGGTCATGAGTAACATACACTGTCGTCGCGTGCTGGCGTAAATGAAGCTGCTTAATTTCAGCGCGCATCGTTTCGCGGAATTCAGCATCAAGCGCGCCAAGCGGCTCATCCATGAGAAAGGCGGCAGGCTTACGCACCAACGCACGTGCCAGCGCCACTCGCTGCTGATCGCCGCCGCTAAGACTGCCGGGGCGTTGATTGAGAATATGCTCGATCTTGAGCATGTTTGAGACTTCCGCTACGCGCCGCGTGATTTCGGCTTTATTTTCGCCTTGTGCTTGCAGCGGAAAAGCGATGTTTTCGCGAGCGGTCATATGCGAATACAGCGCGAAGAACTGAAATACAAACGCTATATCGCGCTCGCTAGGATGCAGCCACGTCACATCTCGCCCGTTAAGAAAAATGTTTCCACTTGTCACTGCTTCCAACCCGCTGATCATGCGGAGCGTAGTCGTTTTGCCGCATCCCGATGGGCCCAACAGCACGATGAATTCACCGTCTTTGATGGTCATATCGAGCGGTTTTACCGCGTGGGCTTCCCCAAATTTCTTTTCTACTTGTCGTAGTTCAATGGTCGCCATTCTCAATTACCCTTTGCGAATCGCGCCGAAGGTTACACCGCGCAGCAGATGTTTCCGCAGCGCAAATGTCACGATGACGACTGGAATCAAGAAGGCGAGCGAACCTGCCGCCACAGCCGCCCATTCGATGCCGCCTGTCCCTAAGCGCGTGGGAATGCTGGGTGGTGCGGTGCGCGCCACATTCGATGTTAGGAACAGCGCAAATGCATATTCATTCCACGAGAAGATGAGCGCGAATACCGTTGTTGCCGCGATTCCAGTCACGGCTTGCGGCAGCACAATCTTGCGGAAGGCTTGCAAGCGAGTATAGCCATCGACCAGCGCCGCTTCTTCATACTCGCGCGGGATTTCGTCAATAAAGCCTTTCAGCAGCCATACTGAAAACGACAGATTGAAGCTCGTGTAGAGCAAAATCATGCCGAAATGCGTGTCGTGCAGCCCAACTTCCCGATACATCAAAAAGACAGGAATGCTCACGACAACAGCCGGTAGCATACGCTGACTCAGAATGAAGAACAGCAGATCGTCCTTTCCCGGCACATCGAAGCGGCTGAAAGCATAGGCAGAAAGCAGCCCGAAAAACACTGAAAAGAATGTCGATGCTCCCGCGATGATCAATGAGTTGAGGAGTTGTCGCCCGAAATCGCTTTGCCCAATGATGGCTTGCCCGCGCTCAAGGACGATTTGATCCGGCAAACTTAAATCGGTGCGTTCGCGATATTCGGCAATTTCGCTCTCGGAGAGTTGACGGCGGTCAGTAAGTAAAAAGACAAAGCCTTCAATGGTGGGTTCAAAGAACACACGCGGTGGCGATGCTACTGCATCCGGACGCGATTTGAACGCCGTCATGCCTAACCACACCACTGGGATCAAGACGATAATAGTAATGATCACGGCGATGATGGCACGAATAGCCGTATTGATGCGTGGTCGCAGTCCGACTTTATCGACCCGCGTTGAATAGTTCACGTAGTACCCCGGTTGGGGTTGAGATGTCGCAGCCACGAGCCTTAGCCCTCTCTCGCCTTGTTTAATGCGCGGATGTACAGATTGCTCACAGCGATGATGACCACAAGCACAATGTACGCCAGCGCGCTCGATTGTCCGGTGTTGAAGTCTTGAAACGCGAGTTCATAAAGCCGTATAGCGATGGTCTTGGTCGCGTCACCCGGACCGCCGCCTGTCAGCCCGTACACAAGATCGAACTGCTTGAATGCCTCAATCGTTCGGAACAAAACGGCGATCAGCAGCAGCGGCATCACTTGTGGCAGTGTAATACGCCGGAATTGGAACCACGGGCTTGCCCTATCGATGGATGCGGCTTCATACAGGTATTCGGGGATCGCGCTTAAGCCCGCAAGCACCAGCAGCATGACGAACGGACTCCACATCCATACATCAACAATGATGATTGCCCAAAAGGCGAGAACACCATCGCCCAGCCATTCAGGAGAAGTGTTGATATTCGTGAAGCCGAGCAGTGGATTCAAAATCCCATACGACGGGTTGAAAATTAACTTCCAAAACTGTGCTACGACGATGGGAGAAAGCATCATCGGCACAAGAATGAGCGTTGTGATAATCGGACTGCCCTTGAATTTGTTACGCACTAGCATTGCCAGCCCAAAACCAACAACTGTCTGCAAACCCACCGATACGACGGCATAGCGTCCGGTGAAAGCGAAATATTCCCAAAATTGCGCGTCGCTCAAAATGCGGGTGTAATTGTCAAGACCAACCCATATTGGCGGTGTGTTGGCAATAACCGAGTATTCGGTAAAACTCAAGAATAAACTGTAAATGAGCGGAAAAATGTTCATCACAATCAGCAAGACGATTGTTGGCAGTATGAACAACTGAGTGATGCGAACATCGCTCAACTGCCGACGGGCGCTGCCCGTTCCACTCCCCATCTGCTGCGATGATGCACGCCCCGTGCTGACTTGAGACACAATGCCCCCTCTTGCTCACTACGGAAAACAGGACTCATGCTTTGCCCTGCTTCCCGTTCGATTCAATGGGGGAGGGCAGTTGCTCCCCTCCCGACTAAGCGACTCACGCGAATGATCCGCAGATGGTCACGTCACTCGCTCAAATAGCCTGCTTCGACAAGGATTTCATCCATTTCAGCAGCCATGTTGTCCATTGCTTCTTGTGCCGTGCCTTCGCCACCTACGATATAACCATGCAGATAGCGTTGAGCGACTTCAAGCAGCGAACCGAATTCGGGGATATTCCAGAAGTCCTTGACGAACGTCATGGTTTCCGCGAACGCGGCGTTGTATGGGGTTTGATTCAGGAATTCTTCCGACTGAAGGACGTTGATATTGCAGGTGTAACCACCGAGAGCTGCCCAACGTGCCTGTGTTTCTTCCTGCGCGAACCAGCTAATGAAATCGAGCGACGCTTGCTTGCGTGCATCGTCGATGTAGTTGTTCACGCTGATCCCCTGACCGCCCAGTGCTGCAAAGCGTTCGCCACCCGGTCCGGCGGGCATGGCGAAATATCCCGTTGAGTCACGGAACTGGTTGATGCTGGGGTTATCGAGCGCTGGGAAGAAGGCGAAATAGTTCATGATCATCGCCGCCTGCCCGTTGATGAACAAGTCGTTCATTTCGGCAAAGAAGGCATTGTTCGATCCCGGGGGCGCGAACGAATACAGTTCACGGTACAGTTCAAGTGCCGCGACGGCTTCGGGACTGTTCACCACACCAAGCACGTTGTTGTCCGCATCTTTCCAGTCCGCGCCAAAGCTGAACAGTACGTTTTCAAACCCCATCGTGATCGCGTCGTAGTCAATCTGGGTATAAACGCCAATGCCATATAGACCGTCGTCAGGTCGTGTGAAGAATTCCGCGATGTCGCGCAGTTGATCCCACGTGGTCGGCACAGCAAGTGGATAGCCGTAAGCGGCTTCAAAGGCTGCCATTTCATCAGGATTCTCGAACAGGTCACGGCGATATGCCCAACCATTCGCGTCACCTTCAGTCGGGTAAGCATAGTAGCTGCCCGAACCTGTCGGATATTCACCGTAGTAGGTGAGGGTCGCGGGAGTCACGGTATCGGCAATCGCAACGCCGCTGTCATCCGGCGTGGTGAGGAATTCAGTCAAGTCCATATAGTGACCTTCCGTCACCGCCTGACCAAGCCACTGGCTGTCACCAACGACCATATCGAACGCTGTACCTTGCGCCGCCCATTCTGTTGCTACGCGGTTGTAATAGCTGCCCCACGGTTCTTGTACTACATTCACACGAATGCCGGTGGCGGCTTCATAATCGTTGCCAATCTGTTGCAGATAGTTCGCCGGATCCCATTCCGCCCACCAGATATTCAGTTCGGTGATTTCTTGTGCTTGCACGACCACACTACCGCTGAGGACGGCGATCACAGCGATGAGGAGCAGCCCGATGGATAGTTTTTTGGACATAACCTATGGTCTCCTTGAATCAATGTATAGCTAAATTGGAAAATCTTTTGTGAAACCGGTTAGAGTGAAGCTGTTTTTCCGATACCCACCTCCATGACTAGCCTTCCTGACAAAGTTGCGATTTCTACTGCCGATGTTCGCTTGCGCGAACATGACAGAGTACGCACACAAACTGCGCGGCGGAGTTCACTAAGGTGTTTTTTCTACGGTGAACACATGCTCCAACGCCAGCGCGATTGCCCCGACTACCCCTGCATCTTGTTTCATTGAGGATGTATCGATGCGTAGTTTGCGAGTAGAAAGCGGTAATGACCGCTGTAAAATTCCCCCGCGAATGGATGCAAGAAATTGATGACCGATGTTGCTTACCCCGCCACCGATTAAGATAAGGCTTGGGTTGAAGAAATTCACCAATCCAGCGAGAACTTCTCCCAAAATACGTCCGCTGTCACGGATGATCTCGTTGGCTGTTGGATCGCCTTCGGCTGCTGCGCGTCCCACATCCACAGCTGTGAGTTTTTCGCCACCTGCGTGGTAATACTTAGCGAGTATTGTGCTCCGGTTATTGAGGGCTGCCTCAATCCCCCGCAGCGCAATTGGGGGACCAGCGGCAATCGCTTCTAAACAGCCAATATTCCCGCAGTGGCAAATGGGACCATTTTTATCCGCACAAATATGCCCAATGTCGCCTGCCGCGCCGTCTGCGCCGCGATACACCTCACCGCGCGCGACGATCCCTGCCCCTATACCCGTTCCCACTTTCACAAAGATGAAATTCTCGTGGTTTTTCCCTGCACCCGCGCGGCGTTCACCGAGCGCCATCACATTTACATCGTTATCGACAATGACGATGGCATTGGGAAAACTATCCGCGAAGAAATGGCGAATGGGGTAGGCATCCCAACCGGGCATGATCGGCGGTGCAATGAGCAGTCCTGCTTGAAAATCCACAGGACCCGGCACGCCAATGCTGATCGCCACGACTTTTGTGGCAGGCACGCCGCGATTTTCAAGCATTTCATTGATAAGAGAGCGAATAAGACTTAGAACGGGAACAGGACCTTCGCGCACATCCAGCGGAAACGAAAGACGTTCGACAATATCCCCGTTGAAGTTTGCCAATACCAAATCAAGGCTGGTTGCCCCCACATCGCCGCCCACAACATAGGCGTAATCGGCACGGAAATTAAGTACGCGCGGTCTACGCCCACCATTGGAATCCCCGTCCCCGATTTCTTCCAGAATACCCGCTTCAGTGAGATCATTGACAACTGTCGTGATCGTAGAACGCGAATATCCCGTGATTTCCGCGATGTCCGTGCGTGAAAGCGGACCAATCTTTCTCAATGTATCGAGCGCCTTCGCCTGCGCTGGCTCTAACATTAGCGGAATCGGTTGGCGACCCGATACAACTTTCTTGCTAAATTCCATCATTAAATCTTTTCAAAATATCACAATAAACATCAAATCTAGTGGGTATTATAACGAGGTTTTGTTTCCATGTAATGCGGTTTTGTTTATTTTGAACAAACTTGCTTTACTGACTGAAATAAGTCTGTGTGTTTTGAACACGCTTTGTGACTGCTGCTAAAGGATGCTATACTCGCTCATACGTTCGGATCGTATGCGATGATGAAGGCACAAAATGACAAGTTCGGTGGGACGACCAATGTTTTATATCCTTGATGGACATGCGTTGGCATATCGCCATCACTTCGCGCATATTAATCGCCCCTTGATGACCGCCAGCGGTGAAGCGACTAGCGCAGTGTTTGGGTTTGCGCGCACCTTGATGGACATCCTCGAAAAAGATAAGCCTTTCTATCTCGCAGTTGCATTCGATGAAGGGTTAAGCGGGCGTGATGAGTTGTACAGTGGTTATAAGGGCACGCGCGAAAAAATGCCGGACGATCTTGTGACACAAATGGCGCGCATTCATCAACTGGTAACAGCGTTCAACATTCCGATTTTGAGCTTACCCGGATATGAAGCCGATGATCTAATGGGAACAATTGCGCGCCAAGCTGAAGATGAGCACCTTGACGTGCGATTGATCACAGGTGACCGCGATCTGCTTCAGTTGTTAAGCGAACACACCACAGTGCGGTTAGCGATTCCCAAGCCCGGTGAACCAGATGTGTTATACGATACTGCGGCATTTCGCGAAAAATTTGGCTTTGAACCTGTTCAATTAATCGACTACAAAGCCCTTGTAGGTGACACTAGCGATAACATTCCCGGCGTAGCAGGCATTGGCGACAAAACCGCGACAAAGCTCTTGCAAGACTACGGCACGCTAGACAACATTTACGCGAACATTGACTTGATAGGAAAATCGGTCAAACAAAAGCTCATCGATGGACGTGAGATGGCATATTTGAGTCAGCGGTTGGCGACGATTCAACGCGATGTGCCGATCACGCTTGATAAAGCGAAATGTGTAGCGCACGATTTCGACAAAGCGCAGGTAGAACACATCTTCCGTGAACTCGAATTCACGTCACTTTACAACCAGCTTGGACGACTGGCTGTCAAATCTATCGAGCAGCTTCCCTTGTTTGGCGGTATAGAAGTTGACCCCCCGCTTGAAGCAGCGCCCCCTGTTGAACTCGTACCCACCATCGTCGTCAATACTACCGATGGGCTGCGCGAATTGGTGCGCGTCCTCAACAACGCATCGATCATTTCATTTGATACTGAAACTACCAGCACTGATCAGATGAGTGCCGATTTGGTCGGGATTTCACTTTCGACGGATGGCGAAACAGGCTACTACATTCCCGTTGGACACAATGAAGGAACACAGCTTCCCCTTGATGCCGTACTCGATGCTCTGCGCCCACCGCTGACTAACCCGAAAATCCCCAAAGCGGCGCACAACGCGACCTATGATCTGGTTGTCTTGCAGCGCACGGGAATTGATGTGCAGCCAATCACGTTCGATACGATGGTTGCGGAGTGGGTACGCGATCCCTTAAGTGACGCACTGGGTTTGAAGCGGCTGGTGCGCGTGCGGCTCGGCAAAGATATGACCCGCATCGAAGACCTCATTGGCACGGGCAAAAATCAATTGGCGATGAGCGCGGTTGCTATCGAACGCGTCGCGCCCTATGCCGCCGCTGATGCGGTATTTACGCATCAATTGATCGCTGTGCTTGATCCTGAACTGAATCCTCGACCTGATGATCCCAAAGTCGATCCGCTGTGGGGGACGGTTAACCCGCCAACACCTCGCGATGTGTTCGAGAAAATCGAAATGCCGCTAATCCCTGTGATTGCCAGTATGGAGCGCGCAGGTGTGCTCTTGGATACGGGGTTCTTAAAGGTGATGAGCAATCGCTTAACCGACGATTTGGCGGACTTGGAAGACGAAATTTTCGCGTTGAGTGGCGGCTATGGCAAGTTCAACATCAACAGCCCCAAGCAGTTGAATGATGTGCTGTTCGGCAAACTTGGCTTGAAAGTCGAAGGACTGCGAAAGACTAGTCACGGTTACACAACCGATGCTGCCGCGCTCGACGCAATGCGAGGGTCACATCCGATTGTCGATAAGATTTTGAACTTTCGAGAGTTGAGCAAACTCAAAGGGACATATGTTGATGCGCTGCCATCGCTGATCAACCCCGCGACCGGGCGTGTGCATACCAGCTTCAATCAAGCGGGCGCAAGCACAGGACGCATGAGCAGCAGCAATCCGAACTTGCAAAATATTCCCATTCGCACGGAAATAGGGCGTGAAGTCCGCGCGGCATTCATCGCCCCGCAAGGCTACAGCTTACTATCCGTCGATTACAGCCAAGTTGAACTGCGGATCATGGCGCACATCACCAAAGAACCCGCACTGCTTGAAGCCTTCCGCTTGGGGCAAGACATTCACGCCACCACTGCCGCGCTCATCAACAACGTGCCCCTAGAGCAAGTGACAAAAGAGCAGCGAATCTTCGCCAAACGGGTGAATTTCGGTATCCTGTACGGCATGGGCGCGTTCCGATTGGCGCGCGACAGCGATCTTACATTGGCGCAAGCGGATGCGTTCATCAAGACCTATTTTGAACGTCTGCCGCGAGTACGCGAATACTTGGACAAGACGAAAACATTGGCGCGTACTCCACCCAAGTATCTGACGACACTGTTTGGACGGCGGCGCAGCTTTCCCGGATTGTTCACGGGAAACCGCACTCAGCAGGCGGCAGCAGAGCGCGAAGCGATCAATATGCCAATTCAAGGGACGGCTGCCGACATCATGAAAATGGCGATGATCCACCTTTATGAGGAACTCAACAAACGGAATTTGGGCGCGAAGCTGATCTTACAAGTACATGATGAATTGGTGCTGGAAGTACCGGATGAGCGCTTGCAGGAAGTGTCCGCGTTGGTTGTAAACGTGATGGAAGGCGCGGCACAGTTGGAAGCGCCTTTACGAGCGAATGCTCAATATGGACCTAACTGGCGCGATCTCACGGCGGTGAATTGAGCGAGGACGATTGATGACTCAGTCCGTCGATTATGAGTTCACCGAAGCGGATTTAGCTGCAAACCGCGCCTTTGAGATTACAGACAGGCAGCGCGTAATGCTGCAAGGCATTGTTTCACGCTTTCGCCGTGCCGCTGGTTGGCAGGTGATCACGATGGGGCTAGGTGTGTCCTTACTCGTGGGGTGGTATTTCCTCGCGGGTGGCACACCGGAAGCTCCCGCTAATGGGGCGAGCAACGGATTGGTGTTGGTCTTTGCGGTTGGTTTCTTCTTTGTGTGGGCGATCATCAATACGGTTCGTGTGCAGCGGGTTTCACGGGCGCTGGGACAAGCTCAAGTTCGTACTGCGGTGGGGGTAGTGCGCCGAATAGAAAAGGTGAATGCCTATGTACTGGAGCGCGCGGCGGATAAACCCCTTCCGTTGTCTCTAGACTCTCCAGCGGGTTACAGAAGGTTTCAAGAGGGGAAGCGTTACCGAATCTACTATGTAGACTTTAAAGCGGGACTGGTGCTTTCGGCAGAGCGATTGGACGAAGCGCAAAATAGTTAAGGCTTATGTCCTTTGTGTCCCGATTTTGACCGTTTTAGGACACAAAGATAAACTTCTTAATGTTTTGACAATGGATTTAGAGAAGCCGCACTGGCGAAGTGTTGAGGCTCGTGGCTAAAAAGCCGGTTTGGGGATGTGGCGGACGGAAATTTGTGTCCCAACACATTGTATGTGACTTGCCAATGCGGCGCACAATGAAATTTAATGGGTGTACCAACTGAGCAGAGTGGTTTGGATATACGAGGCAGCTCTGCGGAGATTTGAGCCGTTCGTGTCGATAACGTAGTAAGCAGGTGTGCCGTCGCGGCTGGAAATAAACGCGATATACGTGCCAGCGGGCGACCAAACCGGATGCCATCCGCCGCCCGTTGTAAGCTGACGGACGTTCGATCCATCAGCATTCATAAGATGAATTTCGCCGCGCCCTGTGCGGGTGGATGTGAAGGCAATCTGTGAAGAATCCGGCGACCACACAGGCTCAAAATCGCTCGCGACATTTTGCGTGAGATTTGTGCTTTCGCCTGTCAGAATGTCGAGTACGAACACCTCATTGTTGCGGTTCTCGTTGTAGCGAAAAGCGATGCGTGAGCCATCGTGTGACCATGCGAGATCGCTTCCTGTCTCAATGATGCCGTCAAATTCTTCGAGCAATCCGGTATCACGGTGATAAATCACCATCTGCTGTCCAACGATGGGCTGCCAGAAATGGATGACGATGTGGCGGGCATCTGGCGACCACAGTGGAACGCCATAGGGCAAAATCCCATAGCTTTCGGTCACTTGGTTTATAGTGTCGGTGCGTAAATCGAGGATATAGAAGTTCCAGTTTTGCCAGCGGCGTGTCATAATATCTGGCGTAATCCGGTTCGACCAAAATGCGAGCAGGGTTCCATCAGGCGATAAACTTGGTAGGCGATCTTCGAATTCTGGCGCAGTTTGATACAACTTACGATTATGCAGATCAAAGGCTGTGATTCCCAAGCCGCTTTCGCCATAAGTTTCGTAGACCATACGCTGTCCATTGTTCGTCATGCGTGGAAGATCGGCTGGCTGGCGAGACGGCATCGCGAACAGGGAAATTTGTGTCCCGTACAAGCTGTCGAGCGCGAATACGCGCGCCCCAAGGCGATCCCGCTGGAAAAATACAAGTTGACCGGGATCGGCTTGCGTGCGCGCGACCAGTATCCAGCCGAATAGAGTGATCAAGGCGGTGCCCAACATCAGCGATGAAATTCGCGCGCAAATTTGCCAAAGATTCATATCCCTACTTTAACAGGATTTGTGCCGCTGCGTGTTAAAATCGACTTTATAGCTGGAACAAACGCACATCAAACGTTTATGGACATAAAACCTTGAGCAAATGGGCATCATGCCAACCAGTCATCTTGCGTTTGGCGGCGATACCAACCTTGACCGATTCCGGCTACTTGAGCAGATTGATTACTAGGTACTGCAGCGTCGCCCTATTCTGGGGGCATAGTCTTTATGGATGCGCCACACATCTTCCCGAAAAGTAATTTCCAGTGCCCAATGTAAGCCATTCTCAATTTGATCGTGTTCCCAAATGTGTTTGAGAAATACCTGTACCAAAGCCGTCTCACAACTGATGAAATAGCGATGACCATCACCCAAAGTTGCGCGGATTTGTACCTTTCGCGTACTATACTTGCACATTAACCCCACAAAAATCAGCGCCTTCGAGGTCGGGATGCGTCAAACCGTTTTACTTTACAATCCCATCAGCACATCACCCGGCAAGCAGCGTCTACCCTTATCGCTGCTCGCTATCGCATCCGTCATCGCCGATGACTACGATTTTGAACTCATCGACGGCAATCTAATTCCCGACCCCGCCGCTGCCATCATCGAACGCGCCGCAGCTACCAATGCCAAACTGCTTGCAGTCACCGTCATGGCGGGTCCCCAATTACGCCAAGCTGTGCCTGTTTGCAAACAGGTAAAAACCGCGCTCCCTTCGCTGACAATCCTTTGGGGCGGCTACTTTCCCACCCAGCATTCCGAAGCCGTCGTCAACAGCGGCTACATCGACTATGTGATTCAAGGTCAAGGCGAAGCGCCTTTCCGTCAGTTTGTCGATACTTTACACAAAGGCGGCGCACTCACCGAAATCCCTTCTCTTGTGTATAAAAATGGCGCAAACAATTCGGAAAACAGTGTGCATATCAATCCGCGCGCGCCGTTCGTCAATCTCAACAATCTGCCAACCTACCCCTACGAACGCATCGACACCGCCCGCTATGTCGGCAAAAGCTACTTGGGAAATCGCGTCCTTTCGCATCACAGCAGTTTTGGCTGCCCGTTCGCGTGTAATTTCTGTGCTGTTGTCGCCCTCTCGCAGCAGCGATGGCTCTCAGAAAATCCTGCCCGCGTCGAAAGCACCGTCCGCTATTTGCAGCAGCACTATGGCATCGACGGGCTTGAATTCACCGATATGGATTTTTTCGTCAACGAAGGACGCACCGCCGAAATTGCCGAACGCATCGCGCCGTTGGGCATCAACTGGTGGGGCTTAGGGCGCGTCGATACATTGAGCGCCTACAGCGATTCGACATTTGAAAAGATGGCGAAAAGCGGCGTGAAGATGATCTTCATGGGCGCGGAAAGCGGCGACGACGAAACACTCAAGCTCATGAACAAGGGCGGCAAAAGCGGCACGGCACTGACTCTGGCGATTGTCGAGCGAATGAAGCACTACGGTATCGTGCCGGAACTCTCGTTTGTGTTGGGCAATCCGCCCGATCCCGAAGCGGATATGGTCAAAACCGTCGAATTCATCCGCAAAATCAAGGCGATCAACCCCGCCACTGAACTTATTCTCTATATTTACACACCCGTTCCACAGGCAGACAGCACCCTGCTCAACGAAGCGACTCGTTTGGGGTTCCGCTTCCCCGAAACGCTCGAAGAATGGATCGATGATCAGTGGAGTACCTTCGCCTTACGTCGTGATCCCGGCACGCCTTGGTTCAAAGACCACATTCGCCGCCGCGTCCGCGACTTTGAAGCAGTCGTCAACGCCTACTATCCCACCGTCACTGATATGCGCCTCTCCGGCGGAATGCGCTACTTACTAAAAGCCCTTAGCGGCTGGCGGTATAAACTCAAATGGTACGACTATCCATATGAACTCAAGGCGCTTCAACGCTTAATTCACTACCGTCGCCCGGAAACCACCGGCTTTTAGAGAACATACCCGAAGGAGCGGCTCGTAAGCCGTTCTCCTGCGCTAACAACCTTACTCTCTCAGCCTTAAAAGGACCACTCTCACTATGCAATCCATCATTCCCGGCGTTTACACTTTCACAGGCATGTTGGTGGGTCGCGTTTACTGCATCGAAGACGCGGATGGACTGACGATTATTGACACCAGCGTGCCGCCATCCGCCAAAGGCATTCTCAACCAGCTTATTGCAGCAGGTCGCCAACCCACCGACGTAAAACGCATCCTCATCACCCATGCCCATCCAGATCACATCGGTGGATTGCCCGCCCTCAAAGCTGCCACAGGCGCGCAAGTTATCACCCATGAACTCGAAAAGCCTGTCACACAGGGCGAAACGACTGTGCCAACCCCGCCAAAAGAATCCCTCTCTGGTATCGCTCGCTTGATGGTTCCCCCACCCACTCTGCCCAAAGGCACGCCGGTAGACCGCACCGTCGTTGAAGGTGATGTACTCACTGAGGTTATGGGAGGGCTGCATGTCCTTCATACACCGGGACACGCACCGGGGCATGTCACGTTCTGGCATCCTCAAAAGCGCATCGCCTTCATTGGCGATGTGATCATGCGCTTGGCGGGTTTCCGCCTGCCGATTGCCGCCTTCACCGTCGATATGGCGGAAAATCGCCGTTCAATCGCGCGCGTTGCCAGCCTCGACGCAAATGTCGTCTGCTTCGGGCATGGTCAGCCGCTTACCCAAAACACCGCCGCGACCATCCGCGCCTTCGCCGCAAAACACTCCTCACCTGCCTAACGCTCAGCTAAAGCCTTATGGGCGGTTCGCAGACCGCCCTCTATGGTGATTTTTCTTTTTCTCTATTCACCGTTTGAGAATTGCGAGCCTTACGCCGTGTGATCTATAATTTCCGCTATTGTTCTAACCGTCACAATCTGATGCTTTTTGAGAGGAAGATGCCTATGACTGGCAGTCGCCCAGTACGAGCTTTGACGTTTTTATTGGCATTGATCACTGCTGCGGCGGTGTCGGGATGTGGCACAATTGCCGAACCACAATGGGAAGTTGACGCGGAAAATACCACCATCGCGCTGGCAGCAACGGGCGCAGTCGAAACCCAGATCGCCTTAGGCGCTGAACCCACCGCCACGCCAACAGATACGCCAACATTTACCGTGCGCGTGATTCCCACGCAAACGCCGCTGCCCCCCACTGCGACCAATACCAGCGAACCCGCGACCAGCACTCCCACCAACACCGTCGAACCTACCGAAGCGACTGTCGAAGCAGCCGCTGATACCACTAGCGACTTAGAAGCAGCCGTTGCCGCTGCCGATCCAGTAGCAGGTCAAGCGGCATTCGCGCTCGCGCGCACTATGCCCGATGGCGCGATCTGGGCATGTGCTCAGTGTCATTCGGTCACACCAGATGAACTTCGTTTGATCGGTCCCGGTCTGTGGAACATCGCCGTTCGTGCCGAAACCCGCGTCGAAGGTCAATCCGCGCTCGAATACATTCACACGTCGATTGTCGCGCCCAATGACTACATCGTCCCGCCAGATGCCAACGGAGCACCGTACCCGCCCGGTCTCATGCCGCAGCACTACGCCAATCCCGAAGTCCTCACGGAAGCCGATCTTAACAATATCATCGCCTACTTGCTCACCTTGCAGTAGAGACCTAAGTGGGGTTTGGCACACCAAGACCAAACCCCTTTCTAACTTATCAACACTTTCTCAACTCTCGCGCGAGTCACTTCGGACATCAAAGGACATGGACGACAATTCTTCGCGATACCCTTAACTATTTTCAGTGGTCGGCAGTGTGAAGTACACCGCCGTTCCCATCCCCACTTGACTCCGTATCGTAATCGTTCCGCCGTGCCCCTCAATAATCTCTTTCGCCAGTGTCAATCCCTGTCCTGCCCCCGGCACGCGGATCACTCGCCCGCCTGTGGTCGTCGGCGTTCCCCTGTAAAACCGTGTGAACACATGGGGAAGTTCATCCGCCGCGATCCCGGTTCCATTGTCGCGTAGACGCAGCCGTGCCATCCCTTTTTCCTCGCCCTTAATCTCCAGCAGCACTTTGCCACCCGGCGGCGTGTACTTCACTGCGTTATCCAGCAAACAGGCGATAGCGTAGCGTAGACGGCGCTCATCCCCCATCACGATCAAACCCGGTCTCTCGTTCACCAAATCTAGCGTAAGATTTGCCGATTGAGCGGGCTGCCGCCACTCATTGACCAAGCCCAATACAAAACGGTCAAGTGAAAATGGACGATGTGCATCGTTTGCTGTTGTGGGGCGATTTGTTTCCACTGCCTCACGCAGAGCCTTATACGCTTCGCGCAGCGGCACAATCGGACGCGAGTCATTTTCAAGCGCAGCATTCATTTGGTTGAGCAGTGAATCGCGCACACGCGCACGCTCAACTTCACTCGACATATCGCGCAGTACAACTAGTGTCCCAATGCGATGATGAGACATTGAGGTCATTGGCGTGGTGCTGACATTCAGCTCGCGCGCCAGCTCCGGTTGACCAGCGTTCAATGTGACCCAACGAGCATCACTTACCCCCAACAGCGGAAGCGCATGACCCAAACGCTGTGTGATGAATTCGGTTAACTCGAGTTCTCGCTTCTCATCGATGGCGCTACGCAGTCCGCTTGGCACATCGAGCAGGTTTTTTGCCGCCGTGTTGATGTGCTGCACAGTCCCATCCAAGTCCTGCACGATGATCCCATCCGGGAGAGCTTCCATCGCTGCTGTCAACTGCTCAACTTCCCGCCGTCCTTGCCGTGAAGAAGCACGCAGCTCGTTCTGTCGGTTTTGTACCCTATCGGCATATTGGTCGAGCGCGTGTCCCATTCGGCTGACTTCATCGGTTGGATGCATTCCTGTTCGCGCGGTCAGTTCGCCTGCCGCCAGTGCTTCCGCCACCCGCGTGATCTTCTTAATTCGCCCAATCAACCAGCTCAATACAATAAAAGTTGTGATCACCGCGCCCGCTGCAAGGATGGCAAGAATCAACCCCGTGAACTGTGTAATCGCGGCGGCGTTCTCCTGCTGACCCGCGCTGAACCCCGCATACACAATCACCACAATCATCACTAGTGACAGCCCCAAAAGCGGCATCATCAACCGCCATCTCAGCGATGCAAACCGATTGGCAGATTTTCCCATCGCGTCCCGTCCCATAAGTCCCTCGTAAGTCGTCGCAAATAATCACCAGTGTAGCATTAAGGGACATCATGTGCTTTTTCATAAAGTGTTTCAACCGTCTGGCACGGTGCGCGGCATCACAGTAGCATTAAGGGACATCATGTGCTTTTTCATAAAGCGTTTAAACAGGTTCGGTTCGTCCTTTACATTCCTTCAGTAAGCTTAGCGAGTTTTTCATCAAGCATATTGAAGGCTAAGACAACGTGACCAATATCCCCCTCACCGGACGCGCCGACTTACACATGCATACCACTGTCAGCGATGGAATCGCCACCGTCACCGATATGCTCGACCATATTGCTGAACGGGGTGACCTCAATGTGATCGCCATCACCGATCATGACCGTCTAGAGGCTAGCCTATGGGCATACAGCAATCGCTCACACTACCCATTCGATATCATCCCCGGCTTGGAAGTAACCACCCGTGAGGGGCATGTCCTAGCCCTCTGGTGTACCCAGTCGATACCCAGCCAAATGTCCCTTCACGAAACCGTCGCCGCAGTGCATGATCAAGGTGGGATTGCTGTGTTAGCGCATCCACTGGAAGTGACCATCGACCCGCGTGCGGCTTGGCGTTACTTCCGTAATCCACAGGTGTTACTAGAATCGGGTGTTGATGCGATTGAAATCTTCAACGCGGGCGCGTTCACACCGGGTTGTAACTGGCTTGCAGACAAGGTTTTTGAGAAAATTCCTCTTGCCAAGCTCGGTAACAGTGACGCGCACATGCCCGCCAGCATTGGCACTGGAATAACGCGATTTGTTGGTAAAACGGCAGCAGACCTGCGACAGTCAATTATGCAGGGAAATACCGCCGCTGAAGGAAACCCATGGTCAATCATCGTCTATTTGAAGCTCTCACTCACTATGATACCGAAGAAGCTGAACGCATCTTTGGCGACGAGTGCGCGCTAACTCCGCCTGACCCTTCTTTCCCACTCGCGCCAGTCAAGCGAGTTGCCATCTTCGCGGAAGCCTTCCTTCCGAAGGTGGATGGCGTATCAAAAACAGCATTCCTAACACTGCGCCACTTGCAGCAAACCGGGCGTGAAGTTATCGTCTTTGCCCCAGATATTGCTCCGCAGTCCATCGGTACAACACCGGTTGTACCCCTTCCCTCGCTTGGATTTCGCGGCGTACCAGAAACACGCATGGCGCTTCCGCATCCAGTGGTTGTTCAGCGCCTCAATGAATTCAAGCCGGACATGATCCACCTGTTCAGCCCAGCATTTTTGTCCGTCAGCGGAATGCTCTACGGGCGGCAAAATCAAATTCCAGTGGTCGCCAACTATCAAACCGATCTCCCGGGCTATGCCAACGCCTATGGATTCTCATTCTTAAGCGACCTCGTCCGCGATTTGCTGCGCTATGTCCACAACGGCAGCCATCTCACGCTTGCGCCCTCCCGCTGGACAATGCGTCAGCTTCAACAGCAGGGCTATCGCCGTTTGCGCCTATGGGGTCGCGGTGTCCATCGCCAGCGCTTTAACCCGCAGCGTAAATCACCAGCAATGCGCCAACGCCTGCTCAACGGGCGTGATCCCGATTCGCTCCTGTGTATCTATGTTGGTCGCCTTGCCACCGAAAAGCGCGTCGATCTACTGCTTGAAACCGCGCGCACACCCGGCGTTTCTCTCACTATCATCGGTGATGGTGGTACGCGCGACGAACTCGAACATCTCTTTGAAGGCACGGGAACGCATTTCACCGGCTATCTCATGGGCGATGAACTGGCGAGCGCATACGCCAGCGCCGATGTGTTCTTGTTCACAGGAGCGTTTGAAACCTTCGGGCAGGTGGTACAAGAGGCGCTTGCATCGGGATTGCCGTCAGTTATCATCAATCAGGGTGGCATTGTCGATCTTGTTAAGCATGGTGAAACAGGCTATCACTGCCCCGCTGATCCGGGCGCGTTTGCCGCAGCAGTTCGTATGCTGCGCGATGACCCCGCGCTTCGCCAACGGATGTCGGAGAAGGCATCGCAAGCGGGCGAAAATTCATGGGAATCCATTATGGAGTTGCTCGAAGCCTATTACACTGAAGCCTGTAACATGAACGAGCGTTTCCAACATTTATACCCGCCAGCGAGTCCGTTCATGCAGTTTTTCAATCGCTTTAACCATTATCGGAAGGTGACCGAACACAATGTCCAAAACCGTCGCGCTGATCGCTCACGATAACAAAAAAGACGACATGATCGCGTTTGCGAAGGCACACATTGATGTGCTTTCGCGCTATGAACTGATTGCGACGGGTACAACAGGGCGTTTAATCGGGGAAGCGACCAATTTACCAGTGACTCGTGTGCTGTCTGGACCCATCGGCGGGGATGCTCAAATCGCTGCCATGGTCGCGGAAGGCAAAATTGAAGCCGTCTTTTTCTTTATTGATCCCTTGGGCGCGCATCCCCACGACCCGGACATTCATTCGCTGCTGCGTATTTGCAATGTACACGATATTCCGCTGGCAACCAACGCCGCCACAGCCAGTTTCATCATCTCTGGCAAAGCGCTCTAAAACAATCAAGTGAATTGAATTTGCTTCTCTGGTAGGCAGAAGGGTGATTTGCCTAAGCGAAGCGACATATCTGGGGTGAGGTTCACCCCTTTCGCTGCGCTCGGCGCGCCGCCAGCATCAACACTGCATCCGCTGCTGCCGCTTGTAACAGCGCAAAAATCAACAGCCCTAAACCCAAGAAAATTCCATAAGGGACAATTGCCCATACTTCCCCAAAACGGCTCAAAAATAGGAATGCCACGCCCCAATCTCCAATTGCGCTAAACACCAGAAGCAGCAGCCAGCTTCCGAGATCACTCGTGGGGAGTTGATTGTTCAAGAAAGCCGTCGCCGCCAATACCAGCACAACTGTCAGCGCCATCCGCGCCAGAATATACAAACCTTGCGCCATCGCGCCGAAGGTGCGTCCCGGCACATGCGATGAGATAAGCAGGCCCATCGATGCATCGAATCCCGTTCCCGTGACAGGCAGCAGGAGCGAAGCGGTCATTAAAAACGACAGCAGCAGGACTGCGACCACCAGCGGCACTTCTGGCGTGATTCCGACGATGAACAGATCGAGATGCCGCCCCTGAAACGACGTGAGATCGTACAAAATCCCACCGACCAGGATTAATCGCAGCACTGTCACCACGCCGATCAGCCCACGCAGTCGATAAAACACAGAAGCCCAGCGCGTCCGCATCGTCAGTTCTGCGCCGTGTTCTGTCGCACGTAAATTATCCCATTTTCCAAAGCGCACCTGCTCACCAACTACCCCCGCGGTGAGCGTGAAAGCAGCAATTCGCAAGATCACTTGTACAATCAAAATCGGGAAATACAAAATATTATTCAGGCTCTCAACGACGTTTTGTCCGGCAGGAGTCGCATTCAAGTCGGTTGCCACCAAATACCCAATGAGCAGCAGCAGCGCCGCGAGGAGTACCACACCAAACGCCCGGGCCAAGCGCACACGGCGGGGAGCGATTTTTGTTCGTCCCAGTTCGTGCCGTAAAACCGGATGATCGCGCCGCGCCCAAGCGGGCAGTTGTCCGGTGATGCGTTGAATCATGGCTCGTCGCCCCCCATTAAATCACCAATGTGCGATTCGAGACCCGCCAATGCGTTTTTCCATACTTCCCGTGCAATCTCAACCGTTTCGCCGTGTTGAATGTAATGAATATACGCGCGTGGTTCGCTTCCCACCAATTGATCGACTGCCGCTGCATAGACCCCAACTTGAAGCACATAGCGTTTGGCATGGACTTCCAACTCGGACCGCGCAGGCTTATAGTGCCGAACTTGGTTTGTTTTGTAGTCGATCACCGCCCACTCACCATTGTCCCGTTCGATCAACACATCCATTACGCCATGAATCATACGCTTTTCAGTCTTGAACACAAACGGAAGTTCTCGGTATACCCGCCGCGCTGAACGAATCCAGTTTTGCACATGGCTCTTAGCGACGTTGCCAAGTTGGAGCAAGACCAAATTCACAAGTTTTTCTCGCTCCGCCGGATCAATAAAACCTTCCTCCCACGCGAAACTGTCGATTAAAGACTTCAACTCTGTACTATCCGCTTCCGGGTCACGTAATTGCAGCACACGATGGACAATCTCGCCAACTTTGCGTCCCATCGCGCGTGCCGCGCGGTCACTGATGAATTCAATGCGCCCCGGCGTGGCATAGAGTATGCTCCGCCGCCATCGTTGGCGAAATAGTTCCCGATGATTCATCGGCATGCCGTACAGCGCCCCGCCCAAATCCGCTATCTGTGTAACGCTCATCGCCCGCGCGGGGGCATCCCGTTCGACCATCACACGCCGCATCAACGGGGGGGCTTTTGGCTCAACTTCCCCGCCGATCATCCATGAGTCCAACGCGATAGACGCTTCGCGTCCATCGAGATCAGCAGGCGCTTCGGGCAGCTTTATAAGCACCTTTCCCCAGTCATATTCACGTTCTTCACCATCGTGGTCAGCATCGTGCAGCCTATAACCATCGATCAGCCACTTCATCCAGCCATCGCTGGTCAGCACGCCGCTGTTTCTATCTGCCCTCACCTGTCCGCTGATGATCAAATAGTCTTGCGCGCGTGTCGCCGCCACATATAGCAGCCGTTTGCGTTCCGCTTCATCACGTTCCTTACGCAGATTCATCGTGCGGCGTGTTGCGTAGGAGTCAACATACTTCTTTTCGCCTGCCGAATACACCTTGCAGCTCAACCCCACCACAGGATCGAACAGCACTTTGGAATTATCCATGTTGTGGCTCAATGTGCGCGAAGCGTCCACCAACACCACCAGCGGGAATTCCAGCCCCTTGCTCTTATGGACCGTCATCAGCGTGACTGCATTTTCTGCGTCAAGCATCGCTTCGCCTTCGCGCACTTCGCCCTGCGTTAAGTCGCTCAAGTAATGTGTGAACGCGCTCAAGGTGGTTTTGCCGCTCAATTCCGCCGTTGTCAGCAGTTTTTCAAGATTTCCTCGCCGGCGGTCTCCATCTGGCAGCCCAGTAAGAACTGCCAAGATGCCTGTCCTTTCATATGCCACTCGCAGTAGTTCATGGATAGACACCCGCCCCGCCAGCACACGCAGTTCATGCAAGGTTGCCCATGCCCATTGAACTAACGGGCGTTCATGTGCGTTCGTGAACACCGATTCGTCTGCCCATTCTGATGCAGCCGATTCAAGCGCATTCCACAATGTCGCAATGTTGCCCACTTCGTCCTGCAAAGAACGCAAATCGAGCAGCATTTCATCGCTCAATCCAAACATCGGAGATCGCAGCGCCGCCGCCAGCGACAAGTTATCACCCGGATGGTACAGCGCACGCAGCAAATTCAGCACATCCCAAACCTCTTGGCGGTCATAGTAGCCCTGTCCCGCAATCGTCACATAGGGAAGCCCTGCCGCCTTTAAGGCACGCTCATACAGGGGCGCATTCCCCATCGCCTGAAAAAGCAGCGCAATATCCCCATATCGAATCGGGCGCACAATCTCCATCTCGCGGTCATATACCGGGCGATGCTCAATTTCCACAATCTCGCGCAGCCGCTCGGCTATTGCTTGCGCCTCCCACAAGCGGGCATCATCCACCGAACGCTGTCCCTCCGGCAGTTGATCCCTGTGCAGCATTAGGAATTCAATAGGCGGGTACGATGCGGGGGCATCACGCCGAAACGCTTCCATGCCTTCGCCAAATTCCACCTGCCACAGCTTGACCACACTTGATTGATCGCGCACCAGCAATTGGTGAAAAAAATGATTAAATCCACCAACCAACGGATGATGTGTTCGGAACGACAGCGGCATATTCAGTTCTTCACCATGCTTTAGCCTCTTAAACTGTTCCCGCACACGCTCGAATACGCTCACATCCGCGCCGCGAAACGCATAAATACTCTGTTTGGGATCACCGACCACGAACACTCGCCCCGGCGCGTCAATATCCGCCAGTGCCCGCACAATCTCCCATTGGACAGCATTCGTATCCTGAAATTCATCCACCAACACATGCTGAAATTCCGCATTCCGGTAACGCGCCCTCACGTGCGGATACTTCACCAGCAGATCGCGCGTGTAAACTTCGAGATCGTCAAAGTCGAGCGCCGCGCGCGCCCGTTTCGCAGCCACGTATGCCGCTTTCATCCGCATGATCAGCGAATGCCAGACAGGAATTAACTGCGCCGCCGCTTCATCCGTTTCGTTCGGGGCTTCGCCAATTTGCTCCAACAGTGATTTCACATGATCACGGATGATCTCAAGCCCAGCTTTTGCCTCTCGCAGCGCGTCACGCCCGCCCCACGCATTGGGAGAGCCCCCTTGCAAATTGATCTTGCTGATCGGCATCAAACACTCAACTGCCGCTTCAAGGTCTTGGCATTCGCGAAGGCGCTTTTGCAGCCCGTGACAGTCCAACCACGCATCCGTGATTTTGTCGCCTTCAGGAAAAATGCCATCCTGCCAAGCCGCCAACTTCCAAAAGCCCGTGTCTTCGCGCAGCCCATCGATTAGCGCCATGCCTTCACGCCGCCACATCGCCCGCCAACTGTCCATCACATCATCGGACAAAGCAGGCAGTATCACACTTGTCGCCGCGAAAGCCTTCAAAATTTCGCGCACATCGCGCATATCATACGCTTCAAACAGCGCCAAAATTCCCGACGTTGATGGATCGTCGTCGCCGCGCGCAAGTGTCCGCAGCAGGTCATCGATTACATTGTCGAGCAAGATCGCCGCTTCAATTTCGTCCAACACCACAAATTCGGGATCAATCCCTGCTTCGGCGGCATTCGCCCGCAAAATCGAGGCGCATAATCCATGAATTGTGTCGATACGCGCGCTGTCCATCGCGGTCAAGATGTTCGCCCACCGCCGCGAAAGCGCCTCATCATGCCGGGATTTCTCGTAGCGTTCGCTTAATGCGCGGCGCACACGCTCCCGCATTTCGGCAGCGGCTTTCTGCGTGAACGTGACCGCGACCAGACTGTTCAGCGACCAATCCAAATTCATATCCAGCAAGTGCAAATATCGCTCGACCAGCACGCGCGTTTTGCCGCTGCCCGCCCCCGCGTTCAACAGGATGTTTTTGTCTAATGTTCGGATTGCGCGCTCTTGTATGGGCGTGAAGGTCATAGGCTTACGTTTTTCTCTGATGAATAATCGAAACGCGGCAGAATTGATGATAATCGCAGTAGTGCGCGCAGCGCCCATCATGCAGTTTATTCGCCGTCACTGCGAAATCGCCAGATCGTCCGCGTTCGAGATTGCGTTCGATGTGCCGTTCGCCTTCTCGCAAAATCGCTTGATCATCTTCGTCATTAAGCGACACTTTCCCGCTGGCGCTTAAATTAGCAAGGTGAATGAACACGCCGCCCGCCACGTCATCGCTTGAACCTGCCAACAGCGCCGCCGCCTTCAAGTACATCAGCATTTGGAAATTACGCCCCGCGCTGATTTCGCTAGAAGAAATCCCTGTCGTGCCCGTCTTGTAATCCATGACCACCAAACGGTCCCCCACACGGTCAATCCGGTCAATCTTTCCACGCACAAGAATCTTCTGTTCCCCTATTTGCATCTTGATGGGGCGCGCATCATCTCCCGCCCCGCCAAACGATGCTTCTAACCGGTAAGGCGTGCGCGGCAGATTTTTGCCGAATGCCTTTGCGTTCGGGCTTTCCCCCGCAAAATCGGCTTCGACATAGGCAATCAAGCGCCGACGCAGCGCAGCCTGTTCTCGCTCCCACAGCGACGACGCACGAAACCGCAGCCTGTATGGCGCGGATGGCAGCACACGACTCATGACATCGTGCAAAATTTCCAGCGCCGCGTTCGCATTTTCTGGGCTGATCGTCATGCCCTTCTCGGTGATTTGTCGGTACGTTTGCTCCAAGACCGCGTGATACAGCGTTCCTAACTGTGCCGCGTCCATCCCTTCTTCCGGCTCATCAACGGCTTCTAGATTAAGCATCCGCTTGGCGAAATACCGGAAAGGGCATTGTCCATATTCGTTAAGCTGACTTGCGCTCCACACATGCCGATCATCCAGCAGCGCCGCTGCCCGCCTAATTGCGCGATCCGCTTGCAGCCGCCCCGTATAGCGATCATGTCGCTGTTCGCGTGCCATGCGCGTCAGCTCCACCCAGCGCCCATGCACGATCCGCACCCATGAAAGCGATTGCTGCGCCAACCACACCACTTCGCCAGAGAGTGATGCTGTCCGCGTCATATGCTGTGCCGCTGCGACTGCCGCCTCACCCATCGAAGCAGCCTCTTGCAGAGAAATCACGCTCCCCGGACGATACAAGATGTACTTCGGATGAGGAATAACCGCCTTCACTCCCCGCCACAAATGACTTTCCGCCAGCATCGCGCCATTGTTCACCGTTGGGCGCGAAAGCGTCACCGATTGTCCGGCAAGATTCAGCATTTCGTAGAACAAGCCTTCTTCGTCGGCGCGTTCGTTACTCAATGTCAGCGATACACCGAACCGCCGCAGACGGGTGCGCTCACTGTCTAAAAGCACTCGATCTTCGGCAATTGGTGCCGGGAATATCCCTTCGCTCAACCCTAAAATGAACACGTGCGGATGTGGCAGCCCACGCGCATCACTAATCGTCGTTACCAACACGCGCCCATCACGCCCTATGCTTTTATCTGCGCCTGTCTCTCCCAACTGGATGGAACGCGCGGCGAGTATCGTTTTCAAAGCCGACCAGAACTGTTCCCACGAAATTACAGCAGCCGAATGGCGGGATTTTAGCCCTTGAATAGAATGCAGCAGCCCTTCCGTCACTAGCAGTGATCGCAGCGCCAGTTTAAATTCGTGCAGCGCCTTCAAATCACGCTCCACAATTCCCTGTGCAATATTGGATTCCGCTGTTTGCAGCGGTTCACGGATCCGTCGAATCATGCCAAGCGAATATTCGACGTGATGCCCCTTGCCATTCGTAGAGGATTCTTCGCCCTCTGCTTTGCTCACACCGGGAATCGTCACATCTTCAAGATCATCAATTTCGGGCTCGCTGTCTTCACCGATCAAAGTTTCCAACCAGTGAATATATCCCGCGGTGGTGTGTTGTGGCGGCGGAGTCAGCGCCTCAAAACACATGCTCAGCGCCGATTTCAGCATCCCCGCTTCCGCTTCAGGAATCTTGATTCGTTCATCTTCGCGATCTTCGTCATCGTCTGCTTCGCTAGTTGCAGTTTCCGCAGGCGCTGTCGCGCTGTCGATTGCCTCGATCCATACCGCAACATCTGCTGTCACCACATAATCACGGCTGATCTGGTCGATTTTGTCTGCCCACCCATTTTCACTGATATAAGGGAATGTGAAATACGGCGAGCGCAGCGCGTCAAGCAGTTCTCGCCGCCGAAATTTCCCATCCACGTGCAGTTCCAACAGATTGACCAATGCGGCGATTGCTGGGTTTTCAATCAGCGGTTCGCCGTGATGCAGCAGCAGCGGAAGTCCAAATGATCGCCCGTAAGCGCCAAAGTATCGTCCGTATCGCGTCCAATCGCGCACAGCGATCAAAATATCGTCCGGTTTAACGCCATCCAGCAGCAAGCGTTTCACTTGTCGCAGTACCGCCGCCGCTTCTTGTCCTTCATCTGGCGCTTCAATCAGCGTGATATTTTCCGTCGGCAGTGTGTATTCCGGTGCTTGGCGCGTCAGTAGCGTCGATGACAAGTGACGCAGCGCAGGCGCGGCTTGGCTTGCGCTCCCCGTCGGCACATCAAGGCGCGTAATTTCATAAGGGAAATTTTCTTCTTTATGACACTGTTCCAGCCGTTCAAGCGCACGCTCAAAGCGCCGCCCAAGTGTCTGCTCACGCCCCGGAACAGTTGTCAGCGTCAAAATGCTTTCGCCTACCAGCCCGCCGAGATGGGTCAGCAGTCGCGCTTGTAAGGGGTTGAACTGATCGTATCCATCCACAATCAGCAAATCGATGAATTTCACCACGCTTGGCGACTGCGCCAAGGCGCTCAATGCGACCCATCCTTCCCCTTCCCGATCTACCAACCGATTTGTCACCAACACATCTTGATAAGCCGCATAGATCAGCGCCAGTTCTTTAAGCTTGGGATCGGCTGCGGAATCTGCCGCGTTGGCAAACAAGTCGGGATCAATTAAGTTCTGTTTGAGTTCGTAGATGAAATCGGCAGTGATACGCACAAATCCATTCGTCTGTGCAACCGCGCCTAAAAGAGGCAGCTTGCCATCCGCCGAAAGTTCCGTCAGTACCGCCCGAATCACCCCGTAGCGCCCCGCGTCATACAAACGACGCTGCGGCTTACCGGCAAGCATCAAAATGCGTTCATACAGGTTATAAAAACTGAAAAACTCGACGTTGAAATACACCGCCGAGTCTTGTTTCTTCGCTGCTTGTCGCGCCAGCAGCCGCCGCCTAAAATCGATGATTTGGCGTTCTGTTGCCAATAGTACCCACACACTCGCAAACGGATTTTTCGCTTTCAAATCCGCGATGCGCGTCTGCACATAGTCAGTTTTGCCAGCGCCAACCGGGGCGAGATAAAGTTCCATGCTCGCTACTTTGGAAGCAGCGCGTCGATGACGGCTTGTGCTTTCGCCGCATCAATACGATCTTTAGCCAGATAATTCGGGCGCAAATTGACGACCAACATGCTCAGCGGCGTGATCGGGACAACGGGTTCGCGCGCCATCAACTGTGTGCGCGGCGGCTCATTCATAAACACGATTACGCCGTAAACAGGTGTGTCCCCTAAATTGCGCCTCGAAAGAAACTGTCGAACCTTTTCTATGTCTGCCACACATTCGCGCGTTGGGTCGATGCCGGCGGGTCGCCACTCGCCCCCTTCCTGTCGCAGCCAGTTCGATCCTTCATTTGCAAAAATGCCGACATTATCCATCAATCGGAACACTAGCACTCCCGGCAGTCCCACCAACAGCGCATCTACATAGCCAATTTCACCCCGACTTAAGTTGCGAATCAGCGTGAACGAATCCGGCAGTTGGGTTGCCAGTGCATTCCCCATGATCTGCGCCAGATCGTTATCGACCTTCCACGTGAACGCCCGTATCGCCAACCCTAATGCCAGCAGCAGCAGAAAAATCCCCGCAATCAATGTCACAGTACGCAGGAGATCATATAACCCATAGTTAGGGTTTGCTGGCACCACAAATTCTACAACGCGCAGGAACAATCCAACTGCGGTCACGAATACGCCAATCGCCGCGACTACCAATGCCAGCGTCTTGATTTGATTACTGCGCCGTGTCAGCGCGCGTACAGGAGCAATATTTCGCATAGTCTATTTATCCTGCTTGGGTGGAGTCTTGCGTATGGGTTCAACAGATTTTGCATCACCCGCATTTCCAACGGGTTTTGCATTTGCCTTCGATGTCGTTAGCGTCCGTGTCACTGCCCGCGCGGCATTCATTTTTGCGCGCCGTGAGCTGATTACGTCCTCAAGAATACGCTTCAGTTCGTGGAATTTCGGCAGCGGTTTATACAGCAGCAGGTCAGCGCCCGACTCGCTCAGGACTTCTTTTTCCTCATCTGCCGACAATTTGTACGCCGTGATGAGGACAATCGCAATGTCCTTAAGAAACGGACTGCGCCGTAACCGCGCGCCTACCATCGCCCCGCTGATGTTTCCGGGCAGGCGAATATCTAGCAGCGCGAGTTCCGGTAGTTCACTTGGATCGCGACTATCGCCGCCCTTGTCAATATCGTCGATCCACGCGACGGCTTCTTCGCCATCTACAAATGCCGCTCCTTCGATGCCCCACAATTCAAACATCGCCAGCAGCACTTCGTAAATTCCCGGTTCATCTTCAACCACCATCCACGTAGACAACGAACACGCTCCTCAGCAAACACGCTCCTGAGACACATCACAAGAAGGCAAACCGTTTCTTCACAACTTTATGATAAATTTCTTACCCATTGAAAGCAAACTTGTGTTCAATATAGGGCATTATCTCCGGTATACTGGGATTGTACATCGTTTCAACGCCGTAATCAGATTTTAACGTGACAACGATTCAATAAACTGTCAATTGTTGATATGTTCAGCCGGATGGAGGTTGGCTCTTTTGTTGTGGATGATTGCAGAAGACGAAGCGGATATCCGCAACCTGCTTACCATGATGGTACAGGTGTGGGGTCACAACCCAATCGCTTACGAAAATGGTCAAAAAGTGTGGGAATGGCTCGATGAACTGGAATCCAAACCGGAACAACCACCCGTCCCAGAACTCATCTTGATGGATATTCGGATGCCCGGCAAAAAGGGCAACGAACTCGCCCAACGTATGCGTACCCTTGAGGCATTTCGGCATGTCCCAATTGTACTGATGACCGCGTATTCACTGACAGAAAATGAGCGCGCGCAGATGATCACCGATGATGGCGTTGATCACATTATCGCGAAGCCGCTGCCTGATTTCGAGCAGCTCCGCGAACTGCTGCACACTGTCGCGCAAAAGAAACGCGAAACCTTGAATGGTGAGAACACGGCGAAGCCCTCAACGAGTGAACCCGCATGACAAACTCAAGTCAAAACCGCCCACCTGATCCGGCACAAATCGGTTCGGTGATCAATCGTGTAGATCGGCTTGGCACAGCATCCGAACGTCTGTTCAGCCGTCTCTATCAAGGCTTGGGGCGGCGCAAACAGATCGAAGAAGAGATCAAGAAGCGCGATGACTTTATTCGTCAGCAGCAGCGCATGATCGCTAAGCGCGACGAAGACATCGAAAAGATCAGCACGGTTTTGGGTGCAATCAACGAAGGGGTTGTCGTGCAAGACATCGAAGGGCGCGTGATCATGGTCAACCGCGCTGCCCGCGAACTGCTCGGTTCGATCAAAGCCTTCTGGCAAAGCGAACTGGGCATGATGTTCAATCAGTATCATGAAGTTGTCATCAGCGGCAGTGAACTCACGCCAATGGGCGAACCACGCCGCGTACAAATCAATGACAAAATCATCGGCGCGCAGTTAGCTGCCCTTTCCGATGAACGCGGTAATCGCTTTGGAACGCTCATTGTCTTACGCGATGTCACAACCGACGTACTTTCTGAACGTCTCAAAGATCAGTTTATCACCGCTATTTCCCATGAACTTCGCACACCAATGGCGGTCATCAAAGGGGTGAGCGAAGTCATCATGGCGCAGTCGGAAAATGGGCAGTTGAACACCCGCCTATTTGAAACCCTCAGCCGCAACGTCGATATTCTTGACCGCATGATCATCGAACTGCTCGACGTATCCGAACTGGCAAACGGCAATTTCAGCATCCGCGCTGACGAAATTCACTTGGAAGAAATGCTCTGGAACGTCATCAAAGGCTTGCAACCGGAAATCCGCCGCGCGCAGTTAGATGTGTCCTATATGGTCTGCGATGCCGAAGCCCTCATTGTGCGCGGCGATGATCCACGCTTGCGTTGGGCATTCGGGCATATCGTCCAGAACAGTGTGCGCTATACCGAAAGCGGCGGGCATATCATTGTGACCGCGCGTTTATCCGGCGAAGAAAGTATCTCCGTACAAGTGGTCGATACCGGCGTGGGCATCACGGAACGCGACATGCCGCACATCTTTGACCGCTTCTATCGTGGTGAAGCTCGCACTCCGTCAGGAAAACTCATTGATCCGCGCGGCTTAGGGCAGGGTTTGTTCATCGCCCGCCGCGTTATCGAATCGCACAACGGATACATGCAGGTGCGTTCGCAGCCGGGACAAGGCAGCATCTTCAGCGCCTATTTACCCCGCGCGCTCGCGTAAGTTACCACGTCTTGCAGGGGCACGGTGTGCCGTGCCCACACAGCCAATTCTATTGTTTGCCACACGTCCCCGTGCGGCGTTACAATCCCTCTCACAAATAAAATCAGGCTTGCATTTCCATCCTGTAATTTGGTGCAAGTATTGGAGTAGATACGTGTCCCAAACAGGTGCGTTCACATTTGTGCTTCACAGCCATCTCCCTTATGTGCGTTTGGCAGGTCGCTGGCCCCATGGCGAAGAGTGGATCCATGAAGCGCTTATGGAAACCTATATCCCTCTTTTGATAACCCTCAATGATCTCATTGATGAAGGTATTCGTTTTCGCCTCACCCTTGGGATCACCCCCGTGTTGGGCGAACAGCTTTCCGATCCTGACGTAGTCGATCATTTCGATCAGTATCTTAATGACCGCATCGCGGCGGCAGAACGCGACATCGCCTATTTTGAGAGCGAAAGCAGCAGCGATCCGCATCTACGTTTCCTTGCGGAGTGGTCGAAAAGCAATTTCCAGCGCATCCAAACGGCTTTCAATCAACGCTTCAACCGCAGCGTAATTGATGAGCTGCGCCGTTTGCAAGACGAAGGCTGGATTGAAATTATGACCAGCGCAGCCACACATGCCTATTTGCCGCTGTTGGGGCGCGACAGCGCCATTAACGCGCAGGTTCGCATGGGTGTGCGAAGCTACGAGCGTCATTTCGGGCGCAAACCATCTGCCTTTTGGCTGCCGGAATGTGGCTACCGTCCGGCTTACATCACGGACACGGGGCGAATGCGTCCCGGTTTGGAATACTTTCTTGCGGAAAACGGCATTCGTGTCTTTTTCAGCGAAGCGCACACGATCACGGGTGGCGACCCCGTTGGCGTGGCGGGTGGCGACATCGTTGGTCCCTATGGGGAAATCAAACGGCGTTATGTTATCCCTAGAGAACAGACTGCCCCGCCGCGCTCCGCGACGACTTTTCTACCTTACGGCGTTGGTGATAGCACCCAGTATCCCGAAACTGTCAACAGCGGCGTGAGTGTCATTGGGCGAAATGTCCGCGTTGGTCAGCAAGTATGGAGCGCGCAAACAGGCTACCCCGGTGACTTTGATTACCGCGAGTTTCACCGTCGCAGCGGCACAAGCGGAATCCCTTATTGGCGTATCACTAACAAGCAAACCCCACTGGGCGAAAAAGACTTGTATCAGCCGGAATGGGCATCGTGTAAGGTGGATCAGCACGCCGAACATTTCGTGCATTTAGTGGGCGACCAACTGCGCCAGTTTCGCAAACAAACCGGCGAATTTGGGTTAGTCTCCGCCAACTACGATACCGAACTCTTCGGTCACTGGTGGTTTGAGGGAGTCGATTGGTTGGGCAATGTCTTACGTCATATGGCGAAGAACCCCGATATTGAAATGACTACCGCCAGCCATCATGTCGCGGCTCATCCACCGAAAACTACGCTCAACCTTCCCGAAAGCTCATGGGGAACAGGCGGAAATCACTTCATCTGGGATAATGCCGACAATCATTGGATGTGGCAGCCTATCCATGAAACCGAACTCCGCATGGAAAATCTTGCAACAATGTATGTTGATCCCACCCCTGATGAAGAAGCCGTCCTCAAACAGGCGGCACGTGAAGTCATGCTGCTGCAAAGCTCCGATTGGGGATTTCTTGTCACCACAGGGCAAGCGCGCGAATACGCCATCCAGCGGTTCAATCAACATCTGGATCGCTTCGATAAACTTGCGTCCGCCCTTGAAAATCAGCAAGCCCCTGTCGATCTCGCTGCTGAATACTATCACCTCGACAGGCTGTTCCCAGATATTGACTACCGTTGGTATACCCCATCTCCATAAGGCGAAAAGGATTATTTGAAAATGCAATATCGTTATATGGGAAAAACCGGCTTGAAGGTTAGCGAACTTTGCTTAGGCGCGATGACCTTCGGGCGCGAAACCCCCGAAGCCGAAAGCTACACTATGATGGATGCGTTTGCCGATAAAGGCGGCACATTCATCGATACCGCTGACGTGTATAGTCGCGGCATCAGCGAAGAAATTGTCGGAAAGTGGCTCAAAAACCGCCCGCGTGATCAGTTCGTTATTGCCACTAAAGTGCGCTTCACTATGGGCGAAGGCGTAAATGATGTCGGTGTCAGCCGGAAACACATTCTGCAAGCCGTCGATGCGAGTTTGCGCCGTTTACATACCGATTACATCGACCTCTATCAAGTCCACTGTTGGGATCGCGGCACGCCGCTCGAAGAAACGCTCTCCACCCTCGATACACTCGTCAAACAGGGCAAAGTCCGTTACATCGGCGTGAGCAACTACACGGGTTGGCAGCTTCAAAAAGCGATAGACCTTTGCAAGATGAACGGGTGGGAACAGTACACTTGTTTGCAGCCACTTTATAACCTGCTAGATCGCACCGTTGAGTGGGAACTTGTCCCCGTCTGTCAAAACGAAGGCTTGGGCATCATCCCTTGGAGTCCACTTCGTGGAGGCTGGTTAAGCGGCAAATATCGTCGCGGCATGGCTGCTCCGCCGGAAAACACCCGCGTCGAAAATGCCGAGAAAAACAACTGGAGCGAATCATGGTCTGCTTACGCAAATGAACGCACATGGTCGATCATCGATGCGCTCTTCAACATCGCCGAAGCTGTCGGCAAAACCCCCGCGCAGGTCGCGCTCCGCTGGCTACTGCAAAAACCGAATGTCACCGCGCCGATCATTGGCGCGCGCTCGCTTCACCATCTGGAAGATAATCTCGGCGCGGCGGGGTGGACGTTAACCACCGATCATATGGACACGCTCGATCAAGTCAGTCAGCCTAAGTTAGTCTATCCCTATGATTTTATTGCCAACGCACAGGGAAATCGGTAATCCGCAGTTCGCTTGCGTATAGGCTGCTAAAAGGGCGCGTCCATGAATATTCTTTTTGTTAGTGCGGAAGTCGATCCGTTTGCAAAGGTCGGCGGTTTGGCGGATGTGGTCGGTTCGCTGCCTAAAGCGCTTCGGCAGCAGGGTATCAACGCGCGTGTATTGATGCCGGATTACGGCTTTATTGACAAAAATCGTTATCAAGCGCGTTTTCTCACAGCGTTTGAATTCACCCGCCGAATGGGAACGACGCGCATTGAACTTTTCACCGCCGAATTTGAAAGCGTGCCAATTTATTTCTTGCGTGGACTCCCCTACTTCGGCGTAGAAAACGGTGTCTACGCGGGGTGGGATTGGGACATTCCCCGCTTTACTTTCTTTTCTCAAGCGATCATCGCCGCCGCCAACGTCCTCCGCGATCAATTTGGCTGGTTTCCCGACGTTGTCCATGCCCACGACTGGCATACGGCTTTAGTGCCGTTTCTCATCTCCCATGAACGCCGAGTCGATGGACGCTGGGCACGCGTCGGCACCATGTATACCATTCACAATATGGCTTATCAGGGCAGTGCTGCTGGCGGCTGGATGTTTGAAGCGGGTATCCCCGGACGCGAAGAACACCCGGAGCTTGTCCGCTTCGGCTTGACGGACAACCTCATGGCAATCGCCATCGCTTATTCGGACATTATCACTACTGTGAGTCCACGCTACGCCGTCGAGATTCAATACCCTCATCAAGGTTATGGACTCGACACTTTTTTACGCACGCGCATGTTAGACCTATACGGAATCCTTAACGGGATTGACACCGACCAGTGGAATCCAGCCACCGATCCGCGTATCATCGCCAACTACGACGCGGATACGTTCGCTGAAAAACGCATCGCCAACAAACGCCAACTCCAACAAGATTCCGGCTTGCCTGTCCGTGATGATGTGCCATTGATCGGGTTAGTAAGTCGTCTTGTATGGCAAAAAGGGATCGACTTGGCAATCCCTGCCGTCTACCAAGTGCTCTCGGAAACCGAAGCCCAGTTTATCGCGCTTGGCACAGGCGAACCCGAACTCGAAGATCAACTGCGCCGTCTCAACGATACGTTCCATACCAAAGCTCGCGCGCACGTTGGATTCAATGCCAGCGTCGCGCAGCGCATCTATGCGGGATGCGATATTTTCCTTATGCCCAGCCGCTATGAACCATGTGGTGTCGGTCAAATGCTGGCGATGCGCTACGGTGCGCTTCCACTGGTGCGTGAAACAGGTGGACTAGCCGATACTGTTGCCAACTACGATAATGGCGCAGGCGATCAAGGTACAGGCTTTGTTTTCCTATGGGAAACGCCTGATGCGGTGCTTGGTACACTCCGGTGGGCGCTGCAAACCTATCATGAGCGTCCGCAGGCATGGCGGCGAATGCAGGAACGCGCCATGCGGATAGATTTCAGTTGGAGCAAAAGCGCCCGCGAATATATCTCGCTTTATCATCGCGCCCATTCCCGGCACACCTAAAATTGACAGCGCCATCTTTACGAGAAATCTTTGACTATATTCAGGAGACCGAACACTTATGAGAACAAAAGCCGTCATTCTTGCAGGGGGAGAAGGTACACGGTTGGCAACACTCACCACAAAACGCGCCAAACCAGCCGTCCCCTTCGCGGGCAAGTACCGCATCATCGACTTTACTCTGAGCAACTGCGTGAATTCCGGCATCTTCGATGTGCTGATTCTCACCCAGTATCGCCCTCACAGCTTGAATGATCATATCGAGCGTGGTCGCCCTTGGGACTTGGACCGTTCCTTTACGGGGGGTGTGCAGGTACTTCAACCTTACAAAGGGCGTTATGATACCGATTGGTATTCTGGCACGGCAGACGCGGTGCAGCAGAACATCAATTTCGTTCGTCGTGGACGACCCGATTACGTCTTGATCCTCTCCGGCGATCACATCTACGAGATGGATTACGATACACTCGTACAATTTCACCGCGAAAAACGAGCCGATGCGACTATCTGCGCGATCTCTGTCCCACTCGATGAAGCTAGTCGTTACGGAATCCTCGACACCGACTCGGATAGTCGTGTAGTCAACTTTATCGAAAAGCCAGCCAATCCACCCGGCAATCTCGCCAGCATGGGCGTATACATCTTCAATTACGATGTCCTCGAACGCCTGTTAAGCGAAGATCATGACATGACCAACAGCAATCATGACTTTGGCAAAGACATCATCCCGCGCATGATCCGCGACAACATGAATGTCTTTGCGTACATCTATGGCGGCTACTGGATCGACGTGGGGACAATCGAAGCCTATTGGGAAGCCCACATGGATTTGCTTGCCAGCCCGCCTTCCCTGAATTTGAATGATCGCACATGGGTCATCCACACCAAGAGCGAAGAACGCGCTCCCGCACATATCGCTGCTGGCGCGGAAATCAAAAACAGCCTTGTCACCAATGGCTGCATCATCAGCGAAGGCGCAGTCGTTGAACGCTCGGTGCTTTCCCCCGGAGTCTTTGTCGGACCCAATGCCGTTGTGCGTGAATCGATTGTCCTCACAGACTCCTACATTGAAGCGGGTGCAGTAGTCGAACGCTGTATCCTCGACAAAATTGTGATCATTGGCGCGGGCGCGCGTGTTGGCGCAATCAGCGATGTAGGTGATTTCGGCATCACATGCGTGGGCAAAAATACTCACGTTCCCGCAGGATATACCGTCGGACAAAACTGTGTGCTCGGCACGGATTTGCGCCTTGAAGAGTTCGAGAAATTCAAAGACAAAGCCATTCCAAGCGGTACAAACGTCGGCTATTCACGCAAAAAGTAAACCGATGCACTAGCTAAACCCCCAAAATCAAAAAGGGACAGAACAGGATGTGCTGACATCGTGTTCTATCCCTTTTTTGATTGTCAATCCTCACAGCGGCGCTCCCATCATAGGTGCTGCGTCCGCTGCCCAAAGTTGAGTGAGAGTTGGTGCTATTCGCCTTCGCTTGTTACCACAACCGAATTATCGCCGCTGTATGGGTTAGGAACATACTTGTCCGCTTCCCAGTCGTTGTGCCATTCCGTCCCATTTACAAGATAACGGAACTGAAATTCACGCCCTTTATCCAGATCAAGCGCCACAGTGAAACTTCCGTCTTTCATGCGTTTCATCGGTGTCGCCTTCTCATCCCACCCATTGAAGTCGCCTACAAGGTAAACGGTCTCACCTTGTACCGATGCTGGCAGCGAAAACGTGACTTTGCATACCGGCTTCGTCTTAAGGAACTGCTTCTTCAGCATCTGATTTGCCATCCTAAGGTGTTTCTTAGCTTGCCTAACCTGACATTGAAATACTCAATGTTATATAATAATTCTAGCACACCACTCAAAAAAATAAAATGGCGCGAATGTGAAAAAATACACATAATCTTTAACCCCCGCTTTCCACAATAGTCACAATACCTTTCCGTTTTTCTGCACAAAATTTCGCATCTTGGATACTTGTGCGCTCCCCTAAACTACCACTTATGTGCAAATGAACATATCCTTGCCGCAGGTCACGCACGCCGCTATCTTTATGTGCTAGATTGTCTGCATAGGAGCAAATACTATGGTGAAACCTGTCGCAATCGTCAGCGTCGTTCCGAATTTGCCGGAACCGCTGCAAAGATTACAGGAACTCGCTTACAACCTCCGGTGGGCGTGGAACCACGAAACTATCGCGCTGTTCCGTCGCCTTGATCGTGAGTTATGGGAAAACACAGGACACAACCCGATTGCCATGCTTGGAGAAATCGGTCAGGAAAGGCTCGAAGCCGCCTGCGCGGATGCCGCATTTATGGCGCATTATCAAATTGTCCTTCGCAACTTTGACGATTACATGAACGCCAAAGATACATGGTACAACCAGCATTTCGGCAAATTGGGCAATCCTGTTTACGCTTATTTTTCTATGGAATTCGGCATCACCGAATGTTTGCAAAACTATTCTGGCGGGTTGGGCATCCTCAGTGGTGATCATCTTAAGAGTGCCAGCGATCTCGGTGTTCCGTTGGTCGGTGTAGGTTTGCTCTATCAAGAAGGCTACTTTCGCCAATATTTGAATACAGACGGTTATCAGCAAGAACTCTACCCCATCAATGACTATGCCAACCTACCCGTGCAGCTTCAACGCCGCGCCGATGGCACCCCCATCAAGATCAGCGTGACCATGCCCGGACGCGAACTGTACGCGCAAATTTGGAAAGTTCAGGTTGGGCGTGTCCCGCTGTATCTGCTTGATTCCAACGTGCCGGAAAACCCCCACGAAGAAGATCGCAATCTCACGGATCGCCTTTATGGGGGTGATCGTCGCACGCGCATCCGCCAAGAAATTCTCATGGGGATTGGCGGGATTCGCGCGCTCGAAGCATTAGGTTTGCACCCTGATGTGTGCCACATGAACGAAGGACACTCAGCATTTCTCGCCCTCGAACGCATCCGCCTGTTCATGACCAAGAACAATCTCGATTTCTATCAAGCCCGCGATATTCTCGCTGCCTCGAACGTATTCACTACCCATACCCCCGTTCCGGCAGGTCTGGAACGCTTCGGTTTCGATTTAATCGACGAGTATCTCGGCAGCTATTGGGGTCAGCTTGGCTTGAATCGTGACCAATTCATCGCGCTTGGTCGTGAAAACATGGGTTCTTATGATCTGTTCTCAATGGCAGTCTTGGCGCTCAATTTGTCATCACGCGCCAACGGAGTCGCCGCTTTACACGGTTTAGTTTCGCGCAAAATGTGGCAGTGGATGTATCCCCATATCCCACAGCATGAAGTCCCCATTGGCTCTATCACCAATGGAATCCACGTTCAAACGTGGATCAGCGGCGAAATGAGCCAGCTATATGACCGCTATCTTGATCCACGTTGGCACACCGAAGAATGGAATCCTGACGTGTGGGCGGAAATCGACTCCATCCCCGATGGTGAACTATGGCGCGCCCACGAACGCCGTCGCGAGCGCCTGATCGCGTTTACACGCAGCCGTCATACTCAACATCTACGTAATCTCGGAGCGTCATCGCACGAAATTGAAGCCGCTGAAGAAATTCTCAATCCCGATGCCCTCACTATCGGGTTCGCCCGCCGCTTTGCCACCTATAAGCGCGCAACCATGCTGTTTCGCGATCTTGAACGACTCTCGCGCATCGTCAACAATCCAGAACGTCCCGTACAGTTTATTTTCGCTGGCAAAGCCCATCCGCACGATACTGAAGGCAAAGAGTTCATTCGCCAAATTGTCCGTATCTCACGCATGGAAGAATTCCGCAACGCCATTGTCTTCCTCGAAGACTATGATATGTATGTGGCGCGCTACCTCGTTCAGGGAGTCGATGTGTGGCTGAACAATCCACGTCGCCCCAAAGAAGCGAGCGGCACAAGCGGCATGAAAGTCATCTACAATGGCGGCTTGAACTGTTCAATCCTCGATGGTTGGTGGGCGGAAGCCTACGATCCGTCAGTGGGTTGGGCAATCGGCAACGGCGAAGAATACCCTGAAAGCGACAGCGATTTGCAAGACTATGTCGAAAGCGCCGCGCTGTATAATTTGCTCGAATTTGAACTCGCCCCCATGTTCTTTGATCGCGGACGCGACAACATCCCCCGGGAGTGGGTGAGCAAGATCAAGAACAGTATCCGCAAGCTTGCGCCCTATTTCAACACCCATCGCATGGTGCAGGAATACACCGAGCAAATGTACGCGCCATCCTATCAAGTGCTTGGTAAGCTCACCAAACCCAACTTAGAAAATGGTTTGGCATTTTCCCAGTGGCGACAGCGCCTCGCCCATATCTGGAATCAGGTGCAAATTTCCAACGTCAATATCTCGCAAAAAACCCTCAAGGTCGGTGGCGAACTCGAAGTCACGGCAACCGTCCATTTGGGTGAACTCACGCCAAAAGATGTGCGTGTTCAAGCCTATTATGGGCGCACCACCCCACGCGGCGAAATCGGTGAAGATGCACAGGCGGTCAATATGCAGCCTGTCAATGGCGGCAGCGGCGGATCGTATACTTTCGCTGCCCGCATCAGCTATAACACCAGCGGCGAACGCGGTATCTCCGTGCGGGTCATGCCTCACCACGATTACCTTGCGAACGATTTTCAGCTCGGTATCGTCCGATGGGCACAGTTGTAAACTATCTTTAAACCATGGCGTTGTAGGGGCACGGTGTGCCGTGCCCTCTTGCAGACATATAACGTACTAGCGATTATCCCCGCACCAGCTTCGGCAAGTCCTTCAACTTTGGTGGCTGACCCGCCAGTAAAATCCCCACGCGGAAAATTCGCCCCGCCAGCCAGATCACGAAAATCACCGTCAGCGCCAGCAGCCCGATACTCAATGCGATCTGCCAAGCAGGCACATTCGAGATCACCAAGCGGCTGGTCATTGCAATCGGCGCGGTGATTGGGAACAAACTCAAGAATACGGGCAGTCCCGAGTCAGGCGATGTAGCGAACAGCGACAGAAAATACAGCGGGGCAATCGCGGGCAGTACGAACAACACACTGTACTGTTGACCTTCACGCATCGAATTAAACAATGCGCTCACGATGCTGTACAACCCTGCGAACAGCAAATACGCTAAGATGTAATACACCAGCAGAAGCGGGATCAACTGCACAGGCAGTTCAACTTGTGCCAAACTCGCGAACAGGCTCACTGCCTCGCCCAACTGCGCTCCAGATACCAGTGACACCAACACATATACCCCGCCAATCCACACCACGATTTGCAGCAGACCAAGCAGTCCCAATGCCAGAATCTTCCCTGTGAGCAGTTGAAGGGGTTGCAGCGACGAAATCAAAATTTCGATCACGCGGTTCTCTTTTTCTTCCAAGACTGTCTGCATTAGGTATCCGTTGGTCATGAACACCGTCAGCATCAAAATCACCGCGAACACATACACGATGAAAAATGCTGTATCCTCAGTCGGTGTTCCCGTTTCTTCATCCCCACCTAGCAGCGAGAGATTCACTTCCGTATAGTTGCCGGGGTTGGCAATTCGCATCCGCAGTTCGGGATCAATTTCACGCGCCAGCCTCCCCTGCATCAGCGCCGCCACCAAACCTAAATTTCCCAACTGCGAAATGTTGAGTTCTGGCAGCACTGTGGTGACATTTCCCGTTTCCATGTAATCTGGGGCGATCACATAAAAGAGATCAATTTCGCCTGCTTCCAATGCTGCTTCTGCTGCCGCTTGATCAGCATAACCGACTAGATTCGCCACCCCTTCATCTGGCAGCGGAAACATGCCGCTTTCATCCACATACCCAATTCGCGTATTCTCATCGGGCGTGAATTCCTCAACGATTTCGTTCACTGTTTCCGGGTCACTCAGCGACGCTGCGGAATTTGTCGCCAGCTTCTGAATTAACGTGAACAGCACAAAAATCAAGATGGGCAGTCCGAATGTCGTGAACAAATACCCGCGCCGCTTGAAGTTACGCCGCAGTTCATATACAAAGACTGTGAGTGTATGTCCTCGCATAGCTGTTTATTCTCCTGTCCGCGTCGTGGCAGCCGCGGCGCTTGTCGCAAGTGTCGGTGATCTGCGCCGCAGCACGTTAAGCAGTTCCCGCACACTTGGACGCTTCCCATACAACAGCAGCGCCCATCGGAAAATCCGCGCGGAAGCCCAAGTCATAACTATCGTCGTCAGCACCAATATCGTGATGCTCAGCGCCAACAATCCTAACGGCATTGAACCGAACGCCATCCGCAGAATCACCGAAATGGGTGACGTAAACGGGAATAAACACAAGAATGTCACTACCGGTCCTTCAGGATCGGTGAAGAAACTAAAAATCAAGAAGAACGGGATCACGAACAGCAGCGAAAATATCCCCGCGTACTGTCTGCTTTCCTGTTCCGATCCCACAATCACACCGATTCCCGCCATCAAGCTCGATGTTAGAAAGTAGCCAAGCACAAAATAGATACTCCCCACAACCAACATGTCAATCGGGATCGTCACGCCTTTCAGGAATGGGATTGCCTGCCCTACTGTCAATACCACAAACCCGATGATGATCCACACCGCGACCTGAAACAGACCCAATACCCCAAGCCCAATCAGCTTGCCGAACAGTAGTTGAAACGGTGTCACCGATGTGACCAGAATCTCCATCAAGCGGTTCGATTTTTCTTCAACAATGCTGCCCATCAACATCGAACTGCTCGTCTGGGATGCAATCATGAACACAAACACAAAAATAAACGGCGTGATGAACAGTCCAAAGACCGCCGACGATTGTAGTTCCCGCCCCGTATCGAGCGTCCGAATCGTGTTTTCAACCGGATTCACTAATCGTTCTACCACTTGCGGATCAAGTCCGCGCGCGATGTTGGCGATGAGAAAATCATCGAACATATCTGTCAGCGCCTCAGGCACATCGCTTTGGCTCACCACTTGGATTGCGCCATTCTCGCGGTATTCCGGCTGAATCACAAAATACGCGCCCAATTCATTCGCATCCAGCGCCGCCCGCGCCGCCTCCGCCGATTCATACGCGATGAACTGCTCCGGCACTTCAATCGGATCCTCTAGCACACCCGCTAGGTCAACGTATCCCACCACACCTACCCGCTCGACATTTTCTTCGCTGTCCACAGCCACTGCCGCGATCACAATCATGATTCCCACCGTCAAAAAGGGCACGCCAAACGTCCCAAACAAAAACGATGGCTTGAGGATATTCATCACGATTTCGCGGCGGGCAATCAACCACCATTTCGCTGTCCTAGACAAGTTATTGGTCTTCGTCATGACTTGCCTCCACCACAGAAATGAAAATGTCCGTCAATCGTGGCACAGCGAGTTCAAAACGCCGCACATGATACGCATCATTATTCGCCATCACGCTCAACACTTCATCAGGTTTCACCCCTGCCTTCAGATGGATCAGCGTTGCGCGTCCGTTCCCGTCCGGCTCAACACTTGATACGCCCGGCAAAGCAGACCAATCGCCCGTTCCTTCCACAATCACGGCGGGCAGCGCATATTGTTCGCGCACCTTGTTGACTTCACCGTACAACTTCTGTGATCCCTTGCTAATCATCAACAAGCGATCCGCCATTTCTTCTACTTGATACATTTGATGCGTACTCATCACAACTGCTACGCCCCGCCGCTTCATCTCTTGCAGCAAATCTTCAATGATGCGCGTGTTCACGGGGTCTAAGCCAGAAAACGGCTCATCCACAATGATCAAATCCGGCTCGTGCAGCACAGTAATGGCAAACTGTACTTTTTGCTGCATCCCCTTGCTCAGTTCACTCACCTTCTTTTTAGCGAACTCCGCCAGATCAAGTCTTTCGAGATACCCCATTGAACGCTTCTTGGCTTCCGCGCTGCTCAAACCTTTCAGCGTCCCCATGAAAGTCATCATCTCCAGCACTGGCACGCTGCGATACAACCCGCGTTCTTCTGGCAAATAGCCGATCCGGTTCTTCGTCGCTTCGGTTAGTTTGCCACCCAACACGTCGATGCTCCCCGTATCCGGCTTCAAAATGTCGAGAATCATGCGGATCGTCGTGCTTTTGCCCGCCCCATTAGGACCTAACATCGCAAAAATTTCGCCACCATACACTTCAAACGATAAATCTTTTACCGCCCGAAATGTGCCATATGTCTTTGAGATGTGGTGCGTGGCGATTGCCGTGTTGCCCGTCATACTCTGAATGCTCCTTTACTGGGTGCTAAGGCGATTAACCTTAAGCCTATACACATTGCGCCAGATTTTGAGTTGGTGTTACACTTTCTAAAGCACCGCGTAATTCTCTATTACGTTCACATATTTTTCACGATTCTATACTCATCTTCTTGGGTGATGTGTGCGATAATGAACTCATAATGCAATCAAGGGACGTTGGCGAATGAAGAGGCAAATCCTAGTCGTTGATGATGAAATCGGCGCTCTCACGCTAATAGGGATCATGCTCGAACGCGGTGGATTCAATGTGCTTAAAGCGCGTGATTCGACCAGTGCATTGAGTATGCTTGACGAATACACGCCAGATTTAATTATTCTTGATGTGATGATGCCCGGTATGGATGGCATTACCCTCTGTTCGGTTATTCGCCAGCGCGATGAAATGCGCCGCACACCAGTACTCATTCTATCCGCGCGCGGTGACGCGGAAAGCATCATTCGTGGCATGGAAGCTGGCGCGAGTGACTATCTGCCCAAACCCATCCTTCATCACGATCTTGTGTCGAAGGTGCGGTCAATGCTCGGTCAAAATATGCAGTAGATATCTTTCTAGCTGCATCTCATCTGGTCATGATTTCGACGGCGGGAGTATCTCACTCCCGCCGTCTTGTTTGTCTAAAATTCCTATTCAAGAATCGCCCTCACGCGCCATATAACACCCGGTAGATGTTATAAAATCCGTAGATACGCTGCACATACGTTCGTGTGGAATCAATCGTGATACTTGTCATGAATAGGTCATGATCGCCGCCAGAAATCTCCAACCATCCCAATGATCTTCCGGGTCCCGCGTTGTACCCCGCTAGTGATGCCGTCACATTCCCATCGAATGTCCGTAACTGCTCACCGAGATAGTATGCACCGAACTCAATTCCTGCATACGGTCTGAACAAATCTGTATGTTGATAATCAGGAAAATTGATCTGTGCTGCAATGTATTCCCCAGTGCTTGGTATCACCTGTGTCAGCCCTTTTTCGCCAGCCGCCGCCGTTGCATACGTATCAAACAAGCTCTCATGGCGAATTAGTGATAACAGCAGCAGGGGATCAACTCCATGTCGTTCCGCAGCTTGTATCACTACCTCACTGTAATAAGCTGGATACCGCAGTCGTGCGATGAAACGCGGCGCGTCCAATGTGCCTACGCCAGCCGCACGGATCACATACGACGATGCGACCAGCGAATTTTGATACGCCCCTAATCCGCGCAGGTAAATTGCCAGTTGATACGATGCCAGCGCGTTTGTCTGGTTCGCATCGATAATGTCGCTGAACTCTGCCCGCGCCTCATCGACTGCGCCAACTGCCCACAGTTCGGTGCCACGCACAATCCGTGCATCGGCTTCAAGTTCAGGCGAAAGCCGCCATAACTCCCCCTCTTGCGTGATGCTGAATGTGGATCGCAGCCAGTTCTCCGCTTCTGCAATCTCCGCCGTCTCATCGAAGGTGAACACCATCTGGCTCGGCGGGGCGAACGGCGCGCGCCCCAACGCAATATCTTGCGCTCGCGCGCTGAAATAGCTGTCCGGTGCGGCATCAATCGCCTGTTGGAACGCCGTTTGCGCCGCGCCGCTGTCCCCGCGTGCCAGAGCTAACCGTCCCGCGTTCAAAGCCGCGTTCGCGCGGTCTTCGCCCGTCGCTTTGTTCATCAACTCTAAGAAAAACCGTTCCGCGCCGCTGCTGTCGCCTGTCGTCATCGCCGCTGATGCCGCCAGAAACAACCCATCGACTGCTTGCGGGCTGTCAGGAAATTGATCCGCCAGTCGTTCGAATACCAACCGCGCTTGTCCGGGATCGCCGTTTGTGCTGTACAAGAATCCCGCCCGCCATAAGGCTTCTGCTGTTTCTGGCAAAAACGGATACGTCTCCGCGATATTTAGGTAGAACTGAATCGCCGCCGGAATATCCCCGCCCAAAAACCGCGTGCGTCCCTGTTCCAACAGGGCTGCCCCAAACACAGGGGAGGTTTGATACTGGTCGATGATGGTCTGGAACGCCGTCAGCGCCGCTTGACTGTTGCCGATTTCACGGTATGCCCGCCCCAACAGCAGATACATCTCTGGGTTGATATTCACGGCGGGCGTTTGTGTCGAATGCGTATTAAACGCCTCAATCGCGCCTTGATAATCCCCATAGGTGAAACTCACCCGTCCGCGCAGTTCGTTGTTCACATCCACACCTGCGTCCACCAGTGTCCGCATCGCCTGATACGCTTGTGTCGTCGTCGGGTATGTTTCAAACACCCGCTGCATACGGATCATGCCGTTCTCAATATCACCTGCGTTGATCAACAGTGTTTGCGCCGCCGCGAAATCAATTTGTGCGCGATAAGGCGCGTTCTCTGCCACCGCTAGAATCGCGTCATACTGCTCGATTCCTTCGGCAATTCGCCCCGCGCCAATCAACACCTGCGCTACCCGTTCTCGCAGCGCCAACTGCGGCACAAGACTCCGCGCCGCGTCTGCCGCTTGCATGTAATTACTCAACGCCGCGTCCGTTTGACCAAGTGCTAGCAGCGCATCCGCGATTCGTTCGCGCACGTAGCTGTCCAGCAGTCCCGGACGATTCTCCAGATAGAACGAATAGTCGTTGATCGCCTCAACCCATCGTCCTAATCCCATATACGCATCACCGCGCAAAAAGTGTGCTTGCGCCAATCGCGAATCATCTGCGAATTGGTTGATGAACACCGTCGTCGCTTCAACTGCCACATCAAAGAAGCCCTCGCGCACCGCCGACTGTGCCATCCCAATCGCTGCCGCTGCTCGCACCTCACGCGGCGCGTTATCGCCCTGCATCAGCAGCGCGCGATACGCATCCACCGCGCTCTCGTAATACCCGTTTATTCGATAACTATCCGCTGTAATCAGAAGTTCATTCGGTGGAATACTCAACGTAGGCTGTGTGGTGGGTTCGGGGATTGGCGTATTCGTTGCTGTCGGTTCGGCTTGCGCCACCGCGACAGACGGCACACCCAGCGCATTCATATCCGGCTGGCTGGAATTTTGTGCGTTCAAATCAACGGTGATTGGAGTCGGAGGCTGTCCTGTCACAATAATATACTGGGGTTCAGCGTCAAGGCTGCATCCCACCAGTGACGTGCCCACCAAAATCGCCGTCAGCGCGGCGAATTGTGATCGTGTGAATAGGAGTTTTGTTTTCATATGGACTATTCTAAACGGCGATGCCCCGATTCACACGGGCGCGCTTAGGAATACCCCAATCATGCGGGGAGAAAATGGGACTACTACGGAGGGACAAGCTCCCCACTCAACCATGGAATCCCGTATGCAATTGCCAAACTTCCTGCTTCACCAAGCGCCCGTCCCAGTTCGCTTGTGTTCGTGTACTTCCACCAGTGCGACCCGCTGGGCACGATTTGCACCTTGAAGTCATCCACCACCAGCGCCGCCAATAGTCGCTGTGCATAGCGTGGATGCGTCGATGCGTCCATCGGGTTCAATTTATCCGTCCGTGTCAGCGTCACCCGAAACAGCGATGGTCTGCCTTCCGTATAGTGCAAATGCTGCCACTCGATAAACCCGCGTATCACCCCGCCGAAATGCTTTGCAAAGCGAAAATGTCCGCCCGCCCACTGTGCGGGACAATTTTCCAGCGTATATCCCGCCGCATCGAATGCTTGCCCCACCACCGTCAGCAGCACCAGCCGAAAATATTCTTGTGGCGTTTGCCCATTATCCATGGTGTCCACTTGCTAACAACTCGTTTACCTGCTCCGCTGATGTGACCGGCATCTTGCACGCGAAGTTCCGGCACACATATACTGTCGGCGCATCTCCCCGCTTGACGCGATAGCTCAACAGCGGGATCACCGCCTCACCTTCGACATTCTCTCGCGCCAATGCTGTGATCACATTCGGGCGGTACGGCGTATGCACGGCATCCAGCAGCGCCTTCGTCCTCGCATCCGCCGGATCACCCACCACAGCCACTTCTGCGATTCCCACTACCACCGCATCGACTGCGCTCAACACCTCGCCAAATGCCTGTGGATATTCTCGCATCGCGTTCGCCAGCGGATTCAACACCTTCCGCGCCGCCTCATCATATTTAGGATCGCCCGTGTATGCCGCCAACCGCACCAGCGCCCGCGCCATCATTGCGTTCCCACTTGGCATCGCGTTATCCTGCAAACTGCGCGGACGCACAATCAGCGCCTCGTGCTCATCGCTCGTATCGTAGAACCCGCCGTCGTTCGCCCGAAAATGCGCCAGCACATGATCTGCCAATGCCCGCGCCCCAACAAAATACTTCTCATCAAATGTTGTTTGATACAGCTCGATCAGCGCGTCCGTCATATACGCATAATCTTCGAGATAGCCTTTGATCTTCGCGGTGCCGTTCTTGTATGTCCGCCACAGCCGACCATCCGCCGTTTTCAACGATGCCAGCAGAAATTCACCCGCCCTCACCGCTGCCGAGCGATAATCATCCCGCTTTAGAACGCGCGCCGCTTCGCTCAAGCTCGCCAGCATGAGCGCGTTCCATGCCGTAAGAATTTTGTCGTCCAATCCCGGCGGCACACGTTGAGTCCGTTCCGCGAACAGCTTGTCGCGGGCTTTCTCCAGCTTCGCGCGCAGTTCATCCACGCCCATCCCCAACCGCCCCGCGATCACATCATCATCGTTCGGCACATTGAGGATATTGTGTCCCTCAAAATTCCCGCGTGCAGACACGCCCCAATACTCAATCGCAATCCGTGCATCCTCACCCAACAGCGACTCAATCTCGTCCTTGCTCCACACGAAGAACTTGCCTTCTTCGCCTTCGCTGTCCGCATCCGTCGTTGAGTAAAATCCGCCTTCCGCCGAAGTCATCTCGCGCAGCACGTAATCATAAATTTCTTCCGCGATCCGTTTGTAGAACCCATCCCCCGTGATCTGCCATGCGTGCAGATACGTCCGGCTCAACTGCGCGTTGTCATACAGCATCTTCTCGAAGTGCGGCACAAGCCACACAGCATCCACACTGTAGCGATGAAATCCCCCACCCAATTGATCATAAATGCCGCCCCGCGCCATCTTCTTCAGCGTGAACAGGACATGGTCAAGCGCAGTTTTATCGCCCGTTCGCGTGGCGTGCCGCAGTAGATATTCCAGATTCATCGGCTGCGGGAACTTGGGTGCGCCCCCAAACCCGCCATGCTGGTTGTCGATTCCTGACAGCATCTTTTTCACTGCCGCATCCAGCAGTTCGGCTCGCAAATTATCTTGCAGACCGCCCAAACCAAGTGCATCTCGCCGCAGTGAATCTGTCAGCGATTGCGCCATCTCTTCGACTTCGTTCAAGCGGTTCACATACGCATTGTGAATTCCCTCAAGCACCTGTTTAAATGACGGCATACCGTAGCGCGCTTCTTTCGGGTAGTACGTCCCACCATAAAACGGGCGACCATCTGGCAGCAGAAAAACCGTCATCGGCCAGCCGCCGCCGCCCGTCATCGCTTGCACCGCGTTCATGTAGATGTCGTCAATATCGGGGCGTTCTTCACGGTCAACCTTCACGTTGATGAACCACTCGTTCATCAGCGCCGCTGTTGCCTCATCTTCGAAACTCTCATGTGCCATGACATGACACCAGTGACACGCACTGTATCCCACGCTCAATAGAATCGGCTTTTTTTCCGCCTGTGCTTTTTGCAAGGCTTCTTCACCCCACGCATACCAATCAACCGGGTTATCGGCGTGCTGAAGCAGATACGGGCTGGTCTCGTACTGTAAACGATTCGTCATTCAATTTTTCCATAGCCTAGAACGGGTGATGAATACCTTACCACTGGTTTTGCGTCTTTGGACGTGGCGGTGGTACTGGAGGTTCTTCCCGCCACAGCGCATCAATCCAGTCAATCATTTTTCCGCTGACCTCATTCGTCATGCGAATCGCCGCTTCTGTATGCTGCGTCGAAAAAGCGAACATATTCGTGTAATGCTGGTGCGCCGCGCAAATCAAGTAATCATTTTCCCAACGCGACTGATTCCACAAAAATGCGATCTCCCCCAGTTCACGTCGCATTGGTTCAAGCCAGTGCGCGCGATCCATATCGCTCAATCGGCTGATCACAAACCGCAGTCCAATCATACCGCCAAACGTGAACGTGAAGAACGCATCGCGTGTCACCGTGTTCACTTCCACCACCACCGAAGCCGCGCCATCTTGTGTCGAAAGCACCGCCATCCCGCTGCGTGTCTTACCATTGATCACCCGCGCGCGGATTACCGACATCAGCGGCATATTGGGAAACCGCGTTACCAATTCTTTGTCCAAATCAACCGCGCCATCCAGAAAATGCTGTATCAGCAGCGGCGGCGCTTGGATACCCGTACTCGCCGCGATCTGCGAAGCAAGCTGCGCCGCCGTTTGCATGTTGGAATTCGCATCCAACATCCCACGTGGTCGCCGGGAAACCGTCTGGCGCGATGGAATCGTGAAATCATCCGGCGGCATGGATTTATTGTGCAGATCGTCAGCCATTTTTTACCCTAACCCTGAACCCAATACCCCTATTATATCGGGTTTTATGCCTCGCTGCGTTGACGCTCACCACCGTTTTTCGCTTGAAAAATTTTCTCCCTTCACCATGTTCTCTAGCGTGTTCAAGTTATCGCTTATGAAAATCTTATGTCTTAAGCCTATGATATAGCCTATAACAACGCAAAAAAGGGCGAACAATGTTTATCCCCCCCAATAACTTGAACAACACCCCGCCGAACAAGCCGGGTCAGAAACCCACGGATAGCAACGATCCGTCGCAAAAACCACAGGTGCCGTTTCAATTCCCGCGCTGGTCATGGGCGATTCTCGCCGTCATTCTGCTCATCTGGTCGCTCATCAATGTGACCGATCTTATGACGGGAATATCGAACGACCAACCGGTGCAAATTCCCTATTCGATCTTTTACAACTTGGTCACACAAGGGCAGGTGCGCGAAGTTACCCTCTCTGAAACAAGCGTGCGCGGTGAATTCCGTACCGCGATTGGCTTCACAGCCGAGGGTACACCCCTTCTAGGGGATACGACAGATTCTGGCAGCGCCGTTGTCACATCCAACCGCTTTACGTCCACCCTGCTGCCTATCAACGATCCCGATCTCCCGCAAACACTTCGCGCTAACGGAGTGGAAATTGTCGGGCAAGTCACAACGGTAAATCCGATTGTCGCGTTCTTACTCAACTGGGCACCGCTGCTGCTGTTGTTTGGCTTGTTAATTTGGTCAACGCGCCGCGCGCAGCGTCAAATGGGCGGCGTGTTTGGCTTCGGGCGTACACAAGCACGTGAATACAATACGGAAAAGCCGTCCATCACCTTTGCGGATGTTGCCGGGCAAGATGCCGCGAAATCCGAACTCGTCGAAATCGTCGACTTCCTCAAAGAACCGGAAAAATATATCGCGCTCGGCGCGCGCATCCCGCGCGGTGTACTGCTCGTTGGACCTCCGGGGACAGGCAAGACACTGTTGGCGCGTGCCGTCGCGGGCGAAGCGAACGTCGCGTTTTTCAGCATCGCCGCATCCGAATTTGTCGAACTATTCGTCGGTGTCGGCGCGAGCCGCGTCCGCGACCTTTTCAGCAAGGCAAAAGCTGCCGCGCCCTCGATTGTCTTTATCGACGAAATCGACGCGGTGGGTCGCCAGCGTGGCGCGGGTTTAGGCGGCGGCAACGACGAGCGCGAACAAACCCTTAACCAAATGCTTGCCGAAATGGACGGCTTCGACCAGACCGAAAGTGTCATTGTGATGGCGGCAACCAACCGCCCCGATGTTCTCGATCCAGCGCTGCTGCGTCCCGGTCGCTTTGACCGCCAAGTGACCGTTGCGCTGCCTGATCGTCAGGGGCGCTTGGATATTCTCAAAGTTCACACACGCGGCAAACCGTTGGGCGATGATGTCGATCTCCAAGCACTCTCCAAAGCTACCATCGGCTTTAGCGGCGCAGATATTGCCAACCTTGCCAACGAAGCAGCGCTCACGGCTGCTCGCCATTCCCGCAAGCGTATCACCCAACGCGATTTTCTTGATGCCTTTGATCGCATCGTGTTGGGCACACAGAGTCCGCCGCTTTCCAACGAAAGCGAACGTCGTGTCGTCGCCTATCATGAAGCCGGTCACGCGCTCGTCGCCGCGCTCACGCCGGGGACTGATCCGGTCTTCAAAGTCACCATCGTCCCGCGTGGACAAGCGCTCGGTGTCACTGCAATTCTGCCCGAAGATGACCGACGCAATTACTCGCGCCATGAATTGTTCAATCGCATGTTGGTGCTGCTTGGTGGACGTGCGGCTGAACAAGTCAAGTTTGGAGAAATCACCAGCGGTGCATCAAATGACCTTCGCCGTGTCACACAGATGGCGCGTCAGATGGTCGCCCAGTTGGGTATGAGTGAAGAACTAGGACCGGTCAACTTTGGCGATGACGAACGTCAGCCGTTCTTGGGGTATTCGCTTTCGCAGGGACGTAACTACAGCGAAGCCACGGCTGCCCGTATTGACTCTGAAGTGCGGCGTTTGGTTGACCAAGCCTACGAACAGGCGTTGGACTTACTCAGCCGCAACGTCGATAAGCTCGACGCGCTTGCCCAAGAACTCATGAACAACGAGATTGTCGAGCGCGCTCGCGTGTTGGAAATCGCTGGGGCTGAAGCCGCCCCTTTAGCTGATCCAGTCCCTGAAGAAGTGACCGAGCGTTAAACTAGAAGCACACCCTAGAAAGAAAAGCCCCACACGATCATCGATCTGGTGGGGTTTTTTCTTTTGACCCAGCGAAGAATTGAGAGCTATGTCCTTTGTGTCCTGTTTTGGGCGATTTTGGGTCACAAAAAACACTGGAATTAATTTATTCACAACCCTTTGAGAGAGACAAAAACAAAAAGCATTGAGGCGCGGCGGCTTTTCGAGGTTTTGATGCAAGTGGCGAGACAGAATTTGTGTCCCCAAGTCACGCATTTATGTCATGCTGCTAGAGAAACGAAAAAGTTACGTCCGCCGCCGCGTGATCGCTTAAGTTTGTGTCTCGCCACTCATGCAGATATTCAAACCGCGTGGGTTTGAGGCTTCGTGACGCAATCACATGATCCAGCCGAAACCCAAACAGCCGCCCTTTGCTCTTCGCATACCAGCTTGAGTCCTGTTTTTCATATCCATGCACCGCGCGATATGCATCCACCATCCCGAACGCATCCAGTCCTACCAGCAGATTACGCTCAGCTTGGTGCATCCGTTCCCACCCGCGCATCACTTTCCAAGTACCGTCTGCCCGCCGCGTCTGACAAAATGTGATCACCTCACCGCCGCTTGTTTCCATTTGCGGCGAGTTAAAATCTCCGCACAGCACACGCGGATAATCCCCATGCCGCGCCACCCGGGAGAACACCCCTTCCATAAATCCCGCTTTTAGCTCGTATTGATACCTTCCGATGCTCGGCACATGGACATTCGTCACATCTACCACGCCTGCTGGCGTTTCCACCCATGCTGACACGATCCCCTGCGCCCACGCGATTCCAGTTGTCTCTCGCGCCACCAATGGATACCTACTGCCCGTCATCACAAACGAACGTCGTGGCATATGCCCATCATGATAGCTGTCCACCACATGTGGATACCCCCACTCTGTCAATGCCTCTCGCCAGCGCGGCAGAGTCGACAGCGACACTTCTTGCAGCGCGATCATGTCGGGAGAGCGTTCTATTAGCGCCGCCATCTGCCGATCAACGGCTTTTCGCTTGTTCACATTCCAAGTGATGAGGTTCATGGCGCTTTTATCGTGGCGACCTAGATTTCCAATAAAAAAGGGGAGGCGCACATGCGCGCCCACCCCTGTATGACAAATCCTCAAAAACTTGATCCGGCTATGCATCCTGATGCTGATGCAGCGTCTTCTGCCCCGCCGCGATAATCGGGGCGGCGACATTCGCCGGCACAACATCATGATGGCTGTAGCTCAAGGTATAAATTCCGCGCCCACCGGTCATCGAACGCAGTTCGTTTCCGTATCGCAGCACTTCTGCCAGCGGCACTTGCGCCGTGACAATACTCTTGTTGCCTTCGTTGTCCATCCCTTGTACACGCGCACGGCGCGTATTCAAGTCGCTCAAAATATCGCCCATCATCGGCTCTGGCACAACAATGCGAATGTTCATAATCGGTTCCAGCAGAACCGGATGCGCGGCATTGAACGCCTCTTTGAATGCTTCGCGTCCCGCAATCTGGAAAGCAATATCCTTCGAGTCAACCGGATGCTCTTTACCGTCATATACCACAACCAGCACATCGCTGATCGGGTATCCAGCGATCACCCCTGTCTCCAAGACCTGATGGATACCTTTTTCAATCGACGGGAAATACGAACTGCTAATCGCTCCGCCCACCACTTCCGACTTGAACTGGTAGCCACCGCCGGGATTCGGCTCGACACGCAGCGAAACTTCACCGAACTGCCCCGCGCCACCTGTTTGTTTCTTGTGGCGGTACGTCGCTGATCCTTTGCCTGTGATCGCTTCTTTATAGGGCACTTTCGGTGTGGTTATCTCTAGGTTCGCGCCTAATTTTGCCGCGCGGCTGATTGCAACATTGACATGCAGTTCGCCCATCCCCTCTAGAATCGTTTGTTTTATGTCTGCATCCTGCCGCCAGCGTAGAGTCGCGTCGGCATCCGACAAAATTGTCAACACCGAACTCATTTTTGCGGTGTCCGCCTGTGTCTTTGGCACCAACGCCACTTGATAGAGCGGGTCAGGGAACACGGGGCGCGTGATTTGGATTGGATTATCGCGCTGGCTGAATGTGTCGCCCGTCTTGGTATTCGAGAGTTTTGCGACCACGCCCATATCGCCAGCGTGGAGCGTTTGCACTTGAATTTGTTCTTTGCCACGCATCACCAACAGGTTTGTGAAACGCTCATCCGCGCCGCGTGTCGCGTTAAAGTACGATCCATTTGAATGCATTGAACCTGAGAAAATGCGAAAATACGTCAGCGTCCCCACAAAGCGGTCATTGATCGTCTTGAATACGTATGCCGCTAGCGGACCATCATCCTTTTGTGGGGCGTACAAAAAGTCTTTTTCGCCGTCCGGTTTTATATACTGCACACGCCGATCCGACGGCGGCGACACATATACCACCAGTGATTCGAGCAGGGGGAAAGTGCCAATATTCTTCGAGCCTGAGGTTACGAACACAGGCACGGTTTTGAGATAAGCGTCACGGGCGGCTTTACGCATCCCGTAGCGGATTTCTTCAAAGCTAAGGTCGCCTTCCGCGAAGTATTTCTGAATTAAATCATCATCGGCTTCGGCTGCTGCTTCCACCAAAACTGTATGCGCTGCCTCTGCCGCTTCGCGCATCTCATCCGGCAGGTCACTACGATCTTTCCCTGCTTCAAAATAGGCTTTCATCGTGATGAGATTGACGACACCCCGGAAGTTGGCTTCTGCGCCTATCGGGATCATCACGGGGATAAACTTGTATTCGGGGAAACTATCTTTCAAATTTTGGAGCGTGCGCTCAAAGTTCGCATTGTCACGATCCATCTTGTTGATCGTGACGATAATCGGCTGCTGGTACGCTTCGGCATATTCCCATGCCAATTCCGTACCCACTTCCACGCCACTTGCCGCATCGACAACGATGATTACCGAATCAGCGACGCGAATCGCGTTCTTCACTTCACCTTGAAAATCTGTATAACCGGGCGCATCGAGTGCATTTATTTTCACGTCATCAAATTCGATTGGAATAAGTGAAGTTGAAAGCGATAAACCGCGTTCTTTTTCTTCTTCATCCCAGTCACTGACCGTGTTCTTTTCCTCGATGCGCCCTACTCGTGTGATCGCGCCTGTGTTATACAGTAACGCTTCCACCAAGGTCGTCTTTCCTGAACCTTGATGCCCGACAAACGCAACATTTCTTAACTTATCTGTAGCGTACTCTTTCATGAAAGTATTTCCTTTCCTACGATGGCGCGATTTTAAGACGCGGCTAAGAGAAATGCAAAACACAGCGAAGGATGTTTAATGTTTGCGGGAAGAATGTCACCTTGCCTCTACACAAACACATCACCAACCCGCCCATAACATCGTAGGGGGAACCTTAATCCTATTTATGTGCGGACTAGTTGATTCCCCCCTTCGCTTATGTTAGGATGTAACTATCACCCTCAAAAAGGAGAGAAACTCTTATGATGTACATGCCTCGTGAAGAAGGTCAGGGTTTGGTTGAATATGCTCTGATCCTCGTCTTGGTTGCGGTCGTGGTCATTGTCATTCTCGCGCTGCTCGGTCCCGCAATCGGCAACATCTTCTCGAACATCGTCAACACGCTCTAATTTTCGATGTTCGTCCTTTTTGGGAACCCTGCCTATGTGGCAGGGTTTCTTTATTTAGACATTTTTCACAAAACCCTGAAAGATGTTTGTCACTATTCGGTTGACAAAACGAACCCCGCCTCATATAATGCGCCCCGATTTTTAAGAAAGGGATAGTGTCCGTCGCACGACGCAGACGCTCATATTTTTGTGTTCTCTCGCCTTATGCCTGCAAATCAGGCTCGTTCGCTTGTACAACAAGCAGCGCTGCAAGTATCGCCAACATTTTTAGGAGAGACTCTGCGAACCCAACCAGCCTGTTGGGTTTATTGCGTTCCTATCCCGAATGTCAGCCAGCGCCGTTTTTGTACGTCGAAACTATGCACGATATCGGCTAGTCTGCACAAACTTCATCAGCACCACACACACCAGCACCAAATCAGCAAGCAGTACTTCAGCAATACAAACGCAGTACCATCGTTCGCAAGGGGGTAGGGGATTATGTTAGATACAAATTTTGCGACGGGAGCCGTTGACGAACTGGATTTCGCGGCGCTGCTCGAAGCCTCATTCGCAGAAGAAACACCGGATCGGGGTGACATTGTCACCGGAGTTATCGTCGCTGTAGATCAGCAGGGGTTGATCATTGGCATCGACGGCATGAAGCGTGACGGGGTGGTTCAGCGCCGTGACCTAGAACGTATGGGCATGGATACCCACAACTTTGAAGTTGGCGCAGAAATCGAAGTTATGATCATGCGCCTCGAAGATGAAGACGGCAATCTGGTGCTGTCGGTATCGCAGGCGCAGCAGACTGAAGACTGGAAAAAAGCCGAAGAACTGATGAATACCGAATCCATTTGGGAAGGTGTCGTCACCGAAGCCAATCGCGGCGGCTTGATAGTCCTTTTCGGCAATCTACGCGGCTTTGTCCCCGCCAGTCACGTCCTCGATCTGCCGCGCGGTTTGAACGAAGACGAACGCAAAATCCGCATGACCAAGCTCGTCGGTCAGAAGATTCCACTCAAAATCATCGAAGTCAATCGCAAGCGTCGTCGTCTGGTATTTAGCCAGCGTGACGCACAGCGCGGCAGCCGCGAAGCCCGTAAGGAACTCCTGCTGGACCAACTGCGCGAAGGCGAATCTCGCAAAGGTGTTGTCAGTGGGCTGCGTGATTTTGGCGCATTTGTCGATCTCGGTGGCGCTGACGGTCTGATTCACATTAGCGAACTCGCATGGCATCGCGTTAATCACCCGCGTGAAGTCCTGAAAGTCGGCGACGAGATCGATGTCTATATCCTGCGCCTCGATTCCGAAGGCAAGCGCATCGGGTTGAGCCTTAAGCGCCTGCAAGAGAATCCATGGGCGATGGTTGAAGAAATGTATCATGTCGGTCAGCTTGTCGAAGGCGTAGTGTCGCGCGTCACGCAGTTTGGCGCGTTCGTCAGCCTCGATCCCGGCATCGAAGCCCTGCTCCACACGAGCCAAATTGCCGACCCCGCGCCGGAAGATGCGTCACTGGTTGTCCATGAAGGTCAGCGGCTGCTCATGCGAGTCATCAGCATCGAAGCCGACAAGCAGCGACTGGGCTTGAGTCTCAAGGAAGTCTCAGCGGAAGAACTCGCGCGTTGGTCGCAAACCAAAGCCGCTGCCGCAGAGGTTGAGGGTAGTATGCCGGAAGTCGCTCCTGTAGAATTAGAAGACAGTGCTGTTCCCGCCGAAGCTGATCCCGCTGAATAAGCGACCTAATAAGCAAGGGCAAACGTCTGCTTGCAAGTGCCTCATGCGCCTTGCAAGCAGTGATGTAGCACAAAACTCTCGAAGAAAGGAGGTGGATCGCGTATGGCTCATGTGACGCTGCGTCCCAATGAATCGCAGGAATCGCTGCTGCGCCGTTTCCGCAAGCGTGTGACGACCAGTGGTGTGCTTAGCACCGTCCGTCGTAAGCGCTGGCACATTTCCAAAAGTGAACTGCGCCGTATTGAAAAAAAGAAGGCAATTCGTCGCTCCCGCCGTCGTCAGCGCAAGTCGATGTCGCGCTAGACCTGCGCGACACCTCCTGCGTCTGAACCAGTCCTAAAGACAACTGTCACCGCTGCTCAAATCGACATGGGCAGCGGAATTGTTGTTTTATCTGCAATTCACACTAATCTATACTAGGCGCTGCAAGGTTCAGTACCGAAAGGAAGCCAATGGCTAAAAAAAACGAAGACAAAATTGAGGTCGAAGGCGTAGTCGTCGAAGCCTTACCTAATACGCAGTTCTTGGTCGAATTAGAGAATGGTCACCGCATTCTCGCCTATCTTTCCGGCAAAATGCGTAAGTTCTACATCCGTATTCTGCTCGGTGACCGCGTGCGTGTAGAGATGAGCATGTATGACCCCACTCGTGGACGTATCACCTACCGCTATCGTGATGGTCAGCACGGACCCGTCGAAGAACTGGAATAGAGTCCCGCTTTATCCATCGCCTCAACTAAAAAAGCTCGTCCGTTGATCCGCGTATTCAGGTTTCATGACGAGCTTTTTAGCTGCCAGCTTCATAACTACGGTTTTTCACCCCAATGCACCGCCATTGTCCTAAACATGAATGTTTTGTACGTCACATTGATGAACCCTGCCTCACGCATGAGCGCGGCAAGTTCATCCGGTGTCTTAAATTTTTGCGTCGATTCTGGCAGATATTGATACGCATCAGCATTCCCGCTGATCAAGCGACCTAACGTGGGAATGATAATTTTCAGGTGGATCATGATGAATGGGCGCAAAATGTTGTGCGGGGGCGGGGCTGTATCCAGAATCACCACGCGACCCCCCTTTTTCAACACGCGAAGCTGTTCGCTTAACGCGCGCGGAATATCGATTACATTACGCATCAAATAGCCCGCCGTCACCGCGTCAAACGTGTCCGCCGCGAACGGCAAATGGAGCGCATCTGCGCCGCTCCACCCGACGCGCTTGCCAAGCGGCGCTTTCTGCCCTTCATACATCATGCCAAGCGAAAAATCCCCGCCCACTGCTTGGATACTCGGCACGGCTTTCAGCGCCTCAAACGCGATATCACCTGTTCCCGTCGCCAAGTCGAGCAGTTTGCCGTTCGGTGGCAGTTTCGCCTGTTTGACCACGAATTTCCGCCAGCCTACATCCTGCCCGAACGTCATCAGGCGATTCATTATGTTGTATCGCCACGCTACGCGGTCAAACATATCCTGCACATACGCGGCGCGTTCTTTTCCTTGCAGCATTGCCATTTGGATCATCTTCCTACGCTTCTAATTTTTCCCTGTCCCATCGATCCCGACACGCTCCCCTGTGGGATGCATACCGTATACTATATCCCGCTCCGGCTCGATCTTCGCCATGACGCGGGCAATCACACCATCTGCGTCATGTACATCCGTATGCTCATCCACCACAATCACCTTGCGGCAGTCAGGAATCAACCCCCACAGCCCATAAATGATCCGCTGTGCATCCCCACGCCGACGTACCCGTGCGCTCACCACCACGACTTCCGTGCCACCCGTCGGCAGACAAATATCGCGCACTTCGTTGATCACTAACCGCAGCAGCGGTAAGAATAACCGCTCCGTCGCTTTCAGCATCCACTGTCTATCGCCCAAATCCGGCACGATCACTGGCAGAATAGACGCGCTGCGATGCGTAATCGCTGTAACCTGCATCGTATAGCTACCGTCAGCAGCCCGTTCGCATCCTTCAATCACACCTTCGATCACACATTCGGCATCCGCCAGCACATCCAGTGGCTGGCTCACTGCCCGCGTAAACGTCATCGATCTGCCGCGCAGCCATCCTGCGAGAAAATAGCGGTCAATACCGCCGGGCAGTGGAGCGCCCGCGCTCCAAATCGCCGCCGGACTACCGCCCAATACCACCGCGACCTGCACGCGATCCGCATCACCTATTTCCAAAGCCACATGCAGCGCCAGCGTGTGGCTGTCGATCACTTTCACCCGCCCCGAATCGACAAACTGCGCTGAATTGTCCGCTGCACTTCGCCCACCTTGCCGCCACACGATTTGCGTCCCATCCAGTGATGTGAAAGGCAGAATCGCCAAATCAATCCTCTGTTGATGCACAACCGTTTGCACAGGGGCGGGCTTAGGAGCGGGCGGCGGAAACGCCACCATTTTGAACACGTCCATGTATTCGCCCATGCGGTTGACCAGCGCTGTTGTCCCGCGTGGAATGTTTAAGTCGATCAGCCGTGCCAAGCGCACATGAAGCTGCTCCAAGTCGCTTACACCCAGTGCCAATGCACAGCGATCCCGCGTCGTAAATAAGTGATACAGCCCGCCAAAGCCGCTATCGCCCACGCGCTCAAACAGCACTGCATTCGGCAGATAATTTGCCGCGGCAGCCAGCGCATCCTCCGCCTGAACCGGTTCAGAGATTCGCACCAACTCGCCCCGGCGTTCCAAATTTTCCAAATAAGCGCGCAAATCACGATGAGACATGCTTCAATTCCGTAGTGCGTTCACGATTTTCAGAATGTTGTGAACGTCATCTCTTGACATTATAACCTATCGAGACGCACTTGTCGTTTAACGGTGGCAAACCGTAGAAGACATCTCAGCATTCAATCATTATGCTACTCAGCATTTCGTCATCTTGGAGTAGCGCCATGGATTGCAAGAAATTCGTCCCTACGTTGATCGTCTACCTTTTGATATTTACATCGCCCATGCAGGCACAGGTCACGCCCCTTCCCACAGAAGATTTGCTTCTATTTGTTTGGAACGATACTCTGTTCGCGCAAGCATTTGACGATTCACAGATCATCAACGTACAAGAACCTTTTCTACGCACACAACCGCTTCCCCCGACACAATACGGCAGCGTTGTTGATTTTCCACACACACTTCACCTTGATATGCTCGACGGATATGGTTTCTATCAAGGAGTATGGTCACCGAATGAGACGCGCTTCGACTTATTGGCAATTAAGCAGGCTGAATACCGCGTGATAACCATTGAAAACGGCTTACAGCGGACTTTGATTTCTGGCAACCTAGCGGCAGAGCAAGGGTATCTTGTTCCTGTTGGATGGGACAGGAACGACAACCTGATATTGCTAGAACGGCACATGCTACACAATCTAGAACAGGTGCGATTGTGGCAGTATTCGGAGTCCGACTCCAGTTTAAGGCTTCGGCAGGTGGTTGAAACAGCCGAGCTGCGGGGTAACAGTGTAAGTCTCGCAGACGACTGGCTGTTCGTCGGTTTTGATATAGCCAGAAGCAGTGGACAAATCATCAATCTTCATACAGGACAGATGCTGTCATTTTCCACAGGATTTACCCTGCCAAACCCACCAAAATCGGTTTTTGAAACCTATCCAATAGAAGTTCTTGGTGTGGTCAACACATCCGCCTTGCAAACATGGCGGGCAGACTTTTCAGCGACAACTGAAGCGCACCTTGATGAACCGGTGTCTACCACACCATTCTTGTACTGGCCCTTGCCTGATGACGCGCGCAGTGTCACCTGCTACCCGGACTCCGACTACACCGATGCACGCTTTGCAGTGGAATGCCCCGGCTTGGCTGTTCCGCGTGAATATCTTGGACATGAGGGGACGGATATCGGCGGTAGCCCAAATGGGCTGCCAGTAAGCACCCCAGTCTATGCGGCGGCACCCGGTTTGGTGATCAAGGTAAACCGCGAATGCGCCGCTGAAGATGTCGCGTGTGGTGACGCATACGGAAATTATGTGCTGCTTGAACATGCTCGTGTCAACGACGACAATATCGAAGTCTGGTTTACAGGCTATGCCCATTTACAAACCGTCCTCACGGATAGGTTTGCGTATGTGTCCGTCATCGGAATCCCAATCGCCTTGAGTGGCGATACGGGTTTAGGCGGCGCACATCTACATTTTGAGATTCGTGCGCCACACCTTGCCACGGTTACGAACTGGTTAGACCCATGGGATACGCGCCTTTCCGATAGCGGAACGGGTCTATGGCACGGGACAGTTGATCAGCCCGAAGCGGCTGTGGCTGCGATGCCGCCCTCCACCCAACAGTTTTGCTACACTGTGGAGGGGAATAACCTTCGCAGTGGACCCGGCACACACTATCATGTCGTCACACGTTCTGTGGCTGAAATCACCTATGAGGTGTTTCAGGTCATAACAGTTGACACGGGTGACACAACAGGTGATTGGTATCATGTACGTTGGGACGGCAGCGAAACGACAGGCTGGATATGGGCGAGTCTCATGACCACCTGCACACCAAATTCCAATGGATAACAATACACCTGTGGATTACGTCAGGCGTTCTTTTGCCGTTTTGCTGCTTTCAACCTTGCCGACCAGCGCAGCAGCTCACCCACCCACAGCACGCCAGACGTTGCCGCGATGATCGCCACCCATTCGCCAATCGACAGCGGTACGGTGCGGAAAATCTCTCCGCCGAACTGCACAATCAAGAACGTGCCGATCAAGATCGCAATCGCAATCAGCACAAACATCCGGTTCTCAAGGATGTTGGCAAATGCCGACGACTTCAAACCCAGCACGCGCGCGTTCAGCAAATTCCACACTTGCAGCATGATGAAACTCGCGTAGAAAATCGACAGTTCGCGGTCAGTCACCAAACCGTCATTCTGAATGTACAGCAAGTACCCAACCATAATCACGATGAATGCAGCGCCATACCCAAGAATCCCGCGCATCATCGTGGGGCTGATGATAAAGTCCGTCGATTTGCGCGGATTCTGCTTCATCACTTCCCAGCGCGGCGGTTCAGTCGCCAGCGCCAGCGATGCGAACGTGTCCATGATCAGGTTGATCCACAACATCTGGATTACCGTGAGCGGAAATTCCACGCCGATGAACGGACCTAACAGCGCCACACCGAGCGCCGCAACATTGATCGTCAGTTGGAACAGGATAAACCGCTGGATATTCTGATACAGCGAACGTCCCCACATTACCGCGTTAATGATGCTCTTGAACGAATCATCCAGCAGCACAATATCGCTGGCTTCTTTGGCGATATCCGTCCCCGAACCCATCGCCAACCCGACGTTGGCATAGTTGAGCGCGGGCGCGTCGTTCGTGCCATCGCCCGTCACCGCTACCACTTGATTGTTCGCTTGAAGCAGTTGAACCAAGCGCATCTTGTCCATCGGACGTGCGCGCGACAGTACCTTCAAATGCTTCACCGCCGACTGGGCGGCTTCATCCGTCAACGCCTCAAATTCCCGCCCTGTCATATGGGATCCGGGGTTATTTTCGTCCTCAGCGCCCCATAACCCAATCTGGCGCGAAATCTCTTTCGCCGTTTCCGAGTTATCGCCCGTGACCATCTTCACACTGATTCCCGCATCAATTGCCGCGCTCACCGCTCCCGGCACTTCTGGACGAATCGGGTCGGCTATCGCAACAAAGCCAATCCAGATCATTCCTTCGACCAGTTCTTCAATACTTAAGTCGGCATAATCCTCGTGTCCAATGATCTCTTTATACGAGAAGCCGAGCGCACGCATCCCCCGCCGCTGAAAGCCAAGAATCTGATTCTCGATGTTTTCGCGGTACAGGGAAATATCTTCCAGCCCATTTTCGGTGCGAATATACGCGCATTGATCAAGCAGCACTTCCGGCGCGCCCTTCACATGCAGCACCATGCTCCCCGTCACTGGCGAATGCCCAAGCGTCGCCATATACTTTCGCTCAGACGAGAATGTCAACTGCACCGAAGTCCGAAAGTTTTCACGGTGATACACATAGTCGATGTGCAGTGATTCCAGCCACATCAGCAGCGCGCCTTCCGTACTGTCACCGATCATGCGAACCGGTTCGTTGGGAATGCGCGTCAAATTTGCCGTTGTATTAGCGGAAATTGCTTCTACGATCAGCCGTTCCGCCTGCCGTTCCAGATCATTCGTCAGCGGACGTTCGCCCAACGCAGGAAAATGCGCTTCGCGCACACGCATTTGATTCAGGGTTAGCGTACCTGTTTTATCCGAACAAATCACCGTCGCCGCGCCAACAGTTTCTGTCGCCTGCATATGGCGTACAAGGTTGTTCGTTGCCGTCATGCGCCGCATACTGTATGCGAGACTCAACGTCACGCTCATCGGCAAGCCTTCCGGCACAGCCACGACGATGATCGTCACCGCCACCATAAAATTACGCAGTAGGGTTGTGGCAATTTCACCCGGCAGCCACAGCGCCGGATCATTCGGAAGAATGCCAAGCATTACGCCCAACAGCGCGCCCAACCCGATAATTCCCGCGCCGATACCCGCTGTCAACAGCCAACCAGTCAGTTTCCCGTCTTCCAACCACGCTGGCTGCTTGCGTTCCTGTCCGGCGAGTTCGAATGCGTCATATAGAATCGGCAGCCACACGCGAATCCCTGCCGCCAGCACGCCAATGGCTGTGATGACGACAAAATACCAATTCGCCCCACTCAATATCAATTCGCCTACCGAAACTTCGCGGATCAACAGCGCCACATATGTCAGTGCTGCTACAGCGAACCCCACCACACCAATCAGCTTGCTCAAGCGTTCCAACTGCGCGTTCAGCGGTGTGACTTCATCCGTTTCGGAAATCGCTTCGCGCGCGATTTCGCCGATCTTCGACTGGTCGCCTACCGCCGTGACCTCGAACATCCCCCGTCCATCAACCGTGATCGTACTCCGAAAAACCTGATCTTCGGGAAACGATCCGCCGTTGGATCGTCCATTGGAGACTACTTTCCGTACAGGCAGCGATTCGCCTGTAAGCAGCGATTCATTAATTTGCAGCGACACCGCTTCCACTAATCGCCCATCAGCCGGAATTTCATCTCCCGCTTCGATTAGGACCAAATCGCCAACCACCAAATCCTTGCGTGGGACAACCTTAAATACCCCATCGCGGATTACCTGTGTCGGCGCTTCATCATTCACACGGTTCAATACATCAAATTCGCGTTTGGCGCGGTACTCATTCACGAAGGCCAGCGTCGTCGCCAGCAAAATCGCGATGATAATCCCGATACCTTCCGCGAAGTGTCCATCGACCAACCCCACCAGAATGGTGATCACCGCGGCGATGATCAAAATTCGGATCACCGGGTCTTCATATTTTTCTAGATACAGCTTCCACCAAGGATCGCGTTTGGGCGGGGTGAGAATATTCGCCCCATGGAGTGCGCGGCTCTTTTCTACTTCGTCAGCCGTCAAGCCGCGCAGTTGGGTGGTCACACCGGGCTGTTCGGTAGTAATCGTCATGATTTACTCACATTTCGTGTCGCGCATGGATTTTTACCTAGATGGTGTTTCTGTGCGCTTATTCGTTCAATAAACAGCACATACCCTGCTTGACCCACTGTCAGCTAGGTTATGCTGTATGCCGTTCAGAACATTCGTTAATACAAACGGAGTGCAGGACTCACGGCACTCCGTTCGCTCAACTCTCAGTCTAAGAGATTGTTAAGTCGAATCTCCCCCCATTTATTGGGGGGTAATTATGATACTATAAATCGGAGTTGAGATACTCCCAATCATAGGGGTTGTTCGGTTGCTGCTTATTCATTTGGGCGGCGCGCTTCGATAGCGACCCAATCGCCCTGTGTCCGCCGCAGCATAGGAACTAAGCCAGTCCGTCGCAGCGCCGCTTCTACATCATCTGCCTGTTCGCGGATAATCCCGCTGAAAATCGCCAGCCCGCCCGGGCGCACTGTGTCGCCCAAATGCATATCGCACATTTGAATGATCACCCGCGCCAGAATATTCACAACAATCATGTCGAACCGCCGCGCCGAAGTCAGCACCGTTTCAAGACTGCCTTCTTGCACGTCAATTTTGTCGCCTACACCATTTTCAGCCGCGTTTTTCGCCGCCACCTCAACCGCCACCGGATCAATGTCCAGCGCCAGAACATGCCCAGCGCCCAATTTCGCCGCCGCAATCGCCAAAATTGCTGATCCCGTGCCGAGATCAAGTATCTTTTGCCCGTGTTTTACATTCGCTTCCAACGATTCCAAACATAACTGCGTCGTCGGGTGTGTCCCCGTACCAAATGCCATTCCCGGATCAAGCGCGACTTCAACCGCCCCTTCGGGCACATCAATATCCACCCACAGGGGACGAATTAACAGCTTTTGCCCGATTCGCACCGGCTGATAATGCGCTTTCCAAGCTTCCGCCCAGTCTTGCTCATCTACCACGCGATAAATAGGCTGCGGCATCGGATACATCATGTTCATGTAGCCAAGCGCCTTTTCCAACTGCTGCTTCAGCGATTCCACTCGCTCATCATCTGGCAGATATGCTCGGACAGTCATACGCGGCGCTTCAGGCAGTTCATCTTCATCGAGCTTATCCGGCGGAATACCTTCGTGTTCCACCGCCACCCCTTGATATCCATATCGCTGAAGCAGTTCCGCTGTTGCTTCGGCGGCTTCCCCATCCACGCTCAGCGACACTTCTAACCACTTCCCCATACTGCGCCCTTCTTGTGATCCATACAAAAAGAGAGGCGTATCGTCTACGCCTCTGTAAATCCATCTGCGCTCACGGGCTGTTCTGTTCGCCCGCTAAAAAGTCGATTACTCGATCAAAGAAGCCCTTGCCGTTGTTCTTCTGCGGCTGAACTTCTCGCCCCATCGTCGCTGAAAGCTGCTCGAACAGTTTGCGCTGTTCATCTGTTAATTTCGTGGGGATTTCCACGTTTACGTACACCAGTTGATCGCCGCGCCCGCTGTTGCTTCCATCGCTCCGCAAACGCGGAACTCCACGTCCACGCAGCCGGAACACTTTACCAGATTGCGTCCCATTCGGGATGGTCAGTTCGACTTCGCCATCCACTGTTGGCACAACCACTTTATCGCCTAGCGCCGCCTGTGCCACGTTAATGTTCAATTCAAGCATCACATCATTGTCTTTACGCTTGAAGAACTCGTGTTCCTGCACATGCACTACAACGTACAAATTCCCCTTCGGCGCACCCGGTTCACCAGGATCGCCCTCGCCCCGAATTTGAATTTGGAGACCTTCACGGACCCCCGGCGGAATCGTCACACTTAACACCGCCGCATTGCGCTGCTTACCCGCTCCCCGGCATTGATGACACGGGGTGGTTATCACTTCCCCGCGACCATTGCAGCGTGGGCAGGTGGTCATTTGCACAATCGATCCGAGAATCGTCTGCTGCACCGTGCGAATTTCCCCTGAACCGTTACACTGGGGGCATCGTGTTGGCTGTGTCCCCGGTTCAGCGCCGCTGCCGTTGCAAACTTCGCAGTCCTCAAGCCGGTCAAACGATACTTCGCGTTCCACGCCAAAGATCGATTCCTCAAACGTCACCGTGACATCGACCTTGCGATCCGCACCCGGACGGGGACCGCGCCGCCGCGCGCTGGAACGTCCGCCAAAGTTGTTGAAGAATTCCTCAAAGATTTCTTCAAACGGGCTACCATAGCCCGCCGCGCCAGCGCCGCCAAAGCCGCCCATGCCGTTCACGCCCGCGTGACCAAAGCGATCGTAGCGCGCGCGCTTCTCGTCGTTCGACAGCACCTCGTAGGCTTCATTGATCTCTTTGAATTTCGCTTCGGCATCGGGGAGCTTGCTCACGTCAGGGTGATACTCGCGCGCCAACTTTCGGTATGCGCCCTTGATCTCGTTCTGCGTGGCATTTCGCTGTACGCCCAGTACCTCGTAATAATCTCTCGCCATGTTCGCTCTAAGTCACGCTCGTCTAGGTCATCCACCAGTGTACCGCGAATATCCCGGAATCTCATAGGGGCGGACTAAACGTATGCTATCTCGTCTAGCCGCCCCTATCCACTTAGTCTGTCAGTTGATTACGCTTCGGTGAACTCGGCATCGACCACATCTTCGCCCTTATTGGTCGAAGCGCTTGATGCCCCATCACCATTCGGCGTGCCCGTCGTTGCAGCCCCCGGCGTTTCGTACATCTTCGCGCCCACCTGCTGCAAGTAGGTGCCCAACGCCTGCGCCGCCGCCTTGATCTTTTCTGAGTCGTCGCTTTCAATCGCCTTACGGACATCTGCGATCAAGCTGGTGATCTGCGTCTTGGCTTCCGCCGGAATTTGTTCCGCGCTGTCATGCATAAACTTCTCTGCGCGGAAGATTTCCGCTTCCGCTTGGTTCTTTGTTTCTACCTGTTCGCGGCGTTTCGCATCTTCGTTCGCGTACTTCTCCGCCTCTTTCACCATCCGCTGAATTTCGGCTTCGTTCAAACCGCTGTTCGCCGTGATAGTGATCTTTTGTTCGCGTCCCGTCGCCTTGTCGCGCGCCGATACGTTCAAAATGCCGTTCGCATCAATATCAAACGTCACTTCAATTTGCGGAATACCGCGCGGCGCGGGTGGAATACCATCAAGGATGAACCGTCCAAGCGACTTGTTATCGTTCGCCATCGGGCGTTCGCCCTGCACGACATGGATTTCCACCTGTGTCTGGTTATCGGCTGCCGTCGAAAACACCTGACTCTTGCGCGTCGGGATCGTCGTGTTGCGTTCGATCAATGCCGTCGATACCCCGCCCAGCGTTTCTACACCCAACGTCAGCGGAGTCACGTCCAGCAGCAGAATGTCTTTCACATCACCGCGAAGCACACCCGCCTGAATTGCCGCGCCCAAACCGACGACTTCATCAGGATTCACGCCCTTGCTCGGTTCTTTACCGAAGAAGTTCTTGACTGCTTCCGCGACAGCGGGCATACGGGTCATACCACCCACCAGCACCACCGTGTCAATATCTTTCGCATCAATCCCCGCGTCACGCAGAGCCGCCTTGCACGGTTCAATGCTCCGCTGAATAAGGCTTGCTGTCATGCTCTCCAGCTTCGCCCGGCTCAGCGTCATATTCAAGTGCTTCGGACCGCTCGCATCCGCCGTAATGAACGGCAGGTTGATGTCCGCGCTCAGCGTGCTGGAAAGTTCGATCTTCGCCTTTTCTGCCGCTTCCTTCAACCGCTGGAGTGCCTGACGATCACCACGCAGATCGATTCCCTGCTCCTTCTTGAATTCGTCCGCGATCCAGTTGATGATCACTTGGTCAAAGTCGTCACCACCTAAATACGTATCACCGTTCGTGCTGCGGACTTCAAACACCCCATCGCCCACTTCTAGGATCGAAATGTCGAACGTACCGCCGCCAAGGTCATAAACCGCGATCAAGCCGTTCTTCTTTTCACCCAAGCCATACGCCAGACTCGATGCTGTCGGCTCATTGATGATACGCAGCACTTCCAAGCCCGCGATACGCCCGGCATCTTTCGTTGCGTTACGCTGCGCGTCATTGAAATATGCCGGAACAGTGATCACAGCCTGATCGACTGTTTCACCGAGATAGGCTTCTGCATCCGCCTTGATCTTTTGCAAGATCATCGCGCTCACTTCTTGCGGGCTGTATTCTTTGCCGCCCATGTGTACACGCACATCGCCATTGGGCGCGGCGCTCACCTTGTATGGCACAATCTTCGCCGCCCGCTGCACTTCTGGGTCATCAAACTTGCGCCCCATGAAGCGCTTCACCGAAAAGATGGTGTTTTCGGGGTTAATCACCGCCTGATTGCGTGCGATCTTCCCGACTACACGTTCCCCCGTCTTGGGATTCACCGCTACCACCGACGGGATCAAGCGTCCACCTTCTGATGAGGGGATAACAACTGGCTCGCCGCCTTCCATCACGGCAACTACCGAGTTGGTCGTTCCAAGGTCAATACCGATAATCCGACCCATTTTGAGAGTTCTCCTTCAATTTGCTGCGTTTAGTTGTACCGCGTTTTCATTTGATTCGTATTGGAGTCTGTAGATTGATCCGCCAACATCACAGTTAGCGATTCACCCGCACCAATGCCGGACGCAGGATTTGTTCACCCATCGCGTATCCTTTTTGCTCGGTCTTGGTGACGACTCCACTGGCAACACCGTCAACCTCATCCGTGCCAATCGCTTGATGCTGGTTCGGGTCAAACGGCTGCCCTACCGGGTCAAACTGCGTCACGCCGTTGTCATCCAGCAGTTTCAACAGTTTCTTTTGAATCATGCTCACACCGTTCACCCACGAATTTCCATTCAAATCTTCGGGAACATTCGCCAGCGCCCGGTCAAAATCATCAATGATTGGCAAAACACCTTTCAAAACATCACCCGCCGCGTTCTGGTAAGTATCTTTCATGTCGCGTTCAACGCGCTTTTTGTAATTGGCAAATTCCGCGCGCGCACGCTGCCAACCTTCAAGATACTCTTTCGCCTGCGCCTGAAGTTTTTCAACGGTTTCACTAGATGCCTCAGCAGTCGCTTCAGCGTTCGCGGTCTGGCTTTCTTGCTCAGGTGCGGCGGCGGTTGTTTCCGCAGCATCACCGGAATTGTTGTGCGTATGATCGTGATTACCCACGCCCGCTTCCTTCCTGTATCCCACCATGATATGACAGAACGCATAACGCACCCATTATGCTCACGAGCCTAAGTGTAGTGTTCGTGTAATAGAATTGCGTTAAAAATCTCTTGGATTTTCAACAAAACGCGGGGATGCATTTCACATCCCCGCGCCATTGAATTGAATTACGCGACTTGTAAAGGGAACTGGCGAAACTCGTTTCGCATGGTTCACCCGACCAATTAACTGTCTTCGTTCACTCCCCTCCCCGAATTCGCGGTGAACGAAGTTCATCGGGGCTAGGCGAAGAAGTTTCGTCATCTCCCCCATCTGGCAGCGACTCCCGCGCTTCATACGCGCTTGCCAACATCTCTGTCATCAAACTCGACACATAACCCACCGCGCTGATCGCCCGCCCATAATTGATATGCGTTGGACCTAACACACCTACTGCCCCGCTGATCTGCCCCGGCACACCATACCGGCTGATCACCATTGTTAGGTGGCTCAACTGTTCCCACCGCCCATCCCCGGCGATCACCACCTGCACGCTGTTCACCAGCGGCGACAATATCTCGCTCAAAATTACATTCAAATAGGCGCGTTCTTCAAAAACCCGCACCATTTGCTGTGCGCCCTCACTGTTTGGAAACGCACTGATCACTTCACTTAAACCATCCCGATACACGGTCATCATCCGTGCCGAATCCGCGCGATCCATCAAATCGGCCACCAATTCGATCACTTCGCGCTCAATAAGCTGTAACGGCACTCCCTTGATCCGGACTTCGTTAGCATTTAGTCCGATGCACAATCCATTGATGCGCGTAGCAACTTCACTCAAACGCGATTGTGTGACTGGTTCGGCAAGTGTTAGCATTTGTTGATGCACCGCGCCGCCGTTCAACACCAGCACCAGCAGCGCTAATCGTCCCTGTATCGAAATCAATTCCAGATGCTTGAATACTGGCGTATCTGCTGCTGGTGGAGTCACCAACGCGGCGGACTGCGCTGTGCGCGCCAGCACTGTCGCTACAATCCGCATCCAGTTCTCAGTTGCTAAAGGTGTGCTTTGCAGCTTTTCACTAATTCGCAGTTGATCGCTTACCGTCAAATCCGTCGCGTTGATCAAGCGCTTTACGAAATATCGATACCCTTGCTGTGTTGGGATGCGTCCCGCCGAGGTATGCGGCGCACCGATATAACCGAGTTCTTCAAGTACCGACATTTCATTCCGTACAGTCGCCGAACTATACGAAAGCCCAAATGTTTCGACCAAATGCTTTGAACTTACCGGTTCGGGGTGCTGCGTGTATGTCCGCACAATCAGCGACAAAATTTCTTCTTGGCGGCGCGTAAGTTCTGGCAAGTGTGCGTCGTCTGAATTCATGTTGCAGCTCCACACAGACATACTACGGAGTTGTACCAACGTGAAAACTCAATCTTTTATGGGACTGCGTTCCCCATTAGGATAGCATGTCACCATCAAGGCGTAAAGCGATACTCAAAGGAGCAGTTTAGTAACATGGGCAGCAAAACAGTTGAAGTCAACCAGAGCAACTTCCAAAAGGAAGTGTTGAAATCGGACAAGCCGGTACTCGTGGATTTTTGGGCGGAATGGTGCGGACCTTGCCGCATGATCGCCCCCCATGTCGAGTCGATTGCCGAAGAATACGCCGATCAGCTTAAGGTTGGTAAGCTCGACACCGATGCCAATCAAGACCTCGCCATCGAATACCGCGTCATGAGCATCCCGACGCTGCTGCTGTTCAAGGGCGGTCAGCCTGTCGCGCGCATCACCGGCTTCCAGAATAAGGAACGCCTCCTCGCGCAGTTGAAGCCCCATCTCGGCTAATCGTCATCTACAACCAAAACCCCAAAAAGCGACCTTCTGCGGTCGCTTTTTTCGTTAACGAAATTAAACTCAATCTACTAGTCGGGCGAATCACATTTATTCAAGAAACCGGGTGATAAAGTCGATGAACAGTAATCTTCGCAGCGTCGGTTTTATTGCGCTGGCAATGTTCGTTTTCTCGTTACAAGGTGTCGCTGTTAAATGGATTCCCCCTTCGAATATGTCCCGCTGCCAATTAACGTGCTGTGGGGATTGCTTTTTAGGGCAGGAAATCCGGGCGCTGCTGACTTGGATGGGGGCGATATTAACCCGTCGGAAGCGGTCTGTACATCTTGTTCCGCAAGCGCCAGCGGGAGCGCGTATCGCCAAAAACGGAAAATTATCCGGCAAGCTAAGCTGTTACACGCTAAACACTTACTGTACCAAAACTCCTCAACACTTAAGCGAAGCACATCGGACATGAAAGGACATGAACGATAACACTTCGCCCACAGCACATTGAAAAGGCGGAGAATGCGTTTCTCCACCCCTCTGGTTTACATCCTGCACTAGCTCTACTTTCCTACTACGTCCGTCACCAACGGCAGCGTGAAGTGGAACACCGTTCCCTCACCTAACTGACTTTCTACCCATATGTTCCCGCCGTGACGCAGCACAATCCCTTGCGTGATGGTCAAGCCCAACCCTGTGCCGGGCTGCTCACGTGCCAGCGGATTCTCGCTTCTAAAGTACGGCGTGAACAAACGGGACAAGTCTTCTTCGCTCATCCCAATTCCCGTGTCCCGCACCTCAATATGCAGCATCGGGGGCAGCGTCCGTCCTTTCGCATCGCGCAGCGCATTATCCACATATGCTGCCAGTGTCACTACACCGCTTTTCGGCGTGTATTTGTGCGCGTTGCTCACAAGGTTGGTCAGCACTTGGATAATCCGGTTCTGATCTGCATTCACCAGCGGCAAATCGTCAGGAATCTCTACGTTCAACGTCTGCGCCTTATCCTCGATCAGTTTGTGCAGCGGACGCAGTGTTTCCGTCACGATATTACGGAAATCCGTCGGTGACAGATCGATACGCATATTGTTGGTTTGCAGCTTGGTCACGTCGTTCAAGTCGCTGACCAAGTTATTCATGCGTTCGGCGTTGCTGCGAATTGTGGACAAGAAATTACGCTGTGGCTCGCTCAATGCCCCCACCGCGCCTCCCAACAGCACATCCGAATACCCTTTAATCGACGTAAGCGGATTCTTCAGTTCGTGTGCCACAAATGACACGAACTCACTCTTAGATTGGTTCGCGCGGGTCAGTTCCGCGTACAACTGCGCGTTAGAAATGGCGATGCTGGCGTGTTCGGTCAAACGCTGCAAGAACGGCATATCTGCCAAACGCAGACGTGGTTCGCGGTTCGTCTCCAAAATCAGCAGCGCGTTGATGTTGCCGCCCGACATCATCGGCAGGGTCGCTTGGCTGATACACCCATGCAAACTGGGCACGTAGTCGGGGTCAATGCTCACATCCGGCACAACTTCTGCTTGACGTGTACGCATCACACGGCTGACTATTCCGCGATCCAGCGGGAGAAAGTCGCCTTCCGTTCCTTCAGGTACATCATACTCAGCGTAACCATAGCGATATACCATCAAAAAGCGTGGGGGTTCCCCTACAACCAACCCGATCATCCCTGCGGTGGCACTGCTGTTTTCCAGCGCCCAGTTCACTGTGATTTCCGCAACTTTACGTAAGTCAAGCGAGCGATTCAGCTCGATGTCGATGCGTTCCAGTGTTTCCAATTCGCTCACACGCTCACTCAACTGCAAGTCTGTCAGTTGGAACAAGCGCGCGTTTTCAATTGCGACGGCTGCTTGCCCCGCGAACGTCGTCAGCAAATCGACATCCGTCGGGTTGAATGTCCCGCCGCGCTTATTCAAGACTTCCAGCACACCCGTGACCCTTTCCTGTGAGATCAATGGCACAGCGATGACATTCGCCGTGTGGAACGATCCACCGCCCAATTCACCTGCCCATCGCGGATCGCTTGCCACGTCATACACAATCACGGGTTTGCCTGTCTTGGCAACTTCGCCAACCAACCCTTTACCTGCGGGCACGCGCACCCCCACCAACCCTGAACCCGCACCCCCGCTAACCACGCGGAACTCCAGCGATTCTGTGCCATCGTCTGTCGTCAGCAGCAGCGATCCGGCTTCAGCGTTCAAAATGTCCGTCGCACTTTCCGTGATAATGCGAAGCAGTCCCTCAAGGTCAACTTCCGATGCCACAATCTGGCTCGAAATCGCGTTCAGTACCGCAAGCTGGCGTGCGCGCACGTTCGTTTCATCGAACAACCGCGACTTGTCAATCGAAGTAGCCGCCAGCGATGCCACGTCCGACAAGCTCTTTTCTTGCTCATCATTGAACGTGCGATTCACGTCATTCATACCGACAGAGAGTACGCCAAGTGCCTGTGATCCCGCGATCAACGGCACGCCCATCCATGCCTTCATCTCTTGGCTTTCATGCAATACTTGCACGCCCCGCCGCTGCATTTCTGCGACAAAGTTCGCCACTCTTATCGGGTGACCTTCGCGCACTACTTGACTGAACAGGTCACGTCCTACTGCCCAACGTCGATTTTCCTTTTCACGCAAACGTTCATCATCTTCAACGAAGAACGCGTGATAGAGTTCATTCGATGCGGTGTCGCGCAGCGTAATGTAGAAGTTGGGCGACTCCACCAAACGGCTGATCTGCGTGCTGATCAATTCCAGCAGCGAGTCGAAGTCCACACTGAAGTTAACCGCTTGGCTCACTTGGCTCAACACGTCCAGTTCACGCACACGCCGTTCCAGCGAATCAACGACCTGTGCGCGTTCAATTGCCACCGTGATTTGGTTAGTCAGGTTTTGCAGGAAATTTAATTCATCAAAGGTATACAAGCCGCGTCCGCTGCGTGGCGCTGCTAGCACCACAAACCCATTCAATCGATTCGACCCCACCAGCGGCATAATCACCAGCGCACGCAGTATCCCCAAACGCGCCTTCTCGACCAGTACATCGCGTGCCCATGGCTGCCCCACGCCGAGATACACGGGTTCAGACGCTTGACGAAGATGTTCGATCATAGGGCTGTACTGCGAAAATTGAATGTCTGTTGTGTTTGCCTGCGATACTGCCACAAAATCGCCTGACAGGCGATCCGGCAAGAAGATAAACAAGTCTGCGGGCAACAGCGCGTCTTCAATCTGATCGCGATAGGCGCTCAAAATATCATCAAGGTTAACCAATGAGCTGATATGCCGCACAAATGACTCGACCCGCGCCTGATAGTTCACCTGCGTGCGGAAGTACAAGCGGTCAATTCGTTTTTGCAGTCCCGTTCTCACAGGCACAAACAGCACCGCCACGACGAAAATCACCACCGCCAGCAGTACCGGGTCAGCCGCATTGATGACGTTTCCGACTAACAGACTCACGCTTAACACCAGCAGGAAGTAACCGCTCACCAACCCGAACAGCATAATCCCATACGTGATTGCTTGGCTCAAAATCCGGTCTGTATTCGTCGAGCGATATTGCAGCACTGCATACGCCATGCTCAAGACGGGCAGCACAAAGAATGGCATCGCCGCTGACGTATTGATGGGCACAACTTCCGTTTGCATCATGCCGCGCGATAAGGCATTAAACACCCAAATCACCGAAATAATTAGCGACATCGCAAAGCCGATGAGTACCGTATTTGACTGATCGCGTATCACCGCCGTCGTCGCGCGCGAACGTCGATACAACATCGTCACCACAACAGCGAATGACCCGGCTAAAGCCGACAAGACAGTCAAACTTTGAAGCGACAGCACCATGTATGGGTTTGGCGGATCCAAGAACACACGCGAAAGTACCCACCCGGCAGCCAGCGCCGCGATCACCGGCAAATAGCGGTTGAAGGTGTTTCGATATACAAATGCGCTCTTGACCGGGAAAATAAGCGCGAATGACACCAAAGCCCCCGACAACGTGACCAGCCCAATCATCCATGCGCCGTTTGCTGCGTAGGTTGAGTTCAGGTCAAACAAACCGGTCATAAAGATCGCCAGCAGGGCGCACCCCGAAGCCAACGCGCGCGCCGATGCTTGGTAAGGTCTCAGCAAAAGCGTGATAATGCCGATCACGAGCACAATCATCCCCGATACAAACGGGATGATAAAGAGCGCTAAATAATCCTCCGCCGGAATTTCTTGCGTGGGATAGGTCACAACGCATCGTGCATATCCGTCTTGTACCGGCTCGCATACTTCGCCGCCCATGATCGGTGCGAGTGCGCCGTCAGCAGGACGCAAAAACTCGACTTCAATCGGTTCACCTACGCGAACAGCTCGCATAATCGCACGGAAATTCGTCGGCGCTTCTAATCCCTCACCGAGGGGCTGTCCGTTTATGCTGATCACACGATCAAGTCGTGCCAGCCCGGCATTCAAGCCGTTCCAGCCAGCGTCGGAAACAGGTTGACTTCCATCGACCACCATCGAACGTGCCATAAACGCCCCAAAGAAAGCTTCGGAGCGAAAACTCAGCCCATTGATGCCATACACCACCGCCAGCAGTGACGCGATAATCAACGTGAGAATGGCGACGGTCATCCCGACGCGCGCTTCCGCCTTTGAAGATCGATCAGGCGACTGCATCAGTGGTCGATTCGAGGTCGTGGGGATGCTGCTCGTATCCGGGACGGCGGTCATCTCGTTTCCCTCTCAAAAATACGGGTTGATTGCTGTCTAACAAGATTGTGTCAAATTGTATCACACGCATCGTTTTTCGCTCGTTTGTTTTATCTCACGATTCAGTAATGCGCTGCTGTGCAATCTATCCCATGTTTCATGTATGACATGCGCCTTGTTTGTTATAATGAAACTGAGTTTCTTATTCATGGCTTAACACGAGAGCGGAAATCTTTCAAGCGAAACGGGGTGTGATGTCGATTCGAGTGCTAATTGCCAAACCCGGCTTAGATGGACATGACCGGGGCGCAAAAGTTATCGCGCGGGCACTGCGCGATGCGGGAATGGAAGTCATCTACACCGGGCTTCGCCAAACACCGGAAATGATCGCAGAAGCAGCCTTGCAGGAAGACGTAGATATTGTCGGGTTAAGCATCCTCAGTGGAGCGCACATGGCGCTTGTCCCGCGTATCCGCGAAGTGATGAACGAACAGGGTTTGAGCGATGTTCCCATTATGATCGGCGGGATCATCCCCGATGAAGACAAAGCTGCCCTTGAAGCCCACGGCGTAAAGGGCGTATTCGGTCCCGGCACCAATACCGAAGACATCGTCAAATTTATCAATAACCTCATCGGGGGAAAAGCCAGCGCCTCATGACGAACGAGCGCAGCGTACCCGACCCAAACACGGTGGAGCGAATCGAGCAAGTGTTAAGCGGTAATCGCCGCGCTTTAGCCCGCCTGCTCACCGAAATCGAATCCGAAAGCGAAGGCATCGAACATGTGTTGGCGGCGCTTTTTTCGCACACAGGTCGCGCATGGATCATCGGCATTACCGGTGCGCCGGGGACGGGCAAAAGTACGCTTGTCACTGCACTGGCAAAAGCCTATCGCGCTGCGAACAGAACCGTTGCAATCGTCGCCGTTGACCCAACCAGCCCGTTCACGGGGGGCGCAATTCTCGGTGATCGCATCCGTATGCGCGATCTATCCGGCGATTCAGGTGTATTCATCCGCAGCATGGCGACGCGCGGCAGTCTTGGCGGTTTAGCGCGCGCCACCCGCGATGCCGTGCGCGCACTCGATGCGGCGGGCTTCAATATTGTGCTGGTCGAAACTGTTGGTGCTGGGCAGAGTGAAGTCGATATCGCCCGCATGGCGAATACGACTGTTGTCGTAGAAGCCCCCGGTTTGGGCGACGATGTGCAGGCGATTAAAGCGGGTATCCTCGAAATTGCCGATGTGTTGGTCATCAATAAAGCGGATCGTCCCGGCGTGAACACGACTCTCCGCGCGCTCCGTACCATGCTTGAACTCGGTCATCCGTCATCGCGCGCGCAGTTGAATGGCTCACAAATTCGTCATCACGGCAAAACCATGACAGCACAAACCCCTACCGCCCATCCCACGAATCATACGACTGCTCCCCTGTGGATTCCGCCAATTATCCAAACCGTTGCCAGCGAAGACAAAGGGATCGACGAACTCGTCAACGCCATCGAAGCGCATCGAGCGCATTTACATGCGAACGAAATCTTCGCGGAAATCGAACGTCGTCAAATCGAAATCGAACTTTATGATCGTTTGCGCGAAAGCCTGATGAATCAACTCATAAAATCTCTCCCAGAAGAGACATTTAATGACTTGGTGCGGCGTGTTCAAACACGCGAAGTCGCACCGCAGCACGCGGTGAGGACACTTCTTCATGAAGCATCGGGACGCGGCGTACCATAACGAGATGCCGCGTTCTATTTTTGTAAATCAACGGGTGAAGATACAAGCAGTTCAAACGGTTGGGCGCGAGGAATCAAACAAGCGATGGAAAACACAGTGACCGAAGCGACGACATCCACGGCAAACAGCGGCGAAAAACCCTTGACCGATCAATATGCGGGACCGTATGGTCAGTACGGGCGCATTCTCTTGTTCGCCGGTTCATCATCAGAAGCATTGGGCAAAGAAATTGCTGACTATTTGAAAATCGAACCCGGCAAATATGACCGGAAGATTTTCGAAAACGAAAACATCTTTATCCGCCTCAATCAAAGCGTGCGCGGGCAAGATGTTTACGTGGTATATAGTATGTGTTCCCCGCTCCACGAAAATCTCTTTGAAATGCTTATCATGATCGACACGCTTAAACGCGACTCGGCAGGGCGTATCAACGTGGTAATTCCGTATTTACCCTATGCCCGTTCTGATAAAAAAGATCAGCCGCGGGTGGGTATCGCCGCCCGTCTTCTCGCCAATATGATTGAAGCAGCAGGCGCAGATCGTTACATGACCATCGATTTGCACGCGGGACAAATTCAAGGATTCTTCAACATCCCCGGCGACGCGCTGACTGCCTTCCATATCCTTGTCGATTATGTCGCCAAGAAGAATATCCCTGATCTCACCGTCTGCTCAACAGACTTGGGCTATGCCAAGAAAGCGCGTAATTGGGCGGAAAAACTCGGCACGCCGCTGGCGATTATCGAAAAACGCCGCACAGGCAACGACAGCAAAAGCGAAGCGCTCACCATGATTGGGGACGTGCGCGGCAAAAACGTCCTGCTGGTTGATGATGAAGTTCTCACAGGCGGCTCAGCCGTCAACGCGATCAAATTGGTGCAAGCAGAAGGCGCGCGCGATGTCTACTTCGCTTTCACCCACGCGATTCTCGCCAAAGATGCTGTCTCCAAATTGGCGGGGTGCGGGCTAAAAGAGATCATCACCACTAACACATTCCCGATTCCAGAGGAAAAACGTTTGCCAAATATGACGGTGCTGTCAGTCGCAAAACTTCTCGGTGAAGTCATCCGCCGCGCGCATGAAGGTCGCAGCGTCGGCGAATTATTCAATGAATAAGCAAAAAACAGCGCGGCGGGGCTCGACCCCGCCGCTTTTTCACAAACCTATAACGCCTTAAAAATCAACCGACCTTCTTCCCCTGTAAAGGCACATCAGCGCATCCTTAAAAACCTTCCGATACGCGATTTAGCTCGCCAATTTCCTCATCGCTTAACGTCACATCTACCGCGCCGATCACTTCCAAAAGCTGTTCTACCGTGCGCGCTCCAATAATCGCTGATGTGACCGATGGGCGTGCCAACAGCCACGCCAACGCCACATGCGCGGCTGGAACGCCCCGCCCATTCGCCATATTTTTCACCTTATCCAGCACTTCATACGCTTGATCATTCTCACGCAGCCGCTTGATCAGCCCGCTGCTCTCACGCGACGTATCCGGCGAAGGATTCTCGCGCGTGTATTTTCCGGTCAAAAAGCCCGCAGCTAATGGGCTGTATGGAATCACACCAATCCCTTGATCAAGGCAGACTGCTTCAAGCTCGCGCTCAAACTCGCTGCGGTGGAGTAAACTATAATGCGGCTGCAAACAGTCAAAACGCACCAAGCGACGCACGTCGCTCACCCACAGCGATTTCATCAGCAGCCATGCGGGATAATTACTTGCGCCCGCATAGCGCACTTTCCCATCCCGCACTAGTTGATCAAATGCCGCCAGCGTTTCATCCAGCGGCGTATCTGCATCTGGGAAATGCGCTTGATACACATCGATATAGTCCGTTCCCAACCGCTGAAGACTATCCTCCACGGCTTGCATAATGTGAACGCGGCTTAATCCCTCACCGTTTGCGCCATTCCACATGCGCCCCCGGACTTTTGTTGCTAACACAATCTTGTGTCGATCTTGCTTCTTTAGCCAGTTCCCGATAATCGTCTCCGATTCACCGCCGCTGTTCCCTTCAATCCAACTTGAATAAATATTCGCCGTGTCAAAAAAATTAATTCCCGCCGCAACTGCGGCATCCAGAATCGCGTGCGATGTCGCTTCATCTGCGCTCCACCCAAACGTCATCGTCCCCAAACAAATCCGGCTCACTTTCAGCCCTGTACGCCCCATCTTCACATATTGCATAGCCACCATCGCGTCCTCATTCTCATAATCATTTCTCTTTTTCGCGGCGAGAATTATAACGAAACGTTGATGTTCGCTGTGATATAATCCCGTGTTTGTGGGACGAAATGCCACATATCTTATAACTCCAGCCGAGGCGTTATGTTCAAGAATCTGGTCAGCAAAGTCGTGGGCAACCCGATGGAAAAAACCATCGCGCGTTACCGTGAAGTAGTTGAGAAAATCAACGCGCTCGAACCCGCTATGCAAAAACTCACTCAAGCGGATATGCGCGCAAAAACTGAAGAACTGAAAAAGCGCCTTGCTGATGGCGCAAAAACCGACGACATTCTCCCCGAAGCCTTCGCCCTTGTCCGCGAAGCCTCGGTACGCACCATCAAGCTGCGCCATTACGACGTGCAGTTAATCGGCGGAATGGTGCTGCATAACGGGCGCATCGCAGAAATGAAAACGGGCGAAGGGAAAACCCTCGTCGCAAGTTTGCCCCTTTACTTGAATGCGCTCTTGGGGCGCGGCGCGCATCTCGTCACACCCAACGACTATCTGAGCAAAGTTGGCGTGCAGCAGATGGGCCCCATTTACCATTATCTTGGGCTAAGCGTTGCCGTTATCCAGAACAGCGGCACAGGAAATCCCGATTCCGGCTCATACCTATTCGATCCCACTTACCCATCCGACGATGCGCGCTTCCAAAATTTGCGCCCGATTCGTCGCCAAGAAGCCTACGCCGCCGACATCACTTACGGCACGAACAATGAATTTGGCTTCGACTATCTCCGTGACAATATGGTCATGGATACGTCTCAGTTAGTACAGCGCGAATTGTTCTACGCCATCGTTGACGAAGTGGACAACATCCTCATCGACGAAGCGCGCACACCCTTGATTATCTCCGGCATGGCAGACCAACCGAGCGATCTGTACAAAACCTTTGCCCAAATCGTTCGTAAACTCCAGCCAAGCACTCCTGAAAGCGTCGAAGACAAAGAAAACGGACCGGATGGCGATTACGTTGTCGATCTCAAAGATCGTGTGGCGTATTTGACCGAGCGCGGCGTTGAAAAAGTCGAAAAGTTGTTGGGTATCGATCATCTCTATCATGCCGACCATGCTGATATGATTCCCTACCTCGATAACGCCCTTCGTGCCCATACCCTCTATCACAACGACAAAGAGTACATCATCCAAGATGGGCAGATCATCATCGTCGATGAGTTCACGGGTCGCTTAATGTATGGTCGACGTTTCTCCGAAGGCTTGCATCAAGCCATTGAAGCCAAAGAGGGTGTTCAGGTGCGTCGTGAAAATATCACGATGGCGACCATCACTTTTCAAAACTTCTTCCGCATGTATAAGAAACTCGCTGGCATGACAGGCACAGCGATGACCGAAGCAGAAGAATTTGAGAAGATTTACAACCTCGAAGTCATACCGATCCCTACCCACCGCCCAATGATACGCCGCGACTGGGAAGACCTCGTCTACGCGACGGAAAAAGCAAAATTTAACGCTATCATCGAACAAATTCGTGAATGTCACGAAAAAGGGCAGCCCGTCCTAATTGGTACAGTCGCCATCGAAACCTCCGAGCGATTGAGTAAACTGCTCACACGCGCTGGCATCGCGCATAACGTCCTTAACGCTAAGCAGCATGAAAAAGAAGCCGAGATCATCACCCAAGCCGGGCGCTCTGGGACCGTGACAATTGCCACCAACATGGCTGGTCGTGGTGTTGACATTCTTCTCGGCGGTAACCCTGAAGGCTTGGCACGCGAAAAACTTCGCAAGCAGGGCATCGAAATCACCCAAGCGACTCCCGAACAATGGGAAAAAGCCTACAGTGAAGCCATCAACGAAATCCAAGAAGATCGCAAAATAGTACTCGAAGCAGGCGGCTTGTTCGTACTCGGCACAGAGCGTCATGAAGCGCGCCGCATCGATAACCAACTGCGTGGTCGCGCGGGTCGTCAAGGGGATCCCGGCGAATCGCGCTTCTTCTTAAGTCTCGAAGATGACCTCATGAAGCGCTTCGGCGGTGATCGTGTCAAAGCCATCATGAGTTGGGCAAAAATTCCCGAAGACGAGCCTATTGAACACAAGATGGTCACCAATGCCATCGGTCAAGCGCAGGTGCGTGTCGAAGGACACAACTTCGACATCCGCAAGCGCGTGCTTGAATACGACGATGTCGTCAACAAACAGCGTGAGGTCATCTACCGCCAGCGCCGCGAACTGCTCGACAAAGAAGAGCTTGTCGAAGAATATCTAGCCATGCTGGAAGAAGCGATTGGCGAAATCTTGGACGAATACGCACCAAACAACGTTTCGCCCAACGATTGGGATTTGGAAGCACTTCACAAGAAACTGTTCACCATTTTCCCTGTCCCCGCAGACATCACCCCGCAGACGATGGCGGGCAAATCCCTCGAAGAACTTGAAGACATGCTCATCAAAGCCGCCCACCACGCCTATGATCAAAAATCCGACGAGCTGGGCGAAGAAAACATGAAACGCGCCGAACGCCTCGTCTATCTTGGCGCGATTGACAATCACTGGCGGCGGCATCTTACCGATCTCGATGTTCTCCGCGAAGGGATTGGCTTGGTGTCCATCGCGCAGCGTGATCCGTTGGTCGAATACAAGCGCGAAGCCTTCGCCATGTGGGAAGAATTGCAATCACAAATTCGACAGGAAGCCGTCCGAAATATCTTCCGCGTACAAATTCGCGCGAATCTCACCAGCCCACAACCAATTCCCAATCTGTCCCGTGTCCAAAATGTTCAAGCGGTCCGCCCCGGCGCGGTACAGGAAAGTAAGCCCGAACCCGCGCGCAAATCAAACGCGCTCGGACGTAACGATCCCTGCTGGTGCGGAAGTGGCAAAAAATACAAGAACTGTCACATGCGCTCAGATCAATCCAGTGGCACACAGCGCACCACCGCGTAATTGGGCGCTTTCGTGCAATTTCCACGATTTGCGATAGGAAAAATCAAAGGAAGCGCATCGCAAGCCTTGCCGATTGAGCTTCCTTTGGTTAAAAATACACCCCAGTTTCACGTGTTAAACAGCGGGCATCCGCATCGAAATATTCCTTGTTTGCGTTTGTACGTCACAATCATTAAGCAGGGGAAAAAAGCATGGTTACAACAGATGCGGCTTCGCGTCAAGGAGATGAAATTGATGCGGACCTGCTGCGCTTCATTCAGCAGGTCGCCAATTCATTCACCAAATGGGACTTAATCCGATTTTTCCATGATAACCCGCACGCAGCCGATACGCCTGACAACATCGCCCGCTACATCAGCCGCGATAGTCAAGAGGTAGAACGCGAACTTGCTGCGCTCACCAGCGAGAATATTGTGCGCGAACGTTCAATGTCAAGTGTGACACTATACTCCCTAACACCCGATCCTGCGCTTCGTGCAATCGTCGAGCGTTTCGTCAATGCCTGTGATGATCGTGCGTTCCGCGCAAAAGCGATTCGCGTTGTTATGCTGCTCGAACGCAAAAGCTAACTTCGACGACAAACCGCTCATTGTAGGCAGGGCTGCCGTGACACCCGATCAACTCAGCCAACTATTCACCTTATACAGTTGGTTTCCCCTTGCAGCTCTGCATCTTTTTCTCGCGCTCATCGCCCGCTACTATGAACAAATGTCAGGCGAACGCACTCGCTTTCGCTGGTACGCCCTTCCCGCTGTCTTATTCGGCATCGCCTCAGTGCGCTTCGCCAGCGTGGATCGTGCTGCGGGCGATCCCATCGCCGATGGACTCTCTGCGCTCGGTGGTTTAATACTGCTCATCCTAATCTGGTCGCTCTACCGCCAAATGATTTATGGACGCAAACACGCCCAACCACCCGCCAGCGATACATAGGAGAACTCACCCATGCTCGCCTCATTTGCCGAACTTTTCGGGCAGTTTGCCATACTGCTGCTGCTCATCATCGTGGCGATGCTTAGCAAACGTCTAGGGGATGCCACTCGTGCAAAACCGCAGTACTTCGCCTTCTATTTGGCGATTACGCTCATGACTCTCAGCATCGCCCTGCGGATTCTCAATACCGCGCTCGAAATAGTCCCCATCAACCAAATCCACGAATCGTTGTTGTGGGTTTTCATCTACAACGGCTTGCCCGCCGCCGCGTTTACCCTTGGCGTAGTTGCCGCATGGCATTATTGGAGTTGGCTACTAGCGGAGAGCGCCTAGCACAGTTAAACTTAGCCCCATCCAATCAATTACAGTTCGATAGTGTGTCCAAGCCTCACCGAAGGATTTTTGTGGAAGCCTCTCACTCGATTGCGGCAGCAATCCGTGCAATGCCAAAAATCGAACTTCATCGCCATCTAGAAGGCTCATGGCGCTTAAAGTCGCTTTCGTCGATTGCTCGTGAATACTGCCTACCCATTGACAACTACGACATTGAAACCATTCGTCCGCATGTACAAATAATGCCGGCAGAACCGCGCACATGGGAGAACTTCCTCGGCAAGTTCCGGTTTCTACGCCAATTTTTTCGCTCAGAAACGATCATCAAGCGAGTCACCCGCGAAGTCATCGCCGATGCCGCTGCCGATAACATCAAATACATGGAACTCCGCTTTACACCGCAAGCCCTAAACAACGTCATGCGCTGTGAATACGGTGAAGTCGTTCACTGGGTCTGTACCGCATCACAAGCTGCCGCTGTCGAACACAACATCCAAGTACGCTTGATTGTCTCGATGAACCGCCATGAAGAAGTCAGCATTGGCGAAGCCGTCTTGGATGCGGCTCTCGCCCATCGCGATCATGGTGTTGTCGCCATCGATCTGGCCGGTCAAGAAGCCATTTATCCGGCTGCGCCCTTCAGCGCGCTGTTTCAACGGGCAAAACGCGAAGGAATGTACATCACCGTCCATGCAGGAGAATGGGCTGGCGCGAACAGCATCTACGAAGCGCTCGATTTACTTGGTGCGGATCGCGTCGGGCATGGAATCCGTGCTGTCGAAAGTCCCGCCCTGATGGACTCGCTTGTTGAACGTGGCGCGGCGCTCGAAGTCTGTCCAACCAGCAACGTTGACAGCGGCGTAGTCCCCAGTCTTGCTGAACACCCGCTTCCTACGCTTTATCAGCGCGGTATCTATACGACTATCAACACGGATGACCCGTTGATCAGCAATATCAACCTCTCTGATCAATTGATTCAGTTAGTGGAACACACCTCACTCACCCTCGATGATCTCAAGCAGCATCAACTTGTCGCTTCACGGGTAGTGTTCTTGCCTCCGCATGAGCGTGCGCTGCTCGTCACCCAATTTGAACAATGGTTCAGCTAAGGCAGCATTCGTCATGATCCAAATCGGTGATATTCGTGTCCATCTTTTACTCGATTGTGTAACGAAAGTGGACGCGGGCGGACCGTTCGGCTTAGTCCCGCGCGCGCTTTACAAAAGCATCCTTGCGCCCGATGCCGATAATCTGGTTCCAATGGTGTATCACAGTTTGTTCGTACAAACAGCCGGTATGAACATCATCATCGACACCGCTTACGGCGAAAAAATCCCTGAAAAACAGCATGTCTATATGCAGTCAGATCGCTCCAGCGGCGGTCAGCTTGCGGGTCTAGCGCGGCTCGGTATCCAACCGCAAGACATTCAGTTGGTCATTAACACCCATCTTCACGGCGATCACTGTGGCGGCAATACCCGCTTTGCCGATCCGGCTGACCCAGCGCGTGGAGTAGTCGCCACCTACCCCAACGCCGAATACGTTGTGCAGCGCCGCGAATACGAAGATGCTATGCACCCCAACGAACGTACACGCGCCACCTATCTCTTTGAGAACTATCAACCGCTCTACGAAAAAGGTCAGCTTCGTTTGCTTGAAGGGGATTGCGAACTCGCGCCGGGAGTTCGCGGCGTGGTTGCGCCCGGTCACACACCGGGACACATGGCGATTGTCATTGAATCACAAGGCGAAACATTCTCGTATGTGTGCGATCTCGCCTCTTATGCTGTACATTTTGAGCGTCTTGGCTGGATGACATCCTATGATGTTGAACCGCTCATCACGCTCGAAACCAAACGCAAATGGCAGGCGTGGGCGCTGGAAACCAACGCCCTGCTCCTTTTTGGTCACGATACGCAGCGCCCGCTAGGCCGCTACACGCTTGATGAAAAAGGTCGCGGCGTGATTCAACCTGTCGAAGCAGTTTACGCTTGATCATGCTTACTGCCGCGCTTGCCATTCCTCAATAGTCGCTTGCAGAAATGCGCGCACTTCCGCGTCATCTACATCCCCAACCGTCTCAAAGAAACGGTTGTCCACCTCAATCACGACACCGCCTTTCGGCGCGGATCGAATGTGAATGCTTCGGTTGGCATATTCGGGAGTCAGTGCCAGCTTGTGTTGCAAATACGCCTCAACAGATCCGCCCACATTGATCTCTGGCAGCGGTTGATTAGTTGGCTTGGGCGGGCGGCGAAGCGCACCTTGTGGTTTCAAAGATGGCGCATCTTCCAGCTTATACTTCGGCAGGTCAAACGGCATTTGTGGAGTGGACACAGGCGGAACATTCGGTTTCGCCGTTGGTGGCGACATTCTTACTACAGGCGTGGGATCAGCATCCGCATTTACGCTAAACGCTTCACTGGAAGTAGACGAACCAGTAGGCGGTGGAGTGACAATTGGCGCATCTTGATCGGCAGGTTTGGTCTCCACTGGCGCGGCAGAGGGCGAACCGGCAACTGCCGCAGACGTTACCGACTTTGCTAATTCGCTCACCGTCGTCGTAAATCGCCGCTTGAATTCGGCATCAGCCAGCGCGGGCGGGTGACGATACACTTTCTCGCCAATTTGCACCAGCAAGCCCCCTTCAGCCACATCGCGCAAAATCGACATCACTTCCGCCACTTCGACCTGACTGCCATCCGTCAGCGTCACGCTAAACGTCCCGCTGCGTGTGCCGCGTTTTGTTTGCAGGTCATTGAGGACATTCTCAGCGCTCAATAACACATCCAAATCGGGCAGTTCTGCGCCAGAAAATTCGCTTGAAGCTCCGTCGGACATGCTGGAATCTTTCGGTTTGCCGGAAAAAAGGCGCATTGCCGCCGCAGCTAGATTCTGAGGCGCTGCTTCACTTGCGTGACCAACTGTATAGCTCCCGCTCGCCGCCGCATTGGCGCGTTTCTCAGCGCGACGTGCGCGGCTGCTCACCATCACAGCGATCATCACCACAAGCAAAATGCCCGAACCGCAAAAAGTGATGATTAATCCAGCAGGGACTTGCTGGATAAAATCGTTCAAACCACTGTCCATACCTATGCTCCTAGCTGCGTAGATGCAGATGCCCGCTGCACTGCCCCATTACGGCAGCGGTTGGCAAGTAGCGCAGAAATGCGTTCCTCGCTGTGCGACGCGAGTCTTATAGATGGGTGATCCGCATGTTAAACATGCTTCACCTTCTCGATCATAAACGGCAAAGTGATTTTGCGCGTCACCACTGGTACCATCGGGTTTTCGATACCAATTCACGCTTGCCCCTTCCCGTTCGATTCCTTCGCTCAGTACTGTCCGAATTGCCGTATACAACCGCGCAATTTCCTCATTGCTCAAGCCAGAAGCCCCCCTCATCGGGTGAATCTTCGCCATGTGCAGGGCTTCATCTGCATAAATGTTCCCTACGCCCGCCAGCACATGTTGATCGAGCAGCACCGCCTTGATGCTTTTTTGGTGTTTGCTGATTCGCATTTTCAATACGCTTGGCGTAAATTCATCCGAGAGCGGTTCAGGACCAAGCGACGGCGCAATCTCGTTTATGTCCGTCACCAGCGTTACAAACCCAAACTTACGTGAGTCAGAAAATCGAAGCTGTCGCCCGCCATCTAGCTGAAAACGCACATGCGCCCACCGGTCACTATCAAGTATTTCGTTATCACCAACCACATACAAGCGTCCCGTCATCTTCAAATGCACAACGAGAATATCCTCATCAAATCGGCATAAGATATACTTCGCTCGGCGCTCAATCGCGCGCACCGTTTGACCGCTCACCCGCGCCGCGAATGAATGGGGATCAGGATAGCGAATCGATTTCGTCCAATCCCACCACACGCTTTGAATCGTCCGCCCAATTAGCGGTTCTCGCAGACCGCGCACAACAGTTTCAACTTCGGGAAGTTCTGGCATAAGCTCAACAATAGATGTGGGGACTGATAATGATTCCGTTCATGATTATACTCGCACACGCGCGCCAATTTCATCACAATTGATCACCACGCGGCAGTTCCATGTTATCCCACTTTTTCGCACAAAAGTTTTAAGAGCGTCCCCCAATTCCTCACCCACTGATGTATAATCAAAACTGATTCCGTCCATAAATCTACGTACCGATAAATCTTCATGTCTGCTGAAAATCCATTTGTGCATCTTCACGTCCACACCGAATATTCGCTGCTGGATGGTTTGAGCAAAATCAATAAAATCGTTGACCGAGCCAAAGAACTTGGTATGCCCGCCCTTGCCATTACCGATCATGGCACAATGTTCGGCGTGATCGACTTTTACCGCGCCTGTAAAAAAGCGGATATTAAGCCCATCATCGGCATGGAAGGCTATCTCGCTACCCGCACGATGCGCGATAAAGACCCCAAGCACGATAGCAAACCCTACCATCTGCTCATGCTTGCCCAAAACAATCAAGGCTATAGCAACCTGCTTAAAATCGCCAGCGCCGCGCAGTTAGAAGGCTACTACTATCGTCCGCGCATTGACCGCCCCTTTTTAGAAGCGCACAAAGACGGACTTATCACCACCAGCGGATGCCTCGCTGCCGAAATTCCCCAGTTTATTATGGCGGGGCAGCACGATAAAGCCCGCGCTCGCATTGACGAATATCTCCAAATCTTTGGGCGCGACCATTTTTATCTCGAACTCCAAAACCATGACATCGAAGACTTACGACAAGTCAACGCATGGCTCATCGAAACCGCCAAGAAAGATAACGTCCGCCTTGTTGCCACCGCCGATGTGCATTACGTCCTCGAAAGTGACTACGACGCGCACGACACTTTGCTCTGCATCCAAAGCAGCGCCCTCAAAACCGACGAAAATCGCCTCAAAATGTCCGATAACAGCTATTTCCTCATCCACCAGCAAAAAATGTGGGAATGGTTTGGGCATATCAATGACGGCGAAGCCCTCAAAAATACCCTCGCCGTCGCGGAAATGTGCGACATTGACCTTGAGCGCAAAGGTTATCATCTACCGGTATTTCCTGTGCCAGCAGGCTTCACCGAAACCGAGTATCTGCGCCATCTCTGTGAAAAAGGCTTGCGCTGGCGCTATGGTGACCGGGTAGATACCGATCCCAAACTCCGTGAACGCCTTGCCTACGAACTCGGCGTAATCGATAAAATGGGTTTCAATACCTATTTCTTAATTGTGTGGGACTTATGTGAATTCGCCCGCCACGCCGACATCTGGTGGAATGTGCGTGGATCAGGCGCGGGAAGTGTCGCCGCCTACTCGTTGGGCATCACGAATATCGACCCCATTCAAAACAACTTGCTGTTCGAGCGTTTTCTCAATCCCGGTCGTGTCAGTATGCCCGACATCGACATGGATTTCCCCGATGACCGCCGTGCCGAACTCATCAGTTACGCTGTTCGCAAATATGGCGAAGACAAAGTCGCCGCCATCATCACCTTTGGAACACTCGGCGCGAAAGCCGCTGTCCGTGATGTGGGACGCGCGCTCAATCTTGATCTCAGCATCGTTAACGAAGCCGCGCGCTTGATTCCCACCGAACCCAAACCCAAACCCGTTCATCAATATGTGGAAGACAATCCCGAACTTAAAGCTCTTTACGACAAAAATCCCGAAATTCGTGCGGTCATTGATACCGCCGCCAAATTGCAAGGTGTAAGCCGTCACGCCTCCACCCATGCCGCAGGCGTGATCATTGCAGACAAGCCGCTCTATGAGTATTTGCCCCTCCATCGCCAAACCAAAGGCGGCGACAAAACCGAACGTGATGAGGACGAAGGCGAAGGTGATGCCATCTCCCTCAAACTCGTTACCCAATTCCCCATGGAAACTTGCGAGTCGATTGGCTTGCTGAAAGTGGACTTTCTCGGTTTGTCCACGCTCACCATCATGCGCCGGGCTTGTGATCTTATCTTCAAGCATCATGGCGAAAAGTACACGATGGACAACATCCCTTATCGTCCCACCGGCGATCCCGAAAAAGATCGTATGCTGCGCGAGACTTTCGAGATGATCGGGCGTGGTGAAACCGTTGGCGTGTTCCAAGTCGAAAGTACGGGTATGCAGCAAATGCTCCGCGAAATGCGCCCCACCAAGTTTGAGCACATCATCGCAGCCGTTTCGCTTTACCGCCCCGGTCCAATGGACTACATCCCCACCTTCAACGCGCGAATGCACGGTCGCGAAGTAGTGAATTACCACCACCCGAAACTAGAGGCAATTTTGGGCGAGACATACGGAATTTGTTTAGCCGGAGATTCGCTTATCACCGATGTTGAGACAGGGAAACGTTACCGGATTGATCAACTCGATTCATTGGCGGGCAATTTCTGTGTACAAGCCATCGACGAAAACCTTCAACCAACTGTTAGCCGCATCACACATTGGTTTGACAATGGGGAAAAACCAGTTTACAGACTTAAGCTTTGGAACGGTAGCGAAATCAAGGCAACGGCTGATCATCAGTTTCTAACCGAAAACGGATGGAAACGCCTCGCAGATTTACATAATGGCGACTACCTTGCAACGCCTTTGTCTTTGCTTGAACCAAAGCACCCCGGGTCAGAAGATCGTCGCAAATTACGGGTTCTCGCTTATCTCATCGGAGATGGCAGCCTAGCTAGTGGGGCATCGGTTGACTTTGTAAGTAAAGACCTAGCATTGATCGATGAATACCTTCGTTGCTTATCAGCATTTGAAGATGTTACGCCTGTTTTCACACGCCAAATTCATGATGTCTTACGAATCGGCATTCGCCATGTGAAAGGGAGATACGAGACATCCCTTCTTGCATGGTGTCGTGAGCTTGGTTTAAAAAGGCGGGCAAACGAATACCTACGCAAACCCAAATCTGAACATGGTGGACTTCGTAGCCAAGACATACATATTCCCGAATTTGTGTTTAGCTTAAACAATGATGATCTGGCGTTTTTCCTCGCGTCCCTGTGGGATTGCGATGGCTACATGAGCCAAAAGTTATGCCACTACAAAACAATTTCAAACGAACTCGCTCATGACATTCAAACACTGCTGCTTCGTTTTGGGATTCGATCAGTCATTATCGAGAATGACTACACCAGTGTGAGAGGTGAGCGCACTTCATATCAGGTCACTGTATATGAGACGCGCAAGCTCAGGCTGATTCTTCAACAGCACATGGTAACTGAAAAGCGAGGTGTGATCTGTGAGAGTGTCAGCACATCGACAATTAAACGTGCAGACTTTGTCGCCGAGATTGAATCGATGACATCGCTTTCCAAGCGAAAGCTTATGGAACAGTACGGTATTGATCGGCAGCATTTTGTGCCCAAGCGTTTGAAAGATGAACGTATTTCTGTTCACGTAGTTCAAAACGCTGCGGCAGCAGTTCCTCTTCCGCAAACACTGGCACGGACTAGTGTGAACTGGGAGCAGATTGTCTCAATTGAACCAGCGGGAACAACTCGTGTCTTCGATATAACGGTTGAAGGCACACATTGTTTTATCGCTAATAACATCATCACACATAACTGCGTGTACCAAGAGCAGATTATGCAAATCGCAGCAGAAATGTTCGGCTACCCGCTTGGCGAAGCCGACTTGATGCGCCGTGCCGTATCCAAGAAGAAGAAAGAAGACCTGCTTAAGCACAAAGAAATCTTCAAGCAGCGTGGTCCCCAAGTCGATCCCACCATCACCGTCGAAGTCGCGGAAAAAATCTTCGATGACATCGAATTCTTTGCCAACTACGGTTTCAACAAATGTCTGGTTGGCAGCACTGAAATCATTGACGTGGCGACTGGGCGCATCGTCACCATCGACAATCTCATGTCCGGTGCGGCGAAGCTCACAAACACAGTCTCACTCAATACCGATACGCTCAAACTCGAATCTCGTCCCATCACTCGTGTGATGCACAACGGTGTCAAACCCGTCTACCGTCTCACCACACAGCTTGGACGGCAGATCGATGCGACTGATAATCATCCTTTCTACACCTTTGAAGGTTGGCGCAATCTCGGCGAGCTTAAAGTCGATGACCGAATCGCTGTGCCGAGCCGAATTCCAGTTGAAGGTCAAAACATATGGGCTGATCACAAACTGATCACGCTGGGTCATTTGCTTGCAGAAGGCAATCTGTGCCACACATCCGGCGTGTACTACTACACAACCGATGACGCGCAGCTTGCCGATTACGTCCGGCATATCGAGCAGTTTACCAATACGCAAGCTGTTGTTTCGCGTCACCACAATGCCTATTCCGTTTATACCAAACGCACTGACCGTTCCGAACCCACCGAAATCGTCACATGGATTCAGGAACTTGGCTTATGGGGCAAGGATTCGTACACGAAATACATCCCCGACGAAGTGTTCACGCTCACCAACCGCTGCATCGCGCTGTTGATCTCCCGTATGTGGGAGGGCGACGGGCATATTAACACGAAAAACCGCAGCCTATTCTATGCCACTTCATCAATCCGCATGGCGCGTCAGTTTCAACACTTGCTGCTCCGTATGGGAATTATCAGCAAACTCCGCAAGGTGAATTTCGCCTACAATGACGGACGAATTGGCTACCAAGTATTCATCACAGGAAACAACAATCTGCGTGCCTTCCGCGATCATGTCGCGCCGCATTTCGTTAGTGATGAACGCCGCGCCAAACTCGATTCACTCACCCTCGATACGCCGCAGTCGCTTAGCGCAAAAGATGTGATCCCGATGGGCGTAAAATCATTGATCCGCACAGCACAAGAAAAATCGGGTATCTGGTGGCATGATGTTCACGCACAAACGGGAATCGATACACGCGAATTCAGCCCCACGTCCAATCCAACCAAATCTGGTTTTGCCCGCGAAACCATCGCCCGACTTGGAGAATTTTTCAACGCTGATGATCTGTGCGCGCACGCCCAAAGCGACATCTATTGGGATAAAGTCGTATCCATCGAATACATGGGCGAACAGCCCACCTACGATTTAACCATTCCCGATACCCATAACTTCATCGCCAACGACATCATCGTCCACAATTCGCATGCGGCTGACTATGCCGTTATTACGGTTCAAACCGCATTTCTTAAGGCACACTACACCGCCGAATACATGGCGGCACTGCTCTCCGTCTACTACGACGCTCCCGACAAAATGGCGGTCCTGCTTGATGAATGTCGCCGCCTCAACATCCCTCTGCTCCCGCCAAGCATCAATTACAGCTCGCTCGATTTCGATATTCAACGTGATGAACACAATAAGCCCGGTATTCGCTTCGGGTTGGCGGCGGTCAAAAATGCGGGAATTGGCGCGCTCACTCCCATCATTCATGAGCGTGAAACACATGGCATCTTTACCGATCTCGAAAATTTCTGCCAGCGCGTAGACTTACGTCCCGTGGGCAAACGCACGATTGAGAGCCTCATCAAAGTTGGCGCTTTCGACAGCATGGGAACGCGCACGCAATTATTAGCGGCATTGGATCGCATTGTCAGTTACAGCGCCGATCATCATAAAGCGAAAGAAATCGGGCAAGCCAGCCTCTTTGGCGATACCCTGAGTATGTCTGATGAACTGCTCAAAAATCTCCCCAACGTCGAACCCCCTACCCACCGTGAAACCCTCGACTGGGAAAAAGAATTGCTCGGCATTTATGTCTCCGAACACCCCATCGATGCCATGATGGACGCGCTTCGCCACATGAATATCACCACCTCGGATGTAATCAAATCTGCCGACCCCACCATGAACAACACCCCCATTCGCTTTGTTGGGCTGGTCAGTGGAATGCGAAAAATGCCCACCAAGAACAAAGACATGATGTGCATCGCCGCGCTCGAAGACCGCTTCGGCACAATCGACGGTGTAATGTTCCCCCGCATATGGAATAAATTCCACGAGATGCTCGTCGAAGGCGGCGTGTATCTATTCATGGGCAAGCTCGATCTTTCGCGCGGTAATCCGCAGATCATCATTGAAGACATTACCCAGCAGTTGGAAGCCATCTACAGCGATTCCGCCGCGCCCAACTTCGATGACAATCAGCCTTCGTGGCTCAAATATGACGAAAACCATAGCGGCGGCGGATCATCTCCCGCCATGCGCGCCGCCGCCCAAACCGTCGAGCGTGCTTTCAACGCGCCAATGTCCTCGTTAGCACTGCCGCCCGAAGAACCGCCATCCCCGCCCGACATGGACTATGACAGCCATATCCTCGATACAACCCTCCCAGATGATCCCCCCGAATGGGCAGTCGATCCTAATTGGCAGCCCTATGATCAAGAAACCGACACCCAAAAGCGCCAACCGCGCATGTTAACCATCCGCTTTCATCGCGGAACCAACGAAAATCGCCGCTATGCCAAACTCGTTGCCGAAGTCAAATCCTTTCCCGGCATCGATTCGTTCGAGATCATCCTTGTGGAAAATGGCGAAGATACTCACTTGGTCGAATTTCCTGACAAAACCGACTACTGCCCCGCCCTCATCGAGAAACTTCGTAAGATCAGTGGTGTTGAAATCGTGGAGCACAACAACGGTGACTAACAGGCGCGTGTGTTCGGCATGACGGGTTTTCTCATGCCGGCACAACTTCCCCTGTTTCTCTTTCGCAGTCGCTGCGCTACAATTCTGCCCCGTGTCGGGTCAGCCTATGCACGACTGCCCTCAAGCGCCAGCATCGGTTCACAGGAGATTACAGCGCGTGAGTATCAAACGCATTGCAGTTATGACCAGCGGCGGCGACTCTCCGGGGATGAACGCCGCCATCCGTGCCGTAGTTCGCACAGGCATGGAATACGGATTTGAAGTGTATGGCATTCGTCAAGCATATACCGGGCTTTTGGCGGGCGATTTCAATTTGCTCACCAGTGTTGAAGTCAGCGGTATTTTGCAGCGCGGCGGCACAATTCTACAGACCGCCCGCAACGAAGAATTTCGCACGCCCGCAGGGCAAAAGAAAGGCATCCGCCGCCTTAATGAACACAAAATCGACGCGCTCGTCGTCATCGGCGGAAACGGCAGTCTCACAGGTGCGCTCAGACTCCATGAACAAAACATAAAAGTGATTGGGGTGCCCGGCAGCATCGACAACGATATCTTTGGCACCGATATGTCTATCGGTGTCGATACCGCCCTCAACACCATACTCGAATCGCTAGACCGCCTTCGCGATACTGCCTCATCCCATCAACGCGCTTTCGTCATCGAAACCATGGGGCGTAACAGCGGCTACCTCGCCCTCATGAGCAGCATTCTAGGAGGCGCGGAAATTGTCATTACGCCGGAACGTGAACCAACGATGGAAGAAGTCGCCAAGGCACTTGAAGATGCTTATGTGCGCGGAAAATCTCATGCCATCGCCGTGATTGCAGAAGGCGCGAGCTACAAAGCGACTGCGCTCACCGAATACCTCACGGGCAATCCCAATGTCGGCTTTGAAATTCGGTTGACAATTTTGGGACACATCCAACGGGGTGGAAAACCAAGCGCTTTTGATCGCCTCTTGGCGACTCGTATGGGGGTCAAAGCCGTCGAACTCCTCCGCGATGGTCAGTCCGGATTGATGGTCGCGCTCAATGGTCGCAAAATGGATGCCATTCCCTTACAAGACGCGATCTCTCAGCTTCGCCCCATCAATGAGGATTACTTCAATATGGCGCGCTTCCTTTCGCGCTAACCAGACAAAAAAACAGGGCTGTAGGGGCGGCTCACGAGCCGCCCGTTAATCACTCCCCATCATTCGCCACGCTGATCAACCCTAAGCGCGGGCGGAGTAAGCCCACCAGCGCCATCGTCGGCACGCGCAAATCCAGTCCGCGCTGCCCCGCGCTCACCAAAATATGCTGATGTTCCGTCGCAGGTTGATCCAGATAAACCGTCCAATTCTTGTGTGTCAGCGCCAGCGCGCTAATCCCGCCAACTTTTAATCCGGTCAAGGCTTCTGCGTCCTTATGCGCCGCCATGCGGACTTTCTTTTCGCCTGCCATCGCCGCCAGCGCCTTCAAATCCAGCTTGCGATCCGACGCAATCAGCGCCAGAAATGGCTTGTTTGGGGTGCTCTCCGGCTGCACTACCAGCGTCTTATAAACGAGAAAGGGCGGTATGCCCAACACTTCCGCGATTTCCTCCGCATCCCGTAACTCGTCGGAAAACGCCACTACTTCATACGGAATCTTATTTTGCTCCAACAGCCTCATGCTGTTCAGTTTTGCAGCCAATCGATGTTGTCTCCTATCCACCTATAACACACACACCGTTCTTTATGGCTGCGGTGCTGTGCCGCTCCCCTCAGTTGCCCCACGTTCTGTCGGCGAGGTGGAATTGTCCTGTATTGTCGTCGTCACATTCACCGATGTTGTCGACGGTGTTCCTCCAGCTTCAGGCTGCGGAGAAGCTGCTGCCGTCACATTTCCCGGCGGAAGCACAACCCCTGTCATCGGATCAAATGTTGGCGTACTCACCGTCGGCACAGCCCCCGGCACATTGATGATCGTCGGCGCGTTAATCGGCTTAATGTTCATTTGATTCGTCAGTTGGTTATACATCTGGTCAGCGTCGAACGTCGGAAAATATTCCTGAATCTCACGCCGCCGCGCCGCTTTTCGCACCGTTTCCACTTCCATGTAATACCGCTGAAGCTGTGTTTTGCGATCAGGTCCAAACGCGCTTGGATTATCCAACATGCGCCGATACAAGTCATAAAAATCGGATTCGCTCTGACGGTACGCTTGATACGCCTGATCCGGCTTCAGTACACGCTGAAACGACAGCAGCACCGCCGCGTGCAGCGAAACGAGCGTCAAAAACAGCTTCGATACCGGACCATCAATCGCCTGTGTCATAATCGGCACAAGCGGCGCGGAAAGCGTCAGCCAAAACATCGAATACTGATGCACCCGCTTATTTTGATCCGCCATTTTCTTCCAAACTTTCAATGCCCCTTCAATGCGCTTGTAGTGTTGTTTTAAGCGCAGTTTGGTATCAGGGTCAAAATCTGGCGATTCATCAATCTGCTTTTCAGTGTTCGACGGCACGACTTCAACGGGCTTTGCGTTCTTTTTTTCGGGGTGTGGGGTAATTGGCACACGATACGCCTGTATGACAGGAATAAACGTCCCTAAGGCTGCGACGAGATAAATCGCGATCAAGATCGCCCACACAGGTTCACTTTGTATTAATGCCGTAATTTCTGTCATGTCCGCAGCCTTTGCTTTTCGATAAAACCAACTTATTTATACTGCCTCATCGCACGCCGCGCGAGTAAATGCGGCAGGAATGTCGATACCCACACAATCAACCTATCAAACCAACGCAGTATCACTGTCCCTTGATTACGCTCAATCGCCCGCACAATCCCTACCGCGACATATTCCGCGCTCATCATCGGCAGTCTCGATGCGTTACTGCCATAGCCCGCATCACCCAACCGCTTCTGGTTGAACGCCGTCGCGGTGCGCCCCACCAGAATATCGCTCACGCCAATTCCATCTGCTTCCAGTTCATATCGCAGTGCCCGCGCGATACTGCTCACAAACGCTTTACTCGCGCTGTAGGCTGCCGCAAACGGCGTGATCATCGGCGCAACCACCGACGACACAATTACAATGTGTCCGCCACCGACTTTTCGCATCTCCGGCACAACCGCGCGAACGCTGTGCAGCACGCCGTCGATATTCGTTCGCAGCAGCGTTTCAAGATCGCACCACGCCGCATCGACTATTGATCCTCGATGCCCGATCCCCGCGTTTGCAACCAGAATATCCAGCCGACCAAAACGCTCAACCGCCGCTGATACCACGCGGTGCATATCAGCAACGAGGCTCACATCCGCTGTGAATGTCAGCACATCCCCATGTGGATTGGGCAGCGCGTTGACCGCTTCAATCAACCCCCGCAGTCGATCTTCCTGTCGTGCGGTTCCAACCACATGCACGCCGCGTGCCGCCAGCGCGAGCGCCGTCGCATACCCGATTCCACTAGATGCGCCCGTGATCAGTGCCACTTTTCCCGCTAGTTCCACACTGCTTCCTTACTCTGGAAAAATCGCGCTCACCCGCTCGCGAAACCCCGGCAGCACATCGCCGCCATCAAATTCACCCTCTACACTCAATTCGAGAAATCCCCGTTTGGCATCTACGCTTCAACCTGTTTACTTTCGGGGAATACAATACCAGCCACACCAGCTTTGTCCCTTGCGAGATATACCGTTCAACCTTCAACCGTCATCGCTGCCCACCTTTTCGCCCAAAACAATTCACCAGAGAACACATCACGGTTTTACTCTCTGCGGTGAATCTTTTCTCTGTCTTTTAGCTATATGAACGCTGGCTCTTGATACACCCCAAACACCTCGCGCATCACGTTCGTGATCTCGCCCAGTGTCGCGTAAGCTTTCGCCGCTTCGATGATATACGGCATCGTATTTGCCGTCCCCTCACATGCGGATCGCAGCGCGTTCAACGCCGCTTCAACCTTCTCATTATCCCGTTCCCGCCGCAGTTGATTCAACCGCCCCACCTGCCGATCATATCCTTGTGGATCCATTTCCAGAATCGGTATCGGCGGATACCCGTCGGTCACATACTCATTTACGCCGACTACGATGCGCTCATTCCGATCCATCTCCACTTGATGACGGTAGCTTGCGTCCGCGATTTCCGTCTGGAAAAATCCCGCTTCCAGCGCGGGGAGTACGCCGCCCAATTCATCAATCCGCCGGAAATAGTCATATACCGCTTGTTCCGTTTGATTCGTCAGTGCCTCGATAAAATAGCTCCCGCCAAGCGGATCTATGGTGTTCGTCACCCCTGTTTCATGCGCGATCACCTGCTGCGTCCTCAGCGCCAGCGTGACCGCGTGTTCGCTCGGAAGCGCCAGCGCTTCATCCATACTGTTCGTATGCAGCGATTGCGTCCCGCCTAGTACCGCCGCCAACGCCTGAATTGCCACCCGCACCAAATTAACTTCAGGCTGCTGTGCGGTCAAACTCACGCCCGCCGTCTGTGTATGGAAGCGCATCAGCCACGAACGCGGGTCTTTTGCCCCAAACGTTTCGCGCATCTCCCGCGCCCAAATCCGCCGCGCCGCTCGCAGTTTGGCGATTTCCTCAAAGAAATCGTTATGCACATTGAAGAAGAAGCTCAAACGCGGCGCGAATTCGTCTACATCCATCCCTCGGCGGATCGCCCACCGCACATACTCCAGCCCATCCGCCAGCGTGAACGCCAATTCTTGTACGGCTGTGCTGCCTGCTTCGCGGATGTGATACCCGCTGATGCTGATGGTGTTCCACTGCGGCAGATGTTGGCTGCCAAACTCAATCGTATCTACCACCAGCCGCATCGACGGTTCAGGCGGAAAGATAAACTCTTTTTGCGCGATGTACTCTTTCAAGATGTCGTTTTGCAGCGTCCCACGCAGTTTCGCCATCGGCACGCCCTGTTTTTCAGCGGCGGCGATATAGAACGCCCACAGTATCGACGCGGGACTGTTGATTGTCATGCTTGTGGACACATCCCCCAACGGAATCCCATCCATCAGAATTTCCATGTCCTTAAGCGAACTCACCGCCACGCCGCACTTGCCAAACTCCCCTAACGCTTCCGGTGCATCCGTGTCATACCCCATCAGCGTCGGCAAATCGAACGCCACCGACAGCCCCATATTCCCCTGTTCTAGCAAAAATTTATAACGTGCGTTCGTTTCTTCCGCCGTGCCAAACCCTGCGAACATTCGCATCGTCCACAGCTTTCCGCGGTGCCCCGTCGCGTGAATCCCGCGCAAATACGGATATTCACCCGGCAGTCCTACGTCTTGCATATAATCCATGTCTTGCACATCGAGGGGCGTATACAGCCGTTCAATTGGCACGCTCGATTCCGTCATGAATGTCCGGCGGCGTTCCGGCATTTTATCCAAAGTATTTTTCAATGTGGTGGCTTCCCACGCCGCCTGTGCGCGGGCAATTGACTCAAGTTTTTCACGGTCAAACATCATTTTAGGAACTCCACACAGCTCAAATCTGCCCTCATTATACCCGACTCATATCCTAAAGCCGTGTTTTACGATCCGTAGAAAAACGTATCTATCCCACTGGATACTTATCGAACAACACCTTTTGCAAACACGTATTTCTCCCCTCACCGAATTCGGGGTGGGGTTTGTAGTCATTGCATCTTGACGCATTTTCGCGTATCTTGGGTAACATGAGGCGAAAAAACCTATGAACAACCCCACGCGAATCACCCAAACGCTGCTCGACGCAGTAAAAATTGCCGATTCCAACACCCTGCTTGATCGCTTGCTTGTCCCCACACTCGTGATCATCGGCGTTGGCTATACCAGTCTGCAAATCTTCCTGCGTGATTTCGCCGAAGCGGGATTTTTCGCTGCCAGTGTCATGCTGCTGGTTCTACTTTCCGCCGTGCGCCCTGTCCAGCGCAGCGTCATGGGACAGCCTTTCAATCGCCGCCACGCCGCGCATACTATCTTGTTCTGGCTGTATGGCGTGTTGTGGATCAACCTCATTCAACTGTTCAGCGGCGTATCTATCGACGGCAAAGGCAGTGGATCGCAAGCAGCAATTCTTATCACCATCATCGCCATCACTATTATGATGCTGCGTTCGCTGCTCATCTTCACCAAACGATTCTACGGTGTGTTCAGCACAACCATTCCCATCTGGGAGCAGTTCCTTTTGGCGGTCAACGAAATTGTCGCTATTCTACTGCTTGCCGGTTTCGCCTCTGCCCATCTCATGACTTTGATCCGCCCCGACGTATTCACCATCCGCACTAACCCCATCTACTTGATCTCCCTCAGCGCCGTACTCATCATGTACTACGGCGGTATGCAGTTGATGTGGATTCAACGCGCCAATGATTGGTTAAGCCGCAATTCCATCTGGATTCGCCTCGCCCGTTTCGTCGCCCCTGTTAGTTTGATCGCTATTTCGCTCATGATCGCTCAGCGCCTCATTCAACGCGCTGATATTCGCACTGCCACGCTCACAGGCAATCAAGCCTCCACCCTCGCCGTGCTGGCGATTGCCCCTATCGTCTGGTTGATCCTGCTCGTAATCCTCATTTTGGTCTTTACCAGTAGTCGCGGCTTGCGTCAGCGATTTTTACCCGATATCCTCTTTGACTGGATTCCGCGCCGCCTTACCAATGTCCTGCGATCCATCAGCGACATGGACATTCTGCTCATCCTTGTCGCGTTAGCAACCTTGATTCCCACTTATTTGCTCGTCATGGGTGGCGGCGGCAGCACCATCAGCGTACTCCAAGCGCAGATCGTGCGCGGCGGCGGCGGCTTAATCGAAAGCGCCGAACAAGCCCTGTCAATTCTATTTACCGCGCCATTCTATCTGCTCATTGTCGCTCTGCTCACCCTATACGGCTATGCCCTCAGCCGTCCCAATCTGTCCGCCCACGAACGTGATGAACTCGTCGAACGCCTTCCTATCGGCTTCTTGATCATCCTTGCCATTACCCTTTATCTTTTCGCCGTTCCCTTTAGTCAAGTCTTTATCGAAGGCAGACTCCCGCAAATCCCACAGGATTTAGGGCGAATTCTCGCCTTTAATGTCGTTATCCCGCTCGTCTTACTGTATGCCCACTACGCGATTCTGATTCGTATCCCCTATGGGCGTGGACAATCACGCTGGCGTGAAATACAGGGGACACGCCTCAATGACAACCTTCGTATGGTCGATCAACGCCTCGACGATGTAAATCGCCAGCTTCAACAGCTTGATCGTGCATGGCAGGAAGTCCGTTCAGGTCAATCCTTGATGAACTTAACGCAGAATTTCGATCTGCTCTTTCGCTATGTCCAGTTGAACAATCTTCGCGACGACATCAACATGCAGCGCCTTCGCATCCTCACGGATCGTCAGCAGCTTGCAGAAGTCAGCGAAGCGCCTGTCTCTCTCGCGCTTGCCCGCCTGCCCATCCGCGTTGTGTCGTTCGGCATCCCCCTCTTGCTCGCAATCCAAATTTATCAATGGGCGGTTGTCAATAACGGTCTCCGCGAAATCATCGAAAACCCCAACCTCACCATCTTCGACTTTTTCCGCGCCATCTTGCAGCAAACGCAGTTTTGATTCCCCATCGCCAGATTAATATCCCATCATAACAAGATTTAATGTTAAGAATCCTTTAAAATTGTTGCTATTTTGCTAAAATCGCGCTCACCAACACACCAGCACAGCAAACTATAGGGAATAACCATGACCCAAACCCTTGACTTCATCGACTCTCTGCAAGCACACGTGCAGCCCGTACAGCCTGAAGACACAATGGCGGAAGCGGGGCGCAAGGCGCTCTTGACCGATTTCATAGACATGCTCAAGCACGAAGAAGGCAGCCGCATCGGCGACGATATCGAACACGTCCACGATATGCGTGTCGCCACGCGCCGTATGCGAAGCACCTTGCGCCTTTTGAACGAATACTACAAACCCAAAGCTATCCGCCCACATGAGCGCCAATTACGCAAAATCGCTCGGGCTTTGGGGGCTGTGCGCGATCTCGATGTGCTCATCCACAATCTGCAAACCTTTAACCAGTCGTTAAACGAAGCCGATCAAGCCGTTTTTCAATCCATCATCGAACGCCTCGATGCCGAACGCGCGTATGCCCGCCATACACTCGTTCGCCTGCTCGATAAAGGCGATTACCGCCGTTTTGTTAGCGACTACGCCGCTTTTCTTACCAATCCCGGAAAAGGCGCATATTCTGTCGATGGCGCGGAAAGCGATGTCCAACCCACACGAGTTCGCCATCTGCTCCCTTCGTTGATCTATGAGCATCTTGGCACTATCCGCGCGTATGATGCCATTCTGCAAAACGAACCCGTCGATCCAGCGGCGCTTCATGCGCTCCGCATCGAATTTAAGCGGCTGCGCTATCTTGTCTCGCTCTTTTCCGCTGTGCTTGGCTCGTCAATCAAAGACTTCATCACTGAACTTAAGTCGATTCAAGATCATCTCGGCACACTCAACGATCTGCACGTCGCGCAACAGCGCCTTACCGAGCTGTCCGACGAGTTAACGCCCGAAGCTGCCGATCTGCTTGCGCGCTACATCGAGACACTCAAGCAGGAAGAAGCAAAACTCACCGCGCAGGTCGGGGATGTGTGGAAGCGTTTTAACGGCAAAACCATCCAACGCCAGCTTGCCACCTCCATCGCATCTCTATAATCTCATTCAGGTGTAGGGGCGCATCGCGATGCGCCCGTTACCGCCTGTATAGTCTTTCAACTCCCGCTCCCGCTAACACCCCCACAACCGGGATCACGGGCAAATAGTATCGCTGCCATTCAAGCGGTGTGAACACTACCGTCGTCATCACCACGCCGATCACCCATGCGCCGATTACCCAGCACATCCCGCCGCCGCGCCGCATTACCCGCACAAACCCCATCACGACCAGCGCTGCGAATACACTCCCGCCGATCACACTCCCGCCAATCGACACGCCACGCCAAATGCTGCTCTCATATGCTGCAATCTGATCCCCGATGTACTCCCCCCATACGGGAACTTCGTAATACTGTGGCAGCCCCACAAACACCTGTCGAAAAAATCCCGCCGCCGCGTCCCCAAGTGACTCATACCCTCCGAACGCCGCCGTTTGACCTTCCAACAGCCATGTCCGTAAATCCAGTACCTCACCCACCCGCGCCAGTGGATCACCCCACCATGCCGGATTAACCGCCAAAAACACCGCCCCTGCAATTCCCCCTGCGAAAACAAGCTGCGCCAATTTGACCAATACCTCTTTGTAGGGGCTTGGCGTGCCAAATCTGTTCACAATCACCCACAACCCCGCACCCACAAACACCGATCCCACCGCGAATAGCGCCGTGTGCTTACTCGCAATCGCCAACCCCGCCGCGACACCCAAAGCAACCGCCCAGATAAAGTCTTTTCTCCCCTCCCCATTGGCGTAGGGAGGGGTGAATTGCGATTTCCTCCCCCACATCGCCGCCGCCCACACCGTCAGTACATTGAACGCGATGAAACTCCCCTCCATCATCGCCCGCCGCCCCTGTGCCAACAACGCGGGCGAAAGCGCATAGATCGCGCTCGCTGCATATGCCGATACCCGCGATCCGCCCGCCAATCGCCCTAACCCGAATATCGGGATCACGCCTAGCGCCAGCAGAACCGTTGATGGAATCCGCGCCACGCGCAGCAGTTCCGGCGATGGCGCATGTCCTGTCGATTGGTTATACGTCCAATCCGCGCCCCAATCCCACTGTTCATTCACATCCTCAATCGTAAATCCCGCCGCGTGCCACATCAGCCCGATCAAGTATTTGTTCACCGTCCCGTTGAGCAGCCGCAGTTCTTGTTCTTGCGCGCTCACAGGCGGATCGCTGTACACCACTCGCGACAAATCACGCTCGATGAACTGATACGCATAATCGCGGCTCATGTAAACTTGCGTCGCTTCATCGCCGTGAAACGGCACAATTCCCGCCCCCGCGATCACATACGCCATCAGCGCGATCACCCACGCCACATCCATCACCCACCCAAACTGTCGCATAATTCCCTCGGTTCGACTTTCGTAGGGGTGCAATAGATTGCGCCCGATCTGCTCTGTGCCCGCCCCTACAATTACGTCCCCTCCATAAAAAAGGGCGCTGTCCATAATCGACAACGCCCCCTCAAAAATCGTTCCCTATCACCCTCGCCCACTCTCCCAAGAAAAGTGGGCAGGGGTGAGGTTTCTTCCCTTACACCAGCGTCACCAGCAGTTTATTCTGCTCGACACTCTGCCCAGCCGCCACGCTGATGCGCTGCACAGTCCCATCACGCGGCGCTTTCAACTCGTTCTGCATCTTCATCGATTCCAGCACGATCACCGTTTGCCCCTGCTTGACTTCCTGTCCTTCCGTCACCGGAATCGCCGCGATCAGCCCCGGCATCGGTGACTTGATTGAAATCTCGCCGCTGCCCACCGATGTCCCCGTACGCTGTGTCATCATCAGTTGTGCGCGCTCATCCAGCACTTCTGCTGTATACAACCGCCCGCCCATTGATACTTCGTAGATGCCGTCTGTTTCTTCAATCACGACCTCATATGACTGGTTCTGCATGATCACAGAATACAGCGCCGCATCCAGCGACATGAAATCGACTTCGCGCGGCTCTCCGTTTACGAGCAGTTTCCCCTGCTTGTCGATATCGATCTCAAATTTCTTGCCGTTGATGATGGTCGTGTATCTCATCGGTGAACTCGCTCCCAACGGCTCAGCCATTTCCAGTTGCTCGTATCGCGTTCGTTCCGGCTGACCACTTGCCCTGCCAACTGCCGCCGACGGTGCGCGTACAGCGTTGCCACAATCGCCGCTGCTTCTAGCTGATCATCGCTCGGTTGATGCTCGAACGTTGTCATACTGAAGCGTTCTTCCACAAATTTTGTGTCGATCTTCCCCGCCATAAAACTGAAACTTTGCAGCAAATTTTGGTGGAATGGGATGTTATGCTTCAACCCCATGATCTTGTATTCTTCCAGCGCGCGCCGCATCCGCAGCATCGCTTCCGCTCGGTCATCTCCCCAGCAAATCAGCTTGGCGATCATGCTGTCATAATACGGCGTGATCTCGTATCCGCTGTATACGCCGCTGTCCACCCGCACACCCGGACCCGTCGGCACAAGCAGCGTGCTTATCTGCCCAACCGATGGCATGAAATTGTTGTAGGGGTCTTCGGCGTTGATGCGACATTCCATCGCCCAGCCTTTCGGCTCAAGCACACTTTCCGTCACGCCCATCCGCCGTCCACGCGCAATACGAATCTGCTCTTTTACAAGGTCTACACCCGTCACAATTTCCGTCACCGGATGCTCAACCTGCAAGCGTGTGTTCATCTCCAAGAAGTAAAAATTCTTGTCCTTGTCAACCAAGAACTCAATCGTTCCCGCGTTGACATAATTCACTGCTTGCGCCGCCTTGATTGCCGTTTCGCCCATTCGTCGGCGTAAATCGGCATCCACGAACGTGCTGGGGGCTTCTTCAACCAGTTTTTGATGGCGGCGCTGAATACTGCATTCGCGTTCCCCCAAATGCACTGTATTCCCGTGCATATCCGCCAAAATCTGAAACTCGATATGCCGCGCACCTTCGATCAACTTCTCGATGTACACCGTGCCATCGCCAAATGCGCTTTCCGCTTCGCGCCGCGCGACTCCCAGCGCCTCTGGCAAATCTTCCTCACGCCGAACCGCGCGCATCCCTTTGCCGCCGCCGCCTGCCGCCGCTTTTACCATCAACGGAAAGCCAATCTTCGGTGCGATTGCCAGCAGTTCATCGTCGCGCAGCCCCGGTTCAGTTCCCGGTACGACAGGCACACCCGCCTTACGCACGGTTTCGCGCGCGGTCTGTTTATCGCCCATCGTCGCAATCGCATACGGCGACGGACCGATGAAGATCAACCCCTCATCCATCACCGCTTGGGCGAACGCTTCGCGCTCCGACAAAAAACCGTATCCCGGATGTATTGCATCCGCCCCGCTTTTGCGCGCCGCTTCAATGATCTTGTCGATCTTCAAGTAGCTTTCACGCGGCGCGGGCGGACCGATATGCACCGCTTCATCTGCGTAGCGCACATGCAAGCTCGTTCGGTCTGCATCACTGTATACCGCCACCGACGCGATCCCCAATTCACGGCACGCGCGGATAATCCGCACCGCGATTTCCCCGCGATTAGCGATCAGCACTTTCTTGATATTCGTCTGCTGTCCGTATTCCATCGCTCACATCCCTTTGGACACGCCGCTTACAGCGGGATGTTCCCATGTTTCTTCGGCGGATTACTGTCGCGTTTGTTTTGCAGCACTTCCAACCCGTTGATCAACCGTGCGCGTGTTTCGCTCGGTTCAATCACATCATCGACAAACCCGCGCTCCGCCGCGATATACGGATTCGCCAGCTTTTCACGATATTCCGCCGCCAGTTTCGCCTTCAACCCCGCCGGGTCTTCCGCGTCCTTCAAGTCACGCCGGTAAATGATCTCGACTGCGCCTTCAGGACCCATCACCGCGATTTCTGCTGTGGGCCACGCCAAATTCAAATCACTGCGAATATGTTTGCTGCTCATCACGCAGTATGCGCCGCCGTAGGCTTTGCGCGTCGTCACTGTCAATTTCGGGACAGTCGCTTCGCAGTAGGCATACAGCAGTTTCGCTCCGCTCATGATGATCCCGTTATGTTCTTGATCTGTACCCGGCATATACCCCGGCACATCCACAAACGTCACCAGCGGAATATTGAAACAGTCGCAGAATCGAATGAACCGCGCCGCTTTCTCGCTTGCTTTAATATCCAGCACACCCGCCAGCACCATCGGCTGATTACCCACAATCCCTACGCTGTGCCCCCCCAACCGCGCGAACCCCACCACGATATTTTGTGCGTAATCTGGCTGAACTTCGTAGAACACCCCGTCATCCACCACCCGCCGAATGATCTCGCGCATGTCATACGGCTTGTTCGGGTTGTCCGGCACAATATTATCCAGTTCGTTATCCGCCCGCAGCGGATCATCCTGTGTCGGCACAAACGGCGGGTCTTCCATATTGTTCTGCGGCAAATACGAGAACATCTCGCGCACGAGCATCAGCGTCTGCGTCTCGTTTTCCCCCACCACATGAGCCACGCCGCTTTTCGTTGAATGCACGCTCGCGCCGCCCAATTCCTCGAACGAAACATCTTCATGCGTCACCTGTTTCACCACATCCGGCCCCGTGATGAACATATAACTGGTGTCCTTCACCATGAAGATGAAATCCGTCAACGCCGGGCTGTAAACCGCTCCCCCCGCGCATGGCCCCATAATCACGCTCAACTGTGGGATCACCCCGCTTGCCAGCGTATTCCGCAGGAAAATACTCGCATACCCGCCGAGACTGATCACGCCTTCTTGAATGCGCGCGCCGCCGCTGTCGTTCAAGCCAATCAACGGTGCGCCCGTTTTCATCGCCATTTCCATCACTTTGATGATCTTTTCGGCGTGAACTTCGCTCAAACTCCCGCCCAACACAGTGAAGTCTTGCGAATACACATACACCAAGCGCCCGTTGATCGTTCCCCAGCCGGTGACGACGCTGTCACCGAGAAATTCTTGGTTTTCCAGCCCAAAATCATGGGAACGGTGGGTGACGAATGCATCGATCTCCCGAAAGCTGCCCGGATCAAGCAGTAGATCGAGCCGTTCACGTGCGGTATTGCGTCCTGCATCGTGCTGGCGTTGGATGCGTTCCGCGCCCCCACCAGCTTTGCTTTTTTCGCGCATGGCGCGGAGTTGTTCAATCTTGGGATTGAGCGTCATGTGTGACTCCGTAGTAAACGGTGAAGATAAATAAAACTATAACGGTCAATAACAGCAAAAATGGCAGTCGATTCCGGTCATAATCCGCTTGTGCGAATACCGCCAGCCGCGCGACTGTGTACACGACGAACGCGCCAAGCATCACTACCGTTCGCCGCCGCGCTCGCCGCTTATCCGCCGACCTCATCAGCAGCCATGCCTGAAACGCGAACACACCCGCCCACATCCCCGCCACTAAAAATTCCAGCGCCGGCAGCAGACTGATCTGTGTGGCAAGGTCAGGCGGCAGTGTGAGTGCGCGCACCGCCGCACCCACTTGCACCAATGCAAGAAGGATCATACCAATCGCAAGAAGGCGAGTTGATCGAGAGGGTTGGATTGCCCGCTTTTGGATCGATTCAGTCGTCTGTGTGTCGCTCATGCCGACCAATATAACATTTCACAGGCGATCTTTCACAAAAGCGTAATCATATGTGGTGATTTCATAGCGGTTGCCATACGGATCGACAAAATAGATTGACCATGCCTTGTCATGATCCATAACCTGATCGCGCGTCAATCTCGCGCCGCGATCATTTAAGATAGCCGCCTCATTCAGCCGATCCAGAAACGTGATAAAGCCTTCGCCATCAGCGCGAAACGCGACCCGCTTGGCGCTAAATTGCCCTCCATTGTTCGGTGGCACACCCTCAAACAGCGCGATTTTGGTGCCCGCTTCATGCGTGCTGATCATCAGCGGACCGCCTTCAACCGCCCAGTCCTCGAATTCTTGGACGATCTGCGTTCCAAACACCCGCTCATACCACGCCGCCGCCGCATACCGATCCGGCACATACACCTCAACATGATCAATTTGCTGTACGCGAAACATGCCTCACCCCGCGTCTCTTGTTTCTGATTGCCAAAACGCCAAAAATGCTCACCACACTCAAAAACTGAAAATACTCAACACACTTCCCACGCTAAAAATCGATAACACACTAAATGTGCTGCCAACACTTCTAATACTCCCGCCCCGCCGTTCTGCATTCGCCATCATCACACCACAACCCATAATCACCCAAATATCCGTAGGGGTTGCGAAACTTGTTTCGTCCGTGCCAAACCCGCTTTTTGGCAATAACGCTAATCTCGCCTCTATGAGATCACGGTTTTGTAGGGGCGGCTCGCGAGCCGCCCGCGCACATTCCATCCCACCATGCTTTTCTCCCCTCCCCGAATTCGGGACGAACGAAGTTCGACGGGGTCGGGGGGGCAGGGCTGTGCTAAATCATCACATCCGGGCGATACTCCCCGAACACCCCGCGCAGTGTGTGACAAATCTCTCCGAGCGTCACATCATGCTCGACACACTCGATCAGCAGCGGCATCAAGTTCTCATTTCCCTTCGCCGCCCCTTCGAGATGCGCCCGCAGTTCATTGACCCGGTGGTTATCCCGGTTCGCCCGCAGTGCGGCTAAACGTTCCCGCTGTGCCAGCTCAATCGCCGGATCAACCCGTAATATTTCTGGGTGTGATTCCTCATCCACTGTGAACTTGTTCACCCCTACCACAATCTGCTGCTGACTTTCCACCGCGCGTTGATACTCATATGCCGCCTGCGCGATTTCACCCGCTGTGAACCCGCTTTCAATCGCGGGCAGCGCCCCGCCCATATCATCAATCCGCTGAATATACTCACTCGCCCGCGCCATAATCTCTTGCGTCAGTTTCTCGATTACATAACTACCCGCCAGCGGATCGACAGTATCCACCACCCCTGTCTCATACGCGATGATTTGCTGCGTTCGCAGCGCGACTTGCACTGCATTTTCCGTGGGCAGCGCCAGCGCCTCGTCCATGCTGTTCGTGTGCAGCGATTGTGTCCCGCCCATCACCGCCGCTAGCGCTTGCAGCGCCACCCGCACGATGTTGTTCATCGGTTGTTGAGCCGTCAGCGTGCTTCCGCCTGTCTGCGTATGAAAACGCAGCCGCCAGCTTTCAGGGTTTTTCGCGCCGAACCGTTCCCGCATAATTTGCGCCCACAGCGCCCGCGCCGCGCGGAACTTCGCCACTTCTTCCAAAAATTCGTTGTGCGCGTTAAAGAAGAAACTCAACTGCGGCGCGAAATCATCCACATCCAAGCCTGCATCCAGCGCCGCCTGTACATACGCAATCCCGTTTGCCAATGTAAACGCGACTTCTTGTACCGCCGTACTCCCTGCCTCGCGGATGTGATACCCGCTGATGCTGATCGTATTCCAGCGCGGCACATTCGTTTTGCAGTACGCAAACAAGTCCGTGATCATCCGCATCGACGACTTCGGCGGGAAAATATACGTCCCGCGCGCGATGTACTCTTTCAAAATGTCATTCTGCACCGTACCGCGCAGCTTTGCTGGCTCAACACCCTGCTTTTTCCCTGTTGCGATATACATTGCCAGCAGTATCGCCGCTGGCGCATTGATCGTCATGCTCGTCGAGACTTTATCCAGTGGAATTCCTTCAAACAGCCGCATCATATCCTGCAAGCTGCTGATGCTCACACCAACTTTGCCAACTTCCCCCAAGGCCATCGGATCATCTGCGTCATACCCGATCTGCGTCGGCAAATCGAACGCTACCGATAGCCCACTTTGCCCTTGCTGAAGCAAAAACCGATACCGCGCGTTCGATTCTTCCGCGCTGGCATAACCCGCATACTGCCGCATCGTCCACAAGCGTGTGCGATACATTTCTGGGTACACCCCGCGTGTGAATGGGTACTCTCCCGGTGCGCCCAACTGCGTATCATAATCAATCGGCACATCTTCAGGACGATAGTACCGTTCCAGCGGAATCCCCGACGAAGTGCTGAATTCCGGCGTATTTTCAGTCAGTTGAGCATTGGCAGCGGTCATGGCGTATCCTCAAATGCCTCAACGGGCACAGGAATGCCGTTGAAGTTGTCAAAAGTCAAATCCGTGAACGCCAACCCCAGATGGCGGCGCACATTCTCAAATAACACCACATAACTCGCAGGGAAACGCTTCGCGCCCCCCAATTGCAATATTTCCAACACCCGCCCAATCTGCTCGTCTTGCCCTTCAATCTCAACAAACTTCCCATATGGCATCTCATCGAGCGTCACTTCAGTGCCTTCAAGCATGTACGTCGTCCGGTATTTCTCATACGTCATAAATGGCACATAGCCAAGCCGTTCAAGAATCGTCTGCATCGTATCGAAGTCACTGACTTCCAATTCGGCTTCAAAGCGCGTCATTCCATGCGTTCCAGCCGATTTCTCACCATCTTTATACGTTAAACGAACTCGCGTGTCTTCACGCAGTCGCAGCACTGCTTTATTCGCGCGCAGTTTTTCGTCCGGCGTGTCGTAACGCACGTTACGTTCGAACACCCGCGCCGCGCTCAATACTGCCCCCACTGCTTCAAGCCGCCGCCGCACAGCCTCAAGGTCAGGCACGTACAGCTTGATCTCCGTCTCCGTATAGCTGTTCGTCATTTGTGAATCATCCTCACCTTGATTGCGAGATTATCAAACGTAGGGACGCGCTTCTAAGACTGTCCGTTTGTGACGGTTATCAAATTTCCCCTACATCCCCACCTGCTTGATCGCCTCCGGCAGCCCATTTTTTACGGCGTTCACCAGCCGCCCATAGTCCCCCTCCGCTGTCGCGGGTGCGATCACCACCCCATGAGAAAACATCCCCGCCGCCCGTTCGATAAACCATAGATCAGTGGACGCATACTCCGGCAAATTCGCTTGATCGCCCATCCGGTCAAACTTCACTTCCGACAGCGCCACCGCGAATGCTTCAACCCGTTCTAGCGTGATCGGGTGCGTCAGCGCCTTATGCTGAAACGCCCGCAGGTACACCGTTTCCAGTGACGGTTCGCCCGTCGTCATGCGCTTCAACGTCGTCACCGAATCATGCGCGCGCCCATCGAAATAATGCACGGTGATGCGATACACCGCGACTACACCCGGATGCTTCGCAATCGCCGCAGCACTCTCCAATCCCATATGGTCACCAATCGACCTCAGCGCGGGTGCATGTGACCGCAGCACACTCATTGAATCACCTTCATCGACAATCCGCGATTCCTACCCGACCAACACAAACCTTATGCAAACGCTTCTCCACAAAAGCACATTCTGCGTCGCGCCAAAATTAACCACAACTAAACTTCTCAATACTTCCTCAACTCTTGAGCGCAATACATCGGACATCAAAGGACATAGACGACAATTCTTCGCCTTGCTCTCAACACTTGCGGCACTTCACGAGAAAAACCTATGGACAAGGACGCGAGAGAAACACGATGCGAAGCATCGACGGTTTCTCTCACACTGTCAGCACAACCTTCCCGAATAACCCGCCTTCTTCCAGCAGCCGGTGCCCTTCTTGAATCTGCTCTAATGGCAGCACCACGCCGATTACCGGCTTGAGTTTCCCCTCGAACACTAAACCCATCACCGCATGAAAGTCCTTCGTCCGCCCCATCGAACTCCCAATCAAGCTGATCTGCTTCCCGAAGATGAACCGGGTATCTATCGTCGCGTTGTACCCGCTGGTATTTCCCACGATCAAGATACGCCCGCCGCGTTTGACCGCCCGCATACTGTCTTGCAGCGTGGCTTGCCCCACATTATCGATCACCACGTCCACGCCCTGCTTATTTGTCAGTTTGTACAGCGTCTTCGACCACGCCGCATCATCCTCACGGTTGATTGTCACGTCCGCCCCCAGTGATTCGGCTTGGCGGCACTTCTCCGCGCTGCTCCCCACCACATACACCTTGCACCCTGCATACTTGGCAATCTGGATGCTGGCGGTATTCACACCACCGCCCGCCCCGACGATGAGCACACTTTCGCCCGCCCGCAGCCCGCCGCGTTCAATCATCGAATACCATGACGTGATATACACCAGCCCCGCCGCTGCCGCTTGCTCGAAGCTCACGCTGTCGGGCATCTTCAGCACGTTACGAGCAGGCAGCACTTTGAGTTCGCACGCCACACCCGGCGCATGTTCCCCCAGAATCGGCGCATCGAGAATATCCGCCTCATCACCTGCCATCATCAGCCGATCAGGATCGACCAGCGTGGGGTTAATCGCCACGCGATCCCCCACCTGCACATTCGTCACGCCCGCGCCCACCTTCTCGATGATGCCCGCACCATCTGCCGCGACAATATGCGGCATGTCAAGCGTCAGCCCTTTCCACCCTTCACGCACCCACAAATCCAACCGGTTCAGCGCCACCGCCTTCATGCGAATTTGCACTTGTCCGGCAGCAGGTTCTTGCACAGGCAGCGTGTCGATCACCCGTACCACATCGCGCGATCCATGTCCGGTCAGCACCGCGCCCCGCATGGTTGTTGTAGCGTCAGTCATCTTAACGCAGCCCCAGTTCTGCGCGGGCTATCACCATGCGCTGAATCTCGCTCGTCCCCTCATAAATGCGCGTGATGCGCGCATCACGGTAATACCGTTCTATCGGGAATTCTTTGCTGTACCCCATCCCACCGTGAATTTGCAGTGCTTCGTCGGTCACGAACATCGCCGTCTCGCTGGCGAACAACTTCGCCATACTCGCTTCTGTCGTATAGCGTCCCCCCGTTTTCTTTGCACGTTCTTTGGCGGCACAAGCGTTGTAGATCAACAAGCGGCTTGCCTCAATGCGCGTTTTCATATCCGCAATCTTCTGCTGGATCATCTGGAACTGTCCAATCGGCCCCCCAAACGCTTGGCGTTCACGTGCATACTTGACCGCTGCCTCATACGCCGCTTCCGCGATTCCCAATGCTTGTGCCGCAATCCCAATGCGCCCCGCGTCCAACACCGCCATAGCAATCTTGAAACCATCACCGCGTTTACCCACCATGTTCTCAACGGGCACGAGATAGTTGTCATATACGATTTCGCTCGTCGCGCTGGCGCGGATGCCCAGCTTGGGTTCTTTCTTCCCGCGAATAAATCCCGGCTGATCCGCCTCCACGATAAAACAGCTTACCCCCTTGTGCTTCTGTTCGGGGTCAGTCATCGTGAACAGCAGCACATAATCCGCCACCGGACCACTCGTTACCCACGACTTTCGCCCGTTGATCACATAATGTGTCCCTGCCTCATTTAATACTGCGCGGCTCTCCATCGTCCCCGCATCGCTGCCACTCATCGGCTCGGTCAGGCTGTACGCGCCGATCTTCTCTCCAGATGCAATCGGGCGCAGATATTTTTCCTTCTGTGCGTCCGTGCCAAACTGCGTTAGCGCGTTGCAATACAGCGAATTGTTCACGCTCACAATCGTGCTGTGACTGGCATCCGCCTTGGCAATCTCCACCATTGTGATTACATAAGCGAACACATCCATGCCCGCGCCGCCGTACTGTTCCGGCACTTCAATTCCCATCAAGCCGAGTTCCCCCAACTTTTTCACCGTCGCCAACGGGAATTCGCCGCTTTCATCGAATTCGGCGGCAATCGGCGCAATCTCGTTTTGGGCAAAGTCGCGCACCATCTTTTGCAGCATCTCATGTTCTTCAGTGAACTGTGGAACAAACGCTTTCGCTTCAAAATCTTGTGTAACCATACTTTTCGCCCTCACCTCTAAATACAAATCGTTTTCTAGGAACGCGGTGTACATCAAAATCATCATTTGGGACGAAAGACACATCATCCCTACGAGAAAAACGTCATTTGTAGGGACGCAAGAGAAACGCGGTGCGAAGCATCGACGGTTTCTCCCCGCGCGTCCGCTGATTTTACACCTCTTTTCGATTATATCCCGCCGCCATTAGCCCCCGATTTCGGTAATTCATACAACTCCAACAGTACCCCTCCCGTGCTGCGCGGATGCACGAAAGCATACAGCGTCCCATCGGGGCGGCTTTTCGGCGTATCGTTGATCAATTCAATCCGCTTTTCGGCTAAGCTCGACAGTGCCGCCCCAATATCTGCTACCTCAATACAAATGTGATGCAGCCCTGCGCCCTTCTTCGCCAAATACCGCGCTACTCCGCTGTCGTCGGTGAACGGGGCAATCAGTTCAATTTCGCTTTCCCCAACAGGCAAAAAAGCAATATCCACTGCCTCGCCCTCGTTATGTTCCACATAATGCAGTGGTAGTCCAAGCGCATCCCGCCAGAACCCCAACGCTGCCTCCACATTTTCCACCACCACCGCGATATGATTCACCTTAATTGGAGTCATCTCATCCTCAATTCAACCTGTCCAAGTTCTGCTGACTCATCCCGCTGCCTTGTGCCAGTGCCAAACTTCCCCATAATGCCGCCTGAAAATGGATCAGCGAATATGGGTAGTGATCCAGCCAGCCCACCGCCATCAGCGCAAGAGCAATACTCAACCATCCTACCCGCGCCATCCGGCTCTCACCTGTATCTCGGCGGATCGCCCGTACCCCGCCGATTATCCCCGCGCTAAGCGCCACCACATACAACACCAACCCCACCGTGCCGAGTTCCGCCCACACCGACAAATAGATGTTGTGGACATTATCCCCGCGTAGGTCGTAAAACGTCTCTACAATGTAGTAACTCGTGCGCCAAGGGAAATTCCCTATTCCCACACCCATTATCGGACGTTCCTTTATCGACTGGAACGCAAAATCAATGAACACGATCCGATCCGCCACTGAACGCATTTCAATTGATTCCGTCACCTGTCCCGTGCGTGCCAGTAAAAACGGCTGATACGCTGCGAGTACACCAACGCCGACGATCAATGCCAGTCCCCCCGCCGCAACACCCCCTATCCACGCCGCCCGTGACTTCATGACGACCAGTTTCCGTACCGCGAACGGCAGCATCGCAATCGCGCCAACGACCAACCCACCCCACGCGCTCCGCGAAAATGTCAGCAGCACCGCTGCCAAGCCCATCACCCCCGCGATCACGCCCACCGCTTGCCGCCCCCGTTTGATTGACACCATCCACACGCCCGCCGCCAGCACACCTATCATCAGCGATCCTGCCAACAGGTTCGGATGCGGCAGTAAACCATACGGTCTTACATAGGTCAAATCGCCCGCCCGCAGCACGCTGATCCCGACCATGTTGGCGAAAAAGCGAAACTCACCAAGTCCCTCTAGTCCCAACCAACCTTGCCTGTTCACTTGCAGCAGCGTGATTCCTGCATTGACGATCAATCCCACCACCAATGCGCCCATCACTCGCATAGGATCAAGACGAACACATGCACACATCACGGCGAACAGTACTACCATCCCCAATTGCAGAGCGGCACTGTATCCAATTTCAGGATACCGATCCCCAATGAATGCCCACCCCTGTGACGCGAACGCCCACCCTACTAACGCCAGCAGCGCCAGCGCCCAAACCGCCCGCCAGCGATCTCGCGCTAGTTCCCGCGGCCCACGCCCCCCAGTAAGCAGCCACGCGCCCACCGCGATGGTCATAGTGATGAAGATCAAGAAGCGCGTCACATAAGCATTCGCCAATAAGGGCGGTGTCCCACCGACGCGATACCACACTGGAATCAACGCGAACGTTAGCACCGCGAAAGTTCCCGTCGCTTGTTCAAGGATTCCGTGCATCCACACGCCAATTCGTTTGTCCGTTCTCTGATTGGAAATTTCCTATCCTCGTGTCTCGTCGGTCAGCTCAACCTATGTTATAGAATTGCCCGCCGATTTCACAACAAATCGCGGTTATTGAGCCATCTCCTAATCCACAGTATCATCGTCGTTACACCGCGTACCCGATAGGAACAGCGTATATGCAAGTCCCTCTCGCACAACTCGAAGAAACCACCCTTCAAGCACTCGTGCGCGCTGGCTATCCGCCTGATGAAGCACGCATAATCCTCAACGTGCTGTTTTACGCACAGCTTCGCGGCAACAATCAGGGCATCGTCAAACTAACGGGCGCGGGTATGCCACGTGATCCCCAAGCGCAGCCGCCTAAAATCATCCGCGATCACAAAGTCTCTGCGCTTATTGACGGCGGGCGAAACGCGGGCATGGTCGCCATGAATTACGCGCTTACGGTTGCTATCGACAAAGCACGGCAGCATGGTGTGAGTATTGTGGGTACAAACAATACCAACACATCCACAGGCGCGATTGGCTATTACGCAAACGAAGCCACCAAAGAGGGCTTCATCGCCTTGATCTTTTCCGGTTCAGGTGAATACGTTGCCATGCACGGTTCATATGAGCCTATCTTCGGCACAAACCCGCTGGCGATTGGCGTGCCATCTGATGGTGAACCGATTGTGTTTGATATGGCGACTTCTGCAATTGCGCGCTTTGGCATTGTTGAAGCGAAGACCGGGGGACGCGCTATTCCACCCGATGTGGCATATGACGCGCACGGGCAACCCACCACCGATCCATCAGCGGCGCTTGCAGGCGCAATACGCACTTTCGGTGGCTACAAAGGCGCGGCGCTTGCGCTCATGGTCGAAATCTTCACCCAACCTCTCGTCAATACTTCACTTGATGCGAATGGCAAAAAATTGGACTGGGGGAATCTGATCATCCTGCTCGATCCCGAACTGCTCACGGATCGTGCCGCGTTTCAACGCCGCGTCTCCGCACTCGTTCGTCGGGTTAAATCTTCACGCAAACTGCCCGGCGTAGATGAAATCCTTATCCCCGGCGAACGCGGCAACCAGATGCTAGAACACATCCGCCAAACCGGAATCATCGAAATTGAGGACACCTTATGGACAGCACTGCAACAAGCCGCCTATTAAACTCAATCCATGTGCCCACGCTTCTACTTGATGAAGCGCGCGCGCGTCGCAACATTCAGCGCATGGCGGATAAATGCCGCAAATCGGGAACGCTGCTTCGTGCCCATTTCAAGACGCACCAATCCGCGCAGGTTGGAGACTGGTTTAAGCAAGCAGGTATAATCGCCATCACAACATCATCCGTGCGAATGGCTGCCTACTTTGCCGATCACGGTTGGAACGACATCACTGTTGCTTTTCCCGTCAATTGGCGCGAAATCGACTCGATCAACGCCCTTGCGTCCCGCATCAAGTTGGGCGTACTCGTTGAATCCATAGAGACAGCAAATTTCTTGCGCGAAAACCTCACCGCGCCCGTCAACGTATGGATCGAAGTCGATACCGGTTATCCGCGCACGGGCATCGACTGGCAAAACAATGATACGTTGGTGGCACTCGCTCAAAATCTGCAAAATCACCCCCTTATGACTTTACGCGGATTGCTTTCACACAACGGCGCATCCTACGCTTGTCGTGGTCATGCTGACCTCCGCGCATTCTGGGCGGATTACGTCGCCCGCCTAACTTCTGCCCGCGCCGCGCTTGAAGCACACGGAATTCACGGACTCTCCATATCACCCGGTGATACGCCCTGCTGCAATGTCATCAACGACTTCACGGGCATCGATGAAATTCGCCCCGGCAACTTTGTCTACAATGATCTCATGCAGGTGATCAACGGTTCGGTCACAGAAGATGATGTTGCTGTTGCTGCTGCCTGTCCAGTCATTTCCAAGCACCCCGAACGCGCACAGGTGATCATCTACGGCGGCGGTGTGCATCTCTCCAAAGATCACTATATTGATCAGTTGGGGCGCAATACCTATGGCGCAATCGCGCTGCCCACCGAAAACGGCTGGAGCAAAATCCATCAGAAAAGCTATGTGATAAGCATCTCGCAGGAACACGGCATCGTCCAATGTGATCCCGAAACCTTCGCCAGCGTCAACATCGGTGATTTGCTCATCATCATTCCCGTTCACTCATGCATGACTGCCGATCTGCTTAAATCGCCTATCACACTTACGGGCGAAACACTCGATATGCTCGTTTTATCTGCCCCTTAATCCAGACGATCATGAACCTAGCCAGCATCCTTGAACGCCACGCCCACTATCGCCCAGATCACATCGCGGTAATCTATGGCGATCACCGCCTCACTTATGCCGATTTCAACGCTCGCGTCAATCGCCTCGCGCACGGGCTGCTGCGTGAAGGCATAAACAAAGGCGACAAGATCGCCACCATCCTCCCGAATGCACTCGAACTGCTGGAAACCTATTGGGCAGCCGCAAAAATCGGTGCTGTAGTGGTCCCGTTGAGCAATTTGCTTCGTGGACAGGGATTGATTCGGTTGCTCACCGATTCCGATACCGTTCTCATCATCACCGATCAGTCTTTTGTCGAACACCTCGATCCTGTTAAAGCCGATCTCCCCCTTGTGCAGCCGGATCGTTATTTCCTCATTGATTCGCACACCACAGCAGACTATCGTTCTTTTAGCGATCTCATCACTGATACGCCAGTAGATAACCCGACAGGCATCACCATCACCGCTGATGATCCCTATAACATCATCTACAGCAGCGGGACAACCGGATTGCCCAAAGGCATCATCCACACCCACCAAATCCGCGTCCTCTACGGTTTGATCTTCGGCGCGTCCTACCGAATCACGCCGGAAAGCGTCATCCTCCATGCCGGATCAATTGTCTTCAATGGCTCATTCTTGACGCTCATGCCCGCTTTTTATATGGGCGCGACCTATATTCTGCACCATCAGTTCGATGCACAAGCCACCATTAACACCATCCAGCGAGAGAAGGTCACGCATATCAAAATGGTGCCGTCGCAAATTGTCCAGCTTCTCCAATCGCCCGATTTTGGTGAAGCCACGCTAGGTTCGCTCGAAATGCTCGGCTCTGTCGGTGCGCCGCTGCATCTTCCACATAAAGAAATGCTGCAAGCAAAGCTGCCCGGTCGCCTCTATGAACTCTACGGACTTACTGAAGGCTTCATGACCATCCTCGACAAATTTGATCTGCCGAACAAACTCGGCTCAGTCGGCGTGCCACCCCCATTGATGGACATGCGAATAGTCGATGAAAATGGTCGCAATCTTCCTGCTGGTGAGATCGGAGAAATTGTTGGACGCGGACCACTGCTCATGACCGGCTACTACAAACGCCCCGATCTCACCGAGCAAGCGATCCGCGATGGATGGTTGTTTACCGGGGACATGGGTTATGTCGATGAAGATGGCTTTCTGTATCTTGTAGATCGCAAAAAGGACTTGATCATCTCCGGCGGCGTGAATGTCTACCCGCGTGACATTGAAGAAATCGTCCTTCAACACGAATCTGTTGCCGAAGTCGCCGTGATTGGCGTACCGGATGAAAAATGGGGAGAATGTCCAGTTGCAATTGTCCGTCTTAAAGGAGAAATCGCCCCGGATGCGCTGGCAGAGTGGATCAACGCCCGTGTTGAAGCGCGTTATCAGCGCGTGCGCGAAGTTATTGTGTTAAACGAGTTCCCGCGCAACATGGCGGGCAAAACGCTCAAGCGGGTAATGCGCGACGACTATCTCGCCGCACACCCCCCGCAAACTTAACTGTCTATCAGTCTAATTCCGCTCGATGGGCAAACCCTCTTGAATCCATCCCATCGTCCCGCCGAGGACATTGTATACAGTTTCAAATCCCTTTTGCCCGAACAGCGCTGCCGCCGATTGTGACCGACCACCTGTCGCGCAAATGACGGCGACAGGACGACTCATATCCAACTCGTTGATGCGCCGAGACAATTCACCAAGTGACATCAACTTTGCGCCGGGAACATGCCCTTGTGCATATTCCCATGATTCACGCACATCGATCACAATAGGCGCATCTTCCTTTTCCAGCAGACCGCGGAGTTCAGCGGCATCAATATCGCGCACATCTCCACTTGTCGTCGGTAAACCGAACGCTTCCCATTGCTGCAAACTGTCGCCCAAATATCCTAACACTTGGTCATAGCCGACACGAGCAAGGCTGTATACTATCGATTCATAATCCGCTGGATCACTCACTTGAAGGACAATTGATACTTCTGGAGGCAAGACAAAGCCAATACGGTTGCTCAACTCTTCATCCGCCTCGAGATGCACCGCGCCGGGAATATGCTTGGCTTTGAACTCTGCCTTCGAGCGCACATCCAACAGTGCTGCCCCTTGACGGAACGCGCTCACCGCATCTTGCGTACTCAAACGACGCGCTTGAACCTCTCCTAATGGACGCGCTCCTTGACGGTTAATCTGCTTGATGCGTTTGAAATTTCCCGGCTGCTCTGGCAGCCCTTCCACTGCAAATTGCACATACTCATCCGCATCATGTATTTGCAGCGCAGGATTATGGCGACGCTCGTAACCCATTGTCGTACTCAATACCGACCCAATCGATTTCCCACACAGTGATCCTGCGCCGTGTCCCGGTAAAATCATCACGCCGTCGTTCAGCGGTAGATATTCGTCGCGCAGTGTTGTATACATTTGCTCTGCTAACCCGCGCGCCACTTCTATACCCACCAAATCGGGTCTTCCTGCGTCGCCCACGAACAACGTATCTCCCGTTAGCGCCATCCACGGTTCATCCGCGCGAGTTTTATCCACAACCAACACGGTGACGCTTTCAGGCGTATGACCCGGTGTATGCCGAATGTGTAAATCGACATTCCCCAGCATGATCACATCTCCGCCTTTGAGAACTTCATGTTCAAAGGTGGCATTCGCCGCTTCATGTACATAGATTTTCGCGCCTGTACGTGCAGCCAAATCGGTATTCCCACTTACATGATCAGCGTGCAGATGCGTTTCGATTATATGCGTGATCGTCATGCCATATTTAGCGGCGGTTTCCAGATATTTCCGCACATCACGGTCAGGATCGATGACCGCCGCTACACCTGCGCCTTCACATCCCACTAGATACGATGCACAGCCCAAACCCCGAACGAAGAACTGTTGCAGATACATGATTTCCCCTTTGTTAGCCGATCAATTTTGTAAGATTGTCATAGAGTAAAAACAACGCCAGTGCGATCACAAATACCGCGAACATTCGGCGTAACAGCGCCGAATTTAACCGCCTGCCCACACGCACGCCGACAAATGTGCCAACCACACCCGCCCCCACAAAGGCAGCTATCAACTGCATATCGACGACATATCCCTCCAAATGCCCTATGAACCCCGCGGCGCTGTTCATAGCGATGATCAACAAGGATGTGCCAACCGCATGATGCATCGGCAGGCCAACCAATATCACCAGCACTGGGACGATCAAGAATCCGCCCCCTACGCCGAGAATGCCTGTCACCAAACCGATTGCGCTGCCACCCACTGCCACTTTCGATAGGTTCAGTTGATACTGTTCAGAATTCCTATTGATACGATTGCCCCGCAGCAGCAGCCATGCAACAGCCAGCATCAGCAGCGCGAATGCCACCATCAGGAAGTTAGGCGAAAATTGCCGTGATAGTCCCGCAGCAAAATACGAAACGATCATTCCCGCGCCACCAAACACTAATGCCACCCGCCAATTGAGTGTGCCTTGCGCGCGATGAAAATATGCCCCCATGACGCTGTTCGCGCCGACAATTGCCAGTGATGTTGTCACAGCAGTGTGTGGCGACTGCCCTACCAAATACACCAGCATCGGCACAGTCAAAATCGATCCGCCGCCCCCTAACATCCCAAGCAGCACGCCAATTCCGAACCCCAATATCATGTCAATCAGCAGCGTATCCATTGCTTGTCTATCACTATTGCGTCGTGGCTCATCTAGGGTTGACTCTAACTATCAACGCTCTTGGCAGGAGAGACCCAATCGGTTAGACTCTGATATAAGATATGCTTATAGCTATTGGGGATTCTCATGCTCGATCTGCATAAGCTCCGCGTCTTTCATATCGTCGCACAAGAAGGCAGTTTCAGTCGTGCGGCAGACCGTCTTTACATTACGCAATCCGCCGTCAGTCAACAGATCAAAGAACTCGAAGCAGGATTGGGTCAAACTTTGTTTGAGCGGGGATGGCGCGGCGTGCGCCTTACATCCAGTGGCGAAGTCCTCGCCAATACTGCGCGACAGGTCTTTGACTTGATAGCGCAAGCGGAAATAGCCTTAACTGACGTAAGCCGAATTGAATCAGGTAAAATCATCGTCGGTGCGACTCCCGGCGTAAGTGTCTATCTTGCGCCTAATTGGGTTAGCGAATTTCGCGCCCAATTTCCCAAACTCACCGTTGCGCTCCATACAGGCGTAACTCGACAAATTGTCGATGATGTCCTCGCTCACAAGCTCGATCTAGGCGTAATCGAAGGCGAACTCGAAGAAAATATTTCTCCTCGTCTTGCCAATCTCGTTCTTGATAACATTGAACAAGTTGTCGTAGTTGGGTTTAAGCATCCCCTCTGGGATCGCACCAGCATTCCTTTTGCCGATCTCGCCGCGCACTCGTTTATCATGCGCCAGCAAGGCAGCCAATCGCGCATTTGGCTAGAACGCACGCTCAAACATCGCGGAATTGATCCTATTATTGGCGCAGAGTTCGATAATGTCGAAGCTATCAAACGTGCCGTTTCCGCCGGATCATGTATCGCAGTGCTTCCTCCATATGTCGTCGAACATGAAGTTGAGCAGCGGCTGTTACATATTGTTCGCGTCGAAGGCAGTCCGTTTATCCGAACTCTTAAACTCATCTGGACTCATGAGATGCCGTTTTACCCCATCACGCGCAAGTTTCTCGACTATCTCAGCCTCAGATATCCGTCGCTTAACACAGGCAAGCCATAAGACCACCTTATAGTGCGTGATAAGTATCACAACAGAACTCGCAATCGATTGTGAAGCTAAAATAGATTTATTAATGTCTTGAAGGGACCCAACTCATGAAAAGAAGTAAATCTGCGCCTAGTAACAGAGTCTCGTTGTTTGTTGTTCCTGTAGCGCTCGTACTTGTCGTGGCAGTCGTGTTACTCATGCAATCAGGCGCACCACACACCATTGTTGATACAGCAGCAATATCAGCTATTAGCCCTGCAGATTATGTATCGCAGTATATACAAACGAACACGGAGCATTTCTTGATTGACGTGCGTACCGCCGAAGAATATGCCACCGGACACATCGCTAATTCCGTCAACATCGCGCTCGACTCAATTAGCGCCCGATTAAACGAGATCCCGCGTGATCAGCCTATCGTCTTATACTGCCGCAGCGGCAATCGCAGCGCACAAGCCGCGCAAATCCTCGCGGAAGCGGGCTATACCAATATCCACGATCTCGGCGGCATCATCGATTGGGCAGCACAAGGTTATCCGGTTCAGTAACGCTCAACTACCCAAAGGAAAGCAGCCATGAACTTTTTGAAGTCAGTTTTGGGCGGTGGGTCAGGCAGCATGATTGCCGCTGATGCAAAAGTACGCATCGAAGGGGAGAATCCTCCTTATGTCCTTGATGTGCGCCAACCAAGTGAGTTTGCCAGCGGACATATTCCCGGCGCGGTACTTATTCCGCTAGACCAATTGGCGGCGCGCATGAGCGAACTGCCGAAAGACCGCGAAATTTTGTGCGTATGTCGCTCTGGCGCGCGCAGCGGGTCTGCAACCCGAACGCTGCAAAGCGCGGGGTATCAGGCGGTCAACCTAAGTGGCGGCATGATCGCTTGGCAAGGCGCGGGATTCCCAGTCAAAAAAGGCAGTTGATCAAAAAAAGGGGCGGCATCTTCCCCCGATCCCGCCCCTCCTATTGCGAATCACTATCCCTTTAAATAGCGCCCCCTATACCATTCCCATGTCCTCGTCAATCCCTCTTGAATGCTCACTTTCGGATCAAATCCAAGCAGTTCTCGTGCTCGCCGATTGTTGCAGTAAGTAATACGCGGTTCGGTTGGCGGTGTGGGGACTTCTTTCAACACCGCCTTCTTGCCGATCAAATCTTCGTAAATGTGGATGAATTGATTCAGGCTCACAGGCGCACCACACCCCAAGTTTATAATTTGGTAACCAAGTGGACAGATAAGTGCGGCTGCTACACCATCGACAATATCATCCACATACGTCCAATCGCGCTCTAAATTTCCGCCTTCAAAGATCGTTATGGGCGTGCCATTCACAATTGACTTCAATGCTTTAATCGGCATCATATCTGGGCGACCATGTGGGCCATATACGTTAAAAAATCGCAGCACATTCACATTTAGCCCAAACATGTTGTGATACGAATAAGCGAATAGCTCCGCTGACCGTTTACTTGCTGGATATGGCGCAAGCGGAAAACTCGCATCATCAACCTCTACAAACGGAATTTTTGTCGTGTTCCCATACACCGACGATGTTGAACCTAGCACAAACACTTCAACGCCGTGTTTGCGCGCCTCGTCCATCATTGTGACTGCGCCGTTCACGTTCACATCACTGTACAATCGCCCCAGTTCCGCTGAAACGCGCACATTCGCCATTGCCGCGAGATGCGCCACTCGTGTGATGGCGTGCTCACGAAATACGCGCTGTACGGTGTCTATATCGCGAATATCCCCTTCAATCACGATAACATCAGACGGCAGCGCCGCAACATTTTCACGCTTGATCGCTGGATCATAGTAGTCATTAAAATTGTCGAGAATGATGACCGGTTCGTCGCGGCTGACAAGCAGTTGTGCCAACCGGCTGCCAATAAATCCTGCACCGCCCGTGATCAATGTTGTCATACAATCATCCTCAACCATACGAACCTAACCAGTGTCGCTGCACGCATACCAAATACGCACATGCGATTTTTTAGACACAGCAACTCTACCGTTAGGTTTTCAAAAAAAGTAGGGCGGCTGTGAAAGCCGCCCCCCATATTATCTACGTCTACGTTTGCGTCGCGACGGAAACAACACCTTCAATACCCGTCGCAGCAGCAGCAGCCCGCCGACCATCCCAACGACATATGGCATAGGTGATGAACTCGTCGGCGCAGGTGGCGCGGCAATCTGTGCGCGCTCTTCATCGCTCGTCGCTCGTCGCCGTTGCAATTCAAGTTCTAAGCTTGTCAATCCCGTTTGCATCGCCCATTTATGATTCGCCTCAAAAATGGGCTTCAATATCGGCGACAGAGTCTTCAACAGCGGCTTTTGCGCCTCGATGTTCCACTCATAACGGACATTTGTGTACTCGCCGTCCTGCTCAAATGTCCAGATACCATACCCGACGAAATCCCCCCGACTTTCCAGTTTGATTCGTTTATGGGGGATGACTTCGGTCACGATAAACGACCAACGTAGGGTATACGGCAAGAATCCTTTGGTGTAGAGCGAAATTTCTTCGCCGATTCGGTTCTCGTCCCCCGCTTTCACCCGCTGCACATCCAAATAGACTGCGGGCCACCAACGCGGAAGTTCTGTCGCATCACCCAACACTTCCGATATTTCTTCGGCACGGGCTTTGACACGCCAGTCAGTAAAAAAGTGATACGCATTCGCATTCACCATTCAGGCATTCTACCCTTCGCCCAGCTCTAGGGGGTATTCAAAGTTCAAGCAGAACCACTCCATCTTCCAGCAAGTGGAATCCATCCACCATTTGCCGGACCAAAAGGGATTGATAAATCAGCAACATCGCTTCGTAACGTGTTGATTAAATGGAATACTGCAAGCTCAGGATCATAAAGTCCGAGCGTCGTCACGCCATCACCATCCCAGTCCCCAACGACTGGAATCCACAATTCCGCCGGATCACCGTACAACAGATTGATCGTGCGTCCGCTGGTATTGCTGTTTCGCAGCGACCATATCGACGTTGCAGGGTCATATACGCCTATCGTTGTTTCTCCATCACCATCCCAGTCCCCAACCACCGGTAGTGTGTTGGCTGCGCCGAGCGTGAACACAATATCAGCTTCGCCATCCGTGTTGCTGTTCTTCAGATACCAGTCAGCCGTCGTAGGATCAAACAAGCCAATCGTGTCTGTACCATCACCATCCCAGTCCCCAACGACTGGAATCCAACCACTGTTCGGCGCGCCATAGGCGACATAGATATCTGCTTCTGCCGATTCAGATCGATTTGAAAGATAAAAGACGGCATCATTGGGGTTGTAAAGACCGGGCGTACTTATCCCATCGCCATCCCAATCGCCAACGACTGGAGTCCAACCTTGTGTAGGATCGCCAAAAGCAATTGTAATGTCTGCCATGCCATCAGTATTGGTAAAGCGCAGGAAAAACTGTGCGCTTGTGGGATCAAATAACCCTATCGTTTCGGGCGCAAAAGGCGGGGTTGAACTTTCCTGTGCAAAAGTGGAACTGGCAAAACACAGACACAACAGTAAGGCAGTGACGAACTTGTAAAACACGAGATCTGCTCCTTCACTCATTGAGAAGAAATGTGACATACATCACCAAATAAAATGTAGCATAAAATTGATTTCCTACCTGAAAGTTAACACACTACTTGAATTAAAAGTTCTTAACAGGATATCCAAAAGTATTATTCATCCAGCGCAGCGACTATAGAATCACCACGCAGGTGACATAAAAAATACATGAGCTAATTCCATATATCACGCATCCGATTGTTGCGCGGATTATGCTCCAATTCTGCCAGCCCAAGCACCTCTAGAAGGGGAATTTGCATCGCACTCCGCCCACATAGTCCTTTTTTCAATCCGTACCATCCACCAATGAGGTTTTGGGTGATCGTCCCCTCTTTATGCTTCCTTTTGTTCGTCGGCGCTCTCTAGTTTTAGTGACGATGCTAAAATCAAAAACGATGTGACATCGGTTTGAGGCAGTTGTTAGAGAGCTGAACGAATTTGGACGATCCGCGTTTAAAACTGAGCATACTGAGCCAAACGTCATTTGGGCGCTCATCGAGCCTTATCACAGTGAAATGCAAGCGCACTGCTATCGCCTAAATACCGACAGTAGACATGCCTGCCTATGGGATTGAAGTCACTACACTTGTAGATGGTTCTAACGCAGATGTTATCACCTTTCGTGTTCCCTCCCTTTTCAAGTCCCACGGATTACCGCTGATTATGGGCTGCCCCAAAAAGGACGATAAAATGCATATTGTCATCCCTGATGATTATCAAAACGCTGTGCGCTCGCTTAGCTGCTTCTCTAAAATCAGCACACACCAAATCACTATCTATACCGACACCGTCACATCGCTCGACGCGCTCACCGAACGCTTTTATTTCGCCGATGCGCTTGTCCTAATCCGTGAGCGCACGCCGATCACCCGATCCCTTCTCAAACGACTGCCCAATCTCAAGTTGATTAGCCAAACAGGCAAAGGCACGGCACATATCGATTTAGTCGCGTGTGCCGATCATGGCGTGACCGTCTGCGCGGGAACAGGATCGCCTATCGCCCCCGCCGAACTCACATGGGCGCTCATCCTCGCCGCCATGCGCCGGCTTCCTACTGAAATCGCCAGCTTGAAAGCCGGACACTGGCAGCAGTCACTGGGCGAATCGCTCTATGGTCGCACACTTGGTATTTTCAGTTATGGCAAAATTGGATCGCTCGTTGCGGGTTACGGGCGCGCTTTTGGGATGCGCGTGATCATTTGGGGACGTGAAGGATCACTCGCCCGCGCGCAAGCCGACCAGTTCGAGATCGCTACTTCACAGCGCGATCTGTTCGAACGTTCTGACGTATTGAGCTTGCATGTCAAACTCACGAAAGAGACACGTGGCATCGTTATGCCTGCTGACCTCGCCGCAATGAAACCGACAGCTTTGCTTGTCAACACAAGTCGTGCTGAACTTATCGCCCCTAACGCGCTTTTTGATGCTCTGCGAGCAGGTCGTCCCGGTTTCGCCGCCATCGATGTTTATGAATCCGAACCTGTCACCGACCCCGATTACGCGCTGCTGCATTTCAATAACGTCATCTGCACACCACACATCGGCTATGTCGAAAAAGACTCCTATGAACTCTATTTCAGCACCGCGTTCGATCAAGTATTGGCGTTCGCGTCCGGCGCACCCATCAATGTTGTCAGTCCCAGCGTATAATTCCAATTACGTCCATCTGCTGGCAATTCATGTGCTTTCGCGTAACACTTGTGCATATTGTTTTTCCCGAACCGAAGGACTTGTACCACATGATCGCACTTCAACTCTATACCGTGCGCGATGCCCTTAAAGCGGATTTTGACGGCACGATGCGCCAGATCGCCGCGATGGGATACACCCACGTCGAAACAGCGGGTGAATTTGGCGGATCACCAGAACACGCACGCTCCATTTTCGATCAGCTAGGTATTACGGCGTGCAGCGCCCATTCCCCGCTGCCCCTGCGTGAGAATCAACAGCGCGTTTTGGAAACAGCGGCGGCGCTTGGCGTAGACACCCTCGTTTTCCCTTGGATCGCCGCCGACAATTTTACAACGCTCGATGGCGTGAAACGCGTTGCAGATATGCTTACCGAAGCCGATGCCGTCGCCCGCGCCAACGGATTGCACCTTGCTTACCACAACCATCACTTTGAACTTATCCCGCTGCCAGATGGCAGTCTGCCCCTCATTCATCTGCGTGATCTCACTCCTTCGTCTGTACTTTTTGAAGTTGATACCTATTGGGTACAAACAGGCGGCGCAAACGTCATTGATGTGCTGCGCCAGCTTGGGAATCGTGCGCCAATGCTCCATATTAAAGATGGACCCACAACGTTGGATCAACCCATGACCGCTGTTGGCACGGGCATGATGGATTTCCCCGCTATCCTCGCCGCCCACAAAGCCGATTGGCTCATCATTGAAATGGATCGTGTCGCGGGTGAAGTTCTTCCCGCAGTTGAAGAAAGCCTTCGCTACCTTAACGGGCTTGTCAAATAAGCCCCAATCATTACAAGGTTCACTATGTCTAACCCAACCTTCAAAATTGGTCTCATTGGTGTGGGCAATATCAGCCCTGCTTATATCAAAGGCTGCCGCGCCTTCGACATTCTCGAACTCGTCGCATGTGCCGACCTCAATGTTGAGCGTGCGCGTCAAGTTGCCGCCGAAAACAATATTGCGCTTGGCTGTTCCGTCGAAGAACTTCTCTCCAACCCGCAGATCGATATTGTTGTTAACCTCACGAATCCCATCGCCCATACGCAGGTTAGCCGACAAATCATTGCGGCGGGCAAGCATGTTTATTCTGAAAAACCCCTTGCGGTTGCCCTAGCCGATGGTCGCCTCATCCTTGATGAAGCCACGGCTAAAGGCGTGCGTGTAGGCTGTGCGCCAGATACCTTCTTATTTGGGCAGCATCAACACGCGCGTAAACTGATTGATGATGGCGCGATTGGTGAACCCGTCGCGGCGATAGGTTGCATGGCTGGACACGGACCGGAATCATGGCATCCCAACCCTGATTTCTATTATGACGTGGGTGGCGGTCCCATGTTCGACATGGGACCTTACTATGTGACGTGTCTGGTCAACCTTTTAGGACCGGTCACGCGGGTAAGCGGCTCAGCGCGAACGACTTTCCCAACACGCATCGCTAAAGATGGACACGTTATTCCGGTTCATGTCCCAACCCATTACAGCGGCACGCTCGAATTCGCGTCAGGTGCGGTTGCCACGCTCATCACCAGCTTCGATGTGTGGCGACATCACATGCCGCAGATGGAAATTTACGGCGCAACTGGTTCGCTCACCATTCCCGATCCTAATGGTTTCGACCCGCGCGAAGTCAAGCTTTATAAGCAAGGCGAAAAAGACTGGTCGCATGTTCCGCAGCAGCACCGCGATGATTGGGCGCGCGGCATCGGCTTGGCGGATATGGCGTATGCCATCCGCGAGAACCGCCCGCACCGTGCCAGCGGCGATCTTGCCTATCATGTCTTGGAGATCATGCACGCTTTTGAGACCGCTTCAGCCAGTGGTCAATACGTCACCATCTCCAGCACCGTCGAACGCCCCGCCGCGCTTCCTGTCGGCTTGCCTCCCCGCGTTCTGTAATCTATAGGGGGATGCCAATCTGATGATGGCATACCCCTTTGATCGATGATTCTGTGAACGATAAAAACACACCAAGATGCGTCACAAATCTATATGGGGAGCTATAAAAACTAAGAGAAAATGTGTCCACATATGACCGCTTTTGGGAATTTTGTGACACGGTTAAGATAATGTTAGCAAATGGCTTGTTACCAGCGCACACTAATATGAACTCGACTGGCGAAAGCGGTTGAGAGATACATTACACGAAACGGGCTTGGCGTGCCGAAGCGAAACCAAGCCCATACCTAGAGAAATGCCAACTGTTCAGCGGGTTTTGAGAACCGTTCGGATTAAATCCCTAACGACACGTATTTGACTTCCAAATACTCGTCGATCCCGAATGCCCCGCCTTCGCGCCCAATGCCACTCTGTTTCACACCGCCAAACGGTGCTTGTGCCGTCGAAGGCAGCGCGTCGTTTGCTCCAACGATGCCGAATTCCAGTTTTTCCGCCACGCGCATTACGCGGCTTACATCCCGGCTGAAAAAATATGCCGACAGTCCGAATGGCGTGTTGTTCGCCATCGCCAGCACTTCGGCTTCTGACTCAAACGGGATCAACGGTGCAACCGGACCAAATGTTTCTTCCTGTGCCACCAACATATCGTTTGATGCATTCGCTAACACAGTCGGCTGCCAGAATGTTCCGGTGGGGTTTTGACCCACCACTGGAGCGCCACCAAGCAGTACGCGCGCGCCATGCGCCCGCGCATCGCTCACATGTAGTTCGACTTTTTGGCGGGCGGGGATGTCGATCAGTGGGCCAATCAGCGAATCCGGCAGCAGACCGTTGCCGACTTTCAGCTTCGCGGCTTCCGCCGTGAACCGTTCCGCGAATGCGTCATAAATCCCCTTCTGGACGTATATCCGATTCGCGCAAATGCACGTCTGACCACTATTGCGGAACTTCGATGCAATTGCGCCTTTGACTGCTGCTTCTAAATCCGCATCATCGAACACAATGAATGGTGCGTTGCCACCCAATTCCATCGAAATTCGTTTGACCGTTTGTGCCGAATTTTTGATCAGGATTTTGCCAACTTCGGTTGATCCTGTGAAAGATACCTTACGTACCCGATCATCTTTGAAGATCACATCGCTGAACGGGATCGGATCGCTGCAAGTCAAAATATTCACCACGCCCGCAGGAATGCCTGCTTCTTCAAACAAGCGCGCCAATTCTAATGCCGAAAGCGGCGTTTGCTCAGCGGGCTTGCAGATTACGGTGCAGCCCGCCGCCAATGCAGGTCCAATTTTGCGTGTCAGCATTGCCGCCGGGAAATTCCACGGCGTAATCAATGCACACACGCCGACAGGCTGGCGCATGACCAGAATCCGCTTGTTCGCCGCCGACGCTGGAACGATTTGCCCGTAAACGCGCTCCGCTTCTCCCGCGAACCACGTCAGAAAACTTGCCGCATAGGCGATTTCGCCGCGCGCTTCGCTCAACGGTTTGCCCTGTTCCAGTGTCATCACCGTCGCCAAAAATTCTTTGCGTTCGAGCATCAGCGCCGCGACTTTACGCAGCAAGTCCGCCCGCTGAATAGCGGGAAGTTCCGCCCATGCAGATATCGCCGCATACGCTGCATCAATCGCCTTGAGCGTATCGCTTCCGCCCGCGTCGGGGATACTGGCAAGAACTTCTCCAGTCGCCGGATTCGTCACATCAAACGATGCGCCGCTATCTGCCTTTTGCCATTTCCCGTTGACATATAAGCCATATTCTTTACCAGCGAACGTCTCTTGTGCGATCCGCCCCACATCAAGCGTTATCATAACGTGTCTTCCTTCCAAGAATCTGCATTCTAAATTGGTGAATGGCGCGCACGGGTGCGCGTCATTCATACCTTATCTTAACCCGCTGGATACGCTCGCCAATACTGGGGCGGCACATCCCGCTGTTGTTCTAACACGCCCAACTGCCGCGCCGCCCGCAGCGCCCAGTGGGCATCGCGCAGCAGTTCACGTCCGATGAATACGAAATCCGCCTGACCATTCCGAATGATCGCGTCAGCCTGTTCCGGCTCGGTGATCAATCCCACAGCGCCTGTCATGATCCCCGCCTGATTGCGAACCGCCTCCGCCAGCGGCACTTGATACCCCGGTTCAGTTGGAATTCGCACGCCGGGGATAATCCCACCGCTGCTGTTGTCGATTACGTCTATACCAATGGCTTTCAGCACCCGTGCCAGTTCAACTGAATCTTCGCAGGACCAGCCTTCGCTCACCCAGTCCGTAGATGAGAAGCGCGCGAACAGCGGCTTATCCCATACCGCGCGCACCGCCCGCGCGATCTCCACAAACAGCCGTGTGCGGTTTTCAAAACTCCCGCCGTATTCGTCCGTCCGTTGATTCGCCAGCGGTGACAAAAAGCTGTGCAGCAGATACCCATGCGCTCCGTGAAGTTCTACCACATCAAATCCAGCGGTATCAGCGCGTCTAGCCGCATCCACGAACGCTTGCACAATGTCCATGATTTCGGCTTTCGTCAATTCATGCGGCGTAGGATAACCCTCTGCGAACGGGATCGCGCTCGGTGCGACCACTTCCCATCCGCCTTGGTCATATGACAGCGGTTTACCGTTCCCCTTCCACGGAATCGCTGTGCTGGCTTTTCGTCCCGCGTGTGCCAGTTGAATCCCCGCCGCCGCGCCGTTCGTCTTGATGAAATCGACAATTCGTTTTAGCGGCGCGATGTGCGCGTCACTCCATAAGCCTAAATCACCGGGCGTAATACGCCCTCGCGCTTCTACCGCTGTCGCCTCGACGATGATCAATCCTGTACCGCCGACTGCCCGCGCGCCCAAATGCGTGAAATGCCAATCGTTTGCAAATCCGTCTTGGGCGCTGTACTGACACATCGGAGACATCACAATGCGATTCTTGAAGGTCACGCCGCGAAGTGTCAACGGTTCAAACAAATGACTCATGTCTATCCTCTTGATCGTAATGCGGGGATCACCCGTTCGCCCAATAGACGAATACCGACATCGGACGGTAAACCGTGCGGCGTACCGAACTCGATTCTTGACGCGCCCGCCGCGAAAAGCCTTTCGGCTTGGCGGATCAAGTCGTCAGGATTGCCCGCAAAGGCAAACTTCTCCAACAGTTCGTCGCTGATGAGCGCCGCCGCCTCATCCAGTCGATTTGCTTCGACTGCTGTTTTCAGCCGCGTCACCAATTCCGGTTCAACTTGCACGGTTGGATCAAGCGGCGCGACCACAGGCAAATACATCGCAACAGACCGACGTGCTGCCGCCCGCGCCCGTTCTCGATCCTTATCCACTACGCATACCGCACCAATCACGATGTCTAGGCTGCCTTCTGCCCGTCCGCCTGTCCTTTCGCCTACGGCGACATAGCCGCGAATCACCGGAATTACGTCGGGGTTTGCTGATCCACCGATTTTGACTTCATCCGCAATTTCGCCCGCCAGCGCGCACAGCTTTTTGCCCCACGATCCGATTAACAGGGGGATACGCTTCTGCGGTAGGGGATATGGCGCGCGCACATACGGCGCAAGTTGATAAATTTCACCTGTATAACCGCCTGTACGTCCTTCCAGCAGATACCGGATCACATCCACAGCCTCGCGGATCGCCTTGATGGGTTGGTCAGGTTCGTTCACTCCATGATCCGCCAGCCATGCCCCACGCGCTAATCCGATATACACGCCACCAACTGCCAAATCTGACAGCAGAGCCACTTGTCCGGCAATATCCAGCGGATGCACCCGCGATGGTGGAATCGCCGCCACGCCAACGCGCGCGCGCCGCAAATGCGGAGCCATTAGCAGCAGCGGCGCGAATCCGGGATGAAACGGCGCATCGCAGTAGACTGTCACCCCATCAAAGTCATACGCATCGATCAATTTCGCCAGTCGCACATATTCCGCTGCACTTTTGTCCGTTTGCAATGCAATCGAAATCAACCGTGTCGTCATGAAATTATCGTTTCTAGGTCAGCTCAACACTGTCCATTGTGCGTAAATGAATTCGCTCCACCCGCATAATCAACCGTTCATCTGGATCAGGACATGCCACCAGCGCGTCACGTTCCAACCAATCCCCATTCGGTAACTGACGCTGCTTCGCCGCCAACAGCGGCAGCACTGAGCTAATCGCGTAAATACAGAAATGTTTCCCATCAGGAATTCGCAAGCGGGAGCTTTCTGTGAGTTCAAAATAATCCCCAACTTGCAGCCCACAAACCGAACGTCCTTCAATTGCTTCGACAGTCACACGCAAGTCATACAACTGAAATTTTGTCTCATCGCTCATTTTGATGCTCTCTTGAAATGCGGAATCACATCCCGCCCAATTACGCGTACCGCCTCAAGCGGAACATTCCCCAGCGGCGGACCAAAGCTCAAATGCTTGACTCCTAACGCCACCAGCCCTTCCAATCGTTCGATCAACTGTTCCGTCGTGCCCACAATCCCGATTCTCAGCATCGCGGGTGTGACCAACGCCTTTGCTTTCCCAACATCCCGTTCCACCATGATTGCGTGTTCAATGCCATCGAAATCCGCCCGCCTTAACCCCAAGCGATCCCAGATCAACGGACTTAACGCATGTCCGTAATACGCGATTTTCTCGCGTAAAGCATCTTCAGCCGCCGCCGGATCATCTCCAACGGAACACCATACACATCCCGCAACATCGATATCGTCAATGCTGCGCCCTGCTTTTTGCGCGCCTTCACGGATGTACTCGATCACTGTCGAGTAATGTTCCGGTGGAAACAGCAGTGGAAGTCCGCCGTCTGCGATCTCGCCTATCAGTCGCAGCATATTGGGACTCATCGCGCCGATATAGACAGGGACACGTCGCACCGCCGCAAATCGCAAATACGCTTCATCACTCCAGTGAAGAGATTCGCCATCTAGCACCGCGCGTTCGCCCTTCATCACCCGATTAATCACATCAATCGATTCACGCACAGCAGCAAGAGGTTTGGTTTGCTCAATTCCCACCCATTTCAAAAACTCCGCCGCGCCCGCTGCGATTCCCAGATTGAATCGCCCGCCGCTGATCTCGTCTAGTGTTACCGCCATCATGGCGATTTCCGCCGGGTTCATCGTGTACGGGTTGACAATACACGTCCCAATCTCGATCCGTCTTGTCGCCAGCGCTACTGCCGTCAGAATCACTGGCGCGCTGCGGATAAACAAGTCGTGGCTCACCCAGAATTGATCAAATCCTGCTTCCTCTGCCACTTGCGCCATTTCAATATAGGTTTGTATCGGTAGATCATTGTTCAGCCGCAGACTAAACTTCATGAGATTTCACCGCTGCCAATCACCGCGTCTACTTCAATCTCCACCAAATGATCGGGATTAACCAACTTACTGATCTCCACCAGTGTATTTGCAGGGCGAACATCCCCGAAGAATTCCGCGTGTGCTTTCCCTACATCCTGCCAGTGATCCACATTGATCACGTACACGCGCGTTCTTACTACATCGCGCATAGTCGCACCCGCCTGTTCCAGCGCCCGTTCAATCTTCTTGAAGATGTACACGGTTTGTGCATACGCATCGCCAACACCTTGAACCGTGCCGTTTTCGTCACTTGCCGTTGTGCCGCTCACAAATACCATGCTGCCCACACGCACCGCCCGCGAATACCCGACGATCTTTTCCCAAGGAGTGCCAGAAGAAATCAACTGCCGCCCTTCAGTTCCCATATCGAATCCTTTTCACCAAATTCACGTACTTTATGAACAATCAATACCCGCCAACAATACCGCAAAGACTAACCTAAAGAAAACTTGCAAGGCTGATGAACACCACGTTAAAATCCTCGTCAGTGTCCAGCCAAGAGAACCTTTAAATTCAACCGAACTTTATAGGCTCTTGGTGTGTACTTTACTGAGCACCACGTTGTAGACATACTTAAGGAGAACGTCGCTTATGAATTCTGTTCGCAAGTTTGTCGGTGCGGCGCTGTTCGTCGTTCTGGCACTCGGCTTGATGATCGCGCCGGTGACAGCGCAGGATGTGCCCACCCTTACCGTCGGTTTCGCGCAGGAACCGGACACAATGAACGGTTTCTATTCGAGTATGGCATTCGCGCAGTGGGCGAATGACCTTGTTCAGGCGAGCCTGTGGGATATTTCAGACACGCTCGAAGCCGTCCCGGTTTTGGTTGAAGAAATTCCGTCGGTTGAAAACGGTGGCATCAGCGAAGACTACATGACCTACACAATCACCCTTAAAGAAGGGCTGCTGTGGAGCGATGGTACACCGCTGACCTCGGATGACTTGGTTTTCACCTACCAGATGATCGAAGACCCCGCCAATAACTTCCTGCAGGGCAGCTCGATTGCCGAAGCCCTCGAAAGTGTGGAAGCCGTTGACGAACGCACCTTCACGCTGACCTTCAATTCACCCAAACCGTTCCCTGAAGATATGGCGGGTTCGCCCGGTCTCTCGACCATTCTTCCGGCGCACATCTATCGCCCCGTCTATGAAGCCGAAGGTTCGATTGAATTCGCAGATGCCAATCAGGAACCGACTGTGTTCAGTGGACCGTTTGTCCTCACGGAATGGCGGCGCGGCGAACAGATGACGTTTGAAGCCAATCCCAACTACGTGGGTGGTGCCCCCTCCATTGGTCGTGTCATCATTCGTTTCTTCCCGGATACCGAAACCCAGTACGCCGCGCTTCAGGCTGGTCAGCTCGACTTCGTCCCGAACGTCAGCGAAGGTGACAAGCCCCGTGTTTGCGCGTTTGAAGGTGTCACCTGTGCGACTGTCTTCGGTGGCTATATCGAAAGCCTGTGGCTGAACCTCCGCACCGAAGAACACCCGCGCGCTGGTCACCCCGCGCTTCAGGATGTCCGCGTTCGTCAGGCGATTCGCTTCGCGCTTGACCGTCAGGCGATCAGCGACCAGCTTCTCGCTGGCACTGTCAGCCCAACTGACAGCATCTATGCCAGTTCGCCGTTTGAAAACCCTGATCTCGGTGTAACCCCGCATGACCCAGAACAGGCGAATGCGCTGCTCGATGAAGCCGGTTGGGTGGATAGCAACGGCGACGGCACGCGCGATCAGAACGGTGTTGAACTCGTTCTGCGTTACAGCAGCACCAACGCTGGTTGGCGCAACAACATTCAGGCAGTTGTTCAGCAGCAGCTCGCCGCTGTTGGCATCGGCACCATTCTTGAAGCCTACCCCGCCACAGAATACTTCGGTTCGTGGGCGAACAACGGCATCAATGCTGTGGGCGAATACGACATCGCGCAGTACGCCAACAACACCGCGCTGACCAACCCGGCGAACGTGACAGTCTATGAAGCGCTGAACTGCGAACAGATTCCCAGCGAAAGCAATCAGGGTGGTCAGAACTTCACCGGCTTCTGCAGCCCGGAAATGGATGCTGCGGCGCAGGTCACGCTGACTTCGCTCGATCCCGAAGAACGCCTTGCCGCTGCCTACGAGATTCAGGAAATCATGCGCGATAACGTGCCGCTGGTCAACCTGTTCCCACGTGGCGACAACTATGCCTATGTCACTAGCCGCTTCGCCGCTGAGCCAGTCATCGGCTCCGGCGTAGGCAACCAGTGGTTCGACATTGTGAACTGGCAGCTCGCCAACTAAGTATTTTCGTTCGCAAAAGTGGAGATGGGGCTTCCCCCCATCTCTGCTTTTTTTTCACACCGAAAGTTCCGCGCATGACTCGATACATTTTGCGGCGTATCTTACAGTCCATTCCGCTGCTTGCTATCATCAGCTTTGTTCTTTTTGCCTTTACCAACGCGCTTGGCGATCCGCTTGCTGTCTTTGCCGAAAGCCGTCAGCGCCCCACCGCCGCACAACGCGAAGAACTGCGTCGTCGAATGGGCTTAGATCAACCCTTGCTAGTCCAGTATTTTGTCTGGTTAGTGGGCAACGACTGGCAAATGATCGACGTGCGCGGGGATGGTACAGACATGCGTCCCGGCACGCGACGCGGCGTTTTACGCGGCGACTTGGGAATCTCTTTCGTCACCCGCAAACCAGCTTGGACACGCATTGAAGAACGTTTACCTGCAACGCTCACACTAATGGTTCCCGCCTATACTATCACTGTAGTGCTGGCGCTTGGCATCGGCGTGTATTCTGCCACTCGACAGTACACGTTTATTGATAACCTCATAACAGGCACGTCTTTCTTCTTTTATTCCATGCCCATCTTTTTTATCGCGCTGATGACGATATACATATTCGGCGTACAGTTTACGAGGTGGGGCTTACCAGCTCTACCTATTGGCGGCACGGGTGATGGATCAACTATTGACCTGATCATTCACATGATAATGCCTGTGTTCTGTCTCGTAGCCATTCAGCTTGCAGCATATGTGCGCTTCATTCGCTCGTCCATGCTTGAAGTCATGGGACAAGATTATGTCCGTACTGCACATGCCAAAGGCTTGTCGGAAGGCAGAGTTGTCCGCCGTCATGCGCTTAAAAATGCTGCCCTTCCGTTGATCACTCTCATCGGTCTTGATCTGCCCTTCCTGTTGGCAGGCGCGGTTGTTACCGAACGTATCTTTGCGTGGCCCGGGATGGGACGCTTGTTCATTGAAAGTTTTGAACGCGCCGATGTGCCTGTCATGATGGCGATTCTCATGCTTCTTTGCATTATGGTCGTCGTCTTTCAAATTTTGACGGACATTGTATACACTTGGTTCGATCCCCGTATTCGTTATTAGCCGATGCCAATGAGATGCCGCCAATGAGTACAGTCAAACAAATCCCAACCACCCAACCGTCCGTCGCTAAACTGCAAACCCGTGATAAAGGCACTTCCAATTTATCGCGCAGTTTTGCACGTCTTAAACGGCATCGAATGGCGATTGTCGGCGCGATTTTGCTTGCCATCGTGTTCGGCTTTGTCATCATCGGCTCGATTCTGATTCCTGAACCCGCCTCACGCTATAACGATCCTGCGCGCGCCCTGCTATCGCCATCCGCAGAATTCCCATTTGGTACAGATGTGATTGGGCGAGACTTGCTCGCGCGAGCGGTCTACGGTGGGCAAATTTCGCTTTTTGTCGGCATCACTGCCGTGATTGTGCAAATGTTTGTCGGCACAATGATCGGTTTGCTAGCGGGGTATTTAGGCGGTATTGTTGATAGTGTCCTCATGCGCTTTGCCGAAGCGATGTTAAGTATCCCGCAGTTGTTTTTGGCGCTTATCGCTCTACGCATCTTCTCTGACCCGACTCAGTTCCCTGACTTTTTTCTCTTTGGTCGCCAATTTAGCAGCACCATGATCGTCATCGTGTTCGTCATCGGGCTTACCAGTTGGATGCGTGTTTCACGCATCGTGCGTTCTGTCGTCCTTTCCATCAAAGAACAGGAATATATTACATCGGCACGTTCGATTGGTGCGCGCGATACGCGGATAATCTTCCAGCATGTGCTTCCCAACTGCTTTGCGCCAATTATTGTCTCTGCCACGCTCGGTGTTGCTGGCGCAATCCTCCTCGAAGCCTATCTCGGTTTCTTAGGTTTGGGTGTGCGTGCGCCAACCCCAACATGGGGCAACATCATGGGTGAAGCCAATACCTACATCAACTACTGGCACTATTGGTTCTTCCCTGCATTGTTTATCATGTTGACGACATTGGGCATTAACTTCTTGGGCGACGGGCTGCGCGATGCCTTCGACCCACGTTCGCTGCGTTAATCCAGCAGCAAGCCAAGTCATGTCCTGTAAAGAGGCGGATCGCGCAGCGCTCCGTCTCTTTTTTTACCCGCATATCGCTTGAGGATTATCACTAATGGACTACACCATTCAAATCGAAAAAATCAATCAGGCAGTTGGCATCCTTCAAGAAAAGAACGTCGATGCATGGCTCACCTTCGTTCGCGAAACTGAACACAATGCTGATCCTGCCCTTCCCCTTATTTCCCCCGTCAATGTGACTTGGCACACCGCCCTGCTCATCACCAAATCCGGTTATAAAGTTGCCATCGCCGGGCGTTACGAGATTGTCAACTTCGAGCGCATGGGCATCTGGGATGAATGTATAAAATATGACCAAAGCATCCAGCCCGCCCTCGTTGAAGTTTTGGATCGGCTTGCTCCCAAGCAAATCGCCGTCAACTATAGCGAAAGCGATACTGCTGCTGATGGTCTGTCGCACGGTATGTACTTAACGCTCCAGCGTTATCTCGCCGGCAAACCCTATGAAATCATCTCCGCCGAAAAAGTCCTCAATGCCCTGCGTGGTCGCAAAACCCCCGGCGAGATCGCCCGCATCCGCGCTGCAGTTGCGCTCACTGACCAAATCATCGAGCGCATCACCCACTATCTGCGCCCCGGCTTAACCGAGCGCGACATTGCCAACTATATTCACGGTGAATATGACAAAGAAGGTGTTATCCCTTCATGGGATGCTGCCTACTGCCCTACTGTCACATGTGGACCAGACTCGCCCGTTGGTCACGTTTCACCATCGGATCAGTATGTCTCGAAAGCAGGACAGTTGATTCGTATCGATCAGGGGGTGGTGCTGAACGAGTACATCAGCGATATTCAGCGCGTGTGGTATCTCCAACCGGAAGGTGAAACCGAAATCCCCGCGCCTGTCCAACACGCTTTTGATTCAGTGCGCGCAGCCATCATGGCTGCCGCCGCCGTGCTAAAACCCGGTGTACAGGGCGCAGTCGTAGATGATGCGGCACGCAGCACCATTGTCGCGGCGGGCTATCCCGAATATCAGCACGCAGTTGGGCATCATATCGGGCGCACTGTCCACGACGGTTCTACGCTGCTCGGACCCCGTTGGGAACGCTACGGTCAAACCCCATTCGGGATTGTCGAAGCGGGCAACTGCTACACGCTCGAACTCGGTGTGCAAGTTCCCGGTTACGGTCTTGTTTCACTTGAAGAAGATGTGCTTGTGACCGACAACGGTATCGAATGGCTTGGCAAACCGCAGACCGAAATCATCGTCGTTAAGGTCTAACAACCCATACCCCTTTCACCATTTACTAGGGGCGACTCATCGTGTCGCCCTTTCTGACAAAGTGACGCACGAATGATCGATCCGGATTACATTGAACATATCACTGAATGGCGCGCCAAAAAGGAAGCGAGTTTGCGCGCCCCCGACGGCTGGTTGAGTCTTGTCGGATTATTCTGGCTGCAAAACGGACATAACGATATTGGCAGTCATCCCAATAACCATATTATCTTACCCACTAACCAGGCGATTCCGGCTGTCTTAGGCACACTGGAACTCATCGAGACCGCAATTACGCTTCATATCAGCGCTGATCACACCAGTATTTCCATCGATGGCATACCTTTTACAGGCAAAAATGTCCGTCTTAACCACGATCATGAAGCTGATGCCCCGACGATGGTTAGTCTTGGATCGGTCAAGTTTTACGTCATAAAACGGGATCCTGGCTATGCTGTTCGAGTGAGCGATTCCAGCAGCCCGGTGATCCAAAATTTCGGTGGACGGGTGTGGTATCCCATCGACGAATCCTACCGTGTGACGGGTACATTCATCTCCCATGCCACTCCCATCACCGTCACTGTCGATAACTCGTTGGGGACGCAAACAGTTATTTACAGTTCAGGCGCAGTCGAATTCACGCTCAACGGCGATTCCTATCGACTCCTTGCGTTCGATGGGGACGAAAAACAGCTTTCGATCTACATCCGCGATGCCACCAGTGGAAAAACTACTTATCCAGCAGGACGCTTCATCGAAGCGGAGCTGCACGAAAATGGCACAGTTGATCTCGACTTCAATAAAGCCTATTTCCCACCCTGTGCCTTCACAGACTATGCGACCTGTCCGTACCCGCCCAAAGATAATCATCTCTCCATCCCTATTCTGGCGGGCGAACGTTTCCCATAATGCAATCAATTCTGCCCACAGAATCAAGGATTCAACGTTGAGAGCGTGACAATTCCACCGCTGGCGTGGTTATCGATTTCAGCACGTTCCTAATTATTGCTGACCGCGATCACGCACGTGCTGTCATCATCCAAAATACATAAACGACCTTGTCACCCATAACACTTTTCGTCATTCAGAGCTTGGAAACACTTTCGTTCCTATGGAGTGGTCTGTGCAAAAGACGCAGCACCGGTGACCCATTCTTGAGCGAAAATCCGCAGTTAGCGTAGGTCGTCTACGCGGGGCTACCCATTAGTTTGCGCTGTCAATTCTTACATCGAATTTTTCAGCATCATCCTCGATGAACCGCACCAACCGTTCCCCTTCGTTGTACAATGTTAATTGATCGTTCGGCTCTAATGGACGAAACGGCTCAATTACCAATACAGCCGAATCTTTCTCTCGTATCACTTTCCACGTTCCATGCACAAATCCATCAATCAAGAAGGTCGCGCGCACCCGCCCTGCTGAAAGAAAAACTTTCGGGTAATCCTCATCGCTAATCACCCGTGTGCGGTCAGCATGAGAGAGTATCAGGTTATCAAATTCAGGGATAAATCGCGGCGGCGCGGGACTGTTTTCTGCCATAATTGGCATATCGGGCACATCAAGCAGTTCGCGCTTCGCCTCATCCCGATAGACAACGAATTCTCTCTTGAACGGCTCAATTTGTGATTTTAGGTTTGCCATCCCCGACCATGCTTGAAAGTCCATAATCGATGCTGGACCGAACGCAGTCAGATAACGGGTTAAGGCTCGACGGACATCACTTTGTGCCATCGGCTCCCCAATCCAACTTTCAGCAGGGATATACGCCGGGCTCCCCCCTGCACCCCAATTCCCGCCCGGCGGCATTTGCACCACGGGATAGTGAGTACGAACCGCATACGTCATCGTTTCAGGATCGCGTGATGGATCAACCGTTGAAAGAAACGCCCGCATATCCACCAGCGTGCGCGGCGTTTCACTGAGGTACGGAGTAGAAAGTTCAACTAGACGTTCCACATCCAAGCCTGCTGCTTTCTGCCCGTAAAATGCCTTCAACGCTTTAGTAAGCGCAGGCTGAATGGTCGGACGAAGCCACAAGTAATCACGTGCTGTGACGGTATGCAGAGTCGAGCGCATCATCGTCGCCCGCACCACCCGTCGATCCGCCATCATCTGCGTTAGTTCATCCCGTTGGAAACTCTTGACCCGTGTCCACAATCCGATGTATGGCGGTTTGGTGACTTGCGCCTGCAAACCAATTAAATGTTCAATGACATCAAAAGAAGCATGATCACTTCGGGTGGTCAATAACTGGCGTGTGATCAGACTACGGTTCAGTTCACGCTTAGATAGTATGCGCGGGTTCATAAAGTGAACTCATCCTCTACTAAAACGATTGTTCTATTCTGACTTAACAACCCTTGATGCGTGATTGACCCTCGATGAGTCGTTGATGTGACATCCATCACGCGGCGAATGCCATGTTACACACATACTTTGCTTTCCCATACTCGCTATAGTGAAAGTGAATCGCATGAATAGTGCTAAGGACTCGTCATGCACGAACTTTCCATCACCTACGAGTTGGTGCAAATTGCTCATGCTGCCGCCGTTAATGCGGGCGCAACTCGCGTGAACGTCGTGCATCTTCGGCTTGGTGTAATGGCGGGTGTAGTCAAAGACTCACTCTTGTTCGGCTACGACATTGCTACCGAAGGTACGCTGCTCGAAGGCTCACGCTTAGTAGTAATCGACGTTCCTGTCATCCTTCACTGCCCCACATGCAATCAAGACTCGCAGATTGACGATATTCAAATGTTTATCTGTCCGCACTGCGGCACGCCTACCGCCGATCTTCGGCAAGGGCGCGAAATCGAAATCGAATCAATCGAAATCACAACAGAGGAAGACACTCATGAGCCTACAGCCGCGTTTACTGGAAATTAAGCAAGGGGTACTCGACAAAAATGACCATATCGCACGTGGTCTGCGCGATCAATTCACACAGGCGGGCGTGCTGGTGATCAATCTGGTCTCTAGCCCCGGCGCAGGTAAAACCCTACTGCTCGAAAAGACGCTAACGGCGCTTAAGGCGCACGGAATGCACGCAGCGGCGTTGGTGGGTGATCTTGAAACCGACAACGACGCGCGGCGATTGACTGCTGCCGGTGTTCCCGTGCGGCAGATCTTCACGGCAGGCAACTGCCACCTCGAAGCACAAATGATCACGGATCATCTCGCGGGCTGGTCACTCGATGATCTTGATTACCTGTTCATCGAAAATGTCGGCAATCTTGTCTGCCCCGCTAATTACGATTTGGGCGAAACCATGCGCGTGGTGATTCTCTCTGTGACAGAAGGCGAAGACAAACCGCTGAAATACCCGCCAATGTTTATTTCATCCGATGTTGCGGTCATCACCAAAATCGATATTGCCGATGCCGTTGATTTTGACAAAGCCGTCGCACTTGCTAACATTCAAGCAGTGCATCCCGGCATTCCCGTATTAGAAGTCTCAGCAAAAACGGGTTTGGGCATGGACGCATGGCTGACCTATCTTGAATCGCAGCGTGTGATCCTACATCCGGCATAAATTCAATGTGGGGATCAATTGAGCGAACAATACGCAGTCGTCCGCCAACGTCTTCGCGTAACAGGTGTCGTACAGGGTGTGGGATTTCGCCCCCACGTCTACCGTCTCGCCCAATCGCTCGGTTTGACGGGCTTTGTCGGCAACGATAGCAGGGGTGTGTTCATCGAAATTGAAGGCGATCCATCAGCAGTGGAATCGTTCCAATCACGCCTCCGTGCCAATCCACCGCCAATTGCTCACATCGATACTATCGACACCCAACCGATCCCCATCCAGAACAGCGTGGCATTCGTCATTGTCGAAAGTGAACAGCACCCGAATGCACATACGCTCGTTTCTCCCGACATTGCCATCTGCGATGACTGCTTGCGTGAACTGTTCGATCCATCAAATCGCCGCTATCGCTACCCGTTTATCAACTGTACCCACTGCGGACCGCGCTATACGATCATCCACGATTTGCCGTATGACCGCCCCTACACGACAATGTCGCCATTCACACTTTGCGATATGTGCGCGCGCGAATATCATGATCCGGCAGATCGGCGTTTTCACGCGCAGCCGAACGCTTGCCCCAACTGTGGGCCACACATTGAATACATCGAAAACAGTTCAACCCTATTTCGGGATGAGGCCCTAAACGCGGCGCAAGCGGCGCTGCAAACAGGCAAGATCGTCGCCATCAAGGGGATAGGCGGGTTTCATCTCGCCTGTGATGCCACCAATAATGCAGCAGTCGAACGCCTACGCGCCCGCAAAGGGCGCTATGAAAAACCCTTCGCTGTCATGGTGCGCGATCTCATGATGATCCGTTCTATCGCACATCTTTGGCACAGCGCGAAATACTTGCTGCTGGAACATGACGCGCTCGCATGTCCTATCGTGCTAATCCCCAAAATCAAGAACAGCCCACTTGCTGATTCCGTCGCGCCGGGAAATCCCCGTGTCGGGGTGATGCTGCCCTACTCACCACTGCATCACCTCTTAATGCATGATCTTGATATGCCGCTTATCATGACCAGCGCCAATCGTTCGGGCGAACCCATGATCATCGACAACGCGGCGGCATTGAACGAACTCGCGCCCATTGCTGATGCCTTTTTGCTCCACAACCGTGATATTTATATTCCGTGCGATGACTCAGTCATACTCGCAGTCGATGATGGGCGCATCGACGCGGTACCGATCCGCCGTTCACGCGGATACGCACCGTATCCCATCAAGCTGCCTTTCACCGTCCCGCCATTGTTGGCAGTGGGCGGCGAACTCAAAAACACCTTCTGCCTCACCGATAGCGATCACGTTTTCATGAGCCAGCATATCGGTGATATGGAAAATCTCGCAACGCTCGAATCATTTGACCGGGCAATCAACCACATGATCCGCTTATTCCGCATTCAGCCCCAAGCCATCATCGCGGATATGCACCCCGCCTATCTGTCGTCGCAGAAAGCCCAAGCTCTTGCCAATGAACGTGCCATCCCCTTGATCACTGTGCAGCATCACCACGCTCACATTGCGTCCGTCATGGCGGAACACGGGCTCGATGGTTCACATCCTGTGATCGGTTTCAGCTTTGATGGCACGGGCTACGGCACGGATGGCACAATCTGGGGTGGCGAAGTCTTGATTGCAGATTATGACCACTTCGAGCGCGCCGCGCATCTACGTGAAATTCCGTTAGCGGGCGGCGATGCGGCGATCAAAAAGCCCTATCGCGCGGCTTTAGGGCATTTGTGGGCGGCGGGGATCGCCTGGGACGACGACTTATCGCCTGTGCAAGCCGTCAGCGACGAAGAACGGCGCATTTTGCACGCCCAATTCGAGCGCGGGATCAATACCGTGCCAACGAGCAGCATGGGGCGTTTATTCGATGCTGTTGCGTCCCTCATGGGTGGTCGCCAAACTGTTAGCTACGAAGCGCAAGCCATCATCGAAATGGAAAGCTGGCTCACCCACACTGAAAGCCCCTACACTTTCGACATTCTTGTCAGGGACAACGGTTTGCTCATCGATCCTGCGCCCGTTTTGCGCGCCATCATCACGGATGTGCGCGCGGGTGAACCACGCGGAAACATCGCTTGGCGATTTCACACCGCAGTTGCGGACATTATTGCAGAATTGGCACGCCGCATCCGGGTCGAACGTGGCTTGAATACTGCTGCTTTTAGCGGCGGCGTATTTCAAAATGCAGCGCTTTTGACCCTTTTGCTAGACCGCTTGCAGCAGCAGGGATTCACTGTTATCACGCATCGCCTTGTCCCCCCGAATGATGGCGGTTTGGCGTTAGGTCAGGCAGTTATCGGCGCGCGCAAACTGGGTAAATAAAAAGGCGGAGCAAACTGCCCCGCCTTCCACTTACCGCACACTCAACCAAATTTAGAACTGACTCCACAGGTATTGATTCGTGACTTCGTGGTGGAACTGAATTTCCGCAGTTTTGATTTGCGAACCAAGTAGGCGCGGGCAGCGATCCGCCGAATTTTGCTTCAACTGCGCGTACTTCTCACCCACTTCTCCGAGCAAGCTCTTAATGTAGCTGCTGCTGCGGAAATCGTCAATCGCATCATAGATGTTATCCGGCAGTGTAATGATGCGGCTGCTTTTCTTCGTCGGCAAACTACCTTCCAAACCCGTCTTGAGAATAGTGTAAATCGCCAGATATGGGTTGGCATCCGGCGCAATCGAGCGTACCTCAATGCGCGCCGATTTTGAATTACCAATCGGGATACGTACCATCGAGCCGCGGTCAATCGCCGAAGCCTTGATCTGGTTTGGCGCTTCATAATGCGGGTCAAGACGGCGATATGCATTCACGCTCGAATTTAGTACAAGGCAAATGTCCAAGCCATGATTGAGAATACGCGAGACATAATCCCACGCAAACTGGCTCAACCCATCCTTGCCATCTTCTTGATAGAACAGGTTCGTCCCATTCTTCGAGATCGACATATTCGTATGCATACCGCTGCCGTTTACACCTGTAACAGGCTTTGGCAGGAAACTGGCAGTTAAATCAAGCTGCTGCGCGACCTGACGAGCGATCAGCTTGTACAACTGCACCTGATCCATCGCGGCGAGAGCTTCGGTGTAGCTGTAGTTGATCTCAAACTGCGATGGCGCGACTTCAGGATGATCCTTTTCATTCTGAAAGCCCATGGCACGCTGCACTTCAGCAACCGTGTCGATAAATGTGCGAATCGCATCGCCGGGAAGCGAATGGTAATAGCCGCCTGTTGTCATGAACTCGAACCCGCCCGTTTCGACATAGCGCTGTTCGGCGTTCTTACCCCGGAACAGGAAGCCTTCGATTTCATTCGAGACATTACAGGTGTAGCCATTGGTCTCAAACAGACTTGTCGTGTACTGCTTTAGCGCGGAACGCATGTCGGCAGCATAGGGGGCACCGTCTCGTTCGAGAACTTCACCAAAGACCAGCACTTTGCCCGGACCAAACACATCCGAAGGCAGCCAGTAGAATGCGCTCCAATCGATGCCGAGGCGCAGATCGCTTTCCGACTGCTGTGAGAACCCACGCACCGAAGAACCGTCAAATGTCAGGTTGTCGGCAGACTTGAGCAGGAATTTCTTGTCATAATCCAACATGTGCAAACGACCTTCGAGGTCGGTGAAGCACACGGTAACCGCCTTGATCCGCTTTTCGTCGGTGAGATAACGCATACGTTCTTCGCGCAGCTTATCCATCGGCGTGCGGTTTAAACGCTTGGCTTTCGCTTCAAGATTGAGTTCTTCAAGCTGATCGTAAGGGATTTCGAGAAAGTCACGGAGAGACATGCTGACTGCGCCCTTGATATGCAAACCGATAACGTTGTGCAGTCTAGCCGATGCCCCTTAGATATACATGGTAACTTTCACTAAAAAAACGGGACGAATTCTCTGTCAAAAGTATACGAAAAACCCCTGTTGCGCGCCCTTGCAAATGCATAGTGGGGTCATTTTTTGTAACAGTTGCACATAAATTGTGATTGCCTTCACAGGGATCATCCGCCAATGTAGTACATCTCGATTTTGCGTTCGCGCGCTGTTTCCTCCGTGCGAATTTCACTATATCGATCAGTTCGCTTGACCCACACCCCACGCAAAATCTCCGCGATCTGATCATCCGTCGCGCCAGCGCGCATCGGATCACGCAAACTCGTCCCCTTGCGCGCGAACAAGCAGGTATATATCTGCCCTTCGGGCGACAGCCTTAAACGTGTGCATGTCCCGCAAAACGGTTTGGTCACACTGGCGATTACGCCAATTTCTCCCCCGCCATCTCTGTAGCGATAACGATAAGCCACTTCGCCAAAATAATCCGGTTCAAGCCGCTCCAACGGCAGCACCGCGTCAATCATCGCGATAATTTTTTCAGCAGGTACAACCTGATCCAGCGCCCACCCATTCCGCGTTCCCACATCCATAAATTCAATGAAGCGCAGCGTATAGCCGTTGTCTTTACAAAAACGCGCCATATCCAAAATTGTGTGGTCATTCACATCTTTTTGCACAACCGCGTTGATCTTGATCGGCAGCAGTCCAGCCTGCTCTGCCGCGCGAATGCCATCCAGCACCGGCGCGACATCCGCGCGCCCGCCGTTCATTCGCCGGAATACATTATTATCCAGTGAATCAAGGCTCACGGTCACACGGCTCATACCGGCATCCGCCAGCTTTTGAGCATACTTGCCAAGCAAAAATCCGTTCGTCGTCATGGCGATATCTTGCACTGTTGGTATACCCGACAGCATCGCTACCAGTTTATCAACTTCCTGTCGTACCAGCGGTTCGCCACCCGTCAAACGAAATTTCCGCACGCCCAAATCTGCGCTGATACGGGCGATGCGCGTAATTTCTTCAAACGTGAGGACTTGTGCGTGAGGTAAGAATTGATATGCCTCACCATATATCTCAGCAGGCATACAGTAGGTACAGCGGAAGTTGCAACGATCCGTCACCGAGATTCGCAAATCTTGCAGCGGACGCTGAAATTGATCGATTGTTGTCATACCAAACCGCGCTTTTTCATTGGGCTTCTATCTTAAGATGCATTTTACGGCACATCTATTACGCCCACATCAATAAACAGCGCGTTTAAGTCTCAAAATAGCCGATGTAATCAAGTTCACGATACTGCTGATCTACATCTATGCCATATCCAAACACAAAGTGATCTTCGATACTGAAACCGAGATAATCAATCGGAACATCAACGATGCGGCGTGTCGGCTTGGAAAGCAGCGCGCACACGCTCACCGATGCGGGCGATTCCGAGTCGATCAATTCCAATACCGCTTGCATCGAATACCCTGTGTCGATAATGTCTTCGACGATGATTACATGTGCGTTATACAACGGCATGTTGATCGGCTGAAGCACCTGCACATCACCCGTACTCAACCGCGAACCCACCCCATAACTGGACACACGAATACTCGCTTTTTCATGCGGGATCGTCAGCGCATCGGACAGTGCGTCAAAGAACGGAATCGCTCCCGTGAGTACGCACACCAATACCACATTTTGCAAGTGTGCATAATCATGATCAATTGTGGCGGCGAGTTCACGAATGCGATTCTGAATGACATCAGACGCGATCAAAGTTTTGTGTGTATTTGGCATGAAAATTTTCTCTCCACGAACGGAACACAGTGCATGTGTAAGTGGCGAGAAAAAAGCGGCTGAAGGAAGCCGCCATTTATCGATCTGCGGAGGTGTCGGAAATGCTGTGGACATCCAGACCACTTACGTATAGATTCTTTCTCAAAATGTGCGCGAAAGCAACTACAGATTTTTGCTTAAGGTTGTGCAAAATAAATAAACTCATGTTAAAGATGCAGAGACGGAGTCGCATAGATCGTTCATGACTACATCGGCAAATGCGCTGCTTGGCAATCGTTATCGCGTGCAGAACAAACTCGGCGCGGGTGGAATGGGCACGGTGTATCGCGCGCTCGATCAGCTCACAGGTGAAGAAGTCGCGCTCAAGCGCGTGTTGATCTCCCCACTTACATTCGATTCCGCCACCAACGCCACTGACGATATGCGCGTGGGTCTGTCTCGTGAATTCCAAATATTGGCATCCCTTCGCCATCCCAATGTGATCTCGGTCAAAGATCACGGCTTCGATGCGGAACGACAGCCGTTCTTCACCATGAATTTGCTTGAGGACGCGCAGCCAATTACACTTGCATGTCGCACGCAACCCACTGCCACAAAAGTACGCCTGTTAATCGAAATGCTGCAAGCGTTGGCATATGTGCATCGACGCGGCATCATCCATCGTGATCTCAAACCGCGTAATGTCCTTGTCGATAACAATGGTCGTGTACAGGTACTCGACTTCGGATTGGCAATCTCGCATGGACAAGAGCAAGAAGTCGCGGGGACCTTGGCCTATATCGCTCCTGAAGTACTATCAGGTGAATCCGCCACCTTCGCGGCGGATTTATACGCAGTTGGTGTAATCGCATACGAAATGCTCGTTGGCAAGCACCCATTCGACATCAGGAATATCACCACCTTAAGCTACGAAATCCTTAACAAGCAGCCAGATTTGTCTCTGCTCAAAAATGTCCGCATCGAAGACGTAGTGCATCCGCCCACGAAAACCGCGCGACGGTCTGATTCGGAAATTGATCCTCTTAGCAGTGAAGAAACGCGCTGCGGGGAAGAAAGTATCTCGCAAGTAAAATCGGATTTGCCCGCATTCACTTCAGCGCCAGTCGCCGCATTAGACGACGACCAATCTACGTTGATCGGCACCACTGACTTGATGAAAGCAGCTCCCGCCAATCCAGCGATGCAGGCAGCCAGCCTTGACGGAATCGCAGGCGTAATTGGCTGTCTGCTCGATAAAAACCCCGCCAATCGCTATCCCGATGCGGATACCACTATCCGCATGTTGTGTTCTGCTTTCGGGCTGCCAATCCCCGTCGAAAGCGAAGAAATCCGCGAGAGCTTTCTACAAGCATCCGCATTTGTGGGGCGCGATCTCGAACTTCGCACGCTCAAACAAGAACTCTCGAAAGCCATGACGGGCAGCGGCAGTGCATGGCTAATTGGCGGCGAAAGCGGTGTAGGAAAATCGCGTCTATTGGACGAACTGCGAATTTTCGCGCTTACACACGGCGCGCTTGTGCTTCGTGGACAAGCGGCGGCGGGTGGTGTTCCCTATCAAATGTGGGGAAGTGTTCTGCGCCGTCTGGCATTGATCACGTCTATGAGCGATCTCGAAGCAGGTGTTCTTAAAGACATCATTCCCGATCTTGATACACTGCTTGGGCGTACTGTCCCGCCTGCTCCACCCCTCGAAGGACGTATCGCACAACAGCGACTTGCGCTCACCATCAGCGATATTGTGCGGCGACAAACACAGCCAATCGTACTACTCCTCGAAGACCTACAATGGGCAGGGGACAGTCTCGATCCGCTTAAGCAAATCGCGCAAGCAACGGATCAACTCCCCTTCTTGATTCTCGCCAGCTACCGCGATGACGAAGGCCCGGACATACCCGCTAAGCTTCCTTCAATGCGCGTCATGCGCCTGAATCGCTTGGATGAACGCGGCATTGCAGACCTAAGCGCTGCTATGCTCGGTGATGCGGGGCGGCAGCCGCAGATAGTCGAACTGCTTACCCGTGAAACTGAAGGCAACAGCTTCTTTATGGTGGAAGTTGTCCGTGCCTTAGCGGAAGAAGCGGGCGCGCTTAATGCTGTCGGCAAAGGACAGCTCCCCGAAAGTATTCTCGCAGGTGGCGTACAACAGGTTTTGATGCGCCGATTGAACCGCGTACCCGAATGGTGTCGCGAAGCCTTGCGCTTGGCAGCAATCTATGGGCGGCAGATCGATATGAACATCATGCGTGCGACGGGCTTAGCGCTCGATTGGGAAGCGTGGCTCACTGTATGCGCCAATGCCGCCGTCATTGATAATGCTGATGGCGTATGGCGTTTTGCCCATGATAAACTGCGCGAAACCTTGCTCACCAACGATTTCAGCCAATCCACTGCGCTTATTCGCATACGTGGACTTCATCGGATCATTGGGCAAGCCCTCGAAACTGTCTATAGCAAAGACCCCAATTACACCGACGCGCTAGCGGAACATTGGTTCATCGCCGGCGACACTCCCAAAGCCATCCGTTATGCCATCGCAGCCGCCGAACGCCTGCTTGTCACCACCGCCGATGTCAATCGCATCCAAGCGATTATCGAGCGTGTGCTACCCATTGCAGATGAAAAAACCTACACGCCCCAGCGTGCCACCCTACTTCGTTTACTTGGAGATCTTTCTGAACGCTCTAGTCAATACGATCAAGCCCGTAAACATTACGAAGCCAGTATTAAACTTGGCGGCACAGACCCCAAAATTCTCACCGCCGCACTCAACGGCTTAAGTGTCGCCGCATGGCGTACAGGCGACTACATAACTGGACAAACCCACGCTGACCGGGCACTCGTCATCGCAGAAGCTATCCACGACATGAAAAACGCCGGTTTAGCGCGTGGGCATTTAGGGGTAATCGCTCTGCAATCAGGGGACTTACCCAAAGCCCGCGAGCACCTCCTGCAATCATTGGCACTCCGCCAAGCAAGTGGTGAACAGCGCGGGATCGCAAGCTGTTTCAATAATCTCGGCATTATCGAAAAAGAACTCGGCAACAATCCCGCCGCCATCGAGTATTTTTCACAAAGCCTTGATTTCTACCGCGCAATCGGAGATCGCAGCGGGCTGTCGAGTGTCCTCAACAATCTCGGTCTGCTCTATGCCGACATGCACCAATTCCAACAAGCGCAGCTTTACTATGAAGAAAGCCTCACCATTCGCAAACAAACCGGTGACCGGCGCGGCGCGGGGTTGGCGCTGAACAATCTCGGTGAACTCGCGATGATGCAGCAGCAGTATGATCAAGCACTTGCTTACATGCAATCTAGCTTAGCGATTAGCCGTGAAGTTAATGACCGCCGTAGTATTTCGTTGGTGTTGGTGAATTTGGGATTATTGGCTGCACAACAGCATGACCTTGACACTGCCCAGCAATATTTCAACGAAAGTCTTCAAACCTCGCAGGAAATCCACGATTTACGCGGCGTTTGCGTCAGCATGAATGGTATCGCCCAGTGCCAAATCGAACGCGGCGAATTTGCGCTCGCCCGTGCCAAACTCGCGCAGGCGATTCTCATCGGGCTTCCACTTGGCTTGCCGCTCGTTATGGACAGCCTGATGCTGCTGGCGCACATTTACGCCCGTGAAAATCAGCCCGAAAAAGCCGCCCGCCTCATCGGCTTAGTCCATAGCCACCCAGCCAGCCGCGAAACAAGCCGTAAAGAAGCGCAAGAAATCTATGATAGAAACCTAACAAAATCGGACGCGGCGCTCAAAATTGTCGATCAAGCGCGCGCTTCCGTCGATGATGCAGCATGGGTACAGTCCGTTATTGACGACGAACTTCTCCAGCTTGAACGCATCAAGGGTATAGGCGACGAGGTGTGACCTAACATGATGATAGCCTCTATCTCCGTAATACCCTTGATACGCACTGCCTATCCTTCATCCTTCAGCGTCTCAAGCGTACTGATCGTCTTGAGCATTTGGCGAAAGCGCAGCACTAGCGACAGCCCGTAGCCGCCAAGAATGAACAGGACAACGCCCAAACCAAGCGCGAGATATAGGTCAGTATTCACCATGAGTGTTCATTCCTCTCATTCAAAGTCGTGAATTAAAGTTCAAAGCGCAACCGTTCAGCACGTTCAGCAAGCCGCTCAAGACGAATACGCCACCACATCAATGTGGGGGTGATCAGCACACACCAAACAAAGCTGTTGATCCCCAGCGCCGATTTCATCGTGTCGGTCATGCTAAAGCCCCCCTCGGCATTCACCGGGCTTGCGCCAATCACCGCTGGATGAATCGTGTCCGGGCGAATACGGATGATGATGAACGTGAATATCACTGTGCCAAATGCCAGAATTCCGTATACTGATGCCATCATCCGTTTCTTATCCGGGTTTTCAATCGCGCCGCGCAGCATCAAGTACGCCGCATACGTCAGCACCATAATCGCCGCCGAAGTCAAACGTGGATCCCACGTCCACCATGTATTCCAAATTGGACGTGCCCAAACCATCCCCGTGATCAGGGTGATGAGTGACAAAAAGAAGCCGACTTCGACACCTGCTAATGCTAGCCGATCCCACCCGACGCGCCGTGTCTTAAGATACGCCATCCCCCCAATAACCGCTGCGAAGAACGCAACCGCGCCGCCGGAGAACGATGACACATGGAAGTAGAAAATCCGCTGCACATTACCTTGAAGCGTATCCGTTCCCGCGACAACCAACCCGAAATATGTGCCGATTGCTATTCCCACCAGCGTAATCAAGGTGAGCAGATGCAGCGCCAATGCTGACCAGTTCGCGCGTATTTCATTCACGCCGGTCTGAGGTGTGGTGCTTCCCGGATGTGTAAGACGTTGTGCGATATTCACAATACTTTCCCCTCGTTGTTAGGTTCCAAATTCATCAGCGCCGAAAGCTGCGCTTTCAACGCATCGCGCCGCCGCGTGTATTCACGCGCATCCAACTTTCCATCGCGATGCAGGGCGTCCAGCGACGCGATCTGTTCCATCAACTGTGCGATCTTGTTCTTGTCACTCGCTTGCGAGGCGTTTGATCCCCTATGCGCTCGGCGGTCACGCAGAGTCAGCACACCTGCAATCACCAAGGCTGTCACTCCCGCGCCGATCAAGACATAAGCAAGCGGGTTCAAAGTGCTGCCGCCGCTCACCGTTTCCACAATCGGCGTTCCGGTCAGCGTGTAAGCGAAAGGTTCACCTGCCGCAAGCCTTATTACACTGCCATAGGTCGCCAATGCGCGCCCGCCCATGTCGATTGTGCCGTTTGCGGGCAGTCCCTCACCCGTCAAAGTCAATCCGTTGTTCACCAACGCCACATCAACGCGCCCATTAATTGCGTAATCGAATGTTTGCGTCACAGACACACCGCTTGAATACGCCAGCATATATGCGATATGCATCGTCTGGGATCGTCCCGGCATCAACGGCATGGTGCTGTACACTCGCGTACCATCTGCCGACAGCAGATAGTCCGTCGCCACTTGGTCGAAGAACGTCGCGCCTTCTGGCACGCGAACAAACATCGATGTTTCGGGCAGTTCGCCTTCAAATTGGAAGAACACACGGTCAGACACGTTCGTGAACCGCACAATTTGGACCACTTGCAGCACATCGTCCTGTACAAACGCCTGTGCGTTGATCGTGTCGATGATCACGCTTGTCGGATCAGTCGTTATTTCGTAAATCGTGATCGGCATATCAAGTGATGGATTTGCCGGATCGCTCACCGACGCACCCGGCACAATTTCACTCACAAACATCATGCCGTTGTAGCCCACTGTCACCACATATTGGTAGTGATCTTCAAACGGCACATCGAGCAAGATATATGCCCCGTTCGCATCCGTCGTACCTTCGATCACTTCTTCGATCAACTCGCTCTTGATTACATGCAAACGCACAGTCAAGTTTCCGGGCAGTCCACCGCCCGATGAACCGTTGCTCACCGTCCCCGCTACAAAGCCAAACTGTTCACCCCCATCATCCGTTGCTTCTGGGGTTGAGGCTGGCGCTTGCACGATCTGTGTCGGGGATGCGGTGTTGGTATCGGTGTTCACCATGCCGCGCGCCATCGCAATCGACATCATCTTGGCATATGTCCGTACCGCTTCCAGTTCATCCGTGGCGAGCTGACCGCCAAACGCGGGCATAACTTCCATGCCATTATGATGCACACCGTTCGTGATGCTGGCGAGAATTTGCTCATCCGTGTACGCGCTCAAATCAGGCAGCGGAGCGCCGTCTGGCGTACCAGCGCCCATATCTCCGTGACAGCGCGTGCAGTTCTGTGCCCACACTTCGCCGCCGAGCGTCATCACCACACCGATATCATCCGGCGAAGCCTCGCTGTTATTGGATGATTCAGATGGAATCTGACCGACGATATTGGGTTCACCGCCCAAGCCCGTGCATGACACAATCAGCGCCAACGGCAAGTGCAAAAGCAGGCGAAAGAAAATTGTGCGAGTCATTTGTGTTTATCCCTCGCTCCGTGCCGAGTCATGTCCGGCAGAGCGCGCCGCCATGTATGCAGCAATCGCCTGCTCAACAGGATCTTCTTCGACATTGGCAGCCGTCTGGACATTCGTGATCGGTGTGCTTTGAGCCACCTTCTTCGACCCGTGCCGTTTCTTTGGTTTTGCCCCACCAGCCTTGTCAATCGCTTCTAGTATCGCTGCGCCTTTTTCGATCCAGCGCGCACGTTCCACCGCATATACCTCTGCTGGCAGCTTGCCCACTTGATAATCCTCATCAAGGTCACGCACGCTCATCAACGCGCGTTCATACGCAGCAGTCAAGTTAGCGATTTCGCGCGCTTTCTGACGTTCAATCTGGCGTTCACTGCTGCCCCTTGCAATAAACGGATACGCCAACCATGCTACGCCCAATACCAGCATCGCAACGACGATAATCAGGCTTCCAGTACTCATGCTCCGCTTCCCTCCGCCAGCAGTCTGTCGATGATACTGATCAAGCGTTCGCGCGTTACGCCTGCATAGATGAATTCCGCGATATTACCTTCACGGTCAATGATGAACGTTTCTGGCACGCCTTGAATGTGATACGCTTCGGAAATCCGCGTCCCTAAGTCCGGCGCATTCAAGTATGTGATGCCATATTCCGCGATGAACTCCAGCGAACGGGGTCCGTTATCGGCATATGCAATCCCCAAAAACACCACATCGTCGCGTCCTTCGTAGTATTCCCATGCGGCTTGCAGTTCCGGCGCTTCGGCACGACAGGGTCCGCACCACGATGCCCAAAAGTTGATCATCACGACCTTGCCACGCAGATCAGACAAATTGAACGTCTGACCCGTGAAAGTTTCGACGGGAAAATCGGGCGCGCTGCCGCTTTCCGGCTGTGTAAGCTGCTGACGTGCCAACGCTACAGCGAATACCATCGCGACTGCCACAATGCCAAGCAGCAGCGCAATCGATCCGCCGCCCATCTTGCGAGTCTGCCGCAGCGCAAGGGCTTGAAATTCACTTTCTTGCACCGTTTGTCCATCTGCCGGTGCGGCAGGACGTAATGTACTCATCGCATATCCTCTGTCGTTGTCACCATGTCCGTCAGGTGCTCGAAATGTCTTGCTCGAACAGGGATTGATAGCGGTTGCCCGACGCACCGTCAGTTGACGGCGTGTTTGTCGTGGGCGTTTGATGCGCGAACTGCCCACCCCGCCGCTTCGCCAGCACCACCGCCGTGCCAATGATCGCCACTGCGATAATTAACCAAGGCGTATACAGCGACAGCGCCCTCAATAACGGATCCATTGGCGTGCCCACCACACGATCCCCAAAGCGATGCACAAAATCCGCCACGATCTGGTCTTCGGTCATGCCGCTTTCCAACTGCAAGCGAATTTCATAGCGCCAATCTGCACATGCCGCTGTGCCGCATGTATCCAATGTGATGTTCTCGCACACCGGGCAGTACAGTTTTTGTGCGATGGCATTCACTTCATCATCAGTCACTTCGCGCACAGGTACCGGCGGTTGTGCCGCTTCTTGAGCCAGCGCGGGTTTCGCCATCACCGACAGCGCCCCGATGACAGCCAGCGCAGCCAGCAGCATCACGAACACTCGAACATGGGAACGGTTGAAATTGGTCATGGTGGTCGCTCCCTCACGCGCCTTGATGAACAACTTGTAGTTTTTCGCGCACATGCGCGGGCAAACTCTCGCGCGGCATCCCGGCGATCATCGTGCCGACGATTAGGATGATGCTCCCCCACCAGATCAGGTTGATCAGCGGATTGATGTACACCTTGAATGTCGCCGCGTTCGCGTTAATCGCTTCCCAGTTGACAAGCAGCACATAGAAGTCGTTTTCAAGCGTGCTGTACGATCCCGCTATCGTCATCTGCTGCATCCCTTCCGCCTGTGGGAAGAAGTCCCGACGCGGGCGCAAATGCGCGATTTCTTCGCCGTTCCGCAGCACTGTGACTTCTGCGATATCCATCACGCGCCCGTCTTCCGAAATCTGCCCTTCCAGCAGATTGTCGTAGCGCATCTCGTACCCGCCGATTTGCAGACTGTCACCGACAGCCAGCGTGCGCTGTGTTTCCATTTGGAACAAGGTACTGCCAATCACGCCAATGCCGATGATGGTGATCCCAACATGGATGAAGTAGCCGCCATACCGACGGGGATTACGTGTCGTTAAATTGACCAGCGCCGCAAGTGGACTTTCATGATGCGAACGCATACGTGCGCGCATCCCGCGATACGTCTCGAAGATGGCGACCCATCCCGCCAACAGCACGATTCCGTAACCGAACAGCGCGCCGATGTTGGTCATGCCTTGCAGCACGAATACGCCGAGCGAAAGCACCGTCAGCGCCAGCGGGATCAGCATTGCTGTTCCCATTCGCACCAACGATCCCACGCCCCATGCCGAAACAGGCGCGACACCCATCAGGATATAGAGCAGAATGAACAATGGCGGTGTCACTTGCAGGAAGTAATCTGCGCCAAGCGTGATCTCCGTGTTCATGAAGATTTCCGAAATAATCGGCGCGCCAAAGCTGCCCCAGAACACTGCGACGAACAATGCCACGAACACGAAATTATTCAACACGAACAGCGATTCGCGGCTGAAAATGCTGCCAAACGGATGATCGTCTTTCAGTTCGCCGCGACTGCGCCGCCACAGAATCAACCACACCGAAATAAACGTCAGCACGAACCAGAACAAAAACATCGGGAAACCGATGCCGGACCGTGCGAAGCTGTGAACGCTGTCTACTAAGCCGCTGCGTGTTGCAAAAGTTGCAAACACCACCGCGCTAAACGTGCCAATCACAAGGAACATATTCCATGTTTTCAGCATCCCGCGTTTCTCTTGAATCATTACGCTGTGCAAATATGCCGTGCCAATCAACCATGGCAAAAAAGCCGCATTTTCAACGGGATCCCAGCCCCAGTAGCCCCCCCAACCGAGTACGTCATACGCCCAACGTCCGCCGAGAATGAGCCCAAGACTCAAGAACATCCATGCCACCAGTGTCCACCGCCGTGATACCTTGATCCAGTTGGTCGAAAGGTCGCCCGAAGCCAGTGCCGACATCGCGAATGCGAACGGGATCAAGAAACCGACAAAGCCGAGATACAGCATCGGCGGATGGATAGCCATGCCAAAGTGACGCAATAGCGGATTCAAACCGCGCGCGCTTTCCCACAAATCACGCAGCGCAGGCAGCGATGCCCCCACAGGCGCGAAGGTTGCTTGCGCCACCGATCCGTTTGGCAGTATCCACCAGCGTTCAAACGGATTTTCGATAAATAAAGAAAGCCCAACAAAGAACGCTGTACTCGCCATCATGTAAGCGATGGCGTAAGGCATCAACCGGCGCTGCGATTTCCAATTGAAGAACGTCGCGCCAGCGGCAAACATGCTCATCAAAAATGCCCAGAACAGCAGCGATCCCGCTTGCGATCCCCACAGCGCCGTCGCGCGGAAGAATGTAGGCATATCAGGGCTGCTCACCGACCAAACATACGTGAGTGTGTAATCCTCGGTCATTAGCGCGGTTTGCAGTGCCAGAATGCTCACCGTCATGAACACGAATGTCGTATACACCGCATTCCGCCCACTGATTACCAGCGATTCGCGGCGGACAAATCGTTCGCCATATACCGAAACTACAATCGCATAAATGGCGGTTACAAAAGCGAACAATGTCGCGGCAAAACCGATTTCAGCATACATTGGCAGTTCCCCTTCTTATGCCAACTTCTTTTGAACTTATGCGCCCGTCGCGGCGGCTTCTTCTGCTTGATTCGGGACGCTTTCTTCATAACGGCTGGGGCATTTCAGCAGCAGTTCGGTGGCATAAAACACACCATCTTCACCCAAAGTCCCACTCATAATCGCCTGTGCTTCATTCGTTAGCAGATCCGGTTTCACTTCGCCTTCAATGTGAACCGAAATGCGCGCCGCATTGGGATCGGTAACTGCTTGATGCAGCGCCAGCGCCAGATCAGTTGTCTCACTAGGAACGTTTGCTACCGTGAAATCAATGATCAAGTTCGCGCTGTCATAAACAATGCTCTCCCCCACAACCGCGCCGGAAATCCGCACTGAGCGCCCCACATTGTCTGGGTCAGCTAACAGTTCATCGATAGTCATGAAATAGCGCGCGCCCGACATTGTGCCGGAAACAATCAGGTAAGCGACGGCAGCGAGCATCAGCACGCCACCAACGATGTATTTCAGGCGTTCGCCGGAATTCAGGCGCGTTTGCGCGTTAGGAGTGGAGTTCTTCTCCCACGTTGCTTGTGTCATGTCGTTGTTTACCTCAACCCTATGAAACGGCGTTATTCATACACGTAGCATATGTCATTCGTGGGGCATGATGAGAGGACATATCGCATCATTACGATGTGACAGGTATCACCGATGATGTAGCCCAAAACAGATGAGAATAAAGTGCAGAGGGGGAAACACGATGGTCAGTCTAGGACGTGAACAATCGGAATCTGCACATTACAACGAATCGCCTAACATGCAGATCACCCGCGCCGCGTGGCGGTCTCGCACACTGCGCGATCATGCACAAATGCTCCGCCTACAAACGATGCGCGCAAAACTCATTGTCAGCTTTTTGCTGCTCACCCTTGTTCCATTGGCAGCAACTGGACTGTATGGACAGTTTTTCACTCGTGAGGCGCTCTCTCAACAGGCGTTGGAGCGTTCCAGCTATCAAGTCCACTTACAAGCGGAAAGCATCGTCAGCGCCTTACGCCAAGTACAGGGTGATGCCCTCTATCTAGGTGCACTACGCAGTTTGAATATGCTTCGTCAGCAAACCACACCTCAGAAAGTCGCGTTGTGGCGCGCCGAAGTCGAGCAGGATTTACTCGTTCTCGCATCTGTGCGCCCCATGTACCATGCCATTCGTTTGATCAACATTGAAGGCGAAGAGTTCATCGGCGTGCGTGCGGACGGTGAGCAGGTATTCATCATTGACGATCTACAAACACGCGCCAATTCCGCCTATTTCCGCCATACACTCGCGCTTCCTATTGGTGGCATGTACATCTCGCCATTCCAGATGCAGGACGAAACGACAGGCGCGCCCTACATGAACTTCGCGATGCGCCTGCCCGATGGAGTTCTCGTCATTGATTTTCATGCGGGGTGGATGCTTCGCGCACTTCCTCAGTATCCCGGCGCGGATACATGGGCGATGATCGATCAAGATGGACGCTTCCTTGTTTATCCACAAGGATTCGAGCCCGCGCAAACCACCAGCGACATTGATGACATGCTCACGGGTTCAAGTGGCACAGTGCAAACTGCCTCCAGTGTCTATGTGTACGAAACCATCTACCCTACCGGCAGTCCCGGCATCTCCAGCCATAGCGAATCCACAGCTAATCCAAGCGGCACATATTGGGTCATCTTTCGGCATACGCCCACTAACATACTCTATGCTTCCGTCGATGATTTCCTCCGTCTAGCCGCGCTGTTTCTGTTCATTTCTTTGATGATCGCAATCGTAATGGCGCTCGTCATCAGCCGACCACTCGTCAATCCCGTCAAACGCTTGGCAGCGATGGTCACCGATTTCGGGCATCAGGGTGTTGTGCCTGCGCTTCCTCAAAACCTACCCCATGATGAGATTGGCACGCTTACTCGTGCCTTTATAGATATGGCGCGTGAGCTTGAAGGCAAGCGCCAGCTAGAACACCGCCTTATCGAACGCCTCATCCACGCGCAGGAAGAAGAACGCAAACTCGTCGCATTCGATCTGCATGATGGATTAATTCAGCAGTTGGTTGGAGTACGCTTTTATCTCTCCCAATTTATTGACAATTACTCCACACCCGAAACTGAAAACGGACTCTCACGCAGTTGCGCCGCCTTAACTGCCGCGATTGTCGAAGGTCGCCGCATCATTGAAGGGCTGCGCCCCGCTGCGCTCGATGATCTCGGCATTACCGCCGCTATCGAAGAACTCGCACGCGATACAGCAGCAGCCGCAGAATGGGAGCTCACACTCAATGTCGAACCACTTCCCCGTGAACCCGAAAAGACCATCAGTGTAACGTTATATCGCATCGTGCAAGAGGCTCTAAACAACGCGCGCAAACACGCGCATGCGACGCGCATGAGCGTTAGCCTGCACAACGGAAGCGGAATTTTTGTCACCATCGAAGACAACGGCATCGGCTTCTCGCCAGACTCGCTCGTCAAAGACGAGCGCGGCTTAGGCATCACCACCATGCGCGAACGCGCCAGCCTCATCAAAGGGCTGTGTCAAATAATCAGCCAACCCGGTCAAGGCACACGCATCGAAGTCTATGTGCCAACCGCATTTGGCGATACCAAACATCTCAAGGCATCGACGGGATCGTCCGCCGCGCCACGAATTGAGGGGAAGCACTGATATGACCGAACTACTTGATAAAACCATTACGATAGCCATCGTAGATGATCACGGTATTGTCCGGCAGGGATTACGCGCGTTGCTCACCCGCCCCGGCATCAACGTTGTAGGCGAAGCCGAAAGTGGCGCTGAAGCCGTCCGCCTTGCTGAACAACTTCATCCCGATGTGATGCTGCTCGACATCCGTATGAAAGATGGAGATGGTCTCCAGAGTCTTCCACACATCAAAGCCGTGTCGCCGCGCACCAGCGTGATCATCCTCACGACGTATGCCAATCCTGCCTATCTTGCCCGTGCCATCAGCGGCGGCGCGGCGGGGTATCTCTCTAAAGAAACCGATCCCACCCAGATCGTGCGCGCAGTTATCACTGCTGCGACGGGCGATAGTCTCATTGACCGCAATTTGCTCCAAGCGGCGTTGGCGCACATGCTCGAATCCAGCTCAGCAGAAGTGGACGGAAGCGGGGATGGCATTGGTGATCCGGGTATCACCATCGCTGACATCGAACCGCTTAGCGAACGTGAACGCGATGTACTCCGTTTAATGGTTCAAGGTTTCGCTAACAATGCCATCGCTGATACCCTTTGCATCAGCCTTCCAACTGTTAAAACGCACGTCCAGCACATCCTACAAAAGCTCCATGTTAGTGACCGCACACAGGCTGCACTGCTGGCGATGCGCCTCAAACTAGTCGAGTAGACCATTACAGAACGGAATCAACCGTGCGGATGAGGGGATTTCATCCCCATGAACGATTACGGCATCGCGGCGGCATGGGACAATAAATCCAGTGGCAGATGATCCTCCGCTGCCTATACAAATATCCGCCCACCATGAGGAAAGGAGTGCGGCAGATGTGGAACTCGAAACGCATACGCATGATGCTCTCTATCATGGGATTCATTACTTTTACAGTGGGCTGGCTCATATTGGCGTTTGCTTCCGTTCACATGCGAACCTTCATAGATTCTTCGCACACACTCGATGCGGCAGTCTATGTCAGTTCGCAGTCATGCCTTACCTGCCATGCTGATCATACAGGCGCATGGTCAGATGCGGTTCATCCACTGCCTATTCAAAACGCCGTACTCAATCCGCACTCGGTTATGGCAACGAATCTATCCTCCTATGGACTTGATGAATCCGCCAATCGCAGCACCAACCACGCTGTCAGCGCATGGAACAGTGGGTGGAACTCAGCGCAGATTCACGACAAAACCAGCGAACGCCAGCAGTACATTGTCCAAACAGAAGCGGGCATTTGGGTAGAGGCAATTCCATGGGAACTACGCTTGTCGCCCGTCATCCATGAGTACGTCCCACCTGAAGTTCTCCAGACTAACTGCGCGCTGTGCCACTCGGAAGCCTACATCCCGTCACAAATCGGCGTGCGCTTGCAAGCGGAATTTGGCAGCGAAAATGTTTTTGTTGATAACGATCTAGGGATCAGATTCGACTGGAGCGATCTACCGTACTAGTCGATTTTTTAACAGAGACAGATCGAACCGTGAACACACACGCCAATGATCTGAGCTCAAGGCGGTTCAGTAGAACGAAGGCAGTATTCGGTGATATACACAACCGGATTCTTGCCGCCGAAAGAGAAAACGATATGCCCAAAACCAAATTTTTCGTTCTTATCGGCGTTTCACTCGCGATCTGTGGGTTCGGAATACTGCTTATGACTAGCGTTCCTACCCTTGCTCAAGGCGATGAGCGCGAAGCCCCAGATTACATCGGCGCAGATGAATGCTCGTCTTGTCACCGCGATATTTCCCGCGCTCACAACGACTCCGCACACGCCCTCACACTTCAAGAAGGCGATGATGGCATTATTGCGGACTTTTCCGTAGATGAAGAAGTCCGTATGGTGACATTTCCCGGCGAAGACACACCACGCGCTTTCACACAAGACGACGTAGCCTACAGCATTGGAACGGGACGTTTTGCACAGCGTTATCTTTATGAGGTGGATCGCAACGAGTTTCGCGTTTTCCCTGCTGAATGGGATGTAACAGCGGGCGAATGGCGGGCGCTCGATTACGGCGAGACATGGGACGCTCCCGGCTACGATTGGGAACTCAACTGCGCGGGATGCCATACCACAGGTTTCAATCCCGAACGTGGGCGATGGGAAGACGACGGCGCGCAGTGTGAAAGCTGTCACGGACCCGGCGAAGCCCATCAAGAAGTCGCCAGCGATGCCGGACGCAACCCCGACGAAGAAGAACTCATCGAAATTCGTGCCACTATCAACAACGCGCTCGATCCACAAACGTGCGGTCAGTGTCACAGTCGTGGCATCGGCGCGGATAACACCGCTTTTCCCATCGGCTACCTGCCCGGCGATGATCTCGCGTCCGTGTTTACCCTTCCCACTATCGACCAAACCGATCACTGGTGGTCAAGCGGTCATGCCCGGTTGATGAACATGCAGTACAACGAATGGGTCATTTCCGGTCACGCGCTTTCGCTTGTTAATTTGCTCCAAAGCGATGCGGCGCAGTCAGGCGAAGTCGAACCCAAATGTTTAACCTGTCACAGCGCCGATTACGCGCGTAATCAGCAGATCATCGCGCAGTTTGCCGCCGGGGAACGCGAAGGCACAGCCCCTGAACCCATCACACTGGAAACAGCGCAGTACGGAGTGACTTGCTCAAGCTGTCACAATCCGCACATCGAAAATGGACTTCCCAACCATATGGTCGCAGAAAACGATCAGTTGTGCGTGAGTTGTCATAGTGATGCGGCAATGCAGGCAGCGGGCTTTGGGAATATCCATCATCCCGCTCAGGAAATGTTTGAAGGCACGCCCGTCATCGATCAGGTGATCCCCGAACCCGGTGTTCACTTCGTCATCGAAAACGGACCGACCTGTGCCACGTGCCATGCGGCGGTTGTCCCAGTGGAAGGGAGTGCGTCGCGTGTTAGTCATGCGCCACAACCCGTGACTCCCGCCACTGTTCTCACCGATCCCCAGCTTCAAGATAGCTGTACCGAATGTCACGGGGACGAAGCCCCCCCCGCGCTCATGCAAGAACTAATCGACGATATTCAGTCCAACACGCGATCACGCATCGATACAGCGCGTGCAGCCATCACAGATACAACACCGGAATGGGTCAGCCGCGCACTCGATTTCGTTGAGGGCGACGGTAGTCTTGGCATTCACAATTACGCATATTCAGATGCCGTATTGGATGCTGTCTACACGGAACTCGGTCTGTTCCCGCCGCAAGGCAGTTAACGGGAGAAGCCATGTCCAACTCGAAATGCATTTGGATTATCTTTCTATTCGGCGCAGGGCTAACATTGATCGCTGCGGGGTTGCCCCCACTCATGATCGCCTACGCGCAGGACACCGAACCCGTGACAACCGTCGAACCAACGCCGGAAGTCACGCTCGAACCTATCTATCAAATCGCGCCGCCGCCGGAAGTCACAGGCAACAACAGCTACTGCATGGTCTGTCACAATCAGCCTTGGCATTCAGTGACACTTGGTGACGGCACAATCCAAAATCTCTATGTCAACACACGCACCATTGCTGCCTCAGTACATGGAGAGAGCAACCAAGCAGGTACGCTTGGCTGTATCGATTGCCATGGCGAAAATGCCTTCCCGCATAATTATCCGTCGCCTGCTAACGGACGCGAATATACACTGAATTCCGTGTCGATTTGTGCTTCGTGCCATGCTGACAACGCTCGTGACCTTGAACACGGCTTACATGAAGAAGCTATTCGCGCGGGCAACCGCGAAGCAGCCGTCTGCACCGATTGTCACGGATCACACGATGTTCAAGCGGTTGTCGAAGAACAGGAATTGATCGCAGGCGTATGCGGTGACTGTCACCGCACCACATTGATCGAATGGCAAAACAGTGACCACGTGAACATTGGACCGTTGGGATGCGCCACCTGCCATTCCCCTCACTCACAGCGACTGCGCGCCGGCGAAACACCCGATCAACTTTGTATCAACTGCCATGAAAGTGTCGAAGACAAATTTGTACACCAACAGCACAATGTTGTTGAAGGTGATGTTAGCTGCATTGACTGTCACATGTTTACAGCAGAGCAGCCGCGTCAGCTCGCAAGCGAACTTCCTATAACTGACCTCCCAACCGGACATTCGATGCTCTTGGATACTACGCCTTGCACTGACTGCCATCAACAGCTTGTTGAAAGTGGGGAATGGGCGACCATCCTTGCCAGCCGCGCCACCGCGCCTGATGTTATTGAGCTTTTCAGCGAACCTGTCGAATCGACCACAAGCGAAACCGCCGCTGAACCGGAAACGGGCATCACGGAAAGCTATATTGAACTACTGCAAGGCTTGATCCTCGGCTTAGGCTTTGGCGTGACCATCGCCGCTGTGCTGATTTCACGCGGTAATCGTCTCATCGCCACCCAACCTCAAACAACCGATAGTGAACCAAATGGTTAAGAGGGGGATGTAATGACTCAACAACCGGAAGCCCCACAGCAAAGTGACACGAATCCGGTGGAGCATACTTCAGTTCCACTTGACGCTCCAGAGACTCTCACGACAGAGATACAACCTTCGCTGCCCCGTACAGAAGTTGTGACAAAACAGGGACAAAAGCTCAAATTACTCTCTCGCGCCGAATTTATGACGCTGCTCATCGGCGGCGGCGCGACCTTCGTGCTTGCAGCGACACTTTCACAACCACTCGATACCTTCGCCCGCGAAATTCTACGTAACCGCCCCACAGAACCCCATGAGGGCGAATCGCCCCATCGTTGGGGCATGGTCATCGACCTCAGCAAGTGCATCGGTTGTGACTACTGCGTGTGGGCATGTCAGGCAACGAATGACACCCGCGACGACATGCGTTGGAATATCCGCGTGGAAGATCAAACGCGCTTGGGTACCACCTTCCACCTTACCCGTCCATGTTTACATTGTCATCACGCGCCATGTGTGGAAGTCTGCCCCGTTGCTGCAACCTATCACCGTGCCGACGGGCTAGTGATGATGGACTACGACAAGTGCATTGGCTGTCGGTACTGCCAAACGGCATGTCCTTATGGCGCGCGTCAGTTCAATTGGCGTGAACGCACCGACGAAAATCCGCGCGTCCCCGATTTCGGCACGCCAGAGATTCCACGCCGCGCCCGTGGGGTCGTCGAAAAATGTACCTTCTGCGTCCATCGTATCGACGCGGGCTTGGCACGGGGACTTATACCCGGTATTGATGAGGAAGCCACGCCCGCCTGTATCAACATTTGTCCGGTAACTGCGCGCTATTTTGGCGATTTGAATGATCCTAACAGCCCGGTATCCCGCATCATCAACACCCACCCAACACTGCGTCTGCGCGAAGACCTTGGTACAGACCCCAGCGTGTACTATATTCCACCGGAAGGGCTGCTCTAATGGCTGCCAATACGAATCTTCAACTTCAACAATCTGTTCACAATGTGCCGCCCACACAAGTTGGTGTCAAAAAAACGCGCTTCTCACGGCTATTCTTGATATGGGTCGGCTTTCTCATCGTCCTACTGGCTTTAGGTGTGATAAGCGCCCTCTATGTGCTGATCAACGGCTTAGGTGTTACTAACCTCACCGATGAACTCCCTTGGGGCTTATGGATCACCGTGGACCTCTCATCAATTGCGCTTGGCGCTGGCGGATTCACGCTCTCAGCAGCAGTCTACATCTTCGGTCTTAAGCGCTATGAAGCCATCGCGCGCGCCGCCGTGCTGGTCGGTCTGCTGGGCTACTCATCCGCCATGATCGCTCTTTTCATGGACATCGGGCGGTTTGACCGCTTCTATCACCCCATCATCTATTGGAATATTCATTCCGTGTTGTGGGAAATTACCATGTGTGTCGTGCTTTATTCGACAGTATTGGTAATCGAACTACTCCCTATCATTGTCGAAAGCACGCCCTTGCATCGCATCAAAATACTCCACAAAGTCGCCCATTTCGTGCATTATCTTGCGCCTGTGCTGGCACTCATGGGGATGGCACTCTCGCTGCTGCACCAATCGTCATTGGGCGCGACCTATGGCATTTTGACTGCACGCCCCTTCTGGTATTCGCCAAGCGCGCCTGTGTTGTTCATCCTATCCGCGGTTGCGGCAGGGGTTTCGCTCACGCTGCTCGTCACTTTGATCAGCGGCAAGGTCATGCATAAAGAAATGGTGCCATCCGACGTGATCGAATCAGTCGCACGTTTGGCAGGCTTTGCGTGTCTTGCCTATCTCTATCTCAAACTGTGGAGTTGGTTGGCGACCAATTACTATAGCAAAGTTCCCGAACAGCAGCTTGGCGCGGATATTCTATCGCGCTATACCCCCTATAATTACACGTTCTGGTTTGGTGAAGTCGTCTTTGGCGCACTCATTCCAGCGATGTTCTTCTTATGGGGTCGTTTGCGTCGCAATCAGAATGCCCTTGTGCTGGCGTGCTTTATGGTGATCGCGGGCTTGGTCATCAACCGTTGGAATATGACTCTTTCGGGGTTCGTCATCCCCCTCGATTGGTCACCCGGCGTTGGCGATATTTTCCCCGTCAACCACTATGCGCCCGCGCTGGTGGAATGGGGTGTGGCGCTGCTCGTCATCGGCTATAGCTGGCTGGCGTTCACGCTTGGGGTGCGCTTCTTGAACATCTATCCGCACGCGCGCCCACTCGATGAATACGGGCATCCCATAGACACCCCCGACAAACCCACTGCCTCTCACTAAACATCCATCGGTAGGGGCACGCGAAACTTGTTCCATCCGGAATTTGTTCCGCCCGTGCCCTTCTCCCCTATATCAAAAATCCTTCTTAAGAGTGCATCGTGATGTGCCAGCCGATCCCTTTACTAATTTTTCTATACAAAGCAATCTATTGCGACCTAAGATACATTATGACACATCTTCTCTTAATTTTTTGTCCCACCATAAAAACAGTGACACATCTTCCCACAGATGTACATGGCATCTTACAAGCAGATGTGTCACAAATCTCAACAACTTATTTGGTTATGCAGCCAAATCAGCCGACCCGATAGCTGCTTAACGCCCGCATGTATTGTGCCCGCTCAAACATCGATGGATCGTCCGCATGGAGTTGGCTCAACGCGCCGCGCATCTGCGCCACCGATTCATACTCGTGCTGCGCCATCCAGTCACGCAATTCCTGCTCGACGACTTTCACATGCCCCACGCCATTCTTCAACAGCGCCGAAGCCATCATCGTTACATTCGCGCCCACCAGCAGCAGCTTGACCGCATCGCCGCCTGTATGTACGCCGCCCGTCCCCGCGAAATCCACACTGATCCGCCCGTACAGCATGGCGATCCAGCGCAGCGGCAAACGCAGTGATTGTTGCGTACTCAACAGCACGTTTGACTTCAGTTCCAATGTCTCAAGGTCAATGTCCGGCTGGTAGAAGCGGTTGAACAGCACAAGCGCCTTTGCCCCCGCCATCGCGAACCGTTTCGCCATGTTCGCGGGATTGCTGAAGAACGGGCTCAACTTAACCGCCAGCGGAAAGCGCACTGAGTGAGCCACCGTAGACACGATCTCGATATCTGCCTGTTCCACTTCTGCCCCTGATTTGTCAATGTCGGTTGGCACACTGTACAAGTTCAATTCGAGCGCGTCTGCGCCAGCCAATTCAATCTGCTGCGCGAACTTCACCCATGAACCCAACGTCGTCCCGTTCAAACTGGCGATAATCGGGATTTCGCACACCTCTTTCGCCTTGCGAATCAAATTCAGGTACTCCTGTGACGAACTCCGAAAATCCGCCGCCTCCGGGAAGTAGGTCAGCGCTTCAGCATAGCTTTCCGTGCCGTGCGTCAAATAGTAATGCAGTGCAAGCTGTTCACGGCGAATTTGCTCCTCAAACAGCGAATACATCACTACTGCGCCCACACCTGCATCTTCTAACCGCTTGATATTATCTACCGTGTCCGACAGCGGCGATGCGGATGCCACCAGCGGCGATTTCAGGGGTAGACCCATGTATGTCGTATGGAGATTCATTTGATCGTCCCTTTACTTCGTCATCTTTACATCATCGCGCTTAGTGCGTGCCATCACCACGGCTGCCGTTGCTGTTCCCAAACTGGCGCGATGCAAGATACTCGTACATCGCATAGCGTGACTTCGCATCTTCTTGCGCCGCCTTAAACAATTCCTTGGCCATATCGGGATGGCTCATCTCCAGCATCTTGAAGCGGTTTTCCAACTGCAAGTACTCTTTCAACGGAAGCTTGGGCGCGCGTGAATCGAGTATCAGCGGATTTTCACCCTGCGCTTCACGTTCGGGGTTATAGCGATACAACAGCCACTGTCCACTGTCTACTGCCGCCTTATGATTCTTCAGCGCTGTTGTCATATTGATTCCATGCGCGATGCAGTGTGAGTACGCGATGATGAGCGACGGACCATCATACGCTTCTGCCTCTAGGAAGGCGCGCAGCGTTTGTTCATCCTTCGCGCCCATTGCCACCCGGGCAACATATACGTTGCCGTAGCTCATAGCAATCAAGCCCAAGTCTTTCTTCGCGGCTGGTTTGCCACCCGCGGCAAACTTTGCCACCGCCCCGCGTGGGGTCGATTTGCTCATCTGCCCGCCCGTATTCGAGTACACTTCGGTATCCAGCACCACAATGTTGACGTTTTTACCACTCGCCAGCACATGATCCAGCCCGCCGAAGCCAATGTCATACGCCCAACCATCACCGCCGACAATCCACACATCCCGCTTGACGAGCGAGTCCGCCATCACTAACAAGCGGCGCGCATCAGGATCGGTGTTACCTTCTAGCTTCGCTTTAAGTAGTGAGACTCGTTCACGCTGATCATGAATGCCTGCTTCGTCGCACTGATCGGCGTTTAGCAGATCGTCAGCTAACTGCCCGCCAATCGTGTCGTACAGCTTACGCACAAGCAAGGCTGCTTCTTCCAACTGCTTATCCAACGCGACGCGAATGCCTAACCCGAATTCCGCGTTGTCCTCAAACAGCGAATTCGACCACGCCGGACCGCGTCCTTGTGCGTTGTGCGTGTAAGGCGTAGTCGGCAAGTTACCGCCATAAATCGACGAGCATCCCGTCGCATTGGCAATAACCGTGTGATCCCCGAACAACTGCGTAATTAATTTGATATACGGCGTTTCGCCGCACCCAGAACATGCGCCAGAGAACTCGAACAGCGGCTGTTGTGCCTGCTGCTGACGTATACTGCTCACCTTAATTAGACGGCGATCAGTTTCAGGAATACGTGTAAAGAAGTCCCAATTTTTCGCTTCCTGTTCGCGAATGGGCGGCTGCGGACGCATGTTGATCGCTTTTTGGTTCAGCGCCGATTTATTCTTGGCAGGGCACACATCCACGCAGATACCGCACCCAGTGCAGTCTTCTGGTGCAACCTGTATCGTGTACTGCATCCCTGCCCATTCTGTGTCGCGCGCCGCAGTCGATTTGAATGTCGCGGGCGCATTTGCCAGTACCGCACCATCATATGCCTTGATGCGAATGACTGCGTGCGGACACACAAACGCGCATTTCCCGCATTGGATGCAAATCTCCGGGTCCCACACAGGTATTTCCAGTGCGAGATTGCGCTTCTCGTACTGAGTCGTGCCGCTAGGATACGTGCCATCATTCGGGAGCGCGCTCACCGGTAGCAGATCACCCCGCCGCGCGATCATTTCGCCAAGCACATTCTTGACGAATGGCGGCGCACCCACTGGGACAGGCGGTAGCATCGGGATACCGCTGTTCGCCACATGTGGGACTTCCACCTCAAACAAGTTTTCGAGCGTATCATCAACCGCCTTCAAGTTCATGGCGATGATTTCTTCGCCCTTCTTCGCATACGTCTTGGCAATCGCTTTCTTAATCGCACTGATTGCTTCGTCCTTCGGCAGCACGCCAGATATTCCAAAGAAGCACACCTGCATCACTGTATTGATACGCCCACCCATACCGCTGGCTTTCGCCACTTTAAGAGCATCAATCACAAAGAAACGCAAATGCTTCTCGATGATCTGTTCTTGTACCCGTTGCGGCAAGCAGTCCCACACCTGTTCTTTCGGATATTCTGTGTTGAGCAGGAACACGCCATTCGGCGCGGCATCCGCTAGTACATCATAGCGTTCCAAAAATCCCGGCTGATGACACGCGACGAAATTCGCCTTCGTGATCAAATATGGCGAACGGATCGGGTTCGGACCAAAACGCAGGTGCGAAATCGTCATCGACCCTGATTTCTTCGAGTCGTACACGAAATAGCCTTGTGCATAGTTTTCGGTGTTCTCGCCAATGATCTTGATCGAGTTCTTGTTCGCGCCCACTGTCCCGTCCGATCCCAGCCCATAGAACACCGCGCGAACCACGTTGTCCGGCTCAACCGAAAATTCAGGATCAAACGGCAGACTGGTGAAGCTCACATCGTCATTGATGCCTACTGTAAAATGGTTCTTCGGCGAAACATGCGCCAGATTATCGTAAACCGCCTTCACCATCGCTGGCGTAAATTCCTTCGATGACAGCCCATACCGCCCGCCAACCACTTTCGGCATCGCGCCATGCACCCATGCTTCCACTAATGCCGTGATGGTGTCTTGATACAGCGGTTCGCCCGCGCTTCCCGGCTCTTTGCATCGATCCAGCACCGCAATCTTGCGAACGGTGGGGGGCAGCGCCGCCGCGAATGCCGCCGCGTCAAACGGACGATACAGCCGTACCTTCAACACACCGACATTTTCGCCATGCCCGTTCAAGTAATCGACTGTTTCAGAAACTGTCTCTGCGCCCGATCCCATGATCACGATCACGCGCTCTGCCGTTGGTGATCCGTAGTATTCGTAAATCTTGTACTGCCGACCCGTTAGCCGCGCGAACTTATCCATCGCCTCTTGCACAATCGCGGGGCAAGCCGCATAGAACGGGTTGACAGTTTCCCGTCCTTGAAAGTAGGTATCGGGATTCTGCGCCGTACCCCGCACTACTGGGTGATCTGGCGATAAGCCGCGTTGGCGATGTGCGAAAATCAACTCATCCGAGATCATCGCGCGCAGATTATCACTCGTCAGCAGCTTGATTTTGGCGACTTCGTGTGACGTGCGAAAACCGTCAAAGAAGTGGATAAACGGCACACGTGCCTGCAAAGTCGCCGCCATCGCGATCAACGCGAAATCGTGTGCTTCTTGCACACTTGCCGACCCCAACAATCCCCATCCGGTTTGGCGTGTCGCCATTACATCGCTGTGATCGCCGAAAATCGACAAGCCTTGAGCGGCAATTGATCTTGCCGCCACATGGAACACGGTTGAAGTGAGTTCTCCCGCGATCTTGTACATATTCGGGATCATCAGCAGCAGACCTTGTGACGCGGTAAACGTCGTCGTCAGCGATCCCGCTTGCAGCGCGCCATGCACTGCGCCTGCCGCGCCCGCTTCACTTTGCATTTCAACCACGCGCGGCACAATGCCCCACAGATTCGGCTGCTCAGCCGCCGCCCACTCATCAGACAATTCGCCCATCAGTGACGATGGCGTGATCGGATAAATGGCAATCACTTCGCTAAGGGGATAGGCGACACGTGCGACAGCTTCATTCCCGTCGAGTGTCATATATTCATGTTCTTCAGGCATTCCTGTTCTCCTGATCGTCTGCGGCAGGGGAGCGCGCAAAACAAACGCAAACTCTAGCCAAAGACGCATATCGACAAAATTAGGCTTGCCCAAATCATCTCTCGCACCTCGCCTTACTCACTAGTGATAGGTGTACACGTCACGGCATACATTCGTCACACCCCATCTGTGCAAAGAAGTGATGAACAATTCAATGCCTTGTACACACTGTCCTAAAAATTTGATACACATTCCGACGAATCGGTGTTGTGTCAAATATCACAATCCTGTACATTGTTACTATCGTCACAAAGCAAGTCCGCTTTCTTGGGAGAAGTGCCTATAGATTAAAAAAGCCTTTTTACTTGAAATCGAGCGTTTTTCGCCGTGCCGTTGACCAATTGCAGATGTGATTCACATCGTGGTGTTAGGGGAGTGCAATTTTGATCGTATGGTCATATCCCGAATTGCCCCAATGGACGTGTTGAATACTTTGCCATAAACGGATAATCGGCATCATACATTCTGTCCAATTTTTTGTGATAGCGGGTTTCAACTCCCCATGTTTGGGGAGGCGTATTTGATTTTGTCAATCACAGGGGGGAATAATTGGAATGACTTCCAATCTGGCATCACCGATCAGCACCAATCGAGTCGAAATCACTGCGACTCCATCGCCCAACACGGACGCGATCTTCACACAGGACGCGCGGGCGTTTTTAGCGATGTTAGCGCGCTTGTTTAAACCCCGTCGTGACGCGCTGCTCCGTGCGCGGAGGCAGCGACAAGCCAGCATCGACGCGGGTGATCTGCCAACGTTTCTCAACCACACCGCCGACATCCGCGCCGCAGCATGGAAGATCGCACCCATTCCAAACGATATTCAAGACCGTCGTGTGGAAATCACCGGCCCAACAGATCGCAAAATGGTCATCAATGCTCTCAACAGCGGCGCGAAAGTCTTCATGGCAGACTTTGAAGACTCGAACTCTCCCACATGGGCGAACATGATCGACGGGCAAATCAACTTATACGATGCAGTGCGCCGCACCATTACTTATATTCGTGATGATGGCAAACAATACCGTTTGAGTGACTCTCCCGCTGTATTGATGGTGCGACCACGCGGCTGGCATCTCGATGAAAAACATTTTTTGATCGATGGAGAGGCGATTCCCGCCGCGTTGTTCGATTTCGGGCTGTACTTCTTCCATAACGCCCATGCCCTCATTGAGCGCGGCAGCGCCCCTTATTTTTACCTACCTAAACTCGAAAACCACCTTGAAGCGCGTCTTTGGAATGACGTGTTTATCGCGGCGCAAGATGCACTTGGTATTCCACGCGGCACCATCAAGGCGACTGTCCTCATTGAAACCATCCTCGCCGTGTTTGAAGCCGACGAAATCCTCTACGAACTGCGCGATCATTCGGCGGGCTTGAACTGTGGTCGATGGGATTACATCTTCAGCTACATCAAAAAGCTGCATAAACACCCGCAGTATCTTCTGCCGGACCGCTCACAGGTAACGATGACCGTCCCGTTCATGAGAACCTATGCACTATATGTGATCCAGACATGCCACAAGCGAGGCGCACACGCGATAGGCGGAATGGCAGCGCAAATCCCCATCAAAGACGACCCGGAAGCCAATGCCGCTGCCTTTGATCGCGTGCGCGCCGACAAACTCCGTGAAGTTCAAGACGGTCACGACGGCACATGGGTTGCCCATCCCGGCTTAGTCAACCTTGCGCTCGAAATCTTCGACGAACACATGCCACAGCCCAACCAAATCGCACGCCAGCGCGACGATATTCGCACCACAGCCAGCGATCTGCTCAAGCCAATCAAAGGCTCAATCACCGAAAAAGGGCTGCGCTGGAATTTGCGTGTCGGCATCCAATATCTCGAAGCGTGGTTGAATGGGAACGGCTGTGTGCCGCTTTACAACTTAATGGAAGATGCTGCCACCGCTGAGATCAGCCGTTCGCAGGTGTGGCAGTGGCTTCATCACCGCGCCACGCTCGATGATGGGCGCACCGTCACACCGGAATTGTTCGGGAAGCTGTTCACAGAAGAACTCGATGCCATCCGCGTCGAAATCGGTGATGACCGCTTCAACAAGGGCAGTTTCGCGCTGGCAGGTCGCTTATTCGACGAAATGATCCGCAACCCGAACTTCACCGATTTCTTGACATTACCCGCTTACGAATATTTGTAGAGACACTTCTTAGGGGGAGACACACGCATGAAACGGCAAATTACACGCGAACTGTACCACATGCAGCAGGACTGGCAGACCAACCCGCGCTGGCAGGGGATCAAGCGCCCATATACGACACAAGATGTGGTCAAATTGCGCGGCAGCGTCCGCATCGAATATTCGTTGGCGCGGATGGGTGCGGAAAAACTCTGGCACTTGCTTCACACTGAACCGTATGTGAATGCGCTCGGCGCGCTCACGGGTAATCAAGCCGTCCAGCAGGTCGAAGCGGGTCTGAAAGCAATTTACGTGAGCGGATGGCAGGTCGCCGCCGATGCGAACACCTCCGGCAGCATGTATCCCGACCAGAGTTTGTATCCGGTGGACAGCGTGCCTAACCTTTGCAAGCGCATCAACAACAGCCTGCTCCGTGCGGATCAAATTCAGCATATGAACGGTGCAGACGCGCACGTTGACTACCTTGCCCCCTTGATGGCGGACGCTGAAGCAGGTTTTGGCGGCAACCTTAACGCCTTTGAGTTGATGAAAGCGATGATTGAAGCCGGCGCGGCGGGTGTTCACTTTGAAGATCAACTATCCAGCGCAAAAAAATGCGGTCACTTGGGTGGCAAAGTTCTTGTCCCCACCCGTGAGGCGATTGCCAAACTGGTCGCGGCACGCCTCGCCGCTGATGTGCTTGATGTTCCCACCTTGATTGTTGCGCGCACTGATGCCGACAGTGCCACACTCATCACCAGTGACGTTGATGAACGGGATCGCCCATTCATTACCGATGAACGCACTGTCGAAGGCTTTTTCGGTGTGCGCGGCGGAATCGAAAGCGCCATCACCCGCGGCTTGTCCTATGCCCCATACTGCGATCTCATCTGGATGGAAACTTCCCACCCGGACTTGAATGAAGCGCGCCGCTTTGCTGAAGCTATTCATGAACATTTTCCCGGCAAGCCATTGATGTACAACTGCTCCCCATCCTTCAACTGGAAACGCCATCTTGATGAGGACACCATCGCACGCTTCCAGCGTGAACTCGGCGCGATGGGATACAAATTCCAGTTCATCACTTTAGCGGGTTTCCATGCGCTCAACTTAAGTATGTTTGAGCTGGCATCAGCCTATAAAGCAGCAGGCATGACTGCATATTCCGCTTTGCAAGACCGCGAATTTGCGCTTGAAGCACAAGGCTATCGCGCGGTCAAACACCAAACATTTGTCGGCACAGGCTACTTTGATCTTGTCCAGCAGACGGTCATGGGCGGTATGTCCTCCACAGTCGCAATGCACGGTTCAACCGAAACCGAGCAGTTCGATATCACAGCGGCGGCTGTCAGCACATAAAGTATGCAGGGGGTTGGCGCGCCAACTCCCTTATAACTGATTTTCCAACCTGCCCCATCGAACTACTGGCGCGCACACAAAAATTTCTGCGATACTGAAGGAGATACGACATATCCATTCAAGGTAGACTATCGCATGAGTTCAACGATTAACCCCGCCACCACATCTGAATCCACATCATCAAAAACCTTCTGGCAGAAACTGCGTGCGCTGCGTCCCATGCAGGGGCAAAAATTTATCTGGCAGTTGATCGACTTGCAGCGCAGCCCGATTGTGCAAGTGGTTGCTTTTGTCGGATTCTTACTCAGTTTCCGTTATTTGTTTGCGTGGACATGGAGCATGTCCTTCGCCATGATCTTGAGCATGTTCCTGCACGAATGTGGACATGCTGCTGTCTTTCTATGGGCACGCATCAAGATCGTGATTCTATTATTGTTCCCGCTGGGCGCAGTCGCTGCCCCGCGCGATCCTGAACAAAACGCCGCGTCCGACAATCTCCACTGGAATACAATAGCGTGGCTGCTGCAAGCGGGACCCGCTGTCAATGTCACCTTGATGCTCATCTTTCACGTCCTCACACCCGCATTTGACCGCGCTAGCGACTTTGGCTTGATCCTCTCGCAATTTTCGCGCGATATGGTCTATGTCAACGGGCTGCTTGCCATCTTCAACCTTGTACCTGTTTGGACACTTGACGCAGGTCAGCTTTTCAAAGCGATCTATAGTTCGCTTGACGAACATGAGGACAAAGTCATCACGTTTGGGCTGCTCGGCGGTGTGATCGGCTTGCTGCTCGTCATCAGTGGTTTAATTGGCTTCACTAACTGGGGAACAGTACTCGTCAATGTCTTGCAGCGGTTCGGTTGGGTCGTATTTTTCGTCGCCTTCGCGTTTGGCATCATCAACAAAGCGCGTACCGACAACCCCGACCATGCTAATTCCCATCAAGCGATGACCAATCGGCAGGTCTTTTTGCAGCTCGGTGTGTTTTTTTTACTCGTCTTTGCCACGCTCCAAATTTTCGCGGGTAAAATTTAATTCCACCTCCCATCCACCATAAGATCACCCAATTCACCTACCAATTCTCCCTTCGCATGGTGGATGTTTGTTCAGCACCTCTGTTTACACTATGTAAAGAATAGACCGCGCATCTGGTTCTAAATCAGGCGCGGTCTATCGCAGATTTGCACATTTACGCCCATTGGGGGGCATCCCAACATGAGTCACACTATCGCCGTTGTCAGCAATGACATTAAAGAACGGGGAACGCTAACTGCTTTTCTGCAAAAGCAGGGCTATACAGTTATCGACTTCAGCCTCCAACCCACATCCATGCTCGATGCTTGCAACGATTCCATCGATCTGATTCTCCTCGATATGTCGTCACTCCAATGTGGACGCGAACGCGATCACGTCTTTCAATGGATAAGTGAGTGGCGGCATCTTCCGATTATCATCCTCATGCCTGCGAACAGCGGTGACTTAGCCATTCAATTCTTGAATGCGGGCATCGACAACTATATTCTCAAGCCCGTTCGCCGTGATGAATTATTAGCCAAAACACGCGCCCTGCTGCGTCGGCTCAACAATCCCAGTCAGCGGCTTCCGCAAACCAAAATCAGCATCAGCGGTTTAACTGTTGATCTGGGGGCGCGCCGCGCTTTTATCGACTCGCGCGATATTCGCCTCACACGCAAAGAGTTTTTGCTGCTGGCAGAACTTGTCATGCGAATAGATGCCATTTGCACACACGAAGAACTGCTGGCAAAGGTCTGGGGCGGTGAATATTGGGATGCCAATCATTATCTGCATGTCTACTTCGGGCGAATACGCAAAAAGTTGGGATCGCTCTACGGTAGTTTAATCGAAACCATACCCGGAATGGGCTATATGCTCCATTCATCCACGCTCCATTCGCAGCCGCAGTATGCCCACGCAGAATAAGCATCCCAATTTCTTATGCTTACAACCACTTCCCCGCAAAGTTGATCTTCTCAACAATTTGTGCCGCGCCGCCACCTTCATGTTCATTAAAGTGGTAGATGCGTATCGCCTTCTCTGTCTTGACGGCGTTGTATGCCGCGTATACCGTGGAGGGTGGGCAAATCTTGTCCATCATCCCCACGGAATAGAGACATACCGCTTGTGCCCGCCCAGCAAAATGTACACCATCGAAATAGTTGAGCGTGTTGAAAACCTGTGCATACTTGTCACGGTGAATCGCCAAATACTGCACAATCTCCATGTATGGATTCCTATCCGAAAGTTCAACTGCACGCCGGAAATGGCACAGAAACGGCACATCGGGCATACATACCTTCACGGCATCTGGCACTAACCCTGCTGCTGCGATGCTCAACCCGCCGCCTTGACTCCCGCCCGTCACCGCCACCCGCGCAGGATCAACACTCGATAACCCTCGAACAAATTCCACCGCCCGCGCTGCATCTGTGTACAGCCGTCGATAGTAGTACGTCCGTGGATCAAGAATTCCCTGTGTCATGAAGCCGGGAAAAAACGGGTTCGCCCCATCGGGCAGGTCCGGTGTATCCCCCTGCTGCCATGCGCTGCCCTGCCCACGTGTATCCATCACGAAGAAGGCATATCCTGCATTCGCCCACGCTAACCATTGAATCGGCGTAGCCCGCCCGCCGCCATACCCGATGTATTCGACAATCGCGGGCAGCGGTTCGCTCGATCCATGCGGAAGGATGAGCCAGCCTTTCACGGGCTGCCCTTTGTAGCCTGAAAATGTCACGTCATAGGTATCCACCAGTTTCAAACCATAATCGACACGTTCCACTACCGGATCACGGGCATTCTGGCGCGCTTCATCGAGCGTGTTTGACCAGAACGTATCGAAATCGGCTGGCACTGGAATCTCCGGGCGATACGCTTGTAGCTGCTCAAGCGGCATATCAAAGAGTGGCATCGTTTCATCCTTTGTGTGTGTATGATGCGCCTTTATAAAAGTCGCAGGGATAAATCCCCTCAATTCATGGGGCTTCTGGCTTGCCCACGCAAGCACAATCTCAAATTATCACTACAATAAGCGGTATTGTTTCACTTCAACACTCACCCCACTGGGATGATTGCTTCATGACCATCAAAGAGTTTAAGTGTCCTAACTGCGGTCGCGCTTTACCCGAAACCACCCGCGCCAATGCCTTGCTCAAATGTCCCGCGTGTCACTCTACCCTGCTCATCAGTGAATTCACAGTTGGGGATGCCAAAGATGCGGTTGCGGTTGCCACGCCCACGCGAGTGTACTCCGTTTCAAAACTGCTGACGAAAGATGACATCTGCACCGTCTATAAGTGCGCCTTCAAAGCCGATGATCAAGAGTGGACCGGCATGTTCCGCATCGCCACCGATCCCCTTGATAACGATCTTGTCGAGCAAGAGGCAAAAACGCTCTATCACCTACAGTCTGCTCACAATTTCGATCAATTCCGCCCCTTCTTGCCCTCTGTCCTCGAATCATTTCTCTATTCCGACTCAACAGGTATTCCCGCGCGGCAGGTCAACATCCTCACCATGCACGCGCATATCGCCTCACCGAGCGAACTGTTCAATTTAGAAGAAGTGCGTGGCTACTATACAGGTGGCATTCATCCGAAAGACATGGCATGGATGTGGCGGCGTTTGCTCAACGTTTTGGGATTCGTGCACAACAGCGGTGTGATTCATGGCGCGGTACTTCCCCCTTATGTTCTCATTGAGCCGAAAGACCACAAACTCGCGCTCACAGGTTGGGGATTTTCTGTGCGCTTTCCCAAATCTGGTACAGGCATTCCCATGACCGCGATCAGTATGCCATATGAAAGCTGGTATCCGCCGGAAATCAAAGCCAAGCAAGTTCCCACCCCTGCCGCCGATCTCTATCTCGCCGCGCGCACGATGATGTACCTCATCGGTACAGATCCACTCCGCGACGATCCTTCGCATCACACGCTTGAACCGGAACTGGGCAAATACTTCGCTCGTTTCTTTCACGAAAATCCCGTTCGCCGTCCTCAATCCGCATGGGACGCGCTTGATGAGTTCGACCAGCTTATCGAATCCATATGGGGACCACGCACTTTCCGCGTGTTCACCATGCCCACGAAGAATTAAACATTCTGGTTCGTATCTGCACTGAAAGGGAATCTATTCATGGGTAGTGGAGTTTGGTCAGTTAACACCTATAAAGCACGCGCCAATCAACGCGGAGGACAAGATGCGTTTGCCTATAGCAAAGGCGCATCTGGCGTACACCCGACGCTGAATCCCTACGGGCTGGAAGTCCGCGAAAGCCGTGACAGCGCCGAACACCCCGACTCCAACTCGATCATTGTCGGCTTGGATGTGACGGGCTCAATGGGAAATGTCATTCGCGCTATCCACAGCGATCTACCGCAGTTGCTCGGCTTGCTGCTGGATCGCAAATACATCCCCCATCCACAGATCAATTTCTCTGCATTCAGCAACGGAACATGCGACAGTGTCGCTGTGCAGGTCGGGCAGTTTGAATCTGACAACCGCATGGACATGCATCTTGAGAACTTCATCATTGGTGGGGCACTGGCGGGCGGCTGCGACACACGAGAATCCGCCGAGTTGATGTTCTACTTTGCCGCTAATCATACCAGCATTGACTGTTGGGAGAAGCGCAAACGCAAGGGATATCTGTTTGTCATCAGCGACGAGCCCGGATACGACACGATCAAGAAGGAAGAAATCGAGCGCATCTTCAACCGAAAGCTCAAAGACGATATTCCCTTTGAACAAATTGTCGCACAGGTCAAAGAACGCTATCATGTCTTCTTCATCATCCCCACCGAAACTTCAGCAGGGCGCGATCCCGCCACCCACCAATTCTGGCGCTCTTATCTCTCCCCGCAAAACGTCATTCTGCTCAATCATGGCGACGATGTGAGCGAAATTATCGCCCTCACCATCGGCTTGACCGAACGCACGATCACGCTTGAACAAGGTTTGGAACATCTTCGGGCGGCTGGCAAGCCCGAATACCAAATTGATGAACTTCTTCAGGCTTTGAGCGTGCTGGATGCGGGCGGAGTCAAGGGCGCGGGGACGCTTGCCGACAACGACACCGATACCAACGCACGTGGAACAAAACGCCTCTAAATCTGCACACGCTTCGACACATCTTCGCCTAAACCTTGACATATCCGCAAAACGGTCTAGGCGAAGGTGTGTCGCAAATCCTATGGGGTGAGACAACTTTTGAGAGAAGATGTGTCATTATGTGTCGCAAATCCGCGGCACTTAAGGCGTATATTAACCATATATTATCTACCAGTGTTTACTATTCGCTGCCTGAGGGATCATGATTCACACTCAAGATAAACGTGCCATCATCGTCACTGATCTGGGATATGGCGATGCAGGCAAAGGCACAATCGTAGATTTCCTCACCTGTCAATACAACGCTCATACTGTGATCCGCTTCAACGGCGGGGCGCAAGCCGCTCATAACGTCGTCACACCCGATGGTCGCTGGCACACGTTCTCGCAGTTTGGGGCGGGGACGTTCGTTCCCGGCGTGCGATCATACTTTTCGCGCCACACACTGATCGATCCTTTCGCGCTGCAAAACGAAGCACAGCATCTTATCAACATTGGCGTGACCGATTGTTTCAACCGTCTGTATATTGACCGAAATGCGCTCGTCATCACGCCTTACCAACAGGTTGCCAACCGCCTTAAAGAATTGGCACGCGGCGAAAACCGTCACGGTAGCTGCGGCATGGGAATTGGCGAAACCATGTCCGATGCGCTCAAAGACCCAGATTTGGCGCTGCGAATGGGTGATATTGTTGGCTTCGCATCGCATCACACGCGCCGCAAACTTCAACGAATCCGCGATGCCAAATGGACAGAACTTGCATCCTTTCTTCCAATGCTCCCCTCAACACCAGAAGCGCAAGCCTATGCTGCGATGTTCACACATGAATCCCCCCATGAAATCACAAATATCCTGAGCGATTTTGAACATATCACCCGGCAGGTTCATATCGTTGATGAATCGGCGCTGCATGACTGGCTGGGCGAACCGGGCTGCGCCATCTTTGAAGGCGCGCAAGGCATGCTGCTCGATCAAGACTATGGTTTCCCGCCCTACAACACATGGTCGAACACCACGTTTGCCAATGCGCTCGACCTGCTGCACGAAGCAGACTATCAAGGCGATGTGCATAAACTCGGCGTACTGCGAACGTATTTCACCCGTCATGGCGCGGGTTGTTTCGTCACCGAAGCGCCCGAACTCGCGCCGCTGCTCCCCGAAGCGCACAACACAAACTCGACCTATCAGCAGCATTTTCGTGTCGGTTGGTTTGACGCAGTTGCCGCCCGCTACGCGCTTGGCGTGTGTGGCGGCATTGATTCGCTGGCGCTCACACATATGGATCGCCTTACTGACCTTCCGGTATATCAATGGTGCGATGCTTACTCGCTTGACGGATCGCCGTATGATCTCGTCCCTGCCCCTGCCCCTGTCGATCAAGCCGTGCAAGCACTTGTCACACGCGATCTGTTCCGTGTCACCTCTCACTATCAAACCGTATCGCCCCAGCCTGCCACCGTGATCGAAACCCTCGAAAATGCGCTCAACGTGCGCGTAAGTGTCACGTCATATGGTATGACTGCGCGCGATAAAAGAATCTCCCCATTTTTGCATAACCCATTACATCCGTAACCTCAAATTACGCCGCACGTCAGTACACCCCCAACACGCGACGATGCAAACTTATGACATATAGAAATCGCATACTCGTGACAATTGAATGTCGCGTGTCTTGGAGGGATATACAATGTTGTCTGCGCCTGAAAAACCTGCACCATCAGCGAAGAAGCGTTCTGCAACCGCAGCTGACGGCGGGAAGCGGTGGGTTTACTTGTTTGATCAGGTAGACGAAGCGGAAAAACTAGTGGGTTCGTGGGATAAAGTGCGCGCGCTGTTGGGTGGCAAAGGCTCTGGCTTAGGTGATATGACCCGCGCTGGCGTGCCTGTCCCCCCGGGCTTGACGATCACGACTGAAGCCTGCAATGCTTACCTTGCTAACGGCAATCAATTCCCCGATGGCATGTGGGATCAGGTGCTTGCCGCACTCAAATCCGTCGAAGAAAAAGCGGGCAAGCAGTTCGGCAGTCTCACCAATCCGCTGCTCGTTTCGGTTCGTTCTGGTGCGAAATTCTCAATGCCGGGCATGATGGACACCGTCCTCAATCTCGGAATGAACGACGACATTGCAGACGTGATGATCACCAAGACAAACGATCCCCGATTCGTGTTCGACTCGTACCGCCGCCTCGTGCAAATGTTCGGTTCAGTCGTCATGAATGTCGAAGATGAAGTCTTTGAAGACTACCTAACTGAGTATAAGACGAGCAAAAACGTTAAATCGGACGTTGAACTTGGTGCGGAAGATTGGAAAGCCATCACCGCTGAGTTCAAACGCCGCTATCAACAACACGTCGGTGAACCCTTCCCGCAAGACCCGCTGCGTCAGCTCTGGTTCGCAGTGGAAGCAGTCTTTAAGTCGTGGAACGGCAAGCGCGCCGTCGATTATCGCAACGCCGCCGGCATCCCGCACGATCTCGGCACGGCTGTCAACGTGCAAACAATGGTGTTCGGTAACATGGGCAGCACGTCCGGTACAGGTGTCGCCTTCACGCGCAATCCCGCAACGGGCGAAAAGAAGCTGTTCGGTGACTATCTGTTCAACGCACAAGGCGAAGACGTGGTCGCGGGCATCCGCACGCCCATCCCCATCGAACACCTCGCAGAAGATAACCCTCAAGTGTTTGCTCAGTTCATGGACATCAGCCAGAAGTTGGAAAAGCACTATCGTGAAATGCAGGACGTAGAGTTCACGATTGAAAACGGCAAACTGTGGATGCTTCAAACCCGCGACGGCAAACGTACCGCCCGCGCCGCCGTTCGCATCGCCGTTGAAATGGTCAACGAAGGCTTAATTCGTAAAGAAGAAGCCGTCCTCCGCGTCACACCAGATCATGTGCTGCAACTACTTCACCCACAGTTTGATATTGATGAAAAAGCTGCCGCGACAAAATCGGGTCGCATGATCGCTAAAGGCGTGAATGCGTCACCGGGTGCGGCTGTCGGCGTAATCGCGTTCGATGCCGATCTCGCGGAAAAATGGGGCAAAGCAGGTAAATCGGTCATCATGGCGCGTCCCGAAACCAAACCGGATGATGTGCATGGGATGCTTGCGTCGAAGGGCATTCTCACCAGTCGGGGCGGCGCGACCAGCCATGCAGCAGTCGTCGCGCGTCAATTTGGCGTGCCGTGTGTGTGCGGCGCGGAAGCACTCGACATCAACGTGCGTGGACGCAAGCTCACGGTTGGCGAAACCGTCATCCATGAAGGAGATCTCATCTCCATCGACGGCGGCACAGGTGAAGTGTTCGTCGGTGAAATCAAGCGCGTCGAGCCAGACTTTATGCGTGAGCAATATCTGCGTACACTGCTTAGTTGGGCAGACGAGTTCCGCCGTTTGGATATCTACGCCAATGCTGACTACCCCAATGATGCCCGCCGCGCGCGTCAATATGGGGCACAAGGTATCGGGTTGTGCCGCACGGAGCATATGTTCTTCCAAGAAGAACGTTTACCCATCGTGCAGGCAATGATTTTAAGTGAACCTAACAGCGCGGAAGAAGCCGCCCATCTCGCCAAACTCCAGCAGTTCCAGCACGACGATTTCTACGGCATCCTCAAAGCGATGGAAGGGCTTCCGGTTATCATCCGTCTGCTCGACCCGCCGCTGCATGAATTCATGCCCAATCATGAACAACTTGCCATGCGCGCCGCTGGCTTGCGAATTATCGGAGATCGCCCAAACGAACTCAAGAAGATCGAAGAATTGATGGCAGCAGTCGAAAACCTACAGGAATTCAACCCGATGCTTGGTCTGCGAGGGTGTCGGCTGGGTATCATGCGTCCTGCAATCAGCGAAATGCAGGTGCGCGCGCTGTTCGAGGCGCTCTGCACACTCTCCGCTGAAGGCGTGGTTGTCTATCCCGAAATCATGGTCGCCGTGACCAACACACCCAACGAAGTCAAGTTCATGAAGGAGCTGATTGACCGTGTGGCGAATGAAATCATGACACGAACCAACCAGCACTTCACCTACAAAGTCGGCACGATGATCGAACTGCCGCGCGCAGCGATCATCGCGGACCAGATGGCACAGTACAGCGAATTCTTCTCGTTCGGCACAAATGACCTGACGCAAACGACGTTCGGCATCAGCCGCGACGATGCAGAAGGCAAATTCCTGCTCTACTACGTCGAAAACGGCATCCTGCCGGAAAATCCGTTCCAGGTGCTTGACCCCGATGGCGTGGGCTACTTGATCCGCTTGGCAGTTGAAAAAGGTCGCGCGACCCGTCCTGATATCGAAATCGGTATCTGCGGCGAACACGGCGGTGACCCCAAGAGCATTCACTTCTGCCATAAAGCGGGCTTGAACTACGTGAGCTGCTCACCGTTCCGCGTCCCGATTGCCCGTCTGTCGGCGGCGCACATCGCCCTCGCCGACAACGGCTTCAAGGCAAAGATGGATCTGTAGTATCACACCGATCTAAACAAAACGGAGGGCATACGCATGTCCTCCGTTTTCTATTCTCCCACCACCCCACTAATCTCCCGCGTGTTATGCTCTATTTGTCAAACTAATGTCATACGAGGTCTATCCATGCTGCGCGCTGCTCTGCTTACCATTCTCCTTTTAGCCATGACGATTTCGTATCCATCACCCGCGTTCGCGTGCAGCGGCGGACCACCCGCGTGGGATGAATATTTGCCTTATCTTGTTGAACATTCAGAGGTGATTGTTATTGGTCGATACGCTGAAGTTGATGATGCCGGCGCAAACGGAATTTTTCGCGTGGAAAGCTACTTGAAGGGGTTTGGCGCGGAACATTTGCTTATCAGCACGGAAGACCCCCTTTATACGGTCAATGAACAGACCGCACACCGCTATTATTATCGCTGTTGGCTATTCCCCAACCCGATGTTGGATCAAACCTACGTGTATTTTCTCAACCATCAGCAGCATGGCGGCTACACAATTCGAGATGTACAGGTGTTCCCAACTGCTGAATCAACAATCGATGTCTATTACAACACACCGAACCGAACCAGCATCATTGTTCAACCTTTGACACAGACCGATTTACACCAACAGATTTCGGAAGAAGTTGGACACGAACCACAATCACCTTCGGTTAACCTGCCGTATCCGCGTACAACCCCGATTCTCATCACTACAACGGTTGGAGAATCATTTTTGCTGCCAGTTGACACGAGTCGGCTCGTGCGGGTTACAGATGATCAAATTCCTGATTTACAACGCGATCAATATGAGTGCCGTACACCATTCTGTGCTGTGTATTCACCAAATGGATTAGACAAAATATTCCTTGTGCCATCGGGGAGTGAAATACCGGAACCACTCATTGATGAATACCGAACTGAGCCGTTCATGGTCAGTTTTACTTACGGACATCGTATTTCGGTATCTTCAACCAGTGATTCATATGTGTTGTGGCACGACGACCAGATTTCAATACACGGATTATGGTATCCAGAACTTGGCTACGCAACTGAGCCTATGCCGCAAATAAACCAATTGCGTACCATTCCCGCAGAAACCAGCATCAACTATCCCGTCGCATGGAGTCCTGATGGTCGCATGTTAGCGTTGAGTACAGACTCAGGGTTGTATCTCTGGGATGCGCTCACGACGGGTGATCCGCCGCGTTTGCTCCTGCGCCCGAACCCCGATGTGCCAGTTGCGCGATATTTCTCTCCCGGCGGGCGCTATCTCGCTGTCACCGAAGGCGAACGCCGCTACACACTCGATCTCGTGTCCATGCGTGAACTCCCGGATGGACTGGTTTCACCGGATGATCGTACATTATTGGTGTTCGACACAGCCTCTGACACGCCAGTGACACTGGAAATCGCGCTGCTCACTCCCGGTTATCGACAGGTCAAATACAACACAGCCGCCGAATACAGCCAGCTTCTATGGGTGAATAACACGCAGTTCACCGCTGTCATTCAGGGATTCGGATATCTCTCGTCTAAACACGATGACCCGTATGTTGATCCGAGAGATGGAATGACTTATGTGAATGTCACGCAGTATTGGATTCCAGAGCCATTTTACGATGTGATACAACATACGTCACCATTCATACCCCCACCGCAATTACCGTATTCCCAAGCCCACGACCACATTCCATATGAAGTGGATTTCCAAGCATTAGCCTACGATTTTGAATCTGACGTTGGATTGGTAGAAGTCAGCGCCGATGGATACACGCTCAGCATAAACAATCAGCTTCTGTCTCTTGAAAACTACCTCCCCGCGCCCATCGCCAGCGTCGAATGGCTACCCTCGCTGTTCTACTACGAAAACCCATAACACACCCTGTAGGGGCGGCTCGCGAGCCGCCCGCGTATTCCTTCACCACATACCACTAACATATAACATCAATTCTATCTCAACTTTCACCCGAAACACTTCGGACATCAAAGGACATGGACGACAATTCTTTGCCCTCACGTTAATCCTTACCCCACCTGCCCCCGCTTGGATACAATAGGCGCTCATTGCTGCTCATTCACCCAAGGGAGTCTCCATGAGCCATTTGCAGCGTGAAATCGAAGAACAGCCGGACGTGATCGCTCGTTTGCTCTCGGAACAAAGCGAACAGGCACAGACCATCGCCCGTGCTATCCGCGAGGCGAACCCTGCCTACATTTGCATCGCCGCGCGCGGCACCAGCGACAATGCCGCCCGCTACGCGCAATACCTATTCGGGATCAAAGCGAAGAAAGTCGTCGCGCTGGCAACCCCGTCGATCCACACGCTCTACCAGACCGCGCCCGATCTCTCTCGCGCGCTCGTGATCGGCATCTCGCAAAGCGGGCAAAGTGAAGACATTCGCCAAGTCCTCACCGATGCGAAAGCACAGGGATCGCTGACGATCAGCCTCACCAACAAACCGGAATCCCCGCTGGCACAGCAAGCCGATTATCACTTCGACTTGATGGCTGGCGAAGAAGTGAGTGTCGCGGCGACCAAGAGCTATACCGCGCAGTTGACCGCCATCGCCATGATCGGCGCGCATCTCGTCGGTGATGCCGATATGCACACGGCACTCGCCACCCTACCCGCCGCCGCGCGCGACACCATCGCAGCCGCTGGCGACACTGCCCAATGGATCGAACGCTACCGATACACGGATCGGCTGGCGGTGATTGGGCGCGGATACAACTACTGCACGGCGTTTGAGATCAGCCTCAAGATCAAAGAGCTGTGCTACATCTCCGCTGATGGCTGGAGCGAAGCCGATTTCCGTCATGGACCTATCGCCATTGTACAACCCGGATTCCCGGTGTTCGTCGTCGCGCCGCGCGGCGCAACCAGCGAACACGCTATCGATCTGCTGGCGCTGCTCGCGAAACGCAAAGCAGAGTCACTCGTCATCACCAACGATGATATTCCCGAAGGCTTGGCGCGGCGTGTGTTAAAGATTCCCGCCTCGCTGCCCGAATGGCTCACGCCGATCACGGCGGTGATTCCCGGTCAAATTGCGGCGATGCACCTTGCCGCCGCCCGCGATCTCCCGCTCGATAAACCACGCGGCTTATCTAAAGTCACCAACACACAATAAGCGAGAAATCACCATGACCGATATGTTGGTCAAACTATATAACCTGCCACCGCTTGATCCCGAAATCGAAGCGCAGCGCGCACACGGCATCACCATCCGCCGACCACTCGGTGCGGAGAAACATTTCGTCATCGACTGGATACGTGCCGAATTTGGCGATTACTGGGCAAGTGAAACTGACGTGTGTTTTGCTCATCAGCCCATCTCATGCTTCATCGCCACCAAAGACAACGCCGTGATCGGTTTTGGCTGCTACGACGCGACGGCGAAAGGCTTTTTTGGTCCCACAGGTGTAGGTGAAGCAGCGCGAGGAAAAGGCACAGGTCGTGCGCTGCTGATCGCCTGTATGCACGCGCTCAAATGGGAAGGCTACGGCTACGCGATCATTGGCGGCGTGGGACCAAAGGAGTTCTATGCGAAGGGGGTAGGCGCAGTCGAAATCCCTGACAGTACGCCCGGGATGTATGCTGACATGCTGCACGCTGACAATGATGAGGACGACGATGACGCAGAGTAAACCCGTATATGCGATTGGCGTAGATGTGGGCGGCACAAAAGTAGCTACCGGGTTGGTTGATACCAACGGCACGGTCTTTGACCTCACGACCTTCCCCACTCCACCATCCACACAGATGATCGCCGCTATAGCCGAAAAAGTCGCACTTCTCAAGGCATCAGCGGTGGCGCGCGGCGGCGAAGTGCGGGCAATCGGCATGGGAACGGCAGGCTTGGTGGATGCCACACGCGGGATTGTGCTGTTTGCCAGCGATTCGCTTAAGGGATGGGGCGGCACGGACGTTTCGACAGGGCTTGGCGGATTAACGGGACTACCCGTACTGGTCGAAAACGATGTGAAGGCACTGGCGGCAGGAGAATCGCAGTTTGGTGCGGGGCGTGGATTCCCGCGCGGATTGTACGTTGCTATCGGCACGGGGATCGGCGGCGCGATTATCGCGGATGGGCAAGTCGAACATGGCGCGAACTGGTCAGCGGGCGAGATCGGTCACAGTCTGGTCGATTATCGTGGGGAACGTCCCTGCACCTGCGGTATGAACGGGCATCTTGAAGCGTATACAGCCGGTCCCGCGATGGCGCGGCGTTACTGCGAACGTAAAGGCTTACCGCCGGATAACAATCTGCGCCCTGTTGCTGAAGCCGCCCGCGCTGGCGATCCTGACGCAATCGAAGCGATCCGCGAAGGGGCGCACATTCTCGGCTTGGCGCTCAACGGCGCGGCGAATTTTGTCGATCCCGACGTACTGGTGATTGGCGGCGGTGTGCCGGAAATTGGCGATCTGTGGTGGAAGCCCTTTGAAGCGGCGCTTCGATCAGGGCGAATGAGTCCGCCGTTAAATGTGCCTGTGCGTCACGCGGAACTCGGCACAAGCGCGGTCATGATCGGCGCGGCATATTTGGCGCTGCGGCGGGAAAACGCACGCTAAGCATCGCGCTCTCGACATGACTTTTCGCTTGGGAGAGAAGCATTAAGGTTTATGTCCTTTGTGTCCCGATTTTGAGGGATATAGGACACAAGCCCACGCAACTTAATTCTTCGTTAATTATCTTCGCGTGGGTATGGGCGCAACCATTAAGAACGGTGTTTCACAGGGTATTTAGCGAGTGGTTGTGTGCCCATTTTGTGTCTCACCTACAGATTTAAGGCGCATACCTGTTCCGAGATGTGACCCGGCAAATTTAGACCTGTGATTGGGCTTGACGAATCTCATCGCGAAGTGACCGCGCCGCGCTCGCGGGATTATCACTAAAGATCACCGAGCGCGATGCGTTGATGATCAAGCCGCCGCGCGTGCTATCCAACCCGTTAGCGATCACCTCTTCGACACGCCCACCCTGAGCGCCGATTCCCGGCACGAGCAGCGGCATGTCGCCGACACGCTGACGCACACGACGCAGTTCATCGGGATAGGTCGCGCCAACAACGAGCATACAGTTGTTGTTGGTGTTCCACTCATCATGGACTTTGCCCGCGATGGTCAGCCACAGCGGCACACCGTCGATCTCAAGGTCTTGCACATCGCCCGCGCCGGGGTTGGATGTGCGGCACAGGATGATACATCCGCGTTCACGGCGATTGAGAAATGGCGCAAGGGCTTCGCGTCCCAAGTAGGGATGCAGCGTCACCGCGTCGAAATCCATCTCGTCGAAGATGGCGCGGACGTAGTGATCGTTGGTCGATCCAATGTCGGCACGTTTGGCATCGCAGATGGTGAAAATGTCAGGATGATTTTTCCTCACGTATTCAACCGTCAGCGCCAAATCGACCAAGCCTGCTTCGCCGCGCGATTCATAAAATGCCATATTCGGTTTGTATGCGCTGACACAGGCATGACTCTGGTCAATAATCCAGCGATTGAAGGCGAACTGCGGGTGCGGATCGGTTTGAAAGCGCGCGGGAATGCTCTCTAGTGCGCTGTCTAAGCCGACGCACAAGAGCGAATCGACAGCTTGTGCGCGGCGCGCAAAGCGTTCAACCGGAGAAAGTGTTAAGTCACGCATTCGGTCTCCGTTCCGCCCAATCGCGCGGCGATGCCAGCCAATCACGGATCACGGCTTCTTCTCCAGTTTTGAAAATACCGATTTGCAGAGCTTCATCGATAATGACTGAAAATGTCGTGAGCGTGTGCAGGTTGACGCGCGCGGCTGCAAACGCGCTCACCGCTTCCGGCAGTTGATAGCTCACAATCGCGCACAAATCTATCACGTGCGCGTTATCGGCGCGCAGCGCATCCACGCCGCTTAAACTGCTGCCGCCCGTCGTGATCACGTCCTCGATCAACACGACGCGGCGACCTTCCACTACCCCACCTTCGATACGGCTTTTGGTGCCGTGTTCTTTCGCCTGTTTACGCACAAACACCGACGGCTTGACCATGTTATATGCCAGCACCGAACTATGGGGGATGCCAGCCGTTTCGATGCCCGCGATGATTTCATAGTCGAGGGTGTTGAGCACGGCTTCAAATGCGCTGATGACCACGCGCCATGCGCCGGGGTGATAAATCAGGCGGCGATTATCAACGTACACGGGCGAAAGAATCCCCGACTTGAATGTGATCGGTTTATCTGGCGAAAACCCAACCGCGCCAATCTTGAGCAGCGCCTGTGCTACGAGTTGTGTTGTTTCCATTGTTCCTTCTCATGCAAAATCAATGCGCCCGCCAATGGTCCGCGATAGATCATGGCGGTATAATACTGCGCGACGGATGCGCCGGATTTATGAAACTGTTCACCACTTTGAATCCCACCACACGCGATCACATCCAGCGCCACGTTGATTCTCCGCGCCGCGCGGTTAAATTCCCGTGATGTGCCGACAGCGGATCGCCAGAGCATTCCCCCACTCATCCCAGCATTCACCGTCGGATCATCTGGCGAGGGGTACGCTTCGGTATTCGTGGCAATCACGGCGCGCACGCCCACATCGGCAAAAGCTTGCGCCAGCGTTTGCACCTGCATCACGCTCGAAATTGGGCTGACTTTCACCCACAACGGAATGTCGTGGGGACGCAGCAGGTCAACGAGCGCCCCACACAGTAACCGTGTTTTCGCATCCGTCTGATGTCCGGCGGGATCATCGTCAGTGTTCGGACAGCTTAAATTGAGCGTAAACCACGATGGCGTAATGCCCGCGTCGAGAAACATCACCGCTGATTCGACCACTTCGCGGAGTTCTTGATCAGGATCGGTCACACCGGGGCTGACCGCGATATTGATTCCGTATACAGGGGGCAAGTGCGCGCGATGTTTCGCCAGAAATGCTGCCGCCGCGCGCGCGCCGGGATTTTTCAGCCCGACACGGTTTTGCAGCGATTTCGACTCGACATGCCGCCACAGCACCACGCCAGAATTTCCCATACGCGGGTGGCGCGTATACGAACCGAATTCGACGACACCGACGAGCGCGGGCATGGTTCGCCAGCCGGGAATGATATTCTCTCCCCGCTCGACTGCTGCAAGCGCGTCAGTTTCGCTCTCAAAGCCTGTGCCTTTGACAAACCCCGCCGCCAACATGAGTGGGTTCGGAAGCGTCACCCCACCGATCTCACAAGGCTGTGACGGATAAAAAACGCGACGCAGCACCCGCATACCGCCCACTGCCGCCGCGCTGTGATCCAGCCGCGCCAGCAGCTTAATCACCCTTAGGTGTGCGTCCATCGCGGATTGGCGAAACATCAACGGGGATGCGATGCGCGTGTAGGCGAACTCATAGAGGGTTAGCAGAGGGCGGCGCAAACTAGCCATAAGTGATATTCACCTCGCGCCCTATATTTCGCCCAAATCCCGCCTTAACCAGCACATTTTCGCCATCAAAGGCTTTGACACCACGAACCCACACTTCATGCACACGCCCGTACACGCGCATCCCTTCAAACGGTGACCACTTCGGCTTGGTGTGCAAGTTTTCGCGCTTGATGACGTAACTGTCATCCAAATCAACGCGGGTATAGGTGTCAGGAGGTGCAGCCACGCCGAAAACGCGGCGGGGATTGTCCGCCAGCAGCGCGATCAGGTGGGCAAGCGTTATGCGTCCTTCTTTGAGCGCAAGTCCCATGAGCGGGAGGGTGGTTTCTAGCCCCGGTACGCCGTATGGCGGCTTGGCGGATGCTTTTTCTTCGAGCGTGTGCGGCGCGTGATCACTTTCGATAATGTCCACAGTGCCATCAGCAATCGCATCCCACAGGGCAACTGCATCGTCGGGTGTTTTGAGTTCCGGTTTCATCAAACCGAGCGAACCAAGCGCGGGCAAATCGTTCTGCGTCAAATACAGGTGATGAGGACATACGCCGACGCTGATCGGGAGTCCTTCTTGTTTTGCCACGCGTAACAGGTCGATTTCTGCGCGCGTACTGATGTGGCAAAAGTGGGTGAAGCGGCGATACTGACGCACCAGCGACAAAATGTGCGCGACGGTTTCGCCTTCCGCATGAACAGCAATCGGCTTGCGGCTCATCCAAGCGCGATAGAGTGTTTCGCGCGCTGTTTGATCATTGATAAGCAGATTGCCGGTTGTGGCGTTGTTGTACAGCTTGATTCCACATACATCGCCGCTGATCGACGCGAATTGATCATCGTTGGGCGGCTGGACACCGCCGAAATACACACCCCAATCGCACACCGCGGTTTCGCTTATACGCGCTAATTTCACCTCAAGCGCGGCGCGGCTGATTGTTGATGGCGAGGTGTTCGGCATGTCGAACACAGCCCAATATCCCCCTGCCAGCGCTGCGGCAGTTTCGCTCTCAAAAGTCGCTTTGTGCGCCCAATCGAGATCACGCAGATGGGTATGCGGATCGAGCATGGCGGGAATATCAACGATCATGACGTGGTTCGCTTGCTCCCAGCACTGCCGCGATCAACGCCATGCGGATATACATGCCGTTTTCCATCTGGTGAAAATATACACTGCGAGCGTCGGCATCCAAGACCGCATGATCCTCTGGCGTACCCATTTCGTGCTTACGTGGAAGCGGGTGCATCAAGATCGCGTCAGATTTAGCGCGATTAAGCGTTTCTGGCAGCATGATGAATTTGTTGGCAATCGCTTGATACTCGGCTTTATCGCTGAAGCGTTCTTCTTGCACGCGCGTCCAGTAGATCACGTCACTTTCGCTCAACACATCGGTGAGGTTATCGGTTTCGCTGACCGTGATTTCATGCGCGCGGAGATAATCGACAATTGCGGTTGGCATGGTGAGCGAGTGAGGCGACACAAAATTCAACGTGACTCGACGCGCACCATAGCGAGCGATCAATTTGGAAAGCGAGTGAACTGTACGCCCATAACGCAAATCGCCCACCATCGTGATCTTCAGTTCATCAATGCGCTTCTTGTAATCGAGAATGGTGTATAAGTCGAGCAAGGCTTGTGTGGGATGTTCGCCAATGCCATCGCCGCCGCTGATGAGAACAGCGCGACGTGTCAGCTTGCCCGCCAGTTGATCGAGATGGTACGCGGCTTCGTAAGACGAGCCGACTTCGGGATGACGCAGTACGATTACATCTGAATAGCACGCAACCGCACGGACGGTATCGGCAAGGTTTTCGCCTTTGTACACGGATGAAAACTGCACGCCGCCACTGGTGGCGATCACCTGCCCGCCCAAACGACTCATCGCCGCCTGAAAGCTCATATCGGTGCGCGTGCTTGCTTCGTAGAACAGGGTCGCCATCACCTGCCCCGCACACAGGTTGAGTAATGTGCGATTACCATTTCGAACACGTTCACGCAGCGCGTGCGCCGCTTCAAAGATGATCTGCATATCGTCGCGCCCGAACTGTTCGACAGTGACGATATGCTTACCAGTAAAGTTTCGGTTGATGGTGGGCGGAGTAAACCCGCGCATCGCGTTCGCTGATTGTACTAACAGTTCTTGATCGACCATCTTTACCCTCAATGCCCCGCGCGAAATGCAAAAAAAGAGACCACTGATTGCGTGGTCTCTTGAATAGAAAAATCGAATATCACATACGGAATGTGTCGGGAATTATGCCCGCGCGTCACACGATCTTTGACGCGCGCGAGACTTGACTTACATCGTTTCCCAAGTCTGGTCATTTCGGCAGATTCCTGCTCACATTGGTAGATTGGTTGTTTATGCGGCGCAATCTTAGACGATCTGGCGGGGTTTGTATAGACCGTTATCCTTGAAAGCCTTTGTCGCGCAAAATCGCTTCGATGCGTTCGCGGTGCTGCGCTTCCCATTCGTCCAACGTTTGCGCCGCATCTTTGATCGCGCGCCGCTGCGCCGCTTTCAGGACATCTGCCCAACGATCTATGGGTACAACGACGATCCCTTCTTCATCTGCGACGACAATATCCCCCGGCGCAACGAGTACACCGCCGCAGTGAACCGGACTGTTCATCGCCTCGATGATGTCCTTGCCGCCGGGTTTGGGCATCACACCGCGCGCGAAAACGGGAAAGCGATTATTCCGCATTTCGGCAAGGTCACGGATCGCGCCATCCACGACGAATCCGGCGATACCGCGCCGCTGTGCGACCGCGCACACATTCCCGCCCGCGACGGCATAATTCGTATCGCTGCCATCGACGACGATCACCGAACCGGGCGCGGCGCGATAGATCGCGGCGTGGAGCATCAGATTGTCGCCGGGGGCACAGCGCACCGGATACGCTATCCCCGCGATACGCGGCATCGGATTCCACAAGGGGCGAATGTTGCAATCCAGCACGCGGTCACGGTCAAGAATGTCGGCAAGCGTCGTCGGGGAAAGGTCTTGAAACGCGGCGAGTTCCGCCGCTGAAGGCATATTTATCATGGAGTCTCACAAGAGATCAAAAAACCAGCGCCAAGCACCGATTATCGCATTATTGGCGATCCTGTGCCTGTACGCTGGTTGATCGAATGACGACAATACCTATCAGATTAGGATTTTTCCGGTGGGTAGTCGATTGCCGCAAGCGTTTCGCTGATTTTCTCCCAAGACGCGGGCGCAACCCATTCGACAGTAACCTGCTTGGTAGTTTTATCGCCCTGCACGCTGCGGACACCCGCTTGTTGACTTAATTCGTTGACAATGGTGCTAACACAGCCATCACAACCGATGTTAGGCACGACAAACGTTTTCTTTTCGCTTTGCATCTGGAAATCTCCCCTTAAACACTGTGAACCGGATTATTGACGCACTGACCGCAACAAATCTTATTCAATTAAACGAGCATATTCGCGCCGAACATCGTGATCATCCTCATGTGTCAGCGCGCGCTTGATCTGGGTTTTAGCGTGCATCCCATTGAGCTGACGCAGCGCCCATGCCGCATGACCGCGTACCAACGCACTCCGATCATCGAGCGCGTTTTCGAGCAGCGGAATCAGTGAAGGATCGCGGGAATTGCCCGCTGCGATACATGCATTCCGCACCAATCGCTCCCGTTTGATGCGTTCAACAGGTGAACCTGCGAAAATGCGCTTGAACTGCTCATCGTCCAATGAAAGTAAATCCGACAGCGGCGGGGCGGCACGCTTAAAATCAACGGGGACGAAATCAGTGTGGGGCGTGGGGGTGCTAAACCGCTGAAACGGACACACTTCTTGGCATACGTCACAGCCGAATACCCAGTTGCCCATCAGCGGGCGCAGTTCAGGGTTAATCCAGCCTTTGTGTTCAATCGTCAAATAGCTGATACAGCGGCGCGCATCGAGCACATGCGGCGCGGGAAATGCATCCGTCGGGCAAGCACTGAGACAGCGAGTGCATGATCCGCACATTGTCGCCTTTTTCAGCGGCGCATCATAATGGTCAAATTGCGCGCTAGTGATGATTTCGCCAAGCAAAAAGTAGCTGCCCTTTCTCGGATGAATAAGCATGGTGTTTTTGCCGATAAACCCCATGCCCGCTGTTTGGGCGTGACTGCGCTCCAGTATAGCGCCTGTATCGACATAAACTTTATATGGACGCTCAAGGGCATAGGTGTCAAGCATCCATAAGGCGAGTGTTTCCAAGCGCGTCGCGATCCAATGGTGGTAGTCCACGCCCCACGCATACGACGCGATGCGCCCGCGTGTAGGATCACGCAGCACTGAAGCGGGCACGTGCGCTTGATAATCCACGCCCACTATCAGCAGTGAACGAGCGCCGGGTAAAATCAGGTTTAGGTCGCGCCGCCGCACTAAGCGATCTTCACGTGCAAGGTAGCCCATCTCGCCATGCATTCCCGCAGCAACCCAACGTTCGTAGGCTGCCAGCATTGGGGAAGGTTGCGCGCGGGCAATACCAATCAGTGAAAAGCCTAAGCGGAAGGCAAAGGTCTTGACTTCAAATGAGGATAATACCATTCGCACTTTGTCCAATGCAATCGTGGATTGTTCGGTCTACAATGGGCTTAAAAGTCACATGACAAAAAGGCAAACTCATGAGTTCCGATGAACAGGCAAAAGCGCACAGCCGCGCCCGCTTTAGCCAATACGCGCAAGGCTATGTCACCAGTGATACACACTCCCGCGGCTCTGATCTTGACCGCTTGCTTGAAGTTGCCGCGCCTCAGCCGGATTGGGTGGGGGTCGATATTGCCACGGGCGGCGGACATACCGCGCTCAAGGTCGCGCCGTTCGTCAAGCGCATGATTGCCACCGATTACGCACCGACTATGCTCGACAGCGCCCGCGATTTCATCACATCAAAAGGTGTCTCGAATGTCGATTATATCCCTGCCGACGCAGAAAATCTGCCGTTCAGCGATTCCTCGGTTGATCTAGTGACGTGTCGTATCGCAGCACATCATTTCCCGGACATTTTCAAATTCGTTCGCGAATCGGCGCGAATCCTGAAACAGGGTGGGCGCTTGGTCGTGCAAGATCACCTATTGCCCGATGACAAACAAGCCGCCGCCTACATCGAAGCATTCGAGACATTACGCGATCCCAGCCATGTGCGCGCACTCGATGAGTATGAATGGCGCGGCGATTTTCTCGATGCCGATCTCACGGTTGATCACGTTGAAAAGCTGGCGCGCCACGCCAAAATGCTGCCTTGGGCGGAACGTCAAGGCTGCACACCGGATGTGATCGAACGACTGCATATTCTAATGGTGCAAGCGCCCCAGCCTGTCGCGGAATGGATGAACATTCAATGCGCGGGGACGGCTGACGCATCGTTCGATCATGTGTACATCTTGATCGCGGGAACAAAACGGTAATCCGCGATTTGTGTGTGTGCCTGTGCCTAAAAACCCCCTCTTGAGAACACAAGATGGGGTTTCCCCTCATTTCTAACCATCACGCGAGTATTTTCCAACCGTTTTCTGACTAGATTTTTAACAAAAAGTGTTCTATAGTGAGAATGCGTGTGGTCAGTTGAGACGAAGCGGTCTTCGCCACATGGGTACGGTGGTTACGTACCTTATAGGCTAGTGTGAGAGGGCGATAGCAAATGCGCTCTCGCGTGTACCACGTAACTCCTGAAGTTTTTGGAATGCGTGTGTGACCCCTAAGCTATAACAATACCAAAATATCTTCAGGAGATATTCAAAAAATGGCACAGCGTATGCGTGGTACCGTCAAGTGGTTCAACGGTGAAAAGGGCTATGGCTTCATCAGCCAAGAAAATGGTCCTGACCTGTTCGTCCACTATTCGGAAATTCAGTCAACCGGCTTCCGTACCCTCAATGAAGGGGACGCGGTTGAATTCGAAATCACCGACGGCAAGAAGGGCAAACAAGCCAGCTCGGTTGTCGTGATCAAGAAGTAGTTTTTCTACTCATTTTGATATCGAAACCCGCGCCCCCACAAGCGCGGGTTTTTATTTGCCCTCTCGCAGCACTTCGATCATCGCCACAACTGCATCCGCCGCCGCTGATATTCCGCCAAGCCGCGCCATTTCCGCCGCCAATTCAAGCGCATTACGCCTGACAGATTCATCTGCGGCAAGGGCTTTTATGCCGTCGATCAACATGCCATTTTTCACCTCATGTGCGGTGAGGTTTAAGCCAACTTTTGCTTGCGCCGCGCGCCGAGCTTGCCCGCGCTGATCCGCAGCATGTGGGACGATAATCTGTGGCACGCCGTAGCAAACAGCCCAATGCGTGGTTCCCATGCCACCATGGTGTACTATCACCCGCGTGCGCGGCAGCACATGAGCGAAATTTACCCAGTTTAGCAAGCGTGTGGAGTTGGGAAGTGCTGCTTTGAGCTGCGCTTTTTGTTCCGGCGAATACGGATTCCAACCGATCACGACTATCGGGATCAACCCTGCGCGTGCTGCCGCTTGCGCCGCCCAACTGAAGAAGCCGAGTTCGCCAGCAAAGGTCGTCCCCAATGTGATGAGTGCCAGCGGCGCGTCCTGTGGGATAGCGTTCAGCCAATCGGGTATTGGTTCACTTATCTGCTCGACTCTCCCCCCGACAAACAGCGTTTGCGGAAGCAAATTGGCGAAATCCGCTTGATACCATGTCTCACACCAGTAGCAAATGTGCAAATGTGGACTCAATACCGATGGAGTTGCGCCTTGTGAGAGATTCGTCCCGGATAAACCGAATCGGGTTTTTAACCGCTCAATGCGCTTCTGACTATCGCTGCCAAGCGCCTTCTGAACTGGGAATAAAAAATCTTCATCCAAGTCTTTGAGCGCCGGCCAACCGCATACAATCAACGGCACGCCAAGCGATTCGGCTGCCAGCGCCGCTGCTGTGAGAAACGGATCGGTCAAAATCATATCGGGCGATCCGATCTCCCGCGCCAACGCGATCAAGGCATCGACTGCTTCGCCAACCAAATCTACAGTCAGCCATGTGTCAAGGGCGCGACGATAGCGCAGCATTACCGCTTCTTGAGGCTTAAGCGTGCTGATATCCGGCGGAGGCGGCGGAGGCCAGAGCCAACCCGTTTTGCGAACAGCCTTGAACGGAATGCCCGCATTGGTGACTGCTCCGACGAGTCCTTCCTCACTAATCCACGTAACATCATGCCCGCGTAATTGCAGTTCACGGGCGGTTTTCAAAAAGCCGCCCCAATCGGTGTGGCTGAAGAGGGGTGCGCTGATACACCAAATTTTCGCCATTGGCGTGATAATCCTCTAAGTTGGAGTTTCCGTCAGCCATGCGGGCTGCAATTTTGCTTGCGGCATGTGCAGCATTGTGTACAGTCGATGCGCTTCTTCCCATGCCGCTGCCGAAGTTTGTCGGCTTCCAATGCGCTCCTGCTGCTGGCTTCGCAGATACAGCAAGTCCGCCAGCAAACGACGCAGTTCAGCTCGGCGCGCCAAGCCAATCGCTTCGTCAATTAGTGTTCCCGCAAACTGTAGATTTTCCGCTATCAGTGCGATTCGCGCTTGTCCCATCAACGCTCGCACAGTTAAGTCGAGCGCATCGATTGAACGCGCGCGTTCAATCGCCATTTCAAGGCGCTGCGCGGCTTCGTCTGTCTCACCCAAAGAAATCAGCGTATGAGCAAGATTGATCGTGAACGCGGTCTGCCAATAGGGATACGCATCACCTTGCAACCGTTCAAGCGCCTGTCTGTGAAAATGCAGCGCAGTTGGATATTCGCTCAATGAGTCATGCGCCAAGCCGAGATTATCCGTTTGAATGGCGAGTTGGGGATGCAAATTTAGCGTTTGACTGATTCGCAGCGCCCGTTCTAGCGTGGCAATTGCCCGACGCGGACGACCAACGAGAATCAAGAACCAGCCATAATTGCCACAGCGTGTCGCTTCCGCGACTTGGTTGCCTGTGCGTTCCGCCAGCGTAATTGCTTCGCTAAAAAATGCGTCTGCCGAATCAGCATCGCCCGATTCGGAATACGCATTAGCGGCATTCGACAACACTAAACCGCGTGTCTCTAAATCGGCTTCATCAATGTTATTCAATGCCATGAGTGCCTGTTCAAAGTCTTTCATCGCGCGCTGCGGCTGCCACAGCGCCTTACGTGCATTCCCTAAATCGCAGCATAATCGCGCGATCTGCGCGTGCGATTTTTTCTGCTCATACAGCGTGAGCGCCGCCTGCCATTCTTGAATCGCTTGCGCGTACTGCCCAACCCGAACGTACATTAAGCCGAGATCGCGCCGTGTCTGTGCCAGTTCAAGCGAATCATCCTGTTTCACTGTCAGCGCTTCCGATAGTTTGAGCGCACGTTCATAGGTCTGCCGCGCCGCGTCGATATTGCCCGTTTCCGAATATGCCGCCGCCAATACCCGCAGCATATCAATACCTTCACGGTCAGGATGATCGCCATGAGTGTAGATTTGCTGTGCCGCATCAAGATGTGGAATCGCCTCAGCGCTGCGACCATTCGCCCGAAGCGCTTTGCCAAGCGCTCCCCGTGCCAGCGCGGTTAGCCGTTCATCTGCTTCAACAGCGGTTGGGGGATCAACAGGCGGATCGACCAGATGATCAAGTGCAGCAGCGGCTTTTTCCGCGTGTTCCAATGCGGCGGGGAGGTCGCGGAGCGCAATTGATGCTTTGCTGATTTGTGCCATGACCAGCACATATGCCGGGATCGGGTTTTTTGCGTCCAGCAGACGAACGATGCGCTGCAAGTGCGCGCGCGCATCGAGATAACGGGCTTCGTTGATCGCGCGCTCGCCAAGCAGAATACCCCAATGCCGTTCATATAGATGATGACTGAACTGCTCTGCAAGCTGAAGCGCGCGCTGAAGCAGTACTTGTCCTTCGGATTCCTGCCCGGTCTGTGTGAGCGCCAAGCCGAGCAGCCCGACGAAATAACTGCTCAATTCAATGTCACTTGACTCGCTCAAACGGGGAAGCGATTCGCGCAGCAGGTGAACGGCGTAAGAGGCGTTTCCTTCGCGCAAATACATATCACCGAGATGGCCAAGCGCACGCCCTTCCGCGCCGCTGGTGGAAGCCTGTTTCGCCAGTTTTTGCGCGCTTTCAAATGCGGTGCGCGCCGCGTTGAAATCGCCCTGTGCTTGCGCCAAGACACCACGCGCACAGTCCATGTAAGCAATATGCATACTGCGAATCGGCATGGGTGCATTCGTTCGCATCAATTCAATAAATTCAGACGCTTCATCCCAGCGGCGTAAGCGAGTCAGCGTTTCCGCACGGTGAACCGATGCCGCCGTAATCGCGGTTGGATCGCCGCCATTCTGCGCCATATTCATCGCGCGGTCAAAATAGCTCAATGCCATCTCATAGTTTTCCGCAAATTTTGCTACTCTGCCCGCGGCGAGGATTTCGCGCATCGCGTTTTCTTGTGGAGAGCTACCGCGCAGAAGCGTAAAAACATGTTCAGTCAACTTCATATGGATGATGCGCCCTTCTTTGTGTGCACATCGTTATAGCGTGTAATAACACAAATAAAAAGGGCACGGTGCGAGATAGCCCACACCGCGCCCTGATGTTTCCAATTTTCACCTTGATAATTACGGGTAGATACCACGGGTAATGACGGCATCTGCGACACGTTTGATCGCCTGAATTTGCGCGGCAGTACGCAGATCGACACCGTATTCCTCAGCAGCACGTTCCGTTCCGTAGTAGCTGCGAACCATCGCACGCTTAAGCTGGCGATAGACTTCTTCTTCATCCCAGAAGAAGGCTTGTAAGTCTTGCACCCACTCAAAATACGACACGATCACGCCGCCCGCGTTAGCAAGAATGTCCGGCACTACCGTGATCCCGCGTGAGTTAAGAATATCGTCAGCTTCCGGCGTGGTCGGTCCGTTCGCGCCTTCGACAATCAACCGAGCCTGAATACGACTCGCGTTTTTGTCCGTGATCTGACCTTCCATGGCGCACGGCGCAAGCACATCGCATTCAATCGTGATGAGTTCATTGTTGGTGATACGATCACCGTAGGGGCATCCATCAAGACTGCCGTGTTCGGCAACATAAGCACGCACGGCAGGAATATCTAATCCGTTTGGATCATACACGCCGCCGTTGATGTCGGTGACAGCAACGACTTTAAACCCAAGCGAATGCGCGTAGCTGGCTGCATGTGAACCGACGTTCCCAAAGCCCTGAATAGCAACGCGAATATCATTAGCATCAAAGTTACCGCGCTCGTTCAATGCTTCCACCATACAGGTGATCACACCGCGCCCGGTGGCTTCCGTGCGTCCTTGACTGCCGCCGATATTAAGGGGCTTACCCGTTACAATCGCGGGGACAGAGTAGCCGACAGTCATGCTGTAGGTGTCCATGATCCATGCCATGACTTGAGCGTTTGTGCCCATGTCTGGCGCGGGTACGTCCGCATGAGGACTGATTAACGGGATCAGTTCGGCAGCATAACGGCGTGTCAGCGATTCAAGTTCACGAGTCGAGAGCGACTTGGGATCAACAATCACGCCACCCTTTGCGCCCCCATAGGGCAGATTAACCAGCGCGCACTTCCATGTCATCCACATCGCCAGCGCGCGTACTTCATCGAGCGATACCGCTGTGCTGTAGCGGATACCGCCTTTAGACGGACCTAGCACGGTGCTGTGATGCACACGGTAGCCCGTGAACATTTCGATTTTGCCATCATCGCGCTTGACAGGGAAATTTACGGTGAATTCACGCCGGGGATATTTCAAAAACTCTGCAATACCATCGGGGATATTCAAGTAACGAACCGCACGGTCAAACTGGGCAAGGGCAGTTTCGTAGGGGTTCGAGATATGCTCCTGCTGCTGCGGAGCATTGTAAGCGACAACCATAGTGGTCGGGACTCCTTGAAAATTCGGACTTAAATTTAATTCTTAGTGAATCCGCCCATATTGGGGCGCATCTCTATTGTTGATTATAGCTACACTCCTCAACGAGAAAAGTGAGGATTTATACAGTTTATGCATTATACCGAACAATATGCATTCTCATTTTGGCAACTTGCACAATCAACAAGGGGAGCCCGCTGGTGTGCGGGCTCCCCTTGTTGAGACCTTTTCGCGTTCATGTTTTCTCTAACTATGCATGTTCCCGCACATGACCTTTGACATAAGGTGCGAGATACTGCCCGGTGAAGCTGTGTTCCAAAAGCACGATGTCTTCTGGCGTGCCGGTGCCGATCACATAACCGCCACCATCACCGCCTTCAGGTCCCATATCGATGATCCAATCCGACACTTTGATGATGTCGAGATTGTGTTCAATCACCAGCACGGTGTTGCCACTGTTCACCAACTGCTGAAGCACCCCAATAAGCCGCTTTACGTCAGCCGCGTGCAGTCCCGTTGAGGGTTCATCGAGGATATAGAGTGTTTGCCCAGTGGCGCGGCGTGATAGTTCACGGCTCAATTTGATGCGCTGCGCTTCGCCACCGCTCAACGTTGTCGCAGGCTGTCCGATGCGGATATAGCCTAACCCGACTTCATCTAGCGTCTTGAGCTTGGTCAAAATAGACGGCACGTTGGTAAAGAATTCGATACCTTCACTCACTGTCATGTTGAGAATGTCTGCGATGCTCTTGCCCTTATACTTGACTTGGAGCGTCTCACGGTTGTAGCGCGCACCGTGACACACATCACACGGGACATATACGTCCGGCAAGAACTGCATCTCGATTTGCAGCACACCCTGCCCTTCGCACTTTTCGCACCGCCCCCCCTTGACGTTGAAACTGTAACGCCCTTGCGTGTATCCACGCACTTTGCTCTCTGGCAGATCAGCAAATAAGGTGCGTATTAAATCGAACATCTTGGTATATGTGCCGGGGTTACTGCGGGGGGTGCGTCCAATGGGGCTTTGGTCGATGTTAATCACCTTGTCGATATGTTCGATGCCGTCGATGCCATCATGCGCGCCGGGTCGTTCACGCGCACCGTTGACCACCTGCGCCAGCCGCTTGTAAAGCACATCAATCATGAGTGAGCTTTTTCCACTGCCGCTCACGCCAGTGATGCAGACGAATTTCCCAAGCGGGAACTCCACATCAACATTCTTGAGATTGTTCTCTCGCGCACCCCGCACAACAATTGACTTGCCGCTGCCAGCGCGCCGCTGCTGGGGGACATCAATACGCAAGCGACCAGAGAGATATGCACCCGTCAAACTATCTTCGACTGCTGCAACCTCATCTGGTGTTCCCGCCGCAATCACGCGCCCGCCGTGTTCGCCCGCACCGGGGCCCAAATCGATTAAGTAGTCAGCACTTCGCATGGTTTCTTCATCGTGTTCGACAACGAGCACCGTGTTACCGAGATCACGCAAGTCCATCAATGTGCGAATAAGTTTGCCGTTGTCACGCTGATGCAACCCGATAGACGGCTCATCCAGTACATACAAAACGCCCGTCAAACGAGAACCGATCTGTGTGGCGAGACGAATGCGCTGTGCTTCACCGCCGCTTAGTGTCGTTGCGCTGCGGGCGAGATTCAAATAGCCCAATCCGACATTGTTTAAGAAGTTCACGCGCGATTCGATCTCGTTGAGGATTTGATGCCCAATCTGCTGGTCGCGTTCGTTGAGCAGCGCGCCACCGGTACCGCGACCACGCAGCGCCCCTACCCACTGATTCAACTGTGTGATGGGCTGCTGTGACACATCCCAGATTGACTGCCCGGCAACCGTCACCGCTAATGCTTCGGGGCGCAAACGCCGCCCCGCGCATGTCGGGCACGGCACTTGCGACATGACTTCTTGAATTGTTTCGCGGATCATGTCGCTGTCAGTTTCTCTGTAGCGCCGCTGAAGGTTGTTGATAATCCCTTCAAAGGCCGTCATGTATTCGCGGGTTTGCCCCTGCCCATTGTTGTAGCGGACACGCAGTTTACGTCCATTCGTGCCATACAGGAACAAGTTTTGCTGTTCAGGTGACAGTTCACGCCAAGGAGCATCGAGGGGGACATGGTACGCTTCGGCAATTGCGCGTGTCATGTTCCATGCCCAACTATCAGGATCATCAAAGTTCCAACCGTTCGCGACAATTGCCCCCTGACGGACACTCAAATCTTGATTCGGCACAATTAAATCGCGGTCAAACTCCATACGAAAGCCCAAGCCTTGACAATCAGGACAAGCGCCTTTTGGGGTGTTAAAACTGAACGTGCGCGGTTCAATCTCTGGTAGACTGCCATGCCCATTGATGCACGCTAGATGCTCGCTGAACAGCGTATCGGTTGGCGGGTTTTGGTTCAGGTTGTTGACGATCACCAGTCCATCGCCCATTTCGAGTGCAGTTTCAATGGCATCGGTCAGGCGCGTTTCAGCGCTCCGGGAATCTTCACTCGTTTTGTCGGCATAATTGCGAATCACCAAGCGATCTACGACGACTTCAATGCTGTGATTGCTGTAGCGATCCATTTCGATATCTTCGTCCAGATCGCGCACTTCCCCGTCAACGCGCACGCGCTGAAACCCTGCTTTGCGAATATCCTCCAACACTTTTTCATGCTGACCTTTGCGCCCACGAATCACGGGGGCGAGAATTTGCACACGCACGCCATGATCTTCTGGCTGATCCGCCGCCAGTGACTGCACTTCATCGACAATTTGCTGCGCGCTCTGCGCGACCACTTCTGATCCACATACAGGACAATGCGGAACACCAATTCGCGCATACAGCAGGCGTAAGTAGTCATAAATCTCTGTAACCGTCCCAACAGTGGAACGGGGGTTATGACTCACGCCTTTTTGATCAATTGAAACAGCAGGGCTTAACCCTTCAATCTGGTCAACATCAGGCTTTTCCATCAAACCTAAGAACTGCCGGGCATAGCTGCTTAAACTCTCGACATACCGCCGCTGACCTTCTGCAAAGATCGTATCGAACGCCAGTGATGACTTGCCCGATCCTGATAATCCCGTGATGACTACTAGTTGATCACGTGGGATCTCCACATCAATGTTCTTGAGGTTATGTTCGCGCGCCCCGCGCACGACGATTTTGTTCTGGTTCATATCGTTTGAATGAACTCGTTTGATAAAACATGCAGGAAACGAATTGAGGTTGTACAGATGTTCGATTATACCCTGTTCGATGAATTTTGACAGGGGGTGTAGTCAAATTGCGATCCAGCGTATCGTTCTATGATGAACACCATGTGAACTGTGAATGAGTCGCCAAACAAACACGACGAGAGGTTTTTCTCTCGCCGTGTGGTAAAAGCGAATTTGGCATTGGCGAAACAAATTTCGGGCGAAACAGTTTCACCAAGCTTTACATACGATGCGCTTGTAAGGTTAACCACCGCTGTTTGGTTCGGCAGTCGCGTTCGGGTCAGGAGTCATGGTGAATGTAGGGGTGGCGCTCTGCGCCAGAACCGTCATGGTCGCGGGCATATCCGCACGCTCAGTGCTGATGGTGACATTACCCAACCCACGTACAACTTCGACCCATGTGCGTCCCGGACGCATCATCATGCTCTGATTATTGCTGTAGAAGATGCGAAGTGCATCACCGGGTTCGCTGTAGCATGGTGGAGTCACACCCGGCACAGGCGTGGGAGTCGGGGTAATATCGGGGGGAGCTTCACGGCAGCGGCGTTCCCAAAAACCGACATAATACTGCCCGTCGCGCAGTAGATACGCCCGTCCTGTACCCCACATATTGATTTGCTGTGAAGCGGAACGACTCTCGCTCTCGAACAAGTCGGGGCGTTCTTCGTGAGGCACTTCGATAATGACGATGTTATCCGCCCACACTTGTTCGCCGTCAGCGGCATCAAAATGCGCCACCCCATCGGTGAAGCGCACCCAACGATTCGTCGCAGCATCCCACTGCCAGCGCGCATCTGTTTGACCGTACCAATCTAGATATACGTCATTGGCGGCAATTCCATCGGGATCGGGATTTTCCGCAAACGCAAAGCCGCGCGCTCGATAACCTGTGTTTACGCCGCGTCGTGTGGCGCGTTCCCAAACCAAATTGGTATCGACATACAATGTGTGTTCAAATGCCACACCATCGCGCGGGAAACGGCAAAAGCCAGCTTCTTCGCAGTTGTCGCCAACGCTTGGCGAGATAATTTGCAGCGCCCAAGGGGCATCCAGCAGCAGATTTTGAACGGGTTCGCTTGCCCCACTGTAAGCGAGAAGCGCCTGATACATCGGCGTAAGCTGCAAGTCCATCAAACGACCACTGCGAACTGGACCAACATGCTCCGGCGCATCGCTGCGGAAGATTGCCGCGAAGCGTGTCACACCGCCTTCAACTTCATATTCCCACACGACATCGGCGCGGTTGAGTCCGCTTTGCGGGCGCACAATCGGCGGATAATTGGAAATTTTCACGATCAAGTTGCGACGCGCCTGCGCTTCCGCGTTGGGGAATGGCAGCCCCGTGAGCGAGCTTACCCCTTCAGGGTATTGATAGGGACCATTTGGCGTAGGGGTGGGAGTCGGTGTATCTGTAGGCGTAGGGGTGGGCGTTAATGTTGGGGTAGGAGTCAGCGTCGGCGTAAAGGTGTTCGACGGTGTAGGCGATACGAGCGGCGTGTTCGTCGCAAAGGGATCGATCCCTTCTTCATCTCCTGTCGAAGGAGTATTCGTAGCGAAAGCTTGATTGATGGTGGGCTGTGCTGCTACTGACGCGGTGAGAATCGTACCCATGAACAGCACGACCACACACAGCATAACAGCCAGCGAAATGCGGAAAGAAAAGCGCATAACTATCCGATCCTTAAATGTTGATCATACAGCGGGCGCGGATTGACCGCGCCCACAAACACCGTTAATGATACGATGCGCCCTATTGGCTTGCACAGGGGGTATTCGCTCGCATGACGCTTGTACTATAATGCGTGAAGCGGTCTGATCGCGCGGTGAATTCCCTACGGTCGTCCTCCGTTACCGGGTCATTGAGTATAGTGGATGGTTATGTCAGCTCGTCGATTATTGATTTCCTACGCCCACCCTGATGATGAGAGCTTTGGTCTGGGGGGCTTGATTAGCAAGTATGTTGAACAGGGTGTTGAGGTTTATCTGATATGCGCTACCAATGGCGATGTCGGCACAGTTTCGCCGGAAATGTTGAACGGGTACGGTTCTGTAGCAGAACTTCGCCTTGCAGAACTTGAGCGCGCGAGCGAAATTTTGAAATTCAAACGTGTCTATAAACTAGGTTTCAAAGACAGCGGCATGATGGGATCAGAAACCAGCAAGGACCCCTTGTGCCTATGGCAAACGCCGCAGGAAATCGTTGTGCGGCGTGTAGTCGAAGTAATGCGAGAAGTTCGCCCCCACGTTGTCATCACGTTCAATAAGTATGGGGGCTATGGTCATCCCGATCACATCGCGATTCAACGCGCCACAACAACCGCGTTTTCACTTTCTGCTGATCCCGCCTATGAAATAGATGGACTTACGGCTTATCAACCGCAGAAACTGTACTATTCAAACATCCCCAAGCGGCAGATCCAATTTATGATCAACGTCATGCGGCTGCGTGGGATGGATCCGCGGCGCGTGGGGAAAAACAAGGACATTGATGTACAGGCGATAGTCGATAACGCTGAACCCATTCACACTTTGGTAGATATTCGCCACTACTACGATGCGTGGGATCGCGCCAGCGCGTGCCACAAGAGTCAGCTTGGCGGTGGCGCACCACGCATCCCCAAGAAATTGCGTAAATATCTCGCGCCGTATCAGGGTTTTACGCGCGTGTTCCCTGCGCCGGCTGCCAATCGCATTGACGAGCGCGATCTATTTGACGGCGTTCGCCTTGATTGAGTGTGGATGATAGGTCCTAAACGTGACTGATACGACCTCTCCATCACCGCAAAACGATGATCAAGCCGATTCGGCATCGCGTGTAGATCGTTTGCTCGATGCGATTGATCTGGTTAAAGCCAATCGACGTGAAGAAGCGCGTCAACTGCTGCGCGAACTGATCCGTGAGGACAATGATTTTGAGGATGCATGGCTGTGGATGAGCGTCGCAGTTGATTCGCTCGACCAAAGTTCGATATGTCTCGATAATGTGCTGCGCGTAAACCCGCGTAACTACGAAGCAGCCGGCGCGCTGTATCGGATTCGCGTTCCAGAAATTCGCCGTGAACGGCGGCGGTCTCGCCTAAGGATGTATCGCGATCTCGCGGCAGCACTTCTCTGGCTGATCATTCTGTCGTCACTGTTCGGGGCGATGTTCACCTTATTTTCAGCAGCGGCGACTATCGCAGCGGATTAGTGCCTAGTTAGGGCTGTAAGTTGATCAACGGCGCGTAACGCCGAGCAACCACCATCTGCCCTTCAAGCGTTTGCGCCCAATAGATAAAATTTCGATAGTGGAGTTCCGGTTCATGGTATCCAGCGATATAGATGATCGAGCGCAGGGGATAGGTGTTGTTGGCGACATTTTCGAGCGATGGCATGATTCCATCTATCACCAGCGCGCGCACCGATGAATCGAGATAGCTCATCGACACGTAGCCGACTGCCCCCGGCGTGCGCGCCACAATTTCAACCATCACTGCGCTCGATGATGCGATTTGTGCGGCGGGAGTCACTTCACGATTCCCCATAACCAACCGTTCAAATTCCGCGCGTGTACCCGATCCACTTTCACGGGTGACAACTGTGATAGCGGCTGCGCGCCCGCCAAGCTCTGACCAATCCGCCACACGTCCGCGGTAGACTTCGCGGAGATCATGCATGGTCAACGCGGTAATTGGCATATTGGCGTTTACAATTACTGCGATTCCGTCTTGACCCAGCGGCGCAGCCCATAGCCGCTCATCGGGAAGGTGATTTGTGAGCATGTAGCTGGTTGGATCGCTTGCCAAGCGTTCACGGCTAGTTGTAAAGTTTCCACCAACCGTTTCAAAAATCACTGAGGGGTTGACACGCTGGTATGCCTGTGTAAGGTGGTTTCCTAACGGGAGCATAGGCGTAGTGACATACAGGCGGAGCGCTATCCCCTGTGTGACCGAACCTGTCGCCGGCAGCAATCGACTGCTGCACCCGACCAACATCAGCGCCACCAAAACAACTGCCCGCCCTAGCCCCAAGCCTGTCCCCCATTGTTCATCATCGCTCAACGTGGTGCTATTACGGTCAGATGCTAATTCGTTTGCAAGTACCGCGCCATGAAGTCGCTCACATACGCTTCAAGTCGATCTTCAAAAATAGCGGCGCGCATCGCCTGTACATGGCGAATTAAGAAGCGAATGTTATGTACGCTCAACAAGTAATGCGACAGCAGTTCATCCGCTTTGACTAAGTGCCGCAGATATGCCCGCGTGAAGTTCTTGCAGCAGTAGCAGTCACATGCTTCATCGACAGGCTGGGTATCATGGATATGCTGGGCATTCCGCATGTTCATTGTGCCGTATGGCGTGAACACCGTTCCATGCCGCGCGATGCGCGTTGGCAGCACACAATCGAATACATCGATCCCGCGCAGCACCGCTTCCGCCAGATCATCCGGCGCGCCGACCCCCATCAAATAACGGGGTTTGTTAGCGGGCAGCATTGGCACGGCGAAATCGAGCGTCGTGTACATTTGCGCTTTGGTTTCGCCAACCGCCAACCCACCAACGGCATATCCGGGAAAATCGAGCGCACGTAAGAATTCGCTCGATTTCGCGCGTTGATCTTCAAAGATTCCGCCCTGCTGAATTCCGAACAAGGCTTGCACGCTATCATCGGGGTGCGCTTCGCGGCAGCGCGCCGCCCAACGACTCGTCCGTTCGACTGCTGCTTCGACTACTGTGCGATCACTTGGTGTGGGGCATTGGTCAAAGCACATGATGATGTCCGCGCCTAAGTTCTCTTGAATCCGCATCGATTTTTCAGGTGTGAGGCGATGCTTGCTTCCATCTATATGACTGCGAAAGGTTACGCCTTCATCATCGATCTTGTTGATTTGCGCCAAACTGAACACTTGAAAACCGCCGCTGTCGGTCAGAATTGGCTGCTTCCACTGCATGAACTCATGCAGCCCGCCCAGTTCGCGCACGAGTTCATCGCCGGGACGCAGATATAGGTGATACGTATTTGAGAGTACTAACGATGCGCCGACCTCGACAAGATCGCGCGGTGGAACAGCTTTCACCGTTCCCTGTGTGCCGACGGGGGCGAATACAGGGGTGAGTAAATCGCCATGAGGCGTATGCAATATTCCGGCGCGAGCGCGCCCGGATATTTTGAGAACTTCAAAGTGAAAATTAGCGTGAGTCACGGACGTTAATTTGCCTATTGTGCCGGGTGCATATAAAACTGACTCATCTTAGCATATTCAATCCAGCGCAAAAACCTTTGTCATGATGCTGACGTTTTCGGCATAACTCATTCGATGGCAGCCCGGTGAATAACGATGATCAACTTATACGACATTCTCGAATCCGCAAATGGACAGCTTTTTGGCGAACCGGGACCTCACCTCTTTGCCGATTTTTGTTTTGAGGCACGGCGCGCCGCTGAAGGTCAATTGTTTGTCGCCTTCAGAGGTGAACGGGGTGACCGGGGTGAAAGTCACAGCGCCATTCAAGAAGCCGTTAGCCGGGGAGCTGCGGGGATTTTGTGTACGCGCCCCCCGGAAGTCGATACCGAAGGGCTGTCGATCATCCTTGTCAAAGATGTGCAATCCGCGCTGATCAAATGGTCGCGTTATATCCTCAAGAAAAATGGGACAACCGTGATTGGCGTGGCGGGATCGTCGGGCAAATCCGTCACCATCGAAGCGATACGACACGTACTCGCCACCCGTTACAGCGTGATTAAGACCATTGGCGATTATGAGGGACGCTTAAACCTTGCTTACACGCTTTCTAAGCTCACGCCGGATCACCAATTTGTCGTGTTGGAGATGAATGCTACTCAACCCGGCGAAATGATTGACATGGTGACGGCGGCAGAGCCATCCGTTGGCGTGGTGACGCACATTGGTTATGCATATGCTGAGCGCTTTGACACGCTCGAACGGCTGGCACAAGAAAACGCACTGCTCGTCGATAACCTACCGGAAGGCGGTTACGCCATTCTCAACTATGACGATGACCGTGTGCGCGAAATGGCGTTAAGGAGCAAAGCCCGTGCGCTGACTGTCGGCGTGGAGAGCTTTGGCGCGGATTTTACCGCCTTCAACGTATTGATGGACACGGCGCGCACAGGATTTGATTTGCGTGTTGATGAAAACCGTTACGTTGGACGATGGACGCAACTTCTCGGCAAGCATCAACTGTATAGTGTACTGTGCGCGCTGGCAGTTGGTTCAGCATTTGAGATACCCATCAACGATGCGCTGCGCGCGATTACTGAGATTGCCCCGCTGCCCGGTCGCATGAATCCGCTGCGGGGCATTAACGGATCGCTCTTGATTGATGCCAGCTACGATGCCGATCCACAGTCTACCTTGTCGGCGCTTGATTGGCTGCGCGCTGTGACAGACCGTGAATATCGCGCGGTGTTCGTGTTGGGCGATATGGACAATCTTGGCGCGTTGAGCCAACGTGGACACCGGATTGTCGGGCAGCGTGCCAGTGAGTTTGTCGATTTATTTGTAGCGGAAGGGCGTGAAGCCGCTATTGCTGGGCGTGCCGCGCTTGATCAAGGCATGGACAGCCGGCAGGTGTGCATTACACATGGTATCATCGACACGGTGAGCAGCCTGAAAGAAGATCGCTCGCTTACGGAAGAAGATGTCGTGCTGATTAAAGGCGGACCGTCGGCGCGGATGGAACTGCTGACACGGGCGCTGCTGGCAAATCCTGAAGATACGGCACAACTTCCCCGCGCCGACCGTCTCTCTGATGGGGATATTCTGCTGCGCCCAATTCGCCCCAGTTGGGTTGAGATTGACCTTGATGCGCTGGCGGGCAACGTGAGAGGAATCAAGCGCGTGATTGGCGATGAAGTCACGCTGATGGCGGTGGTCAAAGCTGATGCTTACGGGCATGGGGCAATCGCTGTTGCTCGCACCGCACTGAATAATGGCGCGGAATTTCTTGCGGTTGCGTCGGTCAACGAGGCGATTGACTTACGCGATGCGGGCATCGAAGCGCCAATTCTTGTGATGAGTTACACCCCGCCGCAAGCGATCCGCCAAGCGGTGCGGCAGAACATCACCGTGACGCTGTATGACCTTGAACTGGCGGCAGCCTATGACCGAATCGCACGGGAGGTTGGCGGGCGGCTGCGGGCACACGTCAAGATCGACACAGGGATGGGGCGGCTTGGCATTCTGCATGATCAGAGCATCGGGTTCTTTCGCAGCTTGATGGGCTTCAACCATATTGATGTGGAGGGGATTTACACGCACTTCTCGACGGCGGATGAAGACCCGTTCTACGTAGCGGAGCAGAACAAAGTCTTTAAGGGGGTGCTTGCGCCGCTGCGGGCAGGCGGATTCAATTTCAAGTATGTGCACGCGGCAAACTCGGCGGGAACGCTGCTCTCGAAGGCATACCACTACAACGCGGTGCGTGTGGGATTGGCGATGTACGGCTTGTCACCATCGGAGCGCGTCCCTGTGCCGTCACACTTTAAGCCTGTGCTGACATGGAAAAGTGTAATCGCACAGGTGAAAACACTCCCACCCGGTCACCCGATTGGTTACGGCAACACCTACAAGACGGAGAGCGAGGAACGGATCGCGATTGTGCCAGTAGGGTATGCAGACGGTTTCCGGCGCGCGCCAGAGAACTGGGGCGAGGTGATCGTACACGGGAAGCGTGCCCCGATTCGCGGACGGGTGAGCATGGAAAAGACGGTCATCAGTGTGCAGCATATCCCCAACGTGGCGGTAGGGGATGAGGTGGTGCTGATTGGGCAGCAGGGGGACACGGCGATCACGGCGGATGATGTCGCCAAGCGGCTAGGCACGATCAACTACGAGGTGGTGACGGGGATACTGGGGCGTGTACCTCGCCGCTGAACCGACGTTGAGTGACAAGTATTAACGCGAGGGCGAAGTATTGTCGTCCATGTCCTTTGATGTCCGAAGTGTGCCGCTCAACCCTTGAGGAAGCGTTGAGATATTAACTATTTCAAACCTTTAGACAAACATTTTCCGGGCAGTGAGTGGAGAATGTTGTGAAATTTGGCGGGGGCATGACATATCGGGGATTTGGTGTGTCATGCCCCGCTGTGTGTCTTTGTATGGGAACGGTAGAAGGGTTCGTATCTCGTGACGGAAAATGTCCCATTTAAGCACTATTACGGCGTTCAACTGGCAGCGCTGCTGGCGGACAAGGTCGCCCTTGTGCATCCAGCGTTTGATGGGCGGGCGTTTGTGGCACAGGTGGCGGCACGGATTGATGCGCTGGAGTTGAAAGACCGTGTGCGCTTGATCAGCGCTACGATGCGCGAGTATTTGCCCGCTGACTACCCCGCCGCGCTCGATGTGCTGCTGAACATTCTCGGTGACGAACTGGACGGCGAAGCGGGGATGTTCAACAAGGGGTATTGGGTGATGCCGATTGCCCATTTCGTGCAGACGTATGGATTGGAGCATTTTGATCGGTCCATCAACGCGCTGTATGAGATCACGAAACGATTTTCGTCGGAAGAAGCGGTGCGCCCGTATCTGGTGCGGTATCCCGAACAAACATTGGAACGGCTGCGCGTGTGGGTTCACGATGAGAATGCCCACGTGCGGCGATGGGTAAGCGAAGGGACGCGCCCGCGTTTGCCGTGGGCGATGCGGCTGGATCAATTCGTGCGCGATCCATCGCCTGTGCTGGAACTGTTGGAGCATTTGCGTGATGATGCATCGCTTTACGTTCGGAAATCGGTTGCGAACAATTTGAATGACATTGGCAAAGACCATCCTGAACGAGTTGTAGCAACATTGGCTCGGTGGTCAAGGAATGGGAGCGAACGCACAGCTTGGATCACGCGACATGCGCTTCGCACACAAATCAAGCACGGCGATGCAGCGGCGCTGGCGCTGATCGGGTACGCGAATGGCGACGGATTGGCATGCAAGGCATTGACGATCACACCGGATCGGGTGCGAATCGGGGAGAAAATTACGATCACGGTTGAGATCGCCAACACGGGGACAGACGCACAAAATGTGCTGGTCGATTACGCGATCCACTTCGTCAAGGCAACGGGTAAGACGAGCGCGAAGGTGTTCAAGTGGACGACGCTCACGCTCGATGCGGGGAAAAGCGTTACGCTAACAAAAAATCATGCGCTGCATGATGTAAGCGTTAGAAAGCATTTCGCGGGGCGGCATCAGGTGCAGGTGCAGGTCAATGGGCGGCTGATGGGGTCGGGGGTGGTTGAGGTATTGTAAACTCAAAGCAACCTCACCCCCACGAACGCGGTTCGTGCCCCCCTCTCCATGGGGAGAGGGGCAAAAACATGCCGCTATCTTGAGGGAAGTCAGCCGTCGAGAGTGAGAACCCGTTCAATTTCGTCGAACATGACATCGGCGGTGAGGGTAAATGGGAACAGAGCGCGCAGCCGCCCCTGCGGATCGATCAAATAAGCATAGCTGCTGTGATCGACCATATAACCGGACTCGATTTGAATGGGGACGATGGGCGTGGGGAGATTACTCGCGCCGCTCATTCCGGGCATGATGTGTCCGGCGTGGTTCGGTGATGATCCGTCATCCGTTGGCACATTGACGTACAAGCCCATTTCGTTTGATAAATCGACAATATCGGTCACGTTATCGAGGCGCAAGCCGATAAAGGACGGATCGTAACGGTCAAGATAGGCGCGAATGTCTTGCAGGGTATCACGTCCCGGATCGACACTGACCAACACAAAGTTAAATTGATTGGCACGGCTACCCAAGCGCGATTTCACGACAGTGAACTTGTCCATTGTGAGGGGGCAGTAATCGGGGCAGTTGACGTAACCGAAATAGAGCAGGGCATACTTGCCGCGAAGATCGTGCAGGGCAAACGCAGAGTCATCATCGCGTGTGAAGGTGTAGTCGGTCAGTTCAAGCGGCGGGCTGATGGGGATTACGCCGATGCCCGCGCCGACATCGGGCGTGTTGGTGGGGCGCGGCGGCGTGAAAGTGGGGGGCGTGGAGATTTGCGCGACATCAGCAAAGAGCGCGACAGCGACCAACACCAAGCCGATCAAAAGCATCAACGAGAGCACTAATAAAGCGCGCGGCTGCGGCGGCGCGGTATAGGTTGGTGGGGGTTCGTGCGCCGGAGGGGTGGTCAAGCTCGTATCCTTCTGATTAAAGCGGCTGTGAATTGTGAAAATTTTATCAGATCAACGCGGAGTCGCAAGCATTGTTGGGGAAAATGTCGGCGGAAAAAAGTCTTGCCCGACAATGATCAACCTCACCCCACACGAAAGAAGTTGGCGCATAATTATCGCTCTCCCGATGGAAATGAATTAGGGGGAAGGTCAACAGCAGACTCAATATCGCCCCCTCCTAGAAGCGCATTCCTACAGATGTCGTTGATCTGAGGACATCAGGCAGTTTGCAGACGAATCCAATAAATATCTGGTCTTTTGTTCAGACGCGCTTTGCGTTACATTTTGTGAAGGTTTTCACCGTACATGACCACGACGGAGCATCGATGATGCGGAATTTTCTGACGCTGGATCAATTCTCAGTCGATGAATCGACTGGAATTGTGCTGCTATCTAGCCAACAAGCAAGCGAGATGCAGCCGACAATCGCACTGCGCCAAGAAGGCGATTATCTGGCAATTTCCACGAGCTATGGCGCGCTGGAGATCGCGCTGCGTCCGCGCTTGAACGAACTGACACATGCGCTGGCGCATTTGACCCCCAGCGATGGTATGCAGACGACGCGCACAATTGGGTCATCGGAATCGCATATCGCGGTTGGACTGCGTACCGATGGATCGCTCAATTTGCGCCCGATCTTGATTCAAGATGCGACGGGTTTTCTGGCGCTGAACTTCCGGCTTTCGAGCGAGGTTCGCAAAAGCCTGTATGAATGGATGAACGTCACATCGAAGTAAGATCGGTGACAGGCTGCCACAATTGCGCGGCAGCGGCAAAATCGCTATACTTACGTTGAAATCGAATACAATCATGGGTGTGGAGAGACGGGGAGGTCAAATAGATCACTCGTCACCGAAGGGGCAAGCCGCCGCGATGCGCTGGTCGTGGGGGTGAAACTCTCAGGTCACAGGACGCGCTCATGAGGGAGATCAACTCTGAAGGACCGCGTTTTGCGCGCTATGCGCGTAAGATCACTGACAGAGCGCACAGCCGCCGTGCTTGATTAATGGCACGCATCTGCTGAGGCGCTCTTTTTTATTTCTGTTGTATTCGGTGGTTGAGTGATTTACTGAACAAATCACTTAACATGAAAATTCGCGGGCACGGCGTGCCGGCAGGTACGTAAAACAACCGAGAGTTCGTTTTTTGTGTGGCGGACTCGCCGAGAGAAACGCGATGCGAAGCATCGACGATTTCTCTCGCGTCCCTACAAATGACAGGACATTCTTAGCTTTAGAAACTTGACCGAAGAACTAATGAGCAAGCTGCAAAGGTGAATGTGAAGATGGCGACACTGAAAACCCCTGAGACACACAAGTATCAAAAATCTGACGAATATGTGTTTATTGAAGGCGGGAGCGCGATGATTGGCATCAGCGATTACGCGCAAGACGCGCTGAACGACATTGTATACGTCGAACTACCGAATGTAGGTGACACGATCACCAAAGGCGAACGGTTTGGATCGGTTGAATCGGTCAAAGCCGCGTCGGAACTCTACGCGCCGATTTCGGGGACGGTTACGGAAGTGAACAGCGCACTCAATTCGCAGCCCGAACTCATCAACAGCGATCCGTATGGCAAGGGGTGGATCATCAAGATCAGCGTGAAGGATGCATCGGAAGCGGACAGTTTGATGGATGCCGCCGCGTATATCGAATACTGCCAGAACCGGTAAAAATCACCGTTATCCAAAGGTTTGCGTATGAGTTACATCCCACATACCGAAGTTGAACGACAGCAAATGCTGTCTGCCATCGGTGTAACGAGCATCGAGGATTTGTTCGATGCCGTCCCCGCCGCGTATCGATTTCCTGCGCTCGATATTCCCAAAGCATTGAGCGAAATGGAATTAATGGCGGAACTGCAAGCGTTCGCGGAAGCGAACGAACACGCGGGCGACTACGCGATTTTTCGAGGCGCGGGCGCGTATCACCATTACACGCCATCAGTCGTGAATCACATGCTGCTGCGGGGGGAGTTTTACACCGCGTACACGCCGTATCAACCAGAGTTGAGTCAAGGCACGCTGCAAGCAATTTTCGAGTACCAGAGCATGATCAGTACGCTCACAGGGATGGACGCGGCGAACGCCAGTCACTATGACGGCGGAACGAGTCTTGCTGAAGCGGTGACCGTCGCGGTGGAAGTTGGGCGACATAAGCGCCACAAGATTGTATTAAGCCCGTATATTCATCCGCAGTATCGTGCGGTGACGCGCACGTATCATCAAGGCACAGAGTATCGCTTTGTGGGCGATGAAGGCATCGCCAGCGCGGACGACTTGATCGCCATGTTGGACGACAACACGGCGATGCTTGCGGTACAGTACCCGAATTTTTTGGGTCAAATTGAAGACATTCGCAAGTATGCGGAAGCGGCGCACAGTGTCGGCGCGCTGCTGGTCGTGGTGGCGAACCCGATGGCACTGGCGATGCTGAAATCGCCGGGTGAATTGGGCGCGGATGTTGTCGTCGGTGAAGGTCAGCCGTTGGGAATCCCGTTGAGCTACGGCGGACCGTATGTTGGATATTTCGCGTGCCGTTCGGAATATGTGCGGCGAATCGCGGGGCGAATCGTCGGGGAAACGGTTGATCAAGCGGGCCGCCGCGCCTACGTGATGACTCTGCGACCCCGCGAACAGGATATCAAGCGCGAAAAAGCCACGTCGAATATCTGCACCAATCAAGGCTTGATGGCACTCGCCGCGACGGTGTATTTGAGCGTGATGGGCAAAAACGGACTGAAGAAAGCGGCTGAATTGTGCTATCACAAGGCGCATTATGCCGCCCAACGGATCGCGGAAATTCCCGGTTACACAGTCGATATGACGCGCCCATTCTTCCATGAGTTCGTGGTCAAGTGCCCGCGCCCGGTGAAGGAAATCAACGAAAAGCTGATCGTAAGCGGGATTATCGGCGGGTATGATCTCGGACAGGATTACCTGTGGCTGAACGATCATATGCTGGTATGCGTGACAGAAACTAATCGTAAAGACGAGATCGATACGCTCGTCGAAGTGCTGAAAGAGGTGGCGGCATCATGACGAACAACGCCGATCCCAAGCATAATAACAAAGTCCTTGAGCCGCTGATCTATGACATCAGCGTGGAGGGGCGTGTCGGCGCAACGCTGCCCGACTGTGATGTACCGCTTGCCGACATCCCTGCTGAATTGGTGCGGGCGGAGTTGGATTTGCCGGAAGTGAGCGAATTACAGGTGGTGCGGCACTTCGTCAATTTGAGCCAGATGAACTACTCGATTGACAAGGGGTTCTATCCGCTTGGCTCTTGCACGATGAAATACAACCCGAAGGTGAACGAAGATGCGGCGCGGCTGCCGGGTTTCGCGCATCTGCATCCGCTGACGGATGAAGAAGGCAGCCAAGGCGCATTGGCGCTGATGCATCAGCTTCAACTGTGGCTGGCGGAGATCAGCGGGTTTACGGGCGTATCACTGCAACCTGCGGCGGGCGCGCAAGGCGAACTCGCGGGCATTTTGATGATCCGTAAGTATCATGTTGAGCGCGGGGATACTAAACGCACGAAGATTCTTGTGCCGAACAGCGCGCACGGGACGAATCCCGCGACGTGTACGATGGCGGGCTTGACGGTGATCGAATTACCATCCGACAAAGATGGCAACGTCGATTTGGATGCGCTGCGCGCCGCGTGCGATGACACGGTGGCGGGCATGATGATCACCGTACCGAGTACGCTCGGATTGTTTGAGGCGCACATTCTTGACGTGATCAAGGCGGTGCATGACTGCGGCGGCTTGATGTACATGGATGGCGCGAACATGAATTCGCAGTTGGGCATCGTCAAGCCGGGGCAGTTGGGCTTCGATGTAATGCACTACAACCTGCACAAGACGTTCAGCACGCCGCATGGCGGCGGTGGTCCGGGGTGCGGCGCTGTCGCGGCGAATGACAAGCTCAAGGCGTATCTGCCGGGTCCGATTGTGGTGATCAACCATGACGCGGATGAAGAAGACGATGCGCCGCTGTATTCGCTGGAAATGCCGGAAAAGTCGATTGGGCGGTTGAAGGTGTTTCACGGCAACTTCGGGATGCACGTCCGCGCTTATGCGTACATTCGCACCTATGGCGGTGAGGGTCTGCGCGAAGTGAGCCGCCATGCGGTGTTGAACGCGAACTATATCCGCGCACGGTTGAGCGATGTGTATCACATCCCGTACAACCGCGCGTGCGGGCATGAATTCGTGCTGGAAGGGCATTTTGAAGGCGTGGAAGACGTGCACGCGCTGGATATTTCCAAGCGGCTGATGGATTACGGGTATCACCCACCGACGAATTATTTCCCGTTGATTGTGCCGGAAGCTCTGCTGATTGAGCCGACGGAAACGGAAGACAAAGCCACGCTTGACGGGTTCATTGACACGATGCGCGCGATTGCCCAAGAAGCCAAAGAATCGCCTGAACTGCTGAAAAATGCGCCGCACACCACACCTGTCTCGCGGCTGGATGAAGTGCGCGCGGCGCGTCAACTGGTGCTGTGCTGCCGTCCGATTCCCGATTGGGTGGAGCAGGTCAAGTCCGGTACGCCAGCAGGCAATTAATCCCACTGAATTTTGAGGGGCGCATCTCCCCGCGCCCCGTTATAATCCGCTTGTGTACAACGCAAAAAGAAGGGGTTTGGCACGGACGAAACGCGATGCGAAACATCAACGGTTTCGCAAACCCCTACAGACCTTTTGGGAGAGTCAGTACGTGACGAAAGTTCAGCCCGTCCTGCCCCGTTCCGGCGGTGTGATTAATCGCACTGAACGCCTATTCCGTGCCGTGTGGCGCGATACATCGGCGCTGTGGTCGGAGTTTCGCCTGTCGATCATCGCTTTTCTCGTTGTCACTGTTGGCGGCGGATATTTGTACCGCGAATTGATGCTGGCGGCGGGCTACGCCCCTCCCCCTCTGATCGACATGCCGTATGTGATGCTGTCGATCATGCTGTTCAATCCGGTGGTCGAGCTTCCGGTAGAGCCGCAGTTGATCGTGTTTTTCTACGCCATGCCGTTGATCGGTATTTATGTCATCGGGCGTGGGGCGTTGGACTTCGTGCGGCTGTTCTTTAATCGTGGGGAGCGACGCACGGCATGGGACGAAGCAGTGGCATCGACGTATCGGCGGCATGTAATTGTGTTAGGCATGGGTCATGTGGGAATCCGCGTGGCGCGCACACTCGTCCATATGGGCTTTGAAGTCGTGGGGATTGACCGCAGCATCGATGACTCGATTGAAGGTGAACTAAGCGAGTTAGGTATCCCGGTTATCGTCGGAGATGGTGGAGCGGCGTTGGTGCTGGAAAAAGCCGGTCTGGATCACGCCCGCGCAATTGTGTTGTGTACGTCAAATGACCATTCCAATTTTGAGATCACGCTGCGTATCCGCGAGATTAATCCCAGTGTCAGGATTGTCGTTCGCACATGGGATGAGATGTTCACCCCACGCTTGAAAGAGGCGATGGAAGTGAGAAGCATCAATGCATCGGACTTATCCGCGCCTGTGTTCGCGGGGGCAGCAGTGGGGTTGGAGATCGCGCAGACGTTCCGGTTTGGCGAGGCGCGTTTTTCAGTGCTGCGGATGAGCATCGCGCCGGATTCGTTCATGGTGGGCAAATCGCTGGCGGAACTGCAAAACGACTACGATATGGATATTGTACTGCACACGCGCGCGGGCGAATCGAGTGTGACGGTTCACCCAGCCGATTCGATTGTGATCCACCCACATGACATATTGGTGCTGTTCGCCAGCCGCGCCCGCTTGAGCGCGATCATCGCGCGTGGAAACGGAACCTATGCACATTCCCCCGAAGAATGGCATGACCATGTCATTATCATTGGCTTGGGGCATGTGGGACTGCGCGTGGCGCGCAATTTGATGCGCCTAAACGTGCCCGTGATCGCGATTAATCAACAGCCGCCGGATTATGCTAAAGCTGCGATGGAAGAATTGAACATCCCGATTATCTTGGGGGATGGGCGGAATCCTGAAATCTTAAAAGCCGCGTCGATTCACACCGCGCGGGGGATTGTGCTATGTACTTCAAGCGATCACATTAATATGCAGTTGGCGACGATTGTGCGCGAATACAACGAGCGCATGAATATCGTGATCCGCATGTGGGACGATATTTTCACGCCCAAGATGAAACAGGCGCTGAACATCGCGGGCGTGATCAGTTCATCGCAGCTTGCCGCACCAGTGTTCGCTGGCGAAGCGGTAGATGTGCAAATCGCGCAGACGTTCATTTTGAATGATGTGGAATACAGTATGGTGCGCCTGACCATCGCGGCGGGTTCGCTGATGGACGGACGCACGGTTGCGGATGTACAAGATACATGCGAGGTTGATATTGTGCTGCACGAACGCAGCGAGGGAATCGACGTACATCCCGCCGCCGATACGCTGCTCGAAGCGGGCGATACGATCATCGTGTTCGCGCGTCATACACGAGTGACGTATTTGGTCGAGCAGAATGAACGCGCGGGGGTGAGGGGGTGAGGTTTGCCTCACCAGCCCTACACACGGCGATTTTGACGGCGGGCGGCTCACGAGCCGCCCCTACGAACGGGTTATGTGGTTGCGGCTGCCTTCTTGGGGTAGCGGCTTAAGATGACAGCAGGTTCGGGGACAGGGACGCGATCCCCGAAGCCGAGTTCACCGAACGACTTGCTCATCGTTGTGCGTGACGATCCGCAAAAGACCGCCAACTGCGTCCCTTCGGCGTTCGAGTCGTCTTTGACATATGCCTGTCCGAGTTGATAGCCTTCGCTGTCAATGGAGCAACTTGTGACCACGCCAACCACGCGACCACGCGCATCTACCAGCGGATCGCCGGGATGCGGCGGGCGCACGCCCTTGTTGAGCAATCTAAAGCGCACAATTTCGGCATCGCGCTTTTGCTCATGCGCGATAAACGCGGACTTGCCAACAAAGAACGGCTTGTTGAGTTTGACATAATTTCCAAAGCCCGCATCCGCTGGATTGAGCGCGAGATCGCCCGCGAGTTCATGCCCATACAGCGGCAAACCTGCTTCGGTACGAAGGCTGTCGCGCGCCGCCAAGCCACAGGGGACAGCCCCCGCATTGACGAGCGCATCAACGAGCGCAATGGCTTGATCGGGATGGACGAACACTTCATAGGCGACACGTTCGCCTGTATAGCCCGTGCGCGAAACGATCAGGTCAAAGCCACCGAGTTTGACGCGCGTGACACCTGCCCATGCCAGTTTGCTGATTTTGTCCTTGTCGGCTTCACTGCCGCCTAAACCGATGAGGAGATTTTTACTGTTCGGTCCTTGCAAGGCCACATCGACACGCCGATCCGCTCCATGCGAGGGATCGCGCAAGTCGCGCAGCGTCACGTCAAAGGAATCAATGGACAAGCCGGGATGCTGCGGGTGGATCATCACCTGCCCGTTTTTGACCGCATTCAGCCACGCCCAATTTTTGTCATTGTTGGACGCATTGACGACAACCAAGAAATGGTCATGCGCCAAGCGGTAGATCATGAGGTCATCAAGCGGCACACCGTTTACATCCAAGAAATAGGTGTAATGCGAATCTCCGACTGCCAAACCGTGTACGTCATTGGTCGTGACCACATCCAAGAACGCCGCCGCGCCACTTCCGCGCGCATCGAATACGCCCATATGCGTCACGTCGAAGATGCCCGCGTTCTTGCGTACCGCGAGATGCTCTTCGCTCACCGAGCTGTACCACAAAGGCATTTCGTAGCCCGCGAACGGTGCCATCTTCGCACCCTTGCTTTTGTGCCAAGCGTGCAGCGGGGTGAATTTTAACGGCGCGTCAATGGGATCAACCCATGTGAAGGCGGGTTTGGGGGCGGCACTTGTGCCTTTAAAATTTTTGCCGTTAATGCCGATGAAGTAGCCCTTGCGGAGCGTGTAACCCGTGTTCGCGCTAATTTGCACCTTCAAGCGGGAAACATCGGCTGCGCCGTGTTCGACAATATCTACCGCGCCGGGGACTTTCGCGTACACATCAACCGTATCAAACAGCGCGAAGCCATCGGAAAGCGAGCGCAGCCACGCAGCAACACGGCTAACATTTGATTCGACATGGAGTAGGTAACCATCGGCGGATTTTTCCAGCACACCGCTTGCCATCACGTTCCCGTCGTGTTCCAACACATGCGTGACCTGCTGATCGCCCACCTGCTTGAGCGCGAATACGTCATTGGTGAGCGCGTACTGCAAGAAACGATCCGCCGAAACATCGCTAAACGAGCGTACTGCCAGCGTGTGCCATCCCTGCGGGGACTGATTCATGTAGAAGAAATGCGGATAGGCTTCATCGCCCGCGTTTGTGTCGATGCCGACACGCGCCGCGAGATCGCGCACACGGTTCTTGGCGGTTTGCAGTACATCGAAATCAATTTTGGCGCGGGGTTCAGGGCGTTTTTTGCCGGTATAGCTGAATGGGACACACGCCTGAAGCACATCCGCGATGATGTCGCCCAATTCGTCGATTTCGGCAGCGCCAAAGCCGCGCTGCGAAATCCACGGTGTGCCGAGGCGAACGCCGGACGCGCGCAGCGCCGAAGGATCGCCGGGGATGGTGTTACGGTTGCAGACAATGCCGACCAGATCGAGAATGCGCGCCGCCATATCTCCGCTGAGGGTTGTGCCGTCCGCGCCGACGATGCTCTTGCAATCGACGAGCAGCAGATGTGTATTCGTGCCACCGTAAGCGATGCGGATGCCGCGCGATGCGAGCTTTTCAGAGAGGCGCACCGCGTTATCGACGGTTCGCACCTGAAGTTCTTTGAATTGATCGGTATAAGCAAGGCGCAGCGATACCGCTAACGCAGCAATCGCGTTCACGTGCGGTCCGCCCTGTTCACCGGGGAAAACGGCGCGATCCACTTTGCTCGATACATCACTGCGATGGGTGATGATGACCGCGCCGCGCGGACCGGCGAGCGTTTTGTGCGTGGTGAAACTGGTCACGTCAGCGTATCCAACCGGATTGGGGTATACGCCCGCGATGATCAAACCGGAGACATGTGATACGTCCGCCATCAGGTAAGCGCCGACTTCATCGGCAATCGAGCGGAATGCCGCCCAATCGGGTGTGTAGGGATAGCTGGTGTAGCCCGCGATGATCAACTTGGGGCGATGTTCGAGCGCCAGTTTGCGGATCGCGTCATAGTCGAGCAGTTCGGTATGGGGATCAACACCATAGCTGACCGCCTTATAGTATTTGCCACTGCGGTTGACCGGGCTGCCGTGTGTCAAGTGACCACCGTGCAGCAAATCCAAACCCATGAACGTGTCACCAATGTTGAGCAGGGCGCTGAAGATCGCGTTGTTGGCGGGTCCGCCGGAAAGCGCCTGCACGTTGACAAACAACTGCTCTGGTTTGAGGTGCGGCGGGCAAAAGAGTTCAGCGGCGCGGCGGCGTGCCAACGCTTCGACAACATCGGCATATTCTGTGCCTTTGTAATAGCGTTTGTCGGCAAAGCGGCGATATTCGGGCAGGCGGGCGTTGTAATTGAGAATTTCCGCCTGTGTCATCGTGCGGGTTTCATCAAGTGGATAGCCTTCGGCGTAAATATTGTGAAACGCCGATCCCAACGCTTCGCGCACGGCTTGAGGCACGCTACTTTCCGAAGGGATCATGATGAGATAGCGTTCCTGCCGCGCCGTTTCGTGGCGAATGAGTTCTGCAACTTCGGGATCGATTTCAGCTAGATCGCCCCGAAAGAGAAAATCGTCGTATCCGTTGTTCGGCATGTGGTTCAATCCTGCGGTTGTCGATTGTGAATTCGAGTGCTATTTTAACCGCAAGCGGGGGAATAAAAAAGCGACCCCGTGTAAGCCCACGGGGTCGCCTCGATGACATTTATACGATGTAACAGCGGTTAGAGGCTGTTTTCGCTGGTTTCTGCTTCGGCTTCGGGAGTGTGAGCAGTAGTTGGCGTTTCGGCAGCAGGTGTTTCCACCACTGGAACTTCCACTTCCACTGCTGGCGCTTCAACTTCAGAGACAGTCACTGAGCCATTGCTTGCGGCTTCGGGGGCGCTCTCCGGCACTGCACTTTCAGGCGCGCCGGCTTCCGTACCCCAACGCTGAGTAAACCCAACGCGGCGCTTTTCCGGTTCGAGATGGCTGATACGAAGGCTCAGGCGGTCTCCCTTTTTGACATAGCTGTGCGGCTCTTTGAGCGAACCGTCACCCATTTCGCTTAAATGGAGCAGACCTTCCAAGCCGTCATCGAGGGCGACGAACGCGCCAAAATCGACTACATTGGTGACTGTGCCATCCACCAACTGCCCTTCGTGATATTTCTCGGAGGCAGTTTCCCACGGGTCGTTCAAGAGGCGTTTACGGCTCAACGCGATACGGTTGGCATCGCGGTCAAGGCTCAACACGTAGACTTTGATCTGTTCGCCAACGCGCAGCACATCACGCGGGTGATCGACACGATGCCATGCCAATTCACTAACGTGGATCAAGCCGTCCGCGCCGCCTAGGTTGACGAACGCGCCAAAATCGCGCAAGCCCGTCACCGTCCCCATGACGACATCGCCCTCTTTGAGTTCAGAGAGCAGACGCGCCTTCTGCTGAGCGCGCCATTCGCGCTGCGCTTCACGTTCGCTAAAAATCAAGCGGCGGCGTGCCTGATCGACTTCGATCACTTTGACCGCCAGAGTTTTGCCCATCAGTTCATTCCACGATTCACGCCCGCCCGATGAACCCATCGAAACGAGATGCGAACTAGGGATGAAACCTTCCAGACGATTCCACTGGACGAGAATACCGCCCTTGTTGCTATCTTTAACCGAAACTTCGACAACTTCTTCTGTTTCCAGCAGTTTACGGGCTTTTTCCCAGTCATACTGCTGCAAACCCATATTAATCGACACGATCAAATTATCATCTTGATCGCGCGGGTTCATAACATAAACCGGCACTTCCGCACCGACCTTGAGTGACTCACGCACTTTGGGGTCAAGCCGCTGCAAGTCTTCAATTGGCACGATGCCATCACGCTTCGCGCCCATATCGACAATGACTTCACGGGGCAGAATTTGCAGAATTATTGCGTTGCGGATTTCGCCTCGCTGTGGGGGATTGTAAGCGAACGACGATTCTAGAAGCTCGCGAAATTCCTCCCCATACGCATTCTCCACATCCGACTTTGGCATATCCATTGAACGAACCACCTTACGATAGTATTTTGCTGCCCACTAAATCACAAACGGATTACGGTAGAGACAAGGCGAAAAAAGTTATTTTATCCGGCTTGACTCAACGACAGACAGACGGTACGAGACAAATCTTTCTTACTGATCTTCTGTCAGTATAGCATCCTTACGATAGAAATTTGTAAACATTCTCCCATTTCTAATTCGCTTCGGGCATCGACATGCCGATGCTTCGCATACCGCGATCAATCTCCCAAGGATAAATTATGTAGGCATTGGTGGTCGCGCCGTAAAAATCCGGTTTTTCGTTTTTGAACAACGAGCGATAGGGGTTGAAATGCAGCACACAGGTGAACGGGGTTGCGCCCGTCGAGACTAAACGTTCGCGCACAGCGATGCTGGTACGTCCACTTCCCCACACGTCATCGACAATGAGCGTTTTACGGTTGATGACCAATGAGGTATCTGGGAATTGCAGGAAAGTGGGCCACGCCATCAAGCCTGCCGCTTCTTTCGCCGGGAAATCGACTGCCGCTGTAAGTAAATGCTGCACGTCGAGCGCCTCTGCCAACATACCGCCGGGGATGACTCCGCCACGTGTAATCATGACAATGCCGCTGAAAGGACCGACGGCGCGAAGCTGCGGCAGCAGCAGATCAATGAGTTTGTCTACGTCCGACCACGTAATCACTTCGTGACGCACCGGACCGCCAGAAGACTCCATCATAGGGCATGCCTCAACGACAAAAATGGGGAAGAATAATTGAATAATTGTACCATAGGCTCTCATCATTTGCTTAGTTTTGCGGCGGTGAATCACCCCTGATCAGGGTGCAAGCGCCTGTGTGAAAAACGCGGTCAGCCGCTGGTCATATTCGGCTGTGTAATCGATAAAGCTGGCGACGTGTCCGCTGTCAGTCGTCCACAATTGAACATGTGTACCGCCACTTTCGGCGGCTTCAACGAGCATATGAAGTTGACGATACGGCACCATATCATCGCTTGTGCCATGCACAAGAAAGAAGGGGCGGTTACCAATTAGACGGGCTTGATCGAACGGCGACGGATTTGTGAGGTCATCCCCGCTGGCATCAACGAGGCAAGCGAACAACGGCAGGCGGAATACCCATGCGCGATGATGGCCGCAGGATTATCTGAAGGATTTTCGTCCGCCGTAATCCAGAACGCCGCGATCTGCAAGGGCGCGTCACGACTTGGCACGCGCACCTCTTGATAATCGGGCATCCAATACGGGCGAAGATCGACTTGAGGGGAAGTGAAATCGGCGGGGGTAAACGTGCTGCCATCAGCACAACCGGGCGGTAGGCGGCTGATGAGGTCATAGAAAGCCGCGCTCATTACCAACCCGCATACCATCGGACTCACTGCGATGAGGAGCAAGAGAACGCGCGCGAGTTTTTGACGAGAAGTCCGCATGATCACGTCCGCTGTAAGGGGTGTGTCAAATTCGGCACACCCCTCTTATTCATTGTCTACAGTCGTTCCGCGATGCTCTTTGCCTGTGTGAACTGGAGCAGATAATCCGGTCCGCCGCCTTTGCTATCCGTGCCGCTCATGTTGAACCCGCCGAAGGGGTGAATTCCGACCAACGCGCCCGTACATTTGCGATTGAGATACAAATTGCCGACATGATATTCACGCCATGCTCGTTCGATGCGCGCGCGATCTTGACTGAACAGCGCGCCTGTTAAGCCGTATTCGGTATCGTTGGCGATGTACAGCGCATCGCTGAAATCATTGGCGCGGATGATCGCCAACACGGGACCAAAAATTTCCTCCTGTGCGATGCGCGCCTTTGGAGAGACATTCCCGAAGATGGTCGGCGGGATGAAGTACCCGCCTTCCGGCGTGGCAATTGGCTGACCGCCAAGCAGTAGATCACCTTCCTGCGTGCCGAGTTCGATGTAGTTCATGATGCGCTGCACAGAATCCGCGTCGATAACGGGTCCCATGTCGATGTGATGCCCGGCATCGGGCGCACCAACCACGAGTGTCTTGGCAAGATCAACGGTGCGTGCGACAACACGCTCATAAACGTCACTGACGACAATCGCGCGCGAACCCGCCGAGCATTTTTGTCCTTGAAAGCCGAAGGCACTTTGCACAATTCCGAGCGCCGCCGCTTCGAGATCGGCTGTCTCATCGACGACAACCGCGTCTTTGCCGCCTAATTCCAACACAACGCGCTTGAGCCACTTCTGCCCCGGTGCCATCTGCGCGGCTTTGGCGTAGATTTGCACACCAACGGCTTTTGAACCGGTGAAGTTGATGAAGCGGGTGTGCGGATGTTCGACCATGCGCCCACCGACGAGCGCGCCATCGCCGGTTAGATAATTGAGTACACCCGGAGGAAGCCCTTGTTTCCAGAATAATTCGCACATTTCGTAGGCAATCCACGGGCTTTGTTCAGCGGGCTTGAAGACGACGGTGTTGCCCGTCACCAGCGCCGAACTGACCATGCCTGTTGGAATCGCACATGGGAAATTCCACGGGGGAATAATTGCGCCTACGCCCAACGGGATATAGTGCAGCCCCAATTGTTCCGGTGGATAAGGCGTGAGCAAGGCGCTGCTATCGGCGATGCGAACGGCTTGGCGCGCGTAATACTCCAAAAAGTCGATAGATTCGGCGGTATCGGCATCGGCTTCGACCCAACTCTTGCCGACTTCCAGCACCATCATCGCGCTGAATTCGTGTTTGCGGCGGCGCAGTTCGGCGGCGGCACGCAGCAGATAACGTGCGCGTTCTTCGACAGGCGTGTACTGCCACGTTTCAAAGGCATGCTTTGCCGCCGAAATCGCTTGATCGACATGATCGCTGCTCGCGCTGGCGAAGTTCGCCAACACTTCGGCGGGGCGTGATGGATTGATGCTGGAAAATGTTTCATCCAGCATAATGCGCTGGTTGTCGATGACCAACGGGTGTGTTTTGCCCATGCGCGCTTTCACCCGTTCGAGCGCAGCCGTGAACGCGGCTTGGTTGTGTGGCTGCGAAAAATCGGTGAACGGCTCCGGTCTATAAGCTGGAAGCATAAGGTTGTTTTCCCTTTCCAAAATTCACAGGAAATTCACAGACATAAACAGCAAGTTTTGTTACGATAGTTTTACACAGTGAAATGTATCAACGCTTCAGCACAGCGGTAGTTTAACAACAGAACAGGTCGGGTGACACGCTTCTCTTTACAGCTCCTTTGACGCTTCACTGCACCATCATCGCACTCATTCGGCTGGCAAAACGCTTTCACGCTGCCCTCTCCTTTGCACATGCGCGCTAGTCGTCAGAAGTTTGTCACTTGTCCTGTTCTGTTGTTAAGCCAACATCCCCTACCGCGATATCCTCACACACCACCACAATTTGTTCACCTGCCCGCCGTGTTAGTACGAGCGTACACGATTGATCGCCTTTAAGTTTCAACTGCGGGATGATCGTTTCCGGTGTCACTGCCGTGCCGCGCTTCTTGACGGTCACTATGCCGATATTCCGTTCGCGCAGAAACGCACGCAGTTTTTTCACGCTGAACGGCATCCAATCAATGATGCGCCACGCCCGCGCCCATTCAGTGATAGGCTGATTTTCAGCGGTCAAATAAGCAGTCGATTCATCGAGTTGATACGCATCCCATTTACCGCCTGCATCACGCACCAATCCCGCGCGAATGAGCGCCGCGTCCGGTTCGATGAGCCATGCGCGCGGCTCAGAGAGGCGGGCATCGGGCATCGAATCGGGCAGAGTCCAGCGCAAAACATCGCTTTCGGTCAGCAGCACCGCGCATCGTGACGGATTAGCGCCGAAAGCGTCCGGTGAGGTGTACAACGCCGCTTCTTTCAAATCACCGTCCACCGAAATGAATTCGACTATGCCGCCGTATCCCGCCAACTGCGTCAGATCGATTCCCGGCGAAAGTTTGGCGATCAACCGCGACACAGTCCAGTTTCGCAGGGTCGAAAGCGGCGGTTCATAGGCTTCAACATCATAAACGCGCCGCCCCGACTCATCGCGCCGCGCGGGATCGAAAAACAAATGGCTTTTTCCCGTGAGATACGCACGCAAATCGCCGCGTGCGTCTGCGATTTCAAAGCGCGCATTTGTCACGCCGAGCGCGAACGCATTCAAGCGCGCCATTTCGACGCGCACCGGATCGATATCTATTCCGGTGACGCTGTGAGCTGTCGATGCGAACGCCAGCGCGTCACTGCCCATCGAGCAGCATACATCCAGCACATTTTCACGCATTATCCACCCGGCACGATAGCGCCGCACCAGTGGATCGCTTGCTTGTTCGAGGGCATCACGGGTGAAATACATGCGATCCGCATTCGCCGCGAATTTTTCTACAGCTTTTAGGCGCAACCGCGCCAACTCGAGCGCGGCGCGGGTTTCATCGGGGGTGAAGGTTTTGCGTAACAACGTGATCAAGCGCAGTGATGTAGCTTCGCTCAAGTCCGCAGACCGCAAATCTTCGAGCAGCGCCGCACCGCGTGGACTGGTCAAGAATTCGAGATCAACGAGGGATAGGGACATACGCCACGTTATTCATCGGGCACTTCTGCTGTGGCGGGATCAATGGGCAGCCAAGACAGCGATTTTCCGCGTATTGCATCCAAAGTGGGATTGAGCAGCAGTCGATAATCCCATGCTTGGGCGGTTTCACGGCTGAATTTGGCGACTTTGTTTACATCTTTGACCACGCCTTCGACTACGGCGGGCTGCATAAACGACACAGCTTTGGGCAAACTGCTAAATGCGAGCAAAATAGGCGGCTGCGTGTCACTGAGTGATGCCACCCGCCATTCGATCACATCGTCGGGGGTCAACGTCCATGCGGGCTTGTTGGGCGTTTGGCGGACGAGCAAGAACAGATAGCGCCCGTTATAGGTATCGAAGTTAAGCAAATCTGGGTCATTGTCGGACGCGACTTTGACGCGCGCCAGCGTGTCGTCGGTGGTATGCGGTTTTTCGCCGCGCACCAACATTCCCATGGGTAAAGGACATTCGATTCCTGTTTCGACGAGGATGCGCGTGTAGCCGCTGCCTTCGAGCGTCTTGACTTGCTCTGCGGCATCGGTTTCGGCTGCTTCGACCATAATCAAGCGCCCGCCGGGACGGAGTGCCCGCAGCGCCGCCGCGAGAAACGCTTGATCGCGCGGACGATCATATGCAACAACAGCATCGAATCGGTCAGCGTCAATCTCCCACGCCGAGGGATCGCCATGCACAACCGTCACCTGAAGATCAGGACGATCTTCTCGCAGCACCGCGCCCGCCGATCCCTCTACATCAAGCAGACGGAGGGCAGACGCGCTCGGCGGCAAATGCTTCGCCATCTGCTGAATGAGCAGTCTGGCGGTACGAGTTCCCGCCATGCTTACTTGCCTATACCCTCAAGCAGTTGCAAAAGTTCGTCCCATTCCTCTTTGAAGAAATGAAGTGTCATCGCGCCTAACTCGATGTGATAGACGACTTCGCCGTCCGGTTCATGCGACAGCCACAGCACGTAATTTTCGGTTTCCGCCAGCGTTTCGATATTCACATCGTCGTTATTTTTTTGCGTCATGGTTGATCCCTTTTTGAGGCGAGACTTGTCGATCTGTTTCGCTCGATTTTACCATACCCGACGCTGTTCTCTGCCGTTGAAACAGTGCGAACAGCCCGCGGAAGGGATTCTTGTGTGCGCTATCTGTCGGCGCGTCCGGGAAAACGGGTTTGTCCGTTAGTTTCCAATAGGCATACAGCCCAAACAAGCGCAGCGTCGCAATGGTAGGCGCGGCAAGGATTACGCCAAGCGCGCCTGCCAAACTCGCGCCCACCAATACACCAATGATGACGACAATGGGATGCAGATCGAGGCTGTCACCCATCACACGCGGCGTAATAAAGATGGCTTGGACATTCTGGATTATCAGCCACAGCACAATTACTACCGCCGCGAACCCTAAGCCGCTTAAACCGGGGATCGTACTGCTTTCCGAGAGCAACCCCAGCAGCGCGGCAGGGATCAACGCAATGAGAGGTCCAATGTTGGGAATAAACTCCAGTGTGAACGAGATCAAGCCGAGTACAGGCGCGTTTGGCAGCCCGATCAACGACGCGACAATGAACACGAGAATGCCGACGAAACTTGAAAGGATGATTTGCCCGCGCAGATAGGCGTTCCACACTTCGCCTAATTCGTGCATCAAACGGCGGGCATCGTGTTGATAATCGGGGGGGACAACACGCACAATTGAATCGACAAATTTTGCGCCATCTTTGAGCAGGTAAAACATCATGGTGAGCAGCAAAATCATATTGATCAAGACGCTGAATGCCCGCCCGATAAAGCTAAAGGTTGGACCCGTCACTGTGGACAAGAAACCGCGTATTGTCCCGATGAAATCAAAGTTTTCGAGCTGTAAGGCATCGGTAGGATTTTCACCCAACGCCGCCGTGAGTTGATCCAGCGGCACAAGCGGCTGTCCGTCGATGAGGATCGGCTGACCGTTAAAGGTGAGGGGTTGGCTTAAGGCTTCTTCGATGCGCGATTGCAGCGTTTCCAACTGGGTGGGAAGTTCGGCGGCGAAGTCGTTCACCTGCCGGAAGATCGCAGGCAAAACGACCAAAATCACCAGCATAAACCCAACCAAGACAAGGATAAACGTGAGCAGAATCGCCGCGCCGCGTCTGCCGCGCGTGATCCGCCGTTCTAGAAAGCGCGTTAAGGGGTTGAGCAGATACGACACCACCAGCGCGATAACGATCAAGGGCAGCACATCGGTGATCTGCCAAATTAGAAGACCAACAAGCACCAGCGCGCCAATTACGACAGTGCGTTTGGTGCGTCCGCTCCACGCCGGGGATGCCGGGACAACCTGCGATGATGAAGACTCAATTTGGGTCATGGGCGCTCCTTTGGATTCGACTTAATGATAATCCAAGACGCGGAATCAAACAGGGATGTTGAGCGACATTTTTATCGCCCAACATCCCTGTTCACAACCTCACCCCCGTTTCGCTGCGCTCAACCGCCGCTTTCCGTTTAGAGAGGGGCTAAAACTGAGCTTTCGCGATTCACTAAACTTGCAGTGTTGGGAGCGAGTGGAGTGTTAGCCGCGATTCCCGCCGCCATTGCCACCACGATAACCGCCGCGATCACCACCACCAGGGCGACCACCACGATCCCCGCCGCGCCCGCCGCGATCACCACCGCGATCACCAGCGGGGCGACCACCACCGCCGGGGGGACGACGATCCTTCTCGCGGGCTTCTTCGGCTGTCCAACCTTCTAGCACGGCTTGACGACTCAAGCGGACTTTGCCATCCTGAATATCCGTCACCATGACCATAATTTCGTCACCGATGGCGACTTCATCTTCAGGGTTATTGACGCGGTGCGAAGCCAACTGCGAGATATGCACCATACCATCACGTCCGGGCAGGAATTCCACAAACACGCCATAGTTTTCGATGCGAACGACTTTACCCGTGTAAATGCGCCCGATTTCGGCATCTTCCGTCAAACCACGCACTTCTTCGAGTGCCAGAGACACCGTATGTCCATCGGGGCCGGCGACGAACACCGTACCATCATCCTGAATATCAATCTTTACGCCTGTTCGTTCCTGAATTCCGCGCACGATCTTGCCGCCGGGGCCAATCAACGCGCCGATCTTTTCGGGGTTGATTTTCACGCTCTCCATACGCGGCGCGTATTCGCTCAAGGTATTGCGCGGCGCGGGGATGGCTGCCAACAACACATCGAGAATTTGCAAACGGGCTTCACGCGCCTGCTGCAACGCGCGCGCCATGATTTCGTCGCTCACGCCCGTAATCTTGATATCCATTTGCAGCGCGGTGATCCCGTTGGCTGTCCCTGCCACTTTGAAATCCATATCTCCAAAGTGATCTTCCAAGCCTTGAATGTCGGTCAAAATGGCAACCTGATCGCCATCCTTGACCAAGCCCATGGCAATACCTGCGACAGGGCGCGTAATTGGCACGCCCGCGTCCATCAACGCAAGCGTACTGCCGCACACACTCGCCATCGACGTACTGCCGTTGGAACTCATCACTTCGCTGACAAGACGAATCGTATAAGGGAATTTATCTTCCGGTGGGATCATGGCGCGCAGCGCGGCTTCTGCGAGCGCCCCGTGACCGATCTCACGGCGTTTTGGACCCCGTAAGGGCGTGGCTTCACCCGTGCTGAACGGCGGGAAGTTATAATGATGCATGAAGCGTTTATTTTCTTCGGGGCTAAGCGTTTCGATTTCGAGTGAATCGCGGGGCGTACCGAGCGTTGCAAATGTCAGCACCTGTGTTTGACCACGCTTGAATAAGCCTGTACCATGCACCCGCGGAACAATGCCGACTTCGGCTGCCAACGGGCGAATTTGCGTGTGCGTGCGTCCATCCGGGCGCACACCATCATGGACGATGCGGCGGCGCACTTCTTCGTAGTAGACGTTTTCGAATGCCGTCTTTACGCTGTTGAGGTTCACCTGCGCTTCGGGGTCTTCAGCCGCTTTGTTCTGGGCTTCATATTCCGCCACCACCTCATCACGGAGCGCGTCGATTGCCGTCGTGCGGTCACCGCGTTCAGTCGTATTAAGCAGCACTTCGCGAACACGCGCGCGCATTTTTTCAGCAATTGCGTTTTGTAAATTGGGGTCAATCTTACTGGCAACATATTCCGACTTCGGCTTGCCGAGGTCTTCGCGCATCTGCTTTTGTACGGCAATCAGCGGTTGGATGGCTTCATGCGCCAGTTTAAGCGCGCGCGCCATTGTGGCTTCATCGACTTCATTTGCCGCACATTCGACCATGTTAATCGCGTCGGCAGTTCCCGCCACCCGCAGATCGAGAATACTGTTTTCAAGTTCTTGAATAGTGGGGTTGATGACGAGTTCGCCATCAATCAGGCCAATGCGAACGCCCGCCACAGGACCATTCCATGGAATGTCGCTCAACATGAGCGCGGTACTAGCGGCGACAATTCCGGGCATATCGACTTGATGTTCTTGGTCATGGCTGAATGCCGACATGATGACCTGCACTTCGTTCCGCATTTCTTCCGGGAACAGCGGGCGGAGCGGGCGGTCAATGACGCGGGCAATCAGGATCGCGCCTTCACCGGGGCGACCTTCGCGGCGGAAATAGCTGCCGGGGATACGTCCCGCGGCGTACAATTTTTCTTCGTATTCCACGCTCAACGGGAAAAAGTCGATTCCCTCACGCGCGGTCTTGCTCATGGTGGCGGTAGCAAACACGACTGTTTGCCCCACTTGAATAGTGACAGCGCCGCCCGCTTGTTCCGCGAGTTTGCCTGTCTCAAAAATGTATTCGTCCTTGCCGATCTTGGCGGTGTAACGATATACCTTCCCCATTGGGGTATCGGATACCAACATGGAGATGTGCTCCTTCTCACTGACGCATGTGTGCGTCGAACCTGCAACCGCAGTCGAAACATAAAAAAAGACACGCCCAGTGATACAGGGACTGGGAACCGCTGCCAAATCGCCGTCGCTGTTTGATGGCGTTTAGCTCCGCTTCCCAATTCCTGCCAACCGGGCGCGTCCGCATCCAAAAAAGCGGGATCATCAACCAGCCGCGCGATCCCACCCCGAACCCTTCACAAACTACCGGCGCAGACCCAACCGTGCCAGAATCTCACGGTAAGCATCGGGGTCTTTCTGGCTCAAGTAGCGCAAATGACGACGACGCTGACCGACCAACTTAAGCAAGCCGCGCTTTGAATGGTTGTCCTGCGTGTGATACTTGAGATGGTCGGTAAGCTGCTGAATACGCTGGGTCAGCAGTGCGATCTGCACTTGGGCGGAGCCTGTGTCGCCTTCGTGAGTCGCGTAGGTTGCCATAATTTGTGACTTTTCGTCTTTCGTGAGAGCCATTTACTTCCGCCCCTCCCTCATGTCACCAAGCGCGATGGACGGTTCGCGCTGGTCTAATCAATACTCCATTTGGCATTATATCAAGTAGGGGCATAGCGTGCTATGCCCGTTTTCTGGGGGTAACATGTGTATTTTTACCCGTCCACGCGCCCAAATCGTTCGGTGCGCTGTGCATCTGCCACCAGCGTGACGGTGTGATGGGTGCGGAAAAGGCTGTATTGTCCACTGCGCCCCGGCACAGGATTGAGTACGTTTTCGGTTTCCATAATTGAAAACCACAGCGGAAAATCCCATTGGGCTGTCGGGTCGATGAGCCGCAGTGTTTGTTCGCTGATGATCATATTACGTTCATACAGTTGCAGCAGCAGGCGGATAAACGCATCGCGTTCGGCAATTACTTGCCGAACGATTTCGGCATCCATGTTGAGCGAAATCCCCTTTGTGAAGAAGTCGCTCTGGGGATTGGGATATTCTTTGACTTCTGCGGCAAGATTTTCTTGCAAGAATTCGACGGCGCGCTGGAACGAAGTGACGTGATCGAACGGACGCAGTCGTTTGTGTAAGCTGCCAAGCGGACACCATGTAAAGCCTCTAAAGCTGGTGAACTGTTCGACGCTGACAATGACGCGCCGCACCATTTCTGCCGTTTGCGGGTCAATGTGTTCGAGATCACTGATGGTCACACCCACCCACTGCGGATCCTCTTCAGGCTGCTCCATGATTTCCGCGCGCTGGGCTTCTTCAACGACGGTGACTTGGTAATCGGGGCGAAGTTTGATGACAGGCACAAGATCGTCTGGGTTATGGCGATGCGGCACAAGTTCGCGCATCAATACGCGCTCACGCACCAAGCAGTCGATCCAGTCCGAGCGCCATTGATCGCTGTAATTCAGCCCGGGGCGATCCAGCTCGCGATCCATCGCCAAGCCTTTGAGCAAAAAGCCATAATTGACGTATTCCCACCCGCGCACGCTTAACGTGTTCATCACGCGCACAACAATGCGGTCACGGATTAAGCGGGTTTTTTCGACGACGGGATGATATTCGTCAATGATCACGTTGCTGCTCTTGCCAACCTGCTGCAATATGCCCAACGAGATCGCTTGATTCACCAAGTCTTCGCCGCGTGCCTGTGATACTACCGCACCGACTTCTGCAAGACGGTTGATCAACTGCGTTTTGCTGAGTACTTCCGTGCCGACTTCCTGCGCCAAGCGGTCAAACTGTATGATGACACTGGACCACTGCGACGGGGTGAATCCGCTGAGTGTGTCTTCATCCAGCGTAACGGCTGCGCCGCTTAAGGATTGATGCGTCTGCAAATTGGTGAAGTCTTCGACGTATTCAATCGGCGCGTTGTTTTCAAGCTGACGACTGGTGCTGCCGCGCACTGCCCACAAGATCACCTGCTTATTGCGGGCGCGCAGAGAATTGATCACTTCGTTGAAATCGCGATCACCACTGGCGACAATAAACACATCCGCTGAATCGGCATGACCGCTGTCGGTGATTACGTCGCGCGCGATACGCATATCCGCGCTGTTTTTTCCGGGCAGGTTGAACACCGGATCGATATTCGCCATCGCCAAGCGTGACGGCGCTTCATCCGCGACTTCACGTCCGGCGTTATCAACAAGCGGTGGCAAACTTCCACGCTGCCCCCAAGGGGCATACGCCGCAATCTTAACCACTTGACCATGCGCTTGCGCTTGGCGAACAAAGCTCTCGATAAGTTGATCGAGATTGACGGTAAAGCCCTGTTCATTCAAGCTGATAGCGATATTCTCAAAGTCGATGTATACCGCGACGTTCTTGGTCTGTTGAATGCCTAGAAGCGTTTCCAGCGGTTGAAAAATAACATCATCGGCGAATTCGGTGCCTTTCAGCACATCTTCTACACCCCACATGCGAATACGCGATTTGCGCGTTGTATGCACGCGGCGAACCAACGGCATTAAGTCGCGGTTAGTGGTCGCTAGAATCAGTTCGTCAACAGGTTCAGGATCGAACGAGAAGTAGTGCATGATCAGCGCATCGGCAAGGCTGGCGCGGAGTGGCACATCAAACGTGTCGTAACCGGCTGCCTTGAACACGTACTGAGGGTCAGCGGGAGTGCGCTTCTGCTGGCTGTGGCGCGTCCAATTGGCGACTGCCACTGCCTTCAATTTTTCAACACTGCTCAAGCCAGCGGCAAGCGCTGCGCCACCGCGCAGCCCTACCGCCAATTCTTGCACGTCAATGGACACTCCGCGTTTGCGGAAGTGTTCCAGCAAATCGTCTACGTCAACTATTAAATAGGCTGCCATATACCTTTAACCCAAAAACATCCCCTACAGCACGTAATTGCTGAAGGTTCGCAAAACTGCCGCTAATGGGCAGATTTTTCGATTTTCAAGAAAATGAGCGTCTCTATTGAGTGCAGACAACGTAGTAGTTTAATTGCTCCAATTTTAACAAGCTCAGGCGCGCCATTCAAGCATTACACCAAAATTAGCCTGCTTTCGGGGAGTATCCCTGTATACGAACGTTCACATAATATGTGGTGTAATCCTTGACGCACTCATCATCATAATACAAAACTGCTCATAGATGGTATACAGAGATTTAAACAATGTTTAAGGCGCAACATTATGTAACAGATTCAAAGCGGCGCTGGTACATCTCCACACCAGCGCCGCTGTTGAGCGGATTTTGTGCGATGGCTCGCCTAGTACGCCTTGCCAAACAGCGCGATTCTGGACGCAGGCTGTCCCGTCAGGAAATCTATGCCCTTTTCGTTCGGCTGTTCCAGCGGATAGCAGCGATGAGTTGCCTGCACTTCGTTCTTGATTCGGACTTCTTCATCGTCTGAACCGGACCACCACACGCGGGCGAACCCGCCAGTCTCGATTACCTGCTTAAATTCGTCATAGTTCTTCACGTCGATGATGTTGGCATCGCGGAAATCCGTCGCTTGTTTGAGCAAATTTGCCTGCACTTCGTCCAAGAGGGCGCGCACGCTGGCGGCGATGTTTTCCTGTTGCAGCGTGCGTTTGCCTTCCTTGCCGGGAATGTCCCGCCGCGCGGCGACGACTACACCACCCTGCACATCGCGCGGACCAAGTTCCAAGCGAACAGGCACGCCGCGCATTTCCCAATCATTGAACTTAAAGCCCGGCGAGTCTTCGCGGGTATCAATTTTTACACGAATGTCGTTCGCGGCGAGTTCTTTATGCAGGCGTGTGACGGTTTCCATCACGGCAGATTTTTCGTCGTCATTCTTAAAGATCGGCACGATCACCACTTGAATCGGCGCGAGTCGCGGCGGCAGGCGCAAGCCTTTATCGTCGCCATGGGTCATCACCACCGCGCCAACCATGCGCGTACTCATGCCCCATGAAGTCGTCCAGCAGTATTGGAGCGTGTTAGCGCGGTCCAGATAGGTGATGTTGAACGCCTTAGCGAAGTTTTGCCCTAAGTTGTGACTTGTGCCACATTGGAGTGCCTTCTTGTCACCCATCATCCCTTCGATGGTATACGTGCGAAGCGCGCCAGCAAAGCGTTCGCGGTCACTTTTCTGACCCTTGATCACGGGAATCGCCGCTTCGTTGATCGCCACATCGGCGTAGACATCGAGCATTTGCAGCGTTTCGGCTTCGGCTTCTTCTTCGGTGGCATGGGCAGTATGCCCTTCCTGCCACATGAATTCTGCTGTGCGTAAGAACGGACGTGTACGCATTTCCCAACGCACGACATTCGCCCACTGATTCAACAACAAGGGCAAATCACGGTATGACTGAATCCAGTTTGAAAACGCCTCACCGATGATCGTTTCCGACGTAGGACGGATCACCAACGGTTCTTCCAGCACCTTGCCACCGCCAATAGTCACGATTGCCAGTTCAGGGCTAAACCCTTCGACGTGCTGCGCTTCACGCTTCAAGTAACTTTCGGGGATAAAGAGCGGGAAATAGGCATTCTGGTGCCCGGTTGCTTTAAAACGTTTGTCGAGCGCGTTCTTGATCCCGTCCCAGATTTCAAAGCCATATGGCTTAATGATGGGGCATCCGCGCACCGGCGAAAGCGCCGCAAGGTCAGCGCGGTACACAATGTCGTTATACCACTCGGCAAAATCTTCGCGGATAGACGGAAGTGCCTGCGTCATTATCGATCCTTTTTCAGTTTATAGAGGGTCACAACGGTGCATCAAATTGGTGATGCAATTATAAAGCGGATTTGCACGTTTGATACAGGGGCTTATTGATGTCGAGGAGGTGTATTGCAGGAATTTTTGGAAAGCGGACGCGCCGCGGCGCGTCCCTATGACATCCATTTGATGGTCATTCCGTGTCTTGATCCCATGTGCGCCCATAATTGACGCTCAATTTGTCATTCACCGCCTGTTCCAAATTCACGCCGCTGATGCTGGCGATTTGCAGCAGGTAGAGCATCACGTCTGCGAGTTCGCTTTCGAGTTCGGCTTTGTCTTTGACTTCGTCACCCCACTGGAACAGCTCCAGCACTTCGCTGCTTTCTAGCACCAGCGAGATCGCCAAGTTGCGCGGGGTCTGGGGGCGCTTGCTGTCGGGTTCGTACCAGCCTTTTGCCCGCACGAAGTCGTGCATCGCTTGCGTGAGTTCGTCAATCGTCATGCCTGTGTGAGTCTTTCGATCTAATAGGCATTCTTGTCACGGCGAAGTATGGTATTGATGACCGTCCGCATGATGATTTTGATGTCCAGCCACAGCGACCAGTTCTCGACGTACCAGAGGTCATATGATGTGCGCTCAGCAATCGACGTGTCGCCGCGCAATCCGTTAACCTGTGCCCATCCGGTCATACCCGCCTTCTCAAGATGGCGTTCCATGTAGCGCGGGATATGTTCACGGAACTGCTTGACGTATATCGGACGTTCCGGGCGGGGACCAACCAGACTCATGTCACCAAGCAGTACGTTGATTAACTGCGGAATTTCGTCCCAATTGGTACGGCGCATAAACGCGCCTATGCGCGTCACACGCGGATCGTTTTCGACTGTCCAACCGGGTCCATTTGCTTCAGCATCTTGGCGCATTGAGCGAAACTTTATCATCTGGAACGGCTTACCATCCAACCCCATGCGTTCTTGCGTGTAGAACACCGGTCCCGGGGACTCACGGCGAATCAAGAGTGCGGTGAGCAGCATAACGGGAGATAACAGCACCAAACCGATCACCGCTCCAACAATATCCAGCCCGCGTTTCAGGCTCAATTTCCAACCGCGCAGCGCGGTGTCGCGCACGGTGATCAGCGGGGTGCCACCGAGATCGTCCACACTTAAATCGCCAGCCATGTAGGCGAACATATCCGGGTACACTTTAATGTCCACTTTGCCGCGCTTGCACAGGGTGATCAGATCGACCAATTCGCTCCGTTGGGCATCTGGCAGCGCGATGATCACTTGATCGATCCCCATTGTGTCGATGATCTCCGGCAGTTCATGCGCTTGCCCGATAATGGGCACGCCCATGTACGGATGTTTGTTCTTGGAGCGGACAGGGACAATGCCAACGACGCTGTAGCCCAATTCTGGGCTTTTGAGAATTCGCTTAGTGATATCGCGGGCGACATTCCCCATCCCGACGATGAGCAGATTATCACGTTCGATGCGCCGCTGTCGCAAAATACGGCGGAGCGCGCGGTGCAGTTCGCGCCCCGCGATTACAAGAATCGCACTGAACACCCACACATAAATGAACAGGCTGCGCGGATAATCAACTGGATCGTACAGGCTGTTACGCAGAACAAGGTCTTGCAAGCTGTTGACAACCAGCGCGCCTATCGTGATGGCACCGAGCAGGTTACGCGCGTTGTCGATGCGGCTGATGGCGCGGCGTTGATGATAAAAACGAGAGAGATAAAAAATCACCATGATGGTGCTGACATGAAGGATTATTGTCGGCACATACTGGTTGATAGGCGGCTGTGTGTTGGGGATGAAAAAGATCGGCAGGGTTTCGCGCGCCATGTATGCCAGCACAAACGCAAGCACGAGCATCACCGCGTCGATGATGAACAGTGCCACGAACATCAACGCCTTGACCTGCTGTGATCGTTTGCCATGCGCGACATTGGCGGCGGCAAGCGCCGCGACTTTTTCGCGCCGCTGCATATCGTCGATGGCAAATGGCTGCCCTATGCCGTTCGCGCCGTTCAAGTTTGGTTTTGGCGAATCCGTCAATGAGGGAGTATTTACCCCTGCGCGGATGCCATTCTTGTCTGCGTCGGCTGGCGAATTTCGTTCCACAGCGCCCGTCCGCCCTTGAGCATTAATCCGGTCATGATCATGGCGTGCAGCGGCAGCGGTGTCTGTGCGCGGTAATGCTTTCTGTAGAAGATCAGCATTGCGCGCCAAAACTCGAATTGTGCTCGCTTGCTTTGCCGGCTCGCCGCCCTTTTTACGTGTTTGACGACGACCTGAGGATGATAAACGATCTTCCATCCTGCCTCTTTAATGCGATACGCCCAGTCAATATCTTCCGCGTACATGAAGAAGGCTTCATCCAGCAAGCCAATTTGCTGAATGACTTCGCGGCGCACCTGCATGTACGCTCCGACGACAGAATCGACTTCAGCTTCTTGGTCGGGATCGAGGTACGACATATTATAGCGCGCGAAACGCGGACTTTTAGGAAACAGTCTGCTCAGACCGGAAAAGTGGTAGAAGCTGACAATCGGCGTGGGAAATCCGCGACGACATGCTTTATCCAAACTGCCATCGACTAAGACCAATTTACAGCCCGCCGCGCCCACATCGGGGCGCGAATCCATCCACTTAACCATCTCGTAGAGCGCGTTCGGCGGCACTTCGGTATCGGGATTGAGCAAAAGCGCATAACGCGGCGCTGTCGCATCGACATCCCCTGCGCCGCGATAGCCTAACGCGCGCAAGCCGAGATTGTTCCCATAGGGAAACCCGCCGTTGACGGGGCTGCGAACTAAGGTCACCGATGGAAATTCGCGCGCGACCATATCAGCACTGCCATCCGTCGAGGCATTGTCCACGACCACGACGTGATAGCGAAAATCGCCTTCGCTTGCTAAGACAGTTTGCAAACAACGGCGCAGATAATCTTGTGTATTCCAGTTGAGAATGATGATCCCGAGATCGGCTTGACCAGTTTCACGGGGCGTGGTTGCGCTCATAAGTCCCTAGCTTCAACAATCGACGCGGATTTTACCACAGATTGAATCATCGCCTAAATATGTAGACACGCGGCAAAGTCTCGATGTTCCATTTTAGGTGATTTGACTTTGCTCAACTTGTTGGGAGCGTTTTGAGAGGCGCACCTTTTAGCGCCGCACGCAGCGCCTCACGATCATCCCACGCATACTCGACTGTGCCAAATGCCATAGATTGTTCGTGTCCTTTGCCGCACGCGATCACCACATCACCTGCACGCGCTCGCTGACAGGCTTGATACAACGCCTCTCCGCGATCCGGCACGCGGATGAACGTCTTGCCTTCAACCCCCCCCGCCTTTATCGCCGCTTGTGCCATGGTCGCCAGAATGTCATCAAGCGATTCTGTGCGCGGGTCTTCGGCGGTGAAGATACTCAGATCGGCAAGCTGTGTCGAGGTTGCTGGCATCATGCGGCGTTTTTCGCGGTCACGCAGCCCCGCGCAGCCGAACACAACGATCACGCGCCCGCCTTGACCAACCATTGACCGCGCGGCTTTCAAGGCATTTTGCAGCGCGTTCGGGGTATGGGCGAAATCGACCAGCGCCACGAAGGGTTGTCCTTCGTCGATACGTTCCAAGCGCCCTGAAATCTGATTCACATTGAGCAGCCCCTTTTGGACAATATCAATCGGAATGTTCAAAGCGCCGCGCGTCACACTGATCGCCGCCAGCGCGTTCATCACGTTGAAATCGCCCGCCAATGGCAAATACATCAATTCGCCATTCTCATGCCCCGCAAACCGCAGCACAAACTGCGTGTATTGTGGTCGAAACACTAAATCACTGGCACGAAAATCCGCCGCATGATGAACCCCGTACATCACTGTGCGCTCCGCGGGGATGGCGGCGAAGTAAGCTGCATTGTTATCGTCGGCGTTGATGACGCTGGTTTTCTTTATTCCGCGCTTGTGCGACAAATTTGCCAGCATCTCGAACATGCGGGCTTTGGCAGCGCGATAGTTCTCGAAGGTTTTGTGATAGTCGAGATGTTCATGCGTGAGGTTTGTCAGCACTGCGACATCAATATCGACTCCATTTAAGCGACCTTGCGCCAACCCGTGACTGGTCATTTCTAACACGACATGGGTTAAACCATTGGCGACCATTTGCGCCAGCAAGTCCTGAATCATCGGCGCGCCGGGGGTGGTGACGTGAAAACCTGTGTCCAACTGCGCCCCACCAATATCCGCACTGATGGTGCTGATCAAGCCGGTTTTTTCGCCTGTGGCACTTTTGAGGATGCTGTGGATCAACGTGCTGGTGGTCGTCTTGCCGTCCGTCCCGGTCACACCGATAACAGTCAATTTGTGTGAGGGGAAACCATGATACGCCGATGCTAAATATCCAACCGCCTCTTGCGCGTTCGGGACGAAAGCATAAGGACGTGTCAATCCATCTATCGGGCGCTCACCGACAATCGCCGCCGCGCCGCGTTCGATGGCGCGCGCGATAAAATCGTGCCCATCGCTGGATAAGCCTACTCGCGCAACGAATACCCCGCCCGGCTGCACATCGGCATCGCTTTCGACGATGGGCGCGGTAATGAGCGTATCGGGATCGCCGGTGACATGGGCGATTTGCGGCGGATGAGCGTGTGCAAGTGCGGCGAGTAATTGACCAAAAGTGATGGGCATGACTTTAATGTCCAATGGTGTCCGCAGTTCAGGTTAGCGGCGGTTGAAATGAGAGAAGAAACATTGATTCAATAAGGCAAAATCAAGCTGTGAATCAACCTATGGAGAGAAGGCATGGATATAAATACATGATAATGAAAAGGGCGAGGTTGCCCCCGCCCTATTTTCAACGTGTACAGCTTTGGCGCAGTTTAGTGCAAGCGCGAAGCGAGATCGGTCAAGCCGCTGCGAACGCTGCCATCGACCACACGGTCGCTGCTGCGAACGATCAAGCCGCCGAGAATGCTCGGATCAACGCTGAAGGTAACATTCTTCGCGCCGACTTCCTTGCGGACCGCCGCCTGTTCTTTTTCTTCCAGCGGCATGGCGCTGATGACTTCGACATCGCCACCAAGCGCCCGCGCATCGGCTGGGACTTTGGAGAAGAAGTCATTGATCAACGCCTGCTGACGCTTGCTATCGAGCGATTCACCGATCAGGCGTTCGGCAACGGCGATACCAATCGCCGCGACCTGACCGCGCAGTTCAGCAAGCTGACGGTTGCGTTCTTCGGTGGCTGCCGCGCGCGCTTCGGCACGAATGCGTTCGGCTTCTTCACGGGCAGCACGTTCCACGCCCTTCGCCGCTTCATCACCACGCGAACGCGCTTCTTCAGCGACACGCGCCGCGTCAATGCGGGCTTGCGCGAGAATCTTTTCGGCTTCGGCTTCCGCGTTACGACGGGCATTCGCTGCCGCCGCTGCATCTTCCAGTCCCTTAGCAATGGTCGCGCTGCGCGAATCGAGCATATTACGCAGTGGTCGCCACGCGAGGAAAGTCATGGCGAGGAAGATCAACCCGAAGTTGAGAATTTGCGCCAACAAGAAGCCAGTGTTGATACCGAGCGGAACCAGTGGGCTGACGGAAGCTTCTTCGCCTTCAGCGGCGGGAGCAGCTTCTTCAGCGTGTGATTCTTCTTCGGTGGTCGCCGCAGCTTCAGTCGCTTCTTGAGCGAAGGCAGTGATGGCGCTCAACGAGAACGCGCCGACCAGAATAACGAGCAGCAGCACTCGTTTCCAGAATGATTGTTTATGCATTACGGCTCTCCTCTTTCGTGCAGCGATTAAAGCACGAACAGAATGATGAGCGACACGACCAGCGCGTAAATGGCGACTGCTTCAGCGAACACGATACCGAGAATCATGTTTGCTTGAATTTGCCCTGCTGCGTCGGGATTACGGCCAATTGCTTGAAGCGCACCTTGCACCAGCAGCCCAATGCCGATACCCGGACCCAGCGCGCCGATCATGGCTAGACCCGCGCCTACCGCCTGCAACCCAGTGTCAATCGAACCTTCGATCATGTGATTTCAATCCTTGTGTTAGTTGTTTTGTCTAGTCATTCACTTGCATCCGCCGCTTAGTGTGCGGCGGCGGTTGAGTCGGCACTGTCGTGCGCGTCGTGACCATGTTCTTCATGTTCATCGCCGCCATGATGTCCTTCCATCGCCTGCGCCGCGAACACAATCGTCAGCACCGAGAATACGAAGGCTTGGATGGACGTTACGATCAATTCCAGACCGATGAAGATCAGCGGCAGCAGCGCGGCGATCAAGAAGGACATCACCGCCAGCAGAATACCACCGGCGAACATATTACCGAAAAGACGGAAGGCAAGACTGACGATTTTGCCGATTTCCGAGACAATTTCGAACAAGCCGACCAAGAAATCCACAGCGCCCAACGGTTTCTTGCTCAGGTTTCCGAGCGCGTCCAAGTTAATGAACTTTTGGAAGTAGCCGGGTCCGAGCGATGCCACACCGAAAACCTGAATGGCAAACACCGACACCAGCGCCAAACCGAGCGTGAGGTTGAGGTCAGTCGTCGCGCCACGCACCCAAGGAGTAATCACCATGATGTATGGGCGAATCCCGCTCCGCAGTTCGTCCGCCGTGAGCGCAAACGTGGGATGATCGTAGGCTTCTTCGATCACTTCCAAGCGGAGCGCGTCGATGCGCGCTTGACGTTCTTCGTCACGCAATCCTTCTTCTTGGTTGAGTTCCGCAATCAGCGCCGCTTCTTCAGCCGCAAGGCGATCCGCTAATGTGCCGAGTTCTTCGCTTGTTGGGAAATGTTCGGGATCGTGCATGAAGTGTTCGCACGCTTCATAGTCAGCTTCAGTAGCCCGCACACCCGCGTAAAGCGGTTGATCGATATACAACTGATAACCGGGTCCAACTTCGCGCGCGGGATAGCCACTAAAGCCATCATGGGCGCAGTGGAGCAAACCGACACTTTCAATGCCGGGGAGCAGTTTCATCCAGTTAGCGGCGAGCAAAAATACGAAAATCGTCGCCGCCAACGGGAACAGCCACTTGAGCGCCAACGGTTTTTCGCCCGCAAAGTTCTTGGTCTGCCCGTAAATGAAGCCGCCGATCAATTCCACTAGCGCGCCAAAGCGAGTTGGCACAAGGCGGGTGAAATTGTTGGTGGCGCGGCGAGCCAAAAAGACGAACGCCAGCACAGCAGCATCTGCGAGCAGCATAGCAAGGAACGTGTTCGTCCAGCCATTAGGAGCATTTTCTACACCGTAATTGGATGAACTCGGCAGCGCACCGTTGAAGGCTTCGCCCGGCACGGTGATGACGGGCAGCCCAACAGCGATACCCATACTAGGTAAGAAGCTGAAGCTAAACCACACACATCCAACCAGCGACAGAATGATGAACCCGAAAATTATGGCTCCACGTCGGGTAGCACTCATAAGGGGGCTCCTCTACTACGAAAAGCGGGTCTAAGCTCTCTCAACGATCAACCTCCTGTTTGTGCAAGTCATCCCGCCGCGCGTCTTTTGGCTGCACCTGAATTTGGCGAATCAACCCAAGCGCAAGGCGAAGCATCACGAATAAGCTAAAAGGAATACTCAATAAAAGTAAGCCTATGGTAAATGGACCACGACGACCCACTTGAGCATCTAAAAACAATCCCAAAAATAACGCGCCTACCACAATCAGGAGGGTGACGCACCCACCCTGAGCGACAAGAACCGCATAAGTGATATTTTTGACTCGCGTTGAACCACTGCGTGGTTCTGTTTGTGACTGATTTAAATTTGGGCTAGTGATGGTCGGCTCACCTTTTATGTGCATTCTATCACAAACGATTCAAGATTCCAAAAAAGAAATCGTCCGCAATTTTCACCCTAAATCTGCCCCACCGCATTAATTTTTGTTTAGAAGAAGCAGTTTTTTGACGCAAAAGGCGGGTAAGGCGCGATTTTTGACCTCACCCACCTATTCTCTATGCACTTTATGCTGCAAGCAGCGCGCGCGCACCTGCCAGCGCCCAATCGAAAATTGGCTGTACGCCGAACGTCCCTAGCAGCACGACGATCAACGCCGCCGCGCCCAATACCCATGCATGGGTTCGGTTGAACGTGATCGGCACGTCTTCGTCTTTCCCCTTATCGACGTACATAACTTTGACGACAACGAGATAGTAGTAGAGCGCGATGATGCTGTTGATCACGCCGACAACTGCCAGCCACACTAAATCCGCTTGTACCGCCGCGTTGAACAAGAAGAACTTGCCAAAGAAGCCCGCCGCTGGCGGCACACCGCCCAACGACAGCAGCGCAATCGTCATGAACAGCGCCATCCACGGATTACGACGGCTCAACCCCGCGAGGTCGGCAATCGTCTCACTGCCTGTGGCTTCCGCGAAAATGATGATCACGGCGAAAGCAAGGATGTTGGTAAACGTGTACATGAACATGTAATAGGCAATCGACGCGACAGCTTCCGGCTGTGGCGATCCGTTCGCGGCTTGAAGCGCCGCCACCCCGATCAGCGTATAGCCCGCTTGAGCGATAGACGAATACGCCAGCAAACGCTTGATGTTACGCTGCGCCAGCGCAACCACGTTGCCAAGTGTCATCGAAATCACCGCCAGCGCCGCCGCCAGTTGCAGCCAGAAGTTTTGCACTTCCAAGCCACCCATGATCAACGTACCGGGGAAAACCGCCGCGAAGAACCGGACTAACAGTGCGAAACTGCCCGCTTTGCTGGCAACACTCAAGAACGCGGTCACAGGCGTGGGAGCGCCTTCATACACGTCTGGTGTCCAGAAGTGGAACGGCGCGGCGCTGATTTTGAAACCAAAGCCCGCGACGATCAACGCCATCGAGAACAGCACAGGCACAATGTTCGATTCAAATGCGGGGCTGCCGAGATATTCCGCGATTAGGTAGAGGTTCGTTTGCCCTGTGAAGCCATAGAGCAAGCTCAAACCGTAGAGCAGCACCGCCGACGCGAACGAGCCGAACAGGAAATACTTCATACCACTTTCGGCGGAACGCACGTCGTCGCGCTTGAATGCGGCGAGAACATACAGCGGGATCGTCGTCGTTTCGAGCGCAAGGAACACCATAATCAAGTCTGCCGCCGCGCTGATGAGGCACGCGCCAAGCGTCGAAACGATCAAGATGACATAGAACTCGCCTTTGCGCCCAACGCCTGCTGCATCGGTGGCGATCAATGCCGTGAAGCCCCCCGCGAAGAGGATCATCACCTTGAAGATGAGCGCCAGCATGTCGTAGCGGATCATGCCGCCCCAGTATAAACCTGTCGTCGCATCCGTCGGTGCCCATACAGCAATCGAGAGCAGCGCGATACCGATCATGCTGACCGCTGTGACGATGGGAATTCCCCGGCGCTGGCTTTCCGGCAGGTACAGATCAAGACCGAGTACGATGGTCGCCAGAATGGTTAAACCGAGTTCCGGCGCAATCGCCGGCAAACTCGCGAGAAAGTTAAACTCTTGCCCCATGACCTACGCTCCAACTCCCAAGATTGCCAGCACAGGACGCAAGCCAGTTTCAATCATGGGTGACATAATTTGCGGATACACGCCCAAGATAAGCAGCGGCACGCCTAACAACAGCAGCACAACCCGTTCACGTGGGGTGATGTCATCCACTTCGGGATATTTCTGGCGGTCAAATTCACCGAAGAATACCTGACTGGTCACACGCAGCACATACGCCGCCGTGATCACGATACCGAGCGCGGCAATCACCACCAGCACCGAATAATAGTTCGTCAACTGGAACGCGCCAAGATTGAGCACGATCTGGTCGCTGGCGATGAACATCCCTTGGAAGATGGTAAATTCCGCGACAAAGCCGCTTAAACCGGGCATGCCCATACTTGTCAAACCGCCGACGATGAACGCTAACCCCACCCAAGGCATCACTTTGATGAAGCCGCCAAGACTGGGAATATCACGGGTGTGTGCGCGGTCATACACCATGCCGACGCAGCCGAAGAACAGCGCCGTCATCGCGCCGTGACTGAACATCTGCAAGCCTGCGCCCGTCATGCCGGTCATATTCAAGGTCGCCCAGCCCATGCTGACTAATCCCATGTGGCTGACCGACGAGAACCCGATGACATACTTGAAGTCACGCTGACGGAAGGCGATAAACGCGCCATACACCACATTGATCAGCGTGAGGAATACAATCCAAGGCAGATGCACCTGCGCGCCTTCGGGCATCAATTGAACGCCCGCGCGCAGCGCCGCATACGCGCCGACTTTCATCAACACGCCTGCATGGATCATCGAGACGGCAGTGGGCGCGGCGACGTGTCCATCGGGACTCCAGTTGTGGAAGGGGAACACACCTGCCAGCACGCCGAAGCCGATGAAGATGAACGGGAACCACAGTTCCGCGAAGCTGACATCACCGAGGAACGGCAGGTTGAACGCGCCAGCTTCGGCTGCCAGCGTTAACTGGGTGATGCTGAAGCTGAATTCAGTCGCATCGGCGGGAAGCAAGCCGCTCGACTTCGCATTGGCGAAGGCTTGCGCGCCTTCCGCGAGGAAGAAGTTGTTCGCTGTAATCACCATGGCGATCACACCGACGAGCGCCACCACCGAGCCGATCAAAATGTAAAGCGTCAACTTCATTGCGGCGTATTCGCGAAGTTTCACCCATCCCCATGTGGCGATGAGCAAATACATCGGGAAGATCGCGAGTTCGTAGAAGAAGAACAGCACGAACATATCGTTGGCGACGAACACGCCGAACACCCCTGCCACCAAGAGCAGGAAGAACGCCATGAATTCGCGGGTGCGGTCATCAATGCGCCAGCTAATCAGCACGCCCGTCACCGTCACCATACTGGTGAGCAGCACCATCGGCACACTCAAGCCGTCCACGCCGAGATGATAGGCGATACCAAGCTGCGGCACCCACATCACGTATTCTTCAAATTGCAGCGTTTCGGCATACATCGTTGTGGCGACACTCTCGCCGTCAGCATCGATGATAGTGTCTTGCGCCGCCGTGATATTGCCGACATTCTGGTTGTACGCGCCGTACACGAACAACCCCAAGCCAAGCACCGCCAGCGCCGCCGCAATCGCAATCCCGCGAATCAAGTCTTTGGAATCGCGCGGCAGGAACAGAATGATCACCGCCGCGACGATTGGGATGAAAATCAGCAGGCTAAGTACAGGAAATCCTACAGTCATCGTTTGCCCTTTGCCCTGTTACGCCCGTAAACCCATCATCAACGTGACAGAGGCGTTGATCACGCTCAAAATCCAGTTTGGCGCGACTCCGGTAATCAGCATCAGCGCCAGCAGCGGGGCAATCGCGATCACCTCGCGCAGTTCAATTTCAAGATTGTAATCGCGCCAATGCAGGTTGAACGGACCATGCAGCACCGCGCGAATCCCCTTCAGGATATAGCCGCCCGTGAACAGCAGACCGAGCATCGCCACGACAGTCAAGCTGGTAAAGACCGCCCACGATCCACGTACAACCAAGAATTCGCTCACGAAGCCGTTCAAGCCCGGCAGTCCAAGACTTGCCATGCTGGTGAAGATGAAAATCCCGCCGTAGATGGGGGCTTTCACCCACAAACCGCCGTACTGCGTCAGGTCGCGTGTGTGTGTCTTGTGATAAATCGCGCCCGCCAACAAGAACATGCCCGCCGAAGTCAGCCCGTGATTGAACATTTGCAGCACCGCGCCGTTGGTCGCAAGGATGGCATCTTGAACGTGTTCCGTGCCGCCGCTCATCACCATTTGACCGTATGCCAGCGCCGTAACTGCCAAGCCCATCGCCACAAAACCCATGTGATTTACGGAGCTGTACGCGACAAGCCGCTTGATATCGTTTTGAGCCAGCGCGCTAAACGCGCCCAACACCACGCCGAGCATCGCCAAGAACGCGAAGATAGTGGCGAAATTGGTGGTAAACACGCCCAGCACGCTGATGTCATTCACCCACACATCAGGGAAGAACGGGATGACCAATCGCAGGAAGCCATAAGCGCCCAACTTGAGCATCACCCCTGCCAGCAGCATCGATCCAGCGGTTGGCGCTTCACCGTGAGCATCCGGCAGCCACGTATGGAAGGGCCACACAGGGACTTTAATCGCAAACGCGACGAAGAAGCCCAAGAACGCGAGCGACTTGACCGTGTTCACATCGATCCCTAAGAACACGCCGCCGATCTGAGTCGTCAGCGCGGGCCACAGCACCGAAATCACGCTGATGTCAAACGATGGGCTGCCCGCGACATAATTCGCCAACGCGGGGGTTGTCGCGCGCAGTGTTTCGACCACTTCTGCTGGAACTTGCGACACCGACCAGCCGATCAACTGGGTTGCTAGCAGCATCCCCAACGAACCGCCGAGCGAGTAAATGAAAAACTTGTTTGAGGCGTATTTGCGGTTCGGTCCGCCCCACTGGTTGATCAAGAAGTACATCGGCACAAGCGTAAGTTCGTAGAACAAGAAGAAAATCATCAAGTCCATTGTCACGAACACGCCGTAAGAACCTGTCGCAAAGAACAGGATCAGCGCCATATGCGCGTTGACCCGTTCTTCAATTTCAAAGCTGATCAGCACCGCCAGCGGGGTCAAAATCCCCGTCAGCAGCACCATCGCCACGCTCACGCCGTCGATTCCGAGATGCCACGATGCGCCGAGCAATTCAAACCAAGGCGCTTGGATCACCATCTGGTATTCGCCTGTGCCGCCCGCCGTACTATTGTAGGCGAAGAACACCGCGATGCTCACGCCGGCGATCACGGTCGCAATCCCTAATGCCGCCCACCGCGCGATTACTTTTTGCGTCGAAGGCAGCAGCAGCAGGGCAACTGCCCCGACTGCTGGCGCGAACACGAGAAATGAAAGGATGTCTATTCCCATGATATTCATTGTTCATCCACCTCACGGAGCCGCATTTAGCACGCCCGTCGAGAGGGCGAACACAAGACCGATCATCAACGCGGCGATTGCTAACAGCAAAAGATACTGCTGCACTCGACCCGTTTGCACCTGACGGAACCACGTCCCAAACCGCGCGATGAGTTCCGGCACGCCGTCCCCCACCCCATCGATCAGCCACGAGTTCAGCACCTTGATCAAGTCACCGATCCATGTGCCAACACGGGCGATCAAATGCAAGAAACCGTCGATGATGCCTTTATCGATAAAAAGATACGACACATTTTTGGCGAACCACTGCGACGGATTAACGAACACGATCTGATACAGCTCGTCGAAGTAGTATTTGTTCTTGAGTGTGGTGTGCAGCGGACCAAGAATACGGATGAGTGGGTCGGGTTCGCCCGCCGCCAGCGGCTTGCGACCATACATCATGTAGCCAAGCCCTAGCCCGCCAAGCGCGATCACGAACGAGACAAGCACAGGGAAAGCATTGAAGGTGAGCGTTGGTGGTTCGACTACAAGCGTGGGACCGATCAAATGATGGAACCAGTTGTATTCCGGCGAGAAGATGCTGCCGAAAATTGGGAAGTCTGATGGCACGCCCACAAAGCCAGCGAACAACGCGAAGAACGCCAGAATGATCAGCGGGAGCGTCATCGTCACGCTGACGATGCCCTTGCCGAGATTGGCGTGTTTCGCTTCTTCTGTGCGCGGCTCGCCCAAAAAGGTCAGGCACAGTTGGCGCGCCGTGTAGAAGGCGGTCAGGAATGCAGCGAGTACCAAACACACGAACACCAGCGCATGCGGACCGTATCCGTGCGTCGTGCCGAGCCATGCTTCCGCGAGAATTTCGTCTTTCGACCAGAAACCCGCCGTGATCAGCGGCAAGCCTGCCAGCGACAGCCCGCCGATCAAGAACGTGATGAACGTGACGGGCATCGTCTTACGCAGACCGCCCATGTTCATCATGTCTTGCGGGTCAAAATGATGCCCGTGATCGGCGTGCGCGTCATGTTCAGTATGAGCATCACCCGCCGCGTGTGCATCATGACCATGCCCATGATCACCATGACCCGTGCCGCCGCCGCCGTGATGCCCGTGCGCGTGGACGTGATGTTCGCCGTGTTCCATTCCGTGAATGACAGAACCGGAAGCCATGAACAGCAGCGCCTTGAAGAACGCATGAGTAATCAGGTGGAACGCCGCCGCGACGAAGCCGCCGATACCGAGCGCCGCCACCATGAAACCCAACTGCGAAATCGTTGAGTAAGCAAGGACTTTTTTCACGTCGTTTTGCGCGACGGCGATGGTTGCCGCGAACAATGCCGTCACCGAACCAACAACCGCCATCAGCAGGAGCGGCGTGGTGAATGCGCCATCATGCGGGTGTCCCCCTGCCTCAAACAGCGGGTACATACGAATGACAGCATACACACCTGCGCTCACCATCGCCGCGGCATGGATCATCGCGCTAACGGGTGTTGGACCTTCCATCGCGTCGGGCAGCCACACATGAAGCGGGAACTGCGCGGATTTACCAATCGTGCCGATGATCAAGAAAATGCCGATTAACCCCGCCGCGCTGATGCCGCCGAAAATAATGGCGGGACGGTTCGCAAGCTGGAGGGCAATCGTTTCTACGCCATGTGATTCTTCGCCATGACTTTCTTCAGCGGGGACACCATCGACTGGCGCGTCATCGCTAGAAGGGATACGCGCGAATTCCACGCCCGCTTTCGAGTCACTGTGCGCTTCTTCGCTGACTGCGCCCTCAACGCCGGGGGCGGGGTTGTACATAATGTCACGGAAGTTGAGTGTTCCGGCGGAGAGGTACAAATAGACAATCCCCAACAGCATGATCACATCCGCGACACGGGTAGTCGTGAACGCTTTGATCGCTGCTTTGTACGCGCTTGGTTTTTCGTACCAGAAGCCGATGAGCATGTACGAGCATAAACCCATGACTTCCCAACCGACGAACAGCAGCAGCAGGTTATCCGCTACCACTAACGTGAGCATCGCGCCGGCGAAGAGCGAAATTAGGCTGAAGAAACGCGCCTGTCGTGGGTCATGCGCCATGTAGCCAATCGAATAGATGAAAATCATGAGGACGGCAAGCGGCACCATGATCAACATGATGACGGTGAGCGGATCAACCAGCACGCCCATGTTGAATGTAGTCGTACCCGTGGACAGCCATGCAAAACTGCTGGCAAGCACATCATGCCCAAGTTCGTGCAGCGCAAGCGCATCCGTCACCACTTTTAAGCTGATTAGCCATGCCATCACCGCACCGCTCATGCCAACGATGATGCTGACAATCCGGCTGGTCGTCGTCACCACAGGCACAGGCATCCCATTGTAGTCAGGATGATGACCGCCGTATTCTTCGCTCGTCGCGGGGACGAGTTTAGAACGGTTCGTCAGCAGCGTGATGATGAAGAACGCCAGCAGCGGACCCACCGGGATCAGCCACGGCAGATAATTGGAGTTGCTGACAAAACTATTGAAATCCATACGTGTTTATCCTGACCCCTACCCTCTCAGCAGGTTCACGTCTTCGACGACGACGGAACGGCGGCTGCGGTAGATGGAAATAACAATCGCCAGACCAACGGCTGCCTCTGCTGCCGCAATGACAAACACAAACGCCGCGAACGCCTGACCTGACATATTTGTCGGCGTGACATAGCGCCAGAACGCGATCAGGTTGATGTTGACGGCGTTGAGCATCAACTCCACGCTCATCAAAATCGCTACCGCGTTGCGTCGTGCCAGCACACCATACACGCCAAGGCTAAACATGGCGGCTGCAACGACAAGGTACATCCACAACGGAACCATAATGAACTCCCTACTCGTTGTCGCGGGCGATGACAATCGCGCCGATCATCGCCGCCGTCAGCAGCAGTGAAGCGACTTCAAACGGCAGTACATATTGATTGCCGTCCACAAGCGCCACGCCCAAATCTACAGTTGTCGCTACCAAATCGCTTACGGGTTGGCTGCTGTTCGTACCAGCATCGCCCCACACAGGCAGCAGCACCCCAACGACCAGCGCCGCGAACAGCGCCACGCCAACGATAGCGCTTAACCACCATTGGCGGTTGTAGACTTCGCGCACATTCGCCGCCATGCTGCGCGTGAGCATGACCGCGAAGATGATGAGAATGGCAATCGCGCCGATGTAAACCAGCACTTGCACGGCTGCCAAAAACGGCGCGCTCAATAACACAAACAGCCCCGCGCCGCCAAACAAGCTGACGATCAGGTACAGCGCGCCGTGAATCAAGTTCCGGTTCGTCACCACACCAACCGCGCCGCCCAACGCGAGGATACTAAACACCAAAAAAGCAATCGTTTGGGGGTTCAACTCAAGCATTCTGCCGGATACCTTTCATTGTGCGAGGGGTTTGCTTAACCCCTCGCGTGTGCGCTGACTTGTGATTGTTTCGCTGCTGCACAGCGCCATTGCTTTACCGCCCCGCCGTTGGTGTTGCCACCATCGTGCCTTCGTCACCGCTTGCACGGGCGACAACTTGTGATGACAATCGTTCGCGCCGCCCTTGATTACGCAGCCACGACAAGATGCCGAACCCGATCAAGAGATTACCCGCCAGCAAAATCAACGCTTGTGGCAGATTCGCTACGAAGTTCGTCGCGTCTTCCGGCGCTGGCGAAAGCCCCAACCCGCGCGTGATTTGCAGCAAAAGCGCGATGACAATCACATTGACAATCGACACCGGAACAAGGAACTTCCAGTTGAATGCCATCATTTGGTCAATGCGGACACGCGGCACTGTCGCGCGAAGAATGAGCGAAAGGATGTAGATCACGGCGACTTTCAGCAGGAGCCACACGATGCCTAACAGCGGGATTTCCTGCACGAATGGACCTGACCACCCACCGAAGAACAGCACGACAAGCAGCAGGTTCGATGTAAATGCATGCAAAAATTCGGTTGCCATGAACAAACCGAACTTCATACCGCTGTATTCGATGTTGTAGCCCGCGACGAGTTCGCTTTCCGCTTCGATCAAGTCGAAGGGCGCGCGTCCAGTTTCCGCGAGATTGGAAACATAGAAAATCAACGCCGAAAGCGGCGCGGCAATCACAAACCACATGCCGACCTGCGCTTCGACGATGGTCATCATGCTCATCGAGCCTGCCAGCATGATCGGCACCATCAGCGAGAGGATCATCGGCACTTCGTAGCTCACCAGCGCGGCGACCACGCGGAACGCACCGAGCAGCGCGTATTTGTTGTTGCTCGACCACCCTGCCATCATGATTGCGAGTGTGCCGACTGACCCGATAGCGACGAAGTAGAGCACGCCGATCTCAAGGTCTACGCCAATATGCAGGGGCGTGAACGGAATGACCGCCCACATCAAAATCACCGCGAGCATCGCCACAACAGGCGCGACATTGTAGATCACACGGTCAGCGCCCGCTGGGGTAATATCTTCTTTGATAATCAGTTTCACTGCGTCCGCGACGTTTTGGAGCAGTCCCCACGGACCGACACGGTTGGGGCCGAGGCGGTCTTGTACGCGCGCAGCGACCTTGCGTTCCACCCAAATCATCACGATGACCCCGACCAGTGGGAGCAGCGTCACGACGACCACACCCAACGCAATCGAGATCAGACTCGCAAGACCGGGGTCCATGCCACCGCGAACAAGGCAGGGAACCATCGTCTGAATGATGTTGACACACTGTTGTTCCATGAACGTTTCCCTCTAACCCAACATTTGGTTCAACCTGTCACAGACCGACAGGTTATGCCCATTCCAGCGCGTTTTTCCGCATGGCGTAGATCAAAGCTTCCGCCAAGAGCGCAATAAACACCACGCCTGCCAAAAACTGGAACAAGCCAAGCTGGTTATAGGCGAGCGCCCACGGGAACAAAAACACCAATTCCACGTCAAAAACAAGGAACACCAGCCCATAAAGGTAATACTGCACTTTGAACTGCACCCACGTATCGCCCACGGTTTCGACACCGCATTCGTAGGTTGCCACTTTAATGGCGTTTGGGCGTTTGGGGCGGAACAGCCACGACATCACCAGCGGCAGCGTTGGAAAAACCCAACTCACCGCCATGAACACGCCAATAAACGCCCATTCGTTGACTACGCTCATCGGAGGCGTACTCCTGTAGAAATAATTCTGTGTAGGTTGTACAACAGAGGCGATTGCGCCATTTGTGACAAATGGCGCTAGTATAACATCCCCCCCCCAGTGCTGCAAAGATTGAGGCTGTTTATTTTACGCCTGCGGTTTGTTCTTAATGAACGAAATTTTAACACGCGGATGGTGTGCGTTCAATGAACCTCAGCGTCGTTTATCTTATTTCCCACATCGGATTCATCACCGCATATCAGAACAGCCCCCTTAATAGTTCCCCCTATTCAGCCGAATCACTCGTCTCCCTCTGCTATAATGTCCCCGTATTCAATGGATGTGACACCCCATGACCTTTTCGATCATTACTCCCCCCACGCCGCAGTGGGATGCTTTCGTCAATGCACACCCGCGCGGACACGTACTTCAACAGTCTGCTTGGGCTGAACTCAAGAGCGCTTACGGCTGGAGCGCCGCGAGGACTGCCCTCTCAGTGGGCGATCAAATCGTCGCTGGGGCACAGATTCTCTTTCGCCGCATCCCCTTCAAGCTCGGCACAATGGCGTATCTGCCGATGGGATTCTATCTTGCACCACTGTATGCGAACGATCCGGCAGTGATTAGTCAGCTATGGCGCGCAGTCGATGGACTGGCGAAGCGTCACCGCGCCGCCTTCCTCAAATATGAACCCGGCTTCTATCTCGATGAGCCTCAGCCCGATTTCGCAGCGCAAGGTTTGGTTAAAAGCGCGCAAACGATTCAGCCCCCCAACACCATCCTCATCGATATCAGTGGCGACGAAGAAACGATCATGGCGCGCATGAATCAGGGGACACGGCGTAAAATCCGCCAGAGTCTCAAGAACGATGTGCGCTGCTACGAAGCCTCCCCCGCTGATGTGGACAAGTTCACGCGGCTGATGCAGCTCACGGGCGAGCGCAATGAATTCGGTGTCCACGAAGCAGGGTACTATCAGCTTGCCTATAAGCTGTTCGTCCCGGAAGATGCCGCGCTCATCCTTGCCGAACACGAAGGCGATGTGCTGGCGGGAATCATGGTTTTCGCTAAAGGCAAATCAGCATGGTATCTCTACGGCGCGTCGTCGAACGAGAAGCGGAATCTCATGGCAAGTTATGGTGTGCAGTGGTACGCGATCCAATGGGCAAAGAAGCGCGGATGTGTCTACTACGATATGTGGGGTATCCCGGACGAAAGCGAAGCGACACTCGAAGCGCAGTTCGAGACTCGCAGCGATGGTTTATGGGGGGTATACGGTTTCAAGCGGGGTTGGGGTGGGCGAGTCGTCAGATCAGCAGGGGCATGGGATAAGGTCTATAACCCGTTGATCTACGCAGCGTATCAGTGGGCAATCAAACGTCGCGGAGGTGCAGAATAACGATGACAATACTCACCGTCCAAACCATCACTGACCGCAACCGTTGGAACGATACACTGCGTCCTCTACCGTATGCCCATATCCTGCAAACATGGGAATGGGGTGAATTCAAGCGCCTGACGACTGGCTGGCAGCCCCTTCGATTGGCGTTCAAGCGTGGGAATGACATTGTGGCGATGGCTTCCGTAGGAGTCCGGCGTATTGGTCCGCTCAAGGTGATGTACGTCTCCAAAGGACCTGCCCTCGCCTATGAAGATCATGATCTCGCCGCACTGGTGCTCAATCACCTGCAACAGATGGCGCGTTCGGAGATGGCAATCTGGCTCAAAATCGATCCCGACGTGATCGCCGCCACGGGTGTTCCCGCTGAACCGGACGATCAGCCAAACGCAGTGGGAACAGCGATCACGAATCTGCTGTCGGGGCGCGGCTGGCGCTTTTCGGATGATCAGGTACAGTTTCGCAACACGATCACACTCGATCTCACGCAATCGCAAGAAGCCTTACTCGCCGCGATGAGCCAAAGTACGCGGCGCAAAGTTCGCATCGCGGAACGCGAAGGTATCTCCATTCGCGTCGGCAGAGCAGCGGATTTATCGACGCTCTACGATCTTTACCGCATCACGGGTGAGCGCGATCAATTCTTGATTCGCCCAGCTTCCTATTATGAGCAGGCTTGGCGTACCTTTATCGAAGCGGGCTTGGCACATCCATTGATTGCTTACGATCAAGGCAAACCTATCGCGCATGTGATCCTGTTCCATTTTGGGCGCAAGTGCTGGTATTTTTACGGCGCATCATCCAATGAATCACGCGACAAGATGCCGAACTATCTGCTTCAATGGGAGGCGATGAAATGGGCACAGTCGCAAGGGTATTCGACCTATGATATGTGGGGCGCACCGGATGAATTCGTCGAGAGTGATTCGATGTGGGGGGTATACAACTTCAAGCGCGGCTTTCACGGGACAGTCGTGCGCCACATCGGCGCATGGGACTATGCGCCCTACCCGCCCTTGTACACTGCCTATACCCGCCTCATGCCGCGTGTTATCGCATGGATGCGGGGAAAACCAGCCGTTCAAGAATAGGAATGGATTGTTATGACTACAACCCCACCTATCGAATTCGAACACCACAACATCAGCACAAACGGGATAAACCTACACGTTGTTCAAGCGGGACCCAAAGAGAGTGAACCTGTTCTCATGCTGCATGGATTCCCGGAATTCTGGTACGGCTGGCATGCACAGATTCAATACCTTGCCACACAGGGATTCCGTGTATGGGCACCGGATCAACGCGGCTACAACTTGAGCGATAAGCCCAAAGACATCGAAGCGTACCGCATGTACAACCTTGTCGCGGATGTGGTCGGCTTGATCGACGCGATGGGACACGAAAAAATCAACTTGGTTGGTCATGACTGGGGCGGCGCGGTGGCATGGGCGGTTGCCATGCGCCACCCTGATCGCCTCAAGAAGCTGGCGATTCTCAATAGTCCGCATCCAGAAGTGTTTCTGAAAACGCTGCGCCAAAACCGCCGTCAAAGGCTCAAAAGCTGGTACATGGCGATGTTCCAACTGCCGCTACTCCCTGAAGCCCTATTACTCGCAGGGAATGGCACGGGCGCGGCACGGGCGCTGATGAGTTCGAGCAAACCCCGCACATTTACCGACAGCGATATCGCGGAGTATAAGCAAGCTTGGACGCGCCCCGGCGCGATGACGTGCATGATCAACTGGTATCGCGCGCTTGGTCGAAGCCCTAGCAGCGGAACGCCGCGCGGTGACATGCGAATTCATGTGCCAACGCTGATTTTGTGGGGCATGAACGACATCGCGCTTGACAGATCGATGGCGCAGCCAAGCGCCGAAATGTGCGACGATGCCAAGCTGATCACCTACCCTGATGCGGGACACTGGATCGCGCACGAAAAGCCGGATGAGGTCAACCGAGAACTGACGGCGTTTTTTCGTGGACAGTCGCAGTAATTCAACGGGATGTATCTTGTGTGATACGCCCCGTCCGCATTTTACCACCAGTAATCCATCTTCTTGCGGTCTTGAAACGTGTACGGACTCAACTGCCGCCAATACGGACGTTTAAGCAAATCGGGCGCGCGCCCTTTGCAGCCATACATTCGCGGATACGCGGGTTTTTCGGTGCGCTCATCGATTATCGGCGGAATACGTTTGTAACGGCGGGCTTGCAAAATCGCGCAGAAAAACGACAACCAACCGCGTGGACGCAAAAAGTAGCTCAGCGCGCGCGGCACATCGAGCAAAACGCGCAGATACATGAGGGGCTCAATTTCCTGCTTCATCAACAGCGCGGTGTTGTACTCGACTTCGATGTCGTGTTCTTTCGCAAGCGTGCGCTGCAACCGCCGCGATGCCGCCAGCACGTCATGATCTGGCGCGCTCGGCTGATGCCGTTCGTACCAGACCGCCCAACGCCACACTTCCAACATTTGCGCGAGTTCTTCGTCGGTCAGGTCATAGGCATCCAACCTGCCGTAGCGCACAAAGTCGATCAAATCCTCTCGATACCCATCATGCCGCGCATCGTCGTCCATTGATTTTTCAGTCCATACACTCTCTTTTCGATATTGAAGCACAAAACCATGTTGTATGCGGAGATACCGGATGGCTGTCCGGTATCTCTCATCCGCTGGGGTAAAACGCTATTCGCCCGCCGGATTGATCGTAAAGATCGTGCCCGCGCTGCGACCATATACATCCGGGAAGTAGGCTTCATAAGCTGTCGCCGGGATCACACTGTACACGCCTTCTAAGCCAACACGGATGCTGTAGCGATACTCGTATGTCCCCGCTGGCAGGAAGGTGCTGTACATCACCACGCGATCATCACGGAATTCGATATTGCTGAACCACCACCAACCCCATCCTTGACTCAACGGATCGCGGCGGTTGATTTCCGGCTGTGTGCCAATTTGAGAACTGGTATTCAGTTCCGGGTTGACCGCATCCGTCCCTGCCGGGATCGGGTCTTCGACGATCACGTAATGCAGATCGTTCGGCGCGATGATCGTCAACCGCACATCGACTACATCGCCAACACGCGCTTCAGTGATTGGCGTTTGGCTCTCGTCGCCTTGCAATGTGTAACGCCGTTCGACAATCACTCCGCGATTGAGCGGCTCCACTTGATCGACGGGCAGGAAGTTCCGCAAAAATGCGGTGTAATACAGCGATCCCGCGCCCGCGCCGCGACTGATCTCGAATGTGTTTTCCGGCTGAAGATCAGCCACTGGAATATTGGTATCAACGATGGGTGCGGCGGGATTCGTGGGTGCTTCACCGCTGGCGAGTTCAGCGCCGTTGAGTGCCACTGCATAGCTGTACGTCGGTGTTTGATCACCCGTGACGACGGCGTAATCGGTCAGCGCCAAGAGCGCCCACGCCGTTTCTTGTGTTGTCGTCCACGCATCCGCCGTGCGCGCCACTTGCAGCCAGCGGATCACATTCGGGATCAGGTCGCTTTGTGGCCGCAGACGCACAAGCGCGTGCAGTACCATCGCGGTTGTGCGCGTGTCGGTATTCCAGTTGTAAGCATCTCGCAGCGGCTCTTGCCATTGTACACCCGTTGATGTGATCACAGCACTGCTGATCAAGTTGTCGAGCAGCACATCGGCGCGCGCGTTTCCGCCGTCGATCCCTGCCACCGTAATCGCCAAGAGCGCCTGCCCGTAATATGCCAGCCGTTCACGGTTGTCGTATAAATTGGCAGCGCGCGCTACGTCAGATTGACCTTCACGGGTGAGCGCGTACAGCACCAACGCTTGGCGATTCAACTGCCAGTTGGGGGTATCAAATCCCGGCACGATGAACGTACCACGCAAGAAGTTGACCGCTCCCGCGATCACATCGCTGTTGACAGTAAACCCTTGTTCGCGCGCCTCGACTAGCCCGATCAGCGCATACGCCGTGATAGTGGGCGAACTTGGGTCGCGCACGAACCAGCCCCAACCGCCATCGACCTTTTGCCATGCGTACAAACGCTGTAAGCCCGCGCCTATTTCGGCGGAAATATCGCGGCGAAGTTCGTCCGTCATCAACGGTGTGCCGTTCAGCGCGCGGTAGATCGCCGTGTTGGCGAACAGCGTACTCACTGTTTGTTCCACGCCTTGATGCGGGAAATTCTTCAAGGCTTCCAAACCGTCGAATGCCGCCGCCAGCAGCGAAGGTTCGACGCGCACGCTTAAATCACCCTGCGTTACCGGAAGCGCAGTTGGAAGCGCGATCACTTCGCTGACAGCCCCTTCACTTTGCAGCACGCCGCCTGTGCCGGTGGTTTCTGGCACTTCATAGCGATACACAGGGAGCAGACGTGCGTCACCTTGACCCAGCGGCGGTTTACTCGCGTCGGTGAGATCGCCCGCGCTTGCGAAGAAGGTCAAATCGACGGTGGATACATCCACCGCATCGTTGATCGTCACGTTCCACTCAACTCTTGCGCGCTGTCCGGCTTCAATGGTGACGTTTTGCGCGCTTTGGGCATCAGCGAATGTCACACCTGCCGCCTGCAAATCGACCTGCACTTCCAGCGTTTGATCGCTGTTGTTGTTGACAATCGCCGCCAGCGTCACTTGATCACCCGCAACGAAGAAACGCGGCGTGATTGGACGAATAAGCAGCGGTTTAGTCGAAAGCAGATCGAGCGTGAAATCACCTACTAGCATATCGCCATCTGCGCCGCTGGTGACTGCGCGCGCATCCAATCGCCATGTCGTCAGGTTATCCGGCAGCGTGACTTCAAAAGTCGCTTCGCCGTTCGCATCGGTGACGAGTTCAGCGTTCCAGTACGGCGTATCGACAAATTCTTCGCGTATATCGAAGATGCCGCCTTCACCACCACCACCACCGCCGCCCTTGATCGTATCCAACACCACTTGTGTAAATTCATCGACATTGATCGTCAGCGGGGTAGCCGTGCGAACGCTTAAACCCTGCGTTCCGTAGAAGAACGGAAGCAGTGGCATGGTGTTGTCATCGCGCAGCGTCAGCACAGCGAGATCGGTCAAACCGATTCCGACTTCCGCTTGCACAGGCGCGCCCGCGAAATCTTCTGCGCGCACAGTGAACTGCACCGTGTCACCGGGGCCCGCTTGTTCGACACTCGGATCAACTGACAGGGTGATTTCGCGCCGCGCGTTATCGACTGCGATCTGCGTCATGCCCATGCGGAACGCCGCGACTGGGTTGTTTTCATCCACACCCTTGATCAGCAGCACCGACACAAACGCATTCGGCGCATAGTCTTCGGTAATGGGCAGTTGATACACAAAGCTGTTGCTGTCGAGCGTAATACGTTCGTAGAACAGCACGCCTCCGCGCTCTACCGTGATCACGCCTTCAACTGCCCCTTGGAAAGGAGATGTGATCAAGATTTCGGCGGTATCCCCGATTTCATAATCCGTTTGATCCGCAATCAAGTCGATGCGATTGCTGTTCTGCTGCCGCCACAGCACGTAATTACTTCCGCTCACCCAAATAGTTGCCGCTGAGACGACTTCGTTGCCCACACTATCGCGCACCGTCGTTGTCACTTTGTAGATACCGCCGCTTGGCGGAACAAAGCTGAACACCGCTTCGCCGTTTGCGTCAGTGGTCACTTCGCCTTCGGTGACGGGGATGCTTTCGACTTCGCTCGTCCACACGCTGCGCCCAAACTCGTCGGTTTCCTGCACGCTTGACCAGCGCCGTTCAACTACGCTGACCTGCACTGTTTGGTTAGCGACGGGTTCGCCCGCCCAATCGAGCGTCAGCACATCTATCTTGGTTTCTTCGCCCGCCGTTGACACATAATATTCCGGCGCGACACCAACGTAGATCAAACCTTTGTGGACAATCACGCTCGCTCGCCCAACAACACCCTGCCCGCTTTCGTCCATCACCGTCGCTTCGATGTTGAACGTCAAGCTCTGCGTCGAATCTTCCAGATCAGCCGGAACTTCGATCATGAACTGCCCGTTCGCATCGGTTGTTCCTGTACCTGTAGCGACTTCACCGCCGCCATGGGCATAAAATTCCGACGCGCCGGAGTCAAAATCAAAATCAGAGAAGCTGTAGCGATAGTCATCAAACGTGAAGTAATACGGCTGCGCGACAACGGTGTAGTCTACCTCCGCGCCGCTGACCACCCCGCCGAAGAAATAGCGACTGTCTACCAACGCGCGGATCGTGTCGCCTTGCACGACTTCATCGGCTTCCGGCGTGACAGTGACTTGGAATTCCGGCGCTCGGTATTCCGCGACCATGAACGACACTGATCCTGAACGTCCATAGTAAGCGGGGTCTTCGCCGGGAAGCAGCGGCGCGATGCGATAGTAGCCAAGCGCGGCATCAGCGGCGATTTCAAACGTGCCGTTGAAACTGCCATACGGTGTCAGCGGTAGATCACCCTCAAAGACGACGCTGCCTTCGTTGTCGTAGATTTGCACGGGAATGCTGTCCACAGGCAGCGGCGTGTAGCTAACGTCGTCGCGCTGGCGAACAATCCCTCTGAAATACACGGGCTGTCCCGGACGATAAATCGGGCGGTCTGTGTATACATAGGTGCGGTTCGGTTCGGGATAATAATCCGTTGGCACGCCAAACAAATACCCGTCGATGCCATCTGACCACGCGGACAAGCCAATGCCAAACTGATCGCCACTGTCCACCACCGCGACACGCGGTACGTATAAATCGGGAACGCGCGGTGTTTCAATCTGCAAGAAGCCATTGGAATCTGTGTTTGTCTGCGAAAGGATATTCAGGTTATCGTCGTACAGTGTCACTGGCAAATCCGCCAGCGGTGTAGCCGCGCTTACATCGGTTGCCCACATCCACACTTCGTCGGGTGATACTTTCAGCGTGAGGTTGGTCGTCCCTACCACCAAGAAATGCCCGATGCCGCTTAATCCCATATTCGATGTTTCGGGACTGCTTGCGCGCAAGAAGTACACACCGGGTTCGAGCGCACTTCCGTCTTGATCAGTCACTTCGACTGGCGTTTCGGCGGCGCGGCTGGTCACATCCCAGTAGTATTCATTTAAGTCGCCTTCAGCAACCCACCCCTGCCGACCATCTGGCAGGTCGATTTGCCACCATAGATAACTGTTCGCGCATGTCGGACCGCCTGTGACCGTCGCGGCGAAATTCTCGTACACCACTTCGATGATCTCGCCATCCGGCGGCGTGGAACGAATACGCACCGCGTCCGTGATCACGCCGATCTGATCGCCTAAGCGAATACGCGATACGGGCGCACCTTCACATGCGGGCGATTCGCCAATCGATTCGCCCAAGTTGAGCAGTTCATAACGGCGCACATTCAGCGGCGTATTTGACGGAATCGACCATGAGCGCAGCAGTTGTGCTGCTTGCGGGTTGAACCCGGCTGTCGGATCATAGTAGAAATCACCTGTAACCAGATTCAAGAATTCTTGCGTGTTCACACGGTATAAATCGAGATCGATTCGGCTGACGTTGCGATGCGTCAAAAACACGCGCGTTTCGGAATTATTGGCATTGTAGAAGCCGATACCGCTCGGCGCGCGCAGTGACACGTCAGGATCGAACGGGCGCGTGGTGAAACGCACAACCGTTGTGGTTGTGATTTCATTGCCGTAAACATCTTGTGCGCCGGGATTGATCGTCACCGTGTAATTGGTGCTGGGTTCACTGGGGAAATTGATCGTGAAACTGTTGTCATAGCCGTTATAGTACGTATCGTATTCAGTTGCAGGCGTAGGGTCGATGACCACCAGATCGCGCAGCGATTCGGCTTCCATTGGTGAGGCAAAGTAGATCGTGAAGCCGCCATAGGGATACGCATCGCTTTGACCGTCAAACGGCTGCGTTTGAATCACACTTGGGAGCGGCACAGTCGTGAACGTCGCGCGCACAACTTCTTGAATCGGTGCGCCGCCGCCCGCCGAAGTCACGCGACCCGGCGCGAAGCCATATTGATACGCCTCCGCAAAATCTAATGGCTGATCCGGCGTGAAGCGGAAACCCGTGCTGTCGTCCGTCCACTCAAATTGACCGAGCAGCGTTCCCGATTCTAAGCCCAGCGAGCGCAGATAAAACGCTGTTTCGGCACTCTCTCGGCTGACAGGCTGACTGAACGCGATCTGGATCGTCCCGTCAATGGCAAATCCACTCGTTTCGCTCACCGGATTGATCTCGGTGACGCTCGGCGCAGTCGTTGTGAAAGTCCATGAGAATGGCGATCCCAATGTCGAACCATCGACTGCCGTGAGATTGGGGTCAACCGTAACGGTGTACATGCCGCCGCCCATCAACGACGGTTCGGGGCGGAAAGTGTAGATCGATGTATTCACCCATTCGCCCGCACCTTGTGCGGCGGGCGAGAGCGTAATCGGAGATGGAAGTGCCGCCATCTCCGCTGCCGACATCAGCGGCACAACGGGGCGATTGAAAATAACGACAATTGCTGTATCCGCCGGAACGCCGCTGCTGCCATCAGCGGGAATCACTTCCGTCACTTGCAGCATGTTCTCATCAAGCGGCGCTTGCGCCTGTGTCGTAGGCACTGATGTGCCGATAACTATCCATAAAGCCAAAAGCACGATAGCTGCCCACACGCGGCGCGGCGCACACACCGCGCGCCGCGAAGCAGGATCATGTACACGAGACATACTCATGTCCTCTTTCAACAAAGGGAATTAAATGGGCGCAGTCCATGATCTGCGATGCGTGATGCTGCCCCTATTTCAATTATAGTGAGAAGTGGGTTGCCTGCCGATGACACGCACAAGAGCGGTGTCGAAGCGTTGTTACAGCGTAGGGAGATAAGTGATTTGCAGCCCGAACAGTTCTTTGAATCCGTACCAATGCAGTGCCGCGACTTCACGGGCTACCGCGATCACATAGGATCCGATTGGGGGATTGACGGTTGAACTTGGATATACCGTAATGCCCTCATCGATGAAAATCCACTGAGCGCGCAGCAAGTGATAGGCATCGCTGACCAGCACCGCGCTCGTCCAGCCGTGATCGTTCATGATGGCGTGCGTGTACATGGCATTTTCTTCGGTGCTGCGGCTTTGCATTTCGAGGAGAATCGCGTCTGCGGGAACGCCTTGCGCGATTAGTTCATCGCGGCAGCCTTCGGCTTCGCTGGTGCGAAACCCCTGCCCGACTCCGCCCGTACAGATGATGTTCGGCGCGTAGCCATCTTGCCATAGCTGCGCTGCCCAACGTGCACGACGCACTAACGCGGGTCCCGGTCTGCCATCGCGGCGTAATCCTGCGCCCAACACGATGATTACGTCCGCAGGTTCGCGGTGATCGGCTTGCCCGTAGAAGTGGATCGCCGCGACTAGACCCACACTCACCAGCATCCACATCAAAAGAATGATCATCGCCAGCCGCAGCGTTATTTTGAAGATTGATTTGAGTAACTTCACATCGACCTGTTGGAAAGGTTTGCCCACATAGGGCATTATAACCGCATTTTGGAAGGAGTCGGCTTGTATGCAAGCATTTTCTCACGCTTCTGTTATCGAATTTGCAGGGAAAATCGCCCTTCAGTTAGGGAAAATCGACGGCGTTATCGCGGTGGTGCTTGGCGGATCATGGGCGCGGGGCGCAGGCACACCCAATTCGGACATTGATCTGGGCATTTACTACGATCCAGCCGCACCGCCCTCACTGGATGCACTGCGCGCTCTCGGCGCAAAGCTTGATGATAGTCATAGTGGTGATGTCGTCACCAATTTTGGCGATTGGGGACCGTGGATCAACGGCGGGGGATGGCTCACGATTGAGGGACAGCGCGTCGATTGGATTTACCGAGATTACCCAAAAGTGAGCAGTTTCATCGAACGCAATCTCGCGGGAAAAACGCAGGCTTACTATCAAACTGGGCATCCGCATGCTTTCCAAGAGCATGTCTATATGGGGGAAGTGTCTTACTGCATTTCCCTCTACGATCCGGTGGGAAAATTAGCGGCACTCAAAGCTCTTACTGTGCCCTACCCGCCTGCGCTCCGCGACACCATTATCCATTACAACCTTTGGGAAGCGGGATTTTGCGTAGACATCTGCCGCAAATCCGCCGCGCGCGGTGATGTTTTTCATGTGACAGGGTGTATGTTTCGCTGTGTGGCGTGCCTTGTTCAGGTGATCTTCGCGCTCAACGGGCAGTATTGGATCAACGAGAAAGGGTCGGTGAAGTCGGCGGCGGGTTTCGCGCTGTCACCTGTCGATTTTGAGGCGCGGGTGAATTCAATTTTGGGGGAATTGCGACAGTCTGGCGATAGTCTGCTTTCAAAGGTTGAGCAAGCAAACGTATTGGTTATTGAATGTGGTGAGTTAGTCTCCCGATTCAATGATCAGAAATAGTGGGTCGAGCTTTCGCCCAACCCACTATTAGTAAGCATATTAACACTCGGAATAGCCGCAAGTCCCACACTTCTTGCAGCCCTCGACGCGCAATAGTGACACTGTACCGCACGATGGGCAAATCTCCGCGCCGCGAATATAGCCGCCCGTGCTGCCATTTGAGTAAGTCTCACCATGCCCGTTTTCACTGTGGTGATGTTCATGCACATTCATTTCAGGCATCATATCGGACAGCATCGGCACATCCATCTGCGGCATAAACAGCGACATCTGCTGCACGCGATCCTGCGGGAAGAAGTGCGCGTACAGCGCCCCCGCCACCGCATCAGGCAGTGACGTAACTCGATTGGGTCCCATGCCAACCGAGCGCGATCCGCCAATCCCTTGCAGTTGATCGATGATCAGCTTGAGCATTTGCAAACGATTCTGCGGCGCAGTTGTGCGAAGTTGGAGCGAAATCATGCGCCCCAAACCTTCGGCATCGGCTTGTAGATCGCTGCCTGCTTTGCCCGGCGCAGTGATGAACAACTCAAATGGATAGCCGTGTTCGTCACTGTTCATGGTCACATATGCCGTGCCATACGGGGTCTTGCAGCTTACCGTCACGCCATGCAGTTTGCTTGGACGTGGATATACATAATGCGGCGTGACCACTTGTGTTACTTGCGCGACTGGCGTATCGCCTGTTTTGTCTTGCTTTTTATCCTCGTCTTTCTTGAGGATCAAGACCTGCTCATCGCGGCTGCCATCACGGTAGACCGTGCCGCCTTTGCAGCCGAGTTCATACATATACTCGTACAGCTTGCGCGTCTCCTCGACGGTGTAGCTGTTGGGCAGATTTGCCGTCTTGCTGATGCTGCTGTCCACCCAGCGTTGGATTGCCGCTTGCACGCGAACGTGTTCTTCAGGGGTCAAATCCATTGCTGTGACGAAATAGTCCGGCAGTTTATCCGCATCGGGATGCGCTTCATACCATTCTTTGACGAGCGGCACTTGTTCTTCGTGCAGCCCCAAACGGCTCTTGCGATAATAAACCCACGAGAAGAAGGGTTCAATTCCAGTGGATGTATTGACCATAGTTCCAGTCGTGCCCGTCGGTGCCTGAGTAAGCAGCGTCACGTTACGGATTCCGTCGCGGCGTACCTTCTCGCGCACATCTTCTGGCATAGTCTTCATAAAACCGCTTTGCAGGAACTTTTCGGCATTGAATTCAGGGAACGCGCCTTTTTCGCGCGCCAGTTCCGCCGATGTTTCATAAGACGCGCGGGCGATAAAGCTGTACAGCTTGTCGATAAACTGCACCGATTCTTCGCTGCCGTAGCGGATTCCCAAGCGGATCATCAACTCTGCCAAGCCCATGTTGTTCAGCCCGACACGGCGTTCGCTGCGCTGCTGACGTTCGTTCTCAGCGAAGAAATACTGCGTGGAGTCGATCACGTTGTCCAAGAAGCGCGTCGCATAGCGCACGGCACGATCAAGATCATCCCATTTCACGTCATGGGCATCTTCATCGTAGAACTTGGCGAGATTGATCGCGCCGAGGTTACAGACCGACCAACCGGCGAGCGACTGTTCACCACATTGATGAGAAACTAAACCATTAATTACCATCGAGTGGGTAATCGGTTCAGTGATGTCAAAGACTTCTTCTTCGCCGTCGTAAGTGATACTTTCTACCGTAACCACAAATGCTTCTGGTCGCGGACCGTTCCTATACGCCTTGATGCGTTCAGCGAAAGTGGAGTTCTTACGCTCGGTGAGGAAACTAATTTCCTCCATAAACCGCACGGTGTTACTCTTAGAGATATGAAGCTCATGTTGAGCTTTGATAGGATATTCTTTGTAGCCACCTTTGCTGTCTGGCATTTTACGCATTTGTGCTGGACGACGATTCTTGAAGATTCGGGAAGCGATGCCGAAATTGGACAAAAGCTGCTGGACTTCAATCAACAGGTCGAGATAGCTTGAAGCTAACCGAATGATAACAGCCTTCCTGTTTGTTTGCTGAATACTTCCATCCGCTGTAAACAACGCTTGCAAGAAACCGCGCTGCATTTCTTCTGTTCCCTGAAAAACGGTTTCAGGTACACGGTGTTTTTGTTCGGTCAATCCATGTTCTATAGCAATAGTGCGTAACCGGGTGGACATCACACGCGCTTCATCGCGATCGGCAACCTTGGTTATTCCCACCCCGTACACCCTATTTCTGGTTGTTAGTGGTTCGACCAGATCAGAGACATACGCAGAGAACATTGGCGCGAGTTCGCGTTTTTCATCGCCCAAGAACGACAATACTACGCTTTCTTTCTTGATCTTCCCATCGCCCACAATCCAGCCCAGTACACGTCCTAGTTCTAACGAACCAGTTTGCCCAAAACCACCTTTACGATTTAAAACGTGTATTTTGTCACCGTCGCGCAAGTTTTGAAGTTCGACCCAACCTTGTGGGGTCATGAAGCGATGATCCGCAGTAGCACGAACGGTGTAACCTTCACGGGTGGTCAGGCGATACACAGGTTTTACCCCAGTCATAAACACGCGCGTTGATGGGGTTGTCGCGTTTGTTAGCCCGAAGCGTCCATCGATAGCAGCTTCAATATCGGTTTCGTCATCGAACAATTCACGAGCCTTGACCAACCCCCTGTTTGTGTAAATGCGCGTATCCCCTGTCACACAGGGATTCGTCGCAATCAGCTTACCGCTGTCGTAGTACCAGCTGTTGCTCATCTTGTTGGCACGTTCGCGGAACCACACGCCCGGTTCGGCACTTGCCCATGCGCTCTCGATCAGCGCGTCCCAAATTTCGCGCGCCTTGACCGTGCGATAGTGCATTACCGGACGACCCGCTTCGACCCACTTTTCGAGATCGCCGTCCCACAGTTCATCATAATCGGGGTGATGGCTGTCCGGGAACACCAAATCCCAGTCGCCATCCGCTTTGACCGCATCCATGAACTTGTCGGAAAGACCCACGCTGATATTCGCATTAGTGATTTTTCCGGCTTCGCGCTTACTGTTAATAAAGTCGAACACATCAGGATGCCAATCATTTAATATCAGCATTAATGCCCCTCTCCTAGACCCACCTTGCTCAATGAGTCCAGTTACGAAGCTGTACAGCGCCCCCCACGACACTGATCCGCTGGAGCGACCATTCACGCCCTTCACATAGCTGTGACGCGGGCGCAAGCTCGAAATGTTGATCCCCACACCGCCGCCGCGCGACATGATTTCGGTCATTTGCCGCAGCGTTTCAATAATCCCGCCGCGCGAGTCACGAGGGGATGGGATGACATAGCAGTTATAAAATGTAAGAGCTTGACTAGTACCCGCCGCCGCCAAAATGCGCCCCGCCGGCACAAACTTGAAGTCATCCAGCAGCCATTCAAACCGCTTTGCCCATTCAGCTTGAAGTTCCGGCGTGGCTTCCGCCTCTGCGATGCCGCGCGCTACACGCGCCATCATCTGCGCCGGATCGGTTTCAAGTGGCTTATCGACATTCTCAATATCGCGGGTTACGGTTTCGCCATCCAGCAGTTCAATCGTCACCTGCGGCAAATCCATGGCTGTGATCTTGCCCACTTCACGCTGCCCCGTCGCCGGGTTGACTACCACAATCACCGTGTCGCCCACTTCTAAAGTCGAGCGTGTCATATCCTTCTGTGCATAGCGATCCAGAAAGATTTTATAGCCCAAATCGTGCAGCGCGTTTTTCGGCTTTTCAGCCTTCGCTTGAACCATTGAAACCGATCTCCTCTCGAACAATAAAATCCCAATTCAGGGAGTAGAGACAAAAAATGGAAAATGAAATAGAAGTCCTACAGTGTTGCGACACAGTACCGCAACCTGTTTCTTAACAGACGCTCTAGTTCGTTTTCCGTCAGGTAATGACTGTTGAATGCCTGTTTTTGAGGCTAAACTTCAGAACACAGGTTCGTGTCCCCGACAGGCAGTTTTGTTATTGATTGAAGATAATTTAACACGCCGTCCGTGATTTGTCTACTAGAACAAAGGTTTTAATCGGTTAGAACTGCGTTTGTGTGTATTACGATTTTCCCACATATGCCACAGCATCCCACATTACAATTTTTGAGCCATTAAGAAACATCGTAACATCTTGTGAGCCTAATGCCGTGTGAGGTAGATAAAAAGAGGGGCGTTTGATACGCCCCTCCGCGTAACCAGATGTGTGCAGTCTGTTACTTGTTGTTGTTCGAGCGGCGGCGCAAGAACGTCGGGATTTCAATATTGTCTTCTTCATACACACGCGCGCTGAAGTTTTCCTGCGCGGGCTGTTGTGGCGCTGCCGGACGCGGCGTTTCGGCAGGCGGCGCGGACTGTGGCGCGCTTGGAGCGCGTTGATCCGGCGGCGCGGGCGGCTGATAGCTTGGTTGTGCAGGCGGAGGCTGCTGCGCGGTATACTGCTGGCGCGGTGGCTGCGCCGGATTGCTCGTCCGCTGCTGCGGGTTGGAACGATACTGCGGCTGCTGCTGTTCAATCTTGCGCGCTACGCGGCTTTGTTCAAAACCTGTCGCAATCACGGTGATGCGAATTTCATCGCCCATGCTGTCGTCAATTTGCGCGCCGAAGATCAAGTTGACTTCAGGATGCGCGCTTTCTTTGATGATCGCCGCCGCTTCGTTGACTTCAAACAGACTCAAATCATTGCCGCCCGTGATATTGAACAGAATGCCGCGCGCTCCGTCGATGGTCACATCGAGCAGTGCGCTGCTGATCGCAGCTTCGGCAGCACGGCGAGCGCGATCATCGCCTTCAGCGCGCCCCACCGCCATCAACGCCGCCCCACCTTCGCTCATAATCGTGCGAACGTCCGCGAAGTCGAGATTGATCAGCGCGGGAACGGTGATCAGTTCGGAAATGCCTTGGATACCTTGACGCAGCACGTCGTCCGCCAGTGCGAACGCCTGCTGAAGATTCATACGTTTGTCGGCAATTTGGAGCAGGCGGTCATTCGGGATCACAATCAGCGTATCAACTTGACTCTTGAGCGCCTCAATGCCACTTTCGGCGGATTGGTGACGCTTTGCTCCTTCAAACGTGAACGGACGAGTCACCACGCCAATCGTCAGCGCGCCAAGTTCTTTGGCGATTTGCGCCACAACGGGCGACGCGCCTGTGCCTGTGCCACCGCCCATGCCACCTGCGATGAACACCATATCGGCACCGCGCAGGGCTTCATAGAGATCATCCGCGCTTTCTTCTGCTGCTTTGCGACCAATCTCCGGGTTGCCGCCCGCGCCAAGCCCGCGCGTCAGCTTATCGCCAATGCGAATACGGGTTTTGGCTTTCGCCAGCAGCAGGGCTTGGTTGTCGGTATTGACCGCGATGAAATCGACCCCCCCCAACCCTTCGCTGATCATGCGGTTGACAGCATTTGTGCCACCACCACCCACCCCTACCACTTTAATCGTGGCGAAATTCTCGCCCGGTGTCAGCATATCCATGCAGCAAAACCCTTCCCAAAGAACCATCAACAAGTAGAGATGAGAGCGAAATTAATCCCTATTGTAGTGCGATCCACAAGACTCGCAACTGCGACTAAGGTCGCATCGCGTGAGTTCATACAAATTTCATGATGCCCCGCAACTTTAACGTTCGTCATCATCCGGCAGCAGACGCTTGAACAATCCGGTGATCAGTCCGCTCAATTTTGGCGCGCTGATCACACCACCATTTACGGCTGCTGTATTGTTCCCAACCGCTTCCATTTGCAAGCCCAAACGCAGCAGTCCCACACTCGTGCTAAACGCCGGACTTCGCAGCGCATCGGCGTATCCGGTCAGTTTTTCTGGTTTGGCGATTCGCACTGGCATTCCCAACACCTGTGTCGCCAGCTCACGAATTCCTGCTAATTGGGCGCATCCGCCCGTCAGCACTGCGCCTGCCGCAAGCAGACCATCATAGCCACTGCGTTTGATCTCGCTTTGGATCATCTCGAACAGTTCGGTTACACGCGCTTCGATTACGTCCGCGAGTTCGCTTTTAGAAAACGCTTCCGGCAGACCTTCCCCAAACGGCTGCACGACGAATGTCTCAATCGGGCTGACCAATTTTTGCAGCGCGCTGCCATGCTCCAGCTTGACCGCTTCCGCGACTTCAAATGGCGCATGGATTGCATGTGTAATGTCGTTGGTGATCAAATCACCGCCTACCGCGATCACGCCCGAATGCCACACCGTCCCTTCGATGAAGATCGCAAGGTCGGTTGTGCCGCCGCCAATATCAATTAACACCACACCGTTCTCGCGTTCCTGTTCGGTCAGCACCGCGTCACCACTCGCCAACGGATTCAAAATGAAACGATCTGGGACGATCCCTGCCGCGTGAATTGCTTGTTCCAAATTGGCGACACTCGCGGATGATGCGGTAATGATATGCACTTCGACTTCCAGCCGAAAACCGTGCATCCCAATGGGACTGCGAATATTCTTTTGGTTATCAATCGAATAACTGCGCGGGATCACATGCAGCACTTCGCGATTGTGTGGGATAGCAATATGCCGGGCTTGATCAATCGCTTCGTCAATGTCGGTACTGCGAACGCCGCGATTTCCCGGAAGCGCCGCCGCCCCACGACTGTTGATGGATGCGATATGGTTACCCGCTACGCTCACGAACGCGCGCTCGATCTGGTAGCCGCTTGCTTTTTCTGCTTTGTGAACCGAAGCCGCAATCGCCGTGGTCAACTGCACAATATCGTTGACTACGCCCTTTTTCATCCCCTGACTCGGTTCGAGTCCTACGCCAACGACAAAAATGTCATCGGGGCGCACTTCGCCCACAATGGTGCAAATTTTTGTCGTGCCAATGTCAATTCCAACGACCAGATCGTTCATACAGGCTCTTAGACCACTCGATATTATCTGCGATAGGGCGCATCCGGGTTGACCAGATTAATCTCGCGCGGGGTGATGCCGCGCCCTTGCAGGTCATCCACAATTGCATTGTAGATCAAAATCTTTTCGGGAATGTCCGTTCCTACCCCGAACCATGCTGTCCATCCACGCGCATCATCATAGCCGATTCCTTCCGCCACGTTGTAGCGCAGGGTGGTGATGTCTGGTCGAAGCTGCTGAAACTGAAGCACCGCATTTACGATGTCAATATCGATAGTTTCGCGCACAGGGATAGGAATATCCGCTACCACGCGCAGCAGATCGCGTTCGCCGCGCCGCTGCATCACCCGCCCTTGCAAGTCAATCCACACATTTTGTTCCCCGCTTTGCCACAGGAACACAGGTTCGCGTTCCCGCACCAAAATTTGCACCATGTTTGGTGACCAGCCAATGTCCACCTGTGCGTCGGCAATCGTCGGGCTGTTGAGCAAATCCGCTCGGACTAATGCCGGGTCAATCCAGAACAGATGCATATCAAGCACGTTCGTCAGCGCGATCACTTCTTCGCGCGTCATCATGCTGATCCCGCCGATGGAGAAGTTTTCTGGACGCACATAGAAGCTGTCATCAACAAACAAATACGCCAGCACACCGGTCATCGCCAGCGCCACAAACCCACTCAACAACCGCCATCGAATACGCCCGCGCCCTTCGACGTGCTGGCCGCCAATTGTTCGCTCACCCGCTGGTACATCTCCACGCCAGATTGCGGGTTCACGCGAAGCCGTTTCTTTACGCTTACGAACTGGCGCGGCGGCTGTGAAATCTGATGCGCGTGCCATTTCGATAGATTTGATCCTACGCGAGTCAGTATCCGCAGCGGATGGAACGGACTCCGCGCGGCTGGCTGCTGTGCGCGCAAAACGAGAACGAGTCGGCTGCATCCGCACAGGTTTGGGAGCAGGCTCGCGCCCGTTTTGAGGCGATCTGCGCCTTCGTTTTCGCTTGTCCGCATCGTGAGAACGACGCGGTGGAAGTGCTGGCTCGCGCGCCGCTTCTTCAACGTCTGGGCGCGGCGTATTATCTCCGATGCGTGAAGTCATGCCCTGCTCACACTGGCGTATGTTACGCTAAATATACCATGTCTGCCGATTCATGTGCGAGACATAAGCGTATTTCTTAGCTAAAAAATCCCATCAAGGCACATCCGCCCAATCGCCCACCAATTCGACTTCCGGTTCGAGCAGTACGCCTGTCTTTGCGTGGACAGTCACCTGCACATAGCGGATCAACGCAGCGTAATCATTAGCGGTTGTGTGTCCGGTATTGATGAAAAAATTCGCGTGTACGGGCGATACTTGCGCCCCGCCAATTTGATAGCCTTTCAACCCGCACGATTCAATCAAGCGTCCGGCGTAATCTCCCGGAGGATTCTTGAAGATACTCCCCAAACTTGCGCCCGGCGGCTGTGTTCGCTTGCGATATGCGATATTTTCATTCATCCGCGCTTGAATCGCTTTAGGATCATCTGCGCTAAATTCCATTACCGCTGACAGCACCAGAAACCGCCGATCCACCCGCTGCTTCAAGCTCGATGTGCGATAGCCGAATGCCAATTCTTCCCGCGTAAGCGTATACGTACCGCGCTCGGCATCCACGATCCGCGCTTCGCGCACCGCTGCCGCCATATCGCTTTTGTGCGCGCCGGCGTTATTGACTACCGCCCCGCCAATAGTTCCCGGCACGCTCACTGCCCACTCGAATCCGGTCAATCCGCGCGCTTGCAGCTTATGGGACAGCACCGTAAGCGAATGTCCACCGCTAACTGTGACGATATTGCCCTCAAACGTCACTTCTGACTGCCTATCGATAATCACCAATCCGCGCACACCACGATCTGCGACAAGCACATTCGCACCGCCGCCGATTACACGCGCAGGAATCCCCTCATTCCATGCCGATGTCAGAATTTCGATTAGCGCATCGCCCGTTTCGCGCGCAATATACACATAATCTGCCGCGCCGCCCAACCGTGCTGCCGTATACTTCGACATTGGCTCATCGCGCAGCAGTTTGTCTGCAAATCGCTGCAACATTTACGTTCTCATTCGCCGCTGCAAAAACATCTCGCCTATTTTCGGCGCATCCCCCGCGCTCATGATCAAGATTACAGCAGGCGCTCGCACATCGCGGATCAACACATCCGCCGCGTCATCAAAGGAGGGGGTATACCGCGCATCCTGATGGCGCATTCCCGTCACCAACGCTGCTGAATTCACCCCATCAAGGGGATGCTCACGCGCCGCGTAAATATCTGTCACCAACACATGATCCGTTGCATCGAACGCCGCTTGATATTCCATCCACAAGGTTTGTGTACGGCTGTAGGTATGCGGCTGCCATACTGCCCACACCTGATGATTAGGGTAGTGCATTTTCGCCGCTTCCGCCGTGACACGGATCGCCGTCGGGTGATGTGCGTAATCATTGATTACGATTACGCCGCCTGTTTCACCCATGATTTCAAAACGCCGTCCCGTACCCGTAAACGATTCCAGCGCCTTGACCGCCTGTTCGACGGTAAATCGCTGCGCCATATCGTTGAAACCGCGCACAATACTGACCGCCCCCAGCGCCGCCACCGCGTTCATCGCATTATGCATCCCCGGTCGGGTGATGCGAATTGGCAACGGGTAGTTCGCCGCATCAAATACCGTCAATCCCGCTTCAGTTCGCACATTCGACACATCTTCGCGCCCAAACGTATGCGCGGTCAATTTTTGTGGTTCAATGAGCGTCATCATCTGCTGCACGCCCGCATCATCGCGGTTGATCAGTGTACAACAGTCGAAATTCATCCCATCTACCACGAACTTGCGAAACGACTCGATCATGTCGTCAAACGTTTTAAAAAAATCGGGATGATCCCAATCGATGTTGTTTACAATCCCCACATCATAGCGCAGTCCATGAAACATATTGTCGTATTCGTCCGCTTCAATGACGAACACATCCCCACCGCCCGCCGCCGCATTTGTTCCAGTTGTGCTCAACACCCCGCCGATGATATAGCCGGGGTTCATGCCGCAGCGAACCAGCATATGGGCGATCATGCTCGTCGTGGTCGTTTTGCCGTGCGTCCCCGCCACCGCGATCACCAATTGGCGTAGTGGTTGTCCGCTCAACCCGGCGTGAATCACATCGTTGATAATTTCAGATCGCTTAAAAACGGGTATTCCCGCTGCTTTTGCCGCGACAATCTCGACATGATCGCCCGCCGCCGCTGATGTGACGATCACAGCATCCGCGCCGCTAACATATTCGCCAGCATGTCCTGTGTAAATCGTCGCGCCAGCGCGCGCCAGCGCATCCGTGAGCGCGTTCGCACTCCGGTCAGAACCAGACACACGAAACCCGCGCTGAAGCAGTACACGAGCAATCGCGGACAACCCCACTCCACCCACGCCCGTGAAGTGTATGTGCATACCGGGAACTAATCTCAATTGCTTGGCTTCCTAGAGGTATTTAAGCCGATTCTTCATGGTGGAAGCAGCGATGGGAATATTCTCATCCAAATAAAAACAGCGGCGTGCTTCCGACATAGTTAGCTTTCGACTAAATCAACACAAGCACAATCACAAACAAAATGATCACCGCCACCGCAAGCAGATCACCTGATCCACCCCCGCCGAGCAAAATCAGCGGCAGAATGTTGCGCGCTTCATCACTTGGCGAACCCGGCGCAGGCGCGATGATGTACGGCGCGAGCGGATATTCGTTGATGTCCATGAAGTACCAGAGCGATCCCCAGATCAAATAGCCATTGACAAACCCGACGATTCCACCAAGGATGCTCTCTTGCAACCGGTCACGTCCAGCATCACCGCGCGGGCGGCGAATATCCTCATTCATGATGCTGCGCTGCTGGTATGCGAAATACACAATCGCCAGAAAGATACCCGACTGCACCAGAAAAACCTGATCGCGGTTCACACCCGCCAACAGCGTGCCGCGTATCAGGCTGTCGAACTGATAGAGGGCGAACAAACCAAGCACGATCCCCGCAGTAGCGATTAATTCTTTATTCCAACCACGAAGAAAGCCGATGATGGCGAAAAAGACCGCCATTGTCCACATCATAGCCGATAACTGGATCATGCCGATTCCCCTGAGAGGCGTATCAGTTCCCGCGCCACATTCCACGCACCGTCATCAAGCGATGCTGTATCGCCTGTCTTAGATTGTACCAGCGCGGCGGATTTCTCGCGCATCAATCTTAACTTGTCAGGTTGATCAAATAAAAGCTGGCGAATCAACGGCAGTAATTCGGAGGACATCGCCTCATCGCGCAGCACAACCGCCGCGCCGCGTTCCGCCAAATAATCAGCGTTCACTTTCTGATACCGCCATGCATACGGATAAGGCACAAGAATCGATGCCAATCCGAACGCTGGAAATTCGCCCAACACACTCGCGCCGGATCGACTCACAACTAAATCAGCACATGCCAGCGCAAGTGCCATATCGTCATGCAAGTATGGAAAAGCGTGATAATGTGCCATCTTCTCAGGCTGTGCGGCTGTCATGGTTTCACGCTGTGCGGCGATCTGCTCCCAGTCAAGCGTCCCCGTAATGTGAATCACCTGTACCGGATGCTCCAACAAGTCTGACAGAATGCCGAGCAGTGCCGTGTTAATACTGCGCGCGCCACGACTGCCGCCGAACACAAGCAGCGTCTTGCGCGCCGAGTCGAGCTTGAAATGCGCGAGTCCCTGTTCGCGCCCGCTGTGTTCACGCGCATGGATTAGCGCACGCCTCAGTGGATACCCCGTGACGATCATCTGCTTCTGACTAAAATATGCTTGCGATTCTTGGGCAGTCACTGCCACGCGATTAGCGATGTACTTTAGCACCTTGATCGTCAAACCCGGTTCAATATCGGGCAGATAAATCAAACTTGGAACTCCCCACACGCGCCCTGCCAAAGCGACAGGCAAGCCCACCCATCCGCCAGTGAGCAGCAGTGATGATGGTTTGCGCCGCCGCACCAACAAAATCGCTTGCAGCGTCCCAAGCGTTAACTGCACCGCACTGATCAATGCCTTGCCAAGTGATACCCCATGCAGCGGACCGGAACGCACCTGATCCAGATGTTCAAAGGGCAGTTTCGCTTCTTCGACGAGTGGACGCGCGAAATCATCCACCCCGCCGACGAAAGTCAGCGCAATCTCTGGGCGGCGTTCGTGAATGGCTTCAGCGACTGCGAGGGCTGGATAGACGTGACCACCGGTTCCCCCAGCCGCGATCATAATTCGCACTCACGCCCCTCCCTTCAGGTAAATTCTGCTGCGCGGTGAGCCGTGAAACGCTCAACAGCAGCCCCGCGCCCGCCATCACCACCACCAGCGACGACCCTCCAAAGCTCAAGAAAGGCAGCGCCACGCCAGTCGATGGCACAAGGTTTAACATCACCGCAATATTCAACAACGCTTTCGTCGCAATCCACAATGTCACGCCTGCAGCCAGCAAACCCCCAAAAATATCTGTTGCCCGGCGTGCGATGGTTAAACCGCGAATGATCAAGATGGCGTACAAGGCGACGACGAAGACCGCGCCGGCTACACCGAGTTCTTCCCCAATTACGGCAAAAATACTATCTGTGTGCGGCGCGGGCAAAAAGCCGAACTTTTGCAGTCCTTGCCCCAACCCGCGACCAAAAATCCCTGCGTCCCATCCATTCAAGAACGCGATGATCACCTGCTGCGTGTGATAGTTCGTCTGGGTCAAGTCGGCAAGACCCGCTGTGTAACTCGACAACCGGTCCGCCGCATAGCTCAACTGCTGAGTCAGCACCACGCCGCCCGCGCCCATCAAACCAAGCACACCCGCGAGATGCCAGATATTCGCGCCCGCCAAAAAGAACATCAATCCCGACACGACGAAGATCGTTGCCGCTGTGCTGATGTCCGGTTGCAAAATGACCAACCCACCGATGATGCCGAGCAGCACCATAAACGGGATCAAACCGAATGTTAGGCTTTGCACTTTGGTGCGCTTTGAGCCGAGCCACGCCGCCATGTAGATCACGACAACGAGTTCCGCCAATTCACCCGGTTGATATGAACCTTGAAAGAACGCACGGCGCGCGCCAAACGTGCCATCACCGAACAACAGCACGGCAATTAACCCACCGACTGTCACCAACAGCATGATCACGGCGAAACGTTTCCACAGGCGATAGTCAATGAGCATCATGAACGCGAATGCCACCACGCCAATCCCCAAGTTGCGGAGATGCTGCGAGAAAATATACGTCGCGCTGCCAAACTCTTGATAGCTCCAGTCAAACGTCGAGCTGTAGACCATCATGCTGCCAATCGCCAGCAGCAGCGCGACCACGACGACCACATACCGGTCAATCAGCGCCAGCACACCGCGCTTACGCTCGGTGCGGTCGCCCGCATCGCTGGTAGATTCAGCGCGCGGCACACCTTTGATAATCGGCGTGCGCGGCAGATCGTATTCCGCGTCGGTGAATTGTGGCACATCGCCCGATGTTAACGGTTGGTCAGCCATCTTCCTCAGCCATTCAATCTATCGCATGGGAATAACTCTGTGACGTAGTATAACGCAAAGTTAAAGAGGCGAAACACAACCTAATACGCCTATCCGATCAAGCATTAAGGGGTACATCTTTTATGTCCTGCTTTTGGGATAGAAACAAGTGATTCCTTAAGAAGCTTGTGCTTTCTCAATTATTCACACGAAGGGTCCTATTTGAGCAGAGAGGTTTAGTGGGCAGTCAACCCATCAAATCACAGCGCATTGACCAAGCGCCGGAAGTGTTCGCCGCGTTCGGCAAAATCGACATAAGCGTCATAACTTGTCCCACCCGGCGACAGCAGCACAATATCCCCGGCTTGAGCATGTTTCGCTGCCGCTTCGACTGCCTCATCGAGCGTGGTCACCCGCGTATAGGCATCGAAATAGGGATCGACCCGTTGAATCGATTCGGTGATTAGTTCGCCCGCCTCGCCAAAAAGTACCAGATGACGCGCTTTATTCACCGCCAGCGCGATCATCTCATCCCACGGAAGTTTTTTGTCGCGCCCACCCAATAGAAGCACCAAAGGCTCATCGAAACTCTTGAGCGCCGCGCTCACCCGTTCCGGCGCGGTGGCGATGCTGTCGTTGATATACGTCACACCGTTCACAGCGCGCACGATCTCCAAGCGATGAGCCACCCCTTTGAAATCGCGGATGACTTTTTGCATCGCGTCGAGTCCGACACCCGCTGCTCCGCTGATCGCACACGCCGCCAACACGTTGAGGACATTGTGATCGCCGCGCAGTTGAATGTCTCCGCGTTCGCAAATCACATGCGGATCGCCATCAGGGCTGGACGTGCCAGCGACAATCAAGCGCCGCCCTGCCAAAAACGCGCCATCCCCCACCATATTAAGCGCGCTAAACCAGCATAAACGCCCAACAACCAGCGGCTGAAGATCGCGGCTTCCGGCATCATCCCACCCCAATACCGCCGTGTCAGTCTGCCCATCGGTGTACACCTGATGCTCGATGATATGCGCCTTCGCCGCTGTGTACGCTTCCATTGTGCCGTGGCGATCCAGATGATTCGGTGTGATATTTAGCACTGCGCCGATGTTGGGGCTTTTGGTCATCAATTCAAGCTGAAAACTGGAGAGTTCCATCACCACACGGTCATCACGGCTAATCTGCGGCAGTACATCGAGCAGCACGTCCCCGATATTGCCGCCCACCCACGTCTTGAATCCTGCCTCTTTGATCATTAACCCCGTGAGTGTCGTCGTCGTCGTTTTTCCTGCACTTCCGGTGATGCCGATCACCGGCGCTGGGCAGCGTTCCATGAATAACTGCGCGTCATTGGTGATGCGAATCCCCCGCGCCGCCGCTGTCTGTACAATCGGCATTTCCAACGGCACGCCGCCGCTGACACACAGCACATCGACACCATCCAACACGCTTTCAGGATGCCCGCCAAGCACAAATTCCACATCAGGATACTCTGCCGAATTCAACTTGAGTTCTTCGGCGGTTTTGCTGTCGTTCACAACCACATCCGCGCCAATCGACGGCAGCCAACGCGCAAGCGCCTTGCCCTGCCGCGCGAACCCAATTACCGTGACTTTTTTCCCCGCTAACGCATCAACCATCACAACCCTTTACAGCAGCGCCAGCGCCACACCCGCCATCGCGCTTAACAAGCCCACCAACCAGAAGCGCTGAACAACCTGCGTTTCGCTCCACCCACTCAATTCAAAGTGATGGTGGAGTGGCGACATACGAAAGAAACGCTGTCCTTTCGTCGCTTTGAAATACACGATCTGAATCACCACACTCACCATTTCCGCGACGGGAACAATGGCGATGATCGGGAGAAGCAGCCATTGTCCGGTCATGATTGCTACAGTCGCTAGTGTCGCGCCCAATGCTAGCGATCCAGTATCGCCCATGAACAACTGCGCCGGATGCGCGTTGTACCACAGAAAGGCGAAACACGCGCCCACCAAAATAAAGCAGAACTGCACGAGAAAGATTTGTTCCTGCAAAAATGCGATAATCCCATAAGCCGCGAACGCGCTGGCAGTGATGATGCCAGCTAAACCATCCATACCGTCGGTGAAATTGAGCGCGTTCGACATCGCAACGATGATGAATGCCGCAATCGGGATGAATAGAATTGGGTGCAGCGGAATCGACACGTTCACCAACGGAAGGGGAATTTCGTTCGCGAACTGAAACCCACCGTCATACAACGAGATCGCACCTGCCGCCAGCACCGCCAACACCACCTGCGCCATAAATTTCGCGCGCGGGCTGATGCCTTCGCCAATGGGTCGCCCGTGAGAGCGTCGAATCCCTTCCCAGTCGTCATATGCGCCAAGCAGCGAGAACCCAACCAGCACCCCCAGCGGCACAAGGATCGACCCGCCGGTGAATTCCGCGTTGGGGCGAATGATGCTCACCAAGTTCAGCATTAACGTGATACCAATCGCTGGTAGGATGATCATGATCCCGCCCATGGTTGGCGTTCCGGCTTTCTTCTGGTGTCCTTCAGCCAATTCCACGCGAATCAGCTTGCCGACTTTTAATCGGCGCAGCACTTCAACAAATGGGCCACCCCAGATCACGCCGATTAGAAAAGCCAGCACCCCCACGCTCAATGCAAAAGGTAATGGTTGATTCATCTTCGCTCAATTTCCCTATGAAGTCGTTTCAATGAAGTTCAACGCCGAATATTGTTGACTGCCCCGCCCTGTGCTGCCAGCGCCCGGCGAATATCATCGGTTGGAATTTCTAGCAGAATTACCAAACGTTCCGCGACCCGCTGAAACACAGGCGCGGCGACTACGCTGCCCCAGTATTCGGCTGGTTCATCCAGTTTGACAAGAATGATTAACTGTGGATCATCGGCGGGCAAAAAGCCGATAAACGACACAATCGACACGCCGGGTTTGTAGCCAATCGGCGTGGGAATTTGCGCCGTGCCAGTCTTCCCGGCGACGGTATAGCCATCCACCGAAGCCGCGCCGTCTAAACCATCGCGCACCACAGCGACCATCATCTCTGTTACAGCAGAGGCGGTTTCCGCACTGATGGGGCGACCCAGCGCCGATGGCTGCGCCCGCACCACGCGCTCTCCATCGATGATGCTGTCTACGATATGCGGCTGCATCATCAGCCCACCGTTGGCAATCGCGCTCACCGCCGTGATCATCTGAATCGGCGTAGTGGCGATTCCCTGCCCGTAACTGTTGGTTAACAACTGCGATTCGCTCCAGTTCGGGTCGCCGGGAATATCCATCGCGCCGGGCTGCTCGCCTTGCAAGTCAATTCCTGTCAGGCTGCCCAACCCGAAATCGTCCATCATACCGTAAAACGCTTCGGGACCCATCATGCGGCTGATAGTCGCCGTGCCGACATTAAGCGACTGCACTAATACTTGCGTCGTATCGACCACACCATGCGCGGCGCGATCCCAGTTATAGATGGTTACGCCGGCATCTTCGAGAATTCCTTGATCGTTGTAGCTCCACTGCGGTGTAATCACGCCGCGTTCGAGCGCCGCCGCAATCGTCAGCACTTTGAAAATTGAACCGGGCTCCCACTGTGATGCAATCGCGGGGTTGTTCAACTGCGCGGGGTCGGTGACGGTGTAATAGCTGTTCGGATCAAATGACGGATAGCTCGCCATCGCCAAAATTTCGCCGTTGCGGGGATTCATGACGATAATTGTTCCGCCAATTGCGCCGCTCTGGCTAATTGCCCGCTGCAGTTCCTGTTCGACCACGAACTGCACATCACGGTCAATCGTCAGCACAATATCTTGTCCACGATCTTCATCCAAGTTCAACTGCGTCAGTTCAAACGGGATGTTGCTCACTTCGCGTTCGCGCACACGCCCGGCGAGAATGTTCTGGTAAAAGCCTTCTGTGCCGTAGTAACCCTGCAAGTCGCCGCCGACGAATCCGACCAACTGCGCGGCAAGTGTCCCCTGTGGATAGCTTCGGCGCGGGATCGATTCGATACGCACGCCGTAGATGTCCAACTGCGCCACCCGCTGCCCGATTTCGGCATTCACGCGCGGAGCGAGTAAGACCCAAGGCACATCGAGATTGAGCGCGTCATAGATTTCCAGTTCACTTTGGTTGAGCGCGGCGGCAAGTTGTGTCGCTGCGCCCCGCTTATCTGCAATCAAGTTGGGACTTGCGCCGATCTGATATTCGAGCGTATTTACCGCCAGCGGTTCACCGTTGCGATCATAGATATATCCGCGTGAGGCGGCGATTTCGAGCGTGCGGCGATAGTTGGCATCGCGTCCACGCTCCAAATACGTCAGCACTTCCGGCGTGAGCTGGAACTGAAACGAGATCAAGCGCCCCATCATGATCAAGCTGGCAACGACCAGCCCAACTGCCACGAACGGCAAACGGCGGCGAAAAACTTCCTGCTGTGGAAGCGGCGTGCTTTGGGCTGCCATCGTCTATCCCCCCTGCTGGCTAAAGCCTTCTAGCTGGCGGCGCAGATTATCGATCTGCTGCTGAAGCCACCCTCCAAGCGATTCGTCATACACCGGAAGTTCGGGCGCTTCTTCTTGGCGCTGTGCTACCGGCGCGACTTCGATATCGCGCGACGGATTGTATCCATCGACCACCAAATATTCGATGTCGGAACGGTCAGCAAACACGAATCCCATTTCTTGCGCCGCTGCTTGTAAGCGTCCCATACCTTGCAGTCCAGCGATTTCGGCGCGAAGCTGCTGATTTGTCTGTTCGAGATTGTTTCGCCGCGCTTCTAATTCGATCAGTTCGCGCCCCAATGCGGCGGTCTGCGATGCTTCCGAAAGATACAGCGCGCCAATGATGATTGCCACGAATGCGCCCAACGTCGCTAGCGCGACTGCCTGCCGCTGAGGTCGCCATTGGCTTCGCCTGAGCGCATGTTGAATCGAATGGAGTGACATAGCTTTAACCGTCCTCTATAACTTTTCGACCACGCGCAGTTTTGCGCTGCGGCTGCGCGGGTTGGCGGCGATTTCGTCCTCATCCGCGATGAGCGGCTTTTTCGTGATCAGTTTAACACTTGCGCGATGCCCACATACGCACACAGGAAACTCCGGCGGGCAAATACAGTCTATGCTTGCAAGGCGAAATGCTTCCTTCACGATGCGGTCTTCCAAACTGTGAAAGCTGATTACTGCCATGCGCCCGCCCGTTTTGAGCAGTTCAAGCCCGGCGGGCAGCGTCTTTTCCAGCACATCGAGTTCCGCGTTCACGGCGATACGCAGCGCCTGAAACACTTTCGTCGCGGGATGGATTTTATCGTGCGCGCGGCGCGGAGTCGCCTTCTCGATCACTTGGGTTAAATCGCCTGTGGTACGTAAAGGGGATTCGCCCCGCGCTTTGACAATCGCGCGCGCGATACGTCGGCTGTCATGTTCTTCGCCGTACTCGTAAAAAATGTTCGCGAGTTCGCCCTCATCCATAGTGTTGATGAGATCAGCGGCGGTGGCATCCGCGCTTGTGGGGTTGAACCGCATATCCAGCGGCGCGTCAAAGCGAAAACTGAATCCACGTTCCGGTGTATCGAACTGCATCGACGACACGCCGAGATCGAGCAAAATCGCGTCCACATCCCCTGCCCAACCGAGCGTCACCGCGCGATCCGGCATTTCGGCATAATTGGCATTGATCAGTATCACGCGCTCCCTGTATGGAGCAAGTTTTTCGCCCGCGATTCGAATCGCCAGCGGATCAGCATCAAAGCCGAGTAAGTGAGCAGACGGAGCGCGTTCCAACAGCGCGGATGAATGCCCCGCCGCGCCCAATGTGCCATCGATGATGCGGTTGATGTGTCGTCCGTCAGCGGGAATCAACGCGGTGAGGACTTGGGGCAGTAAAACCGAAACATGCATATAGACCGGAATCAAAAATCACTTCATGAGATAGGCTGAATTGTAACATCAACCTAACCATGAAGCGATTCACACGGTACTTGATACTTACCCCTTTAGCAGTTCCGCGACATACGCATTGCGGCGGCGCAGCCGTTCGACAAGCACACGCATGATGACCAGCGCGAAATTTGGGGTTTCGCTCACCATAAACTTGAAGCGATTCACATCCACCGCGACCAGCTTACAATCCGTCTTGGCGACCACTGTCGCGCTGCGCGGCTCATTGGTAATCAACGCCATTTCGCCAAAGAACCCGCCCGCATCGACGACTTCGGTCACGCCGGGCTGAATGTGTATCTCGACTTCGCCTTCTTTGACGACGAACATCTTGTCGGCGGGTTCCCCTGCTTTGAGGATGGTTTCACCCGCTTTATAGTCCAGCGTATTCGTTTCACGGTCAAAAATATGTATCTTGGTATCGCTCATTGGCGAAGTCTCCTATGAGATAGCTGTGAAAACATGCGATTAGCTTAACGCCAACATCGCTGAACTCAACCCGATTTAACATGCGCTTCATATGGCACGCGAAACACTCAGAAATTCGTTAAACAACGATTATCAAAACACAATCAGTTAACATGCTGCGTTGTATGTTTACGCAGCATGTATTCTCCATCTTCTTTGCTCTGAATCGTTTTGCATTTTTCAAGAGTCGCATTTTTGTTCTGTTTGCGCTAAAATTTTCGTTTCTCATCTGTCCCCGTGAACCAGAACTTTTCGGCGCGAGAAAATGACATTTCAACCGTCTGACCACATTAGAACAATTCTCAACAACCTGCCCCTCAAACCCGGCGTTTATTTGATGAAAGACGCGCAGGGGACGATTATCTATGTGGGCAAAGCGAAGAAGCTTCGCAACCGTGTTCGCAGCTACTTCAATGCAAGCGCCGAAAACAGCCTGAAAACGCTTAAACTGCGTCAGAACATCGTCGATATTGATTTCATCGTCGAAGAAAACGAGATCAAGGCGCTGATTCTCGAAGAAACGCTCATCAAGCGTCATAAACCGCGCTACAACATCAGCCTCAAAGACGATAAACGCTATCCATACATCAAAATCACATGGCATATGCCGTACCCAAAAGTCGAAACCACCCGCCGCATCGAAGACGATGGCAGTCGATATTTTGGACCGTATGTAGCCATGTGGGCAGTGCAAAACACGCTGCAAACCCTTCGCAAAGCCTTCCCCTATCTCACCTGTGACCGCGAGATCACGGGGAAAGACCCGCGCGCGTGCTTATTCTATGACATTAAGCTGTGCAACGCGCCCTGCATCGGCGCGGTGAGCAAAGACCAGTATCGCGGCATGATTCAAGAACTCATGGACGTGTTATCGGGCAAATCGGAAGCAGTCGTCGAACGCTTGACCAACGAAATGGAAGCCGCCGCTGAAAACTTGAATTTCGAGCAAGCCGCCCAAATCCGCGATCAGCTTAAAGCCATCGAATACATCACGCGCCAACATCGGGCGGTCAGCGCCAATTTTGCCGATCAAGACGTAATCGCACTTGCCCGCGATAACAACGAAGCTCTCGTACAAATTCTGTTCATCCGCAATGGCAAGCTGATCGGCAGCGATTCGCGTCCGTTGGACGGCACAGAAGGCGAAACTGATGCCGAAGTGTTGAGCGAATTCATCAAGCGGTTTTATGGGGGCACATCGGAAATCCCCAATGAGATTGTCGTGCAGCAAAATATCGAGGAAACGCGCATTATTGAACGATGGCTGCGTGATAAACGCAGCGGCAAGCGCGTCAGCATCACCGTACCCCAACGCGGCGATAAACGCAGCTTGATCTCAATTGCCGAAGAAAATGCCCGCGAAGCCCTACACATGCTTCGCGCTCAATGGGAAGCCGATACACATAAGCAGGAAACGGCGCTGGCGGCGCTCCAAGAGGCACTGGAGCTGCCGCGCGTTCCCAACCGCATTGAATGTTTCGATATTTCGACCACGCAGGGCACAGCGATTGTCGCCAGCCGCATCGTATTTGTGCAGGGCGTGGCGAAAAAAGCCGAATACAGAAAGTTCAATATTCGTACCGTCACCCACAAGGGATCAGACGATTTTCAGTCGATGCGCGAAGCCCTCACCCGCCGCTTTAACCGCTGGCGCACCGCCATCAGTGATCCCACGCCTGTTCCTGTCGGCAAAGATGACCGCGACGAGACATGGCGCTTACTCCCCGACCTGCTCATGATCGATGGCGGCAAAGGGCAGCTAGGCGTGGCAGTTGAAGTGCTGCGCGAGTTTGATCTGCTTGACCGCGTACCTGTGTGTTCGCTAGCGAAACAGTTTGAAGAAATTTTCCTGCCCACCCGCCCCGACTCGATCATTTTGCCGCGCCGCAGCGAAGCCCTCTATCTCGTTCAGCGTGTGCGCGACGAAGCCCACCGTTTTGCCATCACCAGCCACCGTCAGCAGCGCCAAAAGCTCGGCATGGCGAGTCAATTGGAGTCCATTCCCGGTATTGGTCCGGCCAAGCGCCGCGCGCTTTTGAAAGCGTTTGACAATTCGATTTCCGGCATCAAAGCCGCCAGCGTCGAAGAACTCATGCGTGTGCCCGGTATCACTCGCCGAATTGCCGAGACACTCAAAGAAAACTTGGGGTAAGTGTACGAGCCTTCTTAATTTGAAATCACAGATTTCACAATTCGCTGTAAATCTTTGGTGTGTTTCAAAGGGTTCGGTGTTAGCCTAAAGACGACCAGTACATTCGCTGTGCTGGTTTGGGATCAACGAACGTATCCCGGCGCACACACAAACTGAGAGATTTTCAATATGGCAAAGATTCTTGTCATCGAAGATGAACTTTCCCTTCTTGATGACCTGTTGGAGATGCTCAAATTCGCCAGCTTTGATGTCGCGGGCGCGGGGGATGGGCATCAAGGGGTGGCGCTTGTCCACGAATGGAGACCCGATCTTGTGCTGTGCGACATTATGATGCCCGGAATCGACGGGTTTGAAGTGCTGAGGCGCATCCGCAGCGCATCCAATACCGCGCATATCCCATTTATTGTTCTTACAGCCCGCACCGACTACACGGTCCAGCGTCAAGCGATGGAAATGGGAGCGGATGATTTTCTCATCAAGCCATTTTCTACCAACGAACTCTTGTCCGCGATAGCGTCACGTCTCAAACGTCACCAGCAGGTAAGCAGCAGCAGCGAACAGCGGCTAGAGGATATCAAGCAGAAATTGGCGCGCATGGTCGCACATGAACTCCGCACACCCTTAATCTCGATCAAAACCGTCTCAGATGTGATTTCACGTCAAATGCACCAGCTTGACCCTGAAGAAATCACTGAACTGCTGCAAACCATTACAGTTGGCAGTGACCGCCTCTCACACCGTGTCGAGCAAATGGTCTACCTCACACAAATTCAGGCAGGCGTGCTGACCGCCGAAACCATTGCCAAGAACGGTGTCCCATCACCGCTTTGGGAAATCCTGCTCGCCGCCAATAACCTTGCGCGCCGTTTCGCCTTCAATCCCCCACCGAATGTCACCGTCGATATGCAAGATCGTGATCCTGGTCTCATGCTGTTGTGCAATCCCCCCGCGATCAAACACGCCTTCGCGGAACTCATCGCCAACGCGATCACGTTTTCGCCGCCCAATAAGACCGTCTACCTTGTCCAATGGCAGGCGGAAGGGAGCATCATCGTCAGCATTACTGATCAAGGCGGTGGAATTCCTGAATCGCAGGTGGCAGCCGCCATGCGCGCCTTTGAGCAAATCAACCGCGAAAGCCAAGAACAGCAGGGGATTGGCATTGGCTTAACCGTCGCTTCGCACATCATTCAAGCGCACGGTGGAACGCTTGCCCTTCGCTCCGTCGTGGGCAAAGGCACACAGGTGATCGTCAATTTGCCCACGTATACTGCGCCCAACTAAGTCTCTGTATTCTTGCTCAAGGCTTGCAGCGCGTCGTTTGCCGCATGGCGAATGTCTTCATTCGGGCTGCTCAGCAGAGCATTGAGAATCGGGATCGGGCGTGGATCGCCAAAGCGACCAAGCGCGGCGGCTGCCATCCTCACAATCCGCGCATCGGAATGTGTTAGCAGCCGTGTCAGCGGATCAACTGCGCGCGTGTCGTTCAGCGGCAGCAGCGACCATCCCGCACCTAATCGAATTTCAGGATCAGGATCGCTCAAATCGAGCACCAGTCGATCCACTGCTTCTTCAGCGTGGAGCGTTTGCAAGGTCGCCAGCTTTTCGGCAGCCGTTTGACGCGCGCCCCAGTCGTCATCTTCACGCATGACACGCACCAAAGCCGCGATCCCCGTTCCCCGCGCTTGCTCATCCGTCGCTCGTTCGAGCAAATTCCCCAATCCCACTGCCGCCAACTCCCGATTCTCGGCAGCAGAATCTGCGAGTGCATCGATCATCACAGTTATGGCGCTTTCATCTCCAATCATTCTGAGCGACAAGATCGCCGCCCCCCGCACATCACTTGATTCATCTTCGCGCGCGGTATCGCTCAACGCCTTCACGACCAGCGGATCAGAATATGATTCCATTATCGTCGCCGCGCCATAGCGCACGCGCGCATTTTGGTGCTGTCTCAGCGCAAAGATCAGCGGGCGCATAGCGATCTCGCCAATCCTCTTTAGCGACTCGCCAATATCATAGATCGGCGCGTCTTGTTTACCCCAATCCTCACCCAATAGCTCTATCAACGGCTGCACCGCGCGCGGTTCGCCAATTGCGCCCAAGCAGTAGATCGCGCCCATCCGCGCGCCCCACGTTGTATCCCTCAACGCATCAATCAACGGATCAACAGCAGGTTCGCCAATCTCGATCAAGCACTCAACAGCATAGTGCTGCGCGGGGTTGGCATCCTCCATTACTTCTCTTTCATACGCTTCACGAGACGAATACATCCGCATAATGTCGATCAAGGCTTCAACGGCTGCATCCCCCAATGCGACCAATTCCTGTGTCGCGTCTTTGCGCTGTTCATACGAGCCTTCGCGCAGTACGGCGATCAGGCTGTCAATCTTTGGTTGTGCCATCCACATTCTCCCAAATCACGCGGAAAAAACGTCTGCTTGCACGGTCTCATTGTCTAAACTGGTGTGTTTCAAGATTTTAGTTATGATATAAGCAGGGTCAACCTTACTATCTGTATTGCATCGCCAGCACCCTTTTCAAACACCGTTGACAACATGGGCGCTCTGTTCAGCATACCAACCTAATGGTAGCAAGTAGCAGCAAGTTCGCCGGAGTCTGAAATTGAAACTTAACGACACCACCGCGTTGATCGTTGAAGACGATGCTCACAGTCTGGTGACTCTTTCATCGCTCCTCAAAGACTTAGGAATCCGTTATAAACGGAATACCACCGGAAGCCGTGTGCTTGCACAACTTCGAGCGATGCACCCTTCGCCCGCTTTTGTGCTGCTCGACCTCACGCTGCCCGATGCCGACAGCCTTGCGATTTGCCGTGCCATTCGCGCCGATTCGCAGTGGTATCATCTGCCCATCGTCGCGCTCTGCGATGGCTACCCGCAAAATGGCTCTTTCACCGAACTCCGCAGCGCGGGGTTTACTGGCTGCATCCGTAAACCATTCCCACAAAAGGCTTTTGGCGATTTGCTGCTCGTCATCCTTAATGGCGGGACGCTGTGGGAAATTGTATCTTAGCGCGTTATCATCTCCCCAATGTTAATCACCATGAATATCAGTACTTGAGGATTTTACCGGATGACCACTTCCGAGATGACCCGCATCGATTGGGCAAAGTCACAGATTATCCGCACCGGTTTGGTCGCCGGAATGCGCGGGCATTTCCCGCCCGATGTTGCGCTCCGCACCGCCGAAGCCCTCATGCGCGCGGGCATCACCGCGTTTGAACTCACCATGAATAGCACGCAGCCCATCGAAGCGATGCAAGCCATCAAACGCGAATATGGACATGAAGCGCTTGTCGGCATGGGGACAGTGTTGGACGTAGCTGCCGCGCAGCGCGTCCTTGATGCGGGTGCAGACTGCGTGATCGCACCGTCATTCAACCCTGAAGTCGTTGCGCTGTCGCATCACTATGATGTGCTGGCAGTCCCCGGTGTGATTACACCTACTGAAGCCGTCAATGCGTGGTTGGCGGGCGCAAAACTCATCAAAATCTTCCCGATTGGCAATCTAGGCGTAGATTATTTCAAGTCCATTCGCGGACCACTTGACCACATCGACTTCATGTGCAACGGCGGCATGACCGATGAAAATGTCGGCGCGTTCATCAAAGCGGGTGGAGTCGCGTGCGGCATGGCAGGTTGGCTCACAGGCGATGGCACCATGTCGCTCGACTTGATCGAACAGCGCGCGCGCAAACTCGTGGACATCGTTGCTCAAGCCCGCGCTCCGCACCCCAATACCCAAAAAGCCTAATAAAAAGATTCACCGCAGAGAGCGCAGAGGAGAAAATCTCTGAACTCTGCGTTCTTTGCGCCGTCTATGGTGAATCCTCAAATCGTTTCCTCGAAAATTCGCTCCGGCAGCGGTTCACGCGCTACCCGCCACGCCGCTGCTCAACTGGACGCGCATTCGTGCGAGTGCAAGCCAGTATTCCCCGAATGCATCGCCCGTGCCTGCCAATGCCGCAGATTTATTCGCCTCATTCATCGCGTTTCGTCCTTTTAATCGTCAGCCGCATAGACTAGGCACAAACAGCCCTATATAATGCGTTTCACACTCAATCTGTAAAGTAAACGCACGACTAAAATCATGAGAGGATGCAGCGCCCGCGATGCCAACCGAGCGAATCGTCGTCAAACTGGGAACCACTACGCTCACCGATGGTACACGCCGTCTAAGCCGTCCACGAATGCTTGAGATCGTCCAGCAGGCGGCGAAACTTCAACAGCAGGGACATGAGATCGTCATCGTGTCGTCGGGCGCGGTTGCCGCTGGACGTGAACGACTCAACTACCCCGATCTTGGGCGATCTCTCCCCGCCAAGCAGATGTTGAGCGCCGTCGGGCAAAGCCGCCTGATGCAAATTTATGGCGAACTGTTCGACATTTTCGAGATCACTGTCGCGCAAGTGCTGCTTACCCGCGATGATCTTGGCAACCGCACCCGCTTTTTGAACGCGCGCGATACCCTGCTCACCCTCATTGATCGCCGCATTGTACCGATTATCAACGAAAACGATACTACCGCCACCGACGAAATCCGAGTCGGCGATAACGACAATCTCTCGGCGCTGGTCGCCACCCTCATCGAAGCTGACCGCCTCATCATCCTCACTGATCAAGCCGGATTGTACACCGCTGATCCGCGCACTAACGCCAACGCGCAGTTGATCCAACGTGTGCCCCGCATTGACGATCAAGTATGGGCGCTAGCAGGGGGATCGCCAACAGGCTTAGGCACAGGCGGCATGATCACCAAGCTGCAAGCCGCACAGTTGGCGACTCGCGGCGGCATTCCCACCATCATCGCTAATGGCAGAGAACCGGAACTGCTCGTTCGGCTTTTGCGCGGCGAAAGTGTCGGTACGCGCTTTGATCCGGTGCGTGATCAGGTAGTCAGCCGCAAACGCTGGCTGTTGATGGACAAAACGCGGGGGAAAGTCCTTGTGGATCGCGGCGCGGCACAAAAACTGCTCAACGGCGGCGCGAGTCTGCTGCCTGTTGGCGTGACAGGCGTGGAGGGCGAGTTTGAACGCGGTACGACACTTTCTGTGATCGCGCCCGATGGCAAGGAAATCGCGCATGGACTGTCCAGCTACAGTAGTGATGATATTCGCCAGCTCTGCGGAGTCCAATCTTCAAAAATTCATGAATTATTAGGCTATTCCTATGGGGACGAGATCATTCATCGAAACAACATGGTATTATTGTCTTAGTGGGAGTACAAACCAATGACAGATATGCAAGCGTTGGGCAAACGCGCAAAACACGCCGCGCAGCACTTGATTCGCGCCACAACCGCGCAGAAAAATCGCGCGCTCGAATCGGTTGCCGCCGCGTTGGAACGCCAATCACATGCAATTCTCACAGCCAACTGTGTTGATCTCGATGCTGCGCGCGCTAAAGGGATGAGCGAAGCCCTCATGGACCGCTTGAGTCTGCAAACCCGCTTGCCCGCCATCATCCGTGATCTTCGCACAGTCATCACCCTGCCTGATCCAGTTGGGACAACGTTTGATGAGCGCCTACTTCCCAACGGATTAAAAGTCCACCGCCGCCGCACACCGCTTGGTGTCATCGGCGTGATTTACGAAAGCCGCCCCAATGTCACCGTCGATGTCGTCGCACTTGCGCTCAAAAGCAGTAACGCGGCGCTTTTGCGCGGCGGTAGCGAAACTATCCACACGAACCGCGCCTTAATCGCCGCCATCCGTGACGGACTTACCGCTGATGGCGCGCTCCCCGCCGATGCCGTCTTGTTTGTGGATAGCACAGATCGCCACTTGATCGCTGAAATGCTCAAGCTGCATCAATACATCGACATTATCATCCCGCGTGGCGGCGCGAGTTTGCACCAGTTCTGCCGCGAAAACAGCACAATCCCCGTCATCACAGGCGGAATCGGCATTTGTCATATTTTCGTCGATGAATCCGCCGATCTTGATGCTGCGCTTCCCGTCATCCATAACGCGAAAACCCAGCGTCCGTCAGTGTGCAATGCGCTCGATACACTGCTTGTTCACCAAGCCATCGCGGAATCGTTCCTTCCGCGTGTCGTCAATCACCTTGCCGATTCGGGCGTGACTTTCCGCGCAGAGCCGCGCGCTCAAGCTATCCTCGATTCCGTTTCCCATCATGGCAAAGTGCATCCGGCGGATGCGGACGATTTTGACACCGAATGGATGTCGCTCGTGTTGGGCTTGAAAGTCGTCGATTCTCTCGACGAAGCCATTGACCATATCGCCGCGCACAGCCTCAATCACAGTGATAGCATCCTCACGCGCGATATGTCGCACGCACAGCGTTTCATCAACGAAGTTGATTCGTCAGCGGTTTTCGTCAATGCCAGCACACGCTTCAACGATGGCGGCGCGCTCGGTTTAGGCGCAGAAGTCGCTGTTAGCACGCAAAAACTTCATGCGCGTGGACCGATGGCGCTGGAAGAACTCACCACCTATAAATGGGTGATTATCGGAGAAAATCACATCCGTTCATAACTAGGCAGCGAAAATAGATTAGTGTGAATAGGAGGGTTTATGCACGACTTTTTTTTACTAAGACGCACACACTTTTAAGACCAACATCCCTTCAATACCGTGGCCAGTGAGGCGAAATGGAGCGTAAATCACGCGTTCTCATCATCGAAGATATTCACGAACTTGCGGATGTACTCCGTCAGCTTGTCGAAATTATGGGCTTTTCCTGCCAGTGTGCATCGAACGGTGAAGAAGGTTTGGCGCTGCTGTCGTCATTTCCTGAGCCACCCCTTCTCATCCTCTGCGATATTACTCTGCCCGGAATCGATGGCTTTGAAGTGCTGCGGCGTGTTCGCGCCGACGCTGTGTGGTCAGATGTGGTTTTTGTCGCCATGAGCGGAAATATGCATGATAAACGCACCACGCTTGAGATGGGCGCGAATCATTATCTACTCAAACCCTTCAATATGTCCGATTTAGCCGCCGTACTCAACACCCTCTTGTGATTTTTTATTCATCCTTACGCATTTAGCAGTCATCCAACGCCCATCTTGACAATGGGCGCTTCATTTTGTCCCATGTCACCCCCATAAACAGCATCTCAATGCTGATGATCGTCACTTTTTGCCTATGCTTTTGTTGTTAAAAGTAGAACTATCGCATACCGCCCACGTCGATCAAGAAAGAGCCTTCCATGCAACCAACTCTGATCATCCTCAATCCTCATGCCGCCGGGGGGCGCGCGGGGCGTGTTTGGCAAGAACTTGAACCTATCCTATGGGAACGATTAGGCGAACTCGTCGTGGTGGTCACACAGCGACCAGAAGAAGTCGCGGGGCATCTCGAAACCGCCTACAGTGATTACGGCATCCGCCGTGTTATTGCCATTGGTGGCGACGGCACAAATCACTCGCTCATCAATGCTGTGATCGCGCTCAACGAAAAAACTGCCGCGCACGATCCGATGATCTACGGCAACATTCCTGTTGGCACAGGGCGCGATTGGGCGCGTGGACGCGGCATCCCCACCGGAGATTTGCACGCCATGACGGCATGGATCGCCACCGCGCAGCCGCAGCCTGTTGATATTGGTATGCTCACACTCGATGAAAATTCAGATGAGCGCCGCGAATACTTTCTTAACATCGCCAGCGTCGGCTTAAGCGGATCTGTCACGAAGCGTGTCAACCGGGTCAACAATCGCCGCCCGTGGACATTCTTGACCGCTACCATCGCCAGTATCCTCACCTACAAACCGCAGCCGCTTCATATCGAACTCGACGGTCAAACGTGGTATGAAGGCGGCACGTATTTGCTCGCTGTCGCCAACGGAACAACCTTCGGGCGCGGCATGAAGATCGCGCCAAATGCCCAAGCATCCGATGGTCAATTCGATGTGATCCTCGTCAAACAGGTGCCCAAACTGGAGATTCTCACCGCACTTCAGCATGTATATGATGGCAGCCATCTCACGCATCATGCGGTGCTTCACACACGCGCCAAAAACGTGAGCGTAACTGCCGCATCTAAACGCGCCAGCGCCGCGAGTCACGAAACAGACCCTATTCAAATGGAGTTGGATGGGGAATTTTTCGCGGGACGCACATTGTCATTTCAAGTGCGTCCCGGTTTAGTACAAATTCTATCCTAGCAATATTTGCTAGGATGTTGTCCTGCCGCCACTGTTTTACTTCACTGTCGAAGCAATCGTCGGCGTGCCACCCGCGGGTGTGGTTCCGGTAGATGTCCCCGATTTCCCCGCCATGGGCGATGCTGGCGTTGTCTTATCATCAGCACTTGGAGACGTTGACACTGGCGCATTAGGACTCGCTGCAGGCGTGACGGGCGCAGATGGTGCGCTCGGTGCTGGCGGAGTCACAGTAGGCGTGGGCGCAGGCGATGATGCCGCTGGCGCGGCGGGTGTCGCAGGCGCAGGGACAGCCGAAGGTGCAGCCACCACAGTCGGGCTTGGCTGTTCCTTCAAATCAGGCGGGGCACTTTCTGGAGCGGCTGCGGCGGGTTTTGGCGCAGCCGCGGCGGAAGCAGGACTGCCGCCCTGTTTGATTTTTTCTTCAAACACCTTGACGAGTTCGACCAGTTCCGCAACAGGAAGCGGTTTTGCGATGTATGTGTCGCACCCGGCTTCGATGCATCGTTCACGGTCACCAGTCATGGCATAAGCGGTCACAGCGATAATGGGCGTTTTGTGTCCGCGTTCGCGGAGCTTCCGCACGACATCCAAGCCGTTCATCCCGCCGGAGAGCTGCACGTCCATCAAAACAAGGTCGGGCTTATCTTTTTCATAGTTTCGCAGCGCAGACTCGCCTTCGGTGTAGCTCACCACTTCATGACCACCCATGCGTGCGATGCGTTGCAATAAAGAAAGATTTGCCGGGTTATCTTCAACATACAAGATTTTCATTTTTTGTCCTGTTCATGCATGTACTGCTTGATCTTCTGCGCTGACCGGTCTCACCTCATGATCGAACAACACAGCCCCATCAACATCGTGATTGTTTGCTGCTTCGTCATACTTTAGCAGTGTAAAATGGAACGTGCTTCCACGCCCTAATTCACTTTCTGCCCAAATTCGCCCACCCATAAGAGTAAGTAATTGTCGAGAAATCGTAAGCCCCAAGCCCGCACCGCTGCGTGGGTCACGAACGCCCGTTTCCGCCTGTTTGAATTCTTCAAAAATCACTTCAAGGCTATCATGTGGAATACCCGATCCCGTATCGCGTACACTGACCAACAAATGACCGCCCTCATCGCGCACCGACAGCGTGATTGAACCTTTGTCGGTGAATTTCGCCGCGTTGCTGTACAGGTTGAGCAGCACTTGGCGCACACGCGCTTCGTCCGCGTACACATCTGGCAGCGTTTCCGGCAAATCGGCTTCCAGTTTGATCGGCTTCTGACCAATTAAGCCTGAAGCCGTCGAAAGCACCATATTCAACACAGGCTTCAGTTCCACCCGCGTCATGCGAATATCCAGCTTACCAGCGTCCACTTTCGACAGGTCGAGAATGTCGTTGATTAAGTTGAGCAGTTGTCGCCCACTGGTATAAATTTGCGAAAGGTCGGCTTCATAGGCGCTTGGGAGTTTTACACCGTCGTACATCGCGGGGAATTTCAACATCGTTTCGCTGAATCCAATAATCGCGTTCAGCGGCGTGCGTAATTCATGGCTCATGTTCGCCAAAAATTGACCACGAAAGTGTTTTGCTTCTTCGGCGGCAGCGCGCGCATTATCGAGTTCTTTATTCGTTTCGCTCAGGCGTTCGCTTAAGGCTTGGCTGCGCGCAAGACTGCGTTCAAGCAGTTGGCGGTTATCGAACAATTCACTAGCTACGCGCCGTTCACGCTGATAGTTGCTCAGCGCCCATTCCGCAACCTGCTGCAAATCGCCCGTCACCTGCATGGCCAGTAACGCGCTGACAAATGTCAGCAAGATAGCGATAATCTGGTAGATGCCGAAAAATTCAAAATTGCCAAGCTGTGCGGCGGGGACAAGCACTGTAACCAGCGCCGACAGCACCGCGACGAGCAGCGTGTTCGCTGGATGCAGCATCAACCCTACGATGAATACAAGGATCGGGAAGGCATACGGTGCGATTTGTATCGTCAGCGAATCACCGAGATAGAGCAAAATCGCCATCGCGCCGAGCGCCGAAAATGTGTATACCCATGCGGCGGACGTATAACCCACTCGCTTGAGTATCTGTTGGGTTAGCAAACATCCCACAGAGAGAAAAATCAGTGGGATAATCAACCGCGCGACATCCTGCCGTTGAAGCATGGCGATATTCAGCAAAATCCAACCGACAAGAACACTGCTGATCAGCGTCACACGCCACAGCAGTTTCAAACGGTCAGTCTGAACTTCAGTCGCAAACTCTAGATTAGGTGGTGCAGACAGAGACATAAGTATCGTCCTGTTCCTGAGAATCGTTAACTTCACATAAAGGGTTTTGTTGAATTATAACGGTACATTTCCAGATATACCGTTAGGATTTAAAAATGTACGTTTCAAACCTACTACACACTTTCCTTACCCCTTATGATATGATACTGCCCCGTAGCAGTTAATCAAATGATTAGCATTGTTACGTTTTATCCATACTTTTGTTTAGTCATCGACCTTTCAGCGACGGTTCGCATTTATGATCATGTCGGACGCAGTAAAGCGGTCCCAATTATTTGATGCCCTCGCAGATTACCCCCTGCCGGCAGGTATCTATATCATTCGTCGTGATGACGACGGGCAAGAATTTATCGCGCAGTGCAATCTCGAATTTGCGCGCATGTTCGGCTACGACTCCATTGAAGAAGTCGTCGGCATCAGCCCGCTTGAACTGCACCGCAACCACGAAGATTACCAGACGTTCATCAGTGAATTTGTCAAGCATGAAGACGGCTTGATGCGCCACTACACTGAAACATTGAGAACCCGTGACGGTCTGCCGATTATGGTTGAACTGCATGTCCGTGCCGATCTCGATGAACATGGGCATCCCATCGGGCGCACGGGAATCGTGCTCGACATTTCCGACTTTGAGCAGCTTCTTAAAGACATCGGTCAAATTTTGCACCACTTCACCAGCACTATGACTGGCTTTGAAGAACGTCTGCACGCGCTGCACGATCACCTGACGACTCTGCCCGATCCATTCGGAGATTTGTCGCGTCTGCCGGAAGCAGTGCAGGTCGATCAAATTATGGACAAGCCCGCCGCGGAACTACAAAGCGCGGTTGCAAAGTTGGTCGATGAAGTCGAGACCGATGAACGCAAACGTACCGTCTTTCGGGATGATGACTGGGAAACCATCGTCGAACAAAACTTGTTCCTTCAAGTTTATAAGGATCACGTCGATCAAGCTGAATCGCGCCCGCCAGCGCTGCGCGAATCCGCGCGCAATATCATCAATATTTGTCGCGCCCTACCGCGTGGATATATCAGCAACGAAACTCTGCGACTGGTGAACAGTCGTGCCGCTGAAGTCGAACGATTAGTGTGCCTGCTTGACCTACATCTTACCGCTGGACGCTTGCTCGAACTCGACCACGAAGTCCATATGCTTCGAGAAGTGGCGCTCGATAACATCCGTCACAAAGAAGCGCCCGTCGAAATTTCCGTTGATGAACTTATGACGACGGCGCAGCGATACATGCAGGACTTCGCTGCCAGCCGTGACATTGAACTCAAAGTGCGTGACCGCACCAAAAAAGCGACGGTGATCGTCAACCGCCGCGATATGATGCGCGCCATTCAAAACCTGCTCCACAACGCCATCAAATACAGTTGGAGCAAACGTGGCGAAAAACCGTGGGTAGAAATACGCAGCAAATTAGATGGCAGATTTGTCATCATCGAAATCGAGAATTACGGTGTGCCTATTCCGCGCCATGAAATCGAAAGCGGACTGATCTTCAACTTGGGGTCACGTGGAAAAATGTCGGGGGATCGCTCAAGACTGGGAACAGGGATCGGGCTGTACGATTCACAGCGGGTAGCAAGTCAACATGGCGGCGTAGTAGAAATACGCAGCTCACCCGCCCGCATGAACGGCGACCCCGATGACCTAGACCAGCCATTTGTCACTGTTGCTTCACTGCGTATTCCCGTTGCTGTAAGAGGGTACTAATGACGATGACCAAAATGTACAAAATTCTCTGGATTGAAGACGATGCCCTGTTCGACCTCAACAGCTTGGCGGCGGCGGTGCATACCTCATTGAAGTACAAACTGGTCATCGCTCGCAATGTCACCGAAGCGGTGGATCATATCTTACGCAGCGAATATGACGTAGTCATTGTCGATATGCGCCTTCCTCCCGGCACAGATGATCGTTGGGCGACATTGTTCCTGAACGCCCGTGCCGAAGTTGAAAAGAACTTCGGCAACAAGCTCGGCTTGCAGCTTCTTTATACTCTGCTCGGTCCCGAACAGGATCGCGTTATCAAGCTGCCCGTGCCATCATGGGTAAACCCAAACCGTTTCGCTGTGTTCACCGTTGAAGAATACACCACGCTCGAACGTCACCTGACCAAGTTGGGCGTGCAGTTCCACGTCAAGAAAAAAGCAGGACTTTCGCGCCGTACCCTGCGTGATCTCATTGATCAGGTGATTGATCAAAATACCTCCAACCCCAACGGGACAAACGGCGGCAGTTCCAACGGTTCGTCCCCGCACTAAACATTATCAACTTCTCCGACGCGGGCGAAACCAATTTTCGCCCGTATCCTTTATGACCCCTAAACACCTACTTTCTGTGGGTGTAAAGACCGTGTAAAACACATTAAAATCGCTTTCTATGTTCTTATTTTATCTTTAAGAGGCGGATACCATTGTGCTTCCCTTTCAACTGAACGAAGAATGGGTATCAGGTTACTTAGGCATCATTGGTGGACTATTGGCATTTGTCATCGGCGTGTCCGCCCTTGTGTTGCAGCTTGCCGTCCCTTCCTATCTTGAAACGTTGATGCGCCGCCGGAAGATGATGCGTTACACTATCGGCATTATGGCGCTGTATTTGATCATGGCGCTCGTTCTAATCTGGATCAGTCCATTCAGCGGTGGAGATGGCATAATCTCACCAGAAATGACGACGGTCATCAATATCGGCATGACGATCACATTTATTGCTACGGTGCTGTATACCTATAATCAGCTCCACCAGATCAACGGTTCGCGCATCATCGACAGCCTCCTCAGCGAATGCAAAATCGACATCCATATCAAGGGCATGTTCGATGACACGCTCGACACGCTCATCGACTTAGGCGCGCAACGCAACGCTGGTTATGAAAAGACCCGCGTCCTCAATGCCCTTAAAGACCTTGCCCATTTCGTCGTCAAAGACTACGAACGATATGACGGAACGCACCTCAAACCCATTCTGCGCGGCTTAGAAAAAGTTCTCGTTGGCGGCGGCGTGCAGGGATCGCGCGATAATTTCATCGTCGCGGCATCGACGCTTCGCTACATTATCCAGCGCCTTTGCCAGAATGAACAATACGTCGATTCTGCCGACATCGAAGAGGCGATGCGCGTCTGCGGTCTGCTCGGCGCAGCAGCCGCGTCCAAGTTTCCGGAATCTTGCGCGGGAGAATTTTTGCAGACAATCCAAGCGGCAGAAATTCAGCGGCGTAAAGTATTTGGGCTTGCCAGTGGTGCGGCACGTACCATCGGCGTGGCGGCGCTCAAATGTGGCGAGTTCAGCATATGCGTCAATGCGCTCTCGATGCTGCTCAAATGGGAAGCCGAACCCAATGAACCGTTCGACTGCGACAACAGCGCCGAAATGCTCGGTTTAACCGCGCACTTATGGGCGGTCAAGGGGGGTGGTGATAAACTTGTCAATTATCTGCTTTCTGGGTATGCGGATCACTTCCAGCCTTCACTCGTTGAATGTCTTGATGAAGCCATCAACTACCACTTCATCAGCGGCAACTTAGATACCCACGTCCATCTTGCGAACCTCCGCGATCAACTTCCAATCATCGCTGGCACGTAACTTTAACGCTGTTCCCTTGATTCATCACCCACTCCAATAAAAGGTGGTACGGGAAAACCTATACCACCTTTTCTGTTCGTCTACTTCATCAGCAGGGTGTTTTTTACCTGCTGCAATAACGGAAGGAATGATTAGTTCAAATTCTCGAAGATACCCGCCGCGCCCATCCCGCCGCCGATGCACATCGTCACCATGCCGTACTTGTTGTTGCGCCGCTTCATCTCGTGGATCAACTGCACGGTCAACTTTGCGCCCGTGCATCCCAGCGGATGTCCTAACGCGATTGCACCGCCATTCACGTTGACCTTCTCCGGATCCATTTCAAGGTGACGGATCACTGCCAGCGATTGCGCCGCGAATGCTTCGTTCAATTCGATCAAATCAATATCTTGCAGGTGCATTCCTGTGCGCTTGAGCAGCTTAGGAATCGCGTTGATCGGACCTACCCCCATAATCTCAGGTCGCACACCTGCCACGTTGAACCCGACGAAGCGCGCCAGTGGTTTCAGCCCCAACTGCGCTGCCTTGCCCGCTTCCATCACGATTACGGCAGCCGCGCCATCGCTCAATGGGCTGGAATTGCCCGCAGTTACGCGCCCACCCTCACGAAATACTGGCTTGAGTTTGTTCAACCCATCGACTGTGGTTTCCCGCCGCAGATGTTCATCCTCATCGAGAATCCGCTTGATCGTCACCCGTTCGCCATCCTCGTTGTAGAAGGTTTCTTCCACCTCAAACGGCGTAATCTCCTGCTTAAACCAACCGGCATCAGTCGCGCGCGCAGCCCGCATGTGACTTTCATAGGCAAACACATCCATATCCTCACGGCTCACGTTAAACTCGTCCGCGACCCGTTCCGCCGTATGCCCCATGCTCATGTACACTTCAGGTTCGTTTTCCGCCATGTACGGGTTGGGGCTAATGCGAAATCCGCTCATCGGCACCAGTGACATCGTTTCGGCACCACCCGCGATGATCACGTCTGCACCATTGGCGATGATCCGTTCCGCCGCTTGCGCGATGGTTTGTAAACCACTGGAACAAAAACGATTGACCGTCTGCCCCGGCACTTCGACAGGCAGCCCTGCCCGCAGCGCGATCACGCGCGCGAAGTTCAGCCCCTGCGATCCTTCAGGCATCGCGCAGCCAATCACCACATCGTCAATTTCGTTCGGATCGAGCTTACCTTCGGTCTGGCTCATCACATCGCGGATAACTGCCGCCGCCATTTCATCCGAGCGCACATTGCGCGTCACGCCCTTCTTCGCTTTTCCAACAGCGGTACGCGCCGCCGCGACAATCACTGCTTCACGCATAGGATTTCCTCTTGGAAACTACTCTATCCTTTAGATGTTCTGTTTCATCAATTTCTTTTGCGTCGGGCGATGTTTAGTTCGCCAAATCTTTACATTTATGCTTCAACTTACAAACGCGAAAATCCTGCGGACTGTCTTTGCCCCTCTCTGCTAGCGGAGAGGGGCGGGACAAACTTTGCTCGTTCGGAGTGAAGGCAAATTTAGGCTTTATCGTCCGCAATATCTGGGAACAAGTCACTGTCGTCAATTGGCATACCGTTTAACGCCTCGACCTCCGTATCTTCCTTGCGAATGTCGTCCAACAACTGCTTTAGGTATTTCTCCCATCGACCCGGACGGTAGTAACGCGGAATGCCTTTCCATACAAGTACGGGAGTTTCTTGATCCAACGGCGTTTTCGGAATCCCAAACGGTTGAGTCGGATGTTCACGCGGCGGCATCTTCAAGTTGATGAAAAAGCTGTCTATGGATCCGCCGCTTTCCATGGGCATGATCGCTTCAATGTGGATATGTTCATCCTCATACACCAGCGATATTCGCAGCCCATCACGCTGCTCATACTGCCCGCGTTCGTCCAATATCGTCATGCCCGTTCGGAACAGTGTGTCTTGCACGTGACCGTCTCCCTCCGTATTGCGATTTAAACCCTAATTCCATAAAGCATAATCCGCGCCACCGCCCCTGCCAAATACCCGCCTAATTCCGCAGCGGCTTATTCGTTTGAAGCATGTGCGCCATGCGTTCGAGTGTCTTAGGTGTTTGCACCAATTCCAAGAACACTTCGCGTTCCAAGTTTAGGAATACCTGCTCGTCCAACCAACCCGGCTCACTGATCGCTCCACCTGTCAACACAAAGCCGAGTTTGCGAGCGATCAGCGCGTCGTGTTCGCTGGCTTGGCGAGCTTCCAAAAATCCCTCAATCGCGATCATTAGCGCGGCATACGTGTCACGTCCTGCCGCCCACACTTTACCCGGCGTATTGGGTACATACCCATCCGCCATATGTAGGGCTTCGCGCTTGGCTTCCCCTAGCAAGTGATCGCGATTCATCACGATCCGGTCAGCGGGCTGTAATATGCCCATCTCGCGGGCTTCTTTCGCGCTCCCGCTCACTTTTGCCAGCGCGATCTGCTCGAACACTTTTTGCAAGTGCGGGAGCGCATCCGCGTTCGGGTGTGACTGCATCACCGGATTCACCACCCGGCGCAGCATCTCTTTCACACCGCACGATCCGGGGATCAACCCGACACCAACTTCGACTAGCCCTGCATAAAGTTCAATATGCGCGACCACCCGCGACCCTGCCATGATGAATTCCGCGCCGCCGCCGAGCGCCATATTATGCGGCGCGATCACGACGGGCTTGGATGCGCGGCGCATCGCCGTCATCACATCTTGCGATTGTTTGAGTGCGTTGTCCAACTGACCGAGCTCACCCGCTTGCACGCTCATCGCGACCATGAACAGATTCGCGCCCACGCAGAAGCGTTCCGCGTCGTTGCCCACGACCAGCGCGTCAAAGCGCGTTTCCAGCAGTTCCAACGCCTTCCACGCCATTTCGATCACGTCCGCATCAATCGCGTTTGCTGGGGAGTGAAATTCCAGAAGCGCCACGCCATCCCCCATATCGAGAATGCTCGCGCCTGTATTACGCGCCACTTCCCCGCCCGCTTTGCGCCGCAAATTATCGACCTTGTACGCTTTCTTGTCCGTCGGCAGCGCGACATACCCTTTTGCTTGCGGACTGTAGTAGCCAATCACTGTGCCGTTTGCATCTTTTTGGTAGAACGTGCTGTACCCTTGTGCCAGCATGGTTTTCACCCAATCGGCTACCGGATACCCCGCCGCTTCAAATTTCGGCACGGTTTCTGCTACGCCAATCGCGTCCCAAATCTCAAAGGGACCCATCTCATGGCTGAAACCCCATTTCTGCGCGTTATCTACATTCAAGATCGACTCAGTGATTTCCGGCACACGGTTCGACGCATACGCCAGCAAGAATGCATGGTGATGCCACAACAATTGCGCTGCACGGTCATCTTCGTTGATTAGCAGTTTGATTCGTTCGCCCGTGTTCTCCACCTTGCGATGTTTGCCTACGCTGTCGAAACGCACTTTTTGTGGCGCTTCATAGTCAAACGTTGCCAAATTCAGCGACCAGAATTCGCGTTCGCCGCTCGGTGATTTCACTTCTTTGTAGAAACCCTGCTTGGTCTTATTGCCGAGCCATTTATTACTCAACATTTTGTCGAACAGCGCCGTTGTCCCCGCGTGTTCCAACACGGTTCGCGCCGGATCATGCGGGATCGCCGGATACAGATTCCGTGCTACGCCCACCGCCACATCAATCCCGACCAAATCGTTCAGGCGAAAGGTAGCCGTTTTCGGGCGACCAATCAGTGGTCCTGTAAGCGAATCGACTTCATCGACGGTGAACCCATTATCGAGCGCATAGTTGACGATCTGCATACCACTCATAGTCATGAAGCGATTGCCAATAAAATTCGGCTCGTCTTTGCACAGCACCACGCCTTTACCCAACATGCGCGTGCCGTAATCCATGATGAAGTCGATCACCGCCGGATCAGTATTCGGGTGTGGAATCACTTCCAGCAGTCGCAAATAGCGCGGTGGATTAAAAAAGTGCGTTCCCAAAAAGCGCCGCGTGAAATCGCCGTCGAGATGTTCCGCGATACGGTGAATCGGCAAGCCAGATGTATTTGTGCTGACAATCGTGTGTGGGTGGATAATTTCAGCGAGTTTCGCCATCAACGCCTGCTTGATGTCCAACTTTTCGACCACCACTTCGATGATCCAGTCGGCATCCGCAATATCTTTTAAGTTGTCTTCCGTATTGCCAATCTTTACCAACTCTAAATCGCCGCTGTTCAACACCTGCGGTGGGCGTGAAGTCGCCGCACGCTTCAGCCCTTCTGCGGCAATGGCGTTGCGCTTGGCTGGCGGATCGCCCGGCTGTGTTTCCTTCGGGGGAATATCTAGCAGCGTCACCTGCACGCCTATTCCCGCCAGCAGCATCGCAATCCCGCCGCCCATCGTGCCAGAACCAATCACCGCCGCCTTACGAATCGTATATCCCACAGTCAATCCTTTCGTAAGCAACCATCATCTAAAAAATCTAATCCCCGTGCGGGGCATCTTCGTAGGGGCGGCATACATGCCGCCCGCTGTTTCTCCGACAACACGCCAATGGTCGGGGCGACCCGAATTTTGGCTTGGGTTAGCTCAATTCCTTGCTGCTGTAGTTCAAAATGCGCCGCGCCACAATTAGCGTGTTGATCTGCCCCGTGCCTTCGTACAGGTCATTGATTTTGCCGTCGCGCATCCACTTCTCGACGAGCGTTTCTTTGCTGTAACCAAGCACACCCAACAGCTCTACCGACTTCTGCCCGATCTGCGTCACCACCTTGCCCGCCTTCGCCTTGCACATCGCGGACTCAAGGTTGTTCGGTTCACCATGATCCAACAGTGATACTGCCCGCAAAGTCAGCAAATACGCTGCCTTCAGTTGGGCTTCCATTTCCAGCACATCTCGCTGTACAGCCGTCAGCTTGTGATATGGCTGGTCATACGGAATTTCTACACCATTTTCTTTCAGCGTCTGCTTGACAAACTCGACACACGCCCGACCAATTCCCAACGCCGAAGCCGCCACCAGCGGACGAGTCGCATCGAATGTCGCCATCGCACCTTTGAAGCCGCCGCTGCCTTCACCGCGCTGCACTTCCGGGCTGCCCAAAATGTTATCCGCCGGGATGCGCGCGTTATCCAGCACAATCGCCGCTGTGTCGCTGGCACGAATCCCGTGCTTGATCTCCAACTTGGTCACTTTTACGCCGGGCGTTCCCGCTTCAACAACGAACGGACGCATCCCCGCGCGCCCCGCCGAACGGTCAATCGTCGCCCACACCACCACCAAGCCGTTCGATTCTTCGAGCGCCAGCTTGCCGTTGGTGCAGAAAATCTTTTCGCCGTTCAACACCCATTCGTTCGTGTCTTTGTCGAACACCGCCGTTGTGCGAATTGCCGATGTATCCGATCCTGCGCCGGGTTCGGTCATCGCCATCGCGCCCCACGCCGGAACTTCACCTTCTGCGAAGCGGCTCAAAAAGCGTATCTTTTGTTCCGGCGTGCCAACAGCTTCAATCGCCGCGCCGCCGAGCGCCCCACCGGGAAGGCACAGATAAATCCCCGCATCCCCCCACGAGAGCATCTCGATCATGAGCATCAAACGCAAAATCTGTGTGCTGGGACCAGAACGTTTCTTTTCCGATGTTTCTCCGTTGGCAGCCGCTAACATGCGTTCCAAGTTGCGCTTCTGCGTATCGCGCATAAAGGGCCATGTCATTTCAGCAAATGCCGTTGGACGGGCATGTTCGTTCTCGTCCAGTTCGCGGCTGACCGGGCGCATACCCCACTCTGCCACCCCCTTGATGAACTCAACTTCGGGCAGCAGTTTTTCCGGTATTTCAAAGCTAATCGTCATAAATCACGCTTTCTCTCAATCAATCATTCCAATGTAGTGCCGCGCAGCGAAACTTCTTTCGCGCGGCGCGTCCGCCACATCTTTTTGGAAGCAGCTAAACAATCGCCATGCCTTCAAACATCGGGAAACCGCGCCCATTTCGCAGCCAGCGTTCCGCCGGATACTCACGGATGAACCCGTAGCCGCCCAAAATTTGTACCGCGCTGTCCGTCACTTGAAGCACTGCTTTATCGGCGTACTGTTTGGCGAGATACGCCGCCTTGGTGATTTCTGCCGCATCCTGTCCTTGATCGATTCGCCACGCGGCTTCCCAAGTCATCATGCGCGCTGCATCGACTTCAATCGCCATCTCCGCCAGCATGAATGCAATCGCCTGTTTCTGAGCAATTGGCACGCCAAAGGCGACACGCTGCTTGGCATAATCACGCGCATATTCAAACGCCGCCCGCGCTACGCCTACCGCCAACGCTGACAGCGCCACGCGCCCGCGATTGAGGATGTTCTCGTAATTGCACCCAACCGCTCCGCCTAAACGGCATGGGGCATCGACTTCAGCATCGCTTAACTGCACACGGTACGTCGGCAGCGCACGGATACCGAGCAGGTCTTCTTTTTTCTCGATGCTCACACCGGGTGTACCTTTTTGCACTAAATACGCATCCAATTGACCGTTTTCGCTGTCACGGGCATAGACCAGCATGACATCGGCGTTTTCGGCATTCGGCACATAGGCTTTCGATCCGTTCAAACGCACTTTATCGCCCGCCTTCGTCGCCGTTGTCTTGAGTTCACGCGCATCGAAGAATACGCCCGGCTCAAGCAGAGCGGCTGTCGCGCGCGGCATTTTTTCGTCCAAAAACAGCGGAAGCCACGTTTCGCGCTGCTCCGCCGTTCCGTACAGAATCACGGGATAGGCAAACAGTGCCGGACTCATTACATTAAACGCCAGCGAAAGATCGCCAAATGCCAATTCTTCCGCAGCAAGCACACCCGTGACAGCGCTCATCTCGCCAAGCCCGCCCAGTTCTTCAGGAATCGCAGTCGGCACTAAGCCAATCTGCCAGCCCGTTTCAATTACGTCGGCGGGAAATCCCCCGCCCTCGTCCGATTCGTGTGCGATTGCCCGCACATCATCCGTGCTGTAACGACGGATAGCGTTGATGAGCTGCTGCTGCTCATCTGTAGGCTGAAAAGAAACCAATGAACAATCCTCCTAATTGCGACCTTATGGAGAGTCGCTCGTTACACGGGAAAACATGAGAAATTCATTTTGCGGCGGTAATGCTGGATTCGGACTTTCTTCACCCACACTCAACTCCGGGAAGGCTTCGCGCAGCCGCGTCATCACCCCATCGGTATCTTGCTCTACCACGCTTCGCTGCACAAAGAAAAGGGTATTCACATCGCGTTCTAATTCCGTGATCACTTGTGGGGTGAACTCAGCAAGCGTGTACGAGCGTATACCCATACTCCCCGGTTGGTAGAAGCTCATCAGTTCGTTTGGTAATGTCAGCGGGATATTGAATTCGCTGATCAGCACCAACTGCGTCACCGTCATGTCGTACTGTGAAACAGCGCGCAGCACTGCGTCCTGTTCATCAGGTCGCCCCATTGTCTGCCAGTATTCCATGTTCATCGTGGGCACATGCCGGTTGAAGTAATAATCGCCTTGTGTAATCGCAAGCGATACAACCACGCCAATCATCGCATAACCGACAATCCCAACACGCTGTGCCGTAAACATGATTCGCGGCACAATCAAGGGAAGTCCGTAGCGTATTCCAATAGCGACTGTCACAATCAACATTGGAACCGCTAGACTGTGCCGCATCAGTGAATGCGACAAAGCGACAAATGAACTCGCCATCGCGCTCATCACAAAAATAAGCAAAATGATGGAAGCGGCGGGATTACGAATACGCCAGATCAAGTAAGCGATGCCCAACAAAAATAATGGCACAAGCGGATACAGCAAAAGCGGCTGCTGAACACCGTACCATTCGCTGTTTTCTGGGTAAGAGACATATGTCAATAATGGATTAAGCAGTGTCCCCAACACTTGCAGTATCTCATCGAAGGTAAGTCCCCCTTCGATAAGCGGGGCGAACAGGGCATCGAACAAACTGCGTTCCGACACGCGAATAACGAACGGCTTGCCCGCAAAAATAACGCCATAATAGATTGGCGCGGCAAGCAGCAAGCCCACCACGAATACGATAAGCATCCCGCGCCAATGCTTACGCGCTCGGCGCGGTGTCAAAATCAACATGCTGATGAACCACGCTAGCACGACCAGCGGCACAAGCAGTTTGCCGTTTTCGACAAAATACTGTGTTAGGCTCAAACAAATTCCGGCGGCAATCCATCCCGCCGTGCGTCCAGTCTTGAGCGCATAAATGACAAACATGACCAGCGCCGAGATGAACAAAACATCAGTGATATGGGGAAATTGTGACCGGCTGAGCTGCAAATGAGGCGGAAAAGCAGCGATCAAGATGCCCGCTATCAATGCTGTTTTCACATCAAAGGTCACGCGCGCCATACCATATATTGTGATGACACTCAACGTCCCGATGATGACCGACAGTATTCGCATCCCAGCGAGATCGCGCCCAAAAATCTCAACGGTCCAGTAATTCCAGTATGGAAACACGAACGTCGAAGCGCCGCGATCCGTTGGCGGTGTCAAAAAATAGACTGCCGTGTCACTCTCGATCAGTTTGAGCGCGAACATGTGCTGGTATTCATCTTGAGAACGCGGCACAGCGGTATTCAGGTCAACTACGCGCACGAACAGTGATGCAGCCGTAATCACTACAAGAGCGACAATCTCCCATCGCGCCAGCCGAACATGCTCCCGGATGGAACGCACAACGGCAGCCGGACTCGGCGCGCCGAATAATCCCCACGCGCACACGATAAATCCAATCTGCCAGAGCGCATATTGCAGATGCGGGTCTGGGACTTCTGTGCCGGGAAGTCGAAACACCCGCGCGCTCAATTCGCCCGTGATCATCATCATCGCAAATCCAATGATGACGACAATCACGGGGATAACGCGCACTGTTCCGATTCGCGTTGGCTGTGAAGCAATGTCCGCAAACGACTCCCATGTGCCGCGCAGCCAAAGTGCCGCGCCCATCAGCACAATTCCAGCGATCAGCCAAATGCCGGGCAGCGAATAATCAACAGGAATGGGATAGCGCGGGAGAAAGTGTATTCCGCTGATCATCATGCACACCAGCGAAGCTGCGGCACACAAAACACTTAGGGCATAACTGATCCGCGTCAGCATATTCGTCGAACCTTGAGTTACCACCCACCCGTCACTTCCAACACTTGCCCGGAAACATAATTGGAAAGTTCACTGGCAAAGAACAGCAGCACGCCCGCTGCTTCTTCAGGAGTGCCGGGACGACCCATAGGCACGGCGGCGATATTCTGGTCACGCAGTTTATCCGGGATACCGAGCTTGATCTTCTCGCCTTCGCGCTCCGTGAAATCGCCCAAGCCTTCAGATTGAGTCAAGCGCGTGGCAATCCACCCAAAAGCAACCGCGTTTACCTGAATATTAAATATCCCCCACTCCTTTGAGAGTGTCTTGGTCAAGCCGATGATTCCCGCTTTACCAGCGGCGTAATTCGCCTGCCCCATGTTGCCGCGCGTGCCTGTCGTACTGCTCACATTGATGATCTTGCGCGCTTTCGCCGCGCCGTCGGTTTCTTTTTCTTTTTTGGCGACTTCCCGCATATACGGAATCGCCGCGCGGATAATCTTGAACGGCGCGGTCAGGTGGATCGCCAGCATCGCGTCCCACTGTTGGTCCGTCATCTTGTGGATCATGCCATCCCATGTGTAGCCCGCGTTATTGACGAGAATATCGATACCACTATACGTGCTGACCGTCTGCCCAATCAGTTCTTCAATATCGGCATCTTTCGTCACGTCTGCGCTTAAAACCAGCGCCGATCCCCCTGCCGCTTTGATCGCGTTTGCGGTCTCATTTGCCGGGTTCGGGTCTATGTCAGTGACAATCACATGGGCGCCATGTGCCGCGAACAACTTCGCCGCCGCCGCGCCAATTCCGCGACCACTGCCTGTGATGATGGCGACTTTACCCTCAAGTAGTTTCATGCTGCGTTTTGTCCCTGCTTAGCGCGGCGAGAAAGTAATTGGCTGTGAGCGCCGCAATTTGCTCTCCATTTAATCGACCTCCCGGCTTGTACCACACCCCCACCCAGTTATGCGCTCCCAGCAGCGCCTTGACAAAGACGGGCACATCCACCTCACGGAAAACACCTCGCACGATACCTTCACGAATCACATGCCGGAACACATGCTCAAATTGATCACGTTGGGTGAAGAATGCATCACGCCGCGCGACAAATTCTTCGTAATCAGCACGGTCAGCGGGGCTCGCGTTAGCTGGCGGCGGTTTGACGTTCATCAGTGCGCGGATTTCAAAGACCATCGCCGCGCCCACCGCCGTGTTGTTGGTAAGGCTGACGATGTGTTCGCATATCATCTTGTGGAGTTTGTCATCAGGGGGATCGTCACTGTGCGCGATGGCTTGAATTTTCGCAAGAATGTAATCCAAACCCATTTCGAGCACAGCAAGCATCAGTGCGTCTTTGTTTTTGAAATGGTGATACAAACTGGCGGCAGTCAAATTGACGGCGGCGGCGATGTCTTTCATCGTAGCGGCTTCATAACCGTTGCGCTGAAGCACCTCTGCCGCCGCCGCGATAATTTCATCACGATTCACGGATTGGTCGGCGGGTTTGCGAGCCAATGGATTAAACCTTATCTATCTTGTCGTCAATAAATCAAATCTTGATTCGATTATAGACGACGCGCCGACCCTGTCAAATACTAAGCGCGCGCAAAACCTATTCCAACGCGGTGCGCCCCGTCACCCATCGTTCTAACGCCATGCCCCAAGAATTGCTCCCATCACCGCGAACCCGATCATGAGATACCCTGCATACAACCCCCACAATCCTTTTGGTGGACCAGAAAACACCGTGAAGGTCCATGTGGTTGTCAGCGCGATCCCTCCCGCCACACCCAATCCGACCAGCGCGCCATCTATCAGCGTGACCGCACCCGCGTTCCGAATCAACACTGCTAGCACCAGCGCCGCCGCCAAATCGACCACCAGCACCGTAAGATAATCAATCGGGCTGCCGCTGTTTTGCCAATCTTCACCGGGAATATAATTACGCAGTTTGATGAAAGGTTTCGCAAACAGCAGCGGCGAATACCACACCGCCCCCAAGACGAAGAAGATCACCGCCGCGACGACAATCGCGATCACGTTCAGCCCATCGAGATTCATGATTCAACTCCTTAGTTATCACAGGCAAAATCACAGAACACCTGTACACATCTTATGAGAGAATCGATGATTTAGGCTTGTAAAAATTGGACAAGAGTCGGAGGCGGGGCAGCGGCTGTACGTTCGAGCAAATACAACCGCACCTGCTGCGGTGAACTGCCCGCCAGCGCGTTAAACTCTTTGTTCAAATGCGCCTGATCGTAACATCCGCACACATACGCGATCTCCGCGAAAGTCCGTTCTTTCGTGGACTTCATCAATAGATCGAGCGCCCGTTGAAAGCGCACTATCCGCGCATAGAATTTCGGCGAAAAACCCAAATATTGATTGAACAACCGATCCAGCTGCCGGATCGAATACCCGCTTTGACGCGACATGCGCCATACCGCAATATCCGCGTCCGCCGCATCGATCATGCTCGCTAATCGACGTGTCAGCATCAGCCGATCCGGGGTATTCAACAACCGCAAAAAGAATGTATTGAGCAGTTCAGCTTGCGCGATAGCATTTCCCGCGCAATCATAAAGTTGCTGCTCCAACATCACACCTGCCGCGCCAAAAATCGCGCCAATATCAAGTGTGTGGTTGGACAATTCGATCAGCGCCAACGGCAAAAACGCCGCCAATCCCCCCGGTTGAAAGCGCACACCAACCAGATCAATGCTCCCCTGCTGCAAGATCGCCAGCGGGAATTTTCGCTGCCCATCCACATTCGAGCGCACCAATGCCGCTATATTCCCGCCGTCACGTAAGGGCGTGCGTTCATAGGCACTGCCAAAATTGAACATCACATCGGCTTTGCCATCGACATAGATGGTCTCACGCAGCACGAAACCATCTGCTGACCGGGCGACCCAGTAGCACTCGATAAACGGTTTCAACAGGGGGTGGGGATCGATCAATTGGTACATAGTTACAAGTATAGTCGCGTATCGAAGCGTGCAAATCACCCAAGCGCATAGGGTTCACAAAGAACATGCACAAGCGTACAATTACGCCTAATCGGGCATTAGAGCAAACCTAGCCCCTAGTTAGGCAAAAGGCGCGTATGGCGGCGAATGACGTGCGTTGGACTCCGTTTGACCTCATCTTTTTTGATTGCGACAGTACACTTTCGAGCATTGAAGGCATCGACGAATTGGCGCGCTTCAAAGGCAAAGAGATGCGCGTGAGCGTGCTCACCGAGAAAGCCATGAACGGCGATCTTGATCTCGCGCAGGTATACGGCAAACGCCTCAAGGCGATCCGTCCCACACGCGGGCAGTTGAAAGCTATTGAAGAAAAATACTGGCAAACCCTTGTGCCGGATGCGCGCGAAGTAGTCAATGCGCTGCGCTTCTTGGGCAAACAGGTGTTCATCATCAGCGGCGGACTGGCTGAACCGGTGCGCGGTTTCGGCAAACGGTTGGGCGTTCCGCCGGAAAATATCCGCGCTGTTGAACTAGAATATAACGAGCTTTCCGGCGACTGGTGGCGCTACCACGATCCCGGCACACGCAATCGACAAACCTATCTCGATTACAATGACGAAAGCCCGCTCACTGTATCCAGCGGCAAGCCACAGATTGTCCGAGAACTTGCCGCGGGCAAACATGGTCGCAAAATGATGATCGGTGACGGCGCAAGCGATCTCGCCGCACGTTCGGAAGTCGATTTGTTCGTCGGTTTCGGCGGCGTAGTCGCGCGCAAAAAAGTTCAAGAGGAAGCCGATGCCTTCGTCAAAGTCAACTCGCTTGCTCCCATTCTCCCACTCGCGGCGGGCATAGCCGGATACGCTCGCACCATCGGCACGGAACATCAAGCCGTATTTGAGCGCGGCATTCAAATGATCAAGTCCACAAACGGTGATGTAACCATAAAACACGATGATCTACGTGTGGCGCTTGCCAATACCTTCATCACCCCTGCGCCCGAATAATCCAATGGAGTCCCCCTGTGTCATTTTGTCCTTCGGCTGTCATTTTTGATATGGACGGACTGCTGGTAGACAGCGAACCCGTCTGGAACAAGGTTGAAACCGCCGTCATCGAAGCGCGCGGGAAAGTCGTCACACCAGAACGTAATGCCGGGTTGGTCGGCTTGCGCCTAGATGAATACTGGGCGGGCATGTGCCGTGCCTATCAAATCGATGAAAACCCCCAAACGCTGGCGAATGAAGCGATCTCAAATATGTGCGGCATGATCGCGGAGCATGTAGTCACGCGCGCCGGCGCACTTGAACTCATCGAGTTTTTGCTGGCGCAAAACGTCCCAGTTGCGATTGCATCCAGCTCACCCAAAGTCATCATTGATACGGTAGTGGAAACGCACGGTTGGCGTGATGTATTCCGCGTGCGCGTCAGCGGTGATGAAGTCGCGCGCGGCAAACCTGCCCCTGATGTATATCTCGAAGCCGCGCGGCGCATCGGTGCGAACCCCGCCGAAACACTCGCGCTTGAAGACAGTGTGAACGGCGCGCGCGCCGCTGTCGCAGCGGGGATGGTTTGTTACGCCGTACCCGATTTAACTCATGCGACACACGCCATGTTCGATCTAGTCACACCGCATGTATTCGACAGTCTAGATGCTGTGTTAGCACAAATCCGCACTTGTTTTCTATAGGGGCATGGCACGCCATACCCGAACGTTGGCAAATGGACAATTCGATGGAAATTCTCGTCGCTACCGATCTCACCGAGCAAGGATTCGCCGTACTGCGTGCTGAAAACGGTGTCACCGTTCACACAGTGCCGCCGCAGATTCCGGCTGTGCGCGAAAAGCTCAAGACCGCCCACGCCATCATCGCCCGTGATGATTTAATACTCGATTCCGCGCTGCTTTCGCAGGAGACTGCCCCGCACCTTCGTTTGATTGGGCGCGTCGGCGCGAGTCTCAGCGGCATCGACTTGGAATGTGCGACCAAGCGCGGTGTGATCGTCATGAATACCCCCGGCACAAACGCCATCGCCGCGGGTGAACACACGCTCACGCTCATGCTGGCGTTAAGCCGCAAACTCGTTGCCGCGCACAACAGCCTCAAAGATGGATTTTGGCTGCTTGACCGCCGCCGTCAAGCCGGCACACAGTTGGCAGGGAAAACGCTTGGAATCATCGGTTTGGGGCGTGTCGGGCAAATTGTGGCATATCGCGCGCTGGCATTTGGCATGACCGTCTTGGCATACGATCCCTATATCACCGAAGATCATCTTGTCGATGAACGTGTCATGCTCGTCAATTTGAAAGAACTGCTCACCCGCGCCGATTTTGTCTCGATCCATGTACCCGCCACCGCCGAAACGCGCGGCATGTTCGATGAAAACGTGATCCGCCAAATGAAACGCGGCGCGCGCTTAATCAATACCGCCCACGGTGACATTGTGAACGAAAACGCGCTCGCGGCAGCGATCAAAGAAGGTCATCTCGCAGGGGCAGCAGTCGATGTGTACGCCGAAGAACCACCCTACAACAGCCCGTTGATCGGCTTAGAGAATGTCATTCACACGCCGCACATTGGCGATAACACCGTCGAAGCGGCACAAGACTTATCACTGCAAATTGTCTCGCAGGTGCTTGATGCCCTCCACGGGGTCGATTATCGCAACGTCGTCAACATGCCGTTCATGCCCGGACTCGACTTTGAAGACGCGCGCCCCTATATGACACTTGCCGAACGCATGGGCATTTTGTTTCACACCTTGGCACGCAACCCCATCCGCCGAATTGCTGTCGAATATCGTGGAGATGATGTAGCCGGATTAGTTAAACCGCTAACGGTTGCGCTGCTGAAGGGAATGCTTGCGCCCATGTTGGGCGAAAGTGTCAACTACATCAACGCCCCCGTGATCGCATCTGAGCGGGGATTGCAGATCACACAGGCAAAGGGCTTGAAAACAGGCGAATATGCCAGCCTGTTTTCCGTTCAGGTGACACTCGAAGGCGGGGAACAGATCATCATGGCGGGAACTCTTCTAGACCGTCGCGAACCGCACATCATCCAAATCAACGATTACCGTATGAACTTTGTCCCGACTGGTCATTTGCTCATCATGGGCAGTTTTGACCAACCCGGCGTGATTGGTCGCGTGGGGATGATGATGGCGGAAAATGGCGTGAATATCGCAAGCTGGCAGACCGGACGCGCCGAGCGCGGCGGGCAAACGCTCACCGTCATGACGCTTGATGAACCCATCCGCGATGAAGTGCTGGCGGCGCTGCGCGAACAGGACTTTGTGCGGCACGCGCATCAGGTGATGCTGTGATCAAGCAGCGAATTTCGCCGCGTTTATGGTTCGTCATAGACGCGGCATGGGTGATCACGCTCATAGTGTTCGCGCTGGTCGGAATGCCTATCGCCACGTTTCACGGCGACGAACCCATGCAAATCTACATGAGTGGCGATTACTGGGTCGCGCTCGTTGATCGGAACATCAACAGCTTAATGACCCACCCGCCGTATGACATCGACACTGATCCGCAGCTTCGCATTTTGAACGGCTCGATCAATCGCTACACCATTGGCGCGGTGTGGCATGTTGCGGGTTACTCGCGCGATCAACTGCCGCCCCGCCCCGGTTGGGATTGGGGCTTAAGCTATGCCGATAACGTTCGCACCAATCACCGCCCCGCCGAACCCCTGCTGAACGCGGCGCGTCTGCCTTCAACACTGTTTTTTGCCTTCAGCATTCCGTTTATGTTTTTGATCGGGTATCGTGCTGGCGGGCGGGCGAGCGCATACGCTGCCAGCGTCTTGTACGCACTCCATCCGGTTTTACTGCTCAATGGTCGCCGCGCCATGCAGGAAGGCGCGATGTTGTTCTTTGGCATCCTGACTGTATGGATCGCTGTCATAATCGCGCACCGCCGCGCACTTCAGCAATCTGTGAATATCGCGCTGTGGGCGCTACTCGCGCTGGCGTGTGGATTGGCGCTTACTGCCAAACACAGCGGGATCGTGTTCGTTGGTGCGGCGCTCGGCTGGATTGCGTTTGCGGAATTAACTCATTTCAAACTGCGCCGTGCGATTTCTGCTGCATTCATGACGGCGGCTGCTGGAATACTTGCAGTCGGATTATTCATCGCGCTTTCGCCCGCCTTATGGAACGATATTCCCGCCCGCTTGAGCGACTTACTCAACGTGCGCGCTCAGTTGATCGACATACAAATCAACCTTGACCCAATTGCGCCGATGACTCTCCAGCAGCGAATCGAACAGATCATCATTCAACCCTTTATCACCCCTGTCGCCCATTTTGAAGTCGATTTCTGGCGCGATGATCCCAATGTGCAAGCCGAAATCGCCCGCTACATGGCATCACCTTTAAGTGGGATACAGTTCGGGCAGGTAGGCGGTGCTGTTCTCACGTTCTTGGCGGCAGTCGGTTTGATCATCTGCTTGTATGGGGTTTTTTGGGCAAAGGACCCAACCCGCCGCGCTTTCTACGCAGGGATGCTGGCGTGGACGCTGGTCAATATCGCCGCCCTGCTGGCAAACCCGCTTCCATGGCAGCGGTACTATCTCCCATTCATCCCAGCCGCGTGTCTGCTCGCCGCTTTAGGTATTAACACAGCTGCTGCTCGCCTAACCGGGGGCAAAACCGTCAACACTTTCTGACAATCAAACGCGCATTTCACGCTATAGTTTGGGCATGAGTATCCGTTCATTTGCGAGGAGCGCCTATGCGCCGCGCTGTTGTTTTTGTACCGCTGTTCATCGCCACGCTGGTTCTTGCCGCATGTGGAGGGGGACAACCCACACTTGAACCCACCGCGACATTGCTACCCATAGATACACCCAATCCAAATCAAACCGTTGAGCTTCCATCACAAATTGGGGCGCTCGCCGCGACTGCTTTACAGGACAATTTGATTCTCGAAGTTCCCAACCCCGGTGTGTTGGTCACACTTGCGCCCGATGAAGATAGCAGCGAACTCGATCAGCCGTTCGACTTTTTCCTGATTACCTATCAGCGATATGGCGGACCAGACAATGTCAACATTGTCGTGCGCTTACGCCCGGATGGTACGCTTGACCGCAACGGTGAAATTACAACTATTAGCCAAGAAGAAGTCGCCCGCATTCGTGAGCTGTTTGACCGAGTCGGTTTCTTCCGCCTGAACGGCATCTTTACAGGACCCGACGTAACCGAAAACACCATGTACTACAGCATCGGTGTCGATGGACCACCCGGCGTAGTATCAATTCCCGCACAAGAGGGGTTGATCCCGCCGCAGCTTATGGAGTTGTTCGACGCGATGGAAACGTTGGGTGTTCCGGTAGAATCCACTCCGTAAGTCCTGCCAGTGTTCGCACACTCGCCATGTCTTTGCTGTCCGCATCGCCAACACGGTTGATGCGGACGGCACGCATCCCTATCGACTGTGCAGCACCCAAGACATTCGTATGCATATCAACCACAAGGATCGCTTCTTTAGGGGCATGTGCCCTGTTCGTCGCAAGCTGCCAGTAATCCGCATCGTGGTGAAATCGTTCGATGGTATCAATCCCTAGCAGCGCGTGCGGCATAAACCATGACCGAATCCGTGCGCCATCCAGCAGTCCGCGCATTTGTCCACTGCTCATCGCCGCGAACGCGCCAAGTCGTATCCCCCGCCGCCGTAGGGATGCTAATGTCTGCCGCACATCAGAATATGCCGCCTCACATCCCGACGATGCGCGTCCCGGCAAACTTCGCGCCAAGCGCGTGAGTTCGGATTTTGGGGGTTCAGGCATACCCGCCTGTCGAAAAATCGCGCGTGTAGTGCGGAACATCCCTTCCCATAAGTGATCCACCCCATTTTGGCCCGCCAAATCCAGATCAGCGTAGTAGCTGTCCCAATCGAGCGCCACCTGTCGATACGCTGCTTCCCAATCGACAAGATCGCCGTAAGTTTGCGCCAGTACACGCGCTACCTGTTTTGGATATTGTTCGCGCAGCCGCACCGAGTCGATCAATACTCCATGCAGCCCAAAGTATACGAACCCTATATCTCGAATACTCACGGTATCCCCTGCACCGTGACGATGTAGTTCGCGGGAACATCGCCCACTTCCGGCACAATGATCTCAAAGGCTGTCACCGCGCCCGGTTCAAGCGGCACACCCGCCAAATCCGCTGATGCTGCGCCGATCACCTGTTGTAAGTCATTAAACACGGTCACAACCGCCCGCACACCGCTGAACGTCACCGCACTTTGATTGGTCACTTCTCCGGTGATGATCAACCGATTAAAGCCATCAAAACGCGAACTATCCGTCCATGTCAGTTCATTGGAAGTCGAAAATTCTGCTTCTGTGGGTACCCATTCCTCACCGCCCAGAATCAGCGCGTATTGAGTCGCGTCCGGTGGCTGCCCTTCCCCGAAGCGCAAACTAAACGGCGCAAATCCTCCCGGCGGGATGCCATAGCCCATCGTCACATCTGCCGCACCCCTGATTTGTGTTTGCCCGTCACTCGCCAACAGCCGGGCTTCAATCGGGATTGGCGCGCTCGTGACAGTGCCGTAATTGCCCACTTCGCCGGTGACAAAGAACACGCCATCGGGTGTGAGCCATGTCGCCACATGCAAAATCGCAAGACTCGAAGGTTTGGCAAATGCCAGCGTTTCAATCCCTGCCTCGTCAAGCCCCCCAGACGGATTCACACTAAACGTATTCACGATTTGCTCAATGTCAGCAGCACGCGCCAAATCACTTGGCAGTACGACTTCAACCAGCCCGATCATTCCCCCTACCCGCTGAATGAAGGTATTGACCTGCTCGTATCCGCCGGGGATTGCGCGATAGCCCGCCATACGCCAGCTTCCATCAGGCATTTGCTCACGGTTTTGTTCGGTATATTCGGCAACATCTGAACGCAGTTGGCTTTGATAGCGTGTGATCGCGTCGATGAATTCACTGTCACTCAATTCGCGTCCCACATTGATTACGGCAAACAGCAGCGTCCCGCCGTCAGGCGCGGAAAATGCCGCCGATGCCAACGTCGTCGCGTTTTGCTCGTACAGCGGCCAAACACGCGGCAGTACAACTGAAAACGCCCCGCTTGGATGCGTATATCGCCCCGGCGATTGATCGGCGGGTGCAGGCGTAGGCGCGAACACCACCGCGCCACCCTCACAACCAAACAGCGCGAACATCAGCACGCATAAGAGGAAAAAATTGCGTAGGATTGTCACAGGTTGTCACAACTCGAAATCTGCATAAGATAAAAATAACCCTCTGACAGAATTATAGCTGAAGGCGCACGCATGTACGCGGAAAACGAAATTTTCTTCCCATACCATGTTATACCCCTGCTCAAAAATTTGCGCGGCGCACAATGGGAAGCACTGGTCACACGGGTAGAAGGCTTATCGGAATATCACGATGAAGTGCTTGCGTTCGTGTTGATGATGATTCGCTTAAATGGATGCTTAGGCTGCGAAACCGACAGCTATCGCGCCATGCGCGGATGCCATGCATGTGTGGTGCAAACGCTCCGGCGTTACAAAGGCTCGGACGATGAACTCATTGAGCAATATCAGACCGCACTGGCGGATGTACGCCAGTTCGCGCAAACCCACAAGCAGATACCCATCATCGCTACGTAACAATTTGTGCCCGCGCGGCGCGCTCATCCGTTCCTATTTTCCGGTTCATTCGTTCACGTCTTAACCTTGCGTTTAAGTCAGCGCGCATGTTATAATGCCCTGAATAATTACGTCAGTCGCAGAGAGGTTTGTGTCATCAATACCCCAGAGTCACTCCGTATCAACAATCAAATTCGCGCGCGCGAAGTTCGTTTGATTACTGACAAAGGCGAAAATCTCGTCGTTCCGCTGAGTGTAGCCTTGCAAATGGCGGAAGAACGCAGTTTAGACCTTGTGGAAGTATCCCCAAACGCCGAACCGCCAGTTTGCCGCATCATGGACTTTGGCAAATTCCAGTTCGAAAAACAGAAGCGTGAGCGCAAGGCGCGCAAGCAGCAAAAGGTCATCGAAGTCAAAGAGATTCAACTGCTGCCCAAGACCGATGATTATCACCTGTCATTTAAGGTCAAGGATGCTCGCCGCTGGTTGAGCGATGGCATGAAAGTCCGGGTTCGCATTCGATTTCGTGGGCGTGAAATCACGCACTCGGAAATTGGACGTGAACGTTTGGAGCGAATCGCAACCGAGTTGAGCGATGTGGCAACGGTAGAACAGTCGCCAAAGATGGAAGGCGCAAGTATGTTGATGATTTTGACCCCTGCCGAGAAGAAGAAATAACGCCCAAAGCGCCGCACCGAAACACGACGACATCCTTGTTTGTGTGCTGACCCGCCTTCCGGCGGGTTTATCATGGTCAGTCGGGTTCTCTGGTGCGCCTGAATCCTGTGGAGTAGTAACATGGCGAAAAAAGTCAAGAAGTACAAGCTGAAAACTCACAAGTCCACAGCCAAGCGTTTCCGCACCACGGGTTCGGGCTTGGTTGTGCGTACCAAGGGCGGCAAGACCCATTTCCGCCGCCGTCGTTCGTTCCGTGCCAAGAATGCCTTGGGCAAGATGCTGCCAGTCACGGGTGTCCGTGTGCGTCGTATCAAGACCCTAGCGCCATATCTCGGCATCTATAAAGCCAATCCGCCCGCGTAATCGCACGTTGGGCTGCACTAGTGACCTTATTTGACCTTGAAGATGGGTTTTCAAGGTCTTTGTCGCCTACGCGCGATTTGTATGAGGAGCAAGTTGAAAGATGAGAGTCAAGACCGGTTTTACCCGCCGCCGCCGCCACAAGAAAGTTCTTGAGCTTACGCGCGGTCAGTGGGGCACACGCGGACGTTTGTTCCGTCGTTCCAATGAAGCGATGCTCAAGAGCCTGTGGTATTCATACCGTGACCGTCGCACCCGCAAACGTGATCTGCGTAAGCTGTGGATCACCCGCATCAACGCAGGCGCGCGCATCAACGGGCTGAACTATTCTCGCTTCATGTACGGTTTGAAGCGCGCTGGTATTGAACTGGATCGCAAGGTGTTGGCGGACATCGCCGCCCGCGACCCGCAGACATTCACCAAGATCGCCGCGCTCGCTACCGCTAATCAATAACCAAAACGGACTCACCGCGGAGAAACATAAACGTGGTTTTTCTGCGGTGAGTCTTTTCTCCCCCTATGCTCACCAGCATCCAGAACGAGCGCGTCAAACTCGCCCACGCCCTTCAAAATCAGGCGAAATCCCGCCGCCGCGAAAACAAGATCGCGCTGGAAGGAATGCGGCTGATACGCGATGCGCTAACCAACGGCATCGTGCCTGATTTCATCCTCTACGATCCAACTGTAGTCATTCCCAGCGATCTTACGGTTGATCCAGTGCTGCTGATTCCTGCTGCAACCGACGTAATTCGCCATATCAGCGACACCGAGCAGCCGCAGGGAATTATCGGCGTATTCGCCATGCCCACACCAGCCATGCCGGCTCCCCTCACCCGCGCCTTGATCCTCGACAACATCCGCGACCCCGGCAATATGGGCACGATGCTCCGCACGGCTGCCGCTGCGGGCGTGCAAGCAGTTTTGCTTTCGCCCGGATGCGTCGATCCATATAATCCTAAAGTGCTGCGCGCGGGAATGGGCGCGCACTTTCGTTTAGGTGTGTTTGAGTGTTCATGGAACGAGATTGAGACACTCTGCGATGAGCTGCCCGTCTATCTCGCGGATATGGTGGGTGACACTCCTTATGACCAAGCGGATTGGTCACGCTGGGCGCTGATCATTGGCAGTGAAGCGCATGGGGCAAGCCCGGAAGCCCAACAACTTTCAACGCATGTGGTGTATATTCCCATGGCGGAAAGAGCAGAGAGTCTCAATGCCGCTGTCGCCGCTGGAATCCTACTTTTTGAGGCATATCGTCACACCCACTAAACCCCGCTGATTACAGCGTTAACGATTCTTCAGTTTTTCACGCCGCTCAAAGATTTCGCCATCATCAGTCAACACCGAACGTGTGCTGATACGATCTTCTGTATCCCTGTGCTCGCTCAAATGGCGGGCATATTCGACACCATCGGCAAATCCATCGCGGTAGATTTGTCGTTCAATTGTGCGATCTAGCCGTTCAACGTTCGATAGAGTACGCAAGTAGGTGTGTAGAAGAAGCAGCGGGGCAAACAGGATGCTCCCTACGACCATGATATGAAGCGTTAGGTTGTAGGGTTGAAAGAGCATGTAGTAGAACGCCAGCACCCAGAGAAACGCATAAAAACCGACATGCGCGTAATAGAAATAATCGCCAATTGATCGTTTCTTCATAGTTCCCCCGTCTTTATATGGCTGCTTTGCAGTGTTTTCGCAAGAAACCAGATGCGCGTTGCAGATGGAAATGAAAAGAGGTATCGGCACAGTACCAATACCCCTTACACGGGTTTGGCACGCCAACCCCCTACGCCACACAGACGACATGCTTAGTGCCCTCATTGAATACTCAAAAAGGGTCTCTCGTAGGGGCTTGACACGTCAAGCCCATTCAAGACCATCTCACGGACGCAGCATTTAGAAGTTGATCATGTGTCCTTCAAGACCATGCGCCGCCTCTTTGAGCGCCTCGCTCAAGGTAGGGTGCGCGTGGACATTGCGCGCGATTTCATATGGCGTGAGTTCAGCCATACGCGCCAACGTCAATTCAGGCAGGAGTTCGGTCACGTCCGGTCCAATCATGTGCGCGCCCAGAATTTCGCCGTACTTCTTGTCGCTCACCAGTTTGACAAATCCTGTCGCATCGCCTAAGCCATGCGCTTTGCCATTCGCTTGGAACGGGAATTTGGCGACATTCACATCATAACCTTTTTCACGCGCTTGCTTTTCAGTGTAACCGAAGCTGGCAACCTGTGGCTGACAGTACGTCGCGCGCGGCATCATGTCGAATTCCAATTCGATGCTCTCAACACCCGCGATGCGTTCCGCCGCAATCACGCCCATCGCTTCCGCGACGTGCGCCAGCATCAACTTAGCCGTCACATCGCCAATAGCGAAAATGTGCGGGACGCTGGTGCGTAAATGGCTGTCGATCTCGACTGCGCCGCGATCCGTCAGTTTCACGCCTGTCTTTTCCAAACCGTAGCCTTCGGTGCGCGGCTTGAAACCAATCGCCTGTAAAACGCGATCCGCTTCCAAGACCTGCTGCTTCTCACCCGTCGTCACGGTGACTTTTACGCCGCTGCCCGTATCTTCGATCTTGTCCACTTTCGTCTTGGTCAAGAACTTGATGCCCAGTTTCTTGTACTGCTTCTCCAGTTCAATCGAGACTTCTTCATCTTCCAGCGGCAGCAAATGATCCAAAAATTCGACAATGGTCACGTCTACGCCGAAGTTGTGATGCACATACGCAAATTCGACTCCAATCGCCCCACCCCCTGCAATGATGATCGATTTGGGCAGGGTTTCTTCCATAATTTGTTCTTCGTAGGTGACGACGTTCTTGCTCACCTGCGTGCCGGGGATCAAGCGTGTGGTCGCGCCCGGTGCAAGAATGCAGTTCTTAAAGGTCAAGGTTTCGCTCTTACCATCGTTTAGCGCGACGGTGATCGTATTCGCGTCTTGGAACGTTCCCCAACCGTCATACTCGTCGATTTTGTTTTTACGCATCAAGAAATGCACGCCTTTTACGCGCCCATCAGCGACTTGGCGGCTGCGGCGGTAGGCTGCGCCAAAATCCACCGTGATTTCACCGCTGACCTTGATTCCGAATTTATCTGCCTCATTCTTGACGATGTGCGCCAGTTCTGCGTTACGCAAGAGCGCCTTCGACGGGATGCAGCCAACGTTCAAGCATACGCCCCCCCAGTATTTCTTCTCGATGATCGCGGTTTTCAGCCCTAGTTGGGCGGCGCGGATGGCGGCGACATACCCACCCGGACCTGCGCCTACCACGACGACATCATATTGCTTTGCCATGTACTGTCTCCAATTCACGCGGCATTGTCATGTCACTATAGACGCGATTCTAAACCGCAGTCTTTCATCGTGCCAATCATTGACTAACTAATCGCGCGCTTTGGAAAAAACCAGCAGTTTTCGTGTATCTGCGCCCGGCTGAGAACTTGAAAACCACCGTCTCGTCAGGCATCGGGGCTTCCCAAGTATCCGTCGGGGGTTCAAACGTAGGCGGCTCTGTGGGCGGTAGGGTTTCCGTCGGAAGTGGCACAGTCGGTGTGGGTGGGGCATCTGTGGGCGTTAGCGTAGGCAGCGGCGTAGCCGTATCGAATATTTCCTCTGTTGGCGTGTTTGTTCGTATAATGACCGGATTGTCCGGCGTATTCGTCCTTGTGCTTTCCACCTCGTTACCCTCATCGTTATCCTCAACGGCGGTGTCTTCAAGGGCTGGGGCTCCCGTATCTAACGATGAATCGTCATCTGTGGCTGCAATTGCGGGGGAATATCCATCTTCGGTTTCTCTCGCTCGTTCAATGATGTCAGTGATAATCTCTGGTTCGATCCACCAATTTTCACCCGGATAATCTTCACCCGTGTAATTTTCTTCAATCCACTCATCCAATGTGCCTGTTTCCAGCGAGTCAATCAGCGGACGCAGCACCGCGTCATCCGCAGGCGGCGCGGCTACAATAGGATTTTCGAGCGATTCGGTGGGCAGCCCCAATACCGATTGTTCGCTGTATGCTTCAGGAAGATCGGGTGCGCCGCCCGGTAGCAAAAACTCATTCATCGGCACATCGACAACTGTTCCCTCTATTGCCGCCGTGATCGTCGCGTCTGCTTCTTCCCCATTCGATACTGCGATGAACGCGGTACCGCTGAGTGTATACACACTCATCACCTCATTGGGCGAAGCAGTGAGAAATACCGTCGAACCTAAGCGAATGTCCACTCCATTGATCGACAGCGTAACCCAACGCTCCCCTTGTGGAGATTGAATCAACAGCCCATCGGTTGGAACTTCATCACAGCGCGTCCCGCCGATACCTGTACGAATGCGGAATGCCTGCGTTGCGCCATCTTCGCGTTCCCAAATCGACCTCTCCTGATCGTCCGTTTCATTCACGGAATTGGACCGTGAAGGCATCGGCATCATCTCAACCCCGCCGAATAACAGCACAGAAACATTTTGACCGGGAAGCGTGCCGGGAATACTCGCTTGGAGCTGCATGAGGGAAATTCCCCACTCATTTCGAGTCACGCTCAAGGGAGCAAGATTAATGCGAATGAGATTATCAAGCGCCGTGATGTCACCGGGTGCAAACGTGAAATCGGCTAAATCTTCGCGCGGGAGTACGCGCACGCGAGTATGACCGTAGCATACTTCGTTGCGCCCCGTTTGTGAACAGATGCTATCCACACGAGTGATCGCTTCATTGATCAGGGCGGGACAAGTTGTGAGCGGCTGTGCGCCTAATTCAGCATAGGTGTATATAAACGCCGCGGTCCCAACGATACACATGAGCAAAATGAACGTCGCCAGCCACGATTTTCTCATGAGAACACCTCACCAAAACAGCTTCCATCACGCGGTGCTTACGTCCTTTTTTCAGAATACGCTGACATTCCATTTGTGGATGTTTGAATGGCAATACATTCCGATTTTCTTAACAATTGAAAAAAACCTGACCTTCAACAACTGGCGTGAAAGGTCAGGTATAAGGGCTAAAAGGGGCGACAGCTTATGTGCCGCCCCAGAAACAGCCTTTGTGTAAAGTTATGGCGAAAGCGCAACCGTGATATTGAAGAAGTTATTGGCTTCGTTGCTTTCCGCCACCAAGTTATTCACATCGACAGCGCAGTTAGCGGTTGTGTTCCCGCCGCCGCCGCTGTCCAACTGTGCGGTGATCGCCACGTCCACCTGCGAGAACGCTGCTAATCCACCCGCAAATCCGCTGAAGAACTGGTTTTGAGGCGTGAAGTTGCATGCGACGGCAACACCGGGGAGCGCGACAGCACTTTCATTACGCACAGTGATAAAGATTTGGAACGGCTGCCCCTGCACCAATGTGCGGTCAAAGCGCACACTCGTAATTTGTGCGTCAGGCAGACCGCTGCCACCCGTCGGCGTGGAAGTCGCGCCGGGCGCAGTCGTCGGCTGCGGATTGGAGGGCGGCGGGGGCGGCGAAACCAGCGGCACATTTGCCGTATCGCCTGTCACGTTGAGGATGTTCGGAGCGACAAATCCTTGGCGGCCATCTGGCAGACGAATCAACCACCATCCCGAACCAGTATTGCTGCGACCAATAACGGGCACAGTTTGACCCACTTGCAAAGCTGTCACAATCGAATAGGCGGTGCTGTCACCTTGACGCACGTTGCCATTGACCAGTGCTGTGCCTTGTGCCGCGCCTGTACCAGAAGCAGGTTCTTGAGTTGCGGCGGGCGCTTGCGGTTCAGTGGTAATGACCACAACAGGCGCTTCTACCGTCGGTTCATCGACAATCACAAAGGGCGGCGGTTCGTTTTCGACCCGAAGTGGGCTGATAACATGTTCGATGCGTTCATTGGTCGATTGCAGCACAACCAAACGAAGTTCGTACAAGCCATCATCAACGACTTCAGTATCCCACTCGCCGATCACGTCATCGATCACCGGCGCGTTGCTCGGAATCGTCGCGGGCAGCCAATCACCTGCCGGATCACCTTCTTCAAGTGGGGTCAAGTCGTCGTTGAGCGGGCGATATTCAAGGTAATAGCCGAACATGCCTTCGATAGCCACTGTACCGCGAACTTCAAATGCGCCGCGCAGCACATAAACGGGCGGCGGGAAGGTAATTTGCGCGTTGGGATTCGGTTCTTCGCTGGTGGTATTTTGTGCATACACAGCAAACGTCGATACTGCACCCACCAAAACGATGAGGGCAGCAATCAACGCGAAGGAACGGAGTTTCTCAGTCATAGGAAATCATCCTTTGTTCTGTTCGCAGACTCACTGTCCTTACCCTAACCGAAGTGCATTAATTCCACAATAGACGGTTGTCCTATGGATACCCCATCCCATCAGCGATTCATAGGCTAGGCGTAGCTTTCAAGATGTTGTTTGAAGGTGAGCAGGAACGCATCACCACCCGCGCCATCCACTACGCGATGATCGAACGTGAGCGAAGCGTAAATGCATGGACGGATGGCGATCATGTCGTCAATCACTTTGACGCGCTTTTCCATCATGCCAATACCCAAAATACCCACCTGCGGTTGATTAATGATCGGCGTGGCAAATAGGCTGCCCGATACCCCATGATTAGTGATGCTGAACGTCCCGCCTAGCACTTCGTCCGGTTTCAACTGTTTGGCGCGAGCGCGGCTTGCCAAGTCATTGACCGCGCGGGCGCTTCCCAACAGATTCAAGTCCTGTGCGTTCTTAATCACGGGGACGATCAAGCCGTTGTCGAGCGCGACTGCCATGCCGATGTGATATTGGTAGATTTGATACACGCCTTCATCCGTCCAGCGTGCATTCAGTGCGGGAACAGCGCGTAAACCCTCAACTGCCGCCAGCACGAAATACGCGGTGAGCGTCAAGTTGACACCCTGCTTGGCAAAAGCATCTTTGTTTGCCTCACGATGTTTCAACACCGCCGACAAATCGATCTCGAAAACGGTGGTCACATGCGGCGATGTGCGCTTGCTCATCACCATATGGTCGGCAATCGCCTTTCGCATGGGCGAGAGCGGAACAAGTTCGCCTGTCACGCCTTGCGGGATCGCTTCAACAGGATGCACACGCGCGGGGGTCAATGACACGGGCGCGGCGGGCATAGCAGATTCCGTCCCGGTTTCATAATCAACAGTTGGCTTGAACAGATCGCCTGTGCCGGGACGTTCCCACGGCGGCAGATCATCCGCTGGCGCGGCGGATAATTTACCGCGCGTTTCGAGATAGGCTTCAACGTCTTTCTTGGTCACACGACCATTGCGCCCCGTGCCTTGAACATGCCCCAAGTCGATGCCATGTTCCGCCACCATGCGCGCCACAACAGGCGTGATGTGTCCCGTATAGGCAGATTCTTCAACAGCTTCACTGACGACAGCAGCCGCATGAACTTTATCGTGTCCGTTGGCGGCGGCTTGCACAGATGCGCCGCTGTGTGAAGCATGTCCACTGTTATCGGCGGCTGCAGGAACTTCACCCGGCTGACCGATCACTGCAAGCACCGTGCCTTTTTCGACAGTTTGCCCTTCCGGGACGAAGATTTTGAGCAGCACGCCGCTGGTGTTGGCAGGGACTTCAGTATCAACTTTATCCGTGCTGACTTCGAGCAGGGGTTCAAATTCCTGCACCGTATCGCCCTCGCGCTTCAGCCATTTGCTGATCGTGCCTTCGACGACGCTTTCTCCCAACTGCGGCATAATGACATTCGTTGCCATGGGTCATCCTTTTTAATAGGCGGCAAGCTCACGGATTGCGTCCGCGATTTTGTCCGGGTTGGGCATAAAAAATTCTTGCATGGGATGGCTGAATGGCACGGCGGGAACATCTAAGCCGCCCAAACGCTTGATCGGCGCGTCAAGCAGTTCAAAGCCATCATCCGCCAACACGGCGGCGATTTCCGCGCCATACCCCATCGTGAGATTATCTTCGTAGACGATGAGCGCCTTGCCCGTCTTTTTCACCGATGCAAGAACTGCCGCTTTATCGATAGGAAGGATCGTCCGCAAATCCACGACTTCGACATTCAAGCCATCCTCGCGGGCGACTTTTTCAGCGGCGAGTGTCGCGTAGTGCGCCATCATGCCGTAAGCGAATATGCTCAAATCGCGTCCTTCACGGGCGATGCGTGCGGGGCCGATGGGTACAGTGTATTCGCCTTCGGGAACATCGCCCTTAATGGCGCGATAGCCCTTCTTCGGCTCAAAAAACAGCACCGGATTCGGATCGCGTACTGCGCTCTTGAGCAGCCCCTTTGCGTCGTGCGGCGTGGAAGGAATCACAATTTTAAGACCCGGCACATGCGCGAAAAACGCTTCCACACTTTGACTGTGATACAACGCCCCTGCGATCCCGCCGCCATAGGGCGAACGGATCGTCAGCGGCACGCGCCATTGACCGTTTGAGCGATAGTAGAATTTCGCCGCTTCGTTGACGATCTGGTTAAAGGCGGGGTGAATAAAATCTGCGAACTGGATTTCGCAGATGGGGCGCAAATCCGCCAGCGCCGCGCCAATGCCAATGGCGACAATCGAAAGTTCCGCCAGCGGCGAATCGACCACGCGATGCGCGCCATATTTGTCGAATAATCCCTGTGTAGCGCGGAATACGCCGCCGCGAGGCCCAACATCTTCACCTGTGATGAACACGCGCGGATCGCGCGCCAATTCTTCGTCCATCGCCATGCGGATGGCATCAATAAGTGTCATCGTCGTCATGATATTTAGCCATCCTCTAGCGGCGCGTAGACTTCGCCAAGCGCGTCTTCAGGTTCAGGATAGGGCATCGATTCGGCGGCTTGCTGTGCTTGATCAACTTCGGCGCGGGCGCGCGTTTCGTATTCGTTGATCAAGTCTTTGGTGAGGATACCATCCGCGAGAAGCGCGTTTTGCATCCGCATGATGGGGTCTTTTTTCTTCCATTCTTCGACTTCTTCGCGTGTGCGGTAGCTGCGGTCATCGTCGTCCGACGAGTGCGGCACGGGGCGATAGGTTTTCGCTTCAATGAGGGTCGCGCCTTCGCCGTTGTAAGCGCGCTCTACCGCTTCCGTCATCGCGTCATAGACGGCGAAAATGTCGTTGCCATCCACCCACACACCTTTTACGCCATATGCATGAGCGCGATCCGCGACATTGGCGACTGCCATCTGTGACGAAAGGGGAACAGAAATCGCGTAGATATTGTTTTGTACAAGGCAAATGAAGGGCAGCTTATGAACGCCCGCCCAATTCATGCCTTCGTGCCATTCACCTTGGCTGGTTGACCCTTCGCCTAAGCAGGTGAGCGCCAAGCGGGGCTGTGTGGCATCGTGCGGATCAACCAAACCGGTTTGCTGGCGATACTTGATCGCAAAAGCCAGTCCCGCCGCCTGTGGCACTTGTGTTGCAACGGGAGATGATCCACTGACAATGTTGAGCGGTTTGTAACCAAAATGACTCGGCATCTGCCGCCCGCCGGAACTATATTCGCCTTTTTTTCCAAACAAACTCATCATGAAATCAACGGGCTTGATGCCGATTGCCAGCACGAGCGCCAAATCTCTGTAATACGGGTGAACGTAATCTACGCCGCGATTGATGGCGAAAGCCGCGCCGACTTGCGCGGCTTCGTGTCCCATCCCCGAAATATGAAAGGCAATTTTTCCCTGTCGATGAAGCGCCCACGCGCGTTCATCCAGCCGCCGCGACAGCAGCATGGTATAAAACATTTCGAGCAAGGTGCTTTCACTTAATCGTGAAGATGCCCCTGCGATCCGCTGGATTGTCATTGATGCTCCTGACAAATAAGGTCGCCCACTTACAAAAACAGGCAAAGAACCCCCTCTTTGCCAAACATTGTATCATGATGCACAAGTTTTCACCGTCGATTATTAAACAACTTGCACAACACACCACCCACTTATTCGCCGCGCAAAAGAAAAAAGGCGCGAATATTCCGTTCGCAAACGGACTATCCGCGCCTTCGATGTGAGCCTAATGTAATGGCGCTGTGTTAATCGCCCGCCGCTGGCACTGAATCGCCCAAGCGTTCCGCGACAAGTTCAACCACGTCCTTGATGACGAGATCGCCTCCAACGTTGGTCTTGGCGCTCTCGAACATCTGCATACAGAATGGGCATCCGACTGCGAGTGTGCTTGCGCCTGTCGCCAATGCTTCTTCATAACGTTCGACATTGACGGCTTTCGCCCCGTGTTCTTCTTCTTTCCAGAACTGCGCCCCGCCCGCCCCACAGCAGAACGAATTCTTCTTGGTGCGCGGCATTTCGATCACTTTGGCGCTGACCGTTTCCAACACCGCGCGCGGCTCATCGACCACATCATTGTGGCGACCAAGATAGCACGGATCATGGAAGGTCACGTTAGGGGTGCGATCCATGCGGACGCTTTCGGGCAGTTTGCCCGCTGTGATGAGTTCGTTGATCAGTTCGGTGTGATGCACCACTTCGTAATTGCCGCCAAACTGCGGGTACTCTTTGCCAATATTGTGATAGCAGTGCGGGCAGGTGACAACGACGCGGCGCGGCTTGTCGGCAAAGACTTCGTTGATGGTTTCGACGTTGCTCTGCGCCAATTCTTGATACAGATATTCGTTGCCAGCGCGGCGAGCAGCATCCCCCGTGCAGTTTTCCATCTCACCCAGTACGGCGAAATTCACCTCCGCGCGATTCAGCACTTTGACGAGTGCGCGCGCGGTGAGCTGTGCGCGCGGATCATAGCTCGGCGCGCATCCGACCCAGTACAGCACGTCGAAATCAGGATTTTCATCAACGGTTGGCACAGGGATTTCCAAACCGTTCGCCCACTTGAAGCGATCCCCGCGCGCATTGTTCCAAGGGTTGCCATTGCGCTCCATGCCGTTGAACGCGCCTTGCAGTTCCGCGGGAAATTCACCTTGCGTCAGCACGGCATCACGGCGAATATCAAGAATGTCGAACATTGGCTCGTTGCCGACAGGGCAAATATCGACGCACGCGCCGCACGATGTACACGCCCACACCGCCGATTCGCTGATCGCAAAGCCAATCAGCGGATTTTCCGACGGTGCGCCATCGGCAAGCGCGGACATGTGATCTTTGATCAAGTAGCGTTTGTTGATCTCATACGCGCTTGGCGAGAGTTCCTTGCCCGTCGTGTATGCTGGACACACATCTTGACAGCGGTTGCACATGATACAGGCGAAACTGTCGAAGATGTTGGTTTTCGTCAGGTCTTCGAGCTTGTTCGCACCGAACTGCTCTTTACTCTCGTCGGAAAAATCGACCTTTTCCATTTCGCCCAACGATCTGCGCTGTGGACGAGTCAAGTAGTTCAGCGGTGCCATGAACAAATGCGCGTGCTTGGTGTACGGGAAATAGGGCGTGAAGATGAGAATTCCACCCAATGCCAGCCACCAGAAAAGATGCTCCATGATGCGTAAACTGTCCGGGCTTAAGCCGCCCCAGATGGGGGAAAGCGCGCTGGCAAACGGACGGAAAATGTCCAAGCCTGTCTCGGCAACGATCACCGACTGTCCTAAGAAACGTGATCCCACATGGAGCAGAATGAAAATCGCCACGATCAGCGAGTCACGGTTGACCGCACCCGCCTTCACTTTGGGGTGCAGCAGCACATTGTCGTGATACTGTAATTCGGTCTTGTTGGGCAGCACAAAACGGCGCAGTATGAAATAGATCACGCCCACCAGAACGACGACACTCAATACATCTCCCAATAGGCGATACACATCCGAAAGAATGCCCGCATTTTCTAAGAAGTGGTAACCGGGGAAGAAACCTTCAAGCCCATCCGCGACATTGACCAAGAAATAATACGTGAACCCGATGACCACGCCCCAATGGATCAAGCTGGTGACGCGGCGGGTTTTAAGTGTGGTACGCTGCGTAAGATACACCGCCAGCGCGTTGATCATGCGCGCTGGCAGTTTGTCTAAATGCAGCTTGCCCTGCCCGCGATTGATGATGCGGTACATATCGGTAAATCCGGCGATGGTTGCGCCAAGCGCGATCACTGCCAGCATCATGAAAAGCATCTTTTCAACGGTTGTCAGCATAAGCTTTCCCCAAAAACTTTTATAAATCAACCTGCGGTGGTGATGCCCCGCCCCACCGTTTGACCGAGTGTACCATAGCGGACGAGCCGTTGCACGTCTCTTCGGAATGCTCTATACTGTGGAAATATTGGTTCAGGATTGAAAACGAACAGCGATGTACAGTACGCCCGTGAACGCCCATTCGCATCACCCCCATTCGCATGTGGTGATTTCACCTATGTGATCGGCGTTCGCTTGCGGTTTCGTTATTCGGTTCACAAAAGCGCGGACGTTGGTCTGCGCTTTTTTATTTCAACGCAAGAACTTCACCAACAAGGACTTCACCATGCCCAAACCCACAATCGAACCCCGCTTACCCAAAGGGATGCGCGATTTCTTGCCCGCCGAAATGCTCAAGCGTGAATACGTATTTGGCATCGTGCGCGATGTGTTCCACATTTTCGGTTTTGAACCGCTGCAAACGCCCGTGCTCGAAATGAACGAAACGCTTATGGGCAAATACGGCGAAGATGCGGAAAAGCTGATCTTTCAAGCGCAGCATCCCGGCGGCAAAGAAGAACTCGCACTGCGCTATGATCTCACCGTGCCGCTGGCGCGCGTGGTCGGCATGTATCCCAACGAGATCACGCTGCCGTTTCGGCGCTATCAACTGTCGCCTGTGTGGCGCGCGGAACGTCCACAGCGCGGGCGCTACCGCGAGTTTTATCAATGTGATGCGGATATTGTCGGCGTAAGTGGGATGCAAGCCGACGCGGAATTGATCAGCTTGGTGGTGATGGCGCTGCGGCGGTTGGGATTCAAGCAGTTCGCGGTGAAAATCAACAACCGCAAGCTGCTCACGGCGATTGGTCAATACGCGGGCTTGGAGGGTCAACTGCTGGGTGAACTTTATCGCAGCATCGACAAATTCGACAAGATCGGCGCGGATGGCGTGCGCGAAGAACTCGCCAAGCGCGGCATTCCCGCTAACGTGAGCGAAAAAGTCCTCAAGTTAGTGATTGCGGATGTGCCGCGTAAAGACAAGCTGGATTTTCTCGATGAGGTGATAGGATCGCTGCCCACCGCGCAAGAAGGTCTGCGCGAACTGCGTGAAATGACGGCGTTCATCGAAGCGGCAAACGTTCCTGCCGAAAACTACGAATTCGATTTCACCATGGTGCGCGGCTTGGGCTATTACACCGGACCCATTTTTGAAACGGCGATCACTGAGCCGAATCTCGGCAGCGTCAGCGGCGGCGGACGCTATGATGATCTCGTCGGGTTGTTCCGGGGCGAAAGTTTGCCAACGACAGGCGTATCGCTTGGTATCGAACGCATCATCGACTTAATGGACATTCTCAACCTGTATCCGGCGCACATCGACGGTACGGTTGTCGAAACATTCGTCACCGTGTTCAGCGACACTACCCGCGCCGAAGCCGTCAAGCTGGCGGCTGAACTGCGCGAAGCCGGCGTTCGCACCGAACTCTATCTACAGGATAAGAACGTCGGCAAGCAGATGAGCTACGCCGATAAAAAGCATATCCCGATTGTCGCCCTGCTTGGTGAGGACGAAATCGCGGCGGGCATGGTCAAGCTGAAACGATTGAAAGATGGGCAGGAAATCAGCGTACTACGCCAGAAAGTCGCTGACGGTGTGCGCTCACTACTGAACTTGAATTGATGGTCAATACGGGCAGGGCACGCCTGTTAGTCAAGGTTCCTTCTTCTTTGGCAGGCGCGCCGCTCCCCATGCCTACAAACGACCTTTCTTCTCGCAGCGACGATACACACGCCGTCCGAAAAGGCGAATTGTCACGCGCTGTGTAGAATGCAAGCGCATTTCTGAATTGCGTAAATTCCATGTGACCCCCTCACTTATAGGGGGCAAGCCAGCGCAAATTGGGATGATGATACACAATGGTATGTGTGCCATGAAACAGGTGTAACCAGAAGGCCGCGCTATGGACATGTCCTTCATCCCTATTGTGATCATCCTGCTGATGCTACTGGTGATCGTCTTCGTTTTTCCGTCAATCATTCTCGGTTTGGTGATTATCAATGAACGCCAAGTTGGCATCGTGGTCAAGCGGTTCGCGCCCGGTAAGCCCTCACTACCGCCGGACAAACTGATCGCACTCAACGGAGAACCCGGTTATCAAGCGGATACGCTCTCACCGGGCTGGCATTTCGGCTACTGGTCATGGATGTACATCATCCAGCGTGTGCCCCTCACGGTGATCCCGCAAGGGGAAATCGGGTTAGTTGTCGCGGCGGATGGCAAGCACGTACCAGCGGGTCGCATTCTTGGTAAAGTTGTCCCATGCGACAACTATCAGGACGCGCGTAAATTCCTACAAGGTGGTGGTGAGAAAGGTCGCCAGTTAGGAATTTTGACCGCAGGTACATATCGCATCAATACGGCACTATTCAATGTGATCACGACACGCAACGCACAACAAAACGGCATGGATCCGCGAGATTTGCGTGTGTTCGAGATTCGCCCAGATATGGTCGGAATCGTTACCACGCTGGACGGTGTGCCAATTACCGATGGCGAAATCGCGGCGCTCTACCTGCCCGGACATGACAACTACCAGAACGCACAAGCCTTCATTGAAGCGGGCGGGCAGCGTGGTTTACAGGAACAGGTCATGCTCTCTGGCTTGTGGAACTTGAATCCATGGTTCGTCCATGTCGAACAAGTGCCAATGACAGAAATTCCCATCGGGCATGTGGGCGTGGTAATTTCGTTCATCGGCAAAGCGCATCTCGATGTCAGCGGCACCGACTTTAAGCACGGCGATCTCGTCAATGTCGGGCATAAAGGCGTATGGGTAACACCGCTGTATCCCGGCAAACATCCGCTCAATACCCGTGTCATGCGTGTCGAACTCGTCCCTACAACCAATATCGTGCTCAACTGGTCAACCCGCACCGAAGGTCATGCCTATGACGCGCGCCTCTCCACCATTACTGTCCGCTCACGCGATGGTTTCGCCTTCGTACTCGAAGTCGCGCAAGTGATTCACGTCGGCGCGCTCGAAGCGCCGCGCGTCATCTCCCGTGTCGGTTCAATGCAGAACTTGGTTGATCATGTGCTGGAGCCGATTGTCGGCAACTACTTCCGCAACGCCGCGCAAGAATACACAGTTTTAGATTTCTTGGAAGCGCGCAGCGAACGCCAAATCGAAGCCAAAGCCCATATCGAAAAGGCGCTGCGAAACTATGACGTAGAAGCCATTGACACCCTGATAGGCGATATTACACCGCCCAAAGAACTCATGGTTACGCTGACAGACCGCAAGATCGCGGAAGAACAGCGCAAGACCTATGAAGTGCAGCAGGACGCGCAGAAACAGCGTCAACTACTGGTGCGCGAAACCGAACTCGCGGATATTCAGCAGCAGGTGGTCAAAAGCGAACAGGGCGTGCAGATTGCTGAACTGCAAGCGCAAGCCGCTGTCCGCCAAGCGAATGGTGACGCGGAAGCGATTCGTTTGCGCGCCAGCGGTGAAGCCGACTCGATCCGCGCGCGCGGTGAAGCGCAAGCCGCCGCGTATAAAGCAGGCGCGGACGCGATTGGGTCGCAGGGATACACAGCGGTTCAGTTGATGCAGTTGATCGCTGAAGGCGAAGTACGGATCATCCCTGATATTATGGTCAACGGCGGACAGAACGGAAGCGGCGGCATGGTCGAAGCCCTGTTGGGGATCATCCTCAACAACCAGATTCAGCAGAAGCAGGATGCTGGCGGGGCGGATGGATCGACAAATGGCGCGCCGCAGAAGAAGGGCGCAAAACCGGATAGTTTGCCGGAATAGCTAGATTCTAGTGTTTGCGTTATGTAGGGGCACGGCGTGCCGTGCCCTCTTTGCAAAAAGAGAAGGGGACAGGACGAGAAAGTTTCAGACTCCGCCCTACACCCGCGGTTCGACAACCTTCATTTCAAGCTGAAATATTTCTCCGAAATGGCGCATCACCCGCGTTTGCGCGGCGATCATCTCTACCTGATAACCTAACAATGCGGCGATGCTCGTCACCCCTTTGTCCGCAATCCCACATGGGACAATTCCACGGAAATAATTCAAATCGGTGTTCACGTTCAGCGCAAATCCGTGTTTTGTCACGCCGCGCACATTCACGCGCACCCCTATCGCGGCAATCTTTTCTTCTCCGCGCGGCGTATCCACCCACACGCCCGTCAATCCATCAATACGCTTGCCACTGATACCATAATCGTCAATCACACGAATCACGACTTCTTCCAGCTTGCGTACATACCCAATCACATCGGTGCGAACACTGCCGCGCTCGAATTGGGGAAGTTGCAAGATAGGATACGCGACAATTTGTCCCGGTCCGTGATACGTAATATCTCCACCGCGATCCACGCGCACGACTTCGATCCCCAAACGTGCGCGCTCATGCGGTGGCATCAGCAGATAGTGTTCGTGCCCCGCTGTGCCGAGTGTATACGTGTGGGGATGCTCAACCAACAGCAGGCGATCCATCCCATCGGGATCAGAGCGTGCCTCCGCCAAACGATTTTGCAGCGCCCACGCATCATGGCAGCCGATGCGCCCGATGTGCCACACTTCACAGATCATGACGTGCTTTCTATTTATGGGTGGGACGCACAGGCTTGAATTTCCCGGTGCTGGTCACACCTGTTGGACGTTCGAGATGTTTCTCCAAAAATTGGAGCGTTTTGCCTAATACCTTCTTACTAATTTCCGGTGCGTCGGGGCGGTTGTTTAGGCTAAAGAAATCGCGGGCAGCATTTTCGACGGTAAAAACCTCATGCGGAAGCGGCGACTTCGCCAGTTCACCCTGCAATTGCGCGATGACAGACTGCGCGATATACGGTTCGCCGCTCCCGTAGATCGCAAGAATCGGCGCTTTCGCTTCATGGAAGTGCTTCAAATATCGCTGTGGAAAACCAAAATAGGCAACCGCCGCTTCAAGATCGGTGCGTTTGAGCGCGGCTTCAAAAGCGAGACTGCCGCCCATCCCCAAGCCCACTGCCGCGACCTGTCGGTTGGAACGGACATGATTTTCGAGCGCGGTGAGCGCGTGATCGACAATCGTGTAGCCTTTCGCGCCAAGACTTTCGACTAACCCCATCGCTTCCTGCGGATTAGTCGCCACAATTCCGCCAAACAAATCCGGCACAATGACATAATAGCCCAGCTGCGCGAACAAGTGCGCGAGGCGGCGCTCTACATCGGTCACACCCCACCAATCATGAATCAAGGCGATGGCAGGAAATTTGCCGCCAATGTCAGGATGTGCCCAATAGCCCAACAGTTTGCTGCCATCGTCATTGACAACGCTCATGTTGCCATTGGCAATGGTGTACTCGACACGTTCCGGCTCGTAAATCGGCATAACAGTGAGCCTCCTCTGGCTCTACTTCATCTCCAGCGCGCAGATTTCCTGTGTGTAGCCTTCCGGCTCAATGTCGCCCCCGAACAGCGTGACGTTTTCATCGCTGATGTTCATGTGTAGGGCACGGTAGCCTTCGCGCTGTCCCCAATCCTTGATCGCCGCGACCAACTGCACACTGAGTCCTTTCGGTGTCCAGCACGCGACATCCGCTGTACGCAGATCATACAAGTTCTGGCGGCAGTAGAGAAATGCGTCCTGTCCTGCTGCGGAAAATTTCAGACGGTGGGTTTTGCGGGCGCGCATTTCAGGGATAGTTTCCCATAAGCGCGTCATATGCATCGCCCACAAGTGATGGGCACTTGTGAGTCTGCCAATCGGCATCGCCCACCCGTGAATTTGCGCGGGCGATTCATCGCTGTGATCAACCGCGCGGTAAAAGACCTGACCCGCCCGCGTTGGCACGGCGTACCGCCGCACACACGTAATCGCATTGAGCGAAAACCGCCGCGTGACTGCTGCATCCAAGAGTTCATCGCTGGCGCGGGTGAGTGTCACCTGTTGAACATCGTGCGTTTTGCCAAAGTTGATCAGATAATCGATCAGCGCATCATCCGCGCCCACCGCAGCCGGATCGGTGATAAGCTGCGCGATATGCAGCACGCCATTTAGCGGCGGCGCTTCCACGCCGTGATAGACTTCCGCATAGCCCACCACCCCTTGATCGCCCTGTACAACAGTCAGCGGCATCCCCGCCCCACCCAACAGGTGATTAAGATGCAGCGCCCCTGTTTCTAAACTCATCCACGCCCCACGATAATGGACTCCATGCTGCCATCGTTCGTATAGGCTCAACCGTTGATAAGCCACATCCTGCGCGTGTCCGCGCTCATCCATGCGCTGCCATACGCCGATGCGCGACTTGAACAGCTCACTGATCGCCGCCGTGTCATCTAATAAGGCTTGACGGACTTGATAATCCACGCTTGCCCCTCTCTTTGTGCTATTTTGATCATAGAGCGAAGTGCGGTCATATTGCAACGACTGTACAAGTTATGTATGTTTTGATTGGTTAAAATGCTCACGAATGGACTTCTATGCCTGCGATGCAGCCGAATAAAAATTTATTGTGTATCGACATTGGCAACACGAATATACATCTTGGTTTGTGGGATGGATCGACTTGGCGGGTATCGTGGCGGGCGCGCACGGTGAGCGACAAAATGGCGGACGAATACGCCGTGTTGGTGCGTAATTTCCTCGCCACCGCCAATTTAGCCTTCGACTCAATTGGTGAAGTCGCTATCGGAAGTGTCGTTCCCGCGCTGACCAATACGTTCGTTGAACTCTCGCAGCGCTACATGGAAATTGATCCGCTGGTGGTGACGAACAAGACCAAGACGGGGGTGCGAATCGAAATCGATCAGCCGGAACAGGCGGGGGCGGATCGCATCATCAATGCGGCGGCGGTGGTCGCGCTGTATGGTGGTCCAGCGCTGGTGGTCGATTTTGGCACGGCGACGACTTTTGATGTGGTATCCCGTGATGGCGCGTACAAAGGCGGCGCGATCTCGCCGGGGATTGGTGTGGCGCACGATGCGCTCGTCAGCCGCGCGGCGCAGCTTCACAAAGTCAATCTTGTGCCGCCGCCGTCCCCTATTGGATCGAATACCATCCACGCGATGCAATCGGGCATCTTTTGGGGCTATGTCGGGCTGGTCGAAGGCTTGGTGCGGCGCATCATTGCGGATATGGGGGAACCCGACGTAAAAGTGATTGCAACAGGTGGGCTTGCGCCGCTGTTCAACGAATACACCGACGTAATTGACCTCATCGCGCCAGAATTAACGCTTGAGGGATTGAGAATCATTCAAGAGATGAATCGCGCCTAACCCAACGGCAAACCCGGTTCTTTAATTTTCTATGTGAGGTTGCGCTTTGCCAGCGGAATCACGTTGACAGGCAGATGCACGGATACGGTCCCCACAACTGCAAGCACGGCATCCCTTGATTGTGATACACCTGCTTGACGTTCGCCGCGACTTCGTCTGAAATTGTGCTGGCAGGCACATTGATATGCCCCCTACACCGTGAAAGCCTAAATCCGCCGCCTACGGCAAACGATCATATGTCACGTCGGGGTCAGATCAGTCGTGAATAAGCCAAGCAATCTAATTTGCCTCACAAAAACCCATGTGTAGGGACGCGCAGAAGCGCATCCAGCGCGTCCGCCTCAATATGTCTTCTAATCCATGGATAGTTCTTCCATCGGCAGCCACCAGTTCCCCTCAACGCTGCCTTTGGAATCGACCTCAAATGGCGTTTGGCATGGATCAGTCACCGCTCACCATTCATATGTGCGCGGATCATTCACGACTTTTGCCATATCCGCCGGGGGGATCAAAAAAGCTGGCGGGGTGCAGGTTGTCCCAACCAGCCTTTTTTGAAAACCGCACTCCCCTTTTGCAGGGAGCGCGGCGGGTACTAATCGGTTCGGGTCACTCGTTGACAGTGACGGGTGGGCGGGTCAGTCCTGAGACATCAGCGCCAATCGCTTCCAAGCTGTCGTAGAGTACCTGCATAACGTAATCCGGGTTGTGAACGAAGTCACCGGGGTCTTTCTGCGAATACTGGTAGTTGTAAGCGGCGCGCAGCAGGGTCGGTGTCCACGTCGCATAGCGGTTGTCGCTGTTGACTTCTTCGGGGTCTGCTGCACCATTCGCGTTGGTGTCGTTGAACCAGTAGGGATGACTGTGCGCGTCATACGCAATCGGTGCACCAACGGTGTCAGCAGCATATGCTTGAATCGCCGCGTACAGCATCGCTTCCATATCGCTGATTTCGTCATTAATCGGTTCTTCGCTGTTACCGTCGCCGTCGTAGTCAATCAGCTCAACGTCTTCAAGCACACGGATGAGCAGCACGTCTTCAGGGTCTTCTACTTCGTCGTGACAGTCTTCGCACTCACCTACGCGAATCGTACCATCATGCGGGCGATGACAGTCAGCGCAGGTGTTCGGTGCGTCTTCAGCGTGCAGGTTGCGTCCAGTGTATTCACGGTCTGCATACTGATACGCCCCTTGAGCCTCACCCCCAAACAGCGAAGCACCCGCTGCAAAGTAATGAACATTGCGGAACGTCAGGCGTTCGGATATTTCATCATCACCAAGGCTGCCAATAGCGCGGTTCACGCTGACCGTCGACTCACGTCCCTGATGGCAGGCGAGACACAGATTACTTTCGTCTTCTTCGCCAAAACCAAGCCGCACGCCGCTAGGGAATGCCACATCCGCAACCGGATACAATGTAAAATCAGATAGACTGTCATGGCATGTCGAGCATTCCAAACCTTGCGATACAGGTTCAGCAATGTTCACGCCGTTGGCGATGAACACAGGCAAACCACCGGCAGAGTGACAGCGCGCACACGAACCGGGGACTTCACCGTCTTCGTCCCAATGCCGGAAGGCTTCAACTGTCGGGTTGAAGTGCATCGGCGCATCGCGGACGATGAATTCGAGTTCTTCCACTGGTTCTTGCATCGCGTCACTCAACGAGGCGATGCTGTCGTACAGTAGTTCAATGACATACTGCGGGTTGTGGGCATACGCGCCGGGGTCTTTGAATGACACTTGATAGTTATAGACGGCGCGCTCCAAATTGGCGGTAAAGGCGTTATAAGCGTTTTCGTTAGCCGCTTCGTCTTCGCTCAGTTCCCCGTCCCCATTCGTGTCGATGAAGAAGTATGGGTACGTGTGCGAGTCATAGGCTATTGGCGTGCCAACGACTTCGGCTGCATAAGCTTGGATAGCTGCGTATAGAATTTCCTGCATACCTTCAATTTCGCCAGCGATACCTTCATCGTCGTCGCCATCACCGTCGAAGTCTACGCCAGAACCCTGCATACGAATGTCACGCAGTTCTTCAAGGCTTTCAACTTCATGGCATGTTGAGCATTGATCAACCTTCACTTCAAGCGTATGCGGGTCGTGGCAGTCGGCGCATGTATCATAGCCTTCAACATGCGTGTTACGTCCCATATAGATCGCACCGTCGTATTGATACCCACCACGCGCCGCGCCGCCATACAAAGTTGCAGCTGCTGCATAGTAATGGATGTTGATGAAGCGAAGTTCTGCGTTTGGCGTATCGGGGGTTTCAATAAGATTGAGTTCGGTCAAGCGAGCGTTTACACTGTCAGTTGAAGCACGTCCTTGATGACAAATCATGCAGCGCGCGGAATCGCCTGTTTCGGTGAGTTCTGCGCCCGACGGGAAGACTACCGTAGTAAGTTCCGAAGAGGTCGGCGCATGGCAAGCATCGCATGTTACCGTGGTACCTAGCGGGGCAGGAGCATCAACAACACCAAATTCCGTGCCATCCGCGCCGACATAATCGCGATAGCCCGGTGTCGAGTGACAGCGCGCGCAGCTTTCGGGCACGACCTGATCCGCCTCTTCATTCCAATGAATGAAGGCTTCAGACGTGGCATCTGCATGGGGAGAAGAGACCCACGCCTCATAATACTCTAGCAAGAAGGGGGGTTCTTCGCCTTCTTGCGCCAGAGCAACGCTGGGTTGATCCAGCAGCATCAGCCCTGCTACAACGAACAGGACTCCGGCAAGGGCAACTAAATAACTGATTTTTTTCATTCCACCCGTCCTTTCGGGATTGGGTCTGTGATGACACATGCCTTGTCATGGTTGCCCTATTCCCCTGCAAGAACGGGCTGACGCAGCATGTTCTCCGCCTATTTTCGCAAGCGGAGTTTATTCTCATTATCAGTTATCAGCGGCGTACCGTAATCAACCCGCAGGATGATTTGTACTCATCCTCTTGAATGAAGTCTAAATGCCTGCGGACACGCTATCCTCAAAAAGGCGGTGTGCGAAGCTCGCATAATGGGCGCTACCCCGTACCTTCTCGCAGCATTTGGGCATAGGGATGAGGCATTCCTCCCTGCTCTGGTGTTGCCTCAATCGCTTGCGCGGCACGTTCAATGTCATAGTGCACGCGAACGAACTCAACACTGACTTCACGTCCGCCGATGGTGAGTGTGATATATCCCGCGCGTGGATCACGATCCTTCGGCTTACCAACACTGCCCGCATTGATGACGTGTCGTCCGGTGGGCAACACTTTGTGATATGGTAAATGTGTATGACCACATACCAGCACATCCGCTTGCGCCACATCCATGATGCGCTCAAAGTATTCGTCGGGGCGATCCTCAAATAGATATTCATTGACTTTGCGTGGACTGCCATGCACGAGAAGCACATTTAGCTCGTCCATTTGCAGTCGGATATGTGCAGGTAAAGCACGCAAGAATGCTTTGTTGTCATCATTGGTGTGCGCGTTAGACCATGCAATCGAAAGTTCGCCGCGCTTACGATCAATATCGGTTTTGTAGGCACATCCACAGTCGTCGCTGTTATTGCCCACACCTTGATCGTAGTTACCCATGAGCGTCGGAATGTTGCGCTGCCGAATCAAGCTAATGACTTCATTGGGAAATGTGCCATAGCCCACCAAATCGCCCAAGCAGTAGAGATCAGTTAAACCACGTGTGTCAATGTCTGTGAATACGGCTTCAAGCGCGGGCAAATTACCATGAATATCGCCAAAAATGCTGATTTGTGACATGCGCTATGCCTTTTGAAAATTGAGGACTTGACAAGTCTCCACTTTATCGTAAAAACACGATTATGGAAACGACGCACAGTGTTAAGAATTATGATCTCACCAGTGACGAACTGCGCCTCACGCAAATGATGAAGGCGTTGGGACATCCCGCTCGAATGCAGATCGTCCGATATTTGAGTGAAAATCCCCAATGTATCACTGGAGACATTGTTGAGGTGCTTCCATTGGCACAAGCGACAGTATCGCAGCACTTAAAAGTACTGCGCGACGCTGGTTTGATCTGCGGCACGCTAGAAGGTCCCGCGACTTGCTACTGTCTGTGCGAAGAAACACTAGCGTGGTTTAAGTCGCAGCTTGCATCTCTGTAGCTGTTGTGACTAGGCGTTGAAAAACCGCCTCTTTTTTGCGAATAATCATCGCAAAAATACGATAAAGGTGTCTTTGCCGCGCGTATAGAAATGCGCGGTATTTTGAACGGTTTATCCATCGCAAAATTGCGATAAAAGGGGATTCGATAAATGGCTTCACACTCACTTCCTATAGCGGTCATCGGCGCGGGTCCAGTTGGCTTAGCTGCCGCCGCGCATTTGATTGAACGCGGGGAAACACCGGTGATCTTTGAAGCGGGCGCAAGTGTTGGCGCAAATATGCGTGATTGGTCACATGTGCGGATGTTTTCTCCATGGGAGTTCACGGTTGATAAGGCGACGGTACGCCTATTAGAATCGCACGGATGGCAAATGCCGCCTAAAGATCAACTGCCAACGGGTGGAGACATGGTTGATCTCTATTTACAGCCGTTCGCGGCACTGCCCGAAATCAGTCGTCACTTACATTTGAATGCCCGTGTGACTGCGGTGAGCCGTCGTCATGTGGACAAAATGAAGGATGCAGGGCGTGAAAATGCGCCGTTCGTGCTGCATATCACCTATGCGGATGGGCGAGAGTCATTCTTTGAAGCGCGTGGGGTGATCGATGCGTCGGGAACGTGGCAGCACCCAAACCCGATGGGCGCGAATGGACTCCCCGCTGTTGGTGAAAAGCGCTACGCCAATAGAATCGCTTATGGCATCCCCGACGTACTTGGAAGTGAATACGAACGCTACGCCAATAAACGCGTGATGGTTGTCGGCAGTGGACATTCCGCTTTAAATGCATTGCTCGCTCTTACGGAACTGGTGGCAGCACATCCTCAGACGCAAGTTCTATGGGCAATGCGTGGAGATAATCTACGGCGAGTATACGGCGGCGGCACAGATGATGCCCTACCCGCGCGCGGACAACTTGGCACACGTATGAAGAAGGCGGTTGAATCGGGCGTGGTGAAGATTGTATCGCCTTTCCGTATTCGAGAACTGATGGAAACAAGCGCCGGACTCAGCGTGATTGGCGACACCGATACAGGGGCACGGAATGTTGAAGTGGATGAGATCATTGTAGCGACAGGTGCGCGTCCACAGTTTGAAATGCTGCGCGAACTTCGCCTTGATCTTGATCCATCGTTGGAAAGCACACGCCAGCTTGCGCCGATGATCGATCCGAATGTTCATTCCTGCGGGACAGTACCACCGCATGGTGAAGCCGAACTTCGCCAACCGGAAAAAGACTTCTATATCGTTGGGATGAAAAGTTATGGGCGCGCGCCAACCTTCTTACTAGCAACGGGATATGAACAGGTGCGTTCCGTTGTGGCGGCGCTGACGGGCGATTGGGAATCAGCGCGCGATGTACAGTTGTGTTTACCGGAAACAGGCGTATGCAGTTCTGGTGTCGGCGAAAGTGGATCATGCTGCACAACGGGGAACGCACAACCCGGAATTCTGGCGCTCGATAATATTCCGGTCAACAGCATCAATGATCAAGCAATCCAATCGCAGTCTATTCAAGGACAAACATTTCCAGTGGCACTAGACACAAACAGTCAGTGCTGCCACGATAGGTAGTATAAGCAAAGCCGCAGGTAACACTGCATCAAACAATCACCTATAGAAGGTTGGGGGCTGTGATCGGCGGTGATCACAGCCTATCACTTTCGCCACCGCCGCACACACAACGGAATAGTTATGTCGTCAGTTCGCACAAAGCCCTATTACGGTTGGTACCTCGCTATCACTCTTGCTGTAACGGAAACGATCTCTTGGGGAATTATCTACTATTCGTTTTCCGTCTTTCTTATACCCATGGAAGCCGATCTCGGCTGGACACGCTCCGAACTGACAGGCGGATTTTCGCTCATGTGGTTGGTCACGGGGCTGATGGCATTCCCAATTGGCGCATGGATTGACAAGCATGGCGCACGCTTGTTAATGACGCTTGGTTCAATTGGCGCGAGTCTATTGGTGATTGCGTGGTCGATGGTGTCATCACTGCCAATGTTCTATTTGATCTGGATCGGTTTAGGCGTGTGTGCCTCAGCGGTGCTGTACGATCCTGCGTTCACCGTAATCGCACAGTGGTTTCATCGCCGCCGAAGTGTCGCGTTCGCGATTGTAACCTTCGCGGCGGGGCTGGCAAGTACAATATTTCTTCCACTTGCCAATGGGCTGCTTCAGCAGTTCGGGTGGCGGACAGCCGTGCTGCTGCTCGGTATCTTTCTTGGCTGCGTGACGATCCCGCTGCACGCGCTGATACTGCGCCGTCGTCCATCTGATATGGGGCTGCTCCCCGATGGTGATGCCATCCGAGAAGACACGCCTATCAGTGTGCCGCCATCCATTTCATTTCGACACGCTGTTATGGGGCGCACGTTCTGGATGCTTACCTTGAGCTTTGGGTTAATGTATCTTGCCGCAACCGCAATTCGCTTCCATTTCATTCCTTTCTTGCTCAGTTCAGGGATTGACCCAAGCACAGCGGCGGCTGCTACGGGGGCAATTGGACTTATGCAAGTTTTAGGGCGTGTGGTGTTCGCACCGCTTGACTCGCGCTTTTCGACACACTCGATGTTGATTGGCATTTTGGGGCTGCATATCGTCGCATCGCTGCTGCTGTTGGTCAGCCAAAGCCTAATTATCCTTATATTGTTCATTGCTATCTTTGGTGCGGCACAAGGCGCAGGTACGCTTGTGCGTCCATCACTCATCGCAGAACTTTATGGTGTGCAGCACTATGGGCGTATTTCGAGCATCATGATCACTTTCCTGACGCTCACCAGTACCGCCGCGCCGCAGATCGCAAGCCAGATATACGATCAGTTTGGAAATTACCAACCCGTGCTGTGGTTGGTGGTCATTTTTTCGATTGTCTCCACTATGGTTGGAATGATGGTACGCAAACCCTCTTTAAGCAGCTAATGTGAGCGCGCTATCATGATGGCGCATGACAGCGCGCAGCATTACCAGTAACGCATCGCATCTCTAAACATGACCATCAAATCTTCTTTTGAGGCTGGTCGAGGCGATAGCTTGGTCACCCGATGTTGTGGGAGCGTGCCTTCCGCCAGACGTTCAATGTCCGCTTCAGTGTATCCAACCGCACTTAAGCCATTAGGCATACGTGTCGCACGCATGATTTGGATGAACGCTCCAGCGAGCAGTTCTCCTGCATCAGCATTGGACGCGCCAGACACGTCACAGCCCATGAGTTTTGCCGCATATAGATGCCGTTCCGGGTTTGCCTGTGCTGTAAACCGGAAAACTGCTGGGGCATTCAAAATCACAGACATGCCGTGTGGAATCATTGGGTGATCAACGACGTAATCCTCTGGTCGATAATCGCGCACCATTCCCGCGACGGGATAGGACATGCCGTGAGGCAAATGCACCCCTGAATTACCAAAACCGATCCCAGCATACGACGATGCGAGCAGCATTTGTTCACGCGCTTCGGTGTCATCTGGGTCATGCATAGCACGTACTAGATAACGCGAGACAAGCTCAACAGCACGGGCTGTCCATATGTCACTGATGGGATTTGCCCCTTGATAGGCAGGTCGCATCTGCGGGGATTCGGGCGCGGGTCGCTGATGGTAAGGAAGCGCAGTTAACGATTCGACAGCATGGCAAAGAATATCCAACCCTGAACACGCAGCGACGAGCGGGGGCATAGTTCTTGTAGTGTCAGCATCAATGATTCCCATGACAGGGCGCAGCGCACGGTGGGAAATCCCTGTTTTGACGTGCATCTCGACCAGATCGAAAATGGCGACTCCCGTTGTTTCACTGCCTGTTCCCGCTGTGGTCGGCACAGCGATCAATGGTTTTAAGCGCCCCGGAACAGGTCTGCCTTTGCCGATGGGCGGATTGACATAATCGAGAAAATCCGCTGGATATGTCGAATACAGATTGGCGGCTTTAGCCGTGTCAATAACTGAACCACCACCGACAGCCAAAAAAGCATCGAACTGCCCTTCAGCGGCAAAAGCGCTGGCTGCCTTAAAAGAGTGATCGGTTGGTTCAACTCGCACTTGATCGAACAGCACGGCATCAATTCCGGCGGATCGTAAGGCATCCATTATGATGCCGATAGTTGGAGTTTGCGCTACATTTGCGTCAGTGACGACCATGACACGCTTTGCTCCAAGTGCTTTCAAATCGGCACCGACTTCGCGGGATGCGCCACGCCCAACCTTGATGCTTGATGTATCCATCGTAAAAACAGTTTCAAATGACATCGTTTTCCCTATTCACGAAAGTACGCCGCTAATTTGCTCTGATCGGGTTGGATGGCTTGATTGTCCAGACCCGATTCTGATAATAACGCAAACATAAAACGGGCAGTCGAGATCATTCGAAGGTGCTTGCTGTAACAAGGGGAGCGGGCGCAAAGGGAAGGGTTGTCGCTTTTGCCTGTGCTTGAAGGGCGAGATCGCAGGTAAGAAAACAATGTGACTGTGACATAGCCGTTTCGGTGCGGTGTTCAATGTCAGTGAGAAGTTGACGCGCAAACGGAAGATCTCCACCTTCACAGGTAATATGCTCAACACCTGTGCCATCGACAACGATGACGTGATTTGTGCCGGGTTTCCCTGCTGGGTCGATGGTTTTGCGGACTTCGATTGTCCCATCTGTACCTGTTAAGAACAAACGCACATCACCCCATGTCGGTAATCCAGCAGGAGTGAGCCAATCCACACGCAGATAACCCGTCGCTTGTGGGCTGCGGAGATGAACATCCCCGAAATCTTCAAAGTCTGGGAACTGATGGAACTTCGCGGTACCGATTTGCGCGCTGACGATTTCGGCTTCGGCGCTGCCGGTAAACCACAGGAATTGATCGATTTGATGGCACGCAAGATCATTGATGATACCGCCAGTGCGAGTGCGCTCAAACGCCCATGGTGGGCGGGGAATGTGTCCTAACAGGCGATGCGGACCAAAGCCAACAACTTGGATAACTTTGCCAATGCGCCCAGACCGCACAAGCTCCCCAGCGTGAACAGTAGCGGGATTGCCGAAGCGTTCCCCAAAATAGACGCTGTAGATACGTTTGGTTTCTTGCTGCACGCGGCGAACATGCGTTAATTGTTCAAGGGTGGTGAAGCCGGGCTTGGCACACAGATAATCGCGCCCGTGCTGCATGACGGTTATGCCAAGCGCGGATCGTTCATCAGGGATCGGTGTGCCAACAACAAGGCGAACATCATTGTCAGCGAAAATTTCATCGAGTTGGCGAGCGATGGGGACATTGTATTGGGATGCCATTGTCGCGCATACAGCGGGATCAGCATCATAGAACCACTTGAAATGCGCGCCCGCGTCAAGCAGAGCGTTTACCTGTCCATGTACATGTGGGTGGGCTGCACCAACCGCCGCAAATGCAATAAATGGTTTGCTCATGGGGTGGCTCTTTTTTCAGCGAGTTTGAATGATCCGTTCATCGCGTAATAGAAAGGATCATCCGGCGTGATTTCTCCACGAATAACCTGTTTACCCGTGAATGCCGATTTGTAGAGGCTGGCGCTCCATTCAAGAATGCGGCGGGCATCATCACCACTAACAGGGGGACGTTCACCGCGTTCCATGCAGTCAAGCAGTTCGTTAAGTTGTGCTTCATGGTTACTGGTTACATCAAGTGACAACTCATGCCACGCGGCGATAAGCGCGGGATCATCGACTCCTTCGGGTAAAGAGAACTCCCAGTTTCGGTTGTTGTAGCGATAGAGCGCCTTCAATTCTACGGTTGCCTTCTTGAAATCCAAACGCAAATGCGTTTCCTGTCGCGGTGACAAGGCGCTGTTAACTATCGTACCGACAGCGCCGCTAGCGAAACGAACCAATGCCGTCGATACGTCTTCAACTTCAATCTCGCGATCCAATGTGCCTGTCATAGCCATGAGTTCGCACCAATCGCCCATAAGCCAGAGGAAGAAATCACTAAGATGGATACCCAAAGTCATCGTTGGTCCACCCATTTCGGTGTTCCATTTGCCACGCCACGGCACATTGTAGTATTCCTGCGGACGGTACCAGAGCGTGTGGCAAACACCGACTAGCGGTTTACCTAAAACGCCCTTCTCAATCAAATGCTTTAGGTGTTTACCTGCCGAACCAAACCGCCATTGAAAGACAGTACTCACATACCGTCCTGTACGTTCTTCGGCACGGGTGATTTCGTCAAATTCGGCAAGCGAAGCACAGAGAGGTTTCTCACAAAACACCCACGCTCCAGCTTCAAGTGCCATGATACTGAGAGATTTGTGTGCTGCGGGGGGCGTAACAATATGGACAAGAGTCGGCTTTTCCGCTTTGAGCATGGCAGCAGCGTCGGTATACCAGTGTGGAATATCGTTGGCTTCGCTGACTGCGCGCACGCTTTCAGGGTTGAGATCGACGGCGGCGACTAGTTTCACACGTTCACCCATCGCTCGAATAGCGTTAAGGTGATTGCCAACTGATTTCCCTGTACCGATGATTGCTAATCGATGTGCCACCATAGTTCTTCCCTACTCCGCATCAAACGGACTGCACTTTTGCTTTTTGTTTGCGCGCTTCCAGCTCTGCCGCTTCTGGTCGCTCTTTATAGAAGGGGTCTAAAGGATAACAACCGGAGATCAAGCCGTTGCGCGGCGCTGTGGTGCAATCGCTAAAGGTGCGGCAGATCATTTTGCGCTGGATCGGCTGTCCCGTCAGAATGTCATTGACCAGTTCAGGATAACTAAGCATCATGCGCCCAATCCCGACCGAATCTGCCATGCCAGTACGCACGACATACTGCGCGACATTCGGCAGCCAATCCTGAAGATAGGAATATCCCGAACCGATAATGTAGAGACCGGGGTGCGCGCGTTTTAGCTCGGCTGTTGCATTTATTTGACGAGCAACTCCATTCAAAGGGTCTTCAGGGGGTTCATAACCATCAGACGGAGGGAACAAAGCCGGGCGCTGAATATGCGGATTATAGTAAGGACTACCTGCCGTGATGCAAACTAAGCGGATTCCCAGTGACTCCAGCAAATCTAAGAAGCGATGCGCTTCGCCGAGATCCATGCCTGTCCCTGTGCCATCGCCGCCAAAAGCAAAGGGATAGCGTCCATCCCATTGTTCAGGTTCCCCCTTTCCATCTGAGCCGGGACGGAAGGGCAGCCAATCAAAAGCACTGAGACGCACACCAATTTTTAGACCGGGCGCACGCTGGCGAATTCCACTGACAATATCGCGCAAGAAGCGGGTGCGATTTTCAAAACTTCCCCCGTACTTTCCCGGACGTTCGACAGCGCTCAAAAATTCGTGTCCAAGATAACCGTGACAATGTTTCACATCGACAAACGCAAAGCCTGCTTGGTGCGCCAACACAGCCGCGTTGATGAAGGTTTCAATCAATTCGTCAATCTCATCATCACTCAGCACGGGATAGTCTTTACTAATGCCGAACTTGCGATCCAGAAGCGGGTGATGATAGAGAATCTTCGGCTGAAGTCGTTTATCGTCCGGGCGGCTGAAACGTCCGGAATGGGTTAATTGCAATCCGACGACCAGATCGTCTATGCGACCATAATGACGTTCATGTGCCTCAACAAGTTTTTGACGCAGCGCCGCGATGGATTCTGCGGTATCTGGTGTGAGCATAAGTTGATTGGGATTAGCGCGCGCTGCATGGGTGATTGCAGTTGCTTCACCGCCAAAAATGAGCTTTGCGCCGCTCTTACCGAAGCGCTCCCAACGCCGCTGCACCAACTCATTCGGAAAACCATTCGGTTCAGCATCCCACCCTTCCATGGGAAGGACAGTGAAGCGATTGCCGATAGTGAGATCATCTAGTTCGTATGTCTGCGCTAATGGAGAGTCACTGCCGTGTTCAACGGTTTCGTCAAAGCCTAAATCCGCGCCGATTTTCTGCAAATGGTCACGAAATTGATCTGCCATTTTCAGGCGTGCTACACGGACATAACTCATGATGCCACCTCCGGCATAAGATGTAGGCTTTCCAACCGTTCTAGAATATCCCGCAAGATCGCCTGATCACTGTCTGGGCGGGCAGGCGATTTCGGATGAGTACGATTCGTTTGGATCCAACCCCGCATTTTGAGGAACTGGGCGGCGCTGTGTTTATAAGCAGGAACAGGCTGCCGAAAAACGAAGAAGCCCAGATATTGCAGTAAATCGTTGAGTTCGTAGAAATTGGAATCGCCCGATTCCCACATCGCATCGCGGCGGGCAAATGCTTCGGGCGCAAACGTGCTAAGTCCAAGAAGGTAGTCGCTACCGTACATTACCATATCGATGGCGAGATCGTTACCTGTGAACACCTTGAAATCTGGGCGGAGTTCATTACGCAGGCGCAGCCGCTCCCACTCCAAACGACGGCTCAATGAAGAATGTTTTGCGCCTATACATTGGGGAACACTAAGCAGGCCTGTATACACATCGAGATCGTAGATTTTGCCAAATGGGGCAAACATCTTCCCAAGTTCAAATCCGATAAACTGTGGGCAGTGCTGACCGATTGCGGCATACGATTCGATGATCTGTGGATTGGGCTGCGAGGTCAATCCATAGGATTGAAAAATGACGGGCATTCCCCCAAATTCACATATTTGATCAATTTGCCTCCGATAAGCATCTAAATTCCAACTATCGCCGGGTTGATCTCCGATGAATGCGCCCGCTATGAAAGGTTTACCTTGAAGAACGTCTGCGGTGTGCGTTAAAACTTCACGGCGGGCAGCATCATCAAGCAAATTAACATACCCAGTATCCATATTAACTGCCGGGGTTAGCCCAGCATCAGCCGTGCGCCGCACATGCGCCCGAAATCCGTCAAGGTCAATCGCGCCATCATCGGTAAACGGCAGAAGTATCGCCGACATACCGGTAATTTTTCGGCGTGGTTGTAGCATGTTTTCAATAAGGTAAGTCATTCTTGTGAATCCTTGTTCCGTTTATTCAGATTGGACGCGTGCTTTCGCGTATCAATAAGTCAGCCATCAATATCCGGTGATGTAATTCAGTAGTTGGGTTGTCAATCAATTCCAACAGGTATTGGGTCACCAATTCGTCTTGTTTGCTAAATTTGAAATCAATTGTTGTAAGTGGGGGTTCGGTATACTGCGCGAGTTCCGAATTATCAAAGCTGACAAGAGACACGTCATCAGGGATGCGTAAACCGGCTTCGCGCAGCGCCCGCAGCGCCCCCAGCGCCATGCTGTCTGTACCAACTATCAACCCTGTGAACGGTTTACCAATGGCGAGGATTTGTTTAGCGGCTTCGTAACCACTTCCCATCGAGTAATCGCCTTCTGCGGATGCCACAAGATTTAAACCATGTTCTTGCAGCACCATGCGAATCGTGCTGTGCCGCCAATAGCCGTTGTGGAGTTCAGATGTGGGAGGAATGGCGGCAATCTGCCGATGCCCTAAGTTGAGCAAGTGTTCAACAGCAAGGCGTGTGGCATACACTTGGTCAAAACCTACCCACGCAAGCCGGGATCCGGGAATGAAGTCACGGCGTACTACGGGTATACCCTGAAAAATTTGAATGAGCGCATCATCATCAATCCACAAACGCGGCGCGTAGAGGATAACGCCATCGACCAAACGTGCGGCGGCGCTCTCCATCGCTTCCTGCAATCCGTGCGCGGTGGATTCGCTGACTAAGAAGCTGTAACCAGCTTCTTTAGCGGTATGCGCCATATTTTTGGTGGAATCCGCCAGTCTGCCACCATAGTTCACATCGACCACAATCAGCTCAAGGGTTTTTGAGCGATTAGTCGTGAGCATCTGTGCGGCACGATTGGGGCGAAAATCGAGTTCCTCCATCAACCGCAGTATTTTTTTTCGCGTGCGTTCCGACACGCCGGGTTTTTCATTGATGACCAATGACACTGTTTGATAAGACACCCCGGCGAGTTTGGCAATATCACGTATAGTTGGCGGTTTCTTGGTATTGGATGTCATAGGAAATCTTCAATTAACTTGACCGTTCAAGGTAAAACAATTCCTGCAAACATCATAGTCTAGTTTCAATTTTAGGCAAGCTTTTCATGTGATTTTGACTATCCTACTTGACAAATGGCTCAATCTTCTGGTAATCGTATAGCATCTAACTTGACCGGTCAAGTAGATGTGACATGTGATTGATTTTGAAAGGACATTTGAACAATGCTAAACAGTCGTCGAATTATTTCATTGATACTGGTGGTGGTGCTTCTCGTATTGGTCACAGGCAGCACGGTGTTCGCGCAAGCAGCAGAAATGCGACTCGTGTGGTGGGGTTCGCAAAACCGCCATGACCGCACAATTGCCGTGGTCGAGATGTACGAAGCCGCACACCCCGACGTGGATATTGTCTATGAATTCGCCAACTTTGGCGACTACTGGACGTTGATGAACACGCAGGCAGCGGGTGGTCAGTTAGCATGTGTTATGCAGCAGGACTACGCTTACCTTTCCGAATGGGCACGTAACGGGCTGTTGCAGCCGCTTGATCCGTTCATTGAAAGCGGCGCAATCAATATTTCGGACGTGGACGATGTTTATCTCGCTGGCGGGCGTGTCGATGATCAGCTTTACGGGCTGAGTCTTGGCACAAACACGCAATCGATCATCCTTGACTTGGATGCCTTTGAAGCAGCAGGCGTTGAACTCCCTGCCCCCGACTGGACATGGGACGATTTTGAAGCGATTGCGCTTCAACTGCATGAAGCGCTTGGCACGTGGGCGTATGGCTCGCCCTCGCTTGGTGACGACCAAATTTGGACAGCGATGATGGTCTCACTCGGCACGAATCCATTTAGTGAAGATAACACGGACTTTGGTTATACCGACGATCAGCCGATCATTGATCACTTCAACCGTTTGCTGCGTTTGCAAGAAGCGGGAGCGATTATGACGCTTGAAGAAGCCTCACAATATGCGGGTGGACCGGAAAACTCGCCAATTGTCGCGGGCGCGGCTGCGATGCAATATCAGTGGAGCAACCAAGTCGTTGCTATCTTCAACGCAGCAGGTGAAGATCGCCACCTGCGCCTGTGGACCATGCCTCGCCCCGCAAACGCGGTTGGTTCTGCTAACTACCTGAAACCGTCGATGTTCTTCTCGATCACTGCCGAATGCGATATGCCAGAAGTGGCGGCAGATTTCATCAACTTCTTCACCAATGATCTCGCAGCGAACGAAATTCTCGCAGCTGAACGCGGCGTGCCGATTTCAGCAGCAGTTCGTGAACATTTGCTTCAGAGCATCGACGCAGTGGGCGCAGAAACCTTTAGTTTCCTAGAACTTGTTGCACAAGATGCCAGCCCGATCTTCCCGCCCAATCCTCCCGGCTACAATGACCTGCGTAACAACGTGTGGCTGCCTCTGTTCCATGACCCGGTATTGTACGGTCAGATTCCGGTTGAAGAAGGCGTGGCGATCTTCCGTTCAGAAGCCCTTGCTATCCTATCAGGTAACTAACTTGCAAAATTAATCCCAGCGTCGGGGAAGCGACCATAAAACTCGCTTCCCCGAATTTTCACTGTCAATGATGTGTAAAAGACGGTGAGAAGCGCACCACAAATAGGCTGTGAATTTTGTTGAAAATCATTTGGGAAAACACTCATGAGCGATCCCGCGATTGTCCTGCCGGGTACAGAACGTGTAAATGCAGCGGTCAGAAAAAGCGCAAACCGTAAGCGAAAAGACTTCAAACAGAACAATTTGGTCGGCTACATGTTCATTTCCCCGTGGCTGATTGGATTTTTCCTTTTTGCATTCATCCCGATTGCAATTTCGCTGTATCTGGCATTCACCAACTATCACTTGCTGCGTGGCGGTGAATGGGTGGGGCTGGCAAACTTTGAGCGCATGTTCACTACCGACATTCGCTATGGTCGGGCGGTTCTAGCCACTTTCCAATATGTGTTGATCGCCGTGCCGCTTCGCTTAGTCTTCGCGCTAGCAGTAGCGATGCTGTTAAATACGAAACGCCGCGGCGTGTATTGGTTCCGCGCAGCGTACTATATCCCATCGGTGATTGGCGGTAGTGTGGCTGTCGCAGTGATGTGGCGGCAGCTTTTTGGCGGCGACGGGCGTGTGAACGAAGGTGTGATCAACACGTTTATCGGCTATTTGGGATTCGAGCGCGTCAACTGGTTTGGCAATCCGCAAACCGCCATTTGGACGCTTATTCTGCTGGCAGTGTGGCAGTTTGGATCTCCGATGCTCATCTTCCTAGCAGGGCTGCGGCAGATACCGAGCGAGCTTTACGAAGCCGCCGCCATTGACGGTGCGAACGCTAGCCAGCAGTTTTTCCGGGTTACGCTTCCCCTGCTTACACCGATCATCTTTTTTAATTTTGTTATGCAGGTGATATCTGGCTTCCGTGTATTCACACAAGCGTTTGTCATTACGGCGGGCGGACCACTGGACAGCACTTTATTCTATGCACTCTATTTGTATCGCCGCGCATTTAATGACTTCCAAATGGGTTATGCCTCAGCAATGGCGTGGGTGCTGCTGTTGATTATCGCATTCTTCACAGCCCTCAACTTCCGTTTGTCGCGCTATTGGGTACATTACGACACGAAAGAAGGGTAAAACAATTATGGCGACATTGGATCAAACCCTCAACTTTGCGGCGCATAAGCGGCAGCGCCAACGGCAGAACCTGTCGCGTACCATCATTTACTATACGACGGTGGGCTTGTTAGCTATCGTCATGCTCTATCCGGTAGCATGGTTGGTTGCCAGTTCATTCAAACCGCTAGACGAGATTTGGTCAAATGTGACTTCGCTCATTCCTAGCACACTGCGCTTCGAGAATTATGCCGAAGGCTGGCAGGGATTCGGCGGGATCACATTCCAAACTTTCTTTGGAAATTCGTTTTTGCACGCAGGGCTTGGCACGCTGTTCACCGTAACTAGTTCTGCGATTGTCGCTTATGGTTTCGCGCGGGTGAAATTTCGCGGAAGCGGCATCTGGTTTTCGATCATGCTGCTGACATTGATGCTGCCGAGCCAAATCCTGATGATTCCGCAGTACATCATCTTTAATGAGCTTGGCTGGATCAACACATTTTTACCACTGCTCGTCCCTCGATTGGGCGGCGATGTGTTTTTTATCTTCATGATCGTCCAATTTATTCGGGGAATTCCGATTGAACTAGATGAAGCGGCAATGATTGACGGAACAAGCAAGGCGGGTATCTTCTTCCGCATTATTCTGCCGCAGATTGTCCCTGCGTTGGTGACCGCGGCGATCTTCTCGTTCTACTGGACGTGGGAAGACTTTCTGGGTCCGCTGATTTATCTGCAAAGTCCTCAGCTTTATACCGTTGCTCTCGCGCTGCGTGCTTATACTGATACAGGCAGTATTAACAACTGGGGTGCGGTTTTCGCCATGCTTTCGCTGTCGCTTTTGCCAGTCATTCTGATTTTCGTGTTCTTCCAACGGTTCCTTGTCGAAGGCATTGCAACAACGGGGTTGAAAGGCTGAGCGTATGAACAGCATACACAGGGTATCCACACCACGCAGTGAACAAAACGAACTGATAGAACATCTTGAAAAGTGGAGTACGTTCGTTTTGGCAAACATCGTTTGGGCGATCCTGTCCATCCCGGTGATCACGCTTCCCGCCGCGACTGCGGGGTTGTTTGGGTATCTTTCCAAGCGCGCGCGAGGGCAGCAGCCTGATTTCTTTGCGACATTCTTTGGGAGTGTTCAGCGGCATTGGCGTAAAGCCACCGTGATTGCTCTCCTCAACGTGTTAGTCGGCGGCTTGGTGATCGCGAATTTTTTCATCCTCCCTATGATGGATTTCAACACTGATCCGCTGGCATTTCTCGCCCGCAGTGTAACCCTATTTATGGCGCTCACCCTCCTATTGTTGAATTTATATGCTTGGTCGCTGATGGTACTGCTGGAAAAAATGTCTGTTGTGCAGCTTATTCGTGCGTCGGCTTCACTGGTGTTCGCACATCCGTTATGGTCACTTTTGGTCTTGTTGGGTGCGAGTGTACCTGTGGTGATTAGCCTATTTTTGCCACAAGGCATGTTCGTCATCGCGACCATTTCAGTGTGCGTATTGATCATCTGCAAAGGCACTTGGCGCGTGATTCGAGCGCATCTTTCACCAGAGCAACTATCTCTGCTTTGAACCGAGGAAACGTATGTCTGAAAGGAAACGCTATGCTATTGTCGGCACGGGTTCTCGCGCTGGCATGTTTTTCGACGCGCTGTGCGGCACATACCGCCACAGCGCGGAACTGGTCGCGCTGTGCGACTTGAGCCAAACGCGCATGGCTTGGTATAACCGCCATATGAGCGAGAAGTATCAACTTACGCCTCGCCCCGCTTACCCCGCCAGCGATTTTGACCGCATGATTGCCGAAACTAAGCCGGATGTCGTCATCGTCACCACTATTGATAGCACGCACCATCACTATATCGTGCGTGCGATGGACTTGGGCTGCGACGTGATTACCGAAAAGCCGATGACAACCGATGTCAGTCGAATGCAAGCGATCTTCGACGCGATAGCGCGGACGGGTAAATCCCTACGAGTGACGTTCAATTATCGCTATGCTCCGGCATACACGCGCTTTCGCCAACTGGTGATGGACGGTGCGGTGGGCAAGCCGCTGGCAGTCGATTTTTCGTGGATGCTGGATACCAGTCATGGCGCGGATTACTTCCGGCGCTGGCATCGTGAGAAAGCAAACAGCGGCGGATTACTGGTACACAAGGCAACCCATCACTTTGACCTTGTGAATTGGTGGATCGATTCATATCCGCACCAAGTAACGGCAATGGGCGGTCTGCTGTTCTATGGCAAAGCAAACGCCGAAGCGCGCGGCGAACACTACGACTATCACCGGTATACGGGTGTGCCACAGGCTGAACACGATCCGTTCGCGTTGTTTCTTGATCAAAAAGCGGTGTTTCGCGGCTTATATTTGGAAGCCGAGTCAGAAACAGGCTACTTGAGAGATCGTAATGTGTTTGGTGAGCCGATCACGATTGAGGATACGATGAGCGTCTCTGTGCGATATCGCAGCGGTGCCATTCTTTCGTACTGCTTGACAGCATATTGTCCATGGGAAGGGCTGCGTGTCGCCATTACGGGAACACGTGGGCGTATCGAAATGGATATCGCGGAAAACATCAATCACTTGTTGGGCGATGGACAAGCAAAAAATGGGGGCAACGGTAATGCTGCCGCGAGTAAAGGCGCGTTCAAACAAGCACGGATGCGTGTGCATCCGATGTTTGGGCAGTCCTATGAAGTTGATGTTCCACAGGGCGACGGCGGGCATGGTGGCGCTGATCCTGTAATGTTGGAGCAAATTTTCTCGCCCAATCCACCGGCTGACCCCTATTTGCGCGCGGCTACACATATCGACGGCGCGGCTTCGGTGCTGGTAGGTATTTCTGCAAACCAATCAATGCAAACGGGGCAGCTTGTGACGATCAGCGATTTGTTCGCTCTGCCGGAAAAAGAGTGGACTCCGCTGGAAAGTGAGAACAGACGTTCATGACACACAGCCATTCCAACGAAGATCGGCTGTTCTCACCTGATTCGGCACAGCGAAGGATTGCACGCGCTTTTTACGAGCACGTGCGAGGGCTGCCGCTCATTTGTCCACATGGGCATGTGCCACCGCGCATTTTCGCAGACGAAGCATATGACTGGGGTTCCCCGGTTGACCTGCTGATCATCCCCGATCATTACATCTTTCGGATGCTGTATTCGCAAGGAATTTCGCTGGAATCGCTCGGTATTCCGCGACTTGATGGTGAGCCAGTAGAATCAGATCATCGCAAAATCTGGCAGACGGTGTGCGACCACTGGTATCTATTTCGCGGCACGCCGACGGGTATTTGGCTGCGCGATGAACTGCGCGGCGTGTTTGGCATCGATCTCAAATTGAACAGCACCAATGCCCAGAAGATTTATGATCGAATTGATGAACAGCTCTCCCTGCCCGATTTTCAGCCGCGCCGCCTGTTTGAGCGATTCAATATTGAAGTGCTGGCAACCACCGATAGCGCAAGCGACACCCTTCAGCATCATCAGAAGATGCGCGATTCTGGCTGGCAAGGGTGCGTGATCCCTACGTTTCGCCCCGATGCGGTGATCAATTTGGATACCGAAAACTGGCGCGCGAATATCGACAGTTTGAGCGCAGCATCCAAGATCGATGTTCACGACTATCGCAGTTTTATCCGTGCGCTGGAAAACCGCCGCGCCTTCTTCAAATCGATGGGCGCAACGGCAACGGATCATGCAGCGGTGACAGCGTTCACAGAGTTGTTGAGCGCGAGTGAAGCCGAAGCGATTTTCGCGCGCGCACTGCGCGGAGTCAGCACACCAGATGATGCGACACGCTTTACCGGCCATTTGCTGATCGAAATGGCTCGTATGAGTGTGGAGGATGGTCTAGTGATGCAGCTACATGTAGGGAGTGATCGCAACCATAACCCGCAAATATTTTCCGGTTTTGGGCGCGATATGGGCGCTGATATTCCGATTAAAAGTGAATTCACGCGCAATTTGAAGCCGCTGCTCAATCAATTTGGAAACGATCAGCGCTTGACGCTGATCCTATTCAACCTTGATGAGACCACCTACAGCCGCGAACTCGCGCCGCTGGCAGGACATTATCCTGCGCTGAAACTCGGTCCGCCGTGGTGGTTCTTCGATAGCGTAAACGGGATGACCCGTTACTTTGATAGTATAGTCGAGACGGCTGGCATCTACAACACGGCAGGTTTCAATGACGACACTCGCGCATATCCATCGATTCCGGCACGACATGACGTGTGGCGGCGAGTGAGCGCCAACTGGCTTGCCGGGTTGGTCGTCAACGGAGTGATCGACGAGGAAGATGGCGGCGAGATGATTGTGGACATGGCATACGGGCTGGCAAAAAAGACTTACAAACTCGACCAGAAAGTAAAGTGAAAACCGATGACTAACCAGACGCTCCAGCGTGAAATTGTGACCAGCCGCGTTTTCCGCGATGGCACAAGCTACATGTTGATTGACCAGCCAAACTCCAACGGAAAGTCACTGTTGGTAACGGGCGATACATCCGGTTTCACCGGAGTCGCGGGTGAAATCGAAGGATCGCTGGTTTGCGCGCTCACGGCGGAGAACGCCGCTGCGCTGCGCCGCCGCTTGCCATGGTTGAATCCTGTACCGCTTGGATTACGAACTTCGGCGGGATTCGGAGATCGACTCGGCGTGGCTACGCCGGGACATATCGCCGCAGTATGGAATACCGGAGTCGCGCCGATTTTCGCGCAGCAATCTGTACGCGAGAATAATCGCACCGGACGCACCCCGCAGCAAGTTGTGGATGATGCGATGTGGAGTGTGTTCGCGTGCGGCTGGCAAGAAGCGTGGGGCGCGGATGCCGATCATCTTAAGACGATAAACGATGTTCCACCATTTGTAGCAGCGGGTTACACCTTCTTCACGATTGATCCCGGTGAACACGTAGACGACGCGGCGGAAACAGATGATCTCAATACGCTGTACGCGAAAGCAGGTGCGCTCGATTGGGCACTGCTCGAAACTTCGCTTGATGATGTGAAACGAAATTATCAACGCACGTTCGTGCTGAATGGCTTGACATTGACATTCGACGAACACATGTTGATCAAGGCTGTGGTTAAGTATGCTGGCGCGGTGGCTCATACGGTGCGAATGCTTCGCCAATTGCAGAACAGCATGGCGAATCGCCCGTTTGAACTAGAAATGTCTGTTGATGAAACAGGAACGACAACTTCTTTGCATGAACATTTCTATATCGCTGCGGAACTCACACGCTTAAATGTGCCTTTCGTCAGCCTTGCGCCGCGATTTGTTGGGCGTTTTGAAAAAGGCGTAGATTACATCGGGGATTTAGGCGAGCTGGATACCAATATCGCGGGACATGCCGCCATTATCAAACATTTTGGCTCACGTTATAAATTGAGCCTACATACCGGATCAGACAAGTTCGGGGTATATCCGCTTGCGATGCGCCATACAGGAGGTTTGGTTCATTTGAAAACGGCTGGCACAAGCTATTTGGAAGCACTCCGCTTGATGGCGCACGTAAATCCCGCCCTTTTCCGTCAAGTGTTGGACTTCGCCCTTGACCATTACGAGAATGATCGCAAGACCTATCACGTGTCCGCCGTGCTGCAAAAAGTGCCTCGTAGTTGCAATCTCGGTGATGCTCAACTGCCACTGCTGCTAGATCAATTTGATGCGCGCCAAGTATTGCACGTCACGTTTGGGTCGGTGCTGGATCATTTCGGCACAGCACTGCGACAGATGCTCGCTGCTCACGCCGATGCGTACACTGATTACATCAAACGACATTTTGACAAACACCTAGAAGCCTTCAAGACGTAATGTAGGATTCCTTTTCGCGCAGGAGATATACAATCGTGTGTTTGCCTGCACGAAGAGTCAATTCCACATCATCGCCGATCTGTTTGCCATCGCTCAACTGGCTGCCATTGATCGTTACGTCGTCCCATTGGGCTTGAGGCAGCACGACTTTAGCCGCCGCCTTGAGCGGAATAATGATTTCGAGGGTGAACTCTTCTGGGAAAGAATCGATCCGTCAGGGTTGAGCGAATTGCAGCGTTCTCAGAGGGTTGTCGCACCAAGATTGACCGCCCACAACCATGAGGGTGAATTCTCATTGAGCAGCAGTTTGTAGGCGAGATCGTTTGCCCTGATATTCTATAAGACACGGCATAAATAGGGCGTGCCAACAAAACCGGTTCGCAGATGTATTTTGTCCTCTTTGAGCCTCTCGATGAGATCGCGCTGAACGCGCGCGATGTTCGGTGGGCGCGAGATCCAAGAACAGCGCCAGCACATCACGCTTGAACTCGTCTGTGTATTTCTTCTAGCCCATCGCTCACTCCTTACACTCAGTCTAACGGACATTTCTTGTGTCCGTCAAACTGGGGTAAGGTCACCAGGTTCACGTCGATAATTTGGACTTGGCGCTGGAAATTATCACCAAGATTGGAACGCTGTATAATGGCCTGCAGCGCAGCGATCAAAAAGAACTGCTGCGTCAAGTCGTTGAACGAGTCATCGTGGAACACGACGGTAAGGTAAGATTGGAACTGCGTTCACCGTTCGGCTACTTCAACACACTGGTAGACGATATCAAGCGCGAGAAACCACGCAAAGATAAACCGGTGAAGCGCGGGCGACGCGCAACAAAAAACGCCGGGGATGTTTCTCCCGGCGTTTACCCCGAACAATGTTCGAATCACGCCCAGTTTGTCTCCACAGCCTGGATTCGAACCAGGAACCCATCGGTTAACAGCCGATTGCTCTGCCGTTGAGCTACTGTGGAAGGTGAACAAAATACTAGCAAACCACACTATGGGTGTCAAGGTGTTTTTCTCTGAAATACACGGTAAGATTAGGCGACTTTTTCTAGATGATACAAAAGGTTGCCGCGCATGACTCATGGCGTGCGAATTCACAAAGTAGAAGATAAAGCCGATTTCAAGCCGTTTTTTGAATTTCCTTGGGTGCTTTACAAAGATGACCCGAACTGGGTTCCGAATCTACTTTCCATGCGACGTGACCTGTTCGACAAAGCAAAGAATCCCGCGTGGGAGTACATGTACGGTGAATACTTTACCGCGTGGCGTGGCGATAAAATTGTAGGCACAATTGCCGCATTCATTAACCGTCGGCACAACGAATTTCATCAAGAAAATATTGGCTGGTTTGGCGCATTTGAGGTCTATGATGATCAAGAGGCTGCTATTGCACTGCTCAACACAGCGGCTGATTGGGTAAAGTCCCAAGGATTCAATGCTATCCGGGGACCGCAAACATTCACAACCCATGAAGAAGTAGGTTTGCTGATCGATGGCTTTTCCCCCCCCATTATCCTCATGTCATACAACCCACCCTACTACGCTCGATTGATCGAAAGCGCGGGGTTCAGTAAATGCATGGACATGTTCAGTTTTAGCCTAAACCGCGATGAGGTAAAAACCAGCGATCTCTTCGCTCGGCTAGAGCGTATCACCCAAAGTGTGATGAAACGCAACAACATCACAATCCGTCCTGTAGATTCGAAACGCCTTAAAGAAGAATTTGTCCTATTTAAAGACTTGTATAACGCCGGATGGGAAAAGAATTGGGGATTTGTTCCCATGACTCCTAAGGAGCTTGATGCCTTAGTCGCTTCTCTTGGGCAATTCTTCGATCCTAAAATGGCGTTCTATGCTTATGTTGATGAGCAACCTGCTGGATTCATCATGGGGCTGCCCAATTTCAATGAAGTGCTGCACAAAGTCTATCCACGACCGGGCGTGCCAGAAGTGGTCTCATTGATCAAAGCCCTATACTACTGGAAGATCAAACCTGTTATGAAATGGGCACGCATTCCGTTAATGGGCGTGAAGGCAGAATATCGAAACAAAGGTGTCGATGCGGCGATGTATTTCTATCTGCTACGCGCTATCTTGCGTGAGACCAATTATTTCTACAGCGACAGCGGGTGGGTGTTAGAAAGCAACACGAACATGGTCAACATTGCCAAGAGTTTCGGCGCACATATCTACAAGACTTATCGGCTTTATGAGCGCACTCTTTAAGTTGTACTTATCCGCGCAGCATGAGTGGTAAACCAAACCATGGCACATATACTTGTTGTCGATGATGAATACCTGACCGTTCAAATGCTAGGGACATATCTCAAACTGATTGGTCACCAAACTGCCGAAGCGTTTTCCGCGCAGCAAGCATGGGAGCGCGTAGCCGCACGTATACCTGATGCCATCCTACTCGATATTATGCTGCCCGATGTGAATGGAATCCAATTGTGCCGGGAACTGCGCGCGAACCCACCAACAGCAGCGATTCCCATTTTGATGATCTCGGCACAAGCGCCGCCGTTGTTAAAGGAAGCTGAAGAAGCAGGGGCGAACGGCTACTTGATCAAGCCGCTGAATATGTTGGGGCTTCGATCTGCGCTTGACAAAGCGGGCGTTACAGCATCAAGTGGTTTGGCATAGAAGATTATCTCGCATCTAATTGAGCAACAGCCTCTAATGCCGCTTGACTAGGGGAAAGCTGCCCATTAATTACGCTTGCAAGGGCACTTTGAAGTACGCGGGCGCTCATTATCCCTGCGCTGCCCGTCAAGCGAGGAACACCCGCATCAAGCAAATCACCAAGAAATGCTGCATAGTCAAGGTCTTCCCATAAGGCGAGTGCAGCTCTTTGTGAAGGCACATAAGCAACAGTGCGCGTATACTGTGCCTGTCGCCCCGCCTCAAACATCCATGATAGAAACCGCATCGCCGCACGCTGCCGCTCCGTGTCCGAGGTTGTGACGACCCACATCCAGCCATCAAAGACCGTCACTGTTTCCCCAGTCGTCGTAGGGATAACTGCATATGTAATTGACGCGCCCTCATCCGTTAAAGTCAGATAATCGCTGGCATAGACAAATGCCGCAGGAAACTCTCCACTCATGAATGCTGTTCGATAATCACTCACAGTTGTGTATTCGAGCGATTGTAAAGGTGGTATCTCAAGCCCGCTTTCACCCGCATAAAAAGCAAATATTGATGTAAGTGAGTCCGCATCAATTTGAAGACCGCCGTCTGGCGTGATGATGCCTCCTGCCGCCACTACTTGAGCAAGCAGTACATCGCTAATGCCCGCTGTTTGTGCTAATGGAGCGATAAACGCTATTTCAAGCGAGAGGTACTCGTCAAAGGTGAAGGTGGTGAGCCGAGTTTGAGCGGGATGGTAGGCGAAATGTGCCACATCAAGCGCGTAAGGAACCCCCATGATCTGCCCGTTCACCTGTCCAAGCTGAACAACGGTTGCAGGCAGTCCGCCGAGCATCGCAACAGGCAAGAACGCATCCAATGATTCGATCAAATCAGACTCAACTGCGTTGATTAGGTCGGCGCGCCGAAATAGTGTCAAGTCCGGCAGCGCATTGGGAGCAACGACATTCGCGCTTATCAGCGTGGACATGATGCCCCCCGTGTCATTAGGGCGCTTGAGACGAAGATCGAGTCTTATATCGGGGTTAGCCGCTTGAAAGCCGCTGATTTGTTCAGAGAGGAGTTCAGCAGCATCTTCATTGTCAACAGGCGCAAGAGGTTCCGGCAGCCACAATCGTAAGGTCACAGGGGCGGGTGTAGGAAGTTGTACAACACTTGAATCGGAAATAATCGAAGTTTCTGGCATGGGCGATGTCTCAAGCGTAGGCGATACGAATTCCGCAGGCGTAACCGTGAACACATCGGCTGGCATAATCGGTTCGTCAGTCAATGATTGAGGAGCGCAAGCGGTAAGCCCGCACACAGCGACAATCATAGTCAAGATGAAAAAGGGTTTTACGCCCGATTTATGGGTAATCCTCATGCCGCGCCTTTAAGTGAACACCTAATCGACAGCACGCCATTATAACACCCTTACGTGACAAAGCGGGGAATGGGGCTGCGGCACTATATTTGGGCGACATTGTAGGGACACAGTTTCGATGTATTACGGTGCGCCCCTACAATCCCAATGTTCAAATCCAAAGATTATTCCGGTGCATTGAGCGTTTCGTAAATCGCTGTGAGCAGCGAGGATTCATCGTCGTCACTGCTGACTTCCCAGAACATGATGCCGCCGAAGCCGTTATCGCGTACATACTGCGCTTTGATAGCCATCGATTCAGGATCGTCGTAGCTGATCATGATTTGTGTTTCAGCATTGTAAAGCCATGGGACATTCGCCGTGTCGCTCCAATAACGTTCATAGCCGTTGTTGAGATAGTTCTCAACCAGATCAGCATAGTCGAATGCGCCGGGTTCCCATGTGCCATTCGGCAGACCGTTGTACGGTTGATGCAAGCCGTTGTTTTCCGCGCGCACATTTGACCAACCGCGTCCATAGAACGGTACGCCAAGGACCAGCTTATCGGCAGGAACACCCATCGCAACATATCCCCGCATCGCTGAATCCGTACTGACACCTTCGGGTGGATTCGCGGTAGAGTCGTACAGAGGAGCGTTGAAGCCTGTTCTTGGACTCCATCCCCCACTCATGTCATAGGTCATCACATTGATAAAGTCGAGCAGCGGGTGAATTCGCTCCCAATCCAGCGGTTCGTAAGTGCTGCGTGATGCCCCCGCCGCGATGGTGAGCAGGTAATGCCGACCTGCTGCTTCGCCGCGCGCATCGAGTTCATCGCGCACAGCTTGCAGCAGCAGAACGAAATTCTCTTCATCTTCGGGGCGTTCACGATTGAGCGGATGCCCGCCTCCCGTTGGATACTCCCAGTCGAGATCGATCCCGTCAAAACCATACTGCTCCATGAAATCGGCGCACGAAGTGGCAAAAATCTGGCGCGATTCTTCAGTAGCAGCCACATCCGAAAAACGCGCCGACCATGTCCATCCCCCCACTGATATCAGTATTTGCAGACCGGGATTTGCTGCTTTAAGCAAATTCAACTGACGGAAATTCCCTAAATACGGCACGGTATCGATAGCTGGATCATCGGGATACGGATACTCAATTTCCGCCCAAGGATCACCCAATATACACTCGTGATCGGCAGAAATATTCGCAAATGCATAGTTGATATGCGTGAGCTTATCAGCCGGAATGTCGGTCACATAATATTCGCGTCCATAGATTGCCCATGAGACATAATAACCGACCACACGATAAGGTGATGATTGTAAGGCATCTTGCGCGCTTATCGTTCCCACTATCAACACAACTATGCTCACCAAAAAGCCAAAACTTAACCAACGAAAAGCACGCATATCGCACACCCTTTCACAGAAAAAAAACAGTGGCACATGTTGGATGTGTACAATTCAACCCACATGCGCTCAAGTATGTGCTGCGGTTCGCCAAGTCACAAGCTCCAAGCTGAAGCATCTTACGTGGACTTAACCTAGCGTGGGATTCTTTTCGCCTGCCCGAATCGCTACATCAATGTGATTCTCCACCGGTGTGATTGGGCAAGACCATCCATCGCCATAAGCACAGTAGGGGTTATATGCAAGATTGAAATCAACGCGGAATGTGTTTACGTCAATCTGTTCCGGCTCAAGATAGCGTCCTGCGGGGTAGGTTTCAGTGCCTACATTGGCATCGACAAACGGCAGAAAATAACCATGAGGCGACTGGTAAATGGTGAGTTCAGCTTTTTTTCCATCGATTGTGAAACTAAAACGTCCATAGCGTTCATAGCGGCGCAGCTCCCCCGTTGTTGTATCAACGGTAACATATTCTTTGTTGTCGAGCGGCTGCACATCCACTATCAGATCAAGATCGGGATTCGGGTCATAGTAATTCAACCCCGTGAACTTTTCCTGTTGTTCAGGCGTAAGCGGCGATTGTGGATGCAGTTTGAAGAACTGATCCTTATCATGACGCATAGCTAGTAATTCGTGTTCGTTCATTACAAATTCACATCTCTGCTGACACTGTTCATTTCATAGCGAAGGCTGCTCATCGGGCGGGACCGGAGATTTTAGTGTTTCTTCAAGGATGCTGATCGCTTGTTCCGGCGTTTCGACAAAACGAGTCGAAGTCCATTGATCCATGAGAACATATTTGCTCGTGAGAAACTCGAACGCGACACGCCGCCAAAAAGCGCCATAACAAATGACTGGTTTTTGTGGCATATCACCCACCCGTATCATTTCCCAGATGTTGGCAAGTTCCGCAAACGTACCAATTCCACCGGGCAAAACGATGTAGCCATCAGCATGGTCGATCATATACATCAGACGTTCACGCGCGGTGGGAAGTTTGATTTCTTCTTTGACAAACTCGTTCGGTCCGTCCCGTTTGCCATCGAACTGCGCCGTTGTTACGCCAATGACATGCCCACCTTTTTGGCTCGCGCCTTTGCTCACCGCTTCCATGATGCCGCTGTAACCGCCAGACATGACGGTATAACCCGCGCTGGCAAGCATCGCGCCTATCACCTGTGCTTCTGTGTAATCATCGTCCCCAACTTCTGTTCGCCCCGTACCGAATACGGCAATCGTGGTCAAAGGGTTGTCCTCACATCAACGTAGATATAGTCACGATGATAACAAAAAAACATGGCTTGGTTGCATTCTGAAACAAAAAGCGCCCTTGATTTCAAGGACGCTTTCTTTTTGGCGGAGAGGGTGGGATTCGAACCCACGATGGCTGTAACACCATACTCATTTTCGAGACGAGCCCATTCAACCGCTCTGGCACCTCTCCAATTAAAAGAAAATTATACAGAAGTCGCGCCCCGCGTAAATCCCGAATTTTAGTTCACTTTCGGTTATCACGGAGTGATTGAAAGAAAGCCCGAAGTTGTGCGCCCGCTTCATCTGCAAGAATACCTGCCATCACATCAACACGATGATTGAGCTTGTCGTGGCGGGTGATGTCCACAATACTGCCTGCTGCCCCAGCCTTGGGATCAAGCGCAGCGTATACCAAACGCGGCAGACGCGCCAGCACCATCGCCCCCGCGCACATCGCGCATGGCTCAAGCGTGCAGTACAGCGTTACACCATCCAACCTCCAGTGATCAAGAACTTGTGCCGCTTGTCGAATGGCAATCATTTCGGCGTGGGCAGTCGGGTCATGATCGGCTTCGCGCCGGTTATGCCCTACTCCAATGATACGCCCGTCTTTAACTGCTATCGCTCCAATCGGCACATCACCGCATTCCAGCGCCTTTTCCGCTTCTTGAAGGGCAAGACGCATATAGTCGAGATCGTTCATGCGTGAACATTCCGCCTAAAACATCGAAAGCTGAACCGCGCCGGGATCATCATCTGCTTCGGATGCTTCTTCGCCACGCATTATGGCATCCGAAACCGCATCTTTACTCGCCTGTTCGTCGATGATGGGTGCTGGTTCTACCGTAGGCGGAGCGGCAATCGCGGCGACAGCGGGATTCTCCGGTCCGCTGGGCACAGCTTCACCTTCAATAGTTTGTGCAGGAATGGCTTCCGTCTGTACCACTGCCTCCGTCAAAGGGAGGGAAACAAACGCTGTTTTCTCCAGCGTCTGCAAATCAGGGACAAAATCTGCTCCTACATCATCGACATGAGCGGTTGCCAAAACACGCAGTTCGTTCAGCTCCGCTTCTGTAAAGCCAACTTCATACAGCACGCCTTTAAGTGTGCGTTCAGTAATGGTGTCGTTGTTGCGAACCACATACATAAAATGAGTTCGCAAACATTCACGCCATTCATCACCAAAAACTGATTGTCCGGGCATGGTTCGTCTCAGTTAATTCAATTGGAACGACTGCTTGAGATTGGGAATCTGCACATCTTTCAACCCCGCCTGCGCTTTGAGCGCGGATGACAGTGCCATTGCGGGGGATAATTCGCCATGCACTAAATAGGTTTGACGCGGCTTCTTGTCTATCGCGTTTACCCATTCGACGAGTTCATCACGATCAGCATGACCACTAAAACCTGTCAGCACCTCGACTTTGGCTTGCACATTGTACCAATCCCCAAAGATGCGTACCTGCTTCTCGCCATCGACAAGGCGGCGACCAAGCGTATTTTCCGCCTGAAAGCCGACGATCAAAATCGTGTTGCGCGGGTCTTCGATCCGGTTCTTCAGATGATGGAGAATCCGTCCAGTTTCCGCCATACCGCTGGCACTAATGATGACAGCAGGTTCACGCATGAAATTGAGCTTTTTGCTTTCTTCCGTAGTGCGGGTGTAATGCAGCATGTCGAAACCAAACACATCCGCGCGTTTGCCGCGCTGCAACATAAACGCTCGCGTTTCTGGATCATAACATTCGGGGTGCGTGCGAAAAATCGCGGTCACGTCGATTGCCAGCGGACTATCGACAAACACCGGTAGTTCGGGAATATCTCCTTTGACGACAAGCTGATGCAGTGTGTAAATCAACTGCTGTGTGCGTCCTACCGCGAAGGCTGGAATAACAATCGATCCCCCGCGCCGATAGGTTTCAACGATGATCCGTTCCATCTCGCGCGTATCATCCGCATAAGGCGGATGTAGGCGATCTCCATACGTGCTTTCAAGAATGAGATAATCTGCCGCGTCAAGTTGTTCGGGATCACGGATGATGGGAATACCTCTGCGTCCAAGATCACCGCTAAACACGAGACGAATATCACGCTTGGCATCTTGATCTTCAATGTCGAGAATCACAAACGTGCTGCCAAGCATATGTCCCGCGTCCATAAATGTGAGTGTGATACCCGGCGCGATCTTACGCGAGCGATGATAATCCTGCCCGATAAAATAACTCAGGCTGGTTTCCGCATCTTCCTGCGTGTAAATCGGTTCAACGGGAGGTTCGCCTTTACGCGAACGTTTTTTGTTGACGAATTCAATATCCTTCTCTTGGATGTGCCCGCTGTCCATGAGCATCGTGCCGCAAAGGTCGCGTGTCGCGTGTGTGCAAACAATATCGCCGCGAAAACCGCTTTTGACCAAGTTGGGAATGTTACCGGAATGGTCAATGTGCGCGTGCGACAAAATAAGCATATCGACGGATTTGGCATCAAACGGCAAACGCACGTTGCGCTCGTAGGCATCGGCACGCTTCCCTTGATAGAGTCCACAGTCGAGCAGAATTTTCATGCCATTGGCTTCGATCATGTGCTGCGAGCCAGTGACTGTCCGTGCCGCGCCGAAAAATGTCAGTCGCATGACGACTCTCCTTTACTGTGCGCTATCTTTACGCCGAAATCGTTCAATGATTTCGAGAAGCTGCTCGCCATAGGTGGCAAGCCGCCAAGGTCCCAAACCGGGAATATCGCGCATATCTTCAAGCGACATAGGCATGCGTTCAGCAAGTGTCCACAGGGCTTCGCGTGCGATGATCACGTCCGCTTCCACACCGCGACTCTCCGCGCGGTGTTTGCGCCATTCGCGGAGCGCGGTGTAACACTCTACTACCACTGGATCGGCTGGCGGGTCGAGCGGCGGTGGTGTCGGTATTGACGCACTTTTCCCGCGCATAAGCGCCGCAAGAATATCTCGCCCATAGCGCCGAATCTGCCCTGCTGTCATCCCTTCGATACCCTGCAATTCGTTTTCATTGGAGGGTGAATTCTGCGCGATAGCAACCAACGTTTTGTCCATGATGATTTTGAACGGCGGCAGATCGAACTTTCGCGCATATTCTTCGCGCATGAGGTAAAGTTCGCGCAAGTTCGCCAGTTGGCGCGGTTTGAGATTATTCGGCAGTCCAAGCTTCCAGTATCCGTCAGGATCGAACTGCTTATGAACGGCAGACGAGACTTGCGTTAATTCGTCAAACGTTTCTTGCGCTTCTGTCCATACGCCAAGTTGGTTTAAACGTTCCACAAAATGATCACGTATTTGCGGAAGAAAATGTGTATCCGATTGGGCATACTGCAAACTAGCTTTCGGAAGTGGTCGCTTTCCCCAATCATCTCGCTGGTGACTTTTATCGAGTTCTATGCCCACCACTTCTTTGACAAGCGCGTTCAAACCGATGCCGCGCACACCGCAAATCCGAGCCGCGATCATGGTGTCAAATACGTTTGTGAACGTATAGCCGAAATCACGCTTCATCATCATGAGGTCATATGTAGCAGCGTGAAACACCTTTTCAATTTGGGGACTGGCAAAGATTTCTCCCAACACGCTCATATCTTTGATCGCTAAGGGGTCGATGATGTAATCGACAGGGTGTTCGCCATCACTGCGGGTCGAAATCTGAATCAGGCAGACACGATCACGGTAGGCGTAAAGGCTGTTGGCTTCGGTATCGACTGCAATCAACGGTTCGGCGCGCAATACTTCGACAGCGTGGCGAAGTTGATCTTGGGTTTGCACAAAAACAGCGGGCTGTAGCGTCGGTAAGGTCATAGCCATCTTTTGTACCGAAAGTAAATGAGCATTGCGGCGGCAATCGTGAACATCATACCGTTCACGATTAAAAACGCATTCGGGTGATCTGCAAAAGGCAAATTGATGTTCATCCCGTAAATGCTGGAAAGTAAAGTCAGCGGCAGCATAATCACCGAAATGACGGTGAGAACGCGCATGACACTGTTAATGCGATGGCTGACAAGTGTATCAGCGGTTTCCGCCAACCCGACAATGATCTCGTAATCCTCGTCAATGATGTCACGCCCGCGATAAAGGTGGTCAAGTATATCCCCGAAATAATCTTCTAATTCTTCCTGTATCACCGCATGGTCGGTCTTTTCAAGAGTTTGAAACACCGGCACCTGCTGACGAATGATCCGCCGCAGTGCAATAATATCACGGCGCTGGATGGCGATTTCACGGATGATCTCGCGTGCATCTGATGTAAAGATGTTCTCCTCGATTTTGCGGATGTTGCTGTCGACATGACGCAAAATCGGGAATAGATGATCGACAAGATGATCAAGCAAATAATAAAGCGCGTGGCTTGCGCTGCCATTCAAGAACTTGCCCGGTTCTTCGCTGTTGACCACGCAGCGGTCATATAGTTCGTTTAACCCCTTCAAAATACCGTCATGTATTGTTACGACATACCCCCGGCCAATCAGAAATTCTACTTCGGCGGGGCGTGTTAGCCGAGCGCGCGCATCAAACGATGGAAAGTGCATCACGATAAAAATATAGTCGTCATACACGTCAATTTTAGGACGCTCATTGCTGCTCAAAATGTCTTCCAAGTTTAGCGGGTGAATATACGGGTAGATGCGATGAAGCGCCTCAACGTCTTTCGGCGTAGGGTGGATAATGTTGATCCAAGTGGTGCGGCTTCCCGCCATCTGATGTATGCTCATGCGCTCATTATCCAATGGATAGGAGGAGGCTTGCAAGTTCAAAATCACAAGATTCTTAACCAATGTTTTTTTGACAATCTACCCACGTTTGTGATACATTTTACAAAGAGAAATCGCCCTGAGAACAAGTTCTTAATAAGTCACTATCAGAAACAAGAGCTGTGTGTTACACTCGGGTCAAATCGCCTAGCCTTGGGTCTTTTCTAGGAGGTGTCTATGGCTAGCGTTGTGTCGGCTGAGAACCAAGCATCAGCCGTAGCCAGAGAAAAAGCCGCGCCGAGCGTCGTTGTCGCTACCCCAAATCGGCGTGAGTTCCTCTATTATATTTGGGGAGCTTCGCTTGCACTTCTATTGGGAGAAGCAAGCGCGGGCTTGATTTGGTTTGCTTTACCGCGCTTCAAAGAGGGTACGTTCGGCGGTACATTCGTAATGACTGGCGACAAGGTGCCTGCTGCTGGATCCGGTCCTACCCGCGTTCCTGAAGGTCGCTTCTGGATGTCGAATGTTCAGGATGAAGGCTTCGTCGTGCTTTACGGTGTATGCACGCATTTAGGATGTCTGCCGAACTGGGTAGATACAAACTTCCGTTTTGAATGCCCGTGTCACGGTTCAAAATATGAAGTGAACGGCAAATATATTGAAGGCCCTGCCCCTCGAAGCCTTGACCGTTTTGAAACGACGCTGGTATTTGCCGATGGTACGCAGGTCGTGCAAAATGCTAACGGTGATCCCATTCCGTTGGAAGGGCGCACAGTCAGTGAAATTCGTATCAACACAGGCAAACGTATTCGCCGCGCAGGCAAGGTTTAGCTTTCAGGCGAGTACCCCAGTATTTTCGACGCAGAAGGAGCTTTAGGAGCATAACGGATGTCCGTTCTCCCATTCCCGTCCTTTTTGGACGACATTAAAGAAAAAGGTCTAAAGAGAGCCGTTTTTGAGGGTGTGAATGAGGTCGTTGAACGCTTAACAGCGGGCATGAACTTGCAAGACATCCGCGAAGCGCTGCGTGGAGAAGCGCCCACGCGCAAGCCTAATCCGCGTTTGCAGCCGCACGCGGATGGCTTTTGGCTGCACATGCGTCCGAGTTATTTTCATAAGTCGGTGACAGGGGTTTATCCCGAATTCCGCTTGGGCTGGCTCTCCACCTATTTCGTCTTCTTTGAAACCATCACCGGTATCTTCTTGATGGTGTTTTATACCCCATCGCCAGATGTTGCCTATGCGAACATGCTCGCCATTATGAGCAACGTTCCTCTAGGTCAGTTCGTGCGCGACCTGCATCGCTTGGGTGCAGAAGCGATGGTGTTGATAGTCACGCTGCACATGCTTCGAACGTTCTTCACAGCGAGTTATAAAAAGCCGCGTCAGTTTACATGGGCTACTGGTGTCATTCTCGTTTTCCTGACGTACTTTTTGAGCTTTAGCGGTTACCTGCTGCCGTGGGACCAACTCGCCCTATGGGCGGTGACTATCGGCGCATCCATGTTTGAAGCTACCCCCCCCGAAATCGTTGGCACGAATCTGAACCTACTGCTGCGCGGCGGTCCAGAAATGGGCGCGAACGGCTTGCTTCGCTTCTATCTGCTCCATGTTTTGGCAGTTCCGGCGCTTCTATTCGTGTTCACAGGCGTTCACTACTATAAAGTGATCGTGCATGGTCACAGTCTTCCGCCTAAGGAAGAAAACATTGGTGAAGACACCGCCAAGCGTGTGCCACTAGATAAGCGTGTGTACTTCATTCCCGACATTCTCACAAGCGAAATCATGTGGATTGGTGTGACCACATTGATCCTTGTGATCTTGGTCACATGGTTCTTCCACGCCCCATTAGAAAGCCACGCCGACCCGCAGATTACCCCGCTTGGCACAACTGCCCCTTGGTATTTCTTGTGGATTCAAGGAGCGTTGAAGCTAGGTGATAAAGTGCTGTGGGGCATCATCTTCCCTACGGTGTACGTTGGTTTCCTGCTTGTGTGGCCCTACATTGATACCGCACCAAGCCGTCGTTGGGCGCACCGTCGTCTCCAAATGACAATCGGCTTCTTGATCATGAGCTTCACCGTCGTGTTAAGCTACATGGGTTTGGCGGAATTCGGTGTCGTCAACTCTGCCGATATTACCGTCATGCACCATATGACTATGGAACCGGCGCACAACCACATGGGTACGCTGCGTCCCATTCCGTTTGAACAGCTTCAAGCGGGTATGTACACGACGCGCGAATTCGCTGTCGAAGATGCAGCCGAAGCGCAAAGCGCGGTAGCAGCTTTTAACGCAGAACTTGAACTTCCTCCCCCATGGCTGCAAGGTCAAGCGGATGCACAACCTGTTGGCGAAATGGTGCTGGCGTATCTGGATACGCAGCATTTACCGCTGACGCGCTTAAACTTCACGACAGTTCCATCCGCTTCGCCAGAATTACGCGAAGTGGTTGAAGAATTTGAACATGAGCTTGAACTGAAAGAAACTGAACTCCATAATGCATGGGGCGTGGTCATCATCACAGATGTTCAAGAAAACTTGAAACGCATCGATGTGATGATCCTTTGGGAAGACGTGGTGATCGAAAATGGGAAGGTCGTCTTTGATGCTGAAGGCGAACCCGTGCTGAACCGCGACGAGAACGGTAATCCTATCATTCGCATGAACAGCCAGCACATTTATATCCACCGCGACTCGCAGTATTTCGCAGCACCGGGAGCGTAGTCCGTGTTTAACTTGCAGCGACTTCTCGTCGAGAAAATCGAGCATCGCATTCTCGTTGGGACAGTGTCATTCCTTGCGATCATGGCAATTGTGGGATGGATTGCCATCAACGAAGGCGGACGCATGGCGGCGTTTGAACGCCAATATAGCGCCCGCTCTATTGAACGCGGCGCTGGTCTTTTCGCCAACAACTGTTCGACGTGTCATGGGGTAGATGGGCGTGGCGTTGTAGGTCGCGCCCCCGGTCTCAATTCACCCTACCTGTTCGGGCATGACTTCCTCGCGGAACTGAACGCAGAACAGGCACAGTTAGAATCTGAACGCAACAATGCCAGCACAACTGCCGAACGCTTGACCGAAATCGAAGCCCGCCTAACGGAAATCGAAGCTGAAAAGCAGGTCATTATCAACCAGATCAACACCGCCTTAGCAAACACTGGTGGAAGCTACAACCCAGAAAATCCAAGCCGCTTGACCAATCTCGGTTGGGGTGGGGGGTTGTATAACTTCGTATACACGACCTTGGTTCATGGTCGCCCAACCAGTTCAGCGTATTGGCCACAGCCGATGGCAGCGTGGGCGCAAACGGCGGGCGGTCCGCTTCGTAATGACCAACTCGCAGACCTGACCAATTACATCCTTAATTGGGACAAAGGTGACGACTGGACGTTGGAAGACCTATACGCCGTTCGCCAATTCCCAATTGTTCCCGCTGATCCGACGACTATTGTCGCATCAGATGTGGAAACAGTTGGCACGGACGCAGCCGCGATTGTGGCTGAACTTGGCAACTATCAAGGCGACCCACAGAACGGTATGGCGCTCTACACCGGCGCGCTGGCTTGCGCTGGCTGCCACTTGAATGCATCCGTCGCGCCGCTGACCGAAGGCACATGGACGCGCGTGAACGAAGCGCGCCTTGCTGATCCGGCGGTTCAGGCGCTTGGCATCACTGATGGCGTACACTATCTGGTGGACAGCATCGTCGCGCCGAATGATTATGTTGTAAGTGGGTATCCGGCAGGAATCATGCCGCAAAACTTCGGAGATCGCCTGTCATATCAAGACATGGCGGACTTGATCGCCTACTTGCAAAGTCAAGACGGTCCGGCTCAGTAAGCAGCAAGCGATACGATATTCAAAAAAAGCGGCTGGTGAGTGAACCCCTCCAGCCGCTTTTTATTGGCAGTTTTCCCCTCATAATGCTTGTTCAACTATGTGCGGGTTGGAACAATGGCGGTACAATGTCCAGCAGTTTCGTATTAATTTTTCTTCATATACAAACATCACCCCATAGGAGCGTTTTCCGCATGAACACTCAACTGCGTATGCGCTGGATCGTCGTCCTCATGTTGATGATCAGCCTGATCGCCTCCGCGCAGCTACACGCGCAAGAATCCACCCCCGAAGTAACAGCCGAAGCCACCGCCGAAGCCGCCGATGTAGAGGCGCAATCTATTGCGTCCGAAGCATCCGCTGAATCCACAGGCGAAGAAGTCAATTCGCGCGGCGCGACAGTTTTCACGCTCTTGATCGGCGCGGGCGCGGTGCTGGCTGTCGGCTTGTGGATGGCAACTCGCAATTACGCGAAAAAGAAGTAATTCACCGATAAGGGGGGCGAAATTTGTTTCGCCTTGAAACTTGTTTCGCCTTGTCCCCTCCAATTATCTTTTCATTGTGACTTGTATCACAAGCGCCATAACCGCTATAATAAACCCTATATCGCCCAACCGAACCGCGATCATCCGCTGCACATAGCTGGCGTAATCAACCAGCACACTGCCTTTCCCCGATGATGCAGTGTCGGCGGTTCGTGAGTGTTCTGGAGTCACTTATGGCGCAAGCTGCCCCTTCGGCGTGGGAAAAACCCGCCGATTCTGCCTCTCAATCCCTTCGCAAACCCAACGAACGCTTGAAATTCTTGATCGGCGGCGGGCTGATCCTCGTCGCGATTCTATTTCTCGTCGCTTCAGGTACACTTTCCGGCGCGCGCTTCTTCATCACCGTCGATGATGTGGTCAATAACCCTGCCTATGTAGGCGAAACCGTCCGTCTCACCGGCGCGGTGATTGGTGACACCATCGAGTATGATAGCGAAAACCTGATTATCGAATTCACTATCGCGCATGTACCCAACGAATTTGACGATCTCGGCACAGCGCTCCATCAAGCCGTCAACAACCCAACCGCGAATCGCTTAAACGTGCGCGTAGAAAATCAGGTCAAGCCAGATTTACTACGCCACGAAGCACAGGCGATTCTGACAGGTACACTCGATGAAAACGGCGTATTCCACGCGACTGAACTCAATTTGAAATGCCCGACACGCTTTGTCGAAGGCATGCCGCAAAATTTGCTCGATGAAGGTATCGTTGAGCCGGATGTTTAATGAGAATTGAACGCTTATGTTGGCTGAAATTGGCAATATTGCGTTAGTGCTGACATTTTTCGCGGGCGTGTACAGTGTGGGCGCGGCGCTAATCGGCGCGCGCCGCCACAATGACCGTTTGATCCAAAGCGCCAGAAACGCCGCGCTGCTCACCCTTCCGCTGCTGCTGGCGGCATCGATAACTTTGCTGATAGCGCTCATCACTGAACAGTACAACATCGCGTATGTGTGGCAGGTCAGTGATCCCAACACCCCGTCAATCTATCGCATTACAGCATTATGGGGTTCACAGCAGGGATCGCTGCTGTTCTGGTGTCTGCTCATGAGCGTATTCGCGTTTGGGGCGCTGGTCATCAACTGGCGTGAACACCGCCGCCTGATGCCATATGTCATCGCCTACACAATGGCGACACTCGTATTTTTTGTCGGTTTATCTCTGTTTCTTGAAAATCCCTTCGCGCGCTATTGGATCGATCCCGCCAATAACGTGACGAGCGCTATCTTCCAGCCCGCCGGATTCGCCATCGCTCCACCGGAAGCCTTCGCAGGATCGGCGCGCGGTTTAAATCCACTGCTGCGTCACTTCGGTATGATCATTCATCCGCCCATGCTCTATCTGGGTTTTGTCGGGTTGGTGATCCCGTTTGCGTTTGCGATGGCGGCATTGGCATCGGGCGATCTCTCATCCAACTGGATCAAGGCGACGCGCCGATGGACATTAGCGGCATGGTTGTTCTTGAGCTTGGGCTTAATTCTCGGCGGACGTTGGGCGTATGATGTACTTGGTTGGGGTGGCTATTGGGGATGGGACCCCGTCGAAAACGCGGCTTTTTTGCCGTGGCTTGTAGCGACGGCGTTCTTGCACAGCGTCATGATTCAAGAGAAACGCGGGATGCTTAAAACTTGGAATATGTTCTTGATCATTCTCGCCTTCTCCGCGATGCTGTTCGGCACATTCGCCACCCGCAGCGGCTTGATCGACAGCGTACACAGCTTCGCGCAAAGCGAAATCGGCTTCCCGATGTTCGCATTTTGGGCGGGTATGACGCTTATCGGCGTGGGACTCATTTTGTGGCGGCGTAATCGGGGCGAACTCAAAGATGAACACACGTTCGCCGGGCTGTTGAGCCGCGAATCGCTTTTCGTTTTGAACAACGTGATCTTTGTCGCGCTCACAGGCGCAATTTTTTGGGGCAGTTTTGGCGCACCGATCATCTCGGAAGTATTTCTTGGGCAAGACATCACGCTTGGCGCGGAATACTTCGAGCAGGTAACACCGCCGCTGTTCATCGCCCTGTATATCCTCATGGGAATCACGCCGCTGGCGGCGTGGGGCGGGATGAGTTTCCGCCGTTTGGGACAAGCGTTAATCATCCCAACCGTGATCACGCTGGTCATTCTAGTAATCGTGTTTCTCACAGGAACGATGAATTTCGGCGCGCTGTTCGGGTACGGGGTTGTGCTGTTGGCCGGTGTGGTCGCCCTGTATGAAATATGGCGTGGCGCAAACGCACGGCGCAAAAACGCGGGCGAAAACTGGCTCAACGCCGTTGCGGGAATTTTCGGGCGCAATCGCCGCCGCTATGGTGGATTCATCGTCCATCTCGGTATCACCGTGATCGGTATTGGCGTGATTGGCAGTACGCTCTTTCAGCAAGAAACACAGCGCACCATCCCTGTAGGCGGCAGCTTGGACATCGGCGGCTACACCATGCGCCTTGACGGACTCCGCACGGGGCAAATTGCCGAAGATGGTCGCGTCATGGACATCGCGGATATCACTGTACTGCGCGA
>DAOTZD010000023.1:0-639477 GCA_034434595.1 Anaerolineae bacterium
GCCATGTCGAACTGACCTTCGGAAACCGCGACAATCATGCCATCCCACGACGTTTCAACAAATTCTGGCACACAGTTCAAACGCGCGCAGATTTCATTGATTGCATCATAGTCCCAGCCAATGCCTTCACCTGTGACTGGATCACGGAAATTGAAGGGAAGATAGGCATTTTCAACGGCAACCGTAACCGTTATTCCTCCTAAATCGGGGAGTTCTTCTTGTGCGGATACACCTACAGCCGCCATAAGCAGCACGGCAACGAGCGCCAGAAACAAAATGCGCTTTGTCATATATATCCTCCTATACAGACCACACAGCATGAATTGGCGATTTAACACGAGGGTACAGTTTAACGAGTTTTACAGTTTGTGACGAGGGGTTTATTGGAGCCTCACAGAGCAATTTGAAGATTAGGAGCATCGCACAAAGAATGGTGACGATGCTCCTATCTTCGCTTTAGTCTATTGACCGAGCGGTTCAACAAGAATTATGCCAATTAGCGCGATAATTAATCCGAGATGATGCGTAATTGACCATGCGATATCGAGCGCGGGAGATAGCGCAACAAAGTTAATGAGACTGATGACGAAGCTAATGATGATAAGTGCGATGCCGATTACGATAGGCAAGCCGCGCTGTTTTGCCAACGCGGCGGAAAGATTTTCCAACAACTTGCCGAACCGACGGGAATTGTCAAGGCGTTTGAACATAGGATTTTACACCTGATACTCGGAGAAACGTTCACGGAGATGGACAGGAAGCTGGAGCGTAAGCAGAATACCCTCAGCGGTGTGCTGTTGATCTTCGACAGTTGCTAGTTCATGAAGCTGGGAAACAAGATCGCCCCGTTGATAGGGGATAAGCAGATGTATACGTGGAAGCGCCGTACTTAACGCATCTTCGATAGCTTTACGCAGATCGTTAAGACCGATACTTTTGCTTGCAGAAATGGAAATCTGTCCGACATATTCGTCAGGATTTGGTAATTTCGGCAGATCGCCACCTGTCCACATGTCGATTTTATTCCAGACCAAAAGTCGTGGTACAGGCGGAACATCAATTTCTGCGAGCGTGTCTTCAACGGTTTCGATATGCTGAAGGGCGTTCGGATGGTTAGCATCGACGACAACCAGCAGTAAATCGGCATCCGTGATTTCTTCGAGTGTGGCGCGAAATGCCGCGACAAGGGTTGTCGGCAGTTTTTGGATGAATCCTACCGTATCGGTCATTAATGCGAGACGACCTGATGGTAGTTCCAAACGGCGAGTCGTGGGATCGAGCGTAGCAAAAAGCTGATCTGCGATATAGACATCAGCACCGGTGAGGGCGCGGAGCAGCGTCGATTTGCCCGCATTGGTATAACCGACCAGCGCAACCATTGGAATCTTCTTGCGGTCACGCTGCGCGCGATGACGGCTGCGATGCAAACGCACCTGTTCGATATCGTCCTTTAGGCGGCTGATACGGCGGCGAATATCGCGGCGGTCCACTTCCAACTGTGTTTCACCGGGTCCACGCAGCCCGACACCGCCTGTTCCGCCACGCCCCGCGCCGCCACCGGCTTGACGGGCAAGGTGGGTCCATTGGCGGGTAAGACGTGGAAGGCGATATTCATACTGCGCGAGTTCAACTTGTAGAGCGCCCTCACGGGTGCTGGCATGTTGGGCAAAAATATCAAGTATCAAGGCAGAACGATCCAATACTTTGATTTCTTCCCCAAAGATGCGATCCAGTTCACGTTGATGGCGCGGAGATAATTCATCGTCAAAGATAACGACTTTTGCGCCATTGGCAAGGAGCGTTTGCTGGATTTCTTCAACTTTGCCAGAACCAATGAATGTCGAGGGATCAATTTGCCCAACATTTTGATAGGTTTGTCCGACAATTTCCATCCCCGCCGTATCCGCAAGTTGGGCGAGTTCTTCGAGTGAGTCATGCAAATTTAGCAAAGGGCGTGACCCCTTCACATTGATTCCTACTAAAAACGCGCGTTCGGGTTCCATCTGCGCGCTGCCTGCGGGTGCGAGCTCATGAGCCATAAGACAACCGTTATTTGACTATTTGTTGACTATTCGCATTGACTGATGTGCGTGTGTGCCAATCGCGCAAGCGTTCGAGTGCCTCAAGAAGGCGATCATCCGGAATACTCAAACTGATGCGGATATAATGTTCACCGCCGGGTCCGTAGATGCTGCCCGGTGCAACTGATACCCGCGCTTGGGTAAGCGCAGATTCGGCATAATCCGCACCTGTACCGTTTTCGACACGTGCCCAAATATAGAGCGCCCCTTTTGGACAGGTGGCTTGCAAACCGATTTCGGGAAGCGCATTCATGATCATATCACGACGACGTTGATATACGGCATTGCGCTCGTCAAGCCATGTTTGCGGTGTAGATTCGAGTGCTACGATTCCGGCATCGTATACAGCATGAAAATGCCCACTATCGATGTTGCTTTTTACTTGGAGCAAGGTTTTGATCGCTTGGGCGCTGCCGACTGCCGCGCCCAAGCGCCACCCCGCCATGTTATACGTCTTTGAGAAGGACATGAACTCAAGGGCGTAGTTTAGGGCATCATTGGCTTGAAGTACGCTGCTTGCAATGTAGCCGTCATAGGTCACATCCACATAGGGATTATCTGAGGCGAGCAAAATATCGTGCTGACGACAGAAAGCAACCATTTGGTTATAGAAGCTGGCATCAACTGCTGCGCCCGTTGGATTGTTAGGGTAGTTGATCCAAAGTATTTTTGCTCGGCGCAGAATATCAGTCGGAACAGCGTTCATATCTGGTAGAAAGTCATTTTCAGCGCGTATAGGAAGATAATAAACTTCGCCACCTGCCAAGCGCGCGCCCATCGAATAGGACGGATAACCGACATCCGGCACGAGTACGACATCTCCGGCATCGACATAACCTAGCATAAGGTTGACGATGCCTTCCTTACTACCCAACAAAGGGAGGACATGCTTTTCAGGATCAAGTGTGACACCAAAACGTTTTTGATAGTAGACCGCCACCGCGCGGCGGAAGTCGGCTGTACCTTTGTACCCCGCATATCCATGATTCGCAGGATTACGCGCGGATTGTGCAAGAGCTTCGATGACATTGGCGGGCGGCGGCATATCGGGGCTGCCAATGTCAAGATTGATGACATCCAGCCCTTGCACGTTCATCTCACGGACACGCTGACTGAGTAATGCAAATGGGTAAGGAGGCAAACGCCCTAATCGTGCTGCTGGAGAAGTCACGGTCATTATCCTTCACTGCTGAACTGCCAAAACACAATAATTCGTGCCAATTGTCTCGCTAGAGTGTGCGGCGGGTAATTGCGCCAATATTTTCGAGATATGCGACCAAGACACGACCTACGCGCTCCAGCGCCATTGGGTCGATTTTGTCGAGCGTATCCAATGTGGTATCCCAATACTCATATTCGAGGTCGATGATGTCTGCTGAGGGAATGTTGCGCGCAATAAATGGCACATGATCGTCGATGATCGCGCCGCGCACTTCATTCGGGAAATACTGCTGATAGCCCAAGTCCGCTGCTGTTTGCCAGATTGCTGCACTCAACTCTGGGAAATACTGATTGCCGTAGCCTTCAATGGGGAAACGCTGATCAAATTCGCCCACCAGATCAACGAGGATCATTTGCGAAATCGGATCGGCAGTGAGATCGAGCGCGCCCGCATAATAACTGGAGCCGACAATGTATCCTGCACTATTGGGCAAAAGTGTTTGCCAAGGCTCGAAACGCCCTTGATCTTCGGCATCAAAAAATACGAGGCGGATTTGTGTGTTTGGGGTGTAGTGTTCGCTTAAAACACGGGCTAGTTCGAGAAGTACACCGACACCGCTGCCGCCGTCGTTTGCTCCGGGCATTGGTTCAAGACGGTTATTGGGATCAGGGTCTTTATCGGCATAAATTCGGGAATCGTAGTGCGCGCCCAAAATGATGGCTGCTCCACCCGCTGGATTTGTGCCGTAATTGGCAACTAAGTTGCGAATCGGGATCATCAAATTATCCACTTGGATGTCGCGAGGCACTTCAGCGGTTTCACTCGCTTGGTTGACTGCATCCGCAAGCATCGAATCAATTCGGAACGGCTGCCAATCCGCGAGAATCGGCTCTAATTCGGGCGTTACTTCGCCAAAGTTGATGATGTGCCAATCCTCAGCGGTTGACCAACCAAGTTCTTCAAGGTAGTTGAGAATGATGTTGCCCGCTTGAATATTGCCTAATGTGGCGGGAATACGAAGCCCACTATTCACATGGTTTGCTACATGTTGAAAAGCGCGTTCCCCGCTGAATTCCGCGCTGCTCAGTACTTCCGGCGTTGATTCTTGAGCGCGCACCGTTATCACCCCGATGAGGGCAATAAGAGAAAATACAAGAGTAAAGGGGACTGCATATAAGCGAGAACGTAAAGCTAAATTCAATTGACTATCTCCGAGATGGGATTGAGATAAGGATCGGTTAACGCCGCGATTGTCGCACGTATATCTGTGAGAGCGCGTTCCGCATAGGCGGCATAGCGTAAACGTTTGTCTTTGATGTGGGGTTCAATTTCGGGCAGAATTCCGAAATTGGCTTTCATAGGTTGGAAATGTTTCGCATCGGCGTGAGTGACATAATGACAGAGCGCACCGAGCATGGTCGTTTGTGGAAGGATTACACCTTCGCGCCCATCAAGAACTTGTGCCATGCTTAAAGCCGCAAGCAATCCTGTTGCGACATTGCCCATATAGCCTTCGACACCCGTAATTTGCCCCGCGAAAAAGAGATCAGCGCGTGTGCGGAACTGCATAGACGGATGGAGCAGTGTTGGGGAGTTGATGAACGTATTACGGTGCATTTGTCCCATTCGCACGAATTCAGCATTTTGCAGACCGGGAATCATCCGCAAAATGGTTTCCTGCTGCCCCCACTTGAGATTGGTTTGGAAACCGACAAGGTTGTACAAGCTGCCCGCAAGGTTATCACGGCGAAGCTGAACAACAGCATAAGGGCGCTTATTTGTGCGCGGATCGCGCAGTCCCACAGGGCGCATGGGGCCATAGGCAAGAGAGTTGTGCCCGCGCGCGGCGATTTGTTCAATAGGTAAACAACCCTCAAAGAAATGCGGGTCTTCACGCTCAAAGTCACGAAGTTCTGTTGTTTCAGCGCTCAAGAGTGCTTCGACAAAGCGTTCATACTCCGCTTTGTCCATCGGACAGTTGATATAATCGCCTTCTTGTTCATCGCCACGTCCGTAGCGACTGGCACGAAAGGCGATATTCATGTCGATGCTCTCTGCGGTGACAATAGGCGCGATGGCATCGTAGAAATAGAGATACTGCTGACCTGTGAGTTCGGCAATTGCGGTGGTCAGCGCCGGCGATGTCAGTGGGCCGGTTGCGATAATGGTAGGTGTATCAGGAATGCGTGTGACTTCTTCGCGGATAACGGTGATGTTTGGGTGATTTTGGAGTGTCGTCGTTACAATCTCGGCAAAAGCTTCACGATCCACCGCGAGCGCACCCCCCGCAGGAAGCGCGGCACGTTCCGCTGCATCAAGCAAGAGTGACCGCAGTAAATCGAGTTCATTTTTCAATACGCCGGATGCGCGATCTGCAAGTTTGGAGCCGAACGAGTTGCTGCACACCAATTCGCCCAAGCGGTTGGAAACGTGCGCTCCTGTAGTGCGATGCGGGCGCATCTCATACAGATCAACTTGATGATTTCTCTGTGCAAGCTGCCAAGCCGCTTCTGAACCAGCCAATCCCCCACCAATAACGATGACCTTTTGTTTCATGCCCAGCCTATGAAATGAACATTAAACCTGTTCCCAAATTGTAAACCAATTAAGGCTTAATCGACAGGTTTCAGGCAACCGCAAGTGGCATTCGCTGCATTATGGGGTTTTAGCTCCACTTAACTGGCGCGCGGTGTTCAAGTACTGCTTGATTGAGTCGAGATCGGCATTAGATGGGGCAGTATCAAGGGCGCGTTGATAGGCTTCTACTGCGTGGTTGTAGTGTTTGAGGGCATAATGTGCGCTGCCAAGCATAGTAAAAGCGCGGTAGTCGGTGACGGCTTCGCCGTCGGAGTGAGCTGTACTCAACATTTTTTCGAGGGCGGTGACAGTCTTTTCATATTCGCCTAATTGATAGTAACTACGCGCCATACGGTAATGCAACGATTGTTCCCAAGGGTGGTAAGGGTTAAATTGGAGTACGGCTTGGTAAGCCGTCACAGCGGCTTGATACTGCCCCATGCGAAAATATGAGTCGCCAAGCATTTCATGGACACGCGCCCATGTAACATCGACACCTAAGGGACGACGCGAGATTTGAACAAACTGCTGCAAGTAGGTTGCTGCGTCTTTTTCGCGTCCATCCATTTCCCAGAGGATTTCTCCTGCGGTAAGTAATGCGTCCGCGAGTTCGTGGCGGGTTTCACTAGATGCGGCGGCGAGATGAATCCCTGTTTCGGCTGATTCGAGCGCGGCGGCATAGCGGCGCATATCACGCAGTACACGGCTGTGGAGTGTATAAACTTGAATTAACCACGGGCGCGGCTCGTATGAGGGGTAAGTGTGAATAGCTTTGTCTAAGAAAACAAGCGCACGGCGGGAATCGCGCATCTCATAGAAAGAGACAAAACCAAGTCGTTCATAGCAGTAGGCGGTGAGGGAAGGCAACTGACTGGGGTTAAGAAGCGCGTCTTTGAAACACGTTACTGCTTCATCTACGCGATTTTCCGTAAGCAGCGCGCGTCCTTTTTGATAAAGCACCCAACCGATATTTTCATATTCTGGGAAACGTGTCAGGATCGATTCATAGGCAAGCTGTGCGCGGGTTGTATCGGAGCGATCCGCAAAACCGACACTGGCAAGTTCGAAGCGCGCAAGGTGGCAATCGCCTAAAATTTCCAAGTCTTCCGGTGTGTCGCTCCAGTTGGGAAGCAGTGATTGTGCGACTTTGAGGTCTTCCAACGCATCGTCGATGCGTCCGGTAAGGAGTTTAGCACGCGCACGCCGTGTAAGAAGGTGGGCGCGCTCATCATCTGGGAGATCGCTGCGGAGTAAACGCGCGAGGAGAATCTCCGCTTTTTTGACATCTCGGCCACTGAGCAGGCTATCGACAGATTGCAGTTGACCTGTTGCCATACCATCCCGGTGTGAATATTCTTTTTCAGATTGGTTTGCGTGTATTATAGCTTGATTTGAGGACAAGCATGTGCAAGAGGTTGAAAGTCTCATAAAAAAACAGGGATACGATGCGAACCATATCCCTGTTTCTTGGTCAACCTTGAAACGTGTTTAGAGGCTGCCCAGCACGATAGAGGCGTTCTGTCCCCCTAAGCCGAAGCTGTTCGACAACACGTATTTTAAGCCGGAAACTTGACGCGCGACGTTCGGCACATAGTCGAGGTCGCAATCGGGGTCGGGCGTTTCGTAGTTGATGGTTGGATGAAGGACTTGATCAACAAGGCTCATCACACAGGCAACGATTTCAATCGCGCCGGACGCGCCAAGCGCATGACCTAACATGCTCTTGGTTGAACTGACAGGGATATTGTATGCCTGCTCTCCGAAAACACGTTTGATAGCAAGGGTTTCCATCGCATCATTTGCCTGCGTTGATGTGCCATGCGCGTTGATGTATTGGATGCTGTCTGGGCTAAGATGAGCGTCTTCAAGCGCCCATTTCATCGAACGGATTGCACCACCGCCTTCAGGATCGAGCGCGGCAACGTGATAGGCATCCGACGAAGATGCGTGACCAAGAATTTCCGCATAGATGCGCGCACCACGTTTGAGTGCGTGAGCAAGGCTTTCGATGACGAACACCGCGCTGCCTTCGCTGAACACAAAGCCTGAGCGATTCTTGTCGAATGGACGACTGGCAAGTTCGGGGGCATCATTGTACCCTGTTGCTAATGCCTCCATTGCTTCAAAACCCGCGAGCGCGTAGTCTTGGAGTACAGCTTCCACGCCGCCGGTGATGACCATATCGGCGCGACCATGCCGGATGACATCTGCTGCTTCACCGACGGATTGTGTCCCCGCGGCACATGCGGTGGAAGGGGAAAGCAGCGGTCCTAACCCGCGAAAGAATTTACTAACATAGTGACCCGGCATATTCGGAAGTGAATTCACCAGCGCAAGCGGATTGGGCTTGCGGAAGTTCGATGTGCGATACTTGGTGGTACTTTGCTCCATAAGCTCATTTGAGCCAAGAGTCGTGCCGATAACTACCGCAACACGTTCACCTTCGACTTCGATGGTTTCGGGTGTAAGCCCGGCATCTGCAACCGCTTGATGCGCCGCGGCGACTGCAAACTGGGAGGCACGCCCCATACGACGGGCTTCTTTGTGTTCGATGTAATCACCGGGATTAAAATCGCGCACTTCGCCGCCGATTTTTACAGGGACGTGCTCAACCTCGATGGTTTCGAGGCGGCGGATGCCCGACTTGCCCGCCTTTAAACCTTCCCATAGTGATTTGACATTCCCTAATGCCGTCACCGCGCCCATACCGGTGATGACGACACGCGGGCGACCATTCCGTAACAGCTCCATTATAGTGATAGCGGCTGCGAAATATCACGCATCGAAATGCGATCAGCCGCGTAACCCCCTTTCAGCGAAAACGTTATGTGATTTAGGATTGGAAAACGACTAACTTTGCGAGACAGTTGGAACCTGCTGCAAACCGTCTCGAATGGTTTCGATGACACGCCCATTGACCGCAGCGCGTGCCTGCCGGACGGCATTCTTGATAGCTGTCGCGTTAGATCGTCCGTGACCGATAATTACAACACCATTCACACCTAAAAGTGGTGCTCCACCCGTTTCAAACGGATCGATCATCTTGCGGACACGGTTAAACGCGGAGCGCGACAGAAGCGCACCCATCATATTGACAACATTTGCTTTTAATTCCTCACGGAGGGCGCTCGCCATCATGCTAGTCGCGGCTTCCATAGATTTGATCAAAATATTGCCGACAAAGCCATCGGCGACGACGACATCCGCACCACCTTTGAGTAAGTCTTTGGGTTCTACGTTGCCGACGAAATTCAATGGCAGTGGTTGAATTAAGGCTGCGGCATCTTGCACTAATTGATTGCCCTTGCCTTCTTCTTCGCCGTTTGAAAGCACGCCGACACGTGGATTAGTCAAGTTGAGCGCATTTTTCGCGTAAATATTTCCCATCACCGCAAACTGTGCTAACCATTCTGGTTTTGCATCGGCATTTGCGCCGACATCGAGAACAACAGTATTGGTATTTTTGAGGCGAATGATTGCTGTGAGCGCTGGACGTTTTACGCCGGGAATACGATGGAGCGTAAACAGCGTGGCGATGCTCAGTGCCGCGCCGGTATTCCCCGCTGAAACGAACGCATCGGCGGCACCATTTTTGACAAGGTTCATGCCGACATGCATGGATGAATTTGGCTTTGCTTTGCCAACAACGCTTGGTTTGTCGTGCATTGTGACGACTTCAGAGGCATGAACGATTTCGAGTTTCAAGCCTGTTGTCGTGTGTTTCGCTAATTCCTGTTTTAGACGCGCTTCATCGCCGACCATGATGATTGTGTCACCGTATTCGCGCGCCGCATCAACACTGCCGGCTACGTCTGGTTCAGGGAAGTTGTCGCTTCCCATGGCATCTACTACAATACGCATCCGCATCCCTCGCTTCTATGGAATTTTTACGGGAAATCATCTGATTAATCGTACCTCAAGACGGTTGTGCGTAAAGGATTGACATGCAAGTTTGACCCGCTATAATTCTCCACAATCTCGCACCGATGGCGGAATGGCAGACGCGCTTGGTTGAGGGCCAAGTCCACTAACGTGGGTGGAGGTTCGACTCCTCTTCGGTGCATTATCAAGAACGCTCGTCCAATAGGATGAGCGTTTTTGTTTGCAAATTTCATGCTGCCGCATGAATGAGGGACGCGCCTTCTTGCGCCTCGCCGCGCTTCTGATGTATATTCGACGTGTGTGGTTTATTGCTTAACGTGATTGCCTAATTTCAAAAATCTCCTTCATCAGGAAAGGTCAGCGGCATGAAAGACGCAACTGAACGGCAGTTGATGCGAGCGTATGAACTGATTGAAGCTGGCAAGCTGGACGAAGCACGCGCCATTCTTGAGCCGATTCTCCTGAGCGATAAGAATAACCCTGACGCATGGTGGGTTTATGCTCATGCCGTGACGGATGCGCCCAGCGCCCGTAAAGCGCTCGATAGTGTGCTGCGCCTTGACCCTGAATATCCCGGCGCGCAAGAACTGCGCGCGCAACTTGATGAAATTGGCAAACCATCGTCGGTTGGTGTTAGCAGCAGCCAAAACATTAGGTCGGAAGCTGAATTTGATGCGCCTGCTGCGCCCCGTCGTGCAGCCGATTTTGCAGGGGAATCCACTCCTGCTGCCGAAACTCGCCGCAACTGGGTACCTATCGCCGGGCTGGTCGCCGTGCTTGCAATCATCGTGGTGATCGTGCTGCTTCTGCGTCCATTCGGTCAACCCGCAGAATCAACTGCTACACCTGAATCCACGATTATCGCTGTTGTGCCAACAGATTCAGTCGCACAGGCGGCAACTGATGAAGCATCGCCATCCGTCGAGGACACAGAAGACGCGAGCAGCAGCGGAAGCGATATGAGCTTCGACATCATCAACCAAACGATGAGTAATTTCCAGATGGTTGAAAACAGCATGGGAATCGTCGAAACAAGTGTAGGTGAAACTCTGCTGGTACAAATATGCAGCGCGCCGGGGGTTGAACTGCGAACGACTTTACCTGCTGCCTTGCTTTCGCTGAGTAACGCAGCAGTATTCTCTGGAGTTAGCAGCGACTTTATTGGTGTGCAGATGGTGGATTGTGCTAATGGAAGTGTCGTTTTACGCACTGTTGTGAGCAGCTTAACGGATGCACAAGCTTTTGCCAACGGTGGGATTGATGCATCGACGTATCAAGCGCGCTGGCTTTCGCTGTAACACGAAGGTGATTTTTGAAATAGATTCTAGTGACCGAATTTGGAGCGCCCCAGATGGGGCGCTTTTTTTAGAGGGATCGCTCCGGATTGTAGATTGGAATACGGATGGTGAATTCCGTACCGGTATTTACTTTGCTCTTGACCTCGATTTTGCCTTGATGGGCTTGGATAATTCCGTAGCTGACGAAAAGCCCCAAACCCGTTCCTTGAGGTTTTGTTGAGAAGAACGGGTCAAAAATGCGATTTACGTTTTCTGGCGGGATGCCAATGCCTGTGTCTTTGAAGACAATGATCACGTCGTTGGTATCGGCAGATGAGGTAATGGTCAGCGTGCCGCCATCTGGCATCGCTGCTTGTGCGTTCAATGCTAAATTCATAAATACCTGCTCAAGCTGATCTTTGCTGCCATGAATAGGCGGGACATCTTGCAGGTGTACATCAACATTGACGCGCGCGTGTTGGAAATATTTGTGATTGAGCTTGATAATGCCGTCCAAAATGCTATTGACATCCAATTCCCGCGAGTCGGGATCGGTGCTGCGGGCGAAGTCGAGCAAGCGGCGAATGATACGCTGAATTCGTTCGATATTTTCTTGTATGAGTTCAACACCCCCCTGATCAAACTGCATCCCTGCATCTTGAAGTTGAAGGACAAAATCTTCCAACGTGAGCTTGATTGGCATTAGTGGTGTATTGATTTCATGCGCGAGACTGGCTGCCATGTTCCCGATCATGGCGAGTTTTTCCGATTGAATGAGCATCTGTTGGGCAGATTTAAGAGCTTCGGTACGTTCGTTGACTTTTTCTTCAAGGCGCTGCGCGTAATTCAACTGGACTTCATAAAGCTGTGCGTTTCGCAGTGCTAATGCAGCTTGACGAACAACCCCGGTAAACAGGCGGGCATGATGCTCGTCATACTCTTGGGAGCGGTTGAACAAAGCTAACGCTCCGATCACTTGATCACTGTGACGAAGCAGTCCGCCCATAAATGCGCGTATTCCCGGCATAATGTGGTCTGTATCAGTAGTGACAAACGGAAGCGTATGTGTGTGAATTTGGCTTAAGATGGTTTCGTGTATGCTGATGTCTTGAAGCGGGGCATCAGCTGGATAGGTGCGGATATGGTGTACCTCACCGGAGTCGCTGAAATGATAGATAAAAGCAAGATCGATGGGTAGGCGTTCGCTTGTTAGCTTGAGTACCAGTTCAAGAAGTTCGTGAACTTCAAGATGCTGCGCCAATGTATCGCTGATATGCAGCAGGGCTTCTAATTCTTGTGTGCGACGCTCCACCGCGTCTTGTAGTTGACGAGCCTTTAACTTACTTTCCGCACGAGCTACCAACTCTTGATGTGCGAATGGCTTGTAGACGTAATCGTCTGCGCCCAAGTTTAAACCACGCGCTACGTCGGCGGGATGCCGCGCATTCGCAGTAATCATGATGGTTGGAATCGATTTTGTGCGGGGGTCGTCACGGAGATGGCGAAGCACCTCGAAACCGTTCATTCCCGGCATGAGAATGTCAAGCAAGATCAGGTCGGGGTTGAGAGTGTGAGCAGCTTCAAGCGCGGCGATGCCGTTGTTTACTTTTTCGACACGATACCCTTCGCGCTCGAAAATGTGCTGGATCATGATGGTCGTGTTGATCTCATCATCCGCCACTAGGATCAACGGTGTGTTTACCGGTGAGGTATCACGCAAAGAGGAAGCCATCGTCATCCTTTAGATTTACCGCACGGAATGTTACACTTCTTAATCTCATCATACTTGTAGAGTGATTGTGGATGCAAAAACGATTGCAAAGCGCGTCGGAGATACGACGCTCAATTCTTTTAGGAATCGCTGTCGGCATTGGCATAGGTATCGTGTTCGGGGCGGGTTTTTTCTTTCGCGATCTGATCGGGGATAGATTTTTGCTACCCTCAAGTGTAAGTGGCGATTATGCTCTCCTTCGTGAGGTGCAAGGGCTGCTTGACCGGCATTATTTGCGCGAACAACCGGACATCGTACAACGTGAATACGCTGCAATTCGGGGAATGCTGCAATCGCTCGGTGATCCGTACACCTTCTTTATTGATCCGCCTGTTGCAGCGAGCGAATCGGATGCGCTGGCTGGCGCGTATGGCGGGATCGGGGTGCAAGTTCAGCGAAACGCCGAAGGGGAATTGATTCTGTATCCGTTCAATGATAGCCCAGCATTAAGCGCGGGAATTGATGCGGGGGATATTCTGCGGGCAATCAACGGGTCACCTATTGATGTGGGATTGTCGAATGATGCCATCGACCAGATGCTGCGCGGGGAAGTGCGGGAAGGCAACGGTGTTGAGCTAACCGTTGATAAGACTGAAACAGGCGAATCATTGACGGTATTTGTACCGTTTGCGGTGATCAATGTGCCATCCGTGGTGTGGAGGACACTGCCAGAAAATCAAGCGGTAGGCTATATACAAGTGATGCGATTTACCAGCCGAACACCGGACGAACTCCGGCAAGGACTGACCGAACTCAACGCTGCCGAGGTAGAGGCTTTAATGTTAGATTTGCGAAATAACAACGGCGGCCTGCTCCAAGAATCGATCACTGTAGCCGACGAATTTCTTGAAGGTGGCACGATTGTCACCGAACGCAGCAATCGAGGTGATCGCTTATACACCGCGACAAATGGCGGCTTGGGGGTTGAACTACCGTTGGTGGTGCTGGTTAACGAGGGCACTGCAAGCGGGGCAGAATTGGTCGCAGGGGCACTGCAGGACAATGATCGCGCAATATTGATTGGGCAAACGACATATGGCAAAGGCACAGTCCAGCAAATCTTTCCACTGCAAGATGGTTCATCTCTGCATGTGACTTCGGCAGAATGGTTCACACCGGATCAGCAGCGGTTGAATGAGAATGGTTTGCAACCTGATATCGTGACAAATGTTGATCCCAGTGGGCGAGATGTGGAACTAGAAGCAGCCCTTGCCTATTTGGTGGAACAGGGAATCCCTGAAACTGCACTTGAAAGTTTTTAACGATGAAAAACGATTCTATCAAGATTATCGCTCGCAACCGCAAGGCAAGCCATGATTACCATTTGGAAGACTCTTTTCAGGCTGGCATGGTGCTGACTGGTTCTGAGATCAAATCGATTCGCGCAAATCGCATCAATTTACAGGACGGTTTTGTTGAAGGGCGCGCTGGTGAGCTGTGGCTGATGAACGTTCATATCACGCCGTATGACCAAGCAGGTATCTATGGCAAGGTTGATCCGCTGCGTCCGCGCAAGCTGCTGCTTCATAAAAAGGAAATCGCGCAAATCTTAAGCGGGATTGCGGAGAAAGGTTATACGTGCGTTCCAACGATGGTATTTTTGCAAAACGGACGCGCCAAAATTGAGATTGCGCTGGCAAAAGGCAAGAAACTTTATGACAAACGAGCGACTATCGCCAAGCGCGATGCTGACCGGGAAATTCGACAGGCAATGAAAGAACGCGCCCGCGGCGAATGAAACGAGGTCGGTTGTGAGCGGGACTGAACGATCAGCGATGGACGTTCCGTACATTTCACGTAAGTGTGTCGAACAAGCTGTGCGTGAAATGATGGATGCTCGCCCACCAACCCCAAATCCACTTGAACGCCTGCTGTTAGTCGAACTTGCGCTAAGTGATCGTGAAATTCCGCTAGGGGATCAAACACGTTGGTATGCTCTGCAAAATATCATCGTCGGCTTGATTGAGCGTGAGTTCACAAAACTTCGAATTCAGTTGGGGCTGCCACTTCCAAAGTCAGATTGGCAAATTGACGATTACCGTGATTATGTACGTAAGGAAACGTCAAGCCGCAACCCGGATGCACTGACGTGGAGTTTGCTGTATCACCGCGTTGTGCGTACTGATTTGGATATTAGTCCCGCGCAATACTGCTCTTGGATTGGCATTGTCGAAAGAACATATCGACGTTACCAAAATGTCGCCATTTTTCGGCTGACAAACGCCTTAATCGCCGCAGAACACCAAGCACGACGCGATTTTCGCCGCCGCCGATTGATCCGCGAACTTCCCAGCAGTGTTCGTGTTCGTCTATTTGGTAGAGAAGAAATTCTCGACTCTGTTCGCTCGTCTTTGGATGAGCGCGAAGTTCGCCATCTCTATATCACCGGGGGCGTAGGGATTGGTAAAACTGCATTCGCACAAGAATTAGCGCGCGATTACATCAACGCAGGGAAGGTCACAGAACTCATCTGGATTGATAAACCGCGCAAGGTGGCTGATATGCGACAACAGTTGACCGAACGGTTGATTCGTGAAGACATGCGGATGAGCGTGCGTGATGTGCTGATCAGCATACCGTATCAGGTCATGATTGTGTGCGATGAGGTTGATCTGCTGGCAAATGCACTCGATGAATTTGAAGCGTGGCTGCGTGAGATGGATCATGCGCTCGTGATCTTCACAAGCAAGACGTATTTGACGCTGAATTCAACGCTTATGTACGTGCCGCTGATGCCAATTGACTATGGTGCAGTCGTGAGTTTTGTGTGTCATCTGTTGAATGTGAGCGACGATGATGATTACGGGCAAGAAATGGCTGAAGGGCTGTGGCAGGAAATTGGAGGAAATCCGCGCGCGATTCGCAGCGCATTGACACGCTTGGAAGTTGAGACATGGCGAGAGGTGCGCCAAAACGTATACCAAGAGATGTTTGCAGCGGTATTCGATAATCAACGCGCCAGCGCGCAAATTGTTTGGTGCATTTGTGCAATACAGCCGCGCCATCAGTCGACAGTCGAAGAGGTGAGCCGCTTTTGGTTGGAGTATTTGGAACACGGTTCGTTTACTGATTTATGTCGTGCGCTGGTGATGCGAGCAGGTGATGATTCGTCGTATCAGCTTTTAGAAGAAGCGGCACGTTACGTGCGTCATGCGTATGCGTCGCACGCGCGTATTCGGGAAATTGTGGACGCACTTATTCAGCATCTCGATTCACAAGTTCATCGCGCACCAGAAGCGGCGCTCGTGGTCGCGCAACATCTCCTTTTGGACGATTGGGTAGGATTGGGAGAAGCCCGGCGCGCTGAATGGATTCGCATATTGTGCAACTTTGGAATAAAGCACGGTTATGCCTTCATTTGGCGTATGCTGCTGGAAAATCAATCCACATTGAGCTTTGACACATCACTGTTTCATGCGATTTGTCTGCGTCGATTGGGAGAATGGGCAGCGGCAGACGCAGTCTTCGATTCACTCGTTGCAGAAACAGGCAGTATCGGGAACTTTGAGGAACAAGCAAAAGCGCTGTTGGAATGGAGTATCTTGGCGCGGCTGCGTGGCGAATACGCACGCGCAGAGGTAATGCTTCAGCGTGTAGAAATGTTCATTAAGTACACTCATCTTGAACAAGTACAAAATTTGCGAACTAGGATGCTTATTGAGCGCGCCCAGATTGCATCTGATAGGCAGCAGCCCGCTGAAGTGCTGCATTTACTTGAAAAAGTCGATATCGCGGACAATCCGCGAGTGCTGCTCCTGCAAAGTGAAGCAGCACTTGATCAACGTCAGGTAGAGGCGGGGCGAGTGTTTGCGATGCGTGTTTTGGAGATAGATAGTCAGGATCGACTGGTATGCGGGGCAGCATGGAATTTGATTGGGCGGTCATTTGAACAAGAGGCAAAATGGGAAGAAGCGGCACAGGCATTTATATCGGGAATTACGTATCTTGAACAAAGTAACGACAAACTTGGAACAACGCGCGTGCGCGGCAATTTGGGTGTGACACTGCTTGAACAAGGCGACTACGCTCAAGCACGAAAAATTCTTCAGCGTGCAGAGGATGAATTCATTCGATTGGGAGATCGCATAGGAGCAGCGGCGATGCGCCACAATCTTATTCTCCTCAACGCGCGGGTAAGCAAGCGTCCGTAGTTGACCCGTGCCCGATTTCAGTTAAAATGATAGCAGTTTGATGCTGCGCTCATAGCTCAGTGGATAGAGCATTGGTCTTCGGAACCAACGGTCGGGGGTTCGAATCCCTCTGGGCGCGTACCTTATCTCAATTCTTTCCACTTGTTACCTGCCAAATGTAACTATGTTTACACACGAAGTGTTTAGAACTATTCGGCATTCATATCTAGTAATCGCTCTCTTCACTCTATTGGGTATGGCAGCTTCATCGAAGGTCGTCTTTAGCCAATCTGATGTGATGGAATGTCTGAGAAGTCAAGCAGGTATCACCGTGGAAGAAGCCATGCAGACCATGACGGCTGAAGAAATTCTCCGGCATCGTCCCTTCGTGCCAACCGATATAGAACTTTTTAACCCTTCTGTCTATCCCGACGGTTCTGAAATGCAGCCCGCCGGCGGCGAAGAACCCACCGAAGCAGAAGTGTTTGCCATGTTGAGAAATTATCTTGAGAGCGAGTTTCCACAGGATATCCAAGCGCAGCGAGAAGCCATTGCGCTGTTCACCAACCCTGATGCCATTGCCAAAATACCGAATCCATCGTTACGGGCAGGGATGGTTGCGTTACGCGGGACCCTAGCAGAACCCGCTATTGACATGATTCTTCATGGGACGATGGCAAATGGCGACCCGATGGTCGAAATTGTTCAATTTAACGATGACCTGCCCGCAAACGTTTATGGGATGGTCACTTATATCGACCCAATGACCATTGAAATTAATGGATTCGGGCGAGCCGAAAATCCATTTATGTTTACTCGGACGTTGGCGCACGAACCTCTTCATAGTGATTCGTTTAATGGAGTGTACGAAGAAGGTATATTGGCTGCACTAGATACGCTTGTGTATTTGGAGCAATTAGCTCGCCACCCTGAACTGGCGACGATGGGAACTCAGTTCGCTCGTTTTCACAACGCAAATGCTCTTGCTCGGCTTAATTCAGGTACTGGTTCAGACCTAGGGTTATATCAAACGAACGGTGCTGTACAGATTTTTCCGTGCAGTGCCACTATCACATTCACATCCTTTTGGGAGCGGTATCGAGATAATCCTGTCTTTGAGGAGTCACCCGGTAACGAGCTACTGGGGGAGTATTTGGAACGGGTACAGAAACCCGGCAAACCTATCTGCTCTGCCGACAGGTTCGATGAAGCGTTGGTAGACTGTATTGATCAGAATCAGAACGCGCTTACCGATGAAGAGTTAGTGGCGGCAGCAGCGGCACTTCAGTTGGCTCTTCCGGCTGAATGAGCATTCCGAATGGCCCTCGCTTCGCCGTAATGAACCGCATCCAAAATTTTACATTTCCGCCCCACGACTATCTCCTATTTTCTCATCTTTATCCCATGTAGTATGGTCGGGAGGCCGTTTCTTGTCTGGCGACGTGTCGTGGAAACGTGCTATAATCGCGACAATTGCGTCCGCGATGGTGTTTCGACGAATGTACCGTATTTGGCGGTTGAAACCCTCTGGGCGCGCAGTGGTTGCCGGGTTGATACAGCTATCGTTTATAGACTTGATCTCTTGTGTGACTGTGATACACTCGCTGAAAGGCTCCATTCGTCTAGAGGCCTAGGACGTGGCCCTCTCAAGGCCAAAACACGGGTTCGAATCCCGTATGGAGCATGTACTCTCACTCATGCAGTGAGAGTTTTTGTTTTATGGTGAAAAAACGCGATGTCAAAACAGCCTATCTCTCCTGAGGTGATTGCGGAAACCGTTGCTCGCATACCCGAAGGTTTTGTCCATCGTTCGCAGCTTACCCGCCGCTATCACTCGAAAATACGGGTGGATTCCGCGATTGCTGATGCTGTTGAACAACAGAAAGTTGGGCGCACTGGCGGATATATCTACGATCTTCATCGGTTGGACGCAGAGAAAACCCGCAAATTAGCAGCGTGGACACGTCCAGAACTTCCTCCAGCGCTGCAAGACGGAAAGTTTTACATTCCTACGATTTACGAGCGCATCAAAAACCGTGCGCGCCAATTTAGTCTTTCCACCAACCCCGCCTACGCGCGGATTTTCGAACTCATCGACCAAAATAACGGATATTTGACACCTGAACTACAAGCGGCGCATCCCAGCGATCAGGCATTGATCGATAATTTGATCCATGCAGGCGGCTTAGATATCACAGAAGGGTATGTATACGATCCGCTTCAGTTGAGCCATGAAACAATTCTTGAAGTAATTCGACGGGCGGATGTAGAACGACAGACGACGGCAGCTAAGATTATTGAAGAGGAGCAAGTTCCAGATGACGACGCATGGAATGAAGCTCTCTCGTTAAGCGGGTCGCAATTACGCCCAAATGCAAAAGACGTTGGCAGTATTAAACAGCGCGTTCTCGCGCACACTTATAACATTGTGGATGCGGCAAAGCGACTTGACCTCCACGAAAATACTATCGAGATGGCGCTGCATGAGGGGCGATTGAGCAGTTTTGCCGATCCTGAGGGGAAGATACGCATTCCAGCATCCGAAGTTGAAGCGGCGGCGGCAGATGTGGATTATCTGGAGCAAATCGCCGCGCTCGAAGTGCTGCGCGTGCGCGATATTTCAATCGTAATCGGCGCGAACTATCCGAATACGCGGAAACGACTTGTGAGAGCAGGGATTAGCCGCGGCGAACCAAGATGGGGTGATGTTCGTGGTCGGTGGGGAATGCCCAGTACACTTCGAGAGTTCCGTGAAGTGCTGAACACTCGTTTGGCGGCGTGGCGTGCCGAACGACAAGCGATAATCGCTGAGCAAGAACGCCTTCTACAGGAGCAGCGGCGGCGCATCCAAGAGGAACGAGATAAGGAGCGTCGTCGCCGTCAAGAACTGCGAGCGCGATTGGTTGCGGCATTTCCCACATGGCAGCATGAGGGACGCGCTGATCAGCGCATTACGATTCATGTGGGACCGCCGAACAGCGGAAAAACGCATCATGCGTTGCAGGCGCTTTCAGCAGCGAACAGCGGATGGTATCTCGCGCCGCTGCGATTGTTGGCTTTTGAAATCTTTGACCGTTTGAACCGGATGGGGGTGTACTGTAATCTGCTGACGGGTGAGGAATACATCCCGATCCCCGGCGCAACGATCACTGCCGCAACCATTGAAATGTTTGACCCCCGCAACAGCGGCGATGTGGTGATTATTGATGAAGCGCAAATGCTGGCAGACCCAGATCGCGGGTGGGCATGGACGCGCGCGATCATGGAGGCACAATCGCCAGAAATTCGCGTGATTTGCCCGCCGACAGCACATCGTTTGATCGAGCAAATGGCGACGGCAGCGGCGATCCCGGTAGAGGTGGTGAAACATGATCGTCTTGCGCCAATAAAGGTGGCGGATAAGCATTGGACGCTAGAGAACTTGCCTCCGCGCACCATTCTTGTGGCGTTTTCACGTCAGAGTGTGCTGCACTTAAAGAATGAACTCGAACGCTTGAAACGCACAGTATCAGTGATCTACGGGAATTTGCCGCCAGAAGTACGACGCAAGCAAGCGGATAGATTCGCGACGGGGCAGACAGACATTTGTGTAGCGACGGATGCTGTTGGCATGGGATTAAATTTGCCGGCAGACTATGTGTGCTTTTTTGAGCTGCAAAAGTTCGACGGAAAGAAAGTGCGTGTGCTTACGTCGAGTGAGGTACAGCAGATTGGCGGGCGGGCGGGGCGATATGGGTTGTCGACCATTGGCGAAGTAGGCGCGACAAACAAGCGCGATTTACGACTGGTGAAGCAGCTATTCTACGCGCCACAGGCAGTATTGAGCCATGCCCGTGTCGCGCCGACGGTTGATGACCTAGAGATGATCCCCGGAAATCTCGCTGAAAAACTGGATCAGTGGGCATCACTACAGTCGGTGCCTGATTCGCTCAAAAGCGCGATCAAAACAGCGGACTTAAGCGAACGGATTGAATTGGCACGGATGCTGACCGACGAGGAAGTTGATTATCTTGGCTTGGGCACAACGATGCGCTTGATCAACGCGCCAACGCGACAGAGTACGCGCGGCTACTGGTACAAATGCGCTCAAGCGATTTTGCATCGTCAGCCTATGCCACTTCCACCGGAAGCCCCGCTAGAAGTGAGCAATTCGCAGGATTTGGAAGCGATGGAAACGAGCGTGTCTTGCGCGGATATCTACCTGTGGCTAGCGTGCCGACCAGAGTTTAGCGCTTACGCACCGGATGCCGAGCAGGTGCGGCATGATCGCACTGAATGGTCAGAACGAATTGATGCAGGCTTACTGCGGCGCTTGGATATGGCACGGCGGTGTTCAAACTGCGGCAAACCACTTTCGGTCAATTTCCGGTATTCGATGTGTAATGATTGTTACTATGGGCGGTTTGAACCCGAGGACTACGAGGTTATTGAACCGAATTAGGAACAAAACCGCCCGCTGGATGATCGTTTCGGGCTTGGCTTCGCTTTGGACAGTCAAGCTCTCTACTATATTGCGTCTTAGGATGAAGGGTTGATTGTGAGCGAACACGACCATAAATACCACCTCGACACATTGAGTATTCATGCGGGGCAGCAGCCCGATCCGTCTACTGGCGCGATTATGACCCCAATCTACCAAACTTCGACGTATGTGCAGAGTGCGCCGGGGGAACATAAAGGTTACGAATACAGCCGCACGGATAACCCAACCCGCAAGGCGCTTGAAGACTTAATCGCTGCAATAGAAGCAGGAACATACGGATTGGCTTTTTCGAGCGGGTTAGCGGCGATTGATACAGTGCTGCGGTTGTTTAACCCCGGCGATCATGTGATTGTTGGGAACGATGTGTATGGTGGAACGTATCGCCTGTTTGAGCGTGTGATTGCACGTTTTGGGCTGCGCTTTAGCTGGGTGGATTTGACAGACTTAGAAGCCGTTAAAGCCGCATATACACCGCAAACGCGACTGCTTTGGCTGGAGACTCCGACCAATCCGCTGATGACGCTGGCAGATATGGAAATGCTGGCGAAAAGCGCCCCGGAAGGCGTACTGGTTGGGGTGGATAACACCTTCGCCAGCCCTGCGATTCAACAACCGCTGACATTTGGCGCTGATTTGGTGATGCACAGCAGCACGAAATATCTTGGTGGTCACAGTGACGCAGTGGGCGGGCTGTTGGCTATGCGCGATGAAAAGCTGTACCGTGATTTGAAGTTTCTGCAAAATGCAATTGGCGCGGTGCCGGGTCCGATGGACTGCTTTCTGGTGCTGCGAGGAATCAAGACGCTTGGCGTGCGAATTGAGCGGCACAGCTTTAACGCGCTCAAGATCGCACAGTTTTTGGAAGATCACCCGCGGGTAAAACGGGTGATGTATCCCGGCTTGGAGAGCCACCCGCAGCATGAATTGGCGCGTAAACAGATGCGTCACTTTGGGGGGATGATCAGTATGATTTTGGGCAGCCCAGAAGAAGCAAAAACGATGGTATCGCGAACCAAATTGTTCGCATTGGCAGAAAGTTTAGGCGGGGTGGAAAGCTTGATCGAGCATCCGTACAGCATGACACATGCCAGCACGGCGACAAGCCCGATTGCGGTGCCAAATGCGCTGGTACGGTTGAGTGTGGGAATCGAATATGTGGACGATTTGATCGACGACTTACGACAGGCGCTGGCGTTCTAGGGAGCAAAAACAAACGCGGCGATTCAGGACGAGTCGCCGCGTTTTGATTCTTACAGCCTTAGCGATTCGCGAGGAAGTCGAGGATGTCGATCTTGGTGATGATGCCGGTTACTCTGCGACGTGCGCCGTTGTCGCCGCGTTCGGTGACGAGTGCGACGGGACTCGTACCAAAGACGCTCATCACGGTTTCGATAGGTGTTTCCGGTGATAACACCGGAATTTTCTCGTCGATGACACCCGCTTGCAGAATGGTTGTGTCTGCTGCGCCGCCGTTGAGCAGGTAGTTGAGTAGTTTAACTTCTGTGACCAAGCCAATGAGGTTGCCATCGGCGCTGACGGCAGGAAGCTGTGACACGTCATCAGTCTTCATCTTGTTGATGATGGCATTGACGGTTTCATCAGCATGGGCGGTGACGAGTTCACGGCGTGGTTTGCGTTCCAGCACGGAACTCACACGCGCGTCCAACCACTCGTTATCCAAGAAACGATTTTCACGCATCCAGTTATCATCGAAGATTTTGCTGAGATAGCGTGAACCGCTGTCCGGGAGAAGGACAACAACTAGTTTGTCTTCTCCTAGATTGCGATCTGCCACGTACTTGAGCGCACCAGCGACTGCAAAACCACATGAACCCCCGACGAGCATCCCTTCTTCACGGACAAGGCGGCGAGTCATGAGAAAAGATTCTTTGTCGGTGACTTTTACCACATCATCAATGAAGTTAAAGTCGTAAACGGATGGAATAAAATCTTCGCCCACACCTTCGACTTTATAGCTGTGTGCTTCGCCCATTTTACCTGTGTAGAAGTATTCGTGCAGGATTGAGCCAATGGGGTCAACGCCGACGATTTGGATTTTGGGATTCATCTCTTTGAGATAGCGCCCCACACCCGTAATCGTGCCGCCTGTGCCCATGCCCGCGACGAAGACATCGACTTTGCCCGCAGTTTGCCGCCAGATTTCCGGTCCGGTGCTTAGGTAATGGGTGAGGGGATTGACCGGATTGTGATACTGGTTAGCGAGGATACTGTTGGGGGTTTCGGCAACGATTTGCTTGGCGACACTGTAATAGCTGCGCGGGTCTTCGGGTTCGACGTTGGTGGGCGTGACCACGACGCGCGCTCCGTAGGCGCGGAGGACGCGAATTTTCTCTTCCGACATTTTGTCGGGCATGACGAACACGGTTTTATAGCCCTTGATGGCGGCGGCAATCGCCAAGCCTACGCCGGTATTGCCCGATGTGGATTCAACGATTGTGCCGCCGGGCTTGAGTTTACCGGTGCGTTCGGCATCTTCGATGATTGAGATGCCGATGCGGTCTTTGACAGAGCCGCCGGGATTGAAATATTCGACCTTTGCGACGATTTGGGCACTAACACCGTGCGCTACACGGTTAAGGCGCACCAGAGGTGTATTGCCCATGGTGCCAAGAATGTTATCGTAGATTTGTGGGGTGGTCGGCATGTCGGATACAGCGGTAGTTAGGTTGTCATTGGCAACCATGCAGTTGATACTCCAAATGTGAACAGTCTCGTAAATGCGCTGCATTTTACCTTGATTGTATTACTCGTTGGGGCGGTTTGTACACGACGAAAACTATTTTGGGAAGAATCATTGATAGATACGGGAAGAGTTGAGGTTGATGTCCTTTGATGTCCGAAGTGTTTCGGTAAAGGATTGAGATAGTGTTAAGATATTAGATTTTACAAACCCGAATTATAAAATTCAAGCAAGGGCTACCTCAGGTGCGTTTATAGACGATGAAAGTGGGGACGACTGAACCCCCGCCCGCCGTGACATTAAGCAAGGCACTTGACGAAAGGCGGGTGAGACAGCCATTCGTGGATGCGCCGAAGAAGATGAATGGGTCAGCATCTACGAGGCGATAACTAATATCAAGTTTGCCGTTAATGATAGCAGGGAAGTCCTCATATGCGGCTTCGACGCGCTCTTGCACGACATAAGGCATAGTCATGGCTTGGCGCAAGACTTCATTCCAGTGTTCTTGAGTGGTTTCCCAGCCAATGACAACTCCGTGACCGCCATAATCATCATTGGGTTTTAAGACGAAATTCTGTCGGTGTTCGGCTATAAAAGGAACAAGATCGATTGGTTTACCATGAAAGGTAGTTTTGCGTTCTTGCACGCGGCGGGTCCACGGGATGTGGGCTTCGACAGCGGAAAGTTCTTCAGGCGTGAACAGATAGGCATTCTTCTCATCGCTCAAAAGGGCGAAACTGGCTTTTTTCGCCATGAGTTTTGCGCTAAAAGCATTTGACATACACACGGCGCGGGCACGAACTGCGCGCACAATAGGATTGTCGATGCCCATGCGCTGAATCAATTCGCTGCACAGCACACGCTTATAGATAAGGTCGATGCGGAAATCACCTGCCCACATATGCCCATCGCGGTATTCAAGCGCACGCGGATCGGCAAGGATGGTCGGGACACCATGACGCTCAAAATATGCTTTGCACAGTTCATGTTCGTTGAGGGTGGGTACATCCGCCCAGTCGATGATGCCAATGTGGAGTTTTTCGCGCCCGCCGAACTGCTGGTAAATAGTTTGGAGTGAAGCAAGCAGCCCTTGACACATCGAGAAGCGGCGCACGGCGTAATGACGCGAAAACCGCTGCATGAGGGGCAGATCGAGAAATGCGGATGCAAGTTCGTCTTCATATGCCATACCCGCGGGGGTTTCGGCGTTGTATTCAACGAACTTGAGTGTGCGGGTTTGAGCGTTGAAGAAAGAATCAAGACGTGAAGTTGTCCACGGGACTTCAAAGCCAATATCGAGCGAAAATAGGGTTTCTTCGTAGGCTTCGAGATCGAGCGTAGAGCGGAGGGCGGAATCGCTCATGCAAGCGGCATGAGCCTTACGAAAGGCGCTCAAGATGAGTTCAGTTTCACGCTTGAGATACTCATAGTCTTGGGGCTCATAAAAATGGGGACGCAGCACCGTACACAGTGGGCGGGTGCCAAAATAACATTTGCGTATTTGTAAGTCCGCGTGCATTGCCGCTTCGGTGTCGAAAGCAACTTGTTCAGTGATTAAGCTGTGATAGCGGTCAATGACTTGTTTGGACATGTGCAGAACCCTTTTTATTCTATTTGAGGGTGTTTATGGTTAAGGGGCTGGTTGTAATTTCATTTAAAACAAACGGGATATGCATTGTGTGATGTGAGAATCGATTAATATTTTGGTTTCTATGGGCGGCGCGCGCCGCCCGTACAAGGACAGTTTTGAAGTTATTTCTTTGCCCCTTGCTTTGCCATGCGATACCAGTGATAGCGATCTCCCGTGTGCGCGTCACTTTTGGCAAAGCGAATGGTTAAATCTGCCATGTGTGTGACCATCCAGTCAAAGTGCTTGCGACCCAGCGAATTCACATCCATATCGGGCGCGGGATTCATAAAATCGATGGCATAGGGAATGCCATCTCGGATGGCAAATTCGACGGTGTTCATATCATAGCCGAGCGCCGTGCAGAGGGCGGTTGAATCACGCACGATACGTTCGTAGAGTTCAGGCGCGAAGTCATGGTTTTCATGGTAAACGCGCGTGCGTGGGTCATAGCGCATGACATAGATTTCGTTTTGACCAAGACACATGCAGCGGGCGTAGTTATCCCACTGGATGAATTCTTGCACAATCATGGTGAGCATACCGGACTGGTCGTAGCGCCAGATGAGTTCGCTGACAGAATGGACGATGTAGACATCGCGCCAGCCGCCGCCGTGTGCATCTTTGAGGACACAAGGCATTCCGACGTAATTGGCGATCCAATCCCAATCGAGAGGATACATGAGATTACGGAGACTTTCTGAAGGGACGATACCGGGGACATACTGTTTATTGGGCAAGACGAGTGTTTTGGGTGATGCTACGCCGAGACTTTCCGCAAGAGAAGCACCAAAAAACTTATCATCGGCTGTCCACATAAAGGGATCATTGATGACTTTTACGCCTTGCAAGGCAGCATTTTTCAAATAACTACGATAGTAGGGGACTTCGTGCGAGATGCGGTCCACGATAACGCGGTAAGGGGTGGGTTCGCTCATACGTGTGCCGCCAAGCTGAACATATTCCGCGACTACCCCTTGTTCACGCTTGTTGACTTCTTCGATGAAGGCGGGTGGCCACGACCATTCGCGCCCGACGAGCAAACCGATCTTTAGGGGTTCTTTTTTTTGCGCCATCTTATCAACCTCTATGTGTTCGCCGTGCGGCTAATCGTGTCCACCGATATACATTTGCACCATGCGCTGCCAGTGGGGCCAGTCGTGATACCAGCCATTCCATTCGCGGAGCGCATTACCGATACCCTTATTCCATAACACGCCGGACATTTCGCGGGCGCTGTGGATGAGTCGATCTTCTGTGCCCGCGACAAGGATAATGTCCTGCCGGCGCATGAGTTCGAGCCGCGCCGGATCGTGTTCGTTAGCGACAAATTCAACCGGATTGTTGAAGTAAACATTGTCGTCGGAATAGCCGCCGGTCATGCGGCGGATATTGTACAAGCCGCTCATCGCCAAGATTCGATTGGTTTTTTCAGGATGCTTCAAACCAAAGTTGAGCGCGTGATATGCGCCAAAACTCGCGCCGGTGGTGATGAGATAGGGATTGGGGTTTTTCCATTCGATGAACGGAAGCACTTCATTATATAGATAGAGGTCATACTGCTGATGACGATAGGCGCGCCCGCCGGGATGCGCCCAATTACAATACCAGCTTTCGCCATCGACACTATCGACGCAGAAAAGTTGTAACCAACCGTTGTTGAGGTGTTCGCCAAGCGCGGCGATCATCTGGCGATCTTCCCACTCGAAAAAGCGTCCCATAGAGGTAGGAAAGACGAGGACGCGCGCACCAGCGTGACCGAAAACCAACATTTCCATGTCTCGGTTCAATGCGGGGCTGTGCCAACGGTGATATTCTCGGTTCATTGTGCGCTTAATCTTCAGTGTTGACCAGATTGGAGAAATCTATGGCAGCGGCTGCACGAGAAGGGAACGCGACGCTGGCGGCTACTGCTTCGCTGGCATCTATGATCCCTGCGCCTTGCTGTTCCAAAGGGGCGTTTGGCAGACGCTTTGCCGTTTGCATGAGGATAGCTTTTATATTAAGCGGTGTCAAACGAGGATTTGCTTCGAGCATTTGGGCGATAATTGAACTGGCTACTGCCGCCGCTACTGAAGTGCCACTGACATATTGATGGTACTGATCGATGATCTTGTGTTCGAGAATGCGCGCTTGAACAGCTTCAAGCACATTTGTGAGATCGGCTTGGTCGAGCTGTTCACGAGTGACCTTGAACGATTCTCGGAAATCGTGGATGCCGAGTTTGAGCAAGGTGCGTAATTTCGCAACGTCATTCGCTGGTAAGTTGAGCAGTTGAGCAAGCCAACGGGCTTCGCGCATGACATAGGTGCCGGGGAGAATCGGTGAAGCGATCCAGTTAGCGGGTGCAAGGACATCGGGTTTTGGTGTGCCATCAAATGCCAACCCAAATGTATTGGTGTAGAGCGTCCAGTCGGCAGTGTTGAGGGAATTGTGATCGTCGAAACCGCCAATTGTGATGGCTTCGGGAGCGCAGTTGGGTGGCACAAGCGGCAGCGATGGACTGTTACCGCCCGCGGTCACGATAGTGACACCTGCGCTGGCGAGTTCACGAATAATGGTATAGAGCGCGTATTCAGCATCGTTGTTGGGGGTGTCGCCGCCAACGGAGAGATTGACGATGCGAATATTGAATCGGTTGTGATTTTCAAGCACCCATTGAAGCCCACGCAAAATATCTGGTTCTTTGATTTGCTTGTGGATGGTGCTGACTTTGACTAAGACGAGATTGGCTTCAGAGGCGATACCCGCGTAACGTCCGTCCGAAATACTGCCATCGCCACATGCGACAACACTGGTCATTTGCCCATGCCAGCTATACCACATGGGGCGACCATAGCGGCGACCTTCGACGATACGCGAAGTTGTGGCATCGACATGCGCGAGAACGCGATTCCCTAAATCGGGATGCGGATAAAAGCCGGAATCGATAAATGCGATGACGATACCGCGCCCGGTGTAACCAGCAGATGCGCCGGTGCGAAGCGGCGTGGGGAGTACAAATGGGTTGGTAGGATCAGGCGTGGGGTACCCACGTTGAAACATAGCAAGATTTCACTTTGCTGATTGTGCGCTGTTGGAAAGCCGTGCTGACAAGCAAGTATAGCATAGGGCTAACACTACTTTTGTTGAGGTGGGACAGAACAAGAAAAGGGTTTGGCACGCCAAACCCCGAATGAGTGTTATTAGGTTTTGTTATTCAACAGGTGCGAGCACACTATCTACCTTAGGTTCTGGAAGATCGCCATGCAGGCGAGCGCGAAGCATAAAAACGCGGGTATCTTGCGCGCCCATGCGATATTTGTAGACCTCATTGCCACGTAAGAAATCAAAGACGGTCTTTTTGCGGGCAATTGCGTCACGAATATTATAAGAGAGCAGCACAATACCGGGACTTAGATGTGCGTTTTCGGTGGGTATAAGACCGGAATTGTAGACCTGTGTGTGATCGTTGTAGTCAAAATCGCAATAGGCAGCGGTTAGAACATCGTTGACATAGAGGAAACTGAGGCGCAGCCAGTTACGCTCGAACATGAGAGGAAGCAGATTCTTAAAAAAGGCGAGATTTTTGGGGTCTTCGAGGAATTTGGCTTTCTGGGGGTGGCTGGCACGCATGAGCTGGATGAACTGGTCGATCATCTTGTCGATATCATGTTCGGCGCTGACGACAATATGGTCTAGTTTGGCTTCTGCTTCGGCACGACGAAGTTTGCGACGAATCTCGTGACGCTGTTTTTTGTCGAGCGATTCGAGATAGGCTTCCCAGTTGTCAGGGAGGTGGATAACGGGACAGACTTCTTGTAAGACAAGATCGGCTTTGAAGCCAAGCGCGCGCAGCGCCTGTGGGAAAGATACACAGGTAGGTGATTGTTCAGGGATGTTGCACAAATTGATGCGATCATAACGATCATGGTGTTCGTACAAAAAGTGCGCGAAACATCGCTGCACATCTTCGAGATGGTTTTTGTCGGCGATGATGTCTAGATAATCGGTCACATCGACACAGCCAATGGTACGAAGGACACGTTCGCTGTCGAGATGGTGTATAAACCATGGCGCGATGCCGACTAATCGGTCATTTTCATCACGACAGGTGACAATACACAGATCACCTGCTTGATAGGTGCGCCACCAAGTAGACTGCCATTCCCATGTACAGAAGATCAGATCACTAGCGCTGCGGTGAAGCAGTTCGTTCCATTCGGATTTGAGGGTGTCGAATGCGCTGTCTTGCTCGAAAACCGTGATTTTCACGGGCGTTTCCTTTTATATAAGGTGTAGGTAGAGTGGTTTGCGAACACAGAGGATTATAGGTGTGCGTTTCTTACACGTACAGCGCCATATGTGAGCATCCAATTAAAAAGCCGCCTCAACTGAGGCGGCTTTTTAATTCTGTCACTATGTTTGTGGGCGCGCGGAGCGACGCACTATGCGCGTGCGCGTTCAGCTTGTCCCTGCTTGGCTTCGAACATGAGTGATGCCTGCGAGTCAGCATCGAACAGATGCATGTTTTCCATATTGAACGCCACGCCAATGCGCTGACCAACGCGCGCCTGCGTGCGTGGGTCGGTACGGGCGATGAATGTCTTGCCCTGATCTTCGAGATAGAGGATCATTTCATTACCCATTTGCTCGACGACATCGACATTGGCTTCGACGAGCGCGGGAACGATACCCGATGGTTGGTAGTTCGCGTCATGAATATCTTCGGGGCGAATACCGAAGGTGATGCGGCTGCCCACATGCGGTTTCAGCACGTCAACTTTATTAGGAGGAACGGCGAGTTGGAAGTTGTTGAATTCAATGACCAAGCGCCCATCATTGTTTTTGAGCTGCGCGTCGAAGAAGTTCATCGACGGACTGCCAATGAAGCCAGCGACGAAAATATTGCGCGGGTTGTGGTATAGATTGAATGGGGTATCGAGCTGCTGAAGTTCGCCGACGCTCATGACAGCGATGCGCGTACCCATCGTCATAGCTTCGACTTGGTCATGGGTGACGTAGACGAAGGTCGTGCCAAGGCGCTGGTGCAGCTTACTAATGAAGGAACGAGCTTCAACGCGGAGTTTCGCGTCGAGGTTGGACAGCGGTTCGTCCATGAGGAAGACGGCGGGTTCGCGGACGATAGCGCGACCTACCGCAACACGCTGACGCTGACCACCCGAAAGCTGACGCGGACGGCGATCTAACAGGTGTTCGATGCCAAGACTCTTGGCGGCTTCGCGCACGCGCTGATCGATAACATTCTTCGGGGTCTTGCGTAAGCGCAGACCAAACGCCATGTTATCATAGACGGTCATGTGGGGATACAGCGCGTAGCTCTGGAACACCATCGCTACGTCGCGGTCTTTTGGCGCAACATTGTTGACGATGCGGTCACCAATTAAGACTTCACCTTCGGAAATTTCTTCTAGACCTGCGAGCATACGAAGGGTGGTCGATTTACCGCAACCAGAGGGCCCCACCAGAACAAGAAATTCTTTATCGGGAACTTCGATATTCAAATCTTTCACAGAAGGGGTGGGGTTACCCGGGTAACGCTTATATACGTGTCTAAAGCTTACACCTGCCACGGTGTTCCTCCATAAACAAAGGATGTACGAAATTGAACGTGTATTGGTGAATTTGCACAAAATAATTGCGTATTCGGGCAAATTCGATTTTCAGGATAGATTATATTGGCTGTGGCTTGAATTGCAAAAAGTCCCCACAAGTTTGCAAAACCCACTTCTACAGAAGTTTTTGGCGTAATGGAAGGCATTCAAAAAGGATAATCATGCCTCAAAATGTGAATGCGGAAATCGTCGCAATTGGCACAGAAATACTGCTTGGCGAAATCACAGACACGAATTCGGTTTACATCGCGCGGGTACTGCGTGATATGGGTATCAATTTGTATTTCATGACTTCGGTGGGCGATAACGAGCAGCGCATCGCGTCTGCGATACGTATTGCGATGTCGCGGGCAGATATTGTGATAACGTGCGGCGGCTTGGGACCAACTATTGATGATATGACGCGGCAAGCCGTTGCAATTGCGACTGAACGCGGGCTGACATTTCACCAAAATCTGCTGGATTCGATAGCGCAGCGGTTCGCGGGTTTTCGTGTGCAAATGACAGAAAACAATCGCCGTCAAGCCTATCTCCCCGATGGCGCGGTTGCAATTGAAAACCCTGTAGGGACTGCGCCGGCATTTGCTGTCGAACATCAGGGAAAGGTGATCATCAGTTTACCGGGTGTGCCACGAGAGATGAAATTCTTGATGAATGAGAAAGTCATCCCGTATCTGCGTGAAAAGTACAATCTACGCGGACACATCATCAAAGCACGGGTGCTCAAAACGGCGGGGATTGGCGAGAGCGCGCTTGACGAGATCATTGGCAAAGACGCGCTGGAAAAGTCGAACCCGACAGTTGGACTTGCCGCACACAGCGGACAAGTGGACGTGCGTATCACCGCCAAAGCGGATACGGTTGAAGAAGCGGATCGCATGATTGCGGAAGTGGAAGCGGACTTGCGCGCGCGTATTGATCCCTATGTATTCGCAGTAGACAGCGGCACAGTCGAACAGGCATTGGGTGACCGATTGACAGAACAAGGCGCGAAAATTAGTGTGAGTGAGACAGGGATTAGCCCTGTGATCAGTGGACGACTGCGGGCGGTCAATGGGAGTGAAGCATTTTTGAGACAGATTGCCACGCATCCAACCCCAGATGACCTGCGGATGCATTTACACGGACAGGAACAAACGACGCTGCGCCAACTTGCCGAAGCGGAAGCGGAATCGCTGTGTAAGGAAGCGGGCATCGACGTAGGAATCGCGGTGGTATGTTTTCCCGACGAAGCGGAAGACCGCGCGGATAACCGAGAAGGAAGCGCCATCGCGGTGTGCGTGCGGGGTAAAACGGTATCGCGTTCCTATGGATTTGGTGGGGCGACGGAAATGGCACAGCAGTGGACACCCACATGGGGTATGGCGATGGCATGGCGACTGTTGAGAGAATCGCGTGAGTAAGATGTTTGGAGATCGATTTGCAACGCGGGCGGCGAAATATCCAGCGGCGCTGATGATTTCACCCAAGCTGCTACACATGCCTGTGCTGATTCAACGCTATGATGATCCGTTTTTGCCGTTCAGCAAGGCGATTATTGGAGCAACACGCGATTTGGTGTGCGCGTATTTATTTGATTTCGCAGCGTATTTTTCGATTGGCGCGGCGGGGGTGATCGCTATGGAACGGGCAATCGCTTATGTGATTGGGGCAGGCGATGACCGTCCACTAGTCATTTTGCATGTGCCAATCGCCAGTAATGCTTACGTGCCAGCGGTGAGCGAGACCGCGCTGGCGGTAGACGCGGTAACAGTGAGCGATGCTGAGTTTGCATCTGTGTATGACGCAGCTTTGAACGGCGGCGTATTCATCATGAATGATATGAAGGCGGGAAAGGGACGATTTGATATTCAAGGGCGGCGGCTTGAGTATCCATTTGGTGGGCAGATAATTGAAGTTTCAGTGCTTGGTGATGAAGCGGTCTACGCCGATCAACGTGATACGTTCCCCGATGGTGTGCGTGCATTTGTGCAAAATGCTGTATGGGGTACTGACAAGAAAGCGCCAACATCATGACTGTAAATCTGATGGATGGAATGCGTACTGCGGGATTGATCCAGTTCGGCGCATTCGGGGATGATCCGCAAGCGCCTGTACAATTTAAGCTGGAATTAATGGCGAGTTATCCGGCGGTACTTGAAACGGCTGCGGAACAATTGGCAGCAATTGTGGCAAAAATACCATCGGATCGGCTGTTGTGTTTACCGGATGCTGTTCCATTGGCGACATTGGTTTCACAGCGCGTAAGTCGTGCGCTGGTGTACAGCCAATTTTCGGAGCGTGGAAGTCTCGAACTGATTGGGGCGTATGACATTGGACATCCAACAGTGCTGATTGCGAACGTGCTGCATTCTCTACCGACAACATTGAAGGTGATCGATTATGCGCGGCGGGTGGGATTGGATGTGAGAACGGCGGCAGCAGTGCTGTATGTTGGTGAGATGGGATTGGGCGGCGAAGCTACGTGTTTGATCACCTTACGTGAGGTGATTGATAATTTTGTGGCGGTTGGAGCGCTGCCAAAGGGTCAGTCGGCGGCGGTTCACCTGTGGATGCAAGATTTTTTGGATCAATAAGAGGTTTGGCACGCCAAATCTCTACGAAGGGGTTGGCGTGCCATTTCGTAAGCAGGAGTGTTAATCGCTGCTCTTGTCATCATCAAGGGAGAGCAGCGCCATAAAGGCTTCCTGTGGGACTTCAACAGAGCCGATCATTTTCATGCGGCGCTTGCCTTTCTTTTGCTTTTCGAGCAGCTTCTTTTTGCGTGTGATGTCGCCGCCGTAGCACTTTGCCAATACGTCTTTACGCATGGCTTTCACATCAGCACGCGAGATGACTTTCTTGCCAACCGCTGCTTGAATGGGCACTGGGAACTGCTGGCGCGGAATGAGGTCTTTTAAGCGGCTGACGAGCTTTTGTCCTTTGTGATAGGCATCATCGCGGTGAACGATAATCGCTAACGCATCGACGGGATCCCCATTGACGAGAATATCGAGCTTGACAAGGTCCTCAGCGCGATAGGAATCAAACTGATAGTCAAGGCTAGCGTAGCCTTTGGTGGTGCTTTTGAGCTTATCGTAAAAATCAACGATCAATTCGGAAAGCGGGATACGATAATTGAGGACGACGCGCGCCTTGTCGATGTATTCCATTGTGATGTATTCGCCACGTTTCTTGATGACCAAATCCATGAGCGCGCCGATGTATTCTTCGGGCGTGAAGATTTGAATTTTCATCCACGGTTCACGGATTTCTTGAATATCGTTCGGGTCGGGCAAGAATGCCGGACTGTCGATGGTGATTTCTTCGCCGTTACGCATCAAGATTTGATATTCCACGCTAGGCGCGGTGGCGAGGATATCGAGTTCGTATTCGCGTTCAAGGCGTTCTTGGATAATTTCCATGTGGAACAAGCCTAAGAAACCGACGCGAAAGCCAAAATTCAAGGCTTGCGACGTTTCCGGTTCGTAGACGAGCGATGCATCATTGAGCTGGAGTTTTTCAAGCGCGTCACGCAGTTCGCCGTAGTCGTCGTTGTCGGTGGGATAGATGCCCGCGTAGACCATCGGTTTGACCTGTTTGTAACCGGGCAAGCTGTCGGGTGAACCATTTACGGCAAGCGTAACGGTATCGCCAACACGACATTCGCGCACGGTTTTGAACCCTGTAGCAATATAGCCGACTTCACCCATGCCGAGCGCGTTAATTGTTTCCATGCGCGGGTGAAAAACACCAATTTCAACGGGTTCAAATTTGGCATCCGTCGCCATGAGCTTAAGCGGCTTGCGGGGATCAAGCTGACCATCGACGATACGGACGTAAGCGACAACGCCTTTGTACGAGTCATAGTGGGAGTCAAAAACAAGCGCGCGAAGCGGCGCATCCGGCTCACCAGATGGCGGCGGCACACGCTTGACAACAGCTTCTAAGACTTCTTGAATGCCAACCCCCTGTTTCGCGGAAATACGAATGACATCTTCGGCGGGTGTGCCGAGCAGATTTTCGACTTCTTGCGCGACGACATCTGGACGGGCGGCGGGAAGGTCGATCTTGTTGATAACAGGGATGATCTCTAAGTCTTGTTCCAGCGCCAGATAGACGTTCGCCAGCGTTTGTGCTTCGATGCCCTGACTCGCATCGACAACGAGGATCGCGCCTTCGCACGCTTGTAAAGCACGACTGACTTCATAAGTGAAATCGACATGACCCGGCGTATCAATCAAGTTGATGATATATTCTTGACCATCAAGCGCCTTGTAATTCATGCGAACGGCAGAGGCTTTGATGGTTACGCCGCGTTCACGTTCTAGTTCCATGCTGTCGAGAAGCTGCTCCTGCATGTCGCGGTCTGCGACAGTGTTGGTCAATTGGAGCAAGCGGTCTGCAAGCGTACTTTTGCCGTGATCGATATGGGCGATAATGCAGAAATTTCGGACGTTTTCGCGTTTCATGCAGGTTCCGGTTCTTGTTGCTAAAGTGTGAGCAGTATATCAAATCTGCACAGGTTTATGAACGACGGTTATTGAATAACCCTCTTGATGAGATCGGGAATGGGGATTGAGGGAAGGTTGGGATGCTCCCAACTGAGCCACGCGAGAAATTCGGTGTTGCCAGCCGGACCTTTGATTGGGGACTTGATCAGACCGTGTGTGCTAAAGCCGATTTCTTGGGCGAACGAAAGGACTTCATCGAGGACGCGGGCGTGAATTTTTGGGTCTTTGACCACACCGCCTTTACCTACATCGCGCCGCCCGGCTTCAAACTGCGGCTTGATGAGGGGTATAAGATGCGCCTGCGGAGTGAGCCAATTTTTGATCACTGGAAGCAGTAAACGGAGTGAAATAAACGAAGCATCAATCACAACGAGACTGACGGGTTCATTGAGCTTGTCGATGTGGCGGGCATTGACGCGCTCCATGACAATGACACGTGGATCATCCCGCAAAGTGAGAGCGATTTGCCCGTAGCCTACATCGAGCGCATAGACTTTCGCCGCGCCATGCTGCAAGAGACAGTCGGTAAATCCGCCTGTACTTGCCCCTACATCGGCGCAGATGCACGCAGAAACATCAATTGGAAAGGCAGACAACGCCGCCGCGAGTTTGTCTCCGCCGCGACTAACATACTGCGGTTTATTTTTTACGGTGATTTCAGCGGCAATATCGGTTGGCGCGCCGGGTTTAGTAACTTCGATACCGTTGACAAGAACTTCACCTGCCATGATGATGGCGCGCGCTTTTTCACGACTGGGAGCAAGTTCGCGTTCATGCACCAAAACATCGAGGCGTTCTTTTTGTGCCATGTGTTTCGTTTAGCCCCGCGTGAGATAAATGGGAATATCAACCGGATTGTCATCTGGAACGAACTCAACCGCGTCGGCGGTAATAGGCAAGTATCCTTGTGCGACAATAACGATGCTGTATTGAATTCCGGGTTGGAGCAAGCGGTCAATTTGGAAAAATCCCGAACTGTCGGTCACGGAAAGATCGAATATCTGATCCTGCTGCCAATCGCGGGTGAAATCGGCGGCGGAGAAGTCTTCAGTGATGATGAAGACCGTCGCACCGGGAATGCCTTGATTGGTGACGGCATCGAGAATTGTGCCGCGCATTTGAATGCCTTCAGTGACGGCGAAGCGGTCAATGGGAAGTAGACCGATACCAATACGGGCTGATTGTGACGCAAACAGAAGATTATTGAGGCGGAGTTCCATACGATATGTGCCATCGGGGAGCGTATCACGCCCCATGACTTGTACGACGAAATCTTCACCGCTTTGGGGTGCAAACCAAGGAATGGTCTGCTCATAGAATAGGTCTTCGTCGATATACCACTGCATCGTCCACAAAGTTCCCGTGCCGATTTGCTCCCAATCGAACAGCGCGTAGATAGCTTCTGTGGCTGTGGGAAAACTAGTCACCGGGGGAGCGTTCACCGCCTCATCGGGGGTGTCGGCGGTGGCAAAGTGAGTGTTATCGAAGATACGAGCAAAACTGCCTTGCTGCGCGCCTGCTAGGGTGAAATTCGATGTGGCAGCGAGTCGTCCATCAATGTAGAGATCAAGTCGATAATTGCCCGGAAGTAAACCCGTTGGCGATTGGATGCGGATGGTTTTGATGCCTTGTTCACCATCCTGCCAGACCGTGCCATCAGGTGTACGGCTGCCGATAATTTCGTTTCCTTCGCGATACCAAATCGCTGCCCATGGGGTATCATTTTCCATGTTGCGGAAGATAAAACGCGCGCTGGCGGTTGTGCCGACGGGCAGCACAAAACCGTTGCCAAGAACGTTCCCCTGCAAATCTTCTAAGCCGAAGATAATATCGGTGAAAGTAGGCGCAGATACTGATTGACCGACAAGTAGGCGCTGGCTTTCAGATGCCACACCATTGATAAAGAGTGTGAAATCGTAAACGCCGTTCGGAAGCGGCTGTTCGGTTGTGCCGACATACCATGAGCCGGATCGACCACCACTCCAGCGCACAGGGGATAAGCCGTAGATGGGATTAAGTACACCATCAATAGTCACACGGAGTTCATAGACTGTCTCTGGGGTCATGTTCTCATAGTCAAAGAACAGGTATAAACCTGTACTTCCGGCTGGAAGTGAGCGAATTGTGGTTGTAGGCATTCCCGCTTCGTTGACAGCAGGCGCAAAGAACATACGACGAAAACGGGGAGTGCCAGAGGCAGAAGTTTGCATTTGCCCAGCGGCGGCTGTCATGGTTGGAATGGAAACCTGAATACCCAAAGACGCAGCGCGCAGCAGCGGACGCACAAAGTTTGTTGGGCGCAGAGAATTGATCAGTCCGCCAACAGCAACGCAAGCGTCGGCACTGTTCGATTGACCATCGCCATTGGTGTCTTGCAAGATAAGGCAGTTGGCTTCGGGTGAATTGGCCGCAATGGGAGCCGTTGTTGGGATGCCAATGAGCTGACCATCTTGGTTGTAAGCGCCCCCCCCAGAAAACGCACCCGGTACAGGGGTGCTAGTTTTGAACCATGATTTTGTGCCACCGCTTGGTTCTGCAATAAAGCCGTTGATGGTGCCGCGCACTACAGAAATCGGGTCATTACCCAAACCGGGATAGCCGATCAAGGTTACGGTACTGTCGAGGCGGACAGCATCTGAATCCGCGAGTTCGACAAAAGGCAGCGAAAGAGAGGCAGTATCCACCAAACGACCATCGTTTTGTCGCGTGATGCGGAGCAGCGCGAGGTCTAAACCGGGATTTGCTTGCACCACTTCGGCGCGGTACAGCGGCACCGGTGGCTCATTGTCGCGTAAGTTGAGCGCAATGATCAGCGTGTCGCCGGGGCAGTTTTCGCCGGGAACGGTGCTGTGCGCGTTCGTGAGGATCAAACCGTCACGGGAAACAAGTGTGCCAGAACTGATACAGGTGATGATCGGCGCATTAGTTGTCGCGCGCGCTTGCATAATAAAAACGGTGGCACGCTTAACTCGCTCAAGATCAAAGCTGGACTCAATATCTACTGGGGTTGGGACAGATTCCTGTGCATATGACGATGCCACAGGAAATATTCCCACCAGCATTAGGGTAAACAGCGCGACGACGCGGCGTTTAGAATTCAAGGTCTGCCAGAAAGGTTTCAAAATACGGAAAAAGTTCATCATAGCGTTCTGCGCTTGCCTGAAAGGTAATAATCACCGCTTGTTCGCGTTGAATGACGACAATATCGAGTCCTTGTACAGGAATAGGGACACTCTGTAAAAAGGGATCGACTTCACTGAAAGTAAACGTATACGCCATTGAGGTCGCGGCGATGTCTTCACCAAGCGTGACTTCTTGTCGCGGGAATTGACGATAACCAGAGAGCGACTGCGAACGGCTGAGACTCAGATTGTCGAGAAGATTACGAGCGGTTGTCACCGGTGATATTGGCTGGATTTGTATGAGAATCGTTGTCTTAAAATCTGGCGATGTCATGTCGCGGACACGGAAAATATAATCTCCTGAAGTGTCGAGCAGCCAATTTTGCGGATAGAGAACGCGCACACCCGCGCGCACATCTTGATAGGGAACTGTCGCGTAAAGCGTTGAATCACGCATATTGAGTGCGATGAGAAACATCACCAATCCATAACCAATGACAAGATAGTGACTCCAGCGCTGGCGGAGGCTTAACTCACGGGCTTCTTCGCGCCCAACTTCAATGACAGCCATGATTAGTCGCGCCCTTCCGCTTCAATTGCCTGCCGTTCGGATCGGGTGTACAAAAACGCTGTCAAGAAGCAGACAGCGCCCACAAGGATACCCGCAAGGGCAAACCCGAACACAGGTGAGGCAAAACTGCCTTCCAATGAAAAACCCGCATTGCTCAATCCGGCGCTTAGCGGAATGTAGGCACCGTTGATTACAGCGGCAAAAACGACAGTGAGCGGCAATATCAAAGGCGAGGGAGTGCTAAAGCGCATTTCGGATAAACCAAAAGAGACGATCACCGCCCCGGCGGTGTGAAGGGCGATGTTTTCAAAGACACGCATGGCGAAAATCGCGGGTTCGGGCGCATTGTTGAGCAGAAACTGGAGATTTAGGACGGACGCATAGCCCAGCGCGCAAGCCGCCGCATAGGCAACACCATCGAGGCGAGTGCGGAACTGCTGGGGCCAAATTGAATAGCGAATGACGAGATACTTAAGCACTTCTTGAAACGCGCCTATACTCACCGTGTAACCGACAATTCTGGTAAAGGCATTTGCTAAGGGCAACCAGCGCTCCGTTTGAAATACCTGTGTGACCACTGGGTATCCAATGGCATTGGCAACCAAACCGCCGATCACTAATACGCCAAGCAGATGTTGACGCGGTTCGGCAGCAGCGCGCTCGCGCAGCAGCGAAAAAATCGTCCATAGGGCGAGTGGGAGCGCAAGCAAAGCGATATTAAAGGGCAGATAGAATGCGCGCGGCAAAGAAACGCCTAATAAAGCGGTTGCAACATATAAGGCGGCTGCGATTATGAAAACGATGCTGAGTTCGACGGCAACACTTACCCATACACGCCGATAGGGGTAAATCTCTTGTTCTTCAATTGGGGTTAACAGGCGGGGGCTATAGGATGTCACTCACCCTTACCTCTACACACTTCATCAAGTATAGTTTTATCCTAACGCACAGATGTAGCCACGAAAAGGTTGGGCTTTCACATTGATGTCAGAAGTATTTGCCAACCGTTATCAACGGGGTCTTTCCAAGCGCACTATTCTTCGCGGCGCGCTGATTCGCATATTGTCGAGTGTTTTACTGCTGATGACAGCGGCAGGATGTGCCGCATCGAATACGACAGCAAGTGAACCGCGCAATCGCTTAATTTATGGATTAACTTTAGAGCCTAGCGGCTTTGATCCGCATTTGAATGCGTCGTCGGAATTAGGAATTCCACTTCGACAAGTATACGACACACTGGTGTATCGCAATCCGGCAGATGGGCAATTTGTGGCGGGGCTGGCGAGTGAATGGCAAATTTCACCAGATGGGCTGGTGTATACCTTCCGATTAAAAGAGGGCGTGACATTTCATGATGGCACACCGTTCAACGCGCAGGCAGTTGCTGCAAATCTTGACCGGATTATGGCTGTTGAGAACGGATCGCAGAAAGCGCGGTTCATGCTGGGATCGTACAGTGGGTATCAGATACTTGACGACTATACTATTCAACTACTGCTGAGCGAGCCATACAGCCCGCTTCTCGATTCTTTAAGCCAGGTGTACTTGGGAATCGCCAGCCCAACAGCATTAGGCGCGTATTCGAATGAACGCTATCAATTTCATCAGGTTGGAACTGGCCCATTCCGATTTGTCGAATACATTCCCGGTGATCGCTTGGTGATTCGACGCAGCGAAAATTACACATGGGGTCCATCATTCTATAATGCGCCGAATGAACGTTCGGTGGATGAAGTGGTATTTCGGTTTTTCACTGATCCACCAACGCGATCAATCGCGTTGGAAGCGGGAGATACACAAGTGGTCGGAGAGATTTTGCCTGCCGACGCGCGTGCGATTGCCACCAATACAGAAATTACGATGATCCCAGTCGCAGTTCCTGGTCAACCGCTGCAATTTATGATGAATACGCGGCGCTACCCAACAGACAATATCACAGTACGACAGGCGCTATTGTTTGGGACGAATCGTGAAGCGATTATCGACAGCTTGTTTCAACGCTACTCACCTGTCGCATGGGGTCCACTGGCGGCAACAACCCAGTTTTACAACCGACAAGTTGTGGGCGCATATGCATATGATCCGTCACAGGCGCGGACGATGCTCGAAGGGGCAGGATTCGTGGATGCGGATAACAACGGCTATTACGATGGCATAGATGGCGATCTCACGATCACGATGATTGTGCCGGGATGGGGGTTTATTCCTGAAGTGGCGCAGTTGATACAAGATCAGTGGCGAGATATAGGTGTGCGGGCAGCGATTTCACCCACGCCAACGCGCACGTTAGTGGTCGAAGCAGTCAATCAAGGCGAATATAATCTGGTCGCTTTTTACACATTCGGCATTGATCCATCATTTTTGAGCGATTACTTTGCCACAAATGGCAGCATGAATTGGACTGGTTTTAGCAGTACGGAACTCGACGGGTTGTTGTTGGAAGCTGTGCGGCAGACCGATCCGAATGCGCGCGCTTCAGCATATGCGACTGTGCAGCGTATCATTATGGAACAAGCGTTGATCCTGCCGATTCGAGATTATGTCAATTTGAACGGCGTAAGAAATGGCGTAGAGGGTTTGGTTTATGATCCCTACGGCTGGTTTCCCCTCCTTGCCAATGTGACGTTGAGCGCACCGTAAAAATGATTGCTGCCGGCGCGAGAGCTTTGTTTACCCTGTGGCTGGCAGCAACGCTGGTTTTTTTTGCGCTACGTGTGCTACCCGGTGACGCAATTGAAGGTCAACTGCTGGGGACGGGCGCAGACGCAGAGGCAGTTGAGGCGCGGCGGGCGGCACTCGGCTTGAATTTGCCGATTACAACACAATATGCAGTGTATCTAGGTAGTTTGTTACGCGGTGATTTGGGAGTGTCGCTGACAAACGGACTTCCAGTCAGCGAGATCATCGCACGGCAAATTCCACCCACACTTATGCTTGGTTTTAGCGCACTGATGGTTAGTGTTGTGCTAGGGCTGGCACTTGCGCTGATTTCGGCACTAGATATACCGCGCGGTGTGCATCGCGTAGTGAATGCCTTGATCGCGCTGGCGTTGAGTGTGCCAATATATTGGTCAGGAATGATAGCGATCTATATCTTTGCCGCGCAGTTGAACTGGCTGCCAAGCGGCGGTGGTGAGCGGCTTAGCCAGATCGTGCTTCCCGCAATGGTACTTGGTTTTCACATTTCGGGATCAATCGCGCAGGTGCTTGAGACCGATTTGCGTGTAGTCATACGTGCAAATTATGTGATGACCGGACGCGCAAAAGGGTTAAGCGAAACAACGATTCTAGCGCGCCATATACTACCCAATGCGATCATCCCCTCAATTGCCGTGATTGCGTTACAAGGCGGGTTTTTACTTGGCGGCGTAGTGATCACCGAAAGTTTGTTTTCACGTCCGGGTCTAGGACGCGAACTCCTCAATGCCACACTTCAGCAGAATTACCCACTTGTGCAGGGAATTGTGCTGTGGATGACAGGAGTTTACATACTGTTCAATACAGCGGGAGATTTGCTATCGCGCTGGATCGATCCACGACTGCGAGATGCCGCACCATGAAATCACGCGCAATTGCTCTGGCAGTTGTTATGCTAGGGGTGTGCTTCGCACCCATTTTATCGCCCTACGATCCAACAGAAACAAAGTTTACAACACTAGCTCCACCCAGCAGTGAACACTTACTTGGCACCGATCTGCTTGGGCGGGACATTTTGAGCCGCGCACTGCACGGTGCTCCGCATACACTTGGCATTGGCATAACAGCGGCAAGCGCCGCATTCATATTGGGAATCATCGGCGGGATAATAAGCACAAGCCATTCATGGGTAGTACGAACTGCTACAGAAGCGATCATCAATACAACACTGGCGTTTCCGGGACTTGCGCTCGCGCTCATTGTGCTAACGTTGTTAGGTGGAAGCACACAATCGATCATTGTGGCAGCAGCGACAGCACAAATCGCGCCAACTATACGGGTTATCCGAGCAGCACTACTTCAAGTTCAGACACAAGATTACATGATGGCTGCAAAATCACTTGGCGGATCAAGAATGTGGCAGACTCGCTACTATTTACTGCCCAATATCTTGCCAACGCTAACAGCATATTTCGGCGTAGTTTTTAGCTACTGTTTGCTTAACAGCGCGGCTTTGAGTTTTCTTGGTTTGAACGGCGATCCTTCACAAGCCGATTGGGGAACTATGCTCTATGAAGGACGTGCCGCGTTTCGGAGCGCACCACTAGCAGCATTTATACCGGGAATGGGGATCACGCTGTCGATTTTGTTTGTGCAGTGGGCAGCGCGCGGCATTAGCGATCCGCGTGAATGAGAGTACCGGGCGCAGCTTGATCCAAAAGCGTTTGGCGAAGTAAATCTGGCGTTTGACCATTCATAATGCGGATTGACAGATGCGGAAGTGACGCGACAAGTGCGACCATATCGCGAACTTTAGTTTCCATCCCGCCTGTTACGTCTGTGCCGGCTGATCCTCCAAGTGCCGCTTCAACATCGGGCAGCGTACTTGGGGAAATAGAGGGGAAAACGCGCTTGTTTTCATCATAGACACCATCTACATCACCTAGCAGTAAGATTCGACTAACGGAGAGATGATGGGCGAGATAGAAAAATATAGTTTCAGTTGATATGATAGTGCCACCACGTACTTCATCCAAACACACGTCACCGTAGACAAGCGGCACAAGGGCATGATCGAGCGCCGCCGCGATAGGCGCAACTGCCATTTCAATGATTATGCCATCACGACTGCGAGCAGAGGCAGAAGGTTGTATTCGCCATACTGGCACACCTGTTTCGTATAGTGACTTGCTCATCAAATAATTCAACTCACCAGCTATAGAAGCGACTTCGGCAAAACCACGCCATTGATCTGGGGTGGACACCCCATGAATAGTCCCATGCCGCCGAGCAGGAACATGACCGAACGATCCACTACCATGACCGATCAACAACCGCAAATCAGGATTTACTTCTAGAGCACCATGAATTTCCTCAGAAATCCGCGCGGCAACATCTGCGCGGAAGCTGTTCTCAACTAATTTATTTGTAATGAGCGATCCGCCGAGCTTTATAAACGTAATCACGCGCGCCCTCCAGAAGCATTAAGCTGTGTTACAAATACACGCACCGCTCCAGCAGCAATCAATGCTTGCTCAACAGCCGCGCACTTTTCCGGTGCGACTAAAGCGATCATATTACCACCACGACCACCGCCAGAGAGCTTCGCGCCGAAGGCACCCGCTTTTCGCGCCGCTTCCGTCAACAAGTCCAGTTCCAATGATGACACAGTCAACTGCTGAAGCAGCATGTGATTTTGATTCATGAGTTCACCCAAACGCGGAAGATCGCCTTCTTCTATGGCTATACGCGCGGATTTCACCAGTTCGGCAATCGCATCAATAATTGGGCGATAACGATCTGGCTGATTGGTGACTAACTCGCGCACTGCACCGACTGCTACTTTCGTCAACGCGCCTTTACCAGTATCACCAATCACCAACGTCAATGGCGCACCTATAGAAAACGTCTCAATCGGATGATCGCGGCGAAAATACACTGGCTGCTCATATACAATGACTGTGTTATCAATGCCACTTGGCGTGCCATGATAAATTTTCTCGACTTCGTAGACAATTGAGTTTAAATCCGCAGCTGAAAGCTCATGATCCGCAGCAAGGCATACAGCACGCGCTATCGCCGTCGAAACCGCCGCACCGCTTCCAAGACCACTGGCCATCGGAATGTGCGACGTTACCGTAATTGTCACGTTGGGAACAGGCAGCCCTATTCGTCGAAGCACAAGCCGCGCTGTTAACGCAAGGGCATTGTCAACATCATCGGACGAAATGTCGACTGGAAGCATTTGATCCAAATCAGCGGCAACAATACGCAAACCATGGACTCCGGGCGGATTAGCCGCAAACGAAGCAGAAGCACGCAAACTGGAAACTGGAATCGCAATTGCGGGCACGCCATAGACAACAGCATGTTCGCCAACGAGGATAATTTTCGCTGACGCGGTTGCAATTCGCTGTAACGAAGCCATCAAGCACACTAGTTCGCCACAAGACGTGGCGCAAGGTAGAGGATCAAGATGAACGTTAGCCCCCACAGACCGATAGAGATTTGAAGCGCGCGATCTTTCAGCAAGACTTCATCGGGAGCACTGCCTTCACCTTTAACATGGATGAGATAGAGATAGCGCCACAACCCATACAACACAAACGGTACGGTAAGCAGCGCGAGATTTGTACCCGCCAATAGAATCGATGGGGCTTCAATACAGTAAAGCAAATAAGCGATTAAGGTTGCCGTAGTTACCATACGAAGCATATCATCAAGCAGCGGCAGGTTGTAATGTTCTAGCGATGAGCGAGTCGTACCCGCTTTTTCTGCCATGAGCAAAAGCTCTTGGCGGCGTTTTCCAACCGTTAGGAACATTGCTAACAATGCGGTACAGGCGTACAACCAAGGCGAAAACCGCGCCACACTAATAATGACAACACCCGCCGCGACACGCAGCACAAAGCCAGCAGTAACCGCAAGCACGTCCACAATCACGATATGCTTCAATACAAAACTATAAGCGAGTTGAAGGACTAAATAAGCAATCATGACCACAGCAAACTGCCAGCGCAGCAGCAGTGATACCGAAATAACAATAATGATAATTATGATAGCGCCGGCAACAGCCAATGGCACAGGAAGCTGACCAGACGGCAGTGGGCGAAGACGTTTTGTAGGGTGCTGACGGTCTCGTTCAATATCTACAAGATCGTTAATGATATAAACCGCACCTGAAAGGAGACAAAGCAGAAAGAATGCCCCAATCACCCGCAGAAGTGAGTCAATGTTAAATAACTGTCCATCAAAGACGATGCCCGCGAAGACAATGGCGTTTTTCGTCCATTGCTTCGGGCGCATAGTCCGTAACAGCCCATAAAGTGTACTCAATAGGTTCTCCCAGTGCTGAGCGCAAGAAAGCCCTGCAAATTATAACCTGCTGTTCCTGTGTCACAATGCCGACCTGTATAATACTTCCGATTGTATGCCAAGCGGGTTCATGAATCACTTGAGATGGATATATCACAACATGGGAACGACTAACACCGCGACTGCTCGCGCGCATCCAAATATTGCGTTCATCAAGTACTGGGGGAATCGAGATAATCAGCTTAATTTGCCGCAAAATTCGTCGCTGAGCATGAACCTTGATGGGTTATATGCAGAAACAACTGTCGTTTGGCGTGGCGATCTTAATACAGACGTACTCACACTCAATGACCATGTGGAATCAGGAAGCTCATTGGAAAGAGTGTCGGCACATCTTGATACACTGCGCCACCGTTTAGCTATTTCAGAGCGCGCGGAAGTGAGATCGCACAACAACTTCCCAATTGGCGCGGGAATCGCTTCATCGGCAGCAGCATTTGCGGCACTTACCGTAGCGGCGGCAGCAGCGGCGGGTGTGTCGTTGAGCGAACGTGAGCTAACCACATTCGCGCGCATTGGCTCTGGCTCTGCATCACGGTCTGTTCCCACGGGATATGTCGAATGGCTGGCGGGAAGTGATCACGACAGTTCTTATGCACACAGCATCGCCGCGCCGGATCATTGGGCGTTGGTTGATGTAATTGCAGTAGTGAGCAGCGCGCACAAAAATGTTGGTTCAAAGCTTGGGCATCGTTCAGCGGATACAAGCGACTTGCAAGAAGCCAGAGTTGCAGGCGCGGCGGATCGACTAGCGCGATGCAAACAAGCCATCTTGGATCGAGATTTCACCACTTTTGCTGAAGTGGTCGAACATGACAGCAATTTAATGCATGCTATCATGATGACAAGCCGCCCCCCCTTATTTTACTGGCAGCCAACTTCACTTACCGTGATGGAGCAAGTGCGTCAATGGCGGGCGGAAGGTTTACGAGTATGTTATACACTCGATGCAGGACCGAACGTGCATTGTATTTGTGTTAGAGAAGATGCCAATGAGGTAAGTTCGCGGCTAAAAACGCTCTCTGGATTGCTGGATATACGTACTGCGGCAGTCGGTGGCGGAGCGGAAGTCGTACAAACTAACGGTTAAGGGCGATTCATCATTTGCTTTCTTTCAGGGGATATCAACCATGATATAATGCGAGGTTATGAGTTTGATATATCCCCATTCACCCGATTCGCTCACTCACATTCTTTCGTATCCGGTTCGAAAGTAAAGGCAAATGTTGGATTTTCTTCTAGGGAATGACACCCTTTCCACGATTTTTGCATTCCTACTGGTATTGATCCCAGCAGTACTGATCCATGAACTGGGTCATTTCCTTGCGGCAAAGCTGGTCGGCATCACGATTCTTGAATTCGGGATTGGTATGCCGCCGCGCATGATCAAGCTGTTTACACATAAGGGGACAGATTACACGCTCAATTGGCTGCCCTTGGGTGGTTTTGTGCGTCCGTTGGGCGAAGATATTGTTCGCCCAACTGGTGATGAAGCAACATCACAGGATCGTGTCGAGGCGCTGGCGCGCGGTATTGTCAATCCAAAGTCCGTTAACGAAGTAAAACCTTTGCCGCGCATTTTCTTTATGGCGGGCGGCGCATTAGCAAATTTCCTGACAGCGTTTCTACTTTTCATCGCGATAGCGATGAGTGGACTTCCACAAATTGTCGGCAGCACCGTTAATGTTTTGTATGCTGATCCCAACAGTGCGCTTGGCGAGGCGGGAATCGTGTATGGCGACATGATTGAACGTGTGAACGGCGAGCGACTCTCCAGCATTGAGGAATTCTTTGCGGTGCTTAGTTCATCGGATGGCGAACCTGTTACACTAACCGTGACGAGCAGCGAACGTGAAACTCCTACCGAAATCGTCGTCACTTTCGGTGAGATTGAAGACAGCGGCATTACGACTAATCCACTGGTGGCGGGAGTCGCAGAAGGTTCACCTGCAGAGGCTGCCGGGATGCAGGTGAACGATGTGATCGAGAGCTTCAACGGCGAACCAGTAAGCAACTATGAAGAGCTGCAAGCCCTAACGCGCCAACATCTCGATGAAGAAATCACGTTAAGCATTCGGCGCAGCGGTGAAACCTTTGAAGTACAGCTAATGCCGCGTTCAAATCCGCCAGAAGGGCAAGGCGCGATGGGGATTCAAGTGGGGAATGCGGCGACAAATGCAGCGTTCGGTGTGACATTCTTGGAAGGAGCTGTACAAGAACTCGTTCCTCAGTCAGTTTCAAGTGCCGCAGAATATAGTTGGGCGCGCATTAGCCAAGTGGTCACAACTATCATTAGTTTGCCCGCACAAATCATCAGCGGGGCAGCATCGGGTGAAGATATGCGTTTAGCAAGCCCACTGGGGATTAGTCAGGTGGGTGGTGTATTCCTTCAGGAAAGCATTGAGCGTGACCAGCCGGGAATCATTCTTGAATATGTCGCGCTGATCAGCCTTGCGCTTGGTTTGACAAATTTGCTGCCAATTCCAGCGCTCGATGGCGGACGTATCCTATTTGTGTTGATTGAAATCGTGCGTGGTCGCCCAATTGCGCCAGAACGCGAAGGTATGGTGCATTTGGTCGGCATGGCGCTGCTCTTGTCGCTAATGGTCGTCGTTCTACTGAACGACATTAGCAACCCGCTTTCAAATCTTGTGCGCTAAGGACAAAGCTTATATGACACACCCACATGATTGGGATGATGAATTGGAAGATGGCGATCTTGCCGATGATGAAAACGATGGCTTGGCGGTGAGCCGTTATACAGGCGAATTGGTCGATGATGAGGACGACGAGCGCGAGTCGCGTGGTGAAAAACCGAGTCTTGAAACAACCATGTCGATTTTGAAAAGCGCCGACATCACGGATGCGCGTTTGTACTATGGGCTGTCGGACCTGAGTATTGATGAAGTGCGCCAGCTTAAACCAATGTGGGAGGCCTTACCGGATGAAGCTCGCCGCCGTTTAACCCGTGAATTGGTTGAGCTAAGCGAGGCGAATTTTGATCTTACGTATAATGCGTTAGGTCGATTAGCACTGCTTGATGACGACGCAGAGGTTCGCGCCGCTGCCATTGAAGTGCTGTGGGAAGATGACACGCCAGACTTGATGAATCAATTGGTGGAAATGTCACACGGAGATGAAGCGCCTGTTGTGCGTGCCGCAGCATTGAGCGCACTTGGTCGGTTTATTCTGCTAGGTGAGTTAGAAGAATTCCCAGAAACAGAGGCTGTAAAAGCACAAGATGCGGCAATCAGCGCATTAAGCAACCCCGATGAAGAAGTCGAAGTGCGCCGCCGCGCGCTAGAAGCTATCGCCAATTGCAGCCACGAAATTGTAGACAGCGCGATAGAAGAAGCCTATGAGAGCCACGAACGGCTGATGAATATCAGCGCAGTATTCGCAATGGGGCGAACCTGTGACGAAAAGTGGAGCGAACAGGTGATGCGCGAATTGGACAGTGCTGACCCTGAGATGCGCTATGAGGCAGCACGTGCAGCGGGTGAGCTAATGTTAATCGATGCTGTCCCCGCGCTCTCACGCATGGCGTTTGAAAATGACCGTGAATTGCAAGATACGGCGATTTGGGCGCTGGGCGAAATTGGCGGCAAGGAGGCATCGCGGGTATTAAATACACTAGCGGAAAATGCCCGCCAAGACGGAGATGATGATCTTGTTGAAGCAATTGAGGATGCGATTGCCAATGCAAGTTTGGGGATGCGCGACCTGTACATGATGAATTTCGAGGACGAGGACGAAAGCCCGCCGAAATATTAGCGTGATTGGAGAAAAAAAGGCGCTGAATAGTTTTCAGCGCCTTTTACTTGCAAGCTCCCCCGTGAAGGAAACCTAGCCGTTGATGAGAGGCATCAACTTCATCGCTAAGCCAGTATCCCCCTGAATTTTGATTTTGCCGGTCATGAATGCTTGCATCGGGTTCAAGCCCCCCGTCATCATGCTGTAAAAATCGTCAGCGGTGGCGCGCAAAGTGAGTTTTGGACTATCAACTGTGCCTTCGCCTGATTGTGCCGCACCTTCTGCAATTCGCAGCCAATACATACCCCCGCTGTCTCCACTGAGGTCGAATTGAATAGCGGCGTTGATACCTTCCGCTTTTTTTGCGTCAAAGCGTTCGACCATGCCGGGGAAAATCTTCGCAATGTCATCGCGTGAAACAGCCATAAAAGTCTCCTCTACAAAGCTCAAATATGCTGATTTGGAAAAATCGAATCGTGATTTGAATAGTAGTATACCTATGTGAAGGGGTCATGGGCAAGTTTGCTTTTGAGTAACGATAAAACGACGATTACGGCAGAGTAACGCCAAGCTATACAGAACTTAGACTATAATGACGCAAGCTGACGAAATTGACTAGACGCGGGGCGGAGAAATAGACGTTATGCGTGTGACAAGACGCTGGAGATTGTGGGGAGTGGTGAGCATAGTTGGGTTGATCTCCGCTGCCTGTAATTTTAGTCGCCCTGAAATGATCGTCATCACAGTGACATTTGATCCCAATAATATGCCTATTCCTACCGCCACATCGAATAACGGTGCAGTGGCGCAAACAGATTCATCAATATTGAGTGTTGACCAGATTGTGCCAACACCGGATCCCACACGCCCGCTCCAATCAGCGGTTATCGATCAATATATTGTGCAGCCCGGAGATACATTAACAGGCATTTCCGCTCGGTTTGGGGTTCAACTTGAAACACTGCTGGTGGTCAACGACATTGCAAACGCCGATATTTTGCAGGTAGGACAAGTGCTTCAACTGCCAGCGCCGCCGACGGAACGCGGCAGCGATTTCAAAATCATACCTGACAGCCGCCTTGTTCGCGCGCCGGGCAGCGGCGCATTTGATATTGCAGGATTCATTGAGTCGCAGCCGGGATATATCAACGGAATGGTGGAAGTCGTAGATGAGCACATCATGACGGCAGCGCAAATTATCGAACGTATTTCACTCGATTACAGCGTGGACGCGCGTCTGCTGCTGGCACTGCTGGAATTCAAAGCGGGATGGTTGAGCAATCCCCAACCGGATGAAACTTTGCGCGCATACCCAATGGGTGCGCCAGCCAACGCGGCAGGGGTTGATCGGCTGGGTTTGTACCGGCAGTTAGCGTGGGCGGCGGATCAGCTCAATCTCGGTTACTACGGATGGAAACTGCGCGGCTTAACGATCATCGAATTTGATGACGGTGTGCGCTTGTTGTATTCACCGAATATCAATGCGGGAACAGTTGGGGTTCAGTACTTTCTGAGTCGCAATAGCAGCTACCTCACATGGAATGAGCAGATTGCACCAAACGGTTTCTACAGCGTTTATGCGCGCTATTTTGGCGATCCATTTGTGAACGCGATTGAACCAATCATTCCACCCGGTTTGACACAGCCGAACTTGTTGTTTCCATTTTCTCAGGGAGAAACATGGTTTTTCACAGGGGGGCCACACGGGGGGTATGGGACAGGGAGCGCATGGGCTTCTATCGATTTTGCGCCCCCTGATGAGCGCCCACAAGGAAGCTCACCATGTTACATCTCTGATTATTTTGCGACTGCCGCCGCGCCGGGATTGGTCGTGCGAAGCGAATCGGGATTTGTTGTGCTTGATCTCGACATGGACGGGGATGAAAGCACCGGATGGACGTTAGTTTATCTCCACCTTGCCGAACGGGATCGTGTGTTGGCAGGGACAATGGTTGATGTAGGGGATCGGCTGGGTCGCCCTTCATGCGAAGGCGGATTTTCGAATGGCACACATATGCATTTTGGACGCAGGTATAATGGCGAGTGGATTCCAGTCACGTGCGATGTGTGTGCGCCCGGGTACGAACGTCCGCCATTTGTGATTGATGGATGGACGGTTATCGGACTGCCGGGACAGGAATATCAAGGGTATTTGGTTCGTGGTGATGAGCGCCGAATAGCGGAACAGGGGCGACTGATCACTGAAAACCGCGTGTCATGGTGAGGTGAAGTATCTTGAGTAAGCAGGGTTCTTTACGCGCCTGCGCTGGCGCGTTTTTATTGTTGATGACCTTATTGGGCGTATTGTCCTTTTGGGTGGATACGCTAGACGCACAGGAACTTGTCACCGCCACGCCCGCAGTGATTATACTGCCGACAGACCCGCCCATTGGCGTGGGCGAAGAAGCGCAAGTGCCGGGGGGGAGCGGAGAAATTCTGCTCGCTACAGCAACATGGACTCCAAGCGGTCCGCCGCCTGTCATTCTTGAGGCACTCGATATTGCTAATGTTCGAAGCTTGCCCGACACAACAGCAACCCAACTAGGCGTTATTCGTTCAGGCGATTTCTATACTGTACTCGGTCAATATGGGAATTGGATTCAACTGCAATATGATACGTCGCCGACAGGTTTTGGATGGGTTTATGGTGAACTGGTGCGTATCACTGGTGATACCGCCGCAATCGCGCAAGTTGACCCATATTTAACACCAGAAGGGGCGGATGCAGGCTTAGAAGCAGGTGGAGTTGTGGCTACAGCAACACTTTCCGCGCAGGAACTGATCACATCCACACCGATAGTGCTGCCCACATTTACTTTTCCGCCGGGAGTTATACGCCCATTGGGACTAGGTACGCCTATCGCGCCCACCGCAGAGCCGACTTCAGCGCCACTCTCGGAAATTTCAAGTGCCGAGTCGCTGCCACCCATTGCCCCAATTTTGATTATGGGAGGGTTAGGGCTTGCGGGATTGGTCTTGGTATCGCTTCGTCGTTCATAGAAGCGGCAACAAAAAAGTGAGGTGCGATACCTCACTTTTTGTTTTAATCAACTTAAACTAGTGGCTGCAAGAACCACAGCCTTCTTCACTTGATGCTCCGCTATCCTTACTGCGGAATGAGTGCCCGCAGCCACAGCTCGATACAGCGTTCGGATTGTCGATGCGGAATCCGCCACCCATTAGGCTATCCACATAGTCGATGTTTGCGCCCTTGAGATAGAGTAAGCTGGAAGGATCGACTACCAAGCGCACGCCATCAACATCAACAACTGCATCGAAATCGCGCGGGGCGCTTTCAAATGCCATACCATACTGCAAACCGGAGCATCCGCCGCCAGAAACAAAGACGCGGAGCGCATGACCGGGAATATTACGTTGTTCAAGCAGTGTGCGAATCATTTGCACCGCCGCAGGGGTGACAGAGAGAATGACTTCCTCATCGCTTGTCGTAACATCCGTGAGGATCGGATCGTTAACTGCCATGAAATTGACCCTTCCTAAAATGCTTACATTACTTTGGCTAAAGGGATGGTAACACAGTTTATAGGCAGCGTCAATTTAAAAGACGAACATAAGCGAAATTCAGTGAGTTTCACCTTTATTGGGTGATTTGAGGGAAACTAATTAGCGGTCAGAGGGTTCAGCAGCGGGGCTTGCGGGGATGAAATATGAGCAGTGAGAATCACCCTCAGCTTTGTGGCTTAACCGACGCGGCACAACTCCTAAAAGGGTAGCAACGAGTCGCATATCCATTTCGCAAAGGGCGGGCGTATCTTTGGCTATTTGATGGTAAGGGCAGTTCGACGTATGCAGCACAAATCCCGCATTGGCGGATTCCCAGTTCGCTTCATAACCATTTTCGCTAAGATAGGCGACGACGATCTCAAGCCGTTCGTGCATCGGTAAGGGTGGGATGTTTGCCTGCTGCGCTAAATTTGCTGCCACGCCTTCAATGATGACATTGACGCGATCTTTGGGGAGCTGTTTTTGAATTTCTTGGAGAAGCCCAGCCGCTAAACGCTGATAATTATTCGGGAAGTTGGCGCGGGCTTTTTCGGTGAGTTTATAGGTATGCTGTGGGCGACCCGGTGTGCTGCGACGGCGTAAATCAGTCGATGTGATGAGGTCTTCTTTTTGCAGAATATTCAAATGATGGCGCACCGTTACTGCCGTAATGCTGCTCCCACGCCGCTGTTGAAGGGCATGGACAACATCATCGACTGTTGCTTGACCGTGTTCTCGCAGAATATCCAAAATCATCCGCCGCGTTTGTTGCATCGACGTAAGCCCTCTTACTTGTCTATGGAATTTTGCTCATGTATTTTAGCACAAAGTCGCCCCATTGAAATTATGCTGTCGCATCACGTTGACGCTGCCATAAGGCTATGTTACGATGTGGCAACTCGGCATCGTTTGAGCGATTTGTCACAAGTTCATGATTTTTGGCACACTTGAAGGGGGAATACCGGTTGGGTGTTCGCATCGCATTTCAAGGTATTCATGGTGCGTATTCTGAACAAGCAATACGCCAGCATTTTGGGCAAGAAAGCGATATAGAAGTCGAACCCTGCACGAATCTCACCGCGCTTTTCGACGCAATCAACAGCCGCCGGGTGAATTATGCGATGCTGCCTGTTGAAAACGCGCTGGCGGGAGCGGTCAGTCAAGCGTATGAGCTGCTTTTGGATGCTGATCTACGTATTCAAGCGGAAGTGATCGTGCATGTGCATCATGCATTGATAGTTGTGCCGGGAACGAAATTTGAAGACTTAAAGTACGTTCGTTCGCATCCGCAGGCGCTGGCGCAATGTGAGCAATATCTTCGACGCGCTGGTCTGCAAGCTGTTCCGTGGTATGACACCGCTGGGAGCGCGCACGATCTCGCGCAAGAACGACCAGCAGCAACCGCAGCCATCGCCAGTCCATTAGCTGCTAAGCTGTACGATCTTGAAATTCTCGAATCAGAGATCGAGGATGTGGCGTTCAACTACACGCGATTTTTTGTGTTGGGACACGATGATCCGCCGCGCGGAGAATACAACAAAACTTCGCTTGTGTTTGCGACTCGCAATCGTCCTGCGGCGCTTTATGAGTGTTTGGGTGAATTCGCGCAGCGCGGATTGAACTTAACGAAGATCGAATCGCGCCCGCGTCGGCTGCGCCCGTGGGAACCGGTGTTTTTTGTGGACTTTGAGGGGCATTGGGAAGACCCAACGTGTCAAGAAGCACTGGCGCGACTGCTTCAGCGCGCATCGTTTGTCAAAATGCTCGGCTCATATCCGGCTGTGAAGCATCAATCGATTGGGATATAGAGGATACGCATGGAAAAACTCAACGTAGCTGTGCTTGGGGCGACAGGCGCGGTTGGGCAGCGGTTTATTCAACTGCTTGAAAATCATCCTTGGTTTCGCGTGGCGGAAGTGATCGGTTCTGATCGCAGTGCGGGACGATACTATGGTGACGCGGTACGTTGGGTACTCGACGATAGCGCACCGGAATCCGTACTGGATTTGCCTGTAAAACCACTTGATGCGTCATTTGAAAGCACGCTGATTTTTTCGGCATTACCCAAAGAAGCGGCAATTCCGCGTGAAATGGAACTCGCAGCGGCGGGGCATATTGTATGCACCAATGCATCGGCATATCGTATGACAGAAGATGTGCCGCTGCTGCTGCCGGAGGTCAACGCCGCGCACACACAGTTGATCCACGATCAGCGGCGTAATCGCGGATGGTCGGGCGCGTTGGTTGCAAATTCCAACTGCACAACCATGCCCGTTGTGATGGCGCTCGCGCCGCTGCTGCAATTTGGTGTGGAAAAAGTGATGGTCGTCAGCCAGCAAGCGCTAAGCGGCGCGGGACATCCGGGTGTGGCTTCGCTCGATGCAATGGACAATGTTGTTCCCTATATCAGCGGCGAAGAAGAAAAGGTCGAAACGGAAACGCTGAAGATGCTTGGCACGTATCATGATGGCGGCATTGATTGGCTGTCGTCGGTGGTGAGTGCATCGTGCAATCGCGTGCCTGTGATCGATGGACATATGGTCAATGTTGCTATCGGTTTGAAAGACAATCCTAGCATGGATACGATTATCGCGGCATGGAACGACTATCGGGGGATTGATCCAGTTCCATCACTGCCGAGCGCACCGGCTCAGCCAGTACGTTACATGCCACAGCCAGATCGTCCACAAACGCGCCGTGACCGCAACTACGGAAACGGCATGACAACTTCAGTGGGACGCTTGCGGAATGATCCTATTCTTAGCTACAAGTTTGTTGCGCTTTCGCATAACACGATACGTGGTGCGGCTGGGTGCAGCATTTTGAATGCTGAACTGCTGGCGGTACAAGGCTTTATACCCGGTTTTGTTCCGCAAATTCATGCGGAAACGGTATCATAAGCGTAGCTCGCAGGTATTATCGGGGTTGTTATTTAGCAATAGGTCTAGATGCAGGACGTTTCGGAGGAAGTTCAATGAGAGTATTCATCGCCGGGGTGGATGGTTATCTCGGTTGGGCATTGGCACAACATTTAACAGCACGTGGTCACACGGTTGCTGGTAATGACGTTTACCTGCGCCGCAAATGGGTAGAAGAGATGGGCAGCGTCAGCGCGATGCCTGTTTACTCAATTGACGAGCGTCTGCAAGCGTTCAAGGAACGCCATGGCGTGGAACTCATTTACCGAGAAGGTGATTTGCTCGATTACAAGTTCTTGCGCGATTTTTTGGCGGATTTTCAACCTGATGCGATTGTGCATCTGGCAGAAATGCCGTCCGCGCCATATTCGATGATCGATCAAGAACATTCGGTGTTCACGCATACCAATAACGTAATCGGCAGCTTAAATGTGCTGTGGGCGATGAAAGAGGTTTGCCCGAAAGCGCACTTGGTCAAGCTGGGTACCATGGGTGAGTACGGAACACCGAATATTGACATTCCCGAAGGCTTTTTTGAAGTGGAGTATCGCGGGCGTAAGGACTATCTACCGTTTCCGCGCCAACCGGGCAGTTTTTATCACCTCACCAAAGTGCATGACTCGAACAATACCGTGTTCGCGTGCCGCATGTGGGGTTTAAGTGCCACAGATATCATGCAAGGGGTCGTTTTTGGCACCCATATTGATGCGATGGGTGATGATCCGCGTTTGCGTACTCGCCTTGATTTTGATCAATGCTTCGGTACAGCAGTCAACCGCTTCTGCTGCCAAGCAGTCATTGGACATCCGCTGACGCTGTACGGCGTGGGACACCAAACACGCGGTTTTCTGCCGCTGCGCGACTCGATTCAATGCTTGACGATTGCGATTGAAAACCCTGCCAAGCCGGGTGAATATCGTGTCTTTAATCAATTTGAAGAAACGTATACCATCGAAGAACTGGCATACAAGGTTAAAGAAGCAGCGAAGGATGTTGGAATCGATGCAGAAGTGCTGCACTTCGATAACCCGCGCAAAGAAAAAGAAGAACACTATTACAACCCAGATCGCCAGCACCTCATCGATCTGGGGTACCAGCCTACCCACGATGTTGTCGCGGAAATGCGGGTGATGCTCAAAGATTTGATGCAACATCGTGACCGAATCATGGAAAAACGCGATATTCTCGTCCCGGATATTCGCTGGGATGGCACGCGCCGCCGTTCGCAAGTGATTGAAACTACTCCGGCAAAATAAATCCGTGAGAAGGTCAATCTTCACTGCAAGCGGATGAATGGTCGGATAAACAGGCGCGGAGCACGTCACATCAGCTCCGCGCTTTTCTTATGTGCTTGCTAGCATAACCCAACGGTACACATCCACATATATAATGAAGCGCCCGATAGGAGCTGGAGTTTTGCATGATCCAATATTTGAAGCTGAATGAACTTCACCGTGATGAATTGAATAAGCTAATGCGGCGCGCGGAAAAAGATATTCGCGATTTACTACCGCTAGCGCAAGAAGTCATCGAACGTGTGCGGAATGAAGGCGATGCGGCGGTTGTCGAATTTGCGCGCAAATTCGATGCGCCAAACTTTAACGCTGATCTGCTGCGCGCTACGCCAGAAGATTTCGCCGAAGCGCGGCGTTCGCTTAGCCCAGAAATCACTTCGGCAATAGAAGCTGCCCACACAAATATTTACCGCTTTCATGTAGAGCAAATGCCTGAACCGATGTGGTTCACTGAAGTCCAGCCGGGGATAATGGCAGGGGAAAAAGTGACACCTATCGCCAGCGCAGGACTTTATGTGCCGCGAGGAAAAGGTGCGTTTCCATCGGTCATGCTCATGCTGGCAGCTCCGGCAATGGTTGCGGGGGTGCCGCGCATTGTGGTAGTCACACCACCGACACCCGAAGGCAAGGCAGATGCAGCATCGCTCGTTGCGGCAGAAGTATGCGGTGTGACAGAGGTATATGTTGTCGGCGGGATGCAAGCCATTGCCGCGCTAGCATTTGGTACAGAACGTATTCCGAGAGTAGACAAGTTGATAGGTCCGGGAAGCAGTTACGTGTCTGCGGCGAAGCGTTTACTGTACGGCACAGTAGATGTGGGATTGCCCGCAGGACCCAGCGAGTCGATTATCTTGTGTGATGAGCATGTTGACCCGCGACTGGCGGCGCTTGATTTGCTGGTCGAAGCAGAGCATGGGTCTGAATCGGCGGCGATTTTGGTGACACACAGCGAAGACGTTGCGATTGCTGTACTGGAAGCATTGCCGGGTTACATTGATGAACTTCCGCAGTGGCGGCGCGATTTCATAAACAATGTACTGTCGAATTACGGCGGCGTGCTGCTTACAAAAAGCTTGGATGAATCGATTCAGTTTGTGAACGATTACGCGCCAGAACATCTCGAAGTGCTGACGAATGATCCGTTCATTACATTGCAAAAGCTGAAAAACGCGGGCGAAATTCTACTCGGTCATTACACGCCTATCCCAACAGCCAATTACTGCTTAGGGTTGAACGCGATTTTGCCAACGGGCGGTTTTGCACGAAGTTTTTCATCCGTTAGCGTGTGGGATTTCTTAAAACGCAGCGGCATTGGCTATCTGTCACCGGAAGGATATGGACGGCTGCAAGGGATAACCGCAACACTGGCAGATTATGAAGGATTTCCTGCACATGCGATGGCAATCCGCAAACGCAACGAGATTCTGGGTGTGAAGTCGTAATGAATGTGCTGGAACACATCCAGTCGCTGCAATTTCGGGATAAACCTGCCGCTGAAGCGATACTGATCTCCTTCATTCGCGACACCTTCGGGCTGGATGTGCAGTCAGTTGAACTACGCCCGCTGGCAGTGTCGCTTAACTCGTTCAACGGTTTTATGACACTTGAAGATGGACAGCGGTTGTTTTTCAAGACTCATACTGAACCGAGCAGCGTGATCGGAGAGTACTATCATGCATCAGCGCTAGCAGAAGCGGGGTATCCTGTATTGCAGCCGCGCTACAGTTCAACGGAAAGCGGCAAACAGTTCTTAATCTACGATGTGATCAGCGATCCATCTGTGTTCGATGTTGCGTGGGGGATCGAGAACGGCGATCCCACACATCGTGAAGGTTTAACACGGGCGCAGAATGCCGCTGATGACGAGTTGTGGACGATTTATCTGCACACATTCGAGCCGCAAAGCGCGGAAGATGCCGCACATGCGCCCGTTCACCAACTGTTTTATCACCGTCTGACAGGCGGGCGACTCGATCAGTTTTATGGCGATGGAGTGCATATCACGCTGCCGGGTGTGGGGGAAATCTCGATACGCACTGTTCGCTCAACCCATTGGGCAATAAACGGGCAGGTGTATGATGAGACGCTCAATGACATCATCGAGCGCGCAATTAGGTTACTCAATCCATCACAGGCTGGACTATCCATTGTTGGACACGGGGACGCGCACAACGGAAATGTGTTTTACCAATCCGGGAATCCACCGCATATGCTGTACTTTGATCCAGCGTTTGCGGGACGGCACTCGCCGCTGCTGGATTTGACCAAGCCCCTGTTTCATAACGTGTTCGCCATGTGGATGTATTTCCCGCGCGAAATCACGGCGAAGCTGCACATATCGCTAGACACGAAAAGATCGGTATGGGAAGTACAACACAACTACACAGTGCATTCTATTCGCCACATGTTCTTAAACAGCAAAGTAAATCGCGTATTGATTCCGGCGCTGCGCGAAATGCGTTCGCGTGAGATGCTGCCCTTGAACTGGCGAGAAATACTCAAAGCATCGCTGTTTTGCTGCCCGTTCTTAACAATGAATTTGAGCGACGCGGTCAAGTTCCCGCCCGAAATCAGCCTGCTTGGGCTATGTATGGCAGTGGAGATGGGCGCAGAAAGTGGCGAGCACCGAAGCATTATCGATCAAACGTTAGATGAAGTGGAACGGGCGCTGTGAAAGCGCCCGTTGTCTTTGGGATGAATTTACAAACCGAGTTTCTGTCGAAGCGCGGCAAATGTAGGTGACTCTGGCATAAACACATAACGCACCGGATTGACAGTCGTTTGCGTGCCGCCAATTTGCCGAAGGTGCTGCACCGCTGTGAGCAGATTTTTGGTGTGGATGATTACGGTGATGGTAAACCACGATTTATCGCTATCATTTGTGCCGTAGATGGGCGCAACTGTGGGACCTTGCAACCCGCGCGTCACTGGATTAGCGGCGACTTTTTCAGCGATTTCTGATGCGCTTTCGCCACAGATATTGACAGTGAGCTGCGCGTACTCGCGTCCATTAAGGGCTGCATCAATGTATTCGAGCATAGTAGCAACAGTCTGCAAGACCTGTGGATTTTCGCGAAGGGCGGCACGATTGCCGACTAAACATGCCTGTGATTCGACGATCACACCGTCGGGCAGCGCTTTCAGATGATTTTCGCGGAGCGTTGTGCCTGTCTGCATTAAATCGACAATCACGTCGGCATAGCCAATGGTTGGCGCGGCTTCGATTGCGCCTTCAGCATTGACGAGCGTGAAGTGATGTACACCGTTGGCGTGCATGAATTGACGAGTCAAGTTTGGATAGGTGGTAGCGATTCGTAAATTACGCCGCCGCTGTTCGCGGAAATCAAGCGCGACTTCTGTTAAGTCGAGAAATGTCTCGACATCAACCCATGATTCGGGCACGGCGACGAGCAGCTTGCAGTAGCCATAGCGCAAGTTTTCATGAATGACGATCAGATCATCGCTGGGATGTTCGCGCACTACGTCTAATCCCGTTATACCAAGCTGTGCCGTGCCATCCGCGACTTTGTAGACCACATCAGTCACACGCTGAAACAGCACATCGACAGTTGGAAGCGCGGGGATAGTGCCTGTGTATTGGCGAGGATTCGGTTTATCGACACGCAACCCGCAGTCGCTCAAAAAGCTAGCTGTTGGTTCAGCAATTGCGCCTTTGCTGGGTAGTGCCAGCGTCACACGGTCAGAGAAAGTCATCGTGGGGCAGCTCCAAGCGCGTCAATCAAATTATCGATTTGGCTCAACAAGTAGGATTTTCCGTTGTAAGTGAGTGTGTCGTCAGCATTCACGGTCAAATCCGCTGTATCTGCTCTATCTAGCAAGAGGCGCACCGGAATTCCACGACCACGCAAACCTGTCGCCCATTGAGCAGCCACGGTTTGGCTTTTGGCAGTCAATGAATACACAATAGAGGGAGCAGTTACATGACTTTTAGTAAGTGCGGCAATCTCGTCAGCATAGTAGACAAAGCCCACAGCCGGAATATCGCGCGCGCCGCCAAGCAGTCGTGCGAGTTCGTCATAGCGTCCGCCGCCACCAATGTGCGCTCCGCCTTGTGTTCCTAATTCAAAGATGATGCCTGTATAGTATTCCCAGTTTCGCGCAAGTGCGGGGCGAACGCGAATGTGGTTTGCTGATAAGCCATATACCATCAGCAAGTCAATTGTCTGCTGTAATTCGTTAAGTATTGACTTGGATTCGCCGTCATCTGTGTCGATCATGCGCGTAATTGATTCGAATACGCTGTTAAAGTCGCCATCAAGTGCGCTGTAAGCATCAAGAAAATCAACCGCCGCGATGATCTGTGGGCGTTCTGCGGCGCGCTGACGCTTATGCAGCAGGCGGCGTACAATGTCTTGACGTGTGCGTCCACCCATTGTCACGCCATGCTGCGTGGCATCAAGCAGTACATCGAGAATTTGTCGGGTGTTTAGAAGCGTACTTTCATCTGAACTGGCAACAAGGTCAGTTGGATCATCATCACTGAGTGTTTCGACTTTGCCCATGAGCAGTCGATCTACTAAGTCGAGAACATATTGCTTTCCCTTCGCTATAGTGCGAAACGCTGTCAAGTTCGCTAGAAGCAGTCGTGCAGTTTGCGCGTCTAGGTGAAATCGGTTAAGAAGCCGCTTCATTAATCCAACATGACCGATGATCACCTGTGCGCTGCCTAGACCGATTTCACTTACGCCTTGTGCTGCCATCGCGATGATTTCTGCATCTGCCGCCGCACCGCCTGCGCCGATCAATTCTGCGCCAATGTGGTGGCGCTGGCAGCGGCTAACATCATGACCGAGATCGTCTTGAAAGACTAAGCCGTTGAACTGCCAGCGTACAACCGCAGCGCCCAATGGGTAGCGCTGAATATATGCATGGGCGGCAGATGCGGTGAATTCCGGACGCAGCGCCAGTTGAATGCCGCCGCGCTCAAAGGTAAATAGGTGTGTGATGATTTCATCGCCCGCTTTGGTCAAAAACAAATCAGCATTTTGGATAAGCGATGTGTCGAATTTGTCGTAGCCATAGCGTGCCATTTGCGCTTCTAACCGCTGCGACAACTGTAACATAGCTTGTAAACGTGTTTGATCTTCATCGACGCGCGATGGATAAGGCGACACAGACGATTGCGGTTGCAAGTGCGCTACTCCGTCACAAAAGTGATGTTGAATGGGGTCATTGTGATGCCGATCATAATGGCGGGGTGTGCTAAAGACAATGACAAACCCGATGAGAATCAAAAAGACGTGGTTGAAACCACGCCTTTGGGACACAAGGGTCAAATTTTGTGCTTAGCGATATTCGCCACTACTGTAAACGTAAACTGCCGCGCCGGTATCTGCGGGGACAGTGAGGTCAATTTCACTGGATGCCCAGTCATACAACCAATGTGCATCGGTAATTGATAAGTTGACACAACCGTGACTCTGGCGGTAGCCAAAACCGTCATGCCAATATGTACCGTGAAGCCCAATATCGCCATCAAAATACATCGTCCAAGGGACTTCTTCCAAGTAGTAAAAGTCATCTTGACCTTCCGCGCCGCTCATTAGCGTGCGGGGATAGCGCACATAGACATGGAATAACCCTTCATTGGTGGGCCATTCGGCAAGCCCTGATGAGATGAGCGTGGCAAATACAGGGGTTGTATCTTCATAGGCAATCGCGACCTGCTCATAAAGGTCAACGCTGACCCATTTTACAGTATCGACATCTGCCGGACGTTCGACAGGGAGAACGCGGGCGACATTACGTTGTTCAACCCATTGATTGATGCCCACTTGATACCATTCCCAACCATCAACTTCGACAGTATCGTAGAGATTGACCTTGGTATAGCGCAGGATAGCGAGATCACCGACAGTAGGTTCTTCGCCGGGCGTGCGGCTGGGAACCGTGTTGACAAGCATCCATGCCATTGTGTAAGGCATATTTTCACCAAGCAGCACGCCAGAAAACGATGAAGGAACTGCGGCACGCAAGAATTCTGTACGTACCCACTGGTCATAATTGATCTGTGTCCATTCGCCTTCAGGCGACCATGTGGTGAAGTAATTGAAACCCGCGTCGAGTGTGCTTATGATATTTCCATTGGGAGCGTCGTAAATGTCAACCCGTTGAAGCACGCGCTGATAGAGGCGGTCACTGAGCAGCGGTTGGTTGGCAGCAAGTTGTGTGACATTGGGTGTGGGATATGCGCTGATATGTTCTGGCGCTAATCCCATCGCTACTTCGACACATTCTCCGGCGCAGTCCTGTGCAAGTACGGTGGCGCATGTCATCAACACTGTAACCAGCGCGAGAATCAATAACTTCATGAGGTGTCTCCATACCATGAACAATGTTGAATTTAGCATAATAGCAAACAGGTCTGCGAGAGAACTTCGCTGCACCTACGCGCTGCCAACGCATACCTGACGCTCTCTAGGCGGTAGCAATCGCTTGAAAACTTACGGTGAGAAGCATAAAGTTGAAGCAAGTTTTCCCTTTTTCGTCTATACTGTTCTCAATATTCGTTTACGCTTGCCGCACGGGATAGGAGCGCATTATGAAAACGAAAGCCGTTATCGGTGTAATTGCTTTGGTTTGCTCGATGATGCTTGGCGTATGGTCAGTGAGCGCCAATGTACAGGCACAACTGCCAACGCTGGCTGCACCTGTCGCGGTAGTTAACGTGAGCTTTTTGAATCTACGCAGTGGTCCGGGTCCGCAATATAGTGTGATCAGCCAACTGGTAGGGGGTACCACTGTTCCTGTAATCGGGGCAAATTCAGACAGCTCGTGGCTGCTCGTCGATACGCCAATTGGCGCTGGTTGGGTATACGCGCAATTCACACTGCCACGTGGCAATTTCCAGTTTGTTCCATCGCTTGATGCACCACCCGTGTTAGGCGGGCTGCTTGGTACGCCAGCGTTTTACATTGGGCTAGGTGATCCGGCTGCTGTTCCTGCAACCACTATCACCGTTGCCGAGCCGATTCTACTTCCTGTGCCTGTGCTTGCATCGCCCACCGTCGTCGTCAATACCAGCTTCCTAAATATTCGCAGCGGTCCAGCGGGCTATTTTGGCGTAGTCGCAGTCGCGGTTGGTGGCGAACAATTCACGCCGCTCGGTATTACCAGCGATGGCGAATGGTTCTTGATTGAGGGCGCGTTTGGTCGCGGGTGGATTGACCAAGATTTCGTGTTGTTCCGTGGCGTTATCGACAACGTGCCGATTGTTTTTGCGTACTAAGTGAAAGTTCGCTCACTGTATCGATTTTCGTGATTTGTTGTAATGCTTAAGAAACACCTCGTTCAAGACAATGAACGAGGTGTTATATTGATACAAGCGGACTTGCGCTTGCTACAACCACTCCAATAACCTCATCGTTCAGGAAAGGGATTATGCGTATCATCTATATCGAAGACAATATGGCTAACGTTGCTTTGATTGAGCGTATTTGCCACATGAATGAAGACGAACTGGTAACCTATGATGACCCGGAAGTTGCACTCGAACAGGTATCTCCCGGAGCGGCAGATTTGATCCTCATGGACTTACACTTGGGTAATCGCGCGATAGATGGATTGCAATTGACGAGCTTACTGCGTCAAAAAGGGGTACAAGAGCCTATCATTGCGATTACAGCATATGATACTTTGGGTTATGCGGATCAGTATTTAGCGGCAGGCTGCAATGGGTATGTTCGCAAGCCCGTTTCGGTGCGGAGTATGCTCAATCTCATCAATACGTATCGCACAGGCGACACCACAGCCTAAACTCCTCATCCAGAACAGCAAAATGTACGGGATAGCTACGCACATGCGCCGCTATCCCGTTGTTTTCCCCTTGTTGTATTACACGCCCTAAAAACCACGTCTATACTGGCAGTTAGACAACAAACGCTGCGGGTAGTTCTCTGTAACTGCCACTGTTCACATTTATAGGTGATTCCTAATGCACTTCCTACATCTATTTGTTCGATGCATGTCGGTTTTTGCGATGCTTACACTGTCACAATCGATTATTACAGCGCAGGAAGATGTAGTTCCGCCACCGATGCCTATGCTTGATGAGGGGAATTATGATGTCACACATTTTCTTTTGTTGGGCAGCGATACTGCCAACCCGAATAACATCGGGCGCACCGATGCGTTGATGGTTGTATCCGTCAATCGAACATCAGGAACTGTGTCGTTTTTGTCTATCCCACGTGATTTATACGTCTATATTCCCGGTCATGGCATGAACCGTATCAACACTGCGTTTGGATTTGGAGAAGGTGACGAGCAGGTTGAAGGTGGCGGGGCAGAACTATTAAAAGAAACGATTGCATATAATCTTGGGATAGAGATTGATTATTTCGCGCGCATCAACTTCGCAAGTTTTCGCGCACTGATAGACGATCTCGGCGGGATTGATGTGGCGGTGGACTGTGCGATACAAGATTGGAGACTGCGGGAACCAGATTTAGACCCAACACTTGAAGAAAACTGGATAATGTTTACTCTGCCTGTCGGTATGCATCACATGGATGGGGATTTGGCGCTGTGGTATGCCCGCAGTCGTCGTACTAGCAGCGACTTTGACCGAGGCAGACGGCAGCAGGTAATCATGCGCGCAATTTGGCAGCGCGTTCGGGCGCTAAATCTATACGATCAACTGCGCGACATTTATCCACAAGTTGCAGAGTCGGTCACTACGGATATTGAACTCGATGATTTGATTGGTTTAGTGCCGTTGGCAACCACAATTGATGCGAGCCGAATAGCAGCTTATACCTTTCGCGCGAATATTGAAGTGACGTTTTTCACGTCACCAGAAGGCATGAGCGTGGTTCGTCCCGTCCCAGAGGCGATCATGGCTTTAGCGCAACAAATGATCACGCCGCCGAATGAAAGTGAACTGGTACGTGAACACGCGAATATCGAGATTGTGAATGCCAGCGGTGTGCGCGGCTTCGCACAGGTCGCGGCTGAACGCTTAGCTTGGGAAGGATTTTTGCCGACCCTTTCCTCGGACTCTGTTCCTTATCGAGATTACACAGTTATTTACGATTACACAGGCCAGCGCAAAGGGAGCAGTTTGAGCACGCTCCAGCGAATTTTGCGGGTATCAGATGAAGGTGTGATTATTGAACCGGATCCGAACCGTACAGTTGATTTCCGTGTGATTATTGGTGGCAATTACTATTCTTGCACCCACAATGTGCTGCCCCCCACGGAAGAAGCTCCCGAAAATACCGGTGGATAGGCGTTATGGCGTTATTCATCAAGGATCAATGGCTCAACACGCCCTGCGGTTAATTCGATGACGGCTTGGATAAAAGGCTCAACATGATCAACGGGGAAGCGCGCGCTTAGCAGAATGCTGCCAGCAAACGTTTCCTCTATATCCACACCTTCATGATCGTCCATTAGTTTACGAATGGGCTGGAAAAAGTTGTAGGGGGTTTCCAGTCCAACGATTTTGCGTGCGATCTTTCGTTCGGTTACTAAGTTTGCAAATCCATTTTGCGCCGCTTCGGTGTAAGCTCTCACCAAACCCCCTGTGCCGAGCAGTATTCCGCCAAAATAGCGCGTGACTACAACCGTAACATCACCAATATTTTGCCCGCGTAAAACTGCCAGCACGGGCGGACCAGCCGTACCGGAGGGTTCGCCGTCGTCACTCATTCCCTCGATGATTGAGTTCCCATAGCCGATTTTGAATGCGTACACATGATGATCGGCATCTGACAGCGATGAACGCACTCCAGCAATAAATGCTTTGGAGTCAGCCGTAGTTGGTGTATAGCCGATGTGGGTGATAAACCGTGACTTAGCAACTTCGATCTCGGTCTGAACGGAGCGTGCAGGTATTGGGTAATTCTTGGAGTCGGCAATCATCACGCTTATTCCGGGTCACTTTGAACAAATACACGGAATACAGGCGGCTCGATGTGCAGTCCCTGCGGATTGGTATCGACATGGACGAGCCGCTTTTTGACCAGCATGTTGATAGTGAGCTGCGCTTCAGGGGACATTGTAAAAGGTAACAACCCGGCAATTGCTTTAAGCATGTGCTGTTCTGGTAGAGTGAGGCTTAGCCATATGGTACGACACTCGGTTTGAATAGACATTCTTGTCAGCAATGCAGCCGCAAGCGAATCGACAGTTTGGTCGCTCAAGTTGATATTGGTCAACGTTTCTAATGCAAAAAATCCTGCACGCATTAATCCTGCGTAGCGACCAGATGCTTGCATCAGCGTGATCAATACGGGCTGTGAATACGCGGTACGATTCTTTCGCGCGAGTTCAAGCAGCATATTCCACGCATCGACATCGTTGTAGGGTCCGACGTAGACCACATTGTCGTTGAACAGTTCGATAAAGGCTTCAATGTGCAGTAAATCAATCCCTAACCGCTCGACGACGACAGGAAGTGGGGCGCGCGTAAAAGTGAGATAACTGATTTGGCTTTTGTGAGAATCTCGTATTCCTCGAAGAGTTTGAAAGAATTTGGGAGGAATTTGTCGAAGCAGTTCTTCAAATTCGTCAAAGATAAATACAATCCTTATTCCCTTACGCATGAAGAATTCAAGCCCAAGCTCAAAATAGCGCACCCCCATATAGGTAAACAGCGGATTTGTACCATCTTGGAGCATTTGATAGACCTCATAAAACTGGCGAGCGTCTGCTTCTTCTAGTACATCAAAGGGATAAAAAGAGGTAAACAAACGGTGCATGAGCAGTTCGTAACCCGCCCAACACCGGAAAGGTTCCGTGTCCGAGGTAAGCGCAGGCAGCGCACCCAACAAATTCGCGTCTATAATTATTGGTTTCACCTTTTCTGCAACATTGGGAATGTAGTGGGCTTGTACCTCTGGAGTTATCAGATGATGGAGCAAATTCGATTTACCGACCGAACCAACGCCCACCAATGAACACGATGATGAGGCTGTCCATTTCTGCATGATGTATGAGATTTCTTCTTGGCGAAAATTCAACTCGTAACGACGGGACATAAGCAACCTTTTGAAATCGGCGGAATTTTTGAATTGTTTCTCCTCATTTTCGGTGCGAAAATGAAGCGCCGCAAGTTTTTACTTTTCATATGCGGCGTAAAACCAAGAGGGTATGCCACTCACCATGAAACGCGACTACAAATACTTCGACTTCATCGTCGGATTGTTCGTAACAGTCCTGCTGTTAAGCAATTTGCTTAGCAGTGCCAAAATCATCGATCTCGGTATCTCGCTAGGGTCATTGAGCTTTATTTTTGACGCTGGCACACTTGTATTTCCGATAAGTTACATCTTTGGCGACATCCTAACTGAGATTTATGGTTATCGTCGGTCACGCCGCGTGATATGGATTGGTTTCTTTTCAACCGCACTGATGGGATTCTTTGTCTGGCTTGCCGGAGTGCTTCCCGGTGAATCCATGTGGCAAGGGTATGCTGGACAGTCAGCATTCGATGCTATTCTTGGAAGCATTAGCGGGTTAGTCATCGCCAGTTTGATCGCATATTTTCTAGGCGAATTTAGTAACAGTTATGTGCTGGCACGGATGAAGGTTCTTACCAAAGGGAAGGTCTTGTGGGCACGCACCATTGGAAGCACGTTGGTGGGTCAAGCAGTAGACACCGCCGGCTTTTTTATGGTGGCGACACTGTTAGGCGTGTTCCCGCAAGAATTATTTTGGTCACTGGTGATCACAAATTACATCTTTAAGGTCGGAATTGAAGTCATTTTTACACCCATTACACTGCCCATTATTCGCGCACTCAAGCGCGCCGAAAACGAAGACGTATATGACACTAACACGTCATTTAACCCATTCCGATTGGATGCTTAAGCATACTCGATGTTTAGCTGTACAGAGGAAGTCGACAAACCCTGAATCGCATACGCCAATTACTCCGTGATAAGAAGCATTATCATGAGTAGTCTTGGTTTATTCCCTGAAGCCTGACATTGCCGAGCAACAGATCCTGTAAAGTGATGCACAGGAGCTTAGAAGTTTTGAAGAGCGCATCGCATAACGAGGTGTGTGTCCGCAATTTAACGTTACAATCTAGGCGTAAGACCTGATTTTATTGATAAGCCAAAGCGTGCAGTGATGCATAAACTCCCATTATTCCCCTTGAACACGGTGCTGTTTCCGGGTATGCCCATGAGCCTGCATATTTTCGAGGAACGGTACAAGATCATGATCCGGTTGTGCATCGATGAACAACTGCCATTCGGCGTGGTGGCGCTTCAGCAAGGCGATGAAATACTGCGTTCTGGAAAACAAGCTGTTCCCTATCTTGTTGGATGCACAGCGCATATCACACAAGTACAGCACCTCGTTGAGGGTCGAATGAACATAACCGCCGTTGGTCAGGAACGTTTCCGAATCGAGCGCTTCGAGACGCATCAACCTTATTTAGTTGGTGTGGTTGAAAACTTCCCGTACACGCCCGACGATACACAGGTGCTTCTTCATGCAGATCGCAGGCTGCGCCCATGGGTCGAGCGTTACTTACAAAACTTGGGGCACGCCGAAAACATGCGGCTAGATATTCAACAAATGCCCCGCGAACCCACCGCGCTTGCCTATCTTGCGGCATCCCTGCTTCGCGTTTCAGTATCAGAAAAACAGAAGCTGTTAGCGATCCCATCTGTTGTGGAACTTATGGAACGCCTGCGCCGCACATATCGCAAGGAAGCAACGCTTATGGAAGCGTTGAACACAATGGACAAGGTCAAAGAACAAGGGCCTTTTTCCCTGAATTAATCTCTCTATTCATTTTTAACTGCTGTGTTTTCCTCATGAAAGAGGATATCTTCTCATGCGCGATTTCAATTGGATTGCCGAGCAAGCCGAGCTTACGATCAAGCGACTTTTGCCAACGCTAACATCAACTCTATATGCTGGAGGTGATGCCCGTACATTTGAGGTTCGCTTGCGACGACATTTGCCAATGATATTTGATGCACTGCTCGATTTGTATGGCGATCAGTATGATTTTTTCTTTCATTTGCAGCAGATGCTCGAAACCACAGCGAGAATGTTCACGCTGCGCCCCGCAGAGCTTCATGCTCTTGATAGGTATCGAGAGCAAAATCCAGATTGGTTTCAATCTTCTCGCACAATTGGCGCTGTGTGTTATGTGGATCGCTTCGCGGGGACGCTGCGCGGGATTCGCGAACGCGCGCCTTATTTCGATGAGTTGGGACTAACGTATCTTCATTTAATGCCCCTGTTCAAGTCTCCAGAGAAGAACAGTGATGGCGGCTATGCTGTAAGCAGTTTCCGCGAAGTGAACCCATCCTTAGGTACGATGAGCGAGCTAGCCGACCTTGCGCGTGATCTGCGTGAACAAGGGATCAGTCTTGTACTCGATTTTGTGTTCAATCACACGTCGGATGAGCATGACTGGGCACAGAAAGCCCTCGCTGGCGACCCCTATTATCAAGCGTACTATTGGATGTTCCCAGATCGGCAGATGCCTGACCAATATGAGGCACATTTGCGCGAGATTTTCCCTGAACAAGCGCCGGGTAGTTTCACGTATCGCCCTGAAATACAAAAATGGGTGTGGACGACTTTTTATCCGTTTCAATGGGATTTGAACTACCGTAACCCGGAAGTTTTCCGTGCCATGCTCGAAGAAATTCTATTTTTAGCAAATCAAGGTGTTGAAATACTCCGGTTGGATGCCGTTCCGTTTGTGTGGAAGCAGCTTGGAACGCCGTGCGAAAATCTTCCGCAGGTCCATTCGATTATCCGTGCATTGAATGGTTTTGTGCGAATCGCAGCCCCTACCCTCTTGTTCAAGTCAGAAGCAATTGTTCATCCGCGCGATGTCCGCAGCTATATTGGTGAGGATAAGTGTCAGCTTTCGTATAATCCCATCATGATGGTGGCGATTTGGGAAGCATTGGCAACTCGTGAAACCGATTTTTTTCGCCACACAATGACAAAACAATTTCCCCTTCCCGAACATACTGCATGGGTGAACTACATCCGGTCACATGATGATATTGGTTGGGGCTTTGCTGATGAAGATGCAATTGAACTTGGGATCAAAGGCGGCGATCACCGTTCTTTCTTGAATAATTTCTATACCGGACGGTTTCCGGGAAGTTTTGCAAAAGGACTTCCGTTTAACTTTAACCCGCGTACAGGAGACATGCGTATCTCTGGCACGATGGCATCACTTGCTGGGCTTGAGCAAGCTCTGAATTCCGGCGATCCTAGCCAAATTGAGATTGCAGTGCGGCGCATTCTTATGATCTATGCGATCATCCTCAGCGCCGGCGGTATTCCTCTCATTTATTTGGGGGATGAAATTGGTACGCTCAATGATTACACCTACGCGGATGACCCTGCAACGATGCAGGATAATCGCTGGGTGCATCGCCCGAAAGCAAATGCGGAGGCATATGCGCGGCGCGCCGATCCCGCATCCATTGAAGGGCGTATCTTCTTGCCGCTTTGCCAGATGATTCAACTACGAAAAGCGACCCCTGAACTTGCGGGTAACGCCACGCGATTTATCCACACAGGAAATCGTCACGTTCTTGGATATGTTCGTAATCAACAGGTATTGGTGCTGGCGAACTTTTCCGAACAGAGACAGCAGATTTTCAACGGTGCGCTGCGTGAAGCAGGGTTTCAGATTTCAGGTACGCGCGACCTAATTTCGCGACAAGCCTTCAATGACGACGAATTTATCTGGCTTGAACCGTATCAAGTAATATGGTTGAAGCATGTCTAATCCTGCATTCGCCGCAGAACATAAAGCCGCGGATGCAGCCCGCGCAAGGTCACCTTGAGAATGTTTTCTGTTTTCCAGAAAGGGTGTTCAGCGAGCGCGCTTTCTATCAACCTTATCTCATGCGTGATAAGTACAAACGACGCGCCAATTTTTGCTATTCGTGCTGCTTCGTGCAGTACGCGCGGATATAAAGTCTGGTTTTCTCGGTGTGACCCAACCTTTTGCCCAAAAGGCAAATCTGCAAAGATGGTATCTGCAAACGCGCTGGGCAGTGGAGCGGATGTCATGTTGGCATGTACAAGCGCAGCTTGATAAGCAAGCCCTCTCGCAGCCGTGTTTTGCATAGCACACTCAAGCGCCAATGGATCATTATCTATGCCAATGACGAGCGACGCGCGTTCAACGAGCAAGCGTTCGATCATCAAGGTGCCCGATCCACAGCCTAAATTCACCACAACATCTTCTGACTTTGGTACAGAGAGTAGTATCATTGCGTGTGCAACCGTCGCGTTCAACGCCGCTTCATAATTACATATTCGCCATGCGCGTGTTACCAATGGGCGCGGCGTAAGACGCACAAGCGTTTCCCATCCAGTTTCGCCGGGGATGATTCGTATCCACAAGTCTCCCTTTTCACTCTCGATTAACCCCGTGCTTGCGGAAATTTCCTGCTTGATGCGACTCATTACACTCGAATCGGAACCAGCGGCGGCAATGGTAAACGTCATGAACGTATCGGGGTTATGGTGCGCGATTGCATCATCGATTTGTGCGCGGAAGCGCCGCCAATTTTCGTCTCCAAGCAAAGCTTTTGGGCGGGGAATGGCATATTGCTGTACTGAATAGACCGCTTGCACCGTTCCAAGTCGTCGCAGCAACCCAAGCTTACCAGTGAATTCAAAGCGAAGTCCTGTCTTGGAACGCCTTAAACCGGACATCACCCCCTCAAGAGTGCGGCGAAGTTCGTTTTCGGCAATGCTCTCTAGTCCTTCAGCAATCTCCGCTTCGATAGTGACTATTTGAGGCAAGATTTTTCGCGTAGATGGTGTTTCGCTGGTGAATCGTTGCTTGCTCATCACATGACCAACTTACAGAATATATTGAGGCAATTCGGTTTACAATCGGAATATTCTCATAACCGCGAAGCCCCATAAGGAGCGTAGCTATGCGTTTTGTTCGATTTGTGCTTGTGATTTGGCTCGTGCTTATACCAACAGTCATTTTTGCACAAGATGGCACAACAGTAAGCGCCCAAGCATATCGCACGGTGAATGTGCGTCAAGGTCCCGGTACACAGTACCCTATTATCGATCAACTGCAAAGTGGCGATGTTGTCCCCGTAACGGGTAGGAGCGATACCGAAAATAATTGGCTGCGGATCGATATTTCAGGCGTGGAAGGTTGGGTGGCATATTTCACGGTGACGTTAACCGGCAATCTCGACGCGCTAGAAATCGTTACAGTCGAGCGAAGGAGTGACGGTCCGATTCAAGGCGTGGGCGGTGGTGGCGGCGCGGTAACGCAGAGCGCATTTATCAACCCCAATAGTTATGCGGGTGCGCCTTTCGTCACGGCTTTTCGGCGGGTAAACGTTCGCTTGGGTCCGGGAACGGAGTTCACTCGGATTGGTTTCATGAATCCCAGAAATGTCGCTGACCTAACAGGGCGCACAGAAGATAACGAATGGTTGCAAATCAACTTTGAGGGGCAGAATGGTTGGGTGGCATATTTTGTGGTCAGCATTTCCGGTAATCTCAATCAAGTTCCTGTGGTCTTCGTCCCGCGCACAATTTCTACTCCTGCCCCAACATTGACCCCAACCCGTGCGCCGCTGGTGATCACTATCGAGACGCTTTTCAATACCAATCTGCGGAGCGACCCAAGTTTTGAAGCTGTGATACTCGGCACGATTCCCTATGGTGAGCGTGTACAAGCCGAAGCACGCACAGCCGACAACAATTGGGTGCGGGTTACGTATGATGGGCAAACTGGATGGTTGATTACATCGCTGGTACGGATTTTACAGCCGCGCTTTTACTACCAAAGCTTTGATCAACTTCCAGTTAGTGGATAATATGTAAAAAACGCAAACAAAAAGACCCGTGACATAATCAAGCGGGTCTTTTTGTTTGCAGACTTTAGGTGACGCGCTTACCCACCGTATGCATTTGGAATGTCAGTGACGACAGCGCTAACGTAAGGTTCTTTTTCCTGCACCGCTAACGCCTCATCTTCGCTAATGGTGTGCTGTCCTTTATGGTAGAGAACACCGTTGAAGGCATCGAAACGATAACGGCGATTAACCCATCCATAGCGACTGTGCTGAAACACAACATTGAACTGCACGGCTTCATCTTCAGGGATGATTTTTTCATCCACTAACCATACGGGAGCATACTGCTGAAGATGCGGCTTGACGCGCTCGTCGCGCTTCTTTAGGATTTCCTGTTCCATAGTGTCTTCCTGTGATGGCGTTCCAAACTGATTTGCGCGTGATGTGAATAGGTGCATTGTACCTGATTCACATGTTGAAAAACGAGCCGATTGTTAAATCGGTCATTGGGCGGACTTTCTTAGTTGGAAACTTGTTTTGTCAGCGATGATTTTCGCTTGTGTTTTCGCTCGGAATATCGGCGAGAATGATCCGCATTGAACGGTCATAGGTCAAATAGTTCCAAATCCAGTTGACTAACACATTCACGCGGTTTCGGAAACCCATTAAAGCAATGAGATGCAGCCCCAGCCATGATACCCACGCTAAATATCCGCGCAAAGGAATACGGTTATAGATCCATGCCACAGCGCGGCTGCGCCCAATAGTCGCCATGATTCCGCGATCAATATACCGAAAAGTTCCCAATGGTTTGCCATTAATAGTTCGCAAGATATTTTTTGCCGCCAAAATACCTTGCTGCTTCGCTACTGGAATCAACATGGGATACGGATGTCCGTGCTCGTTCTCTAGATACGCCATATCTCCGACGATAAATACCGCGTCGTCCTCTTGTGATCGCAGTGTTGGTTGCACGGAAATTCGTCCAGATCGCTTTGTTTCGAGACCTAGCGCGTCAGCCAATGGATTTGCTTTTACGCCTGCTGCCCACACAAGTGTATGCGCTTGAATCATTGTGCCGTCTTTTAGTCGAACATAATCGTCGCCTGTTTCGCTTACAGGATTTCCAAGGATAACATTTACGCCTAAATTTCTTAATTGGTCGAGCGCGGCGCTTTGCAGTTCTTCAGGAAATGCTAGAAGCAGCTTTTCGGTTGCTTCAACGAGTGTTACGCATGTTCCAAGCTCACTCAGAAACGGAAATTCCTTGAGCAAGACATGGGTATATAATTCGTACATTGCGCCTGCTGTCTCTAAGCCCGTAGGTCCGCCGCCGACAACTACAATTGTGGTTAACGCGCGGCGTTTTTCTGGGTCAGACTCCCAAACAGCGCGTTCAACAAGCGACAAAATATGATTTCGTAGAATCAGGGCATCGCTTACATTTTTGAGTTCAAAAGCGTGTTCGCTGATTTCTGGTGAATTGAAATAGTTTGTGACACTGCCTGCTGCGACGATCAAATAGTCATAGAATTCGGTACGGTTTCCTGAGGGTGTTTCAATTCCGATTCGTTTATTGGCACGATCAATTTCAATGACTTCGCCAAGCAAAAAATGGATATTGCTCCTACCCCGAAAAATCCCGCGGACCGGATACGCGATTTCTTCTGCTTCTAAACCGCATGTCGCCACTTGATAAAGCAGCGGCGTGAATGTATGAAAATTGTGGCGATCAATAAGCAGCACGTCGACACTAGATTGGTTTTCAAACTGCTTTGCCGCGAAAATTCCTCCGAAGCCCGCCCCGATAATAATCACGCGAGTACGCATTTGAACCGACATTTATCCCCCCCTTGCGTTTACAGCGCCATGTCCACAAGTGTAATCGTGAAATAATGCACAAACAAGAGCTTTGACGATCCTTTATTGAGAATTCCTACCGAATTGATCTTCGACAGTCGTTCATAACACGCGGCGATGCTATAATCGCGCTCGTTAGCAAGCACAGCACGCCGAGAAATTACAAACCCCAATGACATTCACACACGACACTTTTTTGTCGCCATTCACTTGGCGCTATGGGTCAGATGCCATGCGCGCTGTTTGGAGCGAAACACATAAACGCGCCTTGTGGCGGCGCATTTGGGTTGCGCTCGCCCGAACCCAACATTCGCTGGGTTTAGTGACAGCCGAACAAGTTGCAGACCTTGAAGCACACATGCACGATGTCGATGTTGAGGCGGCGCTCGCAATTGAAGCGCGAATCCATCATGACCTTATGGCGGAAGTGCAAGCCTACGCACAACAGTGCCCAATCGGAGGCGGAATTATTCATTTAGGCGCAACCAGCGCTGACATCGAAGACAACGCCGATGCCCTCCGCTTAAGAGAAAGTTTGCATATTGTTTTGACGACGCTTTCGAGTTTGTTGGGCCTATTTGCCTCTCAAATCGAGGAAACAGCGGAACAGACTGTCATGGCGTTTACTCATCTTCAACCTGCTGAGCCGACGACATTAGGTTATCGCCTCGCCCTGTATGCACAGGATTTGCTTGAGGACTATATGGGGATGCGCGAACTTCAACGGCATATACGTGGAAAAGGTTTCAAGGGCGCAGTGGGTACAGCAGCCAGCTACGCGCAACTGCTTGACGGAACACCGCATACACCTGAAACACTCGAATCTCTTGTGATGTCAGAACTTGATTTGCTTCCCTACCCCATCACAGGACAAACATATCCGCGCAAACTCGATTGGCAGATCATATCAGCATTGGCAGGATTGGCCAGCAGCCTTTATAAGTTCGCGTTCGATCTGCGTGTGCTGCAATCGCCTATGATTGGAGAACTCGGCGAGCCTTTTGCACGCCTACAGGTTGGTTCATCAGCAATGCCATTTAAGCGCAACCCCATCAACAGCGAAAAAACGGATAGTTTGGGGCGGTTGATCGTGGCGCTCACCCAGACAGCATGGGAAAATGCGAGTCATTCGCTGCTTGAACGCACACTCGACGATTCCGCAAATCGCCGCGAAATGCTTCCCATAGCTTTCCTTGCAGCAGACGAGATGCTCAATGTTACGAAACGGACACTTGCTAACCTGCGAATTGATCCAAATGCAATTCAGCGCAATCTTAGCAAATATGGGAGTTTTGCCGCGCTGGAACGAATCCTAATGGCATCGGTCAAGTATGGCGCAGATCGACAGCATATTCATGAGGTTTTGCGCGAGTACAGTATGCAAGCGTGGGCAACCGTCAGCGCAGATCAACCGAATCCACTTGAAGACCTGCTCATCAATAGTGTTGAGCTTCGGCGTTACTTAACGATAGAACAAATTCGTTCCCTGCTTGATGCCTCAACTTATGTAGGCACTGCGCCAAAACGCGCGCGCGAATTCGCCGCGACTATCCGATCCGTTTTGGCAGAGGATCATTTATACCCAAATTAGCGCCTGCTTTCTTTCAACTTCACCTTTTGAAATGATGACAAGGAAAAAGCGGTATGCCCCGTGCATTATTGAGTGTGCATGACAAAACTGGTCTAGCAGAATTTGCGGCAGCATTAGTCAACCGTGGATGGGATCTTGTCGCCAGCGGCGGAACAGAATCAAGTTTACGCGCTGCTGGTTTACCAGTCACATCAATCGAAAGTCTTACTGGAGTAGCAGAACTGCTTGGTGGTCGCGTTAAGACGCTTCATCCCGCCGTTCATGCAGGTATTCTCGCACGGGACACCGAGAAGGATTTGAATGAGCTGCGGGATGCGGGATATGCGCCGATCAACATGGTTGTGTGCAATCTGTACCCGTTTCAAGAAACGGTTGCCAGTACTGGTGTGTCGCTCCAAGATGCGATTGAGCAAATTGACATTGGTGGTGTAACGCTTATTCGTGCCGCGGCAAAGAATTTTATCAGAGTTGTGGTTGTTAGCGATCCTGCGGATTATTCCCGTGTACTTGACGCGCTGGAAGCTAACGGACAGGTCGATCTTGCAATGCGGCGTGATCTTGCTGTGAAAGCGTTTGCTCAAACTCGTGATTATGACACGGCGATACATGCTTTTCTGGCACAAGACAGCGCACCACCGTTTATTGGTGATTCGGCTGATGCACTCCCCGAACATTTGTCAGTTGGCGCAAAACGAATCGCTGTTCTTCGTTATGGCGAAAATCCACATCAAAGTGCTGCATACTACAGCCGCCATTCTAAAGCGGACGCATTAGGCGGGACGGTACTTGGTGGGAAAATGCTGTCTTACAATAACATTCTCGATTTAGACGCGGCATGGCGCGCAGTTAGCAGTTTTACAGACCCAGCGGTAGTTATTGTTAAACATCTCACCCCTGCGGGCATCGCTACAGGAACTAGTATCGCAGCAGCTTATCCCGCCGCCCTAGAGTGCGACCCGGTTTCAGCATTTGGAGGTGTCATCGCAGTAAATCGTCCAGTAGATGAAGCATTTGTCGATGTGTTGGGTTCGCTATTTTTAGAAGCCATTGCAGCCCCTTCATTCACCCCAGCCGCGCAAGAAGTATTGAACGATAAGCGCAAAAATTGTCGTCTGCTGCAAGTTCCCGCAATGTACGATGGACGCGAACTCGAAGTACGCTCTGTGCATCGTGGGCTGCTGGTTCAAACCGTTGATATGGGCGATCCCGAAGGTATGATGTTCAAAAATGTGACAAATCGCCCCCCCACACCGAGTGAAGTGGAAGCACTCCGGTTTGCATGGAAGGCGGTACAGCATATCAAATCTAACGCTATCGTCATTGCCACACAAAACGCGACCATCGGAATTGGCGGTGGATTACCCAGCCGTGTTGATGCGGTAAAACTCGCAGTCTCGAAAGCTGGAGATAAAGCCCGCGGTGCTGTGCTGGCATCAGATGCTTTTTTTCCGTTTGCAGATGGAATTCAAGCAGCCATTGAAGCGGGAATTACGGCAGTGATTCAACCCGGAGGATCGATTCGGGATAATGAGGTTATCGACGCGGCGAATGAAGCGGGAATCGCGATGGTGTTCACAGGGGTGCGGCATTTTCGCCACTAGGGAATGAAAATAGGTCTTGTCAGTGTGAGAGGAGAGTGCTATACTCTCCCCTAATTCGCCATCGTAGCTCAATGGCAGAGCATACGCTTCGTAAGCGTGAGGTTAAGGGTTCAAGTCCCTTCGATGGCTCTCAATCAATGCCCGCAGCAGAACACTCTGTGCGGGCATTTTTATTAATGAGAGCTCGTTTGTTGAACACAGAAACTATCGGGTTAAGCATACGAAAATGGATACATCAGATAAAGCATCAACAACACCTCGCCGCCCGGTGACCATCGCTGTTGGCGGGGGGACTGGTTCAGGCAAAACCACGATTTCCAACGCTATTCTTGAGCGTGTCGGCAGCCACAACATCGCATATATCCCGCATGATGCCTACTACAAAGACCTTAGTCATGTGCCGCTGGTCGAACGCGGAATCATCAACTTCGACCACCCAGACGCACTTGATACGCCAATGATGCGTGAGCATATTTTGCGTTTGCAAAACGGTGAAACTATCGAAATTCCAGTCTATGACTTTACGCATCACCGCCGCACACAAGATGTCCAGATTGTTCGTCCACAACCGATTATCATGGTCGAAGGGATTCTCGTGCTGGCGGAAGCCGCACTTCGCCCATTGTATGATGTCAAAATTTATGTTGATGCCGATCCTGACATTCGCTTTATCCGCCGTTTGCGCCGCGACATTGTGGAGCGCGGACGCAGTGTTGAGTCGGTGATCACGCAGTATATGGCAACGGTTCGCCCAATGCATCTGGAGTTTGTAGAACCAAGCAAGCGATATGCAGACGTAATCATTCCCGAAGGTGGATCGAACACGGTTGCCATCGACATGGTATCTGACCGCATTCGCGCACTGCTATCTGCTAACTAACCCCGTTTTGAGGGGATTGACCGTGTTTTGAAGACGGTGATATACTCAACATCACAATTACATATCAATAGCAGACGTTGATTGAGAGAAGTAAGTAGGAAATTGGCGTGCAGAGAATACGAGTCATTGGCTGAAAGCTCGTTCGTTCAATCCTACTGAAAAGTCGCTCATGAGTCGCGTTCTTGAAGAAGTCATTGAGACTTTGTGTAAGGAATGCCGCGCCCGCCCGTTACAGCGGATTTGAGAGTTCCTGAAGAACACACGTGTTTTTTGGGAAAAACAAGGTGGTACCGCGAAGCACCCTTCGTCCTTGTCAGGCGTGGGTGCTTTTTATTTTTGTGGTGGCTGCTTTTGAGGGAGTGTGCGTGTGGAAAACAAACTGACCAACGACACCAATCCTTTTTATGATGCAATCGCGGAGTATTACACGCTGTTCTTCCGCGATTGGGAGTCGCAAATGGATCGTGAAGGGCTTGGTTTGCGTTCGTTGTTTCGTAATGAGGAAGTCCAGCGCATTCTTGATGCCTCGTGCGGTGCGGGAACACAGGCGATCCCGCTTGCTCGATTGGGCTTTGATGTGACCGCCGCTGATCCGAGTGCGGGTATGCTTCGCAAAGCACAAGAAATTGCGGAACAAGTCGATTTGCTGGACAAAATTCACTTCGAGCGCGCTGATTTTCACAGCTTGTTAAGTATGGTTGAAGGACCCTTTGACGCGGTCATCACCAAAGGAAACGCCCTTCCCCACCTGCTCACAGACGCGGAAATTGAAAGCGCCATGAATATTTTTTACAAGCTGCTGCGTCCCGGAGGCTTTTTAGTGATTGGGATGCGCGACTTTGCGCCCTTTATGGAAGATCGTCCGCGTTTTATTCCGGGATTTATTCACGAACTGGATGATAGAAGTGAATTCATCACGTTTGATACGTGGGAATGGGAGGATGGCCCCCCTGTCATCGCTACCCAAAATCTATTCATCGTTAAGGGTAAGGGCGAACGTTATGAAGCGCTGAAACGGCATGTCACTTACCGACCCCTTTCGACAGATGAAGTAAAAGTTGTGCTGCTGGAAACGGGCTTCGAGTCAATCACCGACCAACCTGACCGTGCTGAACGTGTGTTGGTTGCACGGAAACCGACCAAAACAGAGAAATCCTACAAATTCCTTTTCAAGAAGTAGCGGAGCGCATCGCTTCCTGCTAAAGCTAAAAAATGGAGATAAAAATGACGACAAAGCAGCCTATCGAGAAGATGGCGAAAAATTTCGACTTCAAAGAAGCCGAAGCGCGTCTGTACAAATGGTGGCAAGAAAACGGCTGGTTTAAGCCAGAAGCTGCCCCACCGGAGGCAGAACCTTTCGTGATTAGTATGCCGCCGCCCAACGTGACGGGCGCGCTCCACATTGGTCATGCGCTGTTTAGTACACTCGAAGACCTGATGATCCGCTACGAACGCATGCGCGGTAAAGCGGCATTGTGGGTTCCCGGTACCGATCATGCGGGCATCGCAACGCAGCTTCAAGTTGAAAAGATGCTGCGTGACGAAGGCACAAGCCGCCAAGAGATCGGGCGGGAAGAATTTCTCGCGCGTACATGGCAGTGGAAAGAAAAGTACGGCGGCACGATTATCACTCAGCTTCGCCGTTTAGGCGCAAGCTGCGATTGGGATCGGGAGCGTTTTACCCTTGATGATGGACTATCGAGCGCAGTGCGTGAGGTTTTTATCCGCTTGTGGGATCAGGGGTTGATTTATCGGGGAACACGACTTGTGAACTGGAGTCCCGGATTACAAACAGCCGTTAGCGATCTCGAAGTGGAACGCGAAGAAGAAAATGGCAAGCTCTATTTCTTCAAATATCCCATTGAGGGCGGTGAATACCTGCCGGTGGCGACGACACGTCCAGAAACCATTCTTGGTGACACAGCCGTAGCAGTGCATCCTGAAGATGAACGCTATAAGCACCTGATTGGCAAAAAAGCCTACGTGCCAATGCTGAATCGAGAGATCATGGTCATTGGCGATGAATATGTGGATCGGGAATTTGGTACAGGCGCGCTCAAAGTGACACCAGCGCATGACTTCAACGACTATGAGCTTGCCAAGCGTCACAATTTACCCATGATTAATATCTTCACAGCAAATGCGGCAGTGAACGAGAATGGCGGTGTGTACGCGGGGCTGGATCGCTTTGATTGCCGCGAAAAATTGTGGGCAGACATGACCGCAGTCGGATTAACTATTCGTGTGCAGGATCACACACTGGTTGTGCCGCGTTCGCAGCGTGGCGGCGAAGTAATCGAGCCTATGTTAAGTATGCAATGGTTCTTGAAGATCAAACCGCTTGCAGAAAAAGCGCTCGCCGCTGTGCGCGATGGACGTATCAAGATTGTTCCAGAGCGCTTTGAGAAAGTGTATTTCCACTGGCTTGAAAATATTGAAGACTGGTGTATCAGTCGTCAGCTTTGGTGGGGGCATCGTATCCCCGCATGGCATGGCTCGAACGGGGAAATCTATGTGGGGACAATGCCACCGTCAAATACAAGCGATGTGGAATGGAAACCCGAAGAAGATGTGCTAGATACGTGGTTTAGCAGCGGCTTATGGCCCTTTAGTACGCTTGGTTGGCCCCAAGAAACACCCGATTTCAAGCGGTTTTATCCCACAAGTGTGATGGAAACAGGCTATGACATCCTGTTTTTCTGGGTGGCGCGTATGATTATGATGGGATTGTGGTTTACCGATGAAGCCCCATTCCATACGGTGTATCTGCATGGGTTGGTGCGCGATAAATTTGGACGCAAGATCAGCAAAACGCTTGGCAATGTGATCGATCCACTAGAGTTAATCGAAAAATATGGTGCCGATCCACTGCGCTTAGCGTTGGTGACTGGCAGCACACCCGGAAACGACATTAACCTAGATGTTGCCCGCGTGGAGCGTAATTGGCGCTTTGTCAACAAAATCTGGCAGATGGCAAACTTTGTCACTCAAAACTTGGAAGGGGAGAATGATTTTTCACTCCCAGTGCCATCAGAACTTGACCTGCCCTCACGCTGGATTATGAGCCGTTTGCATCGTTTGATTGGTGTGATGCAGCGATTGTTCGATACCTACCAGTATGGTGAAGCCGCTCGTCAGCTTGACGATTTTCTATGGGGAGAATTTGCCGATTGGTATATCGAGATGAGTAAAGCACCCTTATACACAGGTGGTGATGCAGAAAAGTCGCGCACCCGCCGTGTTTTGCTGCATGTATTGGATCAATCTCTGCGGTTGATGCATCCATATATGCCGTTTGTGACCGAAGAAATCTGGCAGCATATCCCACACGAAGGTGAAGCCTTAATCATGGCGAAATGGCCCACTGCCGACGAACGCTATCTCGATGATGCGGCTGAAACGCAAATCGGCATACTCATCGATCTCATTCGTGGAATTCGCAATGTGCGTGATGAGTACAATGTTGAACCATCGCGTAAGATCAGTGCTTTGGTACTTGCCTCCGCGCATAAACCGCTGTTCGAGGCGTATGGCTACCTTTTTGGGCGGTTGTGTAATGTGGCTTCGGTCACCTTGATGAACGATGGTGAAAAAGCGCCTCAGGATGCAGCAAGCGTGGTCGCCGGGGATGCAACAGTTTATCTTCCGCTTGCAGACTTCATTGACATTGCTGCCGAGTGTGATCGGTTGACGAGAGAAAAAGCCAAGCTCGACGAGCAAATCATCAAGTCGCAGGCGACGCTCTCAAATGAGCAGTTTATCAGCCGTGCCCGCCCCGAAATTGTTGAGCGAGAGAGGCAAAAACTGGCGAGTTTGGAAGCCAGCGCCGCGCAAATTGCTGAACGACTTTCCAACCTCTGCCGCTAGTCCATAACAAAAAGGAGAACGATGACCATCACCGTTCTCCTTTCTCTATTTTCCGGTACTCATTTATCTTGTTTCTGCGCGTTGAAGATAGTCAATCCGGCTTCTTGGGCAGCCTTACGAACTTCCAACACAGGATCGTTTTTGAAAATGTCGCGCAGCGGCTCCATCGCTTCTGGATCGCCAAGCTGTGCCAGTTCCTGAATCGACTTCAGCCGCACATCAGGGCTTTTGTCCTTCAAGCGCGAAATGTGATACGCCACCAATTTTTTGTTTAAGGACGTGGACATTTAGTAACCTACTCCGCATACCGTAAAATAAAGTTGGACTATCCGAATTATAACTACAACTGTGAGGGGTGAAACCTTGATAGACCGCGCTGTCATTATTGCTATTGGAAGCACCCACCATCGCAGCCAGCTTATTTACAATCGCCCGCGAGCGATGCTGCCTATCTTGGGTAAACCACTTGTTACACGTATTATGGACAGGCTTGTTGACGCTGGGATTCATCGTTTTCATGTTGTGTTGGGGATTGAAGAAGGTGGCTTAGCGTCTTATCTCAATTCGCATTGGCTGCCGCATGTCGATGTGAAGTTTCTCATTCATCCAACTGGGCAGCCGATTACCGATGCCCTTGCTCAAATTGTACAGCAGGATAAATCCCCCTTTATTTTGACAAGTTATAATAGTTTTACGCATGTCCACTTCCCCGAACGACTGATCAAACACAGTGATGACCACTCCGCTGCGCTTGTACTGAGCGGAGCGCATACACCGCTCTCTCGTTCAAATACCCATTACTACGCTCATATGGATGCTGATAGGGTGGTAAACATTGAAAAACACGCACTAGAAAGTGGCGATATGCTCCATTTATCCGACATGGCATTATGTGGAGAACAATTCATCCAATATTTGCACACTGCCCCGAAACTTGATTTCGCGCCAGATTATCGCGATCTCATACACCTTTATCGCTCATATTTACACACTAATGCGCCCGTATATCTAGTCGATACCGCGTGGACGTTGCAGATCGAAACCGATCCAGATTTATTGACATTGAGCAAACATCTTTTAGATGAGGAAGAAGATGCACATATCTTGAGTGAACTACCCGGAACGGTACAGATTATTCCACCTGTCCGCATCGATCCTCAAGTAAGTGTCGGTCAACATGCGCGGATCGGGCCTTATGTATATTTGGAAAGCGGATGCAGCATTGGACAAGAAGCAACCGTGAGTAACGCCTTAATTCTGCAAAAATCGGTGGTGCTGCCGCGGGAGCGAATTTCTGACACCATTCTTGCATCTAAGGCGCGTATTTCCACGCGGTAGCCTAAGATGACCGTAGGCAACAGCGGGACTATGCTATAATACGCCTCGCTTAGCAATTGTGCGCGACTTTCTGTGAGGCATTTTTGGCTCAGTCTTTTAAGATTTGCCCAATTTGCGGCACGCATTCCCACCCAAATGCGGCTGTGTGCAGCACCTGTGGAACATCGTTAGCAGATGTCCCACTGGCTAGCTTGGAGCGCACCCGTCGTTCAGACGATAGGCGAACGAAAACTGGGCAAAACGGCTATGATCGCCGCTATGGCGAAACCGACCTAATCGAAGATGAATTAGCGCGTAACCGCAGTATTTATGTTGTTAGTGCGCTCATAGTGCTGCCCATGCTTGTGTGCTTTGCAGTACTGGCGGTGCAAGGGATACGTTCGTTTACGGGCGGCGACCCCATCGACACCCCCATTCCTACTGCTACAATCGCACCCGTATCGACGGTGGGCGGTGGTGCTGACATTGTTAGTCCATCTCCGCAAACTGAATTACAAATCGCTACCAACACAATGGTCGCACCACGTCTTGCGACTGTAACCCCAATGCCTCCAACTGCTACAGCAACCCCCACACAGGGACCCTGTGAAGTGCTTATTCGACCCGGCGATGACTTGATTTCGCTGGCGTTTAGCTGCGGGCATCGCAGTCTTGACGTGCTGCCGGAAATTCTTGAATTAAATAACTTGTCTGCACCAGAGGCAATTATTGCAGGTACAACACTGCTCATCCCTTGGCCCACGCCAACAGTTGACCCAAATGCACAGTTACCCACCGAGGGGAATGCAGATACAGCACAAGCTGGGGGCGAATTGATAGCGGCTGCCGCCGTTCAAGCGAATTCTACTGCGACTGCACAATCGATATTCGATGAACCCACGCCTACGGAGACATTACTTGAAGGTATTATGTGGCATACGGTTCAAACGAATGAAACGATGTTAGCGATTGCCTATCAATACAATACTAGTGCCGAAGTGCTATCTCAATTGAATCCAGAAATCACTTTCTCTCAATGCGATTACAGTCTCGATTCGGGTGGTCCTCGTTGTACCGTGCTGCTGCAATCAGGACAACGAATGCGCGTACCCGCGCCAAGCCCCACTCCCACGTTATCACCCACTTTAACGGGTAGTGAAACACCGATCCCAAGCGCAACACCGACATTTAATGCGCCTAATGCCCTAAGTCCAAGTCATCGCGCCTTATTTCAACGCGATCAACTGATTACCCTGCGTTGGATCGCGTCAGGCACCCTTCGTGCTGATGAAGTCTATGTCGTCAAAGTGCGTGATTTAACTACTGATATGCTGTTTACAGCGACTACTACACAGCTTTTCTGGATTGTGCCGCCGGAATGGCAAGGCACGGATGCGCGCCGCCACGATTACGAATGGACAGTGAGCGTGGCGCGCGCCGATGACCTTGATAACCCTCGCTTTACCACCGAAGCCCGCCAGTTTACGTGGCAAGGGCGCGGAGAGACAAATTCATGACCAACCGCACGCGAATTTCGTTAGCATTTTTGCTTGCCAGTATTACACTGATCGCTTTGGTGGCATCCGGCTGCGAATTGAGCCAAGTTCCACGGCCAACCCCCACGCTTGAAGGTACACAGACCGCGCCGGGGATTACCCCATCAGCGACACAACTTCCTGCCTCTCCGACACTCATGCGGACTAGCACGTTACCTCCGGTGCTGGCGACGCGCCCATTCACAGCAACCCCCTCTGAACCAACGCTTACGCTTACGCCAAGCACAACTCCGGGTCCCTATGCCTATACTATTCGCGCTGGTGATACCTTTTACGGCATCGTCGAACGTCCACCGTTCAATTACCGTGATCAAGCGTCGATCAACGCTATGACAGCAGAGTTTCTGCGCTTGAACCCCAGTGTTCGCAGTATAGACAATCTTCCTAGTCCGGGATCGATCATCTATATCCCACTTCAACCGCCGACTCCTACGCCTGTCGGTTTTGAACTCACCCAAACCTATTTGCCGCCGTCGATCAACAATTTCACAATCCCAGAAGACGCACCCACATTAGAAATCCCGATTCGCGAAAACGACACTATTTTGCGTTTCGCCCAAGAATATGAAACGACTCTCGCGGTGATTGCCACGCTTAACCCACAATTGAGCTTTAGGGGCTGCGATTTTCAGAATCCAAGCGGTGGGCCTGACTGTAATGTCTTTCTCGTTGTAGGCGATAACGTGATCGTTCCCGCACCCACAGCCACACCAACGCTTTCACCTACCCCATCTGGCAGTGAAACACCCACGGGCACACCGACATATCCGCCGCCGTTGATTGTCTTTCCGCCACAAAATGGCGTTGCACCCGCCCGCACTTTTCAACTGCAATGGATTAGTGCTGGCGCACTGCTTTCAACTGAACGCTATTTTGTCGAAATTCAGGATTTGACTTCTGGCGCGACATGGCAAGATGTTACGCGCAGCACGGGCTATATGCTCCCGGAGTCACTCATTCCGAGTGATGGTCAGCCGCACACCATCCAGTGGCGTGTCTCTGTAGCTGTGGCAAACCCCGATGGGACCTATACTGTTGCTGGTGCGCCCGGTGATTGGCGCGTATTCACTTGGCAAAGTCGATGAATTCAAAAAATGGGCGTGATATACGCCCTATTTTTTGCACTCATTCATGTTAGTGAATACGCCCGAATTCGCGCGCGAGTTGATCGCTGCTGATGTGAACCAGCGTTGGTCGTCCATGCGGGCATGATAACGGAGAATCGCATCGTTCAAGCTGGCGGATTAAACTCTGCATCTGTTCCAAGCTCAAAATTTGACCAGCTTTTACCGCGGCGGTTTTACATACCCTCAAGACGATTTTATCCTCGATTTTTTCCTGTCCGGGCGCATTTCCTAACTCTAGGTCTTGAACTACCCCAGCAATCACTTCTACCGGGTCGCCATCTGCCAACATTGCTGGCACAGACCGTATAATGAACACATTAGGACCAAAAGATTCTAAGTTGAATCCTAAATTCGATAACACTTCTAGATTACTTTCGAGCAGCCGCGCTTCAGCCGCCGTAACCTGTATAGTTTGCGCTTCAAGCGCATATTGTGTAACAGTTTTTTGTCGCGCGTAGTCTGCCATAAACTGCTCATACAGCACCCGTTCATGTGCCGCATGTTGATCAATCAAGTACATTCCAGCGGGGCCTTCCGCCACGATGTAGCTTGCCGCGATCTGTCCGACTAGTCGCAGCATAGGCAGCGTGCGGGGACGCATCGGCGCATCAGGCCCATCAGGGATCGCGGTTGGATCATCCGCGTTAGCATCGGTTTCAAATTGTCGCCGCGCGGGTTGGCCGGGCGACACAAGTTCCAAATCCAAATCCATTTGCATGGATGGGTCATGGGGCTGGCTTCTATCCCCGAACGCCCCCAAGATGCCGCGCCCCCGATAGCTTGGAACGCGCGCGTGTTCGATGAGAGTACGTCGTACCGCCCGCTGGACTGCCGAAAACACAATGTCGCTGTTTTGGAAACGAACTTCTGCTTTCGTGGGATGTACATTTACATCGACTTTGTCTGGTGGCATCTGAATCATCAGCACTGCTACAGGATAGCGCCCCACCATCAGCAAGGTGTGATATGCCTGTACGACTGCATGTGTAAGCGCGGTATCTTGTATCCAGCGCCCATTCACGAACAGAGTAATCTTTGACCGATCAGCGCGGTGATGAGCGGGGGTTGAAGTGAATCCATAAACAGAAATTCCTTCGTGAGATTCGTTACTGGCATCGATTTCGAGCATGTTTTTGAAGGTGTCCAGTCCCATGACATGGACGAGAACATCTGCTAAATCACCGCTTCCACCTGCGCGCAGCGCCTCGCGCTTATCCTGTTCGAGTGTGAATCTCACGCCGGGATACGCCATTGCGTAGCGGCTGATCAACGACGCAATCTGACGTTTTTCTGTTGCTTCGCCTTTCAAAAACTTAAGGCGAGCTGGAGTGTTGAAAAATAAATGCTCTACACGAATCATTGTCCCAGCGGGAGCGCCCACATTTCTCCGCCCAATAATTTGTCCGCCCTCGATATGCATCCATACACCGGAATCTTCGTCAATGTGGCGAGTCGTCATCTGGACATGACTTACAGATGCGATACTGGCTAGTGCCTCTCCACGAAACCCTAACGTGCGAATCCGAAACAGATCGTGTGCGCTTTCAAGTTTACTAGTGGCATGGCGGGTAAAAGCGAGTTCAATATCATTGGACGGGATACCACACCCGTCATCGCTCACTTGGATTAGGCGGCGACCATCGCCAGTGACCGCCACATGAATGGTTCGCGCACCGCCATCTATCGAGTTTTCAATCAGTTCCTTCACCACAGAAGCGGGGCGCTCAATCACTTCGCCAGCAGCGATATGCGCCACGACTTCGTCGGACAGTTTATGAATCACACCCATAGTGAACCCTATCCATAAAATCAATCACCCCGTTTTACAACGGGGTGACGTGTTTCTTCACGAACAAACGTCCTATTGAATTGTACCCTATTCAAAAAGCGCGTGTCGATCAGGTGGGGAAAATCTGGTTTGCGTCTTTCAGCGGAATACTGAAGTAGAACGTGCTGCCCTTGCCCTCTTCGCTTTCTACCCATGCATCGCCGCCGTGGCGCTGCGCCACGCTCTTGACGATGAACAATCCTAATCCACTGCCTTTGATTTTCTTATGTTCTTGTCGGGGCAGCCGCACATGCCGTTGGAACAGCAGTTTTTGGTTTTCGGCGCTGATTCCGTACCCCGTATCATGTACGCCGATGATAAGCGCTTCATTTTGGACGGTGACACTAACTTCAACTGTACCACCGTTGGGGGTGTATTTGATGGCATTATCGACCAAATTCGTGATTGCCCGTTCCAACATATTCATATCGGCGTTGATGATAGGAACACCATCGTCAATACGAACTGAAATCGTCAATTCTTGCTTTTCGGCAGGCACAAGATGATTTTTCACGATGCGTGTGACAATCTCAGCGAGATCACAATGCGAACGCATCATCTCATAGAAACCTGTTTCGGGGTCGAAACGCCCTGCATCCTGAATATTCTCGACAAGCGCCGTCATCTGATTGATGCCCGACATAATCCGTTCAACAAATTGGCTTTGCTTCTCGTTAAGGTCGCCAACTAAGCCGAGTTCGAGCATGTTTGCAAAGCCAAGCATTGATGTCAGCGGTGAGCGCAAATCATGAGAAACTATTCGCATGAATTCGTGCTGATTACGGTTCAGCTTTTTGAACTGGGTAAAGTCCCGCAGAATCAAAATTCGCAGTGTCAACCCAGCGGTTGGCGTACTTAACTGAAGGCGTGGCAAATATGTTTTTTCTTCGCCAACTGTCCATTCCGTCAGCAGCTTGCCGTCGTAAAGAAATTCAAGTAGTTCTTGCGAATGTATAAGCGTATCTGCTGTGAGCTGTTCGGATGTTTCCATACTATTCGGCAAAAACAAATCTTCTGCGGGAGTGTTCATCCCCAACACGCGCCATTTACTATCGAAAATAATTGTTGGATCAACCGAACTTTCAAGCACACAGGTGAAAAGTGCGCGCACCGCGTCCACAACCGACTCACTCGATTGGCTGGTGCCGTCAGGATTGCTAATGATTTCCCGAATTGTCTGTGACAGGACATCGCCCTGCATATGCTTCCGCTTTCGACACCGCTGATGAGAGAACAAACTGATCGATATTTGCCATTATATAGGCACTCGTTCCCCGCGCAAAAGACCTTCAACCATTGAGGAATTGATGGGAGCCGCTGGGCTTCGCCTGCTTGCGTCACTTTTTCTGCCGTGCTAAACTTCGAACTCAAGTGTGAATGAAGAAGCATATCTTACGTGTTCTGCGTCACAGTTCCCCTTAACCAACGATGTCCTCAGGCATGGTATAGGTATTACGATGGCAGAAAAAATTCTTGTCGTTGATGACGATCTTGACAGCCTAAAGCTCATCACGTTAATGCTTCAGCGAAATGGTTACGAAGTCACTGCTGCTACCAATGGCGCACAAGCCCTTCAGAAAGCCGCAGCAGAAACCCCCGATCTCATCATTCTTGATGTGATGATGCCTGACATGTCTGGTTATGACGTGTGCCGCCGCCTGCGCCGAAACGATGCGACAAAACTCATACCGATTATCATGTTCACTGCTAAAACCCTTATCGACGATAAAGTCGCTGGCTTTGAGGCAGGCGCGGATGACTATTTGACCAAGCCCACACATCCCGCTGAACTCGCTTCCCGTGTGCGTGCGATTTTACTTCGCAGCGCCGCGCAGCGGCAGACCAAAGCTGGTCGCGGTATGACTATCGGTGTGTTTGGTGCAAAAGGCGGCGTTGGAGCAACAACCATCGCGCTCAATATTGCTGCCGCGCGCATGTTGGCAGGACAAAATCCCATCGTTGCCGATTTCCGCTTGGGTACAGGAAGCTTGGGATTAGCACTTGGGATGGGGGATTCACGCGGGATGGCGAACGCACTTTCTAAACCGCTCGAAGAAATCCGCCCGCGTAATATCGAAAACGATCTAGTGACACATTCATCGGGGCTGCGCGCCTTGCTTTCATCCGCATACGCCAAAGAGGCATCCTTACCGGTCAACCCTGAATCGGGCGCGGCGGTTGTGCGCGCGCTCCGTGCGATGGGTACACCTATCGTCGTTGATATGGGGACGTTCTCCAATCCTTTTTTTTCTCGCATCCAGCGCGAGATGGATCAGTTAGTAATCGTTATTGACCCAATTACGATTACGTTGGCGATGGCGCGCGAACAGCTTCAAGAAATCGATCAGGAGCGTCCCGTGAACCGCCCTACACATATCGTGATTGTCAACCGCGCCGCTTCTGGTTCGCCGCTTTCGTGGAACGAAGTCGAGCGCATCTTGGGACGTGAAGTGCGCGGTAACATTTCGCTTGCGTCGGAACTTACAACGCAGTCGTTGGTTGCTAACGTCCCGGTGGTTATGCTTCAGCCCACTGCGATTGTGTCAAGTCAGCTCATCAAGTTGTCTGAAGACTTACACAATATTGGTCGCCTCATGGTAGCGCGTGAGACACAAACATAACGAGGAACGAAGCAAAGGTGGGTGGATGGACGACGCATTAATTTACAAAGCAGCGCATCTACTGCGTAATGCGAACAGAGGCGTTGCTTTCACAGGCGCAGGAATTAGTACGCCGTCCGGCATCCCCGATTTTCGCAGCCCGGGATCGGGGTTGTGGAATAATGCCGATGTATTTGCTGTTGCCAGCTTGCAAGGTTTTCGACGCAATCCCTCCGCTTTTTACAATTGGGTTCGACCTCTGATTTCTCTAACCGTGAACGCACAGCCGAATCCTGCTCATTTCGCAATTTCCCGCTGGGAAGCCGATGGAAAACTGCGCGCATGTATCACGCAGAACATCGATGGTTTACATACACGCGCGGGTAGTAAAACTGTTTATGAACTGCATGGGCATACGCGCGAAGCAACCTGTCAATCGTGCCGCGCGACAGTTCCGGCTGCTCCGCTGATTGCCGATATCCTCAATGGTGGCGGCATACCCCACTGTGAGCATTGTGGCGGTGTATTGAAACCCAATGTCATTCTGTTTGGAGAAATGCTTCCCCAAGATCAAATCAATGCCGCTGTTGATGTCACAAAATCAGCAGACATCATACTCGTTGTGGGGTCATCGTTGGAGGTATCCCCTGCTAACGAGTTCCCTCTGCTTGCGCTGCAACATGGCGCTAAACTCATCATAGTCAATCTTGAGCCGACTTTTATCGACTGCCGCGCCCATGTGGTCGTTCATGGAGATGCTGCCTTGGTATTACCGGCAATTCAACAAGCTATGGAGAACGTGGGATGACCCATAATCCACCCAATGCCATTCAGCAAAACCCTGCAGGACAACCCGATGATCAAGACTTGTTGGCGAGCTACCGTTTGCGCCTACAGCGTTACGAACGCATCATGGAGATCAGCCAGCAGTTAAATTCCATGTTCGATCACACAGCATTGCTCAAACGCATCATCACCGCCGCGCTCGAAATCACTAGTACCGAAGCCGTCTCAATTCTGCTGCTTGACCCGGCGACAGGCGAACTGCGCTTTGAACAAGCGTCCAATCAAAGCACTGCTGAAACAATGCAGGAAATCATCGTCCCTATTGAAGGGAGTATTGCGGGTTGGGTTGTATCGCATGGCGAAGGGCGAGTTATTGAAAATGTGCAGCAAGACCCCAGCCACTATAAGTCGGTTGACGATCAACTTCAGTTCCACACGCGCAATATGCTGGCTGTTCCGCTGCGAACCCACAATAAGGTCATTGGCGTACTGGAAGCGATCAACAAACGCAATGGTGAGCGTTTTACTGACGATGATGTGCGTGTGTCAAATACACTTGCAGGACAAGCGGCTATCGCGATAGAAAATGCGCGTATGTTCCGTCAAAGCGACTTCATGGCGGAAATGGTGCATGAACTGCGTAATCCGCTGGCGGCGCTGAAGACCAGTCTCGCGCTGCTGCTGCGCCCGGAAATCACCGAAGAAAAGCGCACTGACATCGTTTACACGATGCAAGACGAAACCGAACGGCTGATCCGTTTGACTAGCGACTTTCTCGATTTGGCGCGGCTCGAATCTGGTCGGGCTCGGCTAGAAGTTCAACCATTCGATCTAGTCAAACTTGTTGAAGAGTCCATTCAAGTTGTCGCCGCTCAAGCGGAAACCCGTGCAGTCACGATCACACACAACTTAGGATCGTTCAGCATTCTAGGTGATAGAGGCAAAATTAAGCAGGTGCTTTTGAACTTACTTTCAAATGCGGTGAAGTACAATCGCGAAGGCGGCTCAATTCATCTAGAGGCGCGCCGTACCACCGAAGATAATGAACCGTTCATCGAAATCTCAATTGCTGACACGGGATACGGTATCTCCCGCGAGAATCAGAAGCAAATGTTTCAGAAGTTCTTTCGTGTTGCCGATACAGCAAATACTGTGCATGGTACGGGCTTGGGATTGGCAATCACCAAGCATATCATCGAGGCGCACGGCGGTAGTATTTGGTTGACGAGTGAAGTCGGTGTAGGGTCGGTTTTTTTCATCACACTTCCAGAATCACCTTAAGCGCGCCCGGACGGGCCGCATGTTCAAATGCAGTCAGTGCATCGCTTAGTCGATACCGCGCTTCTATCATAGATGCGGTATCGATTAATCCCGCATCTAGAAGTCTAATAGCCGCATCAAATGGACCACAGCGGCTTCCAACAACACGAATTTCATCGACGACAATGCGAGTCATATCGATCTGTGGTATCCCTTGATATGTGCTTTTCAGCAAGATTATCCCACGCGGTTCAACCAGCGTTAGTGCGGAGGCAAAACCCTCTGCATTCCCTGTTGCATCAACTACAATGTGCGCCGTTTTCTGGGGTAACTCGTTGAGCGCTGCTGTCCGAATTCCCCACTTCGCTAACAAACGCGCGGGTTTTTCACGCCGCGCTACAACAGTGAGGTCAGCACCCACTAGTTTAAGCACTTGTGCAATCAATAGTCCCAGTTTGCCAGCACCAATCAGCACAATTCGTTGATGCGGTGAAATTTGCACATTTTCTAGGGTTTGCAGCGCCGCAGCCAGCGGTTCAATGAATACTGCCGCATCATCGTTTACTGTATCCGGTATGAGATGCAGATTTCGCTCGGTCAGCGCTAACATATCCGCGAATGCGCCCGGATGCCTGTCGATACCTACAGTCGTGCGATTGCGGCATTGACTAGGAATACCCCGATGGCAAAGGTCGCAGTGACCGCACGCCACGTTGATTTCACCCACCACACGTTTACCTAACCAGTGCGGATTGCTGGATTCGACCACTTCTCCAACAAACTCGTGACCGAGAATGCCCTTGAAGCCCATATACCCTTTCACGATTTCCAGATCGGTATTGCATATCCCTGCTCTACGAATCCGCAGCAGTACCTGATCGTTTGCGCGTGATGGGTGAACTACAGATGAGTCAAAACGCAGGGTTCCGTCAAAGACTAGGGCTCCCACAGGGAATTCTCCGATGTGTCATTTTTCTTCGGTTTGGATACTGCCGCACTGCTAACTGTGCCTATACTCTTCAAGAACGGGAGTTCCCCTTTTTCCCATGCGACCAATAGTGGAACGGCGATAAAAATAGATGAATACGTCCCTGAGAGCAGTCCGACGAACAAAATAGCGATGAACTGCTTAATCGACTCACCACCGAACAGCAGAATTGCCACCATGATGAAAAAGGCGTTCAACTGTGTAGCGAGCGAACGATGTATCGTCTCCAAGATACTGCGATTGACTATGGTTTCAAAGGGTTCGCCCAAGTGCTTAGGGATATTCTCACGGATGCGGTCAAACAACACAATCGTATCCTGAATAGAGAACCCAACAACAGTAAGCAGAGCGGTTAAGAACAGTGTGTCTACTTCCCATCCCAGCATCAATCCCGCTAAAGACATTATCCCCGCAACGACTAACACGTCATGCACCATCGCAAGGATGGCACATGCCCCATAACGGAACGCATTGGGTACTTGGCGAAATGCGACGACGATAAACCCTGTTACAACCACAGCCGCGACAATTACGGCTAAAAACGCCGCGCGAGTGACTTCTTGTCCCACTGTTGCTGACACCTGATCAATGCGTAAGTTTGCTCTATCTAACGGCGCGATTTGCTCCAGTGATGAGATAATCCGTTCCGTAGTAGTCGTATCATGAAATGAGCCGCGTACTGACCATCGGAATTCTTCTGGAACACCAAGCTGTTGTATGGTCAAGTTATCATCTCCCACTTGCACGAAGACATCGCGGATATTTGTTTCATTCGCCCCCGGTTCCGTAAATTTCAAATCGAAGATGCTGCCGCCTACGAACTCATTGCTTAGTCGAAAGAAGCTTCCTATCGTAAGCCATGAATACAACATAATGAACATGCCGGGGACGATCACAAATGCGGAGAGCATAAAGAATATGCGGCGCTTTTGAATGAGATTAAACATGAGCGATGCCTCGATTCGATTACACGCCAAGCAGCCAACCACGTTCATTCAGTGGTTGACGCAGCAGCGCCACAAGAATATGCAAGAATGTGCGTGTGACAATCACGGCGGTAAACAAGTTCAACACAAGCCCAATGGCAAGAGTCACCGCAAAGCCGCTAACAATGCTTGCGCCGGGTGTAAGACCGAAAAGGAACAGAATCGCGCAGATGATAATCGTCGAGAAATTCGAATCGCGAATAGAGTGCCATGCGCGGTCAAATCCAGCAATTAAGGCTTCATCCAACGGTCTTTGAGCGCGAAGTTCTTCTTTCATCCGCTCGAAGATCAGGATATTCCCATCCACTGCTGTCCCAATAGAGATGAGAAAACCTGTAATGCCGGGGAGTGTTAGCGTAATCGGGATGATTTTGAATATAGCAAGGTTTAGAAGAATAAAAACTAACAGCGCCAGCGAAGCCGCTGCACCGGGGATACGGTAGTAAACAATCATGAACGTCAGCACGATAAATACGCCGATGATGCCCGCGCGTATGCTTAACGTCACTGATTCCTGTCCTAATGTTGCGCCGACGGTTTCTGTACTTGCTACACGCAGTGGAATCGGCAGTGCACCCGACCTCAATTGCAGAGCAAAACGCTGTGCTTCTTCTTGATCAAAATCCCCTTCAATTACACCGCCCGTATCCAGTCTCGCTTGGATTACAGGCGCGGAGATGAGTACACCATCTAGGACAATGCCAAGCGGTTGACCAATGTGCGCTCCGGTGAAAGGTCCAAACACCTCAGCTCCCGCTCCAGTCAGTTCAAAGCGGATGTAGTAATCAATACCTGTGTCCGTCAATGCGGATGCGGCTTGTAAGCCTGCGCCGGTCATTACTGTTGTGAAAGGTTGCCCAGTGATAGGGTTGACAGTTCCGTCTGGTCTAGTACCATCGCCGGAACGCTGCTGGAACAGCATTTGTTCAGTGGTAAGCACACGCTGATTGATGAGCGCATCGACTTGGCTGTGCAAACCGTCCATTTCGATAAATTCCAAGAGGGCGGTCTGCTGAATGGTATTGATGGCTTCTTGGGGATTATCAATACCCGGTAGTTCAACCAAGATGCGACTTGTCCCTTGTAATTGGACAGTGGGTTCAGAAATGCCGAGTGAATTCACGCGCCGCGCCACATTGTTCGCGGCTTGTTGTAATTCTTCCAGTGTAAATGCATCCGTTGGTAGTTCGGCTTCTAACAACACCCGTAAGCCGCCTACAAGGTCAAGTCCAAGGCTTTGCTGGATATTCCAATCAACGTCCTGTCGCCCATCATTATTGATGTCCCATTCGATGCCGGTGGTATCTGGTAAACTCACCCAAAGGCTTCCCATCGCAAGGACAACTATGATAATAAACCAACGCCAATGTACGTTCATGAAATGTGGTCCTCACCACTGTTTTTGAATTATGTTTGTTGATTTTTGTCAGTGCCGCTTTGCTGTTCACCGCGCGCCATACGGATGCTCTCCGCTAGTTCTATGGGGTCATAGGGGCGAACCAATGCGGCTGTCACCACACGAATTACCACTCCGTCAGCAATTTCAACCTGCGCGATACCTATATCTGCATCGATATCCAATACGCGCCCTACAATGCCGCCATAGGTAATCATTTCATCACCGATTTTTAGGGACTGCACGTATTTCTGCTGTTTCTGAAACTCTCTCTGTCTTGGAAAGATGACCATCGACCAGTAAGCGCCTAACCCTAAGATCATGACCAACCCAAGTACCACAATTTCTGGCATGTGTTTTAATCTCCGTTCTAAGTTCGCCGAATTATACTCTTGCACGCATGACTAACAACCGAATGGAGTGCCACTTGAGATAAGGTGGATGCATCCTACTGAGCAAGCACACATGTGAATGTGGCTGCCCCAGCTATGCATCTACAACTGCTTGCACATCCGTTGGGTTGCTCCTACAATAGCCCACACGCAAGCGTACTTAAAGCCGCTCTCGTAACGTTGTTCTATTGGCGGCAGTATCAAAAGGTAGGATGCTGTGAGCAAACTGGCAAGATTATCCACCATCATCGCGTGTGTGATTCTTTGGGGCGCGCTGTCGGCAGTGCCTACGTTCGCGGGGGAGCGTGTGGTGAGTATCAATTCCGGCAGCGGGAATGCCGTTTGGTTTATCTCTGGTGAACCGTCCTTGGTGATGAACGGTTTTGACATGAATCTGTTGGGTGTAGCTCTGCCTGCTGTTATGGATGCGGTGACGATTAATGTCAATTCACCTGTCGCCGCCCCTGTTGAGCTGGTTGTTTATCAAGATGCGAATGGTGGTTCACCCGTTGATGCCACTTTGAGTTATCGCACCACAACGACGATAGGCACAACCGGTTCTGTGCGAATTGTGCTGCCCCAGCCCGTAACCATTACCCAGCGAGGTGTTTGGGTGGGTTTCTATTTGCCTGTCGATTTCCGGTTTACGGCGGATACCTCTGGGAGTTCGGCGCTTACCTATTGGGCGTGGACACCCGGTGGTACTTTTGATCTTTCTAATTTGGCAAGTGCCGCTGTTCTAGGACCTGCGGATGGGAGCGCGCCAGTCAATATCAACATGAATGGCAAGGCGCGAATTTCATTTGAGGTTTATCCGTCTACATCCGGTGGAACTATACCGCAGACTGTTGGTGCTGGAGATGCCAATCTCGCTCTCATGCAATCTTATCCAGTGTGCGCTAATCTGCTTTGGGATACACAAGATGAAACCGTTAGCTTGCGTGATGCGGTTAATCTACACTGTCAAATTAGACCGGGCTTTGAATCTCCGACTACACCTTTAGGTTATTCGCGTCGTGGCGATCTCTATGACATTGTTATCTTCAAGTCCGGTGGTGTAGTTGCAGCACAGCGTCTTGATATTGCTGTGACGCATTGTATACGCCCTGCTGCTGAAGATTTAGCGACAGCAGTAATTGGGAATGGGTTCGGCGTACCGCGCACGTGGCGAATTCTCCCAACACAGCGTTTTGGCGACCTTATATGCGCTGAAGTGCGTTATGGCGGCTTGATTTCTTACTTTGTTCCCATTTCCTAGAACGTGCTTTCATGTCGCGGCTCTTGGCGATTGTTCGGGAGCCGCGACAGCCCTCTGCAATTAGACAGGAATTATCCATGCGGGTTGAAACCAACACCGTACTCATTAAACGCAATCGCAAAATCGCGCAGTATCTCTTTTTCGGCAGCTTCGCAGTGTTAATTGGGTGGTTGTTTATCAGCAGCAGCCAAATGACCGATCCTAATCAGCCGGTAAACTTCTTCACAGGCGTTGTAGTACCCGCAGTCCTATTACCCGCTGCATTTATCACTTCGATTATTTCTGTGCGTTTCACCAATCTATGGGTGCGTCAGCCACGCCCAGAAGATGTTATTCGCGCCAATCTCAAAGGCATTAGCCCTAAGGCTGTCCTTTACGATTACTACTTTTTCCCCGCGCGGCATGTTCTCATCGCACCGCAAGGGGTGTATGCAATGATTACACGCTTCCAAGATGGGCGCTATACGGTTAAAGATGATGTGTGGAAGACGCATCGCAGTGCTATCAGCCGTATTTTCTCAATTTTGCGCTTTGATCACATTGGTGACCCCACAGCAGAAGCAAAGCGCGCAGCAGCTTACGTCCAAAAACTCATTGACCCCATCGCGCCGAATGTGAAAGTTCATCCATTGATTGTTTTTGTTGATCCGCGAGCGGTAGTTGAAGTTGAAAGTTCGACTGTGCCCATTGTGTATACTTTTATGGACAAGTCGCCATCGCTGAAAGAATTTCTCCGCGAAGAAGCGCAGACGGCATCCAAAGAAAAGCGTCTGTCACTCACCCCAGAACAAATTGCGGCGTTTGAGGCGGCTGCGCTCAAGCGCTAGCACATATCACTATGAAAAAACTGCTCTCTCATCAGGGGCGACTGCTTGTGTTAGTCGTCCTGATTCTTATTGGTTTCGCGCTGCGATTGTATCGCATTAATGCTGTGCCACTTCGTGGTGATGAAGCCTTTACGATGCTTCATTGGGTGCGTGAACCCCTATCGCAAAGCCTCTCTGAAATTGCTACAAAGGACCCGCAGCCCCCGTTGGCGTACATAGTTTATCACCTGTGGGGGCAGGTTGTTGGCACAGGTGAACTGACTATTCGATTTTTGCCTGCCTTCCTCAATCTGGTTGGTATTTCAGTCCTCTATGCGTTGGGAAAACGCATTGGTGGAACGCATTTGGGTCTATTGGCAGCGTTTTTGTGGGCAATACATCCTTTTCAAATTTGGCACGCACAAGATGCTCGAAATTATGCGATTTGGGGCGCGCTGAGTCCCTTAGCGATGTGGTTGGCGCTACGCGCGTTAGAACGAAATCGTCAAATTGATTGGGTTCTCTATGTAGTAGGGGCGGTGCTGGCGGCATATATCTATTATCTTGAGCTGTTTTCGATTTTTGTGCTTACAGTGTATGTGTTTATTGTGTATGGGCGCGCAAATCGTCGGCTTCTGATGAAATGGTTTCGCGCGCTCATTATGATTGGCGCTGGTCTTTCAATTTGGTACTTGCAGGGGCGGTTGCTCTTTGGCAGTGGATATGGTGGTACGGCGGGCAACTTTGATCCGATGCAGTGGTTTACGTGGTTTGTACCTACATTGACCTTTGGGGATACATTATCTCTACCAGTATGGGGAATTTTGTTGTTGTTGGGAATGTTAATCTTCGGTGGGGTACTGCTCTATCGTGAAGGAGATGTGCAAAAGCGATACGCTTTATTGTTGGGGTTGATGGGAACGATTCCTTTGGTTTTATTGGGAATCGTTTCCTTACGATTGAATGTCTTTACTCCACGATATGTTTTACTTGTGTCATCTGTGTTTGTTTTGTTGTTATCTGGTTTGCTAGTGTTTGTACGAAAAAGGTCTTGGCTTCTCTCAACCTTCGCAATGGCTTTAATTGTTGGGGGATCATTTCTTTCTCTCAATAATCACTTTTTTCTACATGACTACGCGAAATCGCCAAATTGGCGCGCATTGACAAACTATCTTCAAACCCGTGTTACAACTGATTCTCTCATCGTTTTAACATCTGCTGATGAAGCCTACACATTCTATCATGGCGAAACAGGCATCACCGCCGATTTTGTCCGTTTGCCCGCAAATCCCAATCAATCTGCTGCTGAAATCACATCCACACTGGACACTGCCATGCGTCACTTGGGAGCAAACGACAGTCTTTGGATTGTTGCACAGCCGCCGCCGCTGTGGGAAAACCGTGCCGTTGTTGATGAGTGGCTTACATCCAACATGCAGCTTGTACGCAGCACTGTTGTCGATGATCTGCTAGCTCGCGAATTTCGCCCTTGGACGGTCAATTCAGCCGAAATTTCCCTTACCCCACTGGCTGAATTTCCTCAAATTGCCGAACTCGCAGGAACTATCATACTACCTCCGGACCCAACAAATACCTTGACTGTATGGGTATATTGGCGCGCGCTCGATCAAACCGCAGAACCGCTCAAGGCATTCGTGCATCTCACAGGCAGCATCAATCCAGCAACCAATACACCATTATGGTCACAAGACGACCATTTCCCGCCAAACATTGGGCAAAATACCGCCAATTGGATCATAAACACGGTGTATCGAGATATATTTGTCTTACCACTAGAGGGTGTTACCGCAGGGGAATACTCGATTGAAGTTGGGTTATACGATCCAATTACATCCGAGCGAATATTGACAACGGATCAGCGCAGCAGCGTGACCGTACAATCGATCACGCTGCCATAATTCATCACTATGCGAAACCTATGATCCGCCGAGTTCTTGTAGGCGCTGCTGCCACTTTTCTACAAGACGGTTATAAGCCGCTTCCGAAAGTTCACCGCTTGCCAGTTTCACGTCAAGCGCGTCCAACAACGCCATGATTTCTTCACGTGTCTGTGGTGCTGACGCAGTGGGAGCAGATGCGGCAGGAGCGGTCCCTGCATCCCCTTTATTCTGGTTCTGCATCATGTTCAACATCATCTGCTGGAGCATCATCTGCTGCTGTGCCATCTGGCGCTGCATTTCCGCCATTTCAGGGTTCATCGTAGCGCCAAGCGCTTGCCCAACGCCCAAGCCCACGCCAGCGCTCGCTAATCCACCACCTAATCCGGGATTTTCCGCCGCCGATTGAGCGATATCCAGTCTCTTTAAGCGTTCAATTGTCTCAAGGCTCACGTAGCTTCGCAGTTCATCAAGAGAAACATTTTCTTTGGCGCTAAATGGTTTCGCCTCAAACGCTTTCAAGCGCATCCCCAAAGACGCGAATTTCTGGCTCAATTTCGCCATCATCCCGCCTTCAAGATTGCTAAGCAGCTTGTTCACATCCATGACGCTCTGCGCGCCGCTCATCATGACCATTTCAGCCAATTCGCTGATAACCATGCTTTGAATACGTTCACGCAAGTCGCTCAACCGTGTGATCGGGCGGTTCATCGCGTACTGGCGCACAAACAGCGCCGCGTCTTCTATGCCAATGTCGATCACGCCGTGTGTGATCAGCAGAACAGCGCCTACGCCAATACCCGGTGTCATCAATGGGATTGGCGGGTTCGTCCCCCATCCCACCTGCGGCATATCACGCAGATTGACAAAGTACACATCAGCAGTAAATGGATTGCGTCCACTGGTTGCTAAGCCGATCAATCCCGACAAAATCGGCAAGTTCGCAGTCGAGAGCGTATGCCGACCCGGACCAAGCACATCGAGCGCTTGTCCGCCGCGCACAAACACTGCTGCTTGGCTTTCCGAGACAATCACCTGTGATCCCATGCGAAAATCACCGCTGCCCTGCTGTGGTTCGCGGTATGCCAATTCTTCTTCCGCGACAACCGGATGATCAATAACATCGATAATGCGCGCCACGTTTTTTGCCCCTTTGCTAAATGATCGGTTTCAGATTAAACATCGCATTGGCTTTGCAGTTATGACTATAAGAAACCCACAGCCATTGATGAGCGCGACTTGTTACGAGCTAAGACTCTTGCTCAAATTCGTTAGCACATCTTCGCGCAGTAAAAACGCTTCATTCGCTTCTGCCGCGATACTGTCGAGCGCCGCAATCGCGCTGTTAACCGCTCCTGTCTGCGATTTGTCCGCTTCAAGACCGTCAACTGCCGTTTCCAGCGCATCTAGTCCTTCGCCAAGTCGATCCACATAGCGAATTTGAGCTTCATCAAAACTGTATAGGCGATCCAATTCTTCATTTCCGACCTTGACGGCTTCCATGAAACCCGAATAACCGGGAACCGCCGCAGCTACACGGTCACGAAACAACTGGATTTGCGTTTTGGTGTTAGTCGTCTTACTCATGAACATTAACCCCCCTTCAGCGTTAAGAAGGCGCTGTTCAAGTCGCACCAAGCGATCAATCCGCTGTTTCAGCAAGTCTGCAATATAATCACGCAGCAAACGGTCAGCCGTGCGCCGTGTCGCTTTGTCCAAATACCCCTGAAAACCGGGAATTCGTGCGAGCAAGCGCTCAAATGAACCGCGTGTACTCACAATCTGATCGTAGAGGTCAGACATTACTCACTCCTTGTTTGACGTAGTTGCATCTCAACGTCACAGGTTGTCCAATTTGGATAGGATTCAATGATGCAATCCTTTAATTTATAAGACACTTTTGATCGCTCGCGTCCCCCACACATTAGGAGACTAAACAGCGGCTTCCGCGTGATCTAGGACAGGAAATACTCTGTGCCGCAGTACTTACATGCCACAATTCCCTTGCCCACCAGAGAGATTTCACCACCGCAGTTCTTGCATTTGTCTAGTGACCGCAGTTGGCTAGCTTCCGAAGAATACAACACACCTTCTGACCAGTTCACATACCCGCTGAATACTTGCAGCCCAACCAATTGATGCACCATGTCCTTGACTTGATCGACGGTCACGCGCATTTCCAATGCCAAATCAGATGTACTCACCTGCCCTCTGCTTTTCACGATATCGAGCAGTTGGCGCTGCTGTTGCATCGTCGTTGATTCTTTTGCCTGTTCCCCGCCCCGATTGAACATATAAATGCCGAAACCAAGAAGCAGTGCAGTTGGGATGAAAAATAGCCCTGCTCCAACGATGATTCCGCCCATTTCCACTTCGCGCGCCTGCGATGCCAGCCATAAACCACCTATCACCGCGATTCCCAAGCCGACAACACTCAATACCACGCCCGCAAGACGTGTCCCATTCATGTACTGATTCTCCCGTTTACAGTCAACCGATCATCCGAATCCCCGGCTGCCGCCGCCGCTGCTGCGGAATCCACCACCGGAACGACCACCGCCGCTGAAACTCCGCCCGCCGCTGCTCCAACTGCCGCTTGAACCACCTTTTGGCGCGGGTGTACTGGTCATGATGCGCCCCGCCGATTCGACCATGTTAGTCAACCCATTAGAGATATTCTCCAATGCGCCCGCCATACCGCCGGACAGATTATCGAGCGATAAGCCGCCATCATCCGCTCGTGCGAGTTCGCCCGGCAAGCCGCTGCCTTCACCGCCGTCAAAACTAGGAATACCTATTCCCCGTCGCAGGGGTGTACCCGCGCGATATCCCCCACTGTACGGACCAAGATATGTCGGGTAATACCAAGGCGGAATTGACACATTCGGCACCCGCGCAAATCGCTGTACCCAATTCCGATCAATTCCTGCCGCAACTGCATAGGGAAGGTATGCGCTAAATTTCTCCGCAGCAGTCCCTACATCGCCATACTTCTCAAGATTACGCAAATATTCGACAAACCCTTTCCACTTTGCTGCTTCTTCAGCGCCCTTTTGCGTTTTTGCGGGCATCGCGGGAGCTGCAATCGCTGTAGCAACTGCGCCAACAAGTAAAGCTACTGGTATACACAGCAGCGAAGGCGTGGCTGTCTCTAAAACTGCCAATACCACGAAAAAGCCGATTATGCCTAGAAACCCTAATCCAGCCGCAGCACCATACCAGCTCGTGCGCGTCGCATTGGGATTACGCGCGAATAAACCCTCTTTGACGAGTTCTTCATACAAATCGGCTTGCATCATTTGGATGACGCTATAAAACACCTCTTTCAGTGAATCGAGCGACCTTTCCATTAGCTGCGCGGGAAACAGATTCGACAGCAGCCGCTGCTCAAACTTCCGCAGCGCGGGGTCATTCTGGATCGGTTTATCCGTGCGCTTAAAGATATAACTGCTCGATCTTCCGATCCCCAAAAAGCCCTCATTCTGATTTTCTTGAATCACCAGATACCCACGCTGTCCTAAATCAAGCAGTGTAGACATTACATCCCGCAAATGGGCGTGTTCGTCCACCAATGTTCCCACCATAGCGGGCGGCAAATTGGATGGCGGTTCGCTCAAAAACTCTGGCACGATGCCCACAACCGGATCGCGTCCTTTGGTGATATAGCGCGTCCACACAAAAAGCGGAATCCCAATAGCGATTAACATCCCTAAGGCAATTGCGCCTACATCAATTAATGGTCGCACATTCTCATCGAATGCCGCTTGTGCGTCATAGCTCGCCTGCCAGAAAGGCACGCGCGCGTTTGGATTATGTGGATACTGCAAACGCACCGTCAGGTAATCGCTGCCTTCCAACCGTTCTGTAGCTGTAATCTGGATATTACTTCCGTTCACGCGCACATCTGTCGGAACGCCATACGTTTCTACTGGGTCAATACCTTCGCGCGGCGCAGCATCCGGCGGTAGTTGAATCTTGACGCTTGCGTTCCCAATCGAGAAACCGTAGTGTTCGGCTGGGATAGCATCCCACGCCAGTTGATCGCCACCGTCATAAATCCGCAGCGCACCAACAACCGTGTAAGAAATCGTGAAAGACCGCTGTCCATCCGTCACAGGTTCCAAGAAGTAATAGACGATGCTCATCTCATCGCCCTCACGCCGCGCGCAAAATGTCCCCCGCCCACCCGCGCAGTTACTCCGCAGCAGTTCGCCATCTTGGTAAACACGCACATTTTGTATGTCTTCAAGATTGGTGTAAGGGATTACTGCCGAACCGAACGTAAATGTCCCATTGAAGCGGATGACATACTGTTCGCTGACATCAAAGCGGTTGTCTGTCGTATCCACATTGTCGATAATGACATCCCATCGCTCCCAAAAGATGGAACGCGACTGCGCCTGTGCTGGCATGACCGCCATAAACATCAAAGCGGCGGCGCACAGCGCAGCAATCCGTTTAAACATGTATCCCTCGCCTTCTATGAACGTGAAACTTCTAGAGTCATGTCGATGCCGACCACAATGACGAAGTATCCGTCGTATCTGTGATCTCGTCCGTCGCGTGACTATCCCACATATATTTACGAATCGCGCCGGCATTTGGTAGCTGATACGTCTGATCAAGGCGCTTGATTCGGTCAATTTGCTGTAGCTTCAAGCTGTACACCCGCTGCGATAAACTGTCATAGCCGACCACATAGAGCGTTCCATTTGGCTTGCAATCGACAAAATAGGTTTCGAGAATCATCACGCGAGTTTTGCCGCTCCGACTGCGATAGCGCAGCTTGAGTTTGCGGCGATCAATCCACGCCTGAACGACCTTGCCGAACAACTTTTGCTGATCGTCACCCATTGCTGTTCCGTGACCACTCTTGCGCGGGGACATGTTGATCGGATGCTCATATTCCATAAGGGATGTAGGCATCAAATTTTGCAGTTTTGCCACTGCTGCGTGCAAATGTGTGCCCCCATAACCGCTTTGCCGCGCCAATACCGATGCCGCCAGCAGCAGCGACAGCGACTCATGAAAGCTCAATCGAATAACGGGTGTATAGTGTTCATGGTCAATAAAGAATCGACCATAATTCTGTGTGATCGGTACGCCCGTTTCGGTCAGTAGGGCTAAATCGCGGTAAATCGTGCGCCGATCCACTCCACACGCGGCGGCAATTTCGACGGCGCGCATCCCTTTCACATTCCGCGACAAAATTTGCTCTATCTGTGCTAACCGTTCGGCTCGGTTCAATAGTCGGGCGGTCATACGCGCTTATCCTTAACGATGCGATGTTTAATGGGCAGTATAGCATGTCTCAATTTCACGCGCTGATGCGCCGCTGAAAGTGCAAACTGGCAAGTTTTCATCTCGCACCGCCGGCTGTCAGGTTATAGTTTGATCACAATTTGACGAGATACTACCATTGTGAACATACAATCAATTTATGGGAAAGCACACTGTGGCACCCTTCTGCAAGGATGAAGCGGATGAGCGAAACGACGCATACACTTCTGAATGAAAGATACGAATTGCGCGAGCGATTAGGTGCCGGGGGAATGGCGCGGGTCTTTAAAGCATGGGACAAAACCTTAGAACGTCCCGTCGCTATCAAAATCCTTCACGAGCATCTCGTCGAAGACCCCACCTTCAAACTGCGCTTTGAGCGCGAAGCCAAAATTGTGGCCAATCTCAACCATCCTAATATTGTTCAAGTCTATGATTTTGCTGTCATCGAACGCGATGATCTGCCACTCTACTACATGGTTATGTCTTACATTCCGGGTAAGACACTGCGAGAATATCTTGAAACCTTCAACGCAAAGAGCGAACGTATTCCACAAGCTCGTATCTATGACATCACGCTCAATATTGCCGAAGCGCTCGCTTATGCCCATGCACAAGGTATGGTTCACCGTGACGTAAAACCCGGCAACATTCTCCTACGAGACAATGGAGAAGCCGTTCTTACGGATTTTGGCATTGCGCGCATGATTGAAAGCAGTCGCCTAACACAAGACGGCATCTCGACAGGTACACCGCTCTATATGTCCCCAGAACAAGCGAGCGGACAATCCGGCGATGCCCGCAGTGACCTTTATTCTCTTGGGATTATTCTCTTTGAACTAATCACGGGTAAACCGCCGTTTGAAGACAATGGCACAGCATCCGTCATGATTAAGCATCTTAACCAGCAGCCGCCATCTGTATCGAACCTATTGGGTATCGATGCCCCCACCCTAGATGGGCTTATCTTCAAAATCCTTGCCAAAAATCCCACCGAACGTTATCAAACGGCGCAAGCATTTATCGATGACTTTAAAATTGTCTTTACGTCTCTCAATCTTGATGCACTTTCTGCCGGGGGTAAAACAGTTATCGTGAACACCCCCATGGGTTCAGCATTAAGCACTCCACAAACCCCAGTGCCATCATTCCTAACACCTACGCCGATAACGCCTTTAAGTGAAGCGTCACCTTCTCCCAAACCAACCACAGTTGCACCGCAGTCATACCGCCGCATCACTCCCCTTATGGGAGTGCTGGTTATCGCTGTCGCTACTATGGCAGTTGCTGTTGTCATTCTCTTAAGAAATACACTGTCCGATACAACAACCTCTACATCGATTGATTTTGACAGCCTTGAATCGATGACTCAGCCCATCCTCAGCGTGCCCGACGGATATTTCAATGCGCGATTCGACCCCGATGACGAAACTAATCAGTACTGGTATCAAGGAGAAGTGGGCTTATACTCGCGCAGCGTCACCGATGATGGCTTTTATCGTCTTGTCAATCAACGCGCCAACACCGCCGAAACGAGCGTTATTTTTGCTGAGCAGTCTTATAACAGTATATCCATTGAGATGCGCGCGTTGTTGGAAGAAGGAAGCGCTCCCGCCAGTGCATATGGTATCGTGTTCCGCTATCAAAATGCCGACAATTACAATGTATTCGCCGTCGATGGCGTGGGGCGATACAGTATTTGGGTGCGTTCAAATGGGGTATGGCGCGAACTGCGTGGATTAGACGAAAACTGGACCCAAGATGAACGTATTCGCTCAATCGGGCAAAGCAACCGACTCACTGTAGATATCATTGGCGATACGCTCACCGGCTATGTCAACAGTCAGCAGATTATCCGAGTCGTGGATGACACACTCGATGGGGGTACTGTTGGCATTTACTTTGCTACAGACGACGGCGCGGCAAGTGTTCTCGTAGACTCTTATAAAGTCTATCCCAGTGTCCCATCCATGACTGGGCAGTGAGGTCAAAAAAGGGCGCTTACATTTCTTGAAGTATTCGCCCTTCGCCGTCCTTTTTGCTTTGAACTTATCCCCCGAAACGCGCCTGAAACACCGCGATATACAGCGGAATCAAGCACGCGACAGCAAAGAACGCCAGAATGGCGAGCGCAATCGTCACTACATCAAGCCCGCCTGCGATGGATCGCCGTGAATAAGCTGGTGGCGGGTTGTAGGGTGCGCTTGCGCCTGTTGGGTTTTGCGCGTTGTATGTCCCCGGCGGATATGCACCCTGTTGATTATACGGTGGCGGATACTGTCCTGACGGCATCGGCTGAGGGACACTGGGTGGACGTACTTGCCCCGGTGCAACAGGTGCGAGATCGACACGTTGTGTTGGGAACGACTCTACACCTTGCAACTGCGGCGGCTGCGGATACGGTGGTGTACGCGCCGGAACGGCTTGTGGCGGCGCAGGATACTGCGGCGGCGGTGGATACGTTTGTGTCGGCAGCACTGCGGGCTGTGAAGGCATCGTCGGCGCAGATCCACTTGTTCCTCCCCCTGTAGGGACACGTGGGGCATTCGTCAATGTTACCTGTGATCCGCGATCCCGCAGACTTTGCAGCACATTCCCTAACTGATCTGCCATGCGATACCGCTGTGATGGCTCTTTGCTCATCACTTTCGACACGATATTCGCTAAACTCTGTGGCAAATTTGGATTGACCTCGGTGATGCTTGGCACACGATCACGGATATGTGCCAGCGCCAATTCTTGCTGGTTCGCGCCGGAATACGGAAGCTTCCCTGTCAGCAGCTCGAACAACACAATCCCAATCGAATACACATCTGATGCCGGTGTCGGCTTTTCGCCTCGCGCTTGTTCTGGCGCGAAGTAATGCGGGCTTCCCCACACCACCGACTGCTTTTCGTTCGGATCGCTGTTTGATAGTGCTTGCGCGATACCAAAGTCCGTGACTTTGACAATATCTTCTTTTGTCACAAGAATATTCTGCGGTTTTACATCCGCGTGGACTAACCCCGCACGATGCGCCGAACCAATCCCCGCGCAAATCTGAATCGCCAAATTCAGCACACGTTCGGGTGGAAGTGCCCCTTCCGCCTTGATGATTTTTTTCAGGTCTTGCCCTTCAATGAATTCCATCACGATATAGTGAGTCGGACCATCATTGCCAACATCATGCACCGTGACAATGTTCGGATGCGCGAGATTCGCCACACTGCGCGCCTCATTCCGAAAACGCGCGAGAAATGCCGGATCACTCGTCAAACTGGGGCGAAGAATTTTCACCGCAACCGTCCGCCCCAAAGCTTGGTCGATAGCGCGATAGATAACCGCCATGCCGCCTGAACCCTGTTGGGCAACCAAACGGTATCTTCCATTCAGAATGGTTTCACTCGACATTCCGATTCTCTCCACACAATCTCGTAGGCTTCACGGCATTCATTAAGGGCGCGTCAGCGGGTCAAAAAGATGCTGGTATTCTAACAAAGCACTGCGATCTGTCATACTGGCAATATAATCTGCTACAACCCGATGCGGTTCGCGCGATTTCATCTCTTCTTGCCACTCTTTGGGGAGTTGGCGAGGGTCATCAATTAATGTCATAAAAATCTGTTCGATAAATCGCTCTGCGCGTTTCTTCATTCGCACCACACGATAACTATAGTACATATTCGTGTACAAGAACGATTTCAACGCCTTATTCATTTGGTACACATCGGGGCTGTATGCAACGACATTTTGCGTATGCCGCTGTATATCTTCGCTACTTTGCGGATTTAACGCTTGCAGGCGGGCAGAAGTCGTTTCCAGCACATCATCGACCAACAACCCCACCAATTCGCGGATGAACGTATGCCGCGCCGTTTCGCTAATTGCCCCACCCCGCCATTTCAACCGATGACAAAGCGCCTTCCAAATATCGAGCTCCTCTAAATCCTCTGGCGCAATCAACCCCGATTGCAGTCCATCATCCAAATCATGTGCGTTGTACGCCAGTTCATCGACAAAATTGGCTATTTGTGCTTCGATGCTCCCTCGAAGCGACGGATCGAGTCCTGCCGCGCGGCTCAAATCATAATCGGTCTCGTGCTTGGCGATTCCCGCCAATGTTTCGTATGTCAAATTCAGCCCTGCAAACGCATGGTAGCGGCGTTCTAGCTGCGTCACTACCCGATAGCTCTGGTGATTGTGGTTGAAACCACCATGTTCGCGCATCAGCTTATTCAGCACATCTTCGCCCGCATGACCAAAAGGCGGATGCCCCAAATCATGCGCCAAGCAAATTGCCTCGACCAATTCTTCGTTCACATTCAGCGTGCGGGCAATTGTGCGCCCAAGTTGGGCCACTTCCAGTGTATGCGTTAAACGGGTACGGACATAATCGCCTTCGTCTGTTACAAACACCTGAGTCTTATACTCTAACCGGCGGAATGCCGCCGAATGGATAATTCGGTCACGATCCCGTTGAAATGCTGTTCGGTAGCGTGGTTCTTCTTCAGAATGCAACCGCCCCTTACTATCGCGGCTTTTGAGCGCATACGCCGCCAGATGCGATGCTTCCGCTTGTTCCAACTGTGCGCGGTTAAAAAACATACCCTCACTCCTCATTCCCGCATCGCCGTCCTGCGCTGATCTGCTATTGTGCGCTCTTGATGCCCTAAGCGCAATTTCTTTGTGCTGGATTTCATAGACTCGGCTGCGGGTAGTGTTATAATGCAATCGGAATGCCGCAAGTGCGTGGTGTAAAGGATGCAAGAAATGGATTTGAATCAAGCGGCGCGACTAATTGAATGGCTCGATGAAGAACGCCGCCGTGACAAGGCGACGATTGCCACCCTACAAGAACGGCTTTCGCAGCAGCAAGAGGTGATTGATACGCTTAATCGCCGTGTCAACAGCATGGAAAGCGAACAAGCGACCATGCGCGGACAGTATTCGCCCGCTGGGCGCGATTCCGAACTCATCGAACAACTTCGCCGCGAAATGCAACAGATGATCGAAGGTGTAGAAGCCAAACGTCTGACTGCTGAACGCGAGCTTGAACGCCGGAACGAACTTGCACGTGAGGCAATGGCGCGCCCAATACGCGAACTCACCGAAAAACTCACCCGTGTAGAGCGTACTACGACGGAACTTCCCGCTATTAGCACGGAGAAAGATCGTCTTGCGGGAACAGTAGCATCGCTTCAACAGCGCGTTGATGATGTGTACAAGCGCCTTGAAGACCCAGATCGCCGCCTCGCTTTCCTCGAAGAACAGCGACGGCAAGATGCGCGCCGCCTTTCCGAACTTGAATCCGAGCAAGCCGAACAACGCAAGAATACCGAAAGCATCAAACCTAAGCTGACATTGCTCGAAGACCTCACCATCCGTAACGAGCGCAAGATTCAAGAAGTTCTTGCCGGTGACCGGGATCGCCGTGAGCAAATGCAGCAGTTCATCGAGCAGCAAACCCTCGTTTTGCAGCAGCGTGACCGACAAGTTGAAGACCTCATGAAGCAGTTTGGCGAACAAGACAGCGCCATGCAGCGCAACATGGAACGCTTTGAAACGTGGGCAGAAGCCTACCGCGAAATGAAGAAGATCATCGATGACTTCCAACGTATCGGTGACCGCTTAGAACGACGCATTAACGAAGTTGCGGAAATGCAGCGTCTTAGCGAAGAACGATTCCGTCAGGAATGGAATGACTGGCGCGCTGATGATCAAAAACGCTGGAAAGGGTTTACCCTTTCCAACGATGAAGTATGGCGGTTACATGACAAAGAATTTGAGCGTTTCGTCAAGCAGTTGACTGACATGCAGGGGTACTTCTCTCCGCTGCAAGATGCTGTCAACCGCCTATGGAATCTCGAACGGGAGCGCGCGCAGCTTTACCGGGATCGTTACCAAACGCTGCTCATGGAATACGATCATGGCACGAATCTGCAAACCATCCCACAGTCAAATACTACGCCAAACAACGGTAACGGAAATGGTGACCGTTCATAGGGACTGCCCTATCCCATGAGCCAATCTTTATCTCGTGCCCCGCTTGCCAACCATACACATATGTGTGTGATTGGCACGGCGGGGCATGTCGATCATGGTAAGTCCACGCTAGTCCGTGCCCTTACAGGCATTGATCCTGACCGTCTGGCCGAAGAAAAAGCCCGCGCCATGACCATCGATCTTGGCTTCGCGTGGCTTTCGCTTGGCAATCATCCGCCGATTGGTATCATTGATGTTCCCGGACATCGTGACTTCATCGAGAATATGCTGGCGGGCATCGGCGGTATTGACCTTGTCTTGCTAGTCATCGCCGCAGATGAGGGCATGATGCCGCAAACACGCGAACACCTTGCGATTATCGACCTGTTGGGCATTCAGCGCGGCATTATCGTCCTCAGCAAAATCGATCTGATTGACGACCCCGAATGGCTCTCGCTCATCCAAGATGATATTCGCGCCGCTGTTTCAGGCACGACTCTGTCATCCGCGCCTATTGTTCCTGTATCCGCCGTTCTTGGCACCGGGTTGGACGCACTCCAATCCGCGATCTTGCTGGAACTTGCCCATCTGCCACCACGCCCCAGCATAGGCGCGCCGCGCCTTCCGATTGACCGCGTGTTCACAGTAAGCGGCTTTGGCACAGTTGTCACCGGGACGCTGTACAACGGATCGCTGCGTGTGGGCGATACTGTTGAATTATTTCCCACTGGGTTGGTTGGTCGTATTCGTGGGCTGCAAAGTTACAAACAGACACTCAACATCGCCTTTCCCGGCAGTCGAACTGCGGTCAACATCGCCGGAATCGATCACACTGCCGTTCAGCGGGGGATGGTCTTGGGATTTCCCGGTCAACTTACCCCAACCACGTTGATTGACGTGCGCTTTCGCCACCTTCCCGACACACCTCACGTACTCAAGCACAATACCGCTGTCAAACTATTCGTTGGCGCAGCCGAAATTAATGCCCATGTTCGTTTGCTCGATACTGAAGAACTCCCAGCAGGCATGGAAGGTTGGCTACAGTTAAGGCTCGATACACCTGCTGCCATCGCGCAGGGAGATCACTTTATTGTGCGTCGCCCATCCCCCGCAGAGACCATTGGCGGCGGCATCGTTGTGGATCCGCATCCCGCGTCACGCTGGAAACGCTTCACCCCATCCGTCATCGCCGCGCTGAATACCCGTCTGCAAGGCACACCAGCGCAGCGGCTCGCTCAGACCGCACACACACACGAACCTATCAAACGCACGGCGCTGCAAAAACTGATCGGTTACAGCGACCATGATTTTGCCATCGCACTCCAATCCGCACTCGATGAAGGCTTAATGATAGTTTTTCCTGACGATACACTTATCGCAGCCGAACGCGCCCATGCGCTGATCGCCGCCATCTACGACGAGCTTAACGAGTATCACAGGTTGAATCCTCTTAGGAGGGGAATGCCCCGCGAAGAACTGCGGTCACGGCTTCGCATCAAACACACCACACTCACTGCCATCTTGGAGATTGCACCGGGACTTGTTCAAGAATCTGACATGGTGCGCCGTACCGACCACATCGTGCGCTTCACCAAAGCGCAACAGACCGCTGTTGATAACCTTATGCGATGTATGAGTGATACCCCTTTTACACCACCCAGTTTTGCTGAAGCCGCCGCGCTAGTAGGAAATGAGGTGCTTCATGCGCTGATTGAACGCGGGGATGTAGTGCAAGTTCAGCCAGATGTGATATTTTCACGTGCTGCCTATGATGAGTTAGTTTCTGGCGTACTTAGCATGATTGAGTACTACGGCGCGGTTACCGTCAGCCAATTCCGTGACCGTTATAACACATCACGCAAGTATGCTGTCGGCTTGCTCGAACACCTCGATTCACTTGCCATCACCCGACGCGAGGGTGATTCCCACGTGCGTGGTCGCAGCGTTCGTTGAATACGTGAGGACACCACAAATCATTGTCGAAATGACGAGGAATTGTCGTCCATCTCCTTTGATGTCAGATGTTTCTCACTCAAACCTTGAGAAAGTGTTGAGAAGTTATAAGGCAGTCAATTTTGTGGTGTATTTTGGTTATGTTAATTCCCCAACATTGACACGCACGATATTCGCCCCTAAAGCACTTAACTTTTCTTCGACGCGTTCATAACCCTTGTCGATCTGATGGATATTCGAGATGCGTGTTTCGCCTTTTGCTGCTAATGCCGCCAGCAGCAGCGCCATCCCTGCGCGAATATCCGGGCTAGTGATGTTGCTCGACCCACGCAGTGCCGTTGGTCCTTGCACCAACACGCGATGCGGATCGCATAATGTGATGCGCGCGCCCATACGAATTAACTTATCGCTGAAGAAAAAGCGGCTTTCGTACATCCAGTCGTGGAACAGCACCGTCCCCGCGCTCTGGGTTGCTATCACCAGCGCGATACTCATCAAGTCTGGTGGGAATGCGGGCCATGGCTGGGCTTTGATAATCGGAAAGCGATTACCTAAGTCGGGCACAATCGTCAATGACTGACGTGACGGCACAAAAATATCCTGCCCGCGAGTCTCCCAATGCACCCCCAAACGCCCATAAACAAGCTCGATAATATCGAGATACTCTGGATCAGCGTCCTTGATGGTCACATCGCCGCCCGTCATCACTGCCGCGCCAATATAGCTTCCAACTTCCATGAAGTCTGAGCCGATACGTGCTTCCCCGCCGTGCAGCCGTTCAACTCCTTCAATCACCAAGCGATTTGACCCTGCGCCGTCGATTTTCGCGCCAAGCGTGTTCAACATGCGGCACAAATCTTGCACGTGCGGTTCACTGGCAGCGTTGCGGATCACGGTAGTACCTTTTGCCAACACCGCAGCCATAATCGCGTTTTCTGTTGCTGTTACGCTTGCCTCATTGAACAAAATATCCGCGCCGCGCAGTTGAGCAGCGCGCATCTTGAACCCTAAATTGTCGAAATCGACCTGAACGCCCAATTTTTGTAGAGCAAACACATGCATATCCAAGCGACGTTCGCCAATCGCATCGCCGCCGGGCACGGGAAGGTCAACCTGCCCACAGCGCCCCAACATTGGACCAGCCAGCACAATGCTGGCGCGCATTTTGCCTGCCAGTGCCGCGTCCACTGCTGTCGATGTAATCTCGTTCGCATGGACATGCAGCACACCGGGTTCGCCCCATTCGATTTTTACGCCCAACCGCCTCATAATCTCGATCAACGTTCGCACATCGCCAATATCGGGCATATTGTGTAAGGTCACAGGTTCATCAGTCAGCAGGCAGGCAGGCAGCATTTTTAACGCCGCGTTTTTGTTACCGCCGGGTTTCACTTCCCCTTCAAGTTTATGCCCACCTTCAATGACAAACTGCTGCATTGTTGTTCACCCCGTATGGTCATTAGTCAAAACGCGCTCCATTGTACCTGTACACATTCAGCGCGTCACCTTGTGCCTACAAACTTTTGCTCCGCCTGCGTTGACATCCCACGGACACATCGTTATACTGTCCCTAGTCAACATACTATCCTTTTCAGACCAATTGAAACCAAATGTTGTTCAACCAGCATCATCATCAGCCGCATCATCATTACCTTCTCCGCGTTCATTGGGTGTTCGCGTGCTGTTGATGGCTGCCTAGCAAGAGTTGACCGAGTCAGCTATGTATCACAGTCCCCGCACCCACGCGGGGATTTTTGTTTGTTGGGCAAAGGAGCATCCATGTTAGCTGTCATTGATTATGGTGCGGGAAACTTACGCAGCGTGATTCATGCGCTCGATTATCTTGGTGTGGAGAGTATGCGCGTGGCGCGTTCCCCGCATGAACTAAAAAGCGCGTCCAAGATTATCCTGCCGGGTGTTGGCGCGTTCGGCGCGGGGATGCAAAAACTGCGTGAAGGTGGCATGATCCAGCCAATCCGTGATGCCGTTCATGCAGGTGTTCCTTACTTGGGAATCTGCTTGGGCATGCAGTTCTTATTCGACTACAGTGACGAAATGGGAATACACGAAGGATTGGGACTGCTGCCCGGTCATGTTACCCGCTTCCCTGAAACCATGGGCTTGAAAGTGCCGCACATGGGATGGAATCAATTGCAGGTACGCCGCCCCGACTCAGTATTGGCGGGTCAGATTCTACCAAACTCCTACGCCTACTTTGTCCACAGCTACTACTGCGTCCCCAACGATCCTACTGACACGGTGCTGATCGTGAACTACGGGATTGACTTCACCGCCGCCGTCCAGCGCGAAAACATTCTCGGTGTGCAGTTTCACCCAGAAAAGAGCCAGCGCACAGGCTTACAAATCCTAACCAACTTTTTAGAGATGTGAGTGTGAAGATGATCATCTACCCTGCCATTGATCTACGCGGTGGTAAAGTCGTTCGTCTGCGCGAAGGCGACCCTAATCGCCAGATCACATTCAGCGATGATCCGACTGCCACCGCCCGCCGTTGGATTGATCTTGGCGCGTCGTGGATTCACATGGTCAATCTCGATGGCGCATTCGCGGCATCAAACGACAACTTGAGCATCCTTAAAGAGGTCTCCAAGCTCGGCGCATCGATCCAGTTTGGCGGTGGTTTACGCCAGATGACTGACATTGAGCGTGCTATTGATACGGGCGCGGCGCGTGTTGTGTTAGGCACAGTCGCGATTCAACAGCCGGAAATCGTCAGCGAAGCGATAGCGCGCTGGGGCGCGGAGCGTATCTGCGTTGGCTTGGATGCGCGCAATGGCAAAGTCACCACGCACGGTTGGAATCAGGTGAGCGACATCACTCCGGCAGAACTTGGAAAACTTATGGCAGCACGCGGGGTAATCCACGCGCTGTTCACTGATGTGAGCAAAGATGGCGGTTTAGGTGGCGGCAGCACCCAAGCCACTATTGCACTAGGGCGCGAAACCGGGCTGAAAGTTATCGCATCGGGTGGCATCACCACCATTGACGAAATCCGCGAATTGGCGCGCAGCAGAGCAGTTGCGGGAGCGATCATCGGCATGGCACTCTACGAAGGACGTATTGATCTCCCCACTGCGCTCGAAGCCGCTGCAACCCCTACAACACAAGCAGGAGCATGAGTTATGCTGGCAAAACGAATTATCCCCTGCCTTGACGTGAAAGAGGGTCGTGTTGTCAAAGGCATCAACTTTCTCAATTTACGCGATGCCGGCGATCCTGTTGAACAAGCGTGCGTCTATGACCGCGAAGGGGCGGATGAACTGGTTTTTCTCGACATTAACGCCTCACACGAAAATCGCGGCACCATGCTCGAAATGGTGCGCCACGTCGCTGACAGCATCTTTATTCCTTTCTGCGTTGGCGGCGGCATTCGCACTATTGAGGACATTCGCGCCACGCTGCTGGCTGGCGCGGACAAAGTGTCGATCAACAGCGCCGCTGTCAAAAACCCCGATCTCATCAACGAAGGCGCTTGGGCATTTGGCAGTCAATGTATCGTTGTCGCGATTGACCCTAAGCGCGTAGAGGGTCGATGGATTGTTCATATCAACGGTGGGCGCGTGCCAACCGAACTTGAAGCGGTAACATGGGCGCAGGAAGTTGAAAAGCGCGGCGCGGGTGAAATTCTGCTCACCAGCATGGATCGTGATGGCACAAAAGCGGGTTATGATATTGAACTCACACGGGCGATCAGCGCGGCGGTGTCCATCCCCGTCATCGCATCCGGCGGCGCGGGATCAATGCAGGACTTTTATGAGGCACTCACTATCGGTGGCGCGGATGCTGCCCTTGCAGCCAGCCTTTTCCACTTCAACGAAATCCGTGTCGGCGATCTCAAACGCTATTTAAGCGAACAGGGTGTACCCATTCGCCTTACGGGATGGGAGAAACTCTAGATGCCTGACTTTGATGCGCTTCGATGGGATGCAAACGGCTTGATCCCAACTGTCGTGCAGGATGCCAATACCAACCAAGTCCTCATGGTCGCCTACATGAACCGTGAATCGCTTGCCCGCACATTGGAAATTGGCGAAACCGTGTTTTGGAGTCGCAGTCGCCAATCGTTGTGGCACAAAGGTGATACCTCTGGCAACACGCAAAAAGTCCGCGCAATCTACGCCGACTGTGATGGTGACACTCTGCTTATTATTGTCGATCCTGCGGGTCCCGCCTGCCATACAGGCGAAGTCTCTTGTTTCTACCGCGAATTGACTGAACTCATGAGAAAGTGATGCTATGCTCCGCGAATTGGAATCAATCATCCAAGATCGGAAAACAAACCCGCGTGAAGGCAGTTATACAACCACACTGTTCAACGCCGGGATTCATAAAATCTCGCAGAAAGTGGGAGAAGAAGCAGTGGAGGTGATTGTCGCCGCGCTTGGGCAAACGCGCGCTGAACAAATTGGAGAATTGAGCGACCTGTTTTATCACACGTTTGTGTTAATGGCGCAGCTCGATCTCACACTTGACGACGTGGAAGCTGAACTTCGCAAACGTCACACACGATAATTCACTGCAAGGCGCGACGGTTCGGCAGATGAACCGTCGCGTCTGTGGATTTACGGCGCGGGGACAGTCGCGGCAGGCGGAATTTCTGCGCCTTCAGGCACTATCGTCACAACGCGCGACCACAGCCATGCGAATTGACCGTCGGGGATTTCGACCAAATACCACGTTCCCGTGCCTTCACCGGTTTGGGCGATCACAGGAAATTCTTGGTTCACGCTCACATTAAGCACGGCGTTAAACGATGTTCCGGGACCCGAACGTGCGACTGTGCTTGGGAAACTAACCCGCGCAATCGTTTGTCCGGGTTCGGCGGCGGCTTCGTTCCCATCTGCTTCTTCCGTCGCAGGTTCAGTTTCAGGCGCGGCAGTTGCTTCGGCTGCTTCTGCGGTATCCGTCGCTTCTTCAATTGGCGCGGCTTCCGTTTCGGCAGCTTCGACGCTAGTTGTTTCTTCTGCAGCTTGCACGACTGGTGTATCAGTTGGCGCTGTGGTTGGAACTGCCGTTTCCGGCGCATCTCCTCCGCACCCCACCAGCACTATCGCCAAACCCAATGCCAGCAATAGCACAAAGACATTTCGCATATTAGTGTACCCCTTCAAGGTGAACTTCATACAGTTCGACTGGTGGAACATTGTCCAGTGAATTATTATGACAAGCTCCTCCGTAACTCGAAATATTTTCTTTGCACAATTTAACTTTGTACGCTTGGTAAAAACGTGACACAAAATCAGCAACATCGAGGGCAGAATGAAAGGTACTTCAATGGCTCCAACCGATAAATTCATCGCGGAAAACACGTTCCGCGTGCGCTATGCCGAAACAGACGCAATGGGCGTTGTCCATCATGCAAGTCACATTGTCTACTTTGAAGCAGGACGCAGTCATTACGCCCGCGTGCGCGGACATGACTATGCCCAATTTGAACGCAGCGGATATTTCTTGCTCGTAGCAGAAATTCATGCCCGATATGCCAAAGCCGCTGTCTATGACCAACTCATTACCGTGCGCTGCTGGATTGATGAGATGAAAAGTCGTTCTGTCACTTTTGGTTATGAAATCGTGGATGCCGAAAGTCGTGAGACGCTTGTTACGGGAACGAGCAAACATATTTGTATCGAAAAGAGTGGAAAAGTCGTCCCCATTCCTATGGAATGGCGAGCGTGGGGTCAAGAATAGTGATTTTTGACGACACTCGCTTGAAAGGCTAGACTTAATATCGTAATCAAGCGCGAATGCACCGCTTAATCGTCTAATAGTAATGCGCCATTCGCGCTGATAAACTTACCTGCAAAAAGTGTATTGTTCTTTTTTGGAGATTTCGCTGTATGGTCACTTATGCTGATCGTCCTTGGGTGAAGCACTACGATCCCGGTGTTCCTGCCTCAATTGAGTACCCAGATATTCCCCTGCACCAACTGCTTCAAGATGCCGCGAAGAAATACCCTTCTAATATTGCACTTGTCACCAGCGCGCGTGTGCCTGTGTTTGGGCGTATTTCGAGCGCACTAACCTACGCAGAAGTGGATTCGGCATCGGATGCGCTTGGAGCTGCGCTCGTTGACATGGGCTTGAAAAAGGGAGATCGTGTCGCCATCGTCATGCCCAACACATCATCGTTTGTCATTAGTTTCTTTGGTGTACTGAAGGCGGGCGGCGTTGTCGCGGCGACCAACCCGACATATCCTGCCGACAAGATGCAGTTTCAAATCGACGACAGTGATGCTGAATTTGTCATCTGTCTCACGATGTTTTACAAGCAAATCAAGCAAATTCAGCCGCGCACGAAGGTTAAAACCGTCATTGTCGCCAATGTGAAAGACTATCTCCCCGCCATCGCCAAGACGTTATTCACGCTCGCACGCGAGAAAAAAGGCGGTCACTACGTCGAAAAGTTAGAAGCGGGCGATCATTGGTACTTGGACATTCTCAAGAAATACGCCGGGCGTAAACCGAACGTGCATGTTACATCCAAGGATATGTGTATCTTCCAATACACGGGCGGGACAACAGGTTTGTCGAAGGCTGCCGCATCCGCTCACAAAGCTGTTGTCGCCAATACTGTCCAATCGCGCGCCATTTTGATGGCGGATTCCAGCCGCAAACCACAAGAAGAAGTATTCCTTGGCGCGATTCCGTTCTTTCATGCTTATGGCATGGTGACGGTTGTATGTTTTGCGATGACGCTCGGCGCGAAAATCATTGTCGTCCCCAACGCGCGCGACATTGACGATGTACTGGACACCATCGCTACTTTCTCTCCGACAATTTTTATGGGCGTTCCCGCGCTCTATAACGCCATCAATAACCACCCGAAGGTGGTATCCGGTGAAATTAGTCTCAAGTCGATTGAACTGTGTATGAGTGGTTCTGCCCCGCTCCCCGCCGTGACCAAACGCGAATTCGAGCGTCTTAGCGGTGGAAAACTACTTGAAGGTTACGGAATGAGCGAAGCGCCAACTGCGTCGCACTGCAACCCATATCGCGGCGAAAATCGCACCGGTTCGATTGGGCTTCCCTTCCCGGATATGGATATGCGAATCGTCAGTCTTGAAGATGATGAACAGGATGTCCCTGTAGGCACAGTTGGTGAGCTGCTCATGGCGGGACCGCAGTTGATGGAGTACTACCACAAGAGACCAGAAGAAACGGCACGCACGCTGCGAGAACGTGATGGCAAAAAATGGCTTTATACAGGTGACATCGCCCGCATGGACGAAGACGGCTATTTCTACATTGTGGATCGCAAGAAGGATATGGTGTTGATTGGCGGATTTAACGTATATCCCGTAGCAATCGACAAAGTCCTCTCAGAACATCCGGCAGTCTTAGAATGCGCCGTTGCTGGTGTACCCCATTCCGAAAAACAAGGTCAGGAAATGTTAAAAGCGTGGGTCGTACTCCGTCCGGGACATACCGTAACGCCGGAAGAACTCGTCGCACACTGCGCCAAGAGTCTCGCCCGCTATGAAATCCCCACGCGATTCGAATTTATCGAAGCCCTGCCTAAAACGGCTGTCGGCAAAACCCTACGCCGCGAACTGGTCAAAGCGGAAATAGAAAAACTTGGTGATATTGTGTCAGCAAAGTGAGTTCGTCACGATACGACGGGATCGCGGTCTTGCTGCGCCTCTGGCATTTTATCGTCAAGATAGTAACCTCGATAAAATGCGCGCGCTGGACCGCGATTGATGTACCACAGAAAATACAACGTCACCAGCAAATTGCCCATAAACCGCGCACATTGAAGCGCACGCCCAATCTCTTGCCCTGAATCGATCCCTTGCGTAATCGGAGTGGGCAAAAACAGCGCGGTAAAAGAATCACGCACATAAAACACAGTCATTACGATGACTGCAATCGACATAAGGCCACGAATTGAGGCGGGACGACCTCGCCACGCAAATATTGCGATGATTAGAAAGATGATGCCAAGAAGTGTTTGGAAAAGCAGCAGTTCGTTGGAAATACCACCGAAATTCCCACCGGAAAACAGCGGTGAAACAGGCTCGCTTTCGCCAGTCACGCTTGAAAAATCAATCGAACTCGTGCGCGCGTTGATGAGCATGACAAATGCAAGTTGAAGCAATGGAACGATTGTGAACAAAAATACCGTTGCCACTATCGCTATCGAAAGACCGAATGTGCGTGGGGGTTTCATTTTTCGCTTATCTCACCTAGAACTCGGCTGTCGCAAATACGTTGAAACACACACATAATAATAGTAAACTCTAGGTCGGAGTTCGTGAGTCGTAAGTTCATTCTTTTTAGCTTGATCAACGCGCATACGTTGAGGTGCTGTTTCCTTGCACCAGCCTCACCGGGGGAGCGATAGTCGAAATGAAACTGCACCGGGTCATCGAAGATGCTTATAGGATATTTATTGAACAAGCGAACCATACAAGATTAGTCTTGCTGCACCCTACAAGTCGTTATCGTTCCGTACTTGTCGCTCAACTCCTCAACGACCCTTCAACAAAGACATTCTACTATGCGTTAGGTCCCGACGACATCAGCTTGCAGGCGTTTATTTCTGGCATTACTCACGATCTCGCTAATCAACATCCCACATTTGGTCGGCATCTGAATATGCTCTTACCCGATGCCCTTGCGGACTCGAATCTCCTACTGTCGAATTTTGCCCGCGATCTCACGGAACTTCATAACGATCTTTTTTATCTCATCTTAGATGAATATGACCGCAGCGATATAGCAGACGACATCCAATTCTTCATCGAAAAGCTGATTCCGCTGCTTCCACCGCACTGCCGCATTGTCATCAATTCACGCACCCTCCCGCGTATCCCCTGGGTGTCACTGATTGCCCGTCGCAGTGCCATAATCCTCAAAGATGACAGCGTAATCCAGCGAGACTTCTATAACATTCAAGGCGGCGAACAACGCCTTGAAGTTTACGCACTCGGACCCGGCTTCGTCCTGCTCAACGATAAGCCTATTGACACTTGGGAAGGGCATCTGCCGCGTTTGTTGTTTTTCTTTGCGCTTGACCGCCCGATGATCACACGCTCGGAAATTTGCCACACGTTCTGGCCCGAACTCGACAGCGACCAAGCCGTTAACGTTTTTCACGTCACCAAGCGGCGCTTGCATAAAGCGCTCAATATGGATGTTCTCGTCCACGAAAACGGCTATTACCGCATTAATCCTGAACTCGATGTGCATTACGATGCGATGAATTTCGTCACACACTTAATCGATGGACGTAAACCGAACAACCCCGCACAGTTGAATGCGTATCAATTGGCGGTGGATACCTATCGCGGTCCCTTCTTACAAGGACACACGGATGCTTGGATTATGGATCGACGTGAAGATTACTTAGAGGGCTTCCTAGAAGCTCTAATGGCGATGGCGCGTGTGCGTATTGAAGAAGAACGGTATGAACATGCGTTGGGGATGTATAACCGCGCGCTCACTGAGGATTACGGACGTGAGACCTTACACCGCGATGTCATGCGTTTGTATCTGCAAATGGGGCGGCGCAGCGAAGCCGCAGCACACTACCAGCGATTTGCCGATCACATGATACGTAACGGGCGCAACCCAGACAGCGAAACACAGGCGCTGTACCAATCGATCATCAATGGTTAACAAGCGACAAAAGTGCCGATAACTTGACTTCGGCACTTTGCATCCGTTTATGCCCCCGACAGGGATCGAACCTGTAACCTCAGACTTAGAAGGTCTTTGCTCTGTCCAATTGAGCTACGGAGGCTCGTTTTTCATCACAGCGATTTTAGGTGTGCATTCCTTCACTGTCAAGCAACAACTCTAGATTGCTTCCGCGCCACCAACTAACCGATTGTGTCTCTCCCCAGAATGCTGTATAATTAATGAAGTAAGTCAAGCTGGTTTTAGAGAAAAAATGGCACAGCAATGTGCTATTTGTTTGCCAGCATCGTTAGCACACCCGTGCTAATTGATCTATGGATTCAGTTGCCAACGAGGGCGGAGCATGGTTGAAAGACAAGCAACCCAGCACTATGGTGCGGACGATATTGTACTCTTAGAGGGTCTTGAAGCTGTTCGTAAGCGTCCCGGCATGTATGTCGGTGGCAAGGACAGCCGTGCGCTCCATCATCTGGTCTTTGAAATCGTTGATAATGCAGTGGACGAAGCACTTGCCGGTTATTGCGATCATGTGATGGTCACGTTGATGGACGACAATGTGGTTTCTGTCGCCGACAATGGACGTGGTATTCCGGTTGGAATCAACAGCAAGACGGGCAAATCCGCGCTGCAAATGGTCATGACTGACTTACACGCAGGCGGCAAATTCAACAATGACAGCGGCGGCGCATACAAGGTTAGCGGCGGCTTGCACGGCGTTGGTGCGTCCGCCGTAAATGCCCTATCCGAACGTCTTGTCGCAGAAATTCATCGCGATGGTTTTGTGTGGCGACAGGAATACAGTGCAGGCAAACCCCTCACCGATGTCGAAAAAGTCCGCCCACTTGAAGATGGCGAACCAACAGGCAGCATCATCACGTTCAAGCCCGATTTCACAATTATGGACGAAAACGATTTCAACTATGCCACGTTGGCACAGCGTCTTCGTGAAATGGCTTTTGTGACTCGGCGGGTGACGATTACCCTGCGTGATGAACGAGTACGCCCCTTTGCTAAAGAAATCACCTTCTATTTTGAAGGTGGGCTGCACGCTTTCGTTCGGTCTATGAACCGCAACCGTGATGCCCTCCACCCCGTCGTTCACGCCGAACGCGATGTAATCGTCGAAGGAAAGAATCAAGTTACCGTCGGTGTGGAAGTCGCGTTTCAGTACACCGACTCCGCAACTGTGACCGAACTCGCGTTTGCCAATACCATCAACACGCCCGATGGCGGTACGCATCTCACCGGTTTACGTGCAGCCATTACGGGGGTGATCAACCGGTATGCGCGCAAAGCCGGATTGCTCAAAGACAAAGATGCGAACTTTTCTGGCAGCGACACGCTCGAAGGCTTAACGGCAATTGTTAGCGTCAAACTCTCTGATCCTGCATTTGAAAGCCAGACCAAAGTCAAGCTGATCAATCCCGAAGTGCAGGGTGCGGTGTCGCAGGTTGTCACCGAAGCGTTCAACGAATTCCTTGAACTCAACCCCCGTGAAGCCCGCCGCATCGTCGAAAAATGTATGACCAGTATGCGCGCCCGCGAAGCCGCTCGCAAAGCCCGCGATCTAGTACGCAGTGGACCCAGCCTACTCGATAGCTCTACACTGCCCGGCAAACTCGCGGACTGCTCGCAGCACGGCGAAAATGCTGAAATCTACATCGTGGAAGGTGACAGCGCGGGTGGGTGCTTCTCTGGCGACACGCTGGTCGCACTCGCAGACGGTCGTCACTTGAGCTTCCTTGAGTTAATCGCGGAGCAGGAGCAGGGTAAACAGAATTTCTGTTACACCATTCGCAATGACGGAACAATCGGCGTGGAACGCATCATCAACGCGCGCCGAACAAAACAAGACGCAGAAGTCATTCGCGTTACGCTTGATAATGGTGAAAGCATCACTTGCACACCGGATCACCGCTTCATGCTGCGCGATGGTTCATATAAGGCAGCCCAAGACCTAACAAACGAAGATTCCCTGATGCCGCTGTATCGCAAACTATCTAGCAAGAGTGATAAGGGCATCACGCTAGACGGATACGAAATGGTGTGGAGTCCACGCTCAAACTCATGGCTCCATACTCATCTCGTTGCGGATTGGTACAATCGCGGGCAGGGAGTATACAAGAAGTCAGATGGAGATCACTGCCATCATGTTGACTTCAATAAGCTTAACAACAATCCCACTAATCTACATCGTATGAGCGCAACCGATCATCTCGCCCTTCATCGCGCTCACCTCACAAAAACTCTACATCGCCCCAACACTGTTCAGAAATGGCGCGTCTCTCGACAAAGCGCTGCTTTCCGTCAAGCGATGAGTAATCGTATGAAGTCGCCAGCTACCCGCGCCAAACTGTCGGCTAATGCGAAAACGCAATGGTCTGACCCATCATATAAATCGTACATGATGGATCATTGGCGCAAGTTCTACAACGAAAGCGAAGAATATCGTGCTGCAAACCGTGCGATGCTCATGCAAGCGCAGCAAAGGCACTGGTCAAGCGAAACCAACCGTGCTGAACAAGCTGAACATGTGCGCGCGTACTTCCACACACATCCTGAAGTTCGTGAACAATTCTCGCAAACGGCTGTTGAACAGTGGGAAAACCCTGAACTTCGCGCTTGGCGTAGCGACAAGACTCGCGAACAATGGACACCGGAATTTCGCAGCAAACGTCGCCAAGCTCTTGATCGCACCTATTACCTCAAGACGATGAACGCCCTCAAGCGCATCGAATTGGAATACGGTACGCTTGATCTCGCGGCGTATCAAGCCCATCGTTTGCAGACTCGCGACAAGTCACTGCTCCGCTTTGATACGTTGTGCAATCGATACTTTGAGGGTAATGAAACACGCGCCTATGAAGCTGTCGCTCAATTCAATCATCGCATCGTCAGCGTTGAGCGCACGAACGAACGCATGGACGTGTACGACATCGAAGTGCCCAATACACATAATTTCGCGCTGGCAAGTGGCGTGTTTGTCCATAACAGCGCCAAGCAGGGACGTGACCGTCATTTCCAAGCAATCCTCCCGCTGCGCGGTAAGATTCTTAACACCGAACGCGCCCGCATGGATAAGATGCTCGACAACAACGAGATCAAGGCACTTATCAGCGCACTTGGAACAGGCATCAGCGAAGATTTCAGCCTTGCCAACCTTCGCTATCACCGAGTCATCATTATGACCGACGCGGACGTAGACGGTAGTCACATTCGCACGCTGCTGCTTACGTTCTTCTTCCGTCACATGCACCAATTGATCGCAGATGGGCATCTCTATATCGCACAGCCGCCGATCTTCCGTCTTGTGAACGGCAAAGAGAGCGAATACATCTATGGCGAAGCCGGTGTCAGCGAACAGGATATTCTCGCCCGCGCGCTTGAACGCTACAAAGACCCGGAAAAGGTCAAAGTCAGTCGCTACAAAGGGCTGGGAGAGATGAACCCAGATCAGTTGTGGGAAACCACGATGGATCCGCAGCGGCGCACGCTGCTTCAAGTGACTATCGAAGATGCCGCCGAAGCTGACCGCATTTTCGACATGCTGATGGGCAGCGCCGTACCACCGCGCCGCCGATTCATCCAAACTCATGCCAAGAGCGTCCGCAATCTTGACGTGTAGCACTCCATCCTATATCTGAATTTTTGCTTAACAGAGGCGTGGATCACTAAATCCGCGCCTTTGCTTTTGAACCAACATTCGCTATAGTGTAATCAACATCACATAAATCATCCTTCACGGGGGAGTCTGTGCAAACAGGCTGAGAGGGTGCGTAACGCCGCACCGACCCTTTGACCTGATCCGGTTCATGCCGGCGTAGGGAGTGTCAATATCATGCCACTGACTGCCACCCCTACCGCGACTCATCCGTAGGGGTGGTTCGTTTTCTGGAGAAGATCGATGAAAGCATTTGTCCTAAGTCTGGTCATTGTCACACTAATTTTCAGCGGCGCATCCGCCCAGCAAACGCGCACCGTCACCATCATCGCGCACGACAGTTTCAACTACACCGAAGATGTCATGAACGCCTTCCAAGCCGAAAGCGGGATCACCATCGAAGTACTGCGACTCGGTGACGCAGGATCGCTTGTCAACCAGTCCGTCCTCAGTGCGGGCAATCCGCTGGGTGATGTGATGTATGGCGTAGATAACACCTTTTTGAGCCGTGCGCTTGATGCAGACCTGTTCTTGCCCTACGAATCGCCGTTGTTGGAAAACGTTGACGAGTCGTTTATCACCGATGACCAGCACCGTGTCACGCCCATCAACTACGGCGATGTGTGCTTGAACTACGATGTGGGCTACTTTGCGAGTGAAAACTTACCTGTACCCTCATCGCTGGCAGACCTTGCCGATCCCGCCTATACAGGACTGCTTGCTGTACAAAATCCCGCCACATCGTCGCCGGGTCTTGCCTTCTTGATGACGACTGTTGCCGCTTTTGGCGAAGAAGGCGATTACACCTATCTCGATTTCTGGCGCGATCTTGTCGCAAATGATGTTTACATTTCCGAGGATTGGACCGATGCCTACTATGTTCGCTTCAGTGGCTCGGCTGGCAGTGAAGGTGACCGCCCGCTCGTAGTAAGCTATGCCAGCAGTCCCCCCGCCGAAGTCATCTTTGCCGATCCCGTGCCAGAAACCGCGCCAACTGCCAGCATCGTCGCGGATGATACCTGCTTCCGTCAGATTGAATACGCGGGCATCCTTGATGGCACAGACGATCTCGAAGCGGCGCAGCAGGTGATCGACTTCTTGCTCAGCGTCGAATTTCAAGAAGATGTGCCGCTGCAAATGTTCGTCTTTCCCGTCAACGCCGAAGCCGAACTTCCCGAAGCCTTTATCGAATACGCCGCGATTCCCGAAAATCCGGTCATCCTCGATCCCGCGCTGATCGACGCGAATCGCGAGACATGGATTGAAGCGTGGACGGAAGTAGTTCTGCGGTGATTCGCGTTGCGAATGTCGCACAGTGGGTACGGGCGAGCATCTTGCTCGTACCCCTGCTTTTTTTGGCGATCTTTTTCTTCTACCCTCTGCTGTCGATCTTCGCCGTCAGCCTCGCGCCCGACGGACAGCTTGATCTCAGCGGATTCACACGCTTAGTCACATCCGCCTACTACCGCGAAACGTTTTTCTTCACCGTCGGGCAAGCGGCGTTATCAACAATCTTCACCATCGGGGTTGCGCTTCCAGCGGCGTATGTCTTTGCCCGTTATCAATTTCCCGGCAAATCACTGCTGCTCTCGGTATCTACGCTTCCGTTTGTCTTGCCAACAGTTGTCGTCGCCGCCGCGTTCAATGCTCTGATTGGTGAACGCGGCGTGATCAACGATGTGCTGATGAACCTGTTCGCGCTCGACTACGCGCCTATCCAACTTGAACGCACGCTTGCGCTTATCTTGATCGCGCACGTTTTCTACAATTTTTCGCTCGCTCTCCGCATGATTAGCAGTTATTGGGCGACCCAAAGCCCACGTATGGAAGAAGCTGCCCGCGTTTTAGGCGCGCACGGCTGGCGCTTGTGGTGGGAAATTCGCCTAGCCGCTGTTCGCCCTGCTATCCTTGCTGCATCTGTGCTGGTGTTCATCTTCACATTTACCAGCTTTGGCGTGGTGCTGATTCTCGGCGGCATTCAATTCGCCACCCTCGAAGTCGAAATCTTCCGCCAAGCGCGCAATCTGCTCAATCTGCAAACCGCCGCCGCGCTTTCGTTGGTGCAGATCGGCTTCATGTTCATCCTCATGCTCGTTTACACCCGCCTACAGCGCCAAAATGTCACCGATCTACAAGCATCAACCGTCATCGCACGAGCGCCACATACGCCCGCCGAAAAATCGCTCGTCTACGGGACTATCGCGTTCATGGCGATCCTGCTGTTTACCCCATTGATCGCCCTTGTCATTCGCTCATTCACTGTGGGAGGCGAAGGTTTCACTACGCGCTATTACGCTTTGCTGTCCACCAATGTACGTGGATCAGTCCTGTTCGCCCCGCCGTTAGAAGCCATCTCCACATCATTGAGCTTTGCCACAGCTTCCACTCTCATTTCCGTCGTGTTAGGGCTGCTGACGGCGTATATGCTCACCAGCCGTGCGAAATTCACCCGTTGGCTCGATCCCCTGTTCATGCTCCCGTTGGCGACCAGCGCGGTCACATTGGGCTTCGGCTTTATCATCGCGCTGGATGAACCGCCGCTCAATCTGCGAACTTCGCCACTGTTGATTCCCCTCTCGCATACGTTGGTCGCTATGCCGTTCGTCGTTCGCAGCGTCTTGCCCGCCCTTCGCGGGATCACGCCAAGCATCCGCGAAGCCGCGCAGGTGATGGGCGCATCCCCGCTTCAAGTCCTGCGATTGATCGATCTCCCGCTCATCAGTCGCGGGTTGATCGTGGGCGCGGTATTCGCTTTCACCGTCAGTATGGGTGAATTTGGCGCGTCGATTTTTATTGCCCGCCCCGATACCCCTACCATGCCGATTGTAATTTACCGGCTGCTCGGTCAGCCGGGAGCGACCAATTATGGGCAAGCATTGGCGATGAGTTCACTTTTGATGCTCGTTTGTGCGATCAGTTTCATTCTGATCGAGCGTCTGCGTAAACTTGGCATAGGAGAATTTTGATGCCACTTCTTTCAATTCGTGACGTACACCGCGCGTTTGGATCAGAAAAGATTCTGACAGGAATCAATCTTGAACTTGAACGCGGTGAAATTCTTTGCTTATTAGGCGCAAGCGGCAGCGGAAAATCGACCTTACTTCGCATCATCGCGGGGCTTGAAAAGGTTGATCAAGGGGATGTGCTGCTCGAAGGACGTTCAATCTTGGCGCTGCCGCCCCATCAGCGCGATTTCGGCTTGATGTTTCAAGATTTCGCGCTCTTTCCGCACATGAACGTTAGCGCCAACGTCGCTTTTGGGCTGCGTATGCGCCACATGCCAGCCGATCAGCAGCGGGAACGTATCCAAGAAATGCTCTCACTGGTCGGACTGACCGGTTTTGAACGCCGCGAAACAACCAGCTTATCCGGCGGCGAAAAACAGCGAGTCGCGCTTGCCCGCAGTCTCGCCCCAAATCCGTCGCTGCTCATGCTTGATGAACCGCTTGGGTCGCTCGATGCCGCGCTTCGTGATCGCCTTGTTGAAGATTTGCGAACCGTCATTAAACGAGTCGGCTTGACCGCGATTTATGTCACCCATGACCAACGTGAAGCCTTCGCCGTTGCTGACCGGATCGCCATCATGGGCACAGGACAAATTATGCAAGTAGACACCCCTGCCAATCTCTACCGTGCGCCGCGCACAACGTTCATCGCCCGTTTTCTTGGTCTCAACAACATCATCCCTGTCATCCGTTGGAATCAAACAACAGCACACACGCCTCTAGGCGATTTCTCGCTAACAGTATCCGACACCACGCCGTTTTTGCTGTTACACCCCAATGGAATATCACTTCAACACACAGCGAACAATCACCCCATTTGGGGAACAATCACCGAATGCGTCTTTCAAGGGGATTCCTATCGTCTTACACTGGCTCATCCGAGCGGAAACACAATTACGCTCAAGCATCCATCGAGCGCGACTTCACCGCCTCTGATCGGTTCACAGACGGCTGCTTATCTTGATCCGGCCTTCATCGTTCCAGTAGCAAAATGATGCAAGCCCTCTAATCCGCCGCCATCGCTTCGCTAGATCGGTGTTCTGCCGACAAAATGCCCGCAAGATAGGTTTCAAATTCGCCGCTGTTGCACGCATCTACATAGCGCATGATTTCTGCGCCGGCAATTGGATAATACGGATAACAGCTAGTTGGGCGTGCGCCACCCGGAGCATGGACAAGATACGTCGAACCCGGTTTCGGGATCACCAAACCATCCACACTTGGCATCACCCGGTCTACAATGCGTTCGACAGTGGCAATCACTACATCCGCCACACATACCAGTTCCAAATCCACACCGCGATTGTTGTTGATCTTGATGTTCCCTGCCGCATCGCCTTCCATCGCGTGAATCACCGCAATATCGCAGTGTATCGACGGAAACGCCATCAAGGTTTCGCCTGTGTAAGGATCAAGGATCGTTTTTACATCCGGGCGCAGCGTGGGTAAATCCGTCCCAATCCACGCATGAGACGGCATGAATCCCACCCCCGCCATGCGCGCGCGCAGTCCACACGACAAACTCGCTTCGGTTTCTTCCAGTACACGAAGTTCACCGCGATTCACTTTTTCGGTGAACATCGGAGCAAACCCGAACGATTCCAGCCCGAAATACACACTGCGAACCGTTCCGACACACCCCGCGCCTACCAACAGATCACTTTCATAACCCGCTGTAAAGCACAGCAGTGTTAAATTACGTGGGCGTGGTGACCGCCGCAGCAGTTCACGCACAAAAGCGGTTGGTCGACGGTACATTGTCATGCCGCCTAACGCCAGCATGTGACCATCGCGCACCAGCGCCGCCGCATCTTCCATCGAAATCAGTAAACTCATCCCCCACTCCAACCTCAAAGCGATTCAAAACTTCCCGTCGGAAAGTCTCTCACGCACTTTTTTCGGCAGCCCTTTGACCACTTGCTCATATGAATGATCAATCATGTTGAACACTTCATCAAGAGGGATAGTGCTGTCGCCATCCAATTTCACGCTGTTCCAGTGCCGCTTATTCAAATGATAGCCGGGAGTCACATCGGCAAACGTTGAACGCAAAATATCCGCCAGCATCGGTTCGCATTTCAAGCTAATGCTCACCGCACCAGTCACTGGCATAAGCGCGAACATTTTCCCCATCACCTTGAACACGGCGACATCTGCGCCAAACGGAAAATCTTCGACGGCTTCCGGTTTATTCAAACAATAATCGCGCACAACCTCTCTATCCATGCGATCCTCTTTCATAAGCATCGCGGGCAATAAACATCCGCCGCGCAAGCGCGTTCAAATATTCTCTGTTCTCACATCGTTCGATCCAGTCCGCCGGAATCGCGCGCAATCCCAACCGCGCGCCCATAATCCCACCCGCGATGCAGGCAATCGAATCGCTGTCGCCGTTCGTGTTCGCCGCCCGCTGCATACACGCCACATAGTCATCGGGATACCGCAGAACGCAGTACAACGCCAGCGCCACGGCTTCTTCGCCCGTCCACCCTTCGCCAATGTGTTTCAGTGCCCCGATTTCGTCCGTCCAACCGCCCACATGCCCCACGCGATAAAGCGCCGCGTCGAACTCATCACTGATTCCTTCAACGAATGTCAAAATCCGATTCAAATACTCCTTAACCGCAACCCCATCCAGCGCGAGCTTGATGGCATACGCCGCCGCAATACTCGCCGCCACCGCCGCCGGATGCCCGTGTGTGATAATGCCACTCGCTTCCGCGAGTTCACGCAGCCGCGCCGGGTCATGCTGATAAAAATACCCGATTGCCGCCACGCGCATCGCGCTCCCGCATCCCTTTGAACTCGCTATCCCGGAAAGCCGCCAGTCCAGTCCATTTTCGTATCGACGCATACCCGCCATACACGTATTTCCGGGCGCACGATTATTGTCCGCGCTGTGCATCCATTCGATAAATCGTTTACCAATCCCGCGCATTTGCGAATCAATGTCCGCATCCAATCCCGCGTCAAGGATTCCTTCTGCCAATGCCAGTGTCATCTGCGTATCATCGGAATATCGCGCCAGCACCGGCGGCGCTTGAATTCCGGCTGCCCCATACACCTGAAAAATCTGCGCTAAGTTCATAAACTCTGTCGGATAGCCAATCGAATCTCCGAGTGCCAATCCGAATAGAATAGCCCGCGCGTGCGTTTCCAGCGGCTGTTCCGCCAGAAATTCCACTGGAGATTCTGGTATACTCATCACATCTCCGCCGATCCCTCACATAGACCTTAGCAAACACTCAACCACAACCCGTTATAATCATACTAAGCCGGAAACAGTCTTTGGAGTAAGTCCCATGTTTGTAAACCGCGCACAACGCGGACGCTCACCCGTTGAACCCCATCACCCGTTCCATCAACGGCTGCGCCACTTTTCGCTCGCATTTGCGGCTGCCGCTGTGTTCAGCTTAGGCTACCTGCTTGGCACACAGTCCAGCACGTTTGCCCAAAACACGGGATTCACGCAGCCGCCGGAAACCGAGCAGGCATTTCAGCATTTTTGGCAGGTCTACAATCTCATCGACTCGCAGTATATCGAAGATATAGACATCACCACACTCGTTGATGGTGCGGTCACAGGTATGGTTGATGCGCTCGACGATGAATACAGCGGTTACATGACCCCTGAAGACTTTGAAATGCAAAATTCTGAACTCGAAGGCGAATTTGAAGGCATCGGTGTGGTTATCACCACCAATGAAGATACCAACGAAATTGAAATCGTTGGTGTACTGCCCGAATCGCCTGCCATGCGCGCAGGGCTGCTCGCCGGAGATGTATTCGTCGCCGTTGATGGCACCCCCATTGCAGATTGGAGCCAGTTTGAATTTGCTTCACGTGTGCGCGGACCGGAAGGCACGAATGTCCTCATTACCGTCCGCCGCGGCACAGACCAACTCGATTTTGACATTGTGCGCGCTCGGATAATCGTACCCAGCGTCGAATCGCGCCTCATCGAAGACGAAGATGTCGCCTACGTGCGCCTCAATGTTTTTGGCGACGATGCTTCAGAAGAACTTCAATCCGCATTCGATTCCCTTGACGTGAATAATCGTCGCGGACTCATTTTCGATTTGCGCGATAACACAGGCGGTTATCTCAGCAGCGCCATTGATGTGTCCAGTTTATTCATCGAAGATGGCACGATTGTGACCGAAGACTTTGGTGGTGATCGGGAACCCATCGTCTATGAAGCGACGGGCACCTACGCTGATATTCGTGTGCCAATTGTCGTTCTCACCAACGAACTTACCGCTAGTGCATCTGAAATTGTCTCCGGCGCGCTGCAAGACCTTGACCTCGCCACAATTATTGGGGAAACCACGCTCGGCAAAGGCACAGTGCAAACATGGGCACCGCTTGTCAACAACGGTGGTGTTCGTCTAACGATTGCTCGCTGGCTAACCCCTGCAAATCGTTGGATACATGAACAGGGAGTCACCCCGGACATTATCATCGAATGGACACCAACGCAGTATAATGATCCCAATGATCCACAGTTAGCCGCTGCTCTCGCTTATTTGCGCGGCGAAACTGTCGAACCCTACTTTGAACCAACCGAAGAAACAGCCGCCGAACCCATATCGCCATAACTTCGCCTCAGGCTCGGCTTCGCTCATTGCTATGAAACGCCGTTGAAAAGACGGCGTTTCTCCGTTATACTGCCCCACCATCAACACAATTTCGCATTCTTCAGGGAGTTACTGGCATGGATCGTGCCGTTCAGATTGTATCAATTATCATTTCTGTCGCGTTAGTGGTCATCATCCTGATGCAAGTAAAGGGTGGCGGCTTGGGCGACCTTCTGGGCGGCGGTGAAACCGGCGGTGTCACACGCACGCGGCGCGGTTTGGAAAAAACCCTATTCCAATTGACCATTGGATTGTCGATAGCATTCCTTGCTATCGCCATTCTGTCGGTGGCGTACACCCGCTAATCGCGCTTCCCAATTTGCCTCTTTCGATTTTAGCCACACGCTTGCGGTGTTTTGTCGGGCATATGGGTTCACCCATTCGGGTTGTACCTTCCCTGCAAAACACCTTTTTTGTTTCTAACCCATTACACAGGATCAAAACGCATGTTACGAGGATTTCGCTGGCAAGTCGCAGCGCTCATCGTATCGGGTGTATTGTTCGGCATCAGCTTAGCACTGCGCGGCGGCGATTCCGGGCGCACAGCAGATGTAACCGCTGTTCCCACTTCGACCAATACTCCGGCAGTGGTTGTCACAGATAGCGCAGCTGTCGTTCAAGCAGTGACAGCCACACCTGAACAGCCTGCTGTCAGCGCCCTTCCGGTTGGGCGATTCGCGGCTGCGGATAACGTTCCGACATTCCGCGAAGGACTAGTCGGCTCGATTCAGCGCCTTAATCCGCTGTTCGCATCCCTCAACCCTGTCGATGCCGATATTACCTCGCTCATCTTTGAAGGACTCATACGCACGAACGAATATGGCGAGCCGCGCCCCGCACTTGCCGAACGGTGGGTGATCTCATCCGATGGACTCGAATATACCTTCTTCTTGCGTCGGGATGTGCTTTGGCAGGATGGTATCCCTTTTAGCGCCGCCGATGTACTGTACACCACATCAATTCTGCGCGCGCCCGATTTCCCCGGTGATGAAGAATTAGGCAGTTTCTGGCAGACTGTCGAAACCGAACAGCTTGATCCGTTTATCGTTCGCTTTCGTCTTACACAACCGCTTGCCACCTTCCTAGATAAAGTCAGCATCGGCATTCTACCGGAACACGCTTTGCGCGGCACAAGCGCAGCAGCTTTAGCGTCACATCCGTTCAATCTAACGCCCATCGGCACAGGCGCATATCAGCTTGAAGCCATCCGCGCGAACACAAACGGGCGCATCGAAATGGTCGATCTGCGTGTCGCGCCTGTCTATCGTCAGCGCCCAGAAGGTCAGGCACAACCGTTTGCGATTGACCGCGTGCGCTTTGTCCTCTTTGACAACTTCAATGACGCATCCGCTGCTGTCTCCAACGGCGAAATCGATGCACTTGCTGGGCGTGATCGTCGTGATCGTCAAGCGTTGTTTCTTGCCGCCAATACAGCAGACCTTGCCACATGGAACACCCTTGAACCCACGCTTGGCGTACTCATTTTCAACTGGACAAATCAAGACGCGCGTTTCTTGCGCGATCAACGAGTGCGCGTCGCGCTGGAAACGGGGCTTGACCGCGCAGCCATGATTGAGCGCGCTTTGGGTTTTTCGGCGGTCATGGCAACTAGTCCCATTCTGCCGGGATCATGGGCTTATTCGCCTAATCTTCCGTATCCTAATTTTGACACTGCCAGCGCACGCGCGCTCCTGCAAACCGCGTCGGATCGCTTTGAGCGTCAGCAAGAAACGAACGAAGGTGACGAACCCGCCGCCGAAGCCACAGCAGAAGCCGCCGAATCTGCGCCCACTGTTGACCCAAACGCGCTGTTCACCTTCTCTCTGCTCACGCCAGATGATCCTGCGCTCATCAATCTCGCCAACGAAATCGTTTCGCAGTGGGCGCAGTTAGGTGTCAGCGTCAGTGTCGAAACCGCCGACATCGCCACCTATCAAGCGCGATTAGAAGCACATGATTTCGATACCGCGCTTGTCGAATACTCCATGCGCGGCAGCGCCGATCCTGATGTGTTTTCATTCTGGCATCAAGGGGAATACCCGGATGGGGAAAACTACGGCGGCGCGGATGACCGCACCATCAGCGAACTGCTCGAACTCGCCCGCCGCGATGCTTACGGAATCAACCGCATTGAACATTATCACGAATTCCAGCGCACGTTTGTGGAACGCGCTATCGCCATCCCGCTGTACTATCCCGTCTATACTTATGTAACCTCGCCACGCCTTGACGGAATCAGCCTTGGATACATCGGCACACCTGCTGACCGCTTCCGCAGCATTGGCGCGTGGTCACTCCAATAACTCAACACAACATGGGCGAAAATCGCATAATTTCGCCCGTGTTCTGCTCTAGCTATTCGGCATTTTCCTTTGCCAAAATGTCTCGCAGTAAATCTTTTCGCGCGCTGCCGCCCAACATTTCGAGCTTACGCACACCCAGCGGATCGATCACCTCGCGCAGCAAACGCACTTCTTCCACACTTGGAGGTGGTGTTTCAAACAGGTCAGGCGCGATCTCCAACTCAAATCCGGTCTTTTTCTGCACCTGTTCGACAGTTACGCCGGGATGCACACTCGTCAGCCGCATTCGCCCGTTCGCCCAATCAAACTGCCCCAAATCCGTGATCAAGTATTTCGCACCGCTGCCGCGTTTGCGCTCCGGCACATGCCCCATTCCACTTACAAAATCGAGCTTTTGCACAAATGTCACTTTTGAATGACGCGGCACATATAAGTAAATATGATCGCTCACTGTCGTTACATCGGGAATCCCCCCCGTACCCGGTAACCGCATACGGGGACGATTGTAATCATCACCGAGCGCGATATTGTTAAAGTTTCCCGCCGCATCCACCTGTGCTGGACGGAAAAACTCTTTCGGGTTGAATTTCGGCAGCAAGTCCGCCGATGCCGTGACAAATCCAGTGTAAATCAATCCGTTCCCAAGCCAAAAATCCTCAATCCGCCCCACGCCAAGCGCCGCCCAGTCACGGCAAATGCTCTGCCCAATTGCCGAAGCAAAGTACACATTCGGCGCATGAGTCATCCGCGCCAGCAGAAATCCTGCCATCACCAACGGCGTGTTGATCCCTTGCGCTAATGATTCGCCATCCACCACCTGCCGTGAAATGCACGCGCAGATGAGTTCATCAATCGTGTAGTCGGGCGATAGTCCGTTTTCCATCACTCAAATATCCCCCGGTTCATCTGCCATCCGCACAATACGCGGTGTAAACTTCCCGACAATTTCAACCAAATCCCGCTGCGCGCTGATCACATCCGTCACTGATTTATAGGCTTGCGGCGCTTCATCCAGCCCGCCGCCTAACAAAATCACGCCATGTTCTTTCAAGTAGCGGTCACGTTCCGTCTTGGTAATCGAGTTCAGCGCCTGTCTGCGGCTCATCGCGCGCCCCGCGCCATGCGATGCCGAATTGATCGCGTCCACACGCCCCAATCCGCGCACCACATAACCCGCATCCCCCATTGAACCCGGAATGATCCCCAGCACACCGCGACCCGCCGGAGTCGCCCCCTTGCGATGCACGATCACTTCGCGTTCGCCCGTGCCAAAACCCGCTGGCGCAGGAATTTTCTCTTTCCACGCGAAGTTGTGATGATTTTCCACTGATGCGACGGGTTTCAGTCCCATCGCCTTCGCTACCCGCTGATGAATCACTTCATGGTTTGCCGCCGCGAATCGTCCCGCCAGTTCCATCGACAGCCAGTATTCGCGCCCTGCATCCCAATCGAGTGAAAACCATGCTAGATGCCGCACGCTTTTGTCTAATTCAGGGTGCATACTCATCGCCAGCTTAGAAAAGTGATTGGCAATGATGTATCCCACCCCGCGCGATCCGCTGTGCGACAGCAGCGCGAGATATTGTCCTGCCTTCAAGCCGAGATCGGGCGCGTCGTTGTCCATTTCAAATGCCCCCCACTCGACAAAGTGATTTCCCGTGCCGCTTGTGCCCAACTGTTCGTAGGCACGATCTTTCAGCGATCCTAAATATTTTGTTTCATTCCATGCGGGATCATCCAACACCGCATGATCCATACGCTCGTTTTTTCCCCACACCCCACCGCGACCAAAGCGTGTGTTTTCCATCAGCGCCTTGCGAAACTGTTCGATCCGCTGCCCAATGGTGTGCGGTGACATCGGAAAAATCGAAATCCGCATCCGGCAGGCGATATCCACCCCCACCGCATAGGGGATCACCGTGTTATCCGTCGCCAATACTCCACCAATAGGCAAACCATATCCCACATGCGCGTCAGGCATCAATGCCCCCGCCACGCTGACCGGCAGCCGCATCGCAGAATCCATTTGCGCTCGCGCTTCCGCGTCGATGAACTGCTCACCCCACACGGGATACTTAAGTGGTTCATCGCGCAGCAGGCTGTACGCCATTGCGACATCATGATCGACATCTGGATCAGCGTTCGTGCCTTTTTTTTCCCGCTCATGGGTCGATTTCGGCGGGTGTTTTGGCAAATACCCTTTCTTTTTCTTGCCCATCACCACAACCTAACTGCTCTTTAATACCAACCTATGCTAAAATCGCTGTCATCATACCATATGCATACACAATCACACGCCGCCCGTTAGGTAAGGAGCGCGCAATGTCCATCATTTCGACTCTGAAGCAAGCGGATATTTTTCAAGACTTAACGAATACCCAGCTTGAATTGATCGCTTCCATCTGTGACGAGCGCCATTACACAACGGATGAAATTGTGTTTGAAGAAAACAAACCCGGCAGTGAATTGTATGTTATCGCCAACGGTGAAGTTGATATTCAAGTCGATCCCGCTTTGCTCGGCAAAGACTCAAACAGCGGCGCGCAAACCATCGCCACTTTGCGGCGTGGGCAGTCATTCGGGGAAGTCGCGCTTGTCGATGAAGGCTTGCGCTCAGCGCGGGCGCGCTGTGCCGCCGCCGACACCCAACTGCTCGTCATCGCCCGCGAACGGCTCATGCTGCTCTGCGACAGCTATCCGCAGTTGGGCTACCGCCTCATGCGTAACCTTGCCGCCGATCTCGCCATGAAAATTCGCAACACCGACCTGCAAATGCGCGAATATCTGACGTGGATTCGTTCGCAACCCGGACAATAACTTGCGATTAAGGGCATGGTGCATCCGAGCGAATCCGTGCCCTTAATTTCTCAAAAACCTGCCCTTTATTCTCGCTGTACCCCCGCGCCTCTGCGGTAAATCTCTCTTTTCTCTACCTAAAATGACCACCTTCCCGTCAAAATGTATAACTGTGTTCCATCTGGTAGCGACAGCCACCCCTTTCCATATGCCCCATTTTCAAGTTCCAATGTCATCTGATAGGCTGTCTCGCTCGTCACCGCATAACCAAGCCTTTCGCGCACATCGCTGAGTGTCCCCCACACCCGCCCAAACCCATTGATCGGATCAACATACGGCTCAGGCACACGCGGCTGTGAGTTTTCTGGAAACTCTTGATACCACCATAATGGAATCAAGAGCATCGTTCCCCCCGACCCGTTAAGAAAATCCCCGAAAAACACTAAAATATCACCTGTATCCGCGCGCCACACCATAAATCCACGCTCATAAAGCTGAAATGCCGCATCCGTGAAGTAGGTGTATGTGGGAACGGGTGGCGTAGGTGTTGTCATAGGAAATCCGACGATGGGGGTAGGAGTGTAGCTAGGAGCGCCGCCGGAAACTCGCGGCAAAAGCACCCAGATCACTCGCAGTGTTTGAATCTGCCGCCCATTCCAATCTTCGACCATCACCAACCCATGCGATTGATCCACAACCAGCGGGTTAAAGCTAAATTCCGATCCAACCGCGTTCCCCAACTGGTTCCGCAGCCATTCCATGTTTCCCCACACCTGCCCGAATCCCATGATCGGCATAATGTAGCCGTTATCTGCCCGCGTATTGAATAGCAGTCCCCCATATTCATCCGAGCGAAAATGATAGAATAAACCGTAGTCCAAAAACACATAAATCGATCCGGTGTCGCTTCGCCACATCATCCAGCCGTGTTCAAATATCTGCGCCGTCGATGGCACAATGCCCCCCGCGTTTTGCGCGGACACCTCGCGCGGTACGCTCAAACCACTAACGACAATCACCGCCAAGAGAATCACGATCCCGTAGAGAATTTTTGTCCGCATCGGCTGTCCTCCCCAATTAACAAGCTTTCCAATACATATGACCCAACCGGTGCGTGAACCGTTCAGCCACCAACCCTACGCCTCCCCCACGCCCTCAACTCATCAGTCCAACAAAGACCACGCAATTTACACCGTTCGCGGTCAAGGCTATGCTTTTAGACGTTTCACTACCACACGCTTTAGAAAGATTCTCGGATGAGTTTTGAATACGTCATCATCGTCGTTTCCGTCGCTCTCTTGATCGGGTTGTCAAAAGGAGGATTTGGCGCGGTGCTTGCTGTGTTGTGCGCGCCGCTGCTCAGCCAAGTGATGCCTGTCTCTCAGGCGATCAGCCTTGCGCTTCCGCTGCTCATCATTGGGGATGTGTTCGCGCTGCGTGTTTACTGGAATATGTGGGATAACCACTACATCAAACTGCTGCTGCCCGCCGCCATCGTCGGCATCTTGATCGGCACATACATGCTCGCCAATCTGCCCGATGATATATTGCGACGCTTGCTCGGCATCTTTACCTTGATGTTTGTGATTTACAAGCTGTTCGGAAATCGCCTGCTCAGCGCGAACTATAAGCCGCGCAATTGGCATGGTGTTTTTGTCGGTGGAATCGCGGGGATTGGTTCTGCCGTCGCTAACGTCGGTGGACCGCCATTCACAGCATACATGCTGCTTCAGCCCATCGCGCCCCAAATGTTCGTCGGCACAATGACGCTCTTTTTCGCGCTTGTTAATGTGATCAAGCTGCCGTTCCTTCTAGCAGCCGGATTATACAATTTTAGCGATCTACTCACGGTGCTGTGGGTAATTCCCGTGATTCCGTTTGGTGTATGGCTTGGTCGCTATGTCATCACCCGTATTGATCAAGCCGCTTTTGAGCGCCTTATGCTCGCGGCGCTCACCATCGTCGCCGTCTTTCTAATCGTCGTCCCACCCACCTAATTACCATGATGTGTAGGGGCGGCTCGTGAGCCGCCCGCAACAGAAAGATGTAAGTTGCTCGCCTAAGATTTCCCCACCAACTTAACAAACTTCCGCTTGCCCACTTGCAGCACCACCGGCAGTTGTTCCGGCTTAATGGTCGCCATAATGTCTGTCACAGGAACATCATTCGCGCGCACGCCATTCTGCTGCATCAAGCGTTTCGCTTCCGCACCGCTGCTCACCATCTCTAACCGTCGCAGAATATCCGCAACTTTTTCTTCCGCTTCCAATACGGATTCCGGCATGTCTTCCGGCAAACCACCGCTGCGGAACACTTCATCCCAGCGCCGCTGCGCCGCCTGCGCGTCCGCTGCACTGTGGAAAATCGTCACGATCTCGCGTGCCAATCGCATCTTCGCTTGATTCGGGTGCAGCGATCCATCCGCGAGTCCTTGCTCTAATTCTTTCAACTGCGCGGGTGACCATCCTAAAATCAGTTTGTGAAAGATCGGCATCGCCTTATCGGGCAAGCTCATCACCTTGCCGAACATATCCCACGGTTCGCTCAACAGCGGAATATGGTTGCCAAGGCTCTTGCTCATCTTGATCTCGCCATCCGTCCCCGGCAAGCTCTCGCCCATGATGATTGCCACTTGTGGACGCTGACCGAGTGCTTCTTGTAGTTTGCGCCCGGCGATCAGAATATTGAACAATTGATCCTGCCCGCCCACCTGTACATCAGCTTCTTGCGCCACCGCATCATAACCTTGCATCAGACCATAGAACATCTCGTGCAGGTAAATCGGCTGCCCAGCCTCTAAGCGTTTCGCAAAGTTTTCGCGTACCAAAAACTGCTGCACGGTGAAATTGCTGGCAAGCCGAATAATATCCGCGAAATCGAGCGTGGAAAGCCATTCATCGTTGCGGCGCACACGGGTTTTCTCGCGGTCAAGAATCTTGAACGCCTGCTCCGCATAGGTGCGCGCGTTTTCTTCGACCTGTTCCCGTGTCAGTTGTTCACGCACCTTGTCCTTGTCGGATGGATCGCCAATTAAGCTGGTGAACGTGCCAACCAAGAACGTCACGTCATGCCCAAAATCTTGAAACTGCCGCAGTTTCCGCATCGTGATTGTATGACCGAGGTGCAAGTCGCTCGTGCGTGGATCATACCCGCAGTATACGCGCAGCGGTCTGCCTTGTTTTTCCGCTTCAATCAAGCGCTCGCGCAGTTCTCGCTTCATATTTTCGCGTGTCTGCTCGTCACCATATGCGGTGCCAGACATTAAAATTTCTACTTGTTCGTCTATCGTTGGCATACTCAACCCTGTTATCGTGAAGCCGCTGTATTATCCCGCGCATTATATCAGAACCGCCGAATTTTTATCCCCTCCCTGCTGCGATGTTACAGGTCTACTCCCTCCATCTATTCGGCTAGAAAACGCCTCTTTGAGCCGTTATAATGTCTCAAAACATGAACGACTGTACTCCTTGCAAGGATTGACATCCAATGAAATCAATGTCCAGCGTCGAAGCACGTGCGCTGTTTCTCGACTTTTTTGAAGAAATGGGACACAAGAAGGTTGCGTCGTCTTCGCTTGTTCCTGCCAACGACCCGACTTTGTTGTTTACCAACGCGGGCATGGTGCAGTTCAAAGACGTATTCTTGGGGCTGGACAAGCGCGATTATTCTCGCGCCACTACTTCACAGAAATCCATGCGCGTCAGCGGCAAGCACAATGACCTCGAAAATGTCGGCCCCTCGCCGCGCCATCATACCTTCTTTGAAATGCTTGGCAACTTCAGCTTTGGCGATTACTTCAAGCGCGATGCCATTAAGTTTGCCTACAAGCTGCTTACCGAAGGCTATAAACTCCCGCCCGAACGCCTTGTGTTTACCGTCTATCAGAACGACGACGAGGCCTACAGCATTTGGGTAGACGACGTTGGAGTCGATCCGCGCCGTGTTGCTCGCATGGGACCCAAAACCAATTTTTGGCAGATGGCTGAAACCGGACCATGCGGACCGACCAGCGAAATCCACTGGGACAAAACCCCGGAACTCGGCGTAGACAGCATTATTCCCATGCTCCAACAAGAAGATGACCGCTTCTTGGAATTGTGGAATCTCGTCTTTATGCAGTTCAACCGCACTCAACCCGATCCCAACCACACAGGTCAATTCGATGTCAAACTCCCCGCCCCCGGTGTCGATACCGGCATGGGCTTGGAACGCATTCTCAGCGTCGTCAATGGGGTGAAATCCAATTACGAAACCGACCTGTTCATGCCCATCATCGAAGCGACGCAGCGCCTCACCGGTCACACGGACGAAGAACGTAATGCCAACATCGTCCCTTACCGCGTCATCGCGGATCACATCCGCGCCGCAGTCTTTCTCATCGCCGATGGTGTGCTTCCCGGCGCAAAAGGGCGCGACTCTGTATGCCGCTTGGTGATCCGCCGCGCCGCCCGTTTTGGCGCAAAACTTGGCTTCAACGAGCCATTCTTGCACAAAGTCGCCGATTCCGTCATCGAAATCATGGGTGGGCATTACACTGAACTCGTCGAGCGCCGTGATACGATCAAGAAAGTCATCGCGCAAGAAGAAGAACGCTTCCGCCGCACACTAGATCGCGGCATGGAAGTCCTCAATGAAGAACTCGCCAAGCTTCCGGTAGGTGGCACACTCCCCGGCGATGTGGCGTTCTATCTTAAAGCCTCACTCGGTTTGCCGATTCAAGTCACCAAAGATATTGCCGAAGAACGCGGCTATCATGTCGATGAAACCGGCTTTGCAGCCGCCGAAGAACAGCACAGCATCGACAGCGGCGGCGGCAAAGCGATGGGCGCGATTGCCAGCGCCGATGTCTACAACGAGACACTTGCCGCGCTCAAAGCTTCCGGCGCGCTTGCTCAAACAGGCGTTGCCTACAATCCGTATTCCAGCGCGCCATTTAATGATCGTGTCCTCGCTATGATCCAAGATGGCAAACCCGTCAACAACGCCATTGTCGGAGATAAAGTCGAAGTCGTCCTCAGTACCACCAACTTTTACGTCGAAGCCGGTGGGCAAGTCAGCGATACGGGCGTGATCAGCGGCGATAGCTGGCGCATCGAAATCGATGACATGCGCCGCCCTGTCGGCGGCTTGATCGTCCACATCGGCGAAGTGGTCGAAGGCAATCCGAAAGTGGGCGATCCTGTCACCGCCGCCGTCGATGCCGAACGCCGCGCCGACATCACGCGCAATCATACGGCGACCCATCTGCTTCATGCCGCGCTTCGTGAAAAACTCGGCACGCATGTCCAGCAGCGTGGATCCCTCGTCGCCCCAGATCGTCTGCGCTTTGACTTCGCTCACGATGCCAAAGTCACGCTCGAAGACCTTCGCGCTATCGAATCACAGGTCAACGACGTGATCCTTGCCAACTATCCAGTCGAAGCAAAAGAAAAATCGCTTGCCGAAGCGCGTGCTGAAGGCGCGATGGCACTTTTCGGTGAGAAATATGGTGAACGTGTCCGTACTATCACCATCGCAAAAAACGGCAGACGCTACAGCTACGAACTCTGCGGCGGTGTACACGTCCCCGAAACCGCAGAAATCGGCGCGTTCATCATTACCGCTGAAGGTAGCGTTAGCGCTGGTATCCGCCGCGTCGAAGCTCTCACCGGACACAAAGCCGTCGAATACATCCAGAACAGTCTCGATACAATCGGTCATGTCGCCGCGCAAATCGGCACAACGCCCGATCACATCGTCGAGCGCGTCGAAGCCCTGCAATCTGAACTCGCCAACGCCCGTAAACACATCGCGGCGCTCCAACGCGAGATCGCCAAGACCAACTTTGACCGCCTCATCGCCAATCTCGAACAGGTCAACGGCGCATCCGCCCTCATCGCGCAGGTGAACGATGTTACGCCCGACACCCTCCGCGACATGTCCGATTGGTTTCGCGGTAAAGTCAAAAGCGGTGTGATGGTGCTTGGCACCGTTGTGGACGATAAGCCGCAGATCATCGTCGCTGTGACGGACGATCTCACCAAGAAACTACACGCAGGTAATCTCATCAAGCAGATTGCTGCCGTTGTCGGTGGCGGCGGTGGGGGTCGCCCCAATCTCGCGCAAGCAGGTGGCAAAGATGCCAGCAAATTGCCCGATGCGCTCAACACCGCCCGTCAATTAATCGCGCAAGCATCGTCGTAAAGCTCGTTTTTGAAAACGTTTCTCCACTGTCCCGCCCCAAACGACAAACGGCAGGTCTGTGCGACCTGTACGCTCCCCTTTCCGTTACGATGCTTACATCGCCGAAGAAGGGTTTGGGGTGAGGGCAGCTTTTCACCCACAGGACACGGATGCGCCAAAACCCGGAACTCATCCAACTAACGACGACTGACGACGCGACTTCGATACGAGATCGCCTGTCGTTCTTGCGTGGGCGTTATGTGCTGCTCGTCTGGCCCGAATCAGGCACGGCACTCACCCGCAAGCTCGATCTTGTCCTCATCCAGCGCGAAGCTGCGCGATTGGCGATTCGGCTTGCGCTTGTCACGCACGATGCCAGCATCATCCGCCATGCCGCCGAGCTCGACATCAGCACCTTTGAAACGATTGGCGGGGCGCAGCGCGGCAGATGGAAGCGCGGCAGCACTCGTGCTTTTTCCCCGCGTGATCGTCGTCCGGCAGGTGAACCCGACCCTGACGAACTCATGCCTGTTGCCAGCCGATTACGCGATGAAACCCAACATACCCGCCGATCCAACCCCATTGTTCGCATCGTGCTTTTGCTTGTCATCGTTGCCGTAATTGGCGGTGTAAGCTACGTGTTTGTTCCTTCCGCCACGGTCACACTTCAACCGATGCTCACCCGCATCGAAGTGCAGCCCGTCATCACTGCCGATCCTTCGTTTGAAGGACAAGCCGACATCGACAGCCGCACTATTCCCGCGCTCACCTTGCGCGCCGAAGTCGAAGAACGCGCTACCGTTGAAACGACGGGGACACGCAGTTTGGGCGCTTCCCCCGCTGTGGGATCAGTCGTGTTCATCAACACCAATTCTCAGCCTATCGAAATCCCTGCCGGAACCTTCGTCAGCACCAGTGCGGGCACGCCGATTATTTTCCGCACCACGCAGCCCGCTACCGTTCCCGGCGGCATAGGATTGCAAATAGAAGTGCCCATTGAAGCCGTGCCCGAATCGGCGGGCGAAATTGGCAACAATCTCGGTGTCGGCATCATCAACACTGTCATTGGTGAACTTGCAGGGCGAGTCGAAGTCCGTAACTTCGCCCCCACTTACGGGGGCACAAGCAGTTCCGTCCGCGCTGTCACTGAAGATGACCGCCAGCGCCTATTGGACATCTTGCGCCAGCAGATTCAAGCGCGCGCCTACACCGAGATGCTCCCGCGCATCACTGATACTCAGATCATCATTCCCGAAACCATCCGCATTGTGCAAGAACGCGACGACTGGACAACGTTCGATTTCAATGTCGGCGATGTGACCGATAATCTCTCGCTCACAATGCGCGCGGTGGTCGAAGCCACCGCCGTCGAACTCCAATACGCCCAACAGATTGCCTATGTTGAACTCTCCAACCAAGTCCCGCGTGGACGCATCGTAATCACCGAGATGCTGCGCTATCAATCCGCCACGAATGTTACTGTTGATCTCGAAGGTCGCGTCACGTTTACTCTCGCCGCGTCCGCGTGGCTTCGCCCACAGTATGATCCCGCGCTGATTGCTGAACGCCTTACGGGTCGCCCCGTGGACGATGCCGCACGCTATTTATCCAGTACGCTCGAACTTATGCCGGAATCCACGCCGCAAATCGTCATCACGCCCGATTGGTTCGGCACACTTCCCGTTCTCCCCATGCGAATCACGGTCACGCAAACATGGAACAACAACTGCTCGGTAGATTGTTAGGCATCGATCATGGCTTGGCGCGCATCGGCATCGCGGTCAGTGACGCGCTCGGTATGACCGCCCGTGAACTCGCTGTCATCAAGCGCAAAACCAACGTCGAAGACTTCGCGCGCATCAACAACATCGCGGCGCAGGAAAAAGTCATCGCTTTCATCGTGGGTTTACCGCACAACGAAAATGACGACACCAACCCCAACGCCCAATCGCACACAGTCCGTCGTTGGGCAGCGCGCTTCGCCGCCACGACCACGCTCCCAATCCTCTTTTGGGATGAACAGTTGACCAGCGTTGATGCTGCCGAAATTGCCCGTTCCAAGCGTCGCAAACCCCGCGATCCCATTGATGATCTCGCCGCCCGCGTCATGCTGCAAAGCTATCTCGACGCGCTCCGCGATGGACTTGCGCCCGCGCCAACCCAAACGCAAATCGCACCGCCCACTCCACCGCCTCAACAGGAGATATAACGCTTGAGCAATGTTGTCTTAAACCGTATCGTAAAACTTCTCGTCCTTTTCGCCGTCGCATTTGGGCTTGTGAGTATCCTATGTATCGGTGCGCTGTTCGTTATTTCAGGCGGCAGACCCATTGATTTCGTTCAAACCCAGTGGATTCGTTTTCAACTTTCAGGGCGGGAAGCCGAACTTGATACCCCTATCAGCACCGATGAAACGCCCATCCGCTTCATCGTTAACCCCGGCGATACCCCGCGCGTGATCGCTAACAATCTCTACATCGACGGATTGATTGCCGACCCGGATCTGTTTGTCGATTACGTCCGAGTCACCAATCTCGACGTGCAGCTCGAAGCTGGAACTTATTTCCTCACCCGCGCTCAATCCCTGCGCCAAATTGCCGCTGCGCTCACCGATTCGCGCAGCAGTCAAATCGTCTTTACCATCCTTGAAGGCTGGCGCATCGAAGAAATCGCCGCCGCTATCGACGCAAACGGACGCTTTGGCTTCACAGGTGATGAATTTCTTTCGTATACCATGCGCGGCGCGTCCATTCCGGCAGATTTCGCGGCGTTCGTCGATTTACCTGCCAATGCCTCGCTCGAAGGCTTCTTGTATCCAGACACCTACCAGCTTCCCGCATCCGTTACCGCCGAAGAACTCCGCGACATCCTGCTCGATACTTTTACCGAGCGCGTCACCGCTGAAAACCTCGCGCAAGCCGCTGCGGATCAAGGGCTGTCACTCTATGAAGCCGCCACGCTTGCATCGATCATCCAGCGCGAAGCCGTCCACCCTGACGAACACCCGCTGATCAGCAGTGTTTACCGCAACCGTCTCTCTATTGGCATGAAACTTGACGCAGACCCCACCGTGCAGTACGCCATCGGCTTTGCCAATGGTCGCTGGTGGTCGCCGCTCACCATCGCGGATTATTCCAACGTCATTTCACCCTATAACACGTATCTCAACAACGGCTTGCCGCCTTCTCCAATTGCCAACGCCGCTATCACTGCCATTCGCGCGGCAATCTACCCGCAGCCAAGCGATTACTACTTCTTCCGCGCCCGATGCTCTGGTGATGGCTATCACAACTTCGCCCGCACGTTTGAGGAACATCTCGCCAATGCGTGCTAAAAAAAGCACCCGCGCCCTGTCCATGTCCCCCATTATCTATGCCATTCTGCTGTTCGCCCTTGTTGGCTGCGCCATCCGCACAACCACGACACCGCCGCGCATAGCCCTACTCGCTCCGTTTGAAGGCATCTACCGCGACATTGGTTACAATGCGCTCTACGCTGCCCGCCTCGCTTTCGCGGATGCAGGCATCAACACTATCGAACTTGTCCCCATCGACACAACCAGCGCCACATTGATAGAGCGCGTGCGCGCCCTCAGCGGCGATCCACTCACTGCCGCCGCGCTCGTTGTGGAAATCTCTCCCATGAACGATCTCAGCGCCGCTGCGAACGGCTTGCCAATCATCCTCATCGGGGACGATCCGCAGTACAACCTCGCTGGAAATGCCGTGTTCATCTTGGGCAACCTAGAACTTGCCATATCACAGGTAACAGGGATTTTTACTTCTTACACGGAATCGCTTTCAGCAGACCGTACCAATATCGGTGGTAATCGCTACACCATCCCTGATGTGCGCGAATATATGACCGCGGTTGACCTCCCTCTCGACAGTCTTATTATCGTCACCAGCGCCGCCGCGCCCGATGCGGATTTTTCTGCCCGCTACCAAGCCAGCGATCAATTCGCGCCCGCGCCGCTTCCGTTAGCAACACTGGTCTACGACGCGGCAAATATCGCGCTCAATGCCGTGCAATCCGGCGGCACATCGCGCGAAAACGTCCGCGCCGCCCTTGCGGACACAAATTATGTCGGCTTAAACGGCGTTATCCGCTTTGACGAAACACGTCGCTGGATCAATCCGCCAACGCATCAATATACGGTCACATCTTCTGGTCTAGTCGAATCTACCCCCTAAGCGAAGATATGTTGATTTACATCGACCTATCGACATTGTGAATCAACATATCCTCGCTCACGCCATCACCGCAAATCATGAAAGCGGACATATGTGGACACATCTTCGCTCACACGCTGCTGATCACATCCTCAAACAGCGGCAGTGGATCAACCTTCGCTTGGCTGTATGCAAACGCATCGCTTAAACGCGCCTTACACGCCTCCACCTTCCGTTCGTCATTCGCGTGGATTTTCACCACGGGCTGCCCCGCCGCTACATTATCCCCCACCTTGACCAGAACTTCTACGCCTACCGCAAGGTCAATCGGATCGCCTTTTTTCTCACGCCCTGCCCCTAACTCAAACGCCGCCCACGCCATATCGTCCGCCGCAATCGTAGACACATAGCCACCTTGTGTCGCCGTAAAAGACTCAACAATTCGCGCCTGTGGCATCCGTTCAGGGTGATCCACCATCCCAACATCTCCGCCTTGTGCTTGCACCATTTGGCGGAATTTACCCAATGCAGCCCCGCCATCCAATTGACTCTCAAGATAGGCGCGGGTTTCTCGCTCATCCCCCCACCGCGATCCCCGCCCGTACAGCTTGAGCATAAACCGCGCGATTTCCAAGCAGTGTTCGCGCAAATCCGCCGCAGTTTTATCTCCCTGCATCGTGGCGATGGCTTCCCGCACTTCCAGCGCGTTCCCTACCGCCCGCCCCAGCGGTTGATTCATGTTTGAGATACACGCGATCACATCTCGTCCCGCGCCCACGCCAATATCCACCATAATCCGCGCTAAAGCCCGTGCATCATCCGCCGTTGCCATGAACGCGCCACACCCATACTTCACATCCAGTACAATCCCGTTCGCTCCCGCCGCAATCTTCTTGCTCATAATGCTGCTGGCGATGAGCGGCAGAGAAGGCACAGTCGCCGTCACATCGCGCAGGGCATACAGTTTCGCATCCGCTGGCGCAAGCGAAGCCGATTGCCCCGCCAGCACCAAGCCATTTTCCTTCGCAATCCGTCGGAATTCTTCTCCGCTTAAGTTCACGTTGTATCCGGCAATCGATTCCAGCTTGTCAATCGTCCCGCCAGAAAATCCTAAGCCGCGCCCACTCATTTTGGCGACAGGTACGCCGCACGCCGCGACCAGCGGCAGCACCACCAGCGACGTTTTATCGCCCACCCCACCCGATGAATGTTTGTCCACCGCATAATCGCTGATGTCGCTCAAATCCAGCACGTCGCCGCTGTGCGCCATCGCCAGCGTCAAATCGACAATTTCCTGCTTGCTCATCCCGCGCAAAAACACAGCCATTAAAAATGCTGAGGCTTGGTAGTCAGGGATTTCTCCGCGCGTATACCCCTCAATAAACCAGCCGATTTCTTCGCGGCTCAATACGCCGCCATCGCGCTTTTTCGCAAGAATGTCTATGGCACGCATCTACGCTGCCCCTTCCCTAATTTCAACCATTGAATGTATGTTGGTTATACCGCCATTGGCGCAGTTTACATAGTGTTTACATTCTTCCGTTGAGGGGTCGGCACTCATCATATACAATGACAGCCATCTTCTAAATTCGGATGGAGTTTCACGGACGAGATGAACGCCAAAAAGAACCAGCAGTTACTAGTTGTAGGTGGAGTGATCATCGTTGCCGTCGTCCTGCTTGTCGCAGCGATTGCGATTTCGGGCAACGCCAATGTCGCCACCGTAGACTACTCAACGATGAACCCAACCCGCACCGAAGACGGCGCGTTTATCATCGGCAATCCCGATGCACCGATTACGCTTGTCGAATTCGCTGATTGGGGATGCCCGCACTGCATGACCTATCACACTGAAATGCAGCGCTTCGTTACCGAGTTTGTGGCAACGGGTCAGGCACGCTTTGAGTTCCGCATCTTCCCGACAGCGGGCGGTCAGCAAACCGTTTTCGCGGGTCAAATTGCCGAATGTGTTGATGACGCGCAGCCCGGTGGATTTTGGACACTCTACGACAAACTCTTTGAACTGTCTAAGACCGGACGCTACTTCACCGATAATGGCATTCGCAGCGCGGTTCAAGAAATGGGCTTAAACTACAGCGAGATTCTCTCCTGCTCACAAAACTCCACTCAAGTGCAAACCGACGTGCAGTTTGGCAGCAGTCGCGGGGTCAACGGCACGCCAGCGGTCATGGTACGTTACGACAACGGACCCGCTCAGTGGATTTCCTATGGGGGTACCACCTATGATCGCGGATCTGTACCATTTGAAGTGATTGCCGCCGTCGTCGCGCAAGCGAACAGCTAGAGGCAAATGCCCCCTTGCATAACAAAAACAGGGCAAGCCGAGATCAGGTTTGCCCTGTTTCCCTTCAGCATTCCAACACCTCAATAAATGTCGTCTGTAGATTTGACAATCTGAAGTCCCTGTGCCGCGAAACGATTGAAGGTCTCATTTGCCATCGCATCGAAATCAATGTCTGGGTGTGCAACCGACGATGTGCAGTCATACAGCACCCGCAGTTTCCGCACAAAATCGCTGTGCTGCTGAAAATACCGCATCATTGACCGCACCGTTTCCAATACGCAGTGGCTTTTCGCCTGCCCCGCGATATAGATCACATCATAGCTTGCCAGCATATTCAAAAACGGCGTGTTTAGCCCACCTAACGGTTGACCCGGCACCTTTACTTCCGGCTCAAGGATCGAATAATGCTCCGTTTCAGGGATTGATCCCTTTGCCAAAAATGTTGGCTGTGTTTGCCGCGCTGCTGCATGAAATGCAATCGCCTCATATAACGCGGGCGTAATATCATGCCCCGGTGTGCCGATCAATGTGTGATATGGCCAAATCATCAGTTCTTTGCGCGATTGTTCTTCTAACCGCTGCGTGTATTCCTGTGACCACTGCGATTGATACAGCGCCCGCCATCGTCCGCGCTTTACATCATCACTGCGAATAATTGTGTATGGCGCAGGATGTTCTCCATCATCATTTACCCACCATGTCGGTGAGAAAATCTGTATCGGCAGATGACTATCGAGCGATGCGGCAATTGTCGTGATTCTGTCAACGTTACGGAATATCCATTCAATCGTGCGTCGCGTATCACCTACTGCGCCGGGTACACTCAACGCCCCATCTTGATGCACAAAATCGACTTGCGCGTCCACCAATAACAGCACTATCCGCGTCGGATCGTTATCCGCGTTTGATATTCGTGCCAACCGCCCCGCATCAACTGCACGCGCTGTATCTGGGGCATAAAGCTGACCTACCCGTTCCGATTGGTAAAAATCGGGAAACTCCATACTTTTCTCCAATGAGCCAACAGCCTTCAGTTGGACGTTCAAGCACGGCTTGTTTTAACTCAACCAGCGTGCGGAAGTATTTTCGGTCTTGCGTGCCTCACCATCCCGGAACTGCATCAGCAGAACGTAATCAGGATATTCTGTATCAACCCGGCTCTGCCATTCCGCGATGCTGAACAAACGCAGCCGAATCTCGCCGCTGTCCTTATCAGGAATCCGCGCCACCGTAATCACATATGGTAATCGTTCGTACAGCGCGTGAACGAGTTTTTCCCCCTGCCCAACGCCGGCGCGGCGTGCCAGCATCCCCAGTGCGCTTTGCAACCGCTTTGCATCCGGAGCGCTTCGTACTGCCCAAATCAAACGCGGCGGATTATCAATTTCCAACAGCGGCGCAATCGATGTCGGTTCGTCCGAGCGTACTTCATCCAGCACTATACAGGCGGGTTTCTTCTCAAGCGCGTGACCAATCTGCTCTCCAAATGTGACTTCTAATTCATCGCGCGTTTTCCACCGCGCTGTCAGTCGTTCCGCCCCTAATGGGATACGAAGTTCTGCCGCGCGCTCCACAATCAGCATCGGCGCTTCGGGAACTTCACGCAGCATTGCGTTTACCAGCACGGTTTTTCCTGCTTCGGGTTCGCCTACCACGCAAAAGCCATACTTTGAGCGCGCAATTGACCTCAGCATTTCGGCTGCTTCTTCACTCATCGTGCCTGCCAAAACAAGGTCATCCAAGCCACGCACGTGAACCGGGTGCGCCCGAATTTCGACATTCAATACCGGGCTTAACGGCGGCGCAACAATGCTCACCCGTACTGGACGCTCACCTATCAACAATCCGGTTTCTACGATTGGCGTATCGTCGCGAAGTTCCGCGCCCGCGTCCGTCAGCAGCCGCCCCACAATTTGCCGCAGATGTTCCGCGTCATCGAACACCGTCGGCAGCGCCACGATCTCGCCACTACCGTGGCGCACCGCAATTTTGTTCTCGCCTTCAATTAAGATCGTCGTAATCGTTTCGTCGGACAGGAGTCCATCTAGAGGTCCATATCCAAATAAATTGCTGAACGCTCGCTTGACCAATTCCGCGCGTTCGAGCGCATCAAGCATCACCGATTCCACTGCCAGCACATAATTCGCCACATCCAATACCAACCGTAGCCGTTTCGCGGGCGTATCCGCTTCACGTAGTGCGGGCGAAGGCGACTCATGATAAATTTCGCCATGTTCTTGATAGAACTCCATTTCAACACGTTCTACCAAAGCCGCGAACGAAATGCGGCGTGTTCCTAGTTGAGCCGCTACAAAAGTAGGTTCGCGTCCCTTGTCCGCGTCGATGCGGGGGCGTTTGTCCAGTTTCGCAGAGTGTTCCACCGCCCCGTCGGAATGTTCTTCAGAAGCACCAGAGGCAGGGATATGATCGTCGGTCATCGTCTATTCTCGTGTTTATCGTTACACTGAATCATAACTTGTGTCGGACGTTTTCCATCAAAACTATCTTGACACTGTGTTGGGTATCCCCTCGAAAAGGTGTCACTATCCAAGAGATTAGGACTGTTAAAATGTGCAGTTGTTGGTAAACTACCGCGCGGTTTGTATAGCTCGAAAAATTAGGACATTCCCCCCAATGGACATCATTGTAACGGGTTCCATTGCGTATGACTACCTCATGCGCTTTCCCGGTCGCTTTACCGAACACCTACTCATGGATCATCTCCACCGCATCAGCGTCAGCTTTCTGGTCGAAGATATGACCAAACATTTCGGGGGCAACGGTGGCAACATCGCGTATACGATGGCGCTGTTGGGGCTTACACCTCATCTTTTCGGCACAGTCGGACGCGATTTCGATTCCTATGGGGAATGGTTGGAACGTGCGGGCGTGGATATTTCAACCGTCAAGCGCATCAACGATGTATTCATGCCTTCATTTTTCGCCAACACCGACATCGACAACAATCAGGTGTCATCCTTCTACAGCGGCGCGATGAGCCATGCCCGCCACTATAAAATTGCCGATGTATATGATGGTATCCCAGATTTGGTGATTGTCTCCCCTAACGATCCTCAAGCCATGTCCAATCTTTGCGAAGAATGTCGGACACGCGGCATCAAATTTATCTATGATCCAAGTCAGCAGGTCGCGCGCCTCAGCGGCGATGAACTCCGTGCCAGTATGCAAGGCGCATACATGCTTGTGGTCAATGACTATGAAGCCAAAATGATTGAAACTAAAGCGGGGTTGAATCTCGAACGACTCCGCGCCGAAATTCCGGTTGTTGTCGTCACGCACGGCAGTGAAGGCTCGTACATTTACGCCGATGGTGACAGTATCCAAGTGCCTGTATTTCCAGAAACGCATATCAAAGACCCTACAGGTGTAGGCGATGCTTACCGGTCAGGGCTGCTTTGTGGAATCGCCAATGGTTTCCCATGGAAACTCTGTGGCGAACTTGGTGCATTATGCGCCACGTATGCGCTCGAACATGTCGGGACGCAGAACCACTATTTCACTATTCCCGAATTTATCGCCCGCTTTCGCACTGCATTTGACGACAACGGTCTGCTCGATAAGCTGCTTGAGCAGGTCGATCACCAATCATCACAATAGATTTTAGGCGGCGAGATTCAACATTTGCGCTGCACCTATGTTACAATCCGCACGTTTTGACGGGCTGCCACTTTTTGGGCTGCCTTATCGCTAACTGAACTACAGGAGCATCCATGACCGTTGAGCACGACGTAAAAAGTCTCGACCTCGCTACCGGAGGTCGTTATCGCATTGAATGGGCTGAACACGAAATGCCCGTGCTGCGCGCTATCCGTGACCGCTTTGCCAAAGAAAAACCCTTGCAAGGAATTCGCATTAGTGCGTGTCTGCATGTCACTACCGAAACCGCGAACCTCATGCACACCCTTCAGGTTGGCGGTGCAGATGTAGTGCTGTGCGCCTCAAACCCACTTTCGACACAGGATGACGTTGCCGCCGCGCTCGTTGCTCAATACGAAATCCCAGTCTATGCCATCAAAGGCGAAGACAACGCCACTTATTACGAACACATCAAAGCGGGCTTGGATCATCAGCCGCATATCACCATGGACGATGGGGCAGACTTAGTTGGCACTATTCACAAAAGCCGCCGCGAACTGCTCGAAAACATTGTGGGTGGTACGGAAGAAACCACAACAGGTGTGATTCGTTTGCGCGCCATGGCAGCCGACGGTCAGCTCGCCTTCCCCGTGATCGCCGTTAATGACAGCGACACCAAGCATCTGTTCGACAATCGCTACGGCACCGGTCAAAGCACGCTTGACGGTATCATTCGTGCAACCAATATTTTGTTGGCGGGTCGCACTGTCGTCGTCGCGGGTTACGGCTGGTGCAGTCGTGGCATCGCCAGCCGCGCTGAAGGTTTGGGTGCGAACGTCATCGTCACCGAGATTGACCCCATGCGCGCGCTCGAAGCTGTTATGGATGGTTTCCGCGTCATGCCGATGGAAGAAGCCGCGCCGCAGGGCGATATTTTCATCACCGCAACGGGCGACATCAATGTGCTCGATACCAAGCACTTTGAAAAGATGAAGTCCGGCGCGCTGTTGGCGAACAGTGGTCACTTCAATGTCGAAATCAATATTCCCGGTCTGCGCGCGATGAGCGAAGGCGATCCCCGCCTTGTTCGTCCATTTGTGGAAGAATACCGTGTCAATGGCAAGTCGCTCTATCTGCTCGGTGAAGGTCGCTTGATCAATCTCGCCGCTGCCGAAGGACATCCCGCTAGCGTCATGGACATGAGCTTCGCGAACCAAGCACTCGCCGCTGAATTTATGGTTAAGAACGGCAGTGCCATGAAACCGGAAGTCTACACCCTTCCGAGTGATCTCGACAAAGAAATCGCCCGCTTAAAACTGCTGTCGATGGGCGTTCACATCGATACGCTCACACCAGAACAAGCGCACTACCTGCAACAGTGGGAAGAAGGCACATAACCCGAAACCACAGCAATGGGTTTTCGCTTCTGCTGCCTCGCATGACTTACTGAAGGAGAGAAAGATATGGCAAAACGTCTATTTGCCCTCATCGCCGTACTCGCAATGTTCTTGATGGGCACATCTGTATTCGCACAAGCGGCTGATAGTGCTGTGATCCGTTATGTCCATGCCCTCGAAGATGCGCCCGCTGTCGATATTTATGTCAACGGCGGACTCAGCTACGCGGGTTTGGAATATGGTCAAGCGACTCCGTATCTACCCTCAGCGGTGGGCACGCAGCAGTTAGTCGTGACGGTTACGGGCGAAACTGACGCGGTGTGGGAGCAAGTGATCGATACTGCCGCCGCGTCCGCCTACACGCTCGTCGTATCAAGTGACAATCCACTTGGTTTTACCGCCTATTCGGATGACCTCAATCCGCTTCCCATTGGACGCGCTCGCCTTACGGCTGTTCACGCCGCACCGGAAGCGCCTGTAGTTGATATTGTCCTGCCGGATGGTCGTGAAGTCATTCCGAATCTGGAATACAACCAACCATACGGCACGCTCGACATTCCCGCGCAAAACTATGAATTTGTCGTCATTCCCGATGGCGGCACAGTAAACGACGCGATCATTCCTGCGACAGCATTCCCGCTTGCGACAGGCACATACTACGTGGCGGTTGCGTTCGGCACATCCAATGCGGAAGCCATGCTGCTCTCTGCCCCCACCCTAGCGGGTGAAGGCGATTTCGGCTACCTGCGCGTCGTTCATGCAGTCCCTGATGCGCCCGCCGTTGATGTGTATGCCAATAACTCATTGATCATTCCCGCGCTTGCGTTTGAACAGGGTACGGAATATATCGCTGTTCCCGCGGGTGACTACGACATTTCACTTACGGAAGCAGGCACAACCGACGAAGTTGCATCTGCCAGCCTCACTATCGAAGCGGGTACGGTCAATCTCGCCATTGCGGCGCTTGCTGGCGATGAAGTTGAAATCAACGCCGTCACAGGTGCGGAATCGCTCGTTAGCGCGGATCAAGCGGCATTCACCGTTGTTAATCTCACAGGCGATGCCGAAGTCACTAGCGAAGTCGTTGAACCCTCTACAGACGATCTGACAGCATCGGTCAATGGCGATGAGACTGCGCTCGGTTTGACGGGGGTTTACGGTGGTGTGTACTACGATGTGATCGCCATCGAAGATGCAGTCATCGCTCTACCACCGGTGAGCATCCCATTCACGGCTGAAGGCGTGCCCGTCGCGTTGGCTTCCTTGCCCACACCGGAACCCACACCTGTCCCAGAAGTGGTGGTCGCAACGGCTGATCCGAACGTTGTGCTGCCCACGCCTACGCCTGAGCCGCAAGTTCAAGCGGCTGTGCCTACCGCGACAGGACCTACGGCGCGCATCATGTTGAACCCCGGCGCGAACTTGCACTTGCGCCGCTATCCTAGCTCGGAAGCCGAATCGCTCGGTCTTGCCCCCTCCGGCACTATCCTTATCGTTAATGGTCGTGAAGGTGCGCCAGAACCGCCGTCGTTCTTCACTCCCACGCCTACGCCGGAAGGCGCGCCAGAGCCTACACCCTACATCGATCCGGTCACGCTGCTCGCAGAAGATGAAGACCTCGACCCCGCGCAGACATGGTTGTTCGTCACTTACGCCACGCCCGATGGAGGCACGATTACCGCATGGGTGAACGCGCTCTATGTTTTCATCACCGATGCGCGTGGTCGCCAAGTCGATCTCCGTGAACTGCCCACTGTCCCGCGCAACCGCAGCGGTGAAGTCAACGGGCAAGCAGCGGGTGTTGCCCCCACGCAGAGCCCGTTCCGCAACGTACCCGTTGCGACGATTGTCGGCTTGCTTGAAGGTGCAAATTTGCATCTGCGCCGTTATGCCAATTCGCAGGCAGAATCGCTCGCACTGCTGCCCAATGGTACGCAGATGATCATTCTTGGTCGCAGTGCCGATGATGCGTGGTTCCAAGTGGAATATCAAGGAACTGTCGGCTGGGTTGCCGCGCCCTATGTTCGCGTCACGTTCAATGACCGTGAATACGACCCGCTGCAAATTCCGATTGAAGCAACACCAACCCGCACACCGACGGCAACGCCGGGCGCGTAGTCTGGGACTTGTAATTCAGATCGTGTAACAGCAGGATCAAGTCCTGCGGCGCAACCCGCAGGACTTTCTATTTGTCTAACCAATAGGTTAACCTGCTCACTTCGCATATAACGCTGTAGGAGGATAATCATTTGAGCAAGAAAAGAGCGCTCATCACCGGTATCACCGGGCAGGATGGTTCATATTTAGCAGAATTTCTGTTGTCAAAAGGCTATGAAGTCTATGGGGTGACACGCCGCACCAGCACCTATAACTTTGGTCGCATCGCCCATATTCAAGATCAAATCAATCTAGTCGCTGCCGATCTCAGCGATCTCACCAGCTTGATCAATGTGCTGCGTGAAGCTAATCCGCACGAAGTCTACAACTTGGGCGCGCAAAGTTTTGTCCCTACATCATGGGCGCAGCCCGTTTTCACGGGGGATGTGACTGGCTTAGGTGTCACCCGCCTGCTCGATGCGATCCGTACTGTCAACCCAGAAATTCGCTTCTATCAAGCATCAAGCAGCGAAATGTTCGGCAAAGTACAGGAAGTTCCGCAGCGAGAAACCACGCCATTTTATCCACGTTCGCCCTATGGTGTGGCAAAAGTCTACGGGCATTGGATCACTGTCAACTATCGCGAAAGCTATAATCTGCACGCGACCAGTGGCATCCTGTTCAACCATGAATCGCCCCGGCGCGGTTTGGAATTCGTCACCCGCAAAGTGACTTACAACGCGGCGAAAATCGCGCTTGGCTTGGCGCAAGAAATCCGACTTGGCAACCTTGATGCACAGCGCGACTGGGGTTTCGCGGGCGATTATGTTCAAGCGATGTGGCTGATGCTCCAGCAGGATACGCCTGAAGATTATGTGGTCGCCACAGGCGAGACACATTCTGTTCAACGTCTTGTCGAAGTCGCCTTTGAGTGCGTCGATCTCGATTGGAAACGTTACGTCGTTCAAGATGAAAAGTACATGCGTCCCGCCGAAGTCGATCTGTTGATTGGCGATCCATCCAAAGCCAAAGCCAAGCTTGGCTGGCAGCCGAGTGTCACTTTTGAAGGTTTGATCGAAATGATGGTTGCCGCCGACATCAAACTGTTGAAAGAAGAGTATCGCCTGTAATCGTTAACCAGCTGTAGCCGCAAACGAGATTGCATCTGTCGTGATCGATACACATTGTCACCTAAATTTCGATAGCTTCGACGGTGACCGCCCAGAAGTGATTGCGCGTGCCAGCGCCGCTGGAGTCACGCGCATTATCATTCCTGCGGTGGATCGCCATACCAGCGAAGAAGCCACCGCCCTTGCCGATTCCAGCCCGAACATCTATGCCGCTGTCGGCATTCATCCCAACAGCACTGCGAACTTTGCGGATTCCGACATCGAATGGATAGATGCGCTCGCAAATCAGCGCCAACGTGGCAAACGCATTGTCTCCATTGGCGAAATTGGGCTGGATTACTACTGGAAAGACAGCCCTAAACCCGTCCAGCGCCGCGCATTTGAAGCGCAGCTTGAACTCGCCGCGCGCCTAGAACTTCCGGTCATCATTCACAACCGTGAAGCATCTGACGATGTGATCAACATCCTTGAATCATGGGCAAACGGGTTGGCTTCCCCGCTTAAAGAGCGCCCCGGTGTCATGCACTCGTTTTCCGCCCCGATGCACATTGCGGAACGCGCTGTTAAAGCAGGATTTTATCTCGGTTTTACAGGACCCATCACCTACAAAAATGCAGACGAACTTCGCCGCATCGCCGCATGGATTCCGCTTGAGCGCATTCTCACTGAAACCGATGCGCCGTTTCTTACGCCCACGCCTCATCGTGGCAAACGCAACGAACCATCCTATATCCCGCTGGTTGTAGATCGTTTGGCTTCGCTTCGGGGGATGTCGAGCGATGAAATGGCGGCGATCACCACTGCCAATGCCGAACGCTTATTCAAGCTCAACCTCGTTGGAGCATAACCACACATGGATTTGACGATCTTGATTGTCAGTTGGAATGTTGCCGATCTCCTTGCCTTATGTGTGGACAGCGTATTCGCTTCCCAGCTGAACTTCGGCAGTTCGCCACAGCATCCCTTCACCGCTGAAATCATCGTCGTCGATTCCGCCAGTGCCGATCACACCGTCCCCATGCTGCGTGAGCGTTACCCGCAGATAAAGCTGCTTCCTCAAACTGAAAATGTTGGCTTTACACGCGGCAACAACATCGGTTTAGCGCAATCTCAAGGGCGTTATATCTTACTCCTCAATCCTGATACGGAAGTGATCGGTACAGCACTTACGGACATGATCGCCTACATGGACGCAAATCCAAGTGTCGGTATTGTAGGACCACATACCTTTAATAGTGACCGCGTAACGACTCAAAGCACGCGCCGCCGCTTTCCTACACTCATGGTGGGCATGTTTGAAAGTACTTGGTTTCAACCTTACGCGCCGAAATCCTTACTCAACTATTTTTATGCTGCCGATCAGCCGGATACTGGCACATTTGAAGTCGATTGGGTGCAGGGGTCGGCGCTCATGATCCGCCGCGAAGTCTACGAGCAAATCGGCGGCATGGACGAAGGCTTCATCATGTACTCCGAAGAACTCGATTGGTGCAAACGAACCAAAGCTGCAGGCTGGAAAGTCGTCTATATGGGGGACGCGCACATTGTCCATCATGGCGGCAAGAGTACCGAACAAGTCAAAGCGCGCAGTCACATTTACTTTCAGCAAAGCAAGTTGCGCTACTTCCGTAAGCATCACGGCATGGCACAAGCACAGTTCTTGCGCGCTGTTTTATTACTCAATTACGCCATTCAAATCGCCATCGAAGGCGCGAAAAGCCTTGTAGGGCACAAACGTGAACTTCGTCGTTCCCGTATCCAAACCTATTTGCAGGTGATTCAATCGGGTCTAAAGGTGACTTGAGATGCGTATTGGTATGGTCACGGGCGAGTATCCCCCGCTGCAAGGCGGTGTGGGCGCATATACAAAAATTTTGTCAAGTGAACTGCATCAGCAGGGGCACGATTTGTTTGTCTACACATCCGCCGCCAGCCGTGATCTCGATTCGCCTATTCCGATTCACGCGCGTGCCACCCGTTGGAATTTGAATGCTGTGCGCGGCATCCGCATGTGGGCGCAAGAAAATCATCTCGACGTGATCGATGTGCAGTTTCAAACCGCCGCGTTTGGCATGTCACCTTTCATCCATTTTGCGGCGGAACTCGCCCGTCCCATCCCTGTGATTACCACTTTTCACGATCTGCGTGTGCCTTACTTGTTTCCCAAAGCAGGCAAGCTGCGCGATTGGATCGTCATGCGCTTAGCAAAATCATCCAGCGGTGTGATTGTCACCAACCATGAAGACGAATTGCGCCTCAAGCAGTTGCCCAAGGTGCGTTTGATCCCCATCGGCAGCAACATCTTGCAGCCCCTTCCGCCCGATTTCAACCGCGCATCCCTTCGCGCGCAAGTCAGCGCAGACTCCAGCGACTTCTTTATCGGCTACTTCGGCTTGATCAATCACAGCAAGGGCATTGAAACCTTGCTCGATGGCATCGCTGCGCTTCGCCATGATGGTATCCCCGCACGTTTGGTCATCATCGGTGGCGGCGCGGGCAGCAGCGATCCATCCAATATCGCCTACATGCGCGACATCGACTCGCGTATCGATCAGCTTGGCTTACGCCCGTTTATCCACACCACAGGTTTTCTGGCTGATTCCCAAGTTGGCGCGTGGCTCACCGCCGCTGACATCATCGCTTTGCCTTTCCGCGATGGCGCGTCTTATCGTCGTGGCAGCTTGATGGCCGCGATCCAATACGGCACAGCGATTGTGACCACTTCGCCCGCTGTACCTATCCCCGCGTTTCAGCACGAGCAAAATATGCTGCTGCATCCGGTTGACGACATCGCCGCGTTTACATCCGCTTGCCACCGCCTTTACCAATCGTCCGAACTCCGTGCCCGCCTGCAAAATGGCGCGCGGGCGCTTGCAAGCCATTTCCAATGGACAACCATCGCAGCCGAAACCGCTGCGTTTTTTGAGGATGTCATTTCTGCTGTTGGAGCAAATCGAGCTTGAAAACTTCGCATCGCCTCGTCTTTGGGCTGATTCTCGCCGCGTATGCCCTTCTCGCCGTCACCTACAGCATCGTCACGCCCATCTTTGAAGCCTCTGACGAGCTGTGGCACTACCCGATGGTGAAAACCCTCGCGGACAGCGGCTTGCGTTTGCCCATCCAAAATCCGGCGGATCAACAAACGTGGCGACAGGAAGGCAGTCAGCCGCCCCTGTATTACTTCATGGCAGCAATTCTCACATCCGGCATCGACACATCCGATATGGACAGGGTGCGCCGTATCAATCCACACGCCGATATTGGCATCATCCGTCCTGACGGCAACGCCAACATGATCGTCCATCCTCTTACAGGCGATTCCGAACGGCGCGGCACTGTTTTAGCCGTTCACATCGCCCGTTTGCTCTCAGTCGCGCTCGGCTTAGGGACAGTCCTCATTACCTATCTTCTTGCCCGCGAACTTTTTCCCGATCAGCCTTATATTTGGCTTGGCGCAGCCGCGCTCAACGCTTTCCTGCCGATGTTCCTGTTCATCGCCGGATCAGTCAATAACGACAACCTCTCCAATTTGCTTGGTAATTGGCTCACCTTGCTAATCGTCCGCTTGCTCAAACATCGCAATCAACCGCCGATCCGCACCTACATGTGGCTTGGCATCATCACAGGCGCGGGCCTACTCGCGAAGCTCAACATCGGGTTCTTGATCCCCATCATCGCCCTTTCACTGTTGATACTCTCGCTCCGTTTGCGTTCGATACGCCCTATTCTCATCGGCGGACTTATCTCCGGCGCGCTCACCATAGCGATTGCCGGATGGTGGTATCTCCGCAATTACCAGCTATATGGCGATCCCACAGGCTTGAACGTCTTTCTCGACATCGTTGGACGGCGCGCCATCCCCGCCAATGCCGCGCAGTTGTGGGCGGAACGTCACAGCTTCACCCAAGCGTATTGGGGATTTTTCGGCGGCGTGAATGTCCCTCTACCCGATGCAATTTACGTCCTGTTCAATTTCATCGGCTTGATCGGTTTAGTCGGCACAGGCGCGTTCATTCTCTACACGCTCATTCGCCACCGATGGACTCTCCATCAATGGCTGCCCCCCGCCGTCACCTTGATCTGGATCATTGTTACCTTCGTATCTTATCTCCGCTGGACAGCCGAAACTCCCGCCTCACAAGGGCGTTTGATCTTCGGCGCACTTTCGTCTTTATCAATTTGGCTTGCCGTTGGCTTAACGTGGTGGCTGCCGCGCATCACCCACGTCCCCGTCCTCACACTTATCTGTGCGACATTCGCTATTGTCGCCACCGCAGCGCCATTCAACACCATCGCGCCTGCTTATGGGCTGCCCGATACTTCTGTTCTCACCTGTGAATCAGAATCGCGAACATTTGCTGAAGAAACAAGCATCGCCGAACCGCGTGCAGTTCGTGGGCTTGAACTCCTCTGTGGCACACTCATCACCGAACAAGTCCGCCCCGAAGAATATGTCCATCTTCGCCTCGATTGGCGCGTCGATGAACCCGTTACCCGCGATTGGAGCTTGTTCGTCCATTTGGTCACCCCTGACGGCGTGATTATCAGCCAGCGCGACATTTATCCCGGTACAGGTTCGCTTGCCACCACCGATCTCCCTGCCGATTACACATGGCACGATACGGTTTCCGTATGGGTTCCGCCCGCCGCCTACGCCCCCATGACTCTCGATGTCGTCATCGGTTGGTATCATCTCTCTACTGGCGAACGCATGACTCTCATAGGGGCAGGTGACGAAACACTTCGCGTCGGCACTGTGGAATTACTCCCACGCGCATCCACCGATAACATCCCCAACCCCATCAACATTAATTTCGCCAATCTTGCCGAACTCATCGGCTATGAAATCAGCGATCTCACTCCATCAGCGGGAAATTCGCTCGATGTCACGCTTTACTGGCGGCGTATCAACCCCATCCCCGATGATTACGTCGTATTCGTTCACATCATCGATCCCGCCACGCTCACCATCTACGGTGGATCAGACGCGCAGCCTGCCGCTTGGACAATCCCTACTTCAACATGGGGAGATAGCGCAATCATCACCGACACGCACACATTCACAGTCAACGCATCCACCCCGCCGGGCATCTACGAACTCGAAATCGGCATGTATATCCAGCGCGATGACCGCTTTGACCGTTTGCGCGTCGTCACCGCCGATGGCGGCATGGCGAACGATTATGCTTACCTTTCCCGTGTGCGCGTTCTGCCCGCTGAAAGTGAGACGACTCCATGATCCGTCGCCGTCTTTCGCCCGATTTCATCGCCATCATCGCGCTGATCGCGCTGTGGCTTCTCTTTTTCTGGCGCTTGTTCACACCTGTTCAAGCGGATCAAGCATCGCTCAAACAGGGCGATTTTTCCGGGCAGTTTATCGCCTTCGCGGGCTATCAATACGCCCGCTTTGCCGAAGGCGAAATTCCGCTCTGGAATCCCTACAACAACGGCGGCTTACCCTTCATCGCGGATACCCAAGCCGCTGTCTTTTACCCCCCGCGCTTGATCACCATTGCGCTTGCCAACCTCAGCGGCGGCTGGACATACCACGCGCTTGAACTCGAAATGACCGCGCATGTCCTCGCGTATACGCTGTTCATGTACGCTTTCATCCGCCGTTTGACTATCAAGCATCCCGGCAGCATTTTCGGCGCGTTCGTTGCCGCCGTCATCACAGGTTACAGCGGCTTTACAGCCGGATACCCCGCCCTTCAACTCGCCTTACTCGAAGCCGCGATTTGGACACCCCTTGCCCTGCTCGGCATCCTCGAAGCCACACGCGACAAATTCCGTCCCGCGCGGTTGATGCTCACAGGTGCGGCGCTTGGATTGTCATGGCTGGCGGGGCATCCGCAGACCAGCTTCTTTATCACCTATCTGCTAGTGGCATATTGGGGATACTTCGTTTACATCCGCAAATGGGCATTCACCCATTGGATCATCGGCGCGGCAATATTCGGCATTATCGGCGCGGGACTATCTGCTGTCCAACTTATCCCCGGTATCGAATATCTCACCTACACCACACGAAGCGGCTTTGGCTACGACGCGAAAGCCAACGGCTTCCCGATTCAAGACATTGTTCAATTCATCTTTCCGTCCATTGTCAGCCTCTATTCACCCTTGTTTATTGGCTTCACGGGATTAGTCCTCGCGTTGATCGCGCTCTCTCGCAAACTCGATCAAACACGCTTTTGGGGCATTGTCGCGCTCGTCGCGCTGCTGTGGAGTTTTGGCGCAAACAGTCCCGTTTTTCCCGCACTTTATAACCTCGTTCCCGGTTTACGCTTCTTTCGCGGGCAAGAACGCGCCGCCTTCCTCGTCATGAACAGCCTTGCTATCCTCGCGGGTTTGGGTGCAGCACATCTGTGGACATGGGATGCCGCCCGCGATTACGCCTCTGCGCTTCGGGTTCGCGTTTGGCTTAATCGTATTTTCACTGCCACTCTCGTCATCGCCGCCTTGATCTTTGTCTCATGGCTTGGCAATTCAAGTGCATACAGTGCGGTGATCTCGCCCATCGCGTTTTCGGTCATGACCATCGGGGTTATTTCGATTGTCCTTCCCGCCCTCTTGATGCGAAATCAACCCAATTTGCTGTGGATTCTCGCGCTTGTCCTCGCCTTTGAACTCTTTACTGTCAGTATGGACGCGCCTTCTACTTACGATCCCATCCCTGCATCACAGCAAATCTCCATGACCCCGCCGCCGCTGTTGGATCAAGTCCGTGCCGATCCCGATCTCGCTTTCCGCGTCGATGGTTCGCGTGGTTTGACCGCCAATTACGGATCGCTTTATCAAATTGCCGATATTCGTGGCATCAGCCCATTATTTCTCAACAGCGCGTGGACACTCATCGAAGGCGATGGCGAAACCGCGCTCCCTACGGAACTCCGCTGGGAATTGTTCGCCGTGCGCTATGTCTTCACCGATTGGAACGAACTCACCATCCCCAGTGTCATTATCGACAGCGGATCAGACGTGTTTGGCGAGGTCAATGTCCATCGCTTGGAAAATCCGCGCCCATTTGCGCTCATCCAGTATCGTTATCTGCCCGCGCCCGACGACGCGACGGCATACCGCATGATTGCCGATCTTGGTTTTGAAATTCGCAATCTGGTAATCCTTGACCGTGATCCGAATGTGCAGCAGAGCGAAACCGCACCCGCGCCCGCCCACATCACCGTATTCGAGCCGGAGCGCATTGTCATCGAAGCCGCTGCCGAATCTGTTGCGATTTTGTCCGTTTCACTTGTGCATTATCCCGGCTGGAGCGCCACCGTGAACGGTCAGCCCACCGAAATCATGCGCGCATACGGCGGTTTAAGCGCACTCGTCATTCCGCGGGGGGATTCCACCGTCGAACTGGTTTATAATCCTCTCACCTATCGCATCGGCGCGGTCTTGAGCATCATGACCGTATCCGTTCTCGTGGCGGTAGCCATTTTTGTTGTTTTGCGCCGACGCACTTAAACGAATGATACCGTTTGCACGAGCGCGACACATCGCCCCATCTTCCGAATGCCATTAACCATGGCGAACCTGACTCCCCTCCCTGAATTCGGGGAAGGGTTGGGGGTGGGGTTCGGATTTACTGACAAGGACTCAACCGTCTATGCAATCAACCAATTTCCAGCCAACACAAACGAGTAACGAACTCCAAAACTGGATCGCCGGACTCAATCGCCGCGCTTACGCCTTATTGATTGGCGCGGTTGTCGGCATCGTTGGCGGCATAGTCGGTCTGTTGATTGCCGTGCTGGACCCGCTGTTCGGTGTCGGTGTGATCTTCGGCGTTCTCGTCGGCTTATACATCATCACCAACGTCCATGTTGCGCTCTATGGCATCATCGCGGTGATGGCACTCTTGCCCTTCGGAACACTTCCATTTCGGCTTGGATTCACACCCACATTCATGGATGCAGCGATGGGCGCATTCCTTGTCGTCTATATCAGCGGTTGGATGACCGGGCAGCGCCGAAAACTCAAATTCACACCTGTTCATGCCCTCATCGGGCTGTACATCGGTTGGTTAATCCTTAGTTTTCTGCTTGGCTTGCAGTATGCCATGCCCACATCCACCACCGCCCGGCAGTTTGCCGAAACGCTGCTCTCCATCGCCATGACGTTCATTCTGGTCGATCTTCTTAGCGATCCCAAACTGCTTCGCCGTTTAGTGCTGGTTGTCATGGTCGCCGTGGGTACACAAGCGTTGATCGCCATCGTCCTTTGGGTCATGCCGGATACTACAGCCGAGCGCACACTCGTTCGTTTGGCGCGCTTCGGATACCCCAATGGCGGCGTGATCCGCTACATCGAAGACAATCCGAATTTGTCTGAACGCGCCATCGGGACATGGGTGGACCCCAACGCGCTTGGCGGCTTTCTGGTCGTCAGCGCCTTGATGGTTGCGCCGCAAGTTTTTGCCCGCAAACCCGTACTCCGTTCACGTTGGATTTCGTGGGGTGTGCTTGGCACAGTGGTCATCGCCCTGCTGCTATCGTTTTCGCGCGCGTCCGCCCTTGCCTTCGGAATCGGGCTGTTCTTCATCAGCCTATTCAAAGGTTATCGACGTTTTCAAACGTTTATCGCCTTTGGCGTGGTCATCATTCTGCTGCTGCCCCAAACGCAGGAATATGTGCTTCGATTCCTCGATGCTTTTACTGCCAGCGATCTCGCTACACAAATGCGTATTGGTGAATACGGCGATGCACTTGAACTCATCCAGCAGTACCCTATTAGCGGCGTGGGCTTCACGGGCACGCCCTCTATCGACCTCTATACTGACGTTGCCAGCATGTATCTGATTATGGCGAACCAGATCGGCTTAGTTGGGGTGGGCATTTTCGCATCCGTCATCATTGGCACGTTTGTCTACGGCAGACGTGCATGGAAGTACGCGCGGCATAATCCCGATCTCCGTTCGATTCACTTGGGCTATCATGCCGCTCTCATCGCGGGGTTGATTAACTCTGCGGCGGATCTCTATTTCTTCCGCCTCGATTTCCACGCCGCCATCACGCTGTTTTGGATTGTTGTCGCGCTGTGTCTCACAAGTTCGCGCCTTGCCATCGAAACGGGTGAATCCGCGTCATCTGCGCTCAATGTGCAATCTCCTCTCCCTCCTTAAAAGCATGTCTGCAAAACCACCCATAAATCATCTATGATGTGACATATAGGACATAAAATGTGTCACACCTCAATTTCCCATCTTAATGCTTCAACTCAATACTCGTATCTTTTGCCCAACTGCCTTTACTCAAGCAGTCCAACTCGCTTGTTCAATTAGCACATATGTTCCAATATAATCAATCATGGTGTCACACCCCTTCCCTCATGAGCTTTCCAAATCGGGACATAAAGGACACAATTTATTCTTCCATACCCACTGCTTAATGCTTCTCCCCTCTAATCCTCCCCTGCAACTTAACCGTTGATAATCACGCATCTTTCGGCTAGGATGTAACACGCATTTTGACCCATGCCTGTATCGCGCATGGGCAGCAAAATAAGTACTTCGTTGTACTTTCCGCTCTGCATCGTGCAACCCTCTAATTGTTTGGCACACCGCAGGGCAAACCCGGGGAAAGGAGAATATTCACCCGATGAAAAGACCATATGAAGTGGGCATTGTAGTACGCCTCGACTCCGCTGACGAAGCGCAGATCAACACCACTATTGAACAGGTGCGCGGTTGGATTGAAGCGAATAGTGATGGACAAGTCACCAAGATTGACCGTTGGGGTCGTCGCAAATTGGCTTACGAAATCGAAAAGCAGCGTGAAGGCTTCTACACTTTTCTTCACGCCGACATCGAACCGCGCTCGCTGACAGAACTAGAACGCAATCTCAATCTGTCACCCTTCATTTTGCGTTACCTTATCGTTCGCAAGGAAGACTAGGCGCTAAACCACGCTAGAGCGTCCTTTCGACCTGTGCTTGAAGTGGGATTATTCTCACCGGGAAGTTGTGCATCCATGGGACGGGGTTTAAATAAAGTCATCATTATTGGTTATGTCGGACGTGAGCCGGAGATGCGCTATACCCCCAGTGGACGACCTGTAACGAGTTTCAGTGTCGCCACTAGTCGGACGTGGATCTCTGCTGAAGGTGAACGCCGCGAAGAAACCGAATGGTTTAACGTCGTCGCGTGGGGAAATCTTGCAGAAATCTGCAAGGCGCACCTAACCAAAAGCCAGCAGGTGTATGTTGAAGGACGCTTGCAAACTCGCGGATGGGAAGACGAAAACGGGAAGAAACATTTCCGTACCGAATTGGTCGCCAATGAGATGATCTTGCTCGGTGACCGCCGCCCCCATCAGAACGACTTCGATTACGTCAACGATGAGGAATCCGATAACGGCGATTACGCATTTTGAGTACCGCCGTTCATTCAGCAGTGCCAAAGAGCTTTTGACTTTCGATAACATTCACTACCTGATACGGAGATAAACCAGTGAGCGACATGCCAAGAGACAATCAGCCCGCCGCTGATGATCAAGAAGAACGTGGTGGAGACCGTCGTGACCGTGAAGGTCGCGGTGAACGCCGCAGCTACCAAGGAGGGCGCAGTCGTGTTCGCCAAGCCTACTGCCCCAAGGGTAAGTGCTTTGACTACAAGGACATCGACACCCTAAAGCGCTACATTACCGAAACTGGCAAAATCAAGCCGCGCCGCCAGACTGGTAACTGCGCCCGCTGCCAGCGTGAACTGGCACGCGAAATCAAGCGCGCCCGCCACTTGGCGCTGCTGCCCTTCATTAGCCTGACAGACTAAACCAACGGACGCTGCGACAAGCCTATGAGCAAGCGAAGCCAAACCACTGGAGTGCCCAAATCGGGTCAATCCAAACCGGCGAACCAACCGAACACGCCAGAGACAAAGTCTCTACGTGGTCGCTTGCAGCCTCGCCTGTTGAACGAGTATCGCACCAAGCACGAACGCGAAGCCATCATTCAGCGTTACCTGATGATTGGCGTGGGCGTGCTGGCAGCGTTTGTCGTCCTCATCCTTGGAATTTCCCTGCTCGTTGATCAAGTGATTACCCCCAATCAAGTGGTCGCCAACGTCAACGGGGAAACGATCACGGTTGGGGAGTTCCGTACCCGTGTTCGTCTTGAACGCGCGCTGATCAATGAACGCATTAACAGCGAAGTCGCGCAGCTTCGCGCGTTTGGTCTTGGTGATGAGGAAATCAGCAACTACATTACCCAAAACCCTGATCTGCGCTGGAGCGAAATTCAGCCAGCGGCATCCGACCAGTTGGGTAATCGTGTACTCAATGAAATGGTCGATGATGTTCTGATTCGCCAACAAGCACAAGCGCTTGGAATTACTGTTTCTCAAGACGATGTTCAGGCGCAAATCTACAAGTTCTTTGACTATGACCCCGATGCTGCCGTCAGCGAACCAACTGCGACACCGACAGCGACGATTACGCCAACTCCGTTCGTATCGCCCACGCCATCGCCATCTCCAACGAACACCCCCACACCAGATGTCACCCCTACCGCAACGCTAACGCCCGAAGCAACCAGCACCCCGACTAATACGCCGGATGCTACACAGCGGGCGCAAACCTTCACACAAAACCGTGATGACTATTTTGGGTATGTGCGCCGCGCCGCCGGTATTGGCGATGCTGAAATTAACGCCTACTTCGAAATGCTGGCGCTGCGGGAAGCGGTAAAAGATTCGGTCTTGGGTGAACCCACCACGACGACCCTGTATGCGAACGTGCGCCACATTTTGGTCGAAACTGAAGCTCAGGCGCAGGATGTGATTGCCGCACTCAACAACGGCGACTCATTTGCTGACCTTGCCCGTTCGCTTTCCACTGACACGGGTTCGGGTGAGCAAGGCGGTGAGCTAGGTTGGGGTCCTGTTGGCGGTTACGTTGATGAGTTTGCGGAAGCCGTCCGTAACGCCGAAATCGGCGCGATTGTTGGGCCTGTGCAAACGCAGTTTGGTTATCACATTATCCAAGTGCGCGCCCGTGAAGAACGCGAAGCAACCGAACCCCAAATCGAAGCCGAGCGCGACGCGGAATTTGAAACCTATATCGAAGGTCTCCGCGATGCGGAAGGCACCAGTATTGAACTGTTCGATATCTGGCTGGACAATGTCCCCAGTGAACCGCGGTTCATTCCACGTGCCTAATACGGCATAACGGGCGTTTCGACAGGTCATTCAAAAAGAAGGCGCGGCATGAGTCTACGGTTTCATGCCGCGCTTTTGATTTATGATCTAGACTGTGATGGCTGCACGTCGGAAACCCTACGCACATCCGGCGCACTACGCATCGCCATTGTGACTGTGTATCGATGAGGCTATAATCCGCCGCATGAATGAGCAAATTTCGCGTTTAGAAGCGCAGCTAGAACGACTGATAGAAGGGGCATTTGCCCAATTCTTCGGCAAGTCGGTGCGCCCACAAGACATCGCTCTGCGGCTGTCTCGTGCGATGGAAGACAGCCTTCAACTAGGAACGGATGGCGATGTGCGTCCGTTCGCCCCAGATCACTATGTCATTCACCTGAATACCACTGTTCGCGATCAACTCCTCGCGCGACAACCCGCCTTGGCACATATTTTAAGCCAACACATGATTGAATTGGCAAACTATGCAGATTGTCGCCTTCGCAATATCCCGTTGATCGACCTTGTTGGCGATCCGCTGCTTGCGCCAACCGAACTCACGATTAATGCTTTCCATCTCGATACGGGACAAAATAATACAGCGGTCATGGATAAAATTGAGCCACGACTACCAACAAACGATGTCATCACTGCACCGCGTAATCCACAGATTATCCTTAATGGCGAGCGCGTCATATCACTTGAAAAACCTATCCTCAATATCGGGCGCAGTCGAGACAACGATCTCGTACTCGATGATTTATTTGTTTCGCGCCATCATATTCAGCTTCGCCTACGTTTCGGGCATTACACATTGTTTGACACCAACAGTCAAAGTGGCACGCGAGTCAACGATGTAATCGTTCGCGAACACAGATTGCAATCTGGGGACGTAATCCGTATTGGCAAAACGCAGATCGTATACTTGGAAGATGATCCCCTTGGCGACGGGCAGACTAATGCCGTTATCACTCTTGACTCTTGACGGAAAACGGCGCGAAGGATGGTCAGCGTGACTGTTGGGACAAATGAGTTTGCTCTCTTTCTCCTACGATTGGCATCCGGGCTGCTGCTCATCGCTATGTTAGCAGCGCTCATCATCGTTATGTGGCGCGATTACCGAAGTGCCACAACGCAGCTTGAGGCAGCCCGCCGTACTTATGGTCGTTTGGTGCTCTTGCAAGAAATCGATGGCGTGTACACGCCATCGATGACTACCTACCCATTGCTTCCACTCACCAGTATTGGGCGATCTCCCACAAATACCATCCTCATTGATGACACTTTTGCCAGCGGCGAACATGCCCTACTTGCCCTACGCAGCGGAATGTGGTGGCTCGAAGACCGTCAAAGCCGCAACGGAACAACCCTCAATAATATTCCCGTTACTGAAACCGTTATCGTCACGGATGGCGATATTATTGGTATTGGTCGTATGCGATTCAAGATCGAGTTGGAACATTAAAAATCACTTTGTATATCGGTTCATACGAGAGGAACCAATGACGAATCTCGAAAGTGTTAGCATCGGTGTAATTGGCGGTTCTGGATTGTATAATTTTCCCGAACTTACTGATCTGCATTCCATCGAAGTTGAAACTCCATTTGGGAAGCCAAGCGCCCCAATCATGATTGGTACACTGCGCGGCAAACGCGTTGCATTCTTGCCGCGACATGGCATCGGGCACGTGTTCACCCCATCGACTGTTCCATATCGTGCGAATATCTGCGCGCTCAAAATGCTTGGTGTGCGCCACATTATCGCGGTCAATGCTTGCGGCTCGCTTCGTGAAGATTATGCGCCCGGTCACATCATTCTGCCCGACCAGTTGATCGACTTTACGAAGGCGGATCGGGGTCGCACATTCTTTGATACAGGGATGGTGGGACACATTTCAGTTGCCGATCCCTTCTGCGCCGATCTCAACCGATTAATTGCTGAATCAGTGCGTCGAGTCGGCGGGATCGTCCATGAAGGCGGCACCTACATCACCATTGAAGGACCGCGCTTCAGCACACGAGGCGAGAGCCATATGTTTCGTCAATGGGGATGCAGTATCATCGGGATGACTACAAGCCCTGAAGCATTCCTAGCGCGCGAAGCAGAGATCGCCTATGCCACCATGTCTCACGTTACGGACTACGATGTTTGGCATGTCAGCGAAGCCCCCGTGACAGTTGAAATGGTTGTCCAAACCATGCATGACAATCTTGAGATCGCGCAGAAAGCAGTGGCAGATACCGTGCAGAATTTAGATGAAACGCACACCTGCGAATGTCACCGTGTACTCGACAGTGCTGTCATGACTGACCGCTCAAAAATCCCTGCGGATATGTTATCTCGCTTGCGCCCAATTGTAGGGCGCGTGATGGGAAGCTAATTAGTCCAAGCAAAGTGTTTGTGATCATGCAATCTGTCAACCCCACTCCGCCGCTAGCGCGCTCTCCACAAGTGACACTTGAGAGCGTAAATGCGTTTGCTCACAAGCACAGCACAGAACGTGCCTTACTTGTAGTTGCTGGCTTGTTTATGCTGGTGAATTCGCTTGCTTTGACGATTACGCGAGGTGGTTGGTCAACGTGGACCAACTTTGGTGTGTGGGTTATTTGTGCTATCGTGGGACATATGCTGCTTAACAGCCGGCTTCCCACGCGCGACCCAATGATTTTTCCGCTTGCCATGTTTATGTCAGGTTGGGGACTGCTGCTCATCGAGCGACTTACACCGCTTTTTGCCGCGCGCCAAGTTGTTTGGCTGCTCGTATCAACACTTGCCATGATTGTAATCTCGTGGACTCCTGCCGTAATTCGTCTCATGCGCGCCTATCGCTATACGCTGCTGTTTGGTGGATTGATTGTGCTCACCATCACAATCTTTATTGGCACAAATCCATCTGATCCTGAAGGGACACTAGGCGCACCGCAGTTGTGGCTTGGCATAGGCTCTATCTTCATCCAACCCTCTGAAGCCCTCAAAATCGTGTTGGTTGTCTTTCTTGCAAGTTATCTCGCTGAACAATACCCCGCGCTGCGTGCAGAAGGTATCGACATTGAGAAGAAACGGATATCGTTGTCACCACGTATCGTGGGTCCAGTTTTGCTCATGTGGGGCTTGAGCATCATTGTTCTAATCTGGCAGCGCGATCTTGGAACAGCGATCTTATTTTTCATGGTGTTTCTCGTTCTGCTGTACATCGCAAGCGGCTACACCCCCCTGCTCTTTAGCGGATTTGTCCTCGTCATTCTCGCTGGTATCGCTGCGTACTGCTTCTTCGATGTGGTTCGGCTGCGCGTTGATATATGGCTCAATCCTTGGCAGGGCGAAAACCCCGCAAACCGTGCCTATCAAATTGTGCAAAGCTTGATGGCATTTGGTGCGGGTGGAGTGTTTGGACAAGGAATAGGTCAGGGCGCTCCTGAATTCATCCCTGTTGCCCATTCAGACTTTGCATTTGCCGCGCTTGCAGAGGAATGGGGCTTGCTTGGTGTGATCCTTGTTATCGCCGCGCACAGTGTCTTCGCTATGAGGGGAATGCGTATCGCAATCCGCCAGCGCGGCAAACCGTTCAACACGCTGCTTGCTGTTGGTTTATCCAGTGTAATCGCTATTCAAAGTCTACTAATCATGGGTGGTGTACTCAAGATTATCCCTCTTACCGGGGTAACACTCCCATTTTTCAGTTACGGTGGAAGTTCTCTCTTAGTTTCGTTTGCGATTATGGGTCTGCTGCTGCGCTTGTCGGCAGGGGAAAACTGATGCCGTTTGGGCGCGAAATCAACCGGTTGCTGATGGGCTTGCTCATAGGCTTTATCTGCGTGACAGGTGCGGCGGCGTATTGGGCAATTACAGGCGCAAACACAATCCTACTGCGCGACGATAACCCTCGACGTGTTATTGAAATGGCGACTACCCGGCGCGGCACAATTTTTGACCGCAGTAATCAGGTGCTTGTACGTTCTTTTGTACAAGATGATGGTTCGATACGGCGATTATATCTTCGACCAGCAGCTTACGGGGCATTGGGCTACTTTAGTTTCACTTACGGGGCACGGGGGGTAGAAGCTGCATATGATTCGTTCCTCACGGGTGAAAATCTCTCGCACACACTCACAGAAGCCTTAACTAATCAGGTTTTACATCGCCCACGCATAGGATCAGACATTCAGCTCACGTTAGCGATGGATGTACAAACACAGGTCGAGCACGCCTTCCGTGGTCAGCGCGGCGCTGTGATTGTACTCAGCATACCGTCAGGTGATGTGTTGGCAATCGTAAGTGCGCCAACATTTGACCCTAATACACTTGATCTCAATTGGGATAATCTTGCAGCCGACCCGAATGCACCGCTGTTTGACCGTGCCTTACAAGGCAGGTATCAACCGGGCGGAATACTGCAAACACCATTAATGGCGGCAGCGCTGCTGACAAATAGGGCGATTAATGAGCCGATTGAGAATGCAACCGCCAATATCCATCTAAACGGACTTGAGCTGTCTTGTGCTGTGCGCCTACCAGAGATCGACCTTACATTCCGCGAAGCGTATGCGTTGGCATGTCCCGCACCATTCGCCGCACTCTCAGATTCACTGGGCGCGGAAACAATCCAAGCTGTGTTTGATACCTTCCGTTTGGAATCAACATTTACGATTGACGGGTTTGCAGCGCCTCCCCCGCTCGTTGATGATGCGCTAATTCCCGCACCAAACAGATTCTCACTTACAGACGAAAATGCCTACGAAAATATCTTAGGACAGGGTGAACTCACCGTAAGTGCGATGAACATGGCGATGATTGCTGCCGCTATCGTCAATGATGGCAACTCACCACAACCAAATATGCTGCGCGCTGTGCGTCCGCCCAATGAAATTGAGTGGCAGCCAGTCACAGTAAATCTACCTACTATCCCTTTCATGACGGACTCGACTGCACGGCAGATACAAGACCTCATGCGCGAAACGGTTGCCATAGGCGCAGCGCAAAATGCGGGTCGCCCCAACATTGACATTGGCGGTCACGCGGCGCTCGCCTATTCTGGCGAAGGTTCGCTCTCATGGTTTATCGGCTTTGCCACACTAGGAGGCGCGAATGGCGCAGCAGTCGCGGTTGTTCTTGAAGACAGTGCTGATCCCGGTTTAGCAGCAGATATTGGTGGCACAGCACTCGACGCGGCGGGCAGCATTCTACGCCAGTTTGATAACTAGCCACCTTCCCACAAACGCGCGTGCAGCCCAAGTTTTTTTAACCATTTCGCTGTTTTGCTGTGGACATGAACCAACCAACTGCTCAATCGCTCGATACTTTCTCCTTGAGCTGCCTGAAGTGCTGCAAGAAAATCAGATGCACCATCAAAAGGTTGCAGCCGCATCAACGCCATACCGTATTCTGCGCGACTGTGCGCGTCCGACCCCGCTGTACCAATCAACTGATTCTGCTGTGCAAATACCGCCGCTTTCGCGTTATCCTCCGCAAACATGCACCGGGAATTGAATGTCTCAATTGCATCTACTTGATCGATGATTTGGAGCAGATTGGTCACATCCCATGCTCCCTTACGCAGTCGATCAAATGGATGCGACACACTAATCACCGCCCCTTGATCGCGCAGACGACGAATTGTTTCTTGGGGTGTCAGCCCCGGTGGAATACTCTCTGTCATGAAGTAACCAAGCAGTTCACCTTGATTGGTCATGATTTCTTCACCAACAATGACCAAATCGGGCGCGAGTTTTTGCATCGCCAATGCTCCGTCGGCTGTGTTGTGGTCAGTAATAGCAATTTTGTCGATTCCACGCTGTCGGCACAAGTCGATGACGGTCTCAAATGACACCACACAATCTTTCGACCAAACCGTATGGCTGTGAAGTTCTACATTCCAGCGGTTGCTGTGAAGTTCTGGCATTTGAGCTGTATCTCCATCATTGATTTCACAATCACACATACGCACTCATTCTAACAGATCGCGATAGCCAAAAGATTTCGTTGGGAAGCAGTCGGTTGTGCATCCATATACCCCCTGCCGATTATGCTATAATGCCGCAAGCTTGAGGTCAGAGACGAATAGACGATGAAACAAAATACGTATGCACGTGATGAAGGGTTGTCTGCGCCTCCTCCCTTCTTGTTTTTCGGACTGCTGGTGGTATTTGCACTGTTCGTTGTTGGCGCACTCGCTGTAATCGCATATACATCGAGCGAGCGCTTGAGTTCGCTCGTGCCCTATGTGGGTTTAGGGTTGATCGTATTGGTTGTCAGCAGCTTTTTAGGCGCGGTGATTTTTCGCCGCCGATTGCCACGCATTCTTCCCGTTCTCTTGGTGGTATTTTGGCTAATCGTCGGTATCGGCGGCACTCTGGCAGTCGTGTTTGCCTACCAGAACATTTTACCCCCGCGCTATCAAGCGGAATTGATCACGCAAATCCCTGCGCTTCGCGCGTTCTTGCCTCCTACCCCTGTTGGCGGTGTGGTGCCAACCGTAGCAATCAACAGTGAAGGTCCTTCCATTGACGAACTGCTTGGTTTGACGAGCGAAACCACTGAAACCCCGGAACCTGCCTCGACTGAAAATATCGAAGCACCCGCTGAGATCACCCTTGAAGCTAACCAGAACAATTCCACCCAAGTCATTGTGGCAGCGCCAACAAATACATCGACTACAGAGGTTACGCCTACTCATACGTCCATCCCTGTAGAAGCAACTGCCACACTAACCAATACACCGCAGACACCTTTGGCTACCTCCGCACCGCTCACGGACAGCGCATCAGTGCAGCCTTCACCTGCCAGCCTTGCACGCCCTGCTTCCGCTCGCATTTTTGGCTTTACTCATGTGCAGCAAGGATGGAACAACTGCGGACCCGCCAATATTACGATGGCACTGAGCCGCTACGGTTGGCGCGAGTCGCAGGACTATGCTGCCAGCTTCTTAAAGCCCAATCGTGAAGACAAAAACGTCAATCCATCCGAATTGGTCGAGTTCGTGAATACACAGACTGGCGTGCGCGCGCTTACCCGCATCGGCGGCGACATGGAAGTAATCAAACAGTTGATTGCCCAAGAATTCCCCGTCATCATCGAAACAGCTTACTACCCGGAAGGTAGTGACTTTCTTGGTCATTATCATACCGTGGTCGGCTACGATGATGGCTTAGGCGCGTTCTACGTTTACGACAGCTATATTGGCACCGGCGAAGGTGGCGCGGGCTTGGTTGTGCCATATCAAGAATTTGATACGAATTGGCAGGCATTCAATCGCGTGTTCATCGTGCTGTATGAGCGTGAGCGCGAAAACACTGTAGCGCAAATTCTTGGCGATTTAGCGACTCCAGAGGGTGCGGCAGAACGCGCGCTCGAAACCGCGCAGCAAGAAGCACGTCAAGACCCGCGTAACAGCTTTGCATGGTTCAACTTAGGAACAGCGTATACCCGTCTAGGCGATTACGAGTCGGCGGCAGGCGCATATGATCGTGCCCGCGCGACTGGACAGCTCCCCTTCCGTATGCTGTGGTATCAGCATGGACCATTCGAGGCGTATTTCAACGTTGGTCGCTACGACGATGTGGAAGGGCTGGTCAATGCCAATCTCACCAATGGCGCGGAATATGTTGAAGAAACCTATTACTGGCAGGGACGAGTTCACATGGCACGCGGTGATCGTACAGCGGCAGCACAGTCATTCCAGCAGGCGCTCATTCACAATACACGCTATGAAGCCGCCCAAATCGCACTCGATTCGTTGAACAGCTAACGATAAAGTCACGACTTAAGGATTGCTGGCATGACAGAAGCAACACCTATACTAACCGCCGAAAGCGCGGCAGCCGCCTCGCATGTTGTCCCCAAAGTGGGACAGCTTGCCCGCTCAACCGTGATTGTGATGGTGGCGTTCGGAATTGCCAAAGTCATCAGCCTTGTACAAACCGTGATCATTGCCGATGTGTTTGGCGTGGGGCGCGAGTGGGATGCGTTTGTTACGGCGAACAGCGTCCCTGAATTGATTTTCACGCTTATTGCGGGTGGTGCGCTAGCGAATGCCTTTATCCCTGTTTTCAGTGGTTACATCGCCCGTGAGGACCGCACTGGAGCATGGCGCACCGCCAGCCATGTAATCAACACGGTTTTCCTACTCACGTTGATTGTGAGTTCGCTCGCGTTCATTTTCGCGCCAATTCTAGTCAGCAGTTTGATCGCGCCGGGTTTTACGCCTGATGCACAAGCTGAGACATTCATCTTAATGCGTATTCTGCTCATCAGCACCCTGATTTTCTCAATCAGCGGAATCATGATGGGTATTCTACAGAGCCACAATCGATTCCTGCTCCCCGCCCTTGCTCCTATCATGTTTGATGCGGGGATTCTGTTCGGTGTAATTTTTCTTACACGCCAATTCGGTGTGTATGGGATCGCATATGGTGCTGTGATCGGCGCGGCGCTCCATCTTGCCATTCAACTTCCCGGCTTGCTTACCATCAAGGCGAAGTGGTTTCCACAACTGGGCTTACGCGACCCCGAATTGTGGCGTATCATCCGATTAATGCTTCCCTTGGTCGCGGGCTTGTTTCTATTCAGCTTCAGTTTCATCGTGATGAACAGCATCGCCTCTCGTTTAGGCGAAGGTGCAGTGAGCGCGCTTTCGTGGGGATGGCGATTAATGCAAATTCCTGAAACCCTAATTGGCACAGCAATGGGTACGGTTATTCTTCCCACGCTTGCGGCTTTCAGCGCGCTTGGTGACGTAAAAGGTAAGCGCGATGCGATGAGTAATTCCATCCGCTTTATCCTTATCACTACAATTCCATCGGCTGTAGGTTTAATCGTCGTTGGTCGCCCATTAATCAGTTTGCTCGAAGGCGGCGCGTTCGATGCTAGCGCAACCGCATTGGTGTTTAGCACACTCCAATTCTTCACGCTTGGGTTGGTTACTCAGTCAGTTGTGGAAGTCGCCGCGCGCAGCTTCTACGCCGACAAAGACACGATGCTGCCTTTATGGGCTTCGCTGGCAAATGCCATTCTAAATATCAGCTTGGCATTTGTTTTGAGCGGTGTAGCGCAAGTTGAAGCGCGGGGCTTCTACAATCAGATTGCGCTGCAATTCCCTTCACTTGGTCTGCGCCCGGATTTTGGTAATGTAGGCGGGTTAGCATTGGCGCAGTCAATCGGCTTCACCGTCGAGATGCTGATTCTGCTTTTTGTGCTTCGCCGTCGCTGGCGCGGGTTAAACGAAAACACTCTAATTATGACGACTATCAAATCGGTGATTGCCAGCATTGTCATGGCGGTATTGATCTTGATCGTTGATTCGGTGCTAAACGCGCTTGACTTGTTTGGGCGGGGTCGTGTCTTCACTGGGGTGCTTCTTGGCATAGAAGTGTTCGTTGGATTGGTGGGGTTCATCGGCGCGGCAGCAGTACTAAAAATGGAAGAACTGCGCTTGCTGCGGAGTCTAATAAAAAAGTCACGCAACAAGGATGCCCCATGAGCGTTGAAATTCATTATACAACCCTTGGCATTGCTACGACGAACGCATACCTCATTGGGGATTCGGAAACGCGCGAAGCCGTCTTAATCGACCCGGTTGACCGCGCGGAACTGCTGTATCAAATGGGGCAGGACGCTGGCTGGACTATAAAGCTGATATTAGCAACCCATGCTCATTTCGATCATATCCTCGCCAGCAAAGCGATAAAAGCGTTGACGAATGCACCATTCTATATCCACGCAGAAGCCGTACCGATGCTGCGTGGGCTGCCGGATCAAGGGCTGCGATTTTTCAACCAGAAATTCCCTGAACCTGCTGAACCGGATCGCTTGTTAACAAACGAACGCGAGTCGATAGACCTTGGCGCAATCCACCTTGAAACACTCTATACACCCGGTCATGCGCCGGGACACATTGCATTCTATATGCCCGCGCAAAAAGTGGTGTTCAGCGGCGATGCATTGTTCGCAGGCGGCATTGGGCGCACCGACCTTCCCGGTGGAAATTACCAAAGACTGATGCGATCCATTATTGAACAGCTTCTTACGCTTCCTGATGATACTACCGTGCTTAGCGGTCATGGCGACTCAACCACCATCGGCGAAGAACGCCGCACTAACCCGTTCATTCTCTCATACATGCAGCCGTAAACTTTCGAGCAAATCACGATGAAACATATCCTGCTCATCTTTCTCGACGGCATCGGGCTTGGCGACGATGATCCTGCGAACAACCCATTCGCCGCTGCCAATACCCCCACATTGACTGCACTGACCAATGGGAAACGCTGGCTGCGCGGGATTGGCAAACAGGTCAGCGAACGTGCTGTTCTGATCCCGACAGATCCGCGCGTGGGAATTCCCGGCAAGCCGCAGAGCGCAAGCGGTCAAGCGATGATCCTCACAGGTCGTCCCGTGCCTGTGCTTATTGGCGAACATTATGGTCCGCGCCCTAACCCGCCTATCCGCGCACTACTTGCAGAAGACAATTTCTTCAAGCAGGTGACGGCACGCGGAATGTCAGCGGCGCTGCTTGAGGCTTATCCCCCGCGCTTCCATGATGCGATTAACAGTGGGAAACGCCTTCGCTCAAGCTATCAGCAAGCATTGTTTGAAGCGGGACTGCCCTTGTTTGATGAGAAGGCGATTTATACAGGCGATGCGCTGGCAGTTGACTGGACTGGGGAAGGTTGGCGCAGTGAACTTGGGTACACCGACTCACCTGTCTACTCTCCCTATGATGCCGGCGTGAAGATGGTTGAACTGTCACGCCGTTATCACTTTTCTTTCTTTTCGCATTGGATGACGGACGTAATCGGTCATCGCGGGACGATAAGTGATGGTGTGCGGGTACTTGAGCTTTTCGATGAAGTGATGCGAGGCACGCTTGACACATGGCGCGACGAAGAAGGGTTGATTATAGTAACGAGCGACCATGGTAACTTAGAAGACATTAGCCATACCAAGCACACCGAGAATGACGTTCCTACGGTGGTGATTGGGTTGGGCAAAGAAAACTTCACAGATGGGTTAACTACACTGGCGGATATTGTTCCACGCATGAGTGCATACCTGTTCAGCTAGGGGCGTGAGGACTGAAGCATTAAGGCGATGCGGCAGAAGAATAAAGTGTGTCCTTTATGTCCTGTTTCGCATTTGGGCGTAAGTGAAGATGTGTGACACTTTGTGTCAACATCATTGATTGTATCAGAACATATGTTCAGTTTACACAACTTGAGTGACACTTATGAAGGGAAACGATTAGTGAAGATGCACTAGCGAAAACAAAGCGTTAAGATGCCTAAAATGGCGTGTGACACATTTTTTGCGGATTTGTGTCCCATTTGCCCATAAATGGGCACAATAGTGAGAAGCGGCATCGAGACTTATTAAGCCGATGCGAATGTGCGGATTCTTGTATTTGGAGCATTTTACGCTTTTGGGGACGTTGATTTATACTTCGCCCAAGAATCATTGAACAGAAAAGAGTTTAGGATGTCCCCGGTCGATCCTCAAGCTATGCGTAACACACTTCGCTTTTGGGCAAGCGGCGTATCTATCGTTACGGCGCAAGTTGATGAGCGCCGCGGCGGTGTGACAGTGAGCGCGTTTAGCTCACTGTCGATTGATCCGGCGCAGATCGTTGTGTGCGTGAGCAAAGAAGCCAGCGCAGCTCCTGTACTCCTAGAAGCACGCGCATTCGCAGTAAACATCTTGAATGACCAGCAAGCACATTTGTCCGACTTGTTCGGTGGGCGCGTTAAACTGGAAGAAGGCGAAGATCGCTTCAACCGCCTAGCAATCAAAACAGGGGTAACAGGCGCACCAATTTTGACGGATACCATCGGCTATCTCGACTGTACCATCGCGGCAGTACATGATGGCATCACGCATTGGATAATTGTGGGAGCAGTACAAGCCACCGAAATACACGAAACCACACCCTCCCCGTTGATCTATTTCAATCGCGGGTACCGAACACTCACAACAATCGAATAGCTCTGCAATTTCGATTCCCCTGTATAGTGGAACGAAAACTCGCTCATGATCGTCTATACTCACGTATCAACGATCATGAGTGAGGCTACCACTAGCCAACCGCATGACCTAAGTGACACCCATTTTCGACAGCTGTTTTCACAATGATAGAGAGGCAAGAATGGCGAGGGAGTTACCTCCAACGACAGCGCCACGCGCCGAAACAACGACCAATAACACTCCACCTGACGACGATTTCGGCTTTCAAACATACATCACACGTCGTCCGCGGGGATTCATCAATCAGTTCACCACGGTTTTGCTTCAGCCAGCATACTTTTTCCGCACGTTTCCCAACACACGCCAATGGGTACTTGCTGCGCTGCTAATTTTGGTGGTGGTAGGTTACAGGGCAGTGCGAGAAAACGAAGCCGCGAGTGCGGATGACGTTTCCGTTACAGAAGTTCCGATTGATCCGGCATTTGGTGGCGATCCGGGCTTTGCCCCTGCGCCGGGTGTCATCGTGGGCGGCGGTGGCGGTGGCGGCGGTGGCGGCGGTGGCGGGGTGATTGTTGCACCGGGTGGGGGATTCGACACTGGCGGAATCCCGCCGGATGTAAACATTCCTGATACGGGGGGATCGTCAAGCCCTAACACACGTGAAACCACAACCATCGCTTTGATCGCGGCAGGAAGCGTGCTGTTAGCATGGTTCATTCAAGCCCTTCTGCTGAGTCAAGTGTCGCTATTTCGAGGAAAAGCGCCGCAGTTGGGGCGCAACTTGCAGATCGCGGTATGGGCAAGCATCCCGCTCGCACTCATGATTGTCGTGCAGTTGGTTTACGCCGCTGCGGGGGGCGAACGCGGCACAGCGATGGGATTATCCGCGCTCATTGACAGGTGGGCAGGATTTGAGGCGCTGACACCGTTTGTTCAGAACGTGATCTACTCGCTGCTTTCCAGCTTGACACTGTTTTGGTTGTGGAATGTCGTGCTGCTGTATTCCGGTGCGCGGTATGCGTTAAATGGCAGCAGTTGGGTGGCAGCAGTGGTCGTGCTTCAGTGGGTGATTATCGCGATTGTGCTTCCCGTGATTACGGGCGCTGTCAGCGCACCCATCGTCCCCACGGGTATGTAAATCCGCAAGGATATGACATGACAAGCACAAACGGGGCTGGTCGTTCCATTATTGATGGGCAGCTCATCAACAAGAGTTTTTACACGGGCGGTCAAGTACTGCACGTGCTGAAAAATGTCTCGCTAGTCGTTCCAAAAGGTCAGTTCGTAGCCATCATGGGACCCAGCGGATCGGGCAAAAGTACGCTGTTGTATCTGCTTGGCGGGCTTGATCGCCTAGACACGGGTGAAATCACAGTGGCGGGGCGGCGGTTGGACGCGATGACCAGTGACGAACTGGCGCAGTATCGGGGTCGAACAGTTGGGTTTGTGTTCCAGAGTTTTTATCTGGTGCCAACGCTGACCGCGCTTGAAAATGTCGCTCTTCCGGGCGTATTCGTGGGAATGCCACGCGAAGCACGCGAAGCACGCGCGGCGCGATTGCTGGCGGGATTGACGATGGCAGATCGACTTGATCATCGTCCGTCGCAGCTTTCCGGTGGACAGCAGCAGCGAGTCGCTATCGCCCGCGCGCTGTTTAATAACCCGCCGATCATTATGGGAGATGAGCCCACTGGGGCGCTCGACAGCAAGACGGGTCAAATTGTCATGGAGCTTTTGCGTTGGCTGTGTACGAACCATGGAAAAACCATCGTCGTCGTCACACACGACGCGGGGGTTGCACGCTATGCAGACCGGGTAATTCAAATTCGTGATGGTCGCATCGTTGATGATACGCTGCAAGAGGCATATGCCGCGCCTTCAGCACCGCCAAACGCGGTCAACGAAAATGACACACGCTAGCCAACTTCAGATGTAACACGGTGAAACAGATGAGATTCTCGACATTGTACAAGTTCACACTGCATGTGTTTTTCTACGGCATGGTTATAGTTACGATGGTAGCCATGATCATTTGGGGCACATCGGCGGGTGTGAGCGCGCAAGACAGCCCTACCGTTACCTCAACAGATACGATAACTTCGTCTCCTACACACACGCAAGCGGGTTTACAAGACCCGCCCACACCTGTGCAAATCAGCGTGAACAGCACCGAACCGGGACAGGTGACAAACGCGCAAGCGAATGTGCTGTCGGTATTGGGGAGCAACTTCACCGAGTCAACTACAGTACGATTAGTCGGTGTGGGACTGCTGCAAACGACATTCATCAACGCCAACGCGCTCACCGCGACGATTCCCGCGGGTATTACACCGGGGACATACACTATTGAAGTGAGCGATCCCGTGAATGGCACGGCAACATCACCGAACTTGCTCAACGTGTCGCCACCACCGCCTACCCCACCAACTCCGTTTACACCGCAGCCGCTGCCAACATTTGAAGTGCCGACTCCATTTCCAACTCCGCTGCCCCCGACTCCGATTCCAGGTCAACCTTCGTTGATCGTGCGGAATTTCTTCGCTGATCCTGCAACAACTGAACCTGGCGGAACAGTCACCTTAGGGTTTGAGGTCGTCAATGTGGGCAACCGCGCGGCGGAAGGCGTATCGGTATCGTTGGGGAGCGAAGGCAATTTCGCTCCTGCCAGCGGACAAGCCAGCGCGACAATCCCAAATATCGCGCCGGGCGGCATTTTTGAAGTGTCGCTGACCGTGATTGCGTCAGCAGAGGCGACAGCGGGAATCAACAATGTGCCAATCACGATGGCATACCGCGATTTTAGCGGCGAAACGTATACCAGCAGCGCCGTGTTGAGCGTGAATGTAGTAACAATCGAGCAATCGTCACTGGTGACGATTGACTCGTACACTGTCAGCCCGAATCCTGTTGAGCCGGGTCAGCCGATGACACTGATTGTCGTTGTGGAAAATTCCGGCAACGGCGCTGCGCGTCGTCCCCTGCTGCGTGTGGCGGGAGAAGGCGGTATTCTGCTGGCGGGCGGTCAAGGAGATACGTTCCCACTGCCGGATATTCCAGCAGGCGAAACGTTAAGCATCGAAATCCCAATGATCGTCAGCACGGAAGCCGATCCCGGTCCGCAAGCACAGCCGATCACCTTGAGTTATGAGCAAGGCGAAGAACGCGCCGAAATCACGAGCCGCGTAACAATTTATGTGGCTAATCCGGTCACGCCGCTTCTACTGCTTGAATCATATGATACGGGCGCGGATGTACTGCAACCGGGTGAACGCTTCACCTTTTCACTGACGATAAAAAATGTGGGCGAAGCCGCTGCACCGGGGGCGTTAATCACATTTGGGACAGTCACGGGCGGGGGATCGAGCGATCCGCAGGCGACACCGGGCGCGGGCGGCGGCACAGGCGGCGATACCGTGCCAAGCAGCGTGTTCGCGCCGATTGGGTCGGGAAGCACAATTCTCGCGGGGGATATTCCCGCCGACGGAACACTGATTATCGAGCAGGATTTCATCATCAATGGCACAGTGCGGACGGGCATCTATACGCTCCCCATTACAGTTCGCTATCGCAAAGCTGACGGCACTTATGCACAGGACAATCTGCAAGCCAGCATTGTGATCGTCGCGCCGCCGCGCTTACAGATGCGCCTTGCCAACCCCTTGCCCGAAATGATTAACGCTGGCGAACCATTCCCGATCCCGCTTGAAATTGTGAACAATGGGACAGCAGCAGTTGACCTCACCCGTGCAGTGATCACGACTGAAAATGCAGAGATTCCCGAAGGGACAACGTTTGAACTCGAACGGCTGCGGCAAGATGACGACACTTTAGTTGAAGTGTCGCTGATCCCGCAAGGTGAAGGTGATGTGCGAGTAACGTTCACGATTTACTATCGGGACGAGTTGAACACAGAACAATCATTGGATGTGACATTCACTACAACAGCGATACCCGCACCGCCGCTGCCAGAATTTACGCCGCCACCGGAATTTACACCTGATCCCGGTGTACCAAACGAAGAACCCGCAGAAGATGATTTGCTAGGTCGCCTGCTGCTTGGCTTTTTGGGGTTGGGAGGCTAAGTGCTGTCATGTTGAACGAACTTGCTAACCTTGCGATCCATAACTTGATGCGCGCCCGCGCCCGCCTGTTCATGACGGCGGGCGGGGTGCTGGTCGGTACGACGGCGGTGATTTTGCTGATTGCGCTGACGATTGGGCTGCAAACAGTGGCAGAAACCGGCATCGGGCAGAGTCAATCGCTGACGGAGATTCGCGTATATCCGGGTTGGTCTCCAAACCCCGAACAGACGGAAGAACTTCCTACGCTAAGTCCGGCGACAGTTCGCACGTTTTGGAATATCGAAGGTGTAGAAGCAGTTGTGCCTATTGTTGAACTGCGTTCATGGGCGGAACTGATTGCAGATGACTATCGCGGCGGCGGGTCGATCAGTGGAATTGATCCCCAATTTTTGCCCTATCTTGGTGTGCGCTTGGAAGGGGGCGAACTGACACTCGGAGAAAATCAGGCGCTTGTGGGAGTGCTGATTGGCGAGAACTTTTATGATGCGACGGCTGAAGAATGGACTCCTGTCGTTGTCGATTTGCTGAACACGCCGTTGGAAATGAGCGTATACAGTCAATCGGGGGGCGAACCGGAAGAATTCGATTTGACGGTCAGCGGCGTGATTGCACGCGGATCGAGCTTTGAGTACAACATCCTCATGCCAGTACAGCGGGTGATTGAACTCAATGAATTTGCGACGGGGCAAGAAACCGACTTTGAGAATTTTACATATGACTGGGTGCTGGTACGCGCCAGTGACAGGAATGTGACAACCCAAGTTGCGGATGAACTGCGCGAGATGGGATTCAACGCCAGCGGAGCAGCAGACTTTTTGCGTGACCTTAACAACTTCTTCGGGACGATGCGCGTGATCCTCGGTGGTGTGGGGGGCGTGGCGCTGCTTGTCGCGGCGTTCGGTGTGGCGAATACGATGACAATGGCAATCCTCGAACGGACACGCGAAATTGGTTTGATGAAGGCGATTGGCGCGACTGACCGTGACATTTTGACCATCTTCTTAATTGAGGCGGGATTGGTTGGACTATCGGGTGGGGCTGCGGGAGTGCTTCTATCGTATGGGCTGCAAAACCTTGTCAACCAAGCCATTGCCAATCTACCACAGCAGCAGGGAGGCGTGATGTTCCTGCCGCTTGACCCCACACAAATTGGTGGTCAGTTGATGATTATCCCGCCGGAACTGGCAGTTTTCGCTTTGGTGCTGGCGACAAGTGTGGGTGTTATCGCGGGATTGTATCCGTCACTGCGTGCGGCACGTATGCTAACGGTGACGGCGCTCAAGACGGAGTAATATGAACAGAGTTCTCACGGCTCATTTAACAAGTGCGTTCAGGTTTGCCCTGTGTTAATGGTATAGTTAGGGACAAACAAGTTTATTGAACGCTTTTTGGATGTCCCATGACAACTTGGAACGAGTTTAGCGGCGCGAACGCCGCCTATGTATATGAGCTGTATGAACGTTATCTACGCGATCCACTTTCTGTCGATTCGGAAACCCGCGCATTCTTCGCCAACAGCAGCCCCCCCCTAATCGACGACGCGCCAATTGAACCGCCCACACCAACCACAGCGGTACACAAAATCGTCGGCGCAGCCAACTATGCAGAAGCCATTCGCAGTTGGGGGCACCTTGCCGCACAGCTTGATCCGCTTGGAAGCGCCCCGATTGGCGACCCATCACTTGATCCTGCGTTTCACAGCATCACCGATTTGGATTTGAATGCACTCCCTGCCAGTTTGATCGGCGAACCCATCAGCCGGACGACTGTGACCGCACGCGAAGCAATTGCCGAACTGCGGCGCGTGTACACATCAACGATTGGCTACGATTGGGCACATATCCGCGAACCCGCCGAACGGGCATGGCTGCGCGAAGCCGCCGAAAGCGGTCAATTTTTGCCGCCTGTGATGCCTGTTGATGAAATTGAGCTGCTCCAGCGGCTGACCGAAGTAGAAGCATTCGAAAACTTCATTCATCGCATTTTTCCGGGCAAGCACCGCTTTTCTATCGAAGGCTTGGACATGATGGTGCCGATGCTCGATCATATGATTGGCACGGCGGCGCGCAGCGGAATTTCCAGTATCTTGATCGGCATGGCGCATCGTGGACGCTTAAACGTGCTGGCGCATACGCTCGGCAAACCCTACGCGCAAATACTTGCGGAATTCAAAGACCCGGTGATCAAGGGCAAGTTCCGCGATGATCTTGGCTGGACGGGTGATGTAAAGTATCACATGGGAGCAGAACGGGCGCTTGAAGGCAGTGGTGGAAACAGCGTATGCGTGACAATGGCTCCCAATCCGAGTCACTTGGAAGCCGTGAATCCGGTGGTGCAAGGAATGGCACGCGCTGCTGGTACCGATGTGAGCGGCGGCGGAGCGCCGCGTTTCAACCCCAATGTGACGCTGCCGATTATCATTCATGGTGATGCAGCATTTCCCGGTCAAGGGGTGGTCGCGGAAACGCTCAATTTGAATCAGCTTCCCGGCTATTGGACGGGAGGCACAATGCATATCATTGCGAACAATCAGTTGGGGTTCACAACCAATCCGGTTGACTCGCGCAGCACACTTTACGCCAGCGAACTCGCAAAGGGCTTTCGTATTCCGGTGGTGCATGTCAACGCGGATGATGCGGCGGCGTGCGTCGGTGTAGCCCGGTTGGCGATTGCCTATATGCTCAAGTTCCGCAAAGACTTCTTAATCGACTTAATCGGTTACCGCCGATATGGTCATAATGAAGGCGATGAACCTGCTTTTACGCAGCCCGTGATGTATCGCAAAATTGAGAAACATCCCACGGTGCGCCGCATATGGAGCGAAACACTCGTTAAGCAAGGTGTCATCAGCGAAAGCCTTGCCAACGAGATGCTGGATACCCAAAACAAGCATCTACAGAGTGTGCTTGAAAATCTTGACCCGGAACGAGACTTAATCGATCAGCGACCTCTGCCGCCGCCCCCCGGCGCTGCCCGCACGATCAAAACCGGAGTTCCTGCAGAACGTCTGCGAGCGCTGAATAATGCGCTGCTCAATTTCCCAGACGATTTTCAGATTCACCCGAAACTGCAAAAAGCAATTCGGTCACGTCAAGACATACTGAGCAAATTAAATGATCGCACCATTGATTGGGCAACCGCCGAAGACCTTGCCATTGCCAGCATCCTTGAAGATGGGATCGCTGTGCGCTTGACGGGACAAGATGTGGAACGCGGGACGTTCAGTCATCGCCATGCAGTCTTTAAAGACGCGCAAACAGGGGTATCATATGTGCCACTGCAAACACTGCCTCAAGCCCGCGCTGCCTATGAAATCCACAACAGCCCGTTGAGTGAAAGCGCAGCACTCGGTTTTGAATATGGATACAATGTGCAAGAACCACGTCGATTAGTCATTTGGGAAGCGCAGTACGGTGACTTCATCAACGGGGCGCAAACGATCATCGACGAGTACATCGTATCTGCGCGCGCCAAGTTCGGGCAAACCCCATCACTAGTAATTTTGCTCCCCCACGGCTACGAAGGCGCGGGACCAGACCACTCCAGCGGACGCATGGAACGCTTCTTAAATCTCGCCGCCGAAACGAATATCCGCATTGCCAATGCGACGAGCGCCGCGCAATATTTCCACCTTCTGCGCCGTCAAGCGCTGCTCCTAGAAACTGATCCGCTGCCGCTGGTGGTATTTACGCCAAAGAGTCTACTGCGCGAAAAACTGATCTTTTCGTCACTTGATGAACTCGCCAATGGCGCGTGGCAGCCAATTATTGACGACATGAGCGCAGCAGAACGGAAAAACGCTATCCGGCGCATACTGCTGTGCAGCGGCAAGGTGTATGTCGATTTGGTGAACAGCCCGTTACTCGCGCAAAACCCAGATGTAGCGATCATCCGCGTGGAACAGCTTTATCCTTTCCCCACGCCTGATCTGGAAACCGTGATCGCAGCGTATACCCGTCTTGAAAGTGTGACATGGGTACAGGAAGAACCTGAAAATATGGGCGCATGGGAATTCGCCCGCCCCCTGCTAACAGAGATGCTTGGTGATCGCGTCCCGCTTCATGTCGTGGCACGCGCGCGTAATTCCAGCCCAGCTGAAGGTTCACGCGCGATGCATTTGGTAAACCAAGCAGCGCTGATCGAGCGCGCATACAATGTTTCACATCCTAACCGCGTGTCTCATGCTGCCCAACCCGGCTTAATGACTGCAAAGGAATAAACGAATGGCTTTTGAAATCAAAGTTCCCGATCTGGGCGAGTCGGTTGTTGAAGCCACCATCGCCCGCTGGTTGAAACAAGAAGGTGAAGCGGTCAAGGTCGGTGAGCCTGTCGTAGTGCTTGAAACCGAAAAAGTGGACTTGGAAGTTGGCGCAGAAAAAGACGGTGTGCTGTCCAAGATCGCACGGCAAGCAGGCGAAGATGTAAAGATTGGCGATACGCTGGGCATGATTGAGGAAGGCGCGGCGGCGGTTGTGCCGGCGGCAGTTGGGAAATCGGCTAGTGCGCCACAGCCCGCCGCGCAGTCGCCCGCTGCTGGTTCGTCAGGCGTGTCAGTCGCTTCACAATCTACGACAGATGCGACCCCTGTAGCGCGGCGCATGGCACAGCAGGAAAAAGTCGATCTCACGCAGGTGCAGCCAAGCGGAAGCCGCGTCACCAAAACAGATGTTGAGCGCTTCCTACAGGATCGCGGAATGCAATCCGCCGCTCCAATGCCGCAGTCCATACCCGCGTCCGCAACTGCTCCAGCGGCATCAACTGCCAGCAGTAACGGGTATCGGCGTGAGGAACGCACAAAAATGTCGCGCCGCCGCCGCACTATCGCGCAGCGGTTGGTCGAAGCGCAGCACACCGCTGCCATGCTCACAACCTTCAACGAAGTGGACATGAGCAAGGTGATGGAAATCCGCGAACGGCGTAAGGAATCGTTCAAAGAGAAATACGGCGTGAGCTTGGGTTTTTCGTCATTCTTCGTCAAGGCCGCGATTGGCGCGTTGAAAGCCTTCCCGCGTGTAAACGCGGAAATTCAAGGCGACGACATGATCCTCAAGCACTATTACGACATTGGCATGGCGATTGGCGCGGAAGATGGCTTGGTTGTCCCGGTGCTGCGTGATGCTGATCGTTTGAGTTTCGCGGAAATCGAAAAGCAGATCAAGGATTATGCCAAGCAGGCGCAAGATGGCACGCTTTCGCTTGATGCGCTGCGCGGCGGGACATTCACAATCACTAACGGCGGGGTGTTTGGTTCATTGATGAGTACACCGATTCTCAACCCGCCGCAGGTGGGGATTTTGGGACTGCACGCGATCAAGCCGCGTCCGGTGGTGGTCGAAAATGAGATCGTGATTCGCCCAATGATGTACATCGCGTTGAGCTACGATCACAGGATTATTGATGGACGCGAAGCGGTACAGTTTTTGGTAAAGGTGAAAGAGCTAATCGAAGACCCGGAATCGCTGTTGATTGAGGGGTAATAGAAATGGGCACGGCGCGCCGTGCCCTTCCAGCACGCCAAGCCCTGAGAAATTTCAAGCAGTCACATTCGCAATCGTGCAAGCAGCCCCGAATATCGCTCGGAAACCTTGTTGTTTTGTACCGCCATATGTACGGCGCGTCGGCTGCCCACCAATACAACAATATTTTTCGCCCGCGTGATCGCGGTGTAGAGCAAGTTTCGCTGAAGCATCATGTAATGCTGTGTCATTAAGGGCATGACGACAACGGGATACTCTGACCCCTGACTGCGATGTGTGCTGATGCAGTAAGCGTGGATCAATTCTTCACTTTCGATCCAGTCATATACAATGTACCTACCATCAATTACCACTTCAATCGACTGGTCTTCAAAATCTATTGCGCTGATACGCCCAATGTCGCCATTAAAGACTTCTTTTTCGTAGTTGTTGCGTGTCTGCATGACTTTATCGCCCACACGGTACACACGTCCGTTCAACTGCTTTTCAGCTTTGCGCTTGTTGTCATTATTGTTCAGCGCCCGTTGAAGGGCATCATTGAGCGCAGTCACACCCGCTGCCCCGCGATACATTGGCGCAATCACCTGCACTTGATCAAGCGGATCGAACCCAAACTTGTTCACGAGTCGATTTTTCACAATATCCACAACGAGTTCAGCCGCCAGCGCGGGGTCTTCTTCTCCAAAGAAGAAGAAGTCGCTGCTTCGGTTGTCCATGAATGGCGCTTCGCCATGATTGATGCGGTGCGCGTTCACAATGATGTTGCTATCGTCTTGCTGACGAAAAATCGTGTCCAAACGGGTGACAAATGCCGTTCCACTGTCGATCATATCGCGCAGTACATTTCCCGCCCCCACACTCGGCAGTTGATCTACATCACCGACTAACATCAAATGTGTTTCCGATTTGAGCGCCTTTAGCACATCGTAGAACAGGAGTAAATCGACCATCGACGCTTCGTCAACGATCAACATTTTGGTGTCGAGTGGGTTATCTTCGTCGTAGTCGAAGCCTTCGCCGGGAATGTAGCCCAACAAGCGGTGGATCGTACTAGCATCACGTCCGGTGGCTTCGCTTAAACGTTTTGCGGCGCGTCCAGTTGGACTGGCAAGTCTGTATTTGACATCAAGCGCCTCAAGCGCTTCAATGACCATTCGGAGCGTGGTTGTTTTTCCTGTGCCGGGTCCGCCAGTTAGCACCGAGACTTTGTTGTACAAGGCGGCTTTGACCGCACCCTGCTGTTGTTCTGTCAACTTGACGTTGTGCTTTTTCGTCAGTTTGGCGATGAACATCGCCCATTCGGAAGGTGCGATGGCGCTCATCAGGTCAGATTGAGTGTCGTTCAACATGCGAATGTGTTCGACTGCGCCGCGTTCCGCGTGGTAGTACAGCGGCAGATATATGGCATCAACCATTCCCTGCCCTTCGACCATGATTTTGTCCGCGATCAGGTTGCCCGCTTTAAGTTCTTTATCTAGTACACTGCGAATGAGCGATGTGCTTTCTACCCCCAAGATTTCACTAGCTTTCTCTACCAACATATCGCGCGGGGCGAACACATGACCATCTTTGGTCAGTTGGTTGAGCGTGAATGTCAATCCGGCACGGATGCGCGGTTCTGCATCTACCGCAACGCCCATATTTTTGGCGATAGTGTCCGCCCGCATAAAACCAATGCCGAATACATCATCCGCCAAGGTATATGGATTAGCTTGAACGGTAGGGACAGTCATCGAGCCGTAATGCTGATAGATTCGAGCGGACATCTTGGCGCTGATCCCATACCCCTGCAAGAAGATCAAGGTTTGCCGCGCCGCTTGATTTTCGCCCCATGCACGTTTCAAGCTGTTGAGCAGTTCACGCTTGACACCGGGCACTTCGTCCAGTCTTTCTGGCTCATTGTCAAGAATATCTAATGTGCGTGTGCCAAAGTGTTTCACAATCTTTTCGGCGGTACGGATACCGATTCCGCGAACAATACCACTCGCCAAATAGTTGACAATCCCGTCGGTTGTCGTAGGCGCGAGCGGAGTCACCATTTCGGCGCGGAACTGCCGTCCGTAGCGGGCATCTTCTACCCATGCACCGCTGAACTGGGCATTTTCACCGGGGGATAAGTTCGGCATTATCCCAACCACGGTGATTGTCCCATCGCGGGCTTCGGCATCTGGGTAGCGTTTTTCGGATTTGATCTTGATTACGCTGTAGCTGTTTTCTTCGTTGTAAAACGTCACGCGCTCAACAATGCCAGAGAGTGTTTCCATCATGCCCAAACTATTCTATGTCTTGATTTTCACCATCATAACACACCCACAATGCACACTTAAACACGCGGGATTTGTGTGTTATGTTTAGGCGAAATCAATGGCGCACGGTTACGGTTCACCGTTCTTGGAAGGAAATCCTCTATGCAATACCCGCGTGCAAGCGGCATCTTGCTGCATCCTACATCCCTGCCGGGTCGCTATGGCATTGGCGATCTTGGTGAATGGGCGTATCGCTTTGTCGATTATCTATTCGATGCTGGACAAACCTACTGGCAAATGCTCCCGCTGGGACCGACCAGCTACGGCGATTCCCCGTATCAAGCCCTATCTGCCTTCGCGGGAAATCCCCTGCTCATCAGCTTCGATAAGTTGGTAGGCGAAGGATGGCTTACACACGATGACATCGCCGCTGTTCCTGCTTTTCCGGCACACGCAGTTGATTTTGGCAACGTAATCAACTATCACAAAGAAATGCTGGAAAAGGCATATCAACGTTTTGAGGCAACCGCGACCAAAGTTCAGCGCGATGCCTTCGATAAGTGGTGCGACGAACAAAAGACATGGCTCGATGATTATGCTATATTCGTAGCCCTTAAGGACAGTGCAGGGGGTCGTCCGTGGGTCGAGTGGGATAAAGGTGTCGCGCTGCGTGATCCCGAAGCACTCATCAGCGCGCGTGAACAGCACGGAGTGAAAATTAGTGAGCAAAAATTCATCCAGTGGATATTTTTCCGTCAATGGCTCGAACTCAAAGCCTACGCGAACAATCGCGGGATCAAGCTGATTGGCGATATTCCCATTTTCGTCGCGCATGACAGCAGCGATGTGTGGGCAAACCCTCAATTGTTTTATCTCGATGAAGTCGGCAACCCAACCGTGATCGCCGGTGTTCCACCAGATTATTTCAGCGAAACGGGGCAGCGATGGGGTAATCCGCTGTACCGCTGGGATGTACTCGAAAATGATGGTTACAGTTGGTGGATAAGACGCATCAAAACAACACTAGAAATGGTCGATATTGTGCGTATTGATCACTTCAGAGGCTTTGAAGCCTATTGGGAAGTTCCTGCCAGCGAACCAACCGCTGTGCGCGGTCAGTGGGTTCCCGGTCCGGGCATGAAATTCTTACGCACGGTGCAAGCGGCGTTTGGCGACCTGCCGATCATCGCGGAAGACCTTGGTGTGATTACACCCGGCGTGGTGGAACTGCGCGACACATTTGAACTTCCCGGCATGAAGATTCTACAATTTGCGTGGGGAAATCTTGATGAAGCGAGCGGATTCTTGCCCCATGCACACACTCGTAACTCGTTCGTGTATACAGGGACACATGACAACAATACGACATTAGGCTGGTGGGAACAGGAAACGGATGACCACATCAAATCACATCTCGGCAATTATGTCGGACACATCATCAACGAACCGAATTGGGAATTGATTCGCCTTGCCATGATGTCTGTCGCGCATACGTGTATCATCCCACTGCAAGACATCATCGGCTTGGGATCAAATGGGCGCATGAACACCCCCGGCGTAGCCGCAGGCAATTGGACGTGGCGTTTTGTGCCAGAGCAGCTTGATCCCGGATTACGGGAACGTCTGCGGTGGTTCACGCGTTTATATGTACGCCTACCACATTCCTAGAAAATCAACTCCTACACAATTCTGATCTTGTCCTACACATTTTTTACGGAGCGCATATCTTTGTCATATACGCTCCGTTTTATCATCGGGTCATAACGTTTAAACCAAGTTTTTCACTTGTGAGGATGATACGATGGCTACTCTTGTGCGTTGGAACCCTGTGAATGACGTTTTTGCGATGCAGAACGCTTTTGATCGTCTATTAGATGAAACGCTCCGTATCGTGAACACGGACACCAACGGCGCGACCTATCGTCTGCCGCTGGATGCACACGAATCGCAGAATGCGTACACTATTATCGCATCACTGCCCGGTGTCGCCGCTGAAAATGTCAACATTAGTTTCAAAGAAGATGTGCTGACCATCAGTGCCGAACTGCCCATCACACAACCTGCTGAAGGCGCGCGCATCCTTATGTCGGAACGCACCGGCGGCAAATTCTCGCGTAGTGTGCGTTTGAACGAACCCGTCGATGCCGATGCAATTGAAGCTACGCTGATCAATGGTGTGCTTACACTCACACTTCCCAAATCACCGGAAGCGCAGCCACGTCACATCCCAGTCAAGACGATGTTGGTGAGCAGCAACTAGCGCATAAGCTAAGCCCAGCTTTATACAAACGAGCGTGATACTCCCTAAAGGGAGCGTCACGCTCGTTTTGTTTTCGTTTATTCTCACAAGCCTTTTGACTTCCTTCTCCCCATCGTTTATACATTTCAATCGTTAGATTGTTCTTTTCGTGAAATAGAGTGCCAAGGAGACTTTTTGTGAACTCTCGTTTGCATTTTTCTCACCGCTGCGTAGTGTGGATCGTGCGCTTTATACTGGTGATCGCCGCACTGTTTACAACTTCGCTGGTTGTCATCGCGCAGGACGATACACAGCCTGCGCTTGTTGTCATCCCCGGCACAATTCAAAGCGTATTGGGATGTCCCGGGGATTGGCAGCCCGACTGCGAAGTTACCGCCCTTACCTATGATCCTGATGATGACCTGTGGCAAGCGACGTTCGATTTACCCGCCGGATCGTATGAATACAAGGTGGCGATTGACGGCACTTGGGATTTGAATTATGGCTTAAATGCTGAACAAAACGGACCGAACATTCCGCTGGTGCTTGAAGAAGATACGAGTGTGAAGTTCGTGTGGGACAACGAAACCAACTGGGTTGCGGACAGTGTCAACCATATCATCGCGAATGTGCCGGGCAGTTTTCAAGACGAAATCGGCTGCCCCGGCGACTGGCAGCCCAACTGTTTGCGGACACTGCTTCAAGATGTAGACGGTGATGGAATTTATATCTTCCAAACCAGCGGACTGCCCGCCGGACTATATGAAGCCAAAGTTGCCATCAACGAAAGTTGGGCGCTCAACTACGGGATGAACGGCGCGCGCGATGGCGCAAACATTCAGTTCGTCGTCGCGGAAGACAATGACGTTGTACTCGTCAGCTACAACACAGCAGACAACATGATCAACATCACAGTTGGCGGTGAAGCGGGGCCGGCAGTCGGCAACCTATTCCTGTCAATGGCGCATTGGGTAAGCGAAGATACGCTAGCGTGGAATATCCCCCGAATTCCCGGCGCGATCTACCAACTACACTACAGCCCAACAGCTGAACTTGAACTTACGGATGAAGGCGTTGTTGGCGGCGAATCGATCACTTTGACATACAATCGGGCGGGGTTCACCGAAGATGTACAAACACGTTTCCCGCATCTGGTCGATGACTTTTTCGCGCTTACGATTGGGCTGGACGATCTCGCGCTTGTCCCAGAAATATTACGCAGTCAAATCGCTATCTCCGCGACGACAGCGCAGGGCGTTTTGCTTGATGCGACCAGCATCCAAATTCCCGGTGTACTCGACAATATGTTCTATCGTGATGATGTGCCGCTTGGTGTAAGTTGGAATGAAGAAGGACAGCCAACACTGGCAGTATGGGCACCAACGGCGCAAAATGTCCGCTTACATGTGTTTGACGATGCCAACCCTGCGACTGAAGCAGTGGTCTACGACATGAGCTACAGCGGCGGCGTGTGGTCTGCCACTGGTGAACCAGATTGGAACTACAAGTATTATCTCTATGAAGTCACGGTGTATGCACCATCTACGCGCGCCATCGAAACTAATCTAGTCACCGACCCGTATTCGTTCAGCCTGTCGATGAACAGCACACGCAGCCAAATCGTTAACCTGAACGATCCCGCGCTTGCGCCGGAAGGTTGGGCTGACCTCGTGAAGCCGGAACTTGAAGCGCCAGAAGATATTGTGCTGTACGAACTGCATATCCGCGATTTCAGCATTGAAGATATGACGGTATCGCCAGAGAATCGTGGCACATTCCGCGCCTTCACCGAAACTGAATCGAACGGAATGCGCCATTTGCGGGAGCTTGCAGAAGCTGGCTTGACACATATTCACATCCTGCCCGCGTTCGATATCGCAACCATCAACGAAGATGTATCCCAGCGCCGGGATCCCGACCCGCGCGTTTTGAGACTTTACCCGCCGTCGTCAGAGCGTCAGCAGGCAATTATCGAGCAAACACGTGATAGCGACGGCTTCAACTGGGGATATGATCCTTTCCATTACACCGTCCCCGAAGGCAGCTACTCGACTGATCCCAATGGTGTGCAGCGTATAATCGAATTCCGCGAGATGGTACAAGCACTCAATCAAAGTGGTCTGCGCGTCGTGATGGATGTGGTGTACAACCACACCAACGCATCCGGTCAAAGCGAACGTTCGGTGCTTGATCGCATCGTTCCGGGTTACTATCACCGTTTGACCGAAACCGGACAGGTTGCCACCAGTACGTGCTGTGCCAACACCGCGACTGAACACCGCATGATGGAACGCTTGATGATCGATTCGGTGGTGACATGGACAACGCAGTACCGCGTCGATGGCTACCGGTTCGACCTGATGGGACATCACATGGTCGAAAACATGGTCAACGTGCGCGAAGCGCTTGACGCGCTTACCGTTGAGAACAGCGGCGTTGACGGAGTCAATGTCTATGTATACGGTGAAGGCTGGAACTTCGGTGAAGTTGCGGACAATGCGCGCGGTGTCAATGCCACCCAGCTCAATCTTGGCGGCACGGGTATTGGGACTTTCAATGACCGTCTGCGCGATTCGGTAAGGGGTGGCAATCCGTTTGGCGATTGGCAGCGTCAGGGCTTTGCCAATGGATTATATGTTCAGCCAAACGAAGTTGAAGATCGGCCTGCTGAAGATCAACTTGCGCTGGCGCTGTTGTTCAGTGACCGCATCCGTGTGGGTTTGGCAGGCAATCTGCGCGATTACACGTTCATTGGGGCAAGCGGCGAAACCGTTTCCGGCGCGGACGTAGATTACAACGGATCGCCTTCCGGTTATACGCTCGATCCGCAAGAACACATCATCTACGTGTCAGCGCACGACAACGAAACGATTTTCGACGCAATTCAGCTAAAAGCGCCGACCACTGCTACGCCGCTCGAACGCGCGCGCATGAGCATGTTGGCAACCGACATCGTGATGCTTTCGCAAGGTGTGCCCTTCTTCCACGCGGGCGACGACATTCTACGTTCAAAGTCACTGGACCGAAACAGCTATGACAGCGGCGACTGGTTCAATTCGATTGACTGGACGTATCAATCAAACAATTGGGCGATTGGCTTGCCGCCGTCGTGGAACAACCGCGATAACTGGGGCATTTTCACTCCCCTGCTCGAAAACCCGAATCTCGCAGTCGGCTACGACGAGATGACACTGGCGAACGCGCACTTCCGCGACATGCTGGCGGTTCGCCGGAGTTCGCCGCTGTTCCGTTTGCGTACTGCGGATGAGATCGTGGCGCGCTTGAGCTTCACTAACACGGGCACAGAGCAAATCCCCGGTTTGATCGTCATGGACTTGGCGGACGCAGGTGAAGGCATCGAAAGCATCGACGAGAACTACGCGCACATTGTCGTGCTTTTCAACGGCACACCGGATGCAATTCAGTTTACACGGGATGATTTGGCAGGGGTGGAACTTGAACTTCACCCAATCATCGCCAGCGGCGCGGATGAAATCGCGTGTACCGCCAGCTTTGACAGTGACAGCGGCACATTCGAAATCCCTGCTTATACGGCTGCGGTGTTTGTGCTGCCCGACGGCGAATAGATTGTAAACCCTGCAAAGAACGGGGTTGGCACCGCGCCAACCCCGTTTGATTCATCACCTAACAGGTTTTATCCGCTTGAGTAGACCGCCACTTAGTTTGCCTTCCGTGACCAAATGCGGCACAGATCGATCCGACACCCATTGAGCATAAGGAGCCATTGTGATCCCCGCCAACGCCAGCAGCACCACATCGTAATTGACACGCCAGCCCGCGAAACCCCGCCACGCTTGTTCACGATCTGCCACGACAGGCAGCCCTGCTTCGACCAATTGATCATAAACTTGGTCAAATTCATCTTGCGAAATGCTGATCGGATCGTCTGGTCGTGGCGCGGGATCGTACTCCACACCGAACGAGTCGGCGATGCTGCGGAGAGCGATAAATCCCGCGCGGATCATAAGCGAAATTTGGGGATCTACCGGACGATCAATGGTTGATTGCATTAGTCCCGCCGAATCGAGCATCGTTCCAGCAGCCGTAATCCACGAGTTATTCGGCTTGGGTGAACGAAAGAATACCAGCGCCGCTAGTGAGGTGTGCGTTTCTTCCAGTTCGATGAACCATGTTTCCCACTGCACTGCGAGATCGTGAAAGTAATCTAGCCCACGAATCTCATACATACGGATGAGCATTTCGGCGGGAGATGGTGGCGAACCCGCCCGCACTTCGAGCAGTGACACCGTCGATTCTCGTTTGGAAAACGCGCTGTACATCGTCGGCAAATACCCGATCAAGAGTGCGACAAGGATCATGCCAATTGCCGCTTGTGAAAACTCTAGAATTAGCGCGGGTGTGTAATCCACGAATGAGAAGCCCAGCGTGAGCAGCGATGATCCACTCGTGCGGAAGGCTTCATGAAAGGTCAGCTCACCAATTGCCCAGAACATGAATGTGTAACCAATGATCATTCCACCCAACCATACCAAGGGCGTGACAAGCAGGCTCAAGGGCGCATACAACGCCATGACCTGATCGCGTTCTTCATAGGTCTTGGCACGGCGCAAACGCAGATTGAATAGACGGCGCATGGTGTTAAAGATGATGCGTGTGAGCAATACGTCGGCGCTGCGCGGGAGCGCGAACGTTCGCACCGCCGAGAGGATGATCCACGCGGAAAAATAAAACCCGAAGCCAAACGCGATAAAACGCACGACGACGCGCAAAATGTCCATAATGTCCCAGAACAAGGACTATCCTTGATGAGCGAAGATGTGATGCAGTGCAGACAGCAGTTGGTCAATGTCTGCACGAGTATTATAGCCTTGAATGGACACGCGAATGTACTGCTTGTTGTTCCAGTCGATGACGGGTATTTCAACGCGAAATTCGTCGTACAAACGGATTTTCAATATCGACAGATCGCACTTCGGTACAGGTACAGTAACCATCTGCCGATACCACGCGGGATCATCCGGCAGGATGGGCGGGAGATTGAACAATGCGGATAAATCCGCGCGCGCCTGCTTTATCAATTCATGACAGGCTATCTGCACCGCTTCCCAGTTATGTGATTGCTGATACTCAATCGCGGTGGGAACGGTCAAATAGGCGGCGTAATCGCGCGTTCCCTGCTTTTGCTGGCGCGCAATATATGAGCCGTCGTCATGTTCCCCCCAACTGACAATCTGTGATTCCATGATGGTTTGGTGTTCACGCCGGACATGCAAGAAGCCCGATCCCTTGGGCGCACACATCCATTTATGGCAGTTACCTGTGTAGAAATCGGCATCCAGCACGGTGAGATCGACTGGCACTTGCCCCGGCGCGTGCGCTCCATCAATAACTGTCACGATTCCAAGCTCACGCGCACGGCGGCAGATTTCTGCAACGGGAAAGATGAGCGCGGTTGGCGATGTGATGTGACTGATATGGATCACCCGTGTGCGTGATGTGATACCCGCCAAGAAATGCTCGATCATGTCGGCGTGCGTGGTGACAGGAAGCGTGACAGGACGCTGAACGTACACCGCACCCGTCTTTTTGCAGATGTGTTCCCATGTAAAACTGCACGCGCCGTATTCGTGATCAGTTGCTAAGATTTCATCACCCGGTTGGAGCCAATTCGACCATGCCAGTGACCGCGCCACAAGATTTACACCGCTGGTGGCGTTAGGCACAAAGATGATGTCGTTTGCATCGGCGTTGAGGTACGTCGCAAGTTTGCCGCGCGCCTCATCAAGCAAACCGTCGATGCGCCTGCCTAAAAATTCGACAGGCTGACGTTCTAACTCAAGCTGCCAACGTTGATAGGCTTCAAATACTGGGCGCGGACACGCCCCGAACGATCCATGATTGAGAAAGACAACAGCAGGATCGATCAAGAACTCGTTACGGCTAACAGTCATAGCTTTTACATTGAGATAGGTGAAAGATTAGCTGGTACTACTTTTCGGGTTCATTTCATGTTAAAACCGGAGCAGCTTGCAAGCAATCAATCAGGAGTCCATTGGTATGCAGGAATCCGACATTCTCGCCCGCGCACAGGCCCTTAGCGACCAGATTATCGCGTGGCGGCGAGACATTCACCAACATCCCGAACTTGGCTTTGAGGAGTATCGCACGGCAGGATTGGTTGCCGACGAACTGCGCGAATTGGGCTATGAAGTTCAAACAGGCGTGGGCAAAACCGGCGTGGTCGCACGAATTGGCGAAGCCCGCGAAGGCGCACCCGTGATCGCCATTCGCGCAGATATGGATGCGCTTCCCGTGCATGAACTCAATGATGTTCCCTATGTCTCCAAGACGGCGGGCAAGATGCACGCCTGTGGGCATGACTCGCATACTGCGATGCTGTTGGGCGCGGCAAGAATATTTAACCAACTTCAGGGTGAAATTCCCGGCGAGATTCGGCTGCTTTTTCAACCCTGCGAAGAAACCGAAGATGACGAAGGCAAAAGCGGCGGTGAGCGTATGGTCGAAGAAGGCGCGATGCAGGGCGTTGATCGTGTGATCGCGCTGCATGTGGCCAGTGATTTGCCAGCGGGAAAAATCGTGCTTGAACCGGGATATACCTCGGCTTCTGCTGACTCATTTACCGCGGTGATCAAGGGGGAAGGCACGCACGGCGCACATCCCGATCACGGGGTAGACCCCATCTTTGTGCTGGCACAAGTGATCAATGCTGTGCATGGCATCCGTGCGCGCCGCATCAACCCCGTGAAGCCCGCGCTGATTTCGATTGGATGGGTGAACGGCGGCATGGGAAACAATGTCATTCCTGATGTGGTCAAATTTGGCGGCACAATCCGCAGCTATGACGACGAAACCCGCGAAAAACTGTGGAAGGAACTCGAAGGGGCGCTGGCAGTCTCACGAGCGTTTGGCGGGGATTATGAACTCAAGATCATCGCAGGATGTCCATCGGTGTATAACGCGCCGCCGGTTGTGGAGAGTTTGAAACGCACAACCACCGATCTGCTGGGTAGTGATGCTATTGTCCATTTAGAGCCGGGAATGGGCGGCGAGGACTTTAGTTATATGACCCGTTCCGCACCCGGCGCAATGTTTTTGTTGGGCGCGAAGCTGGACGCTGTGAATCGCCCGCATCACAGCCCGATTTTCGACCTAGACGAGTCGGTGTTCTACAAGGGGACGGCGATGCTTGTTACCGGGGCGCTGCGTTTGATGCACGAAGTTCAACAGGGCGCGAAATAAGGCATGATGACCCATTTTGTTATGGGGTGTGATAACAATTGAGAGAAGATGTGTCCACATATTTCGGCTTTAATAAAATTTCGGACACATCTTCTATTATTATAATAAGCATAACAGGCTAAGTAAGCCCGTTAGATAAAGATGACCGTATCAAGGAACAGCCACGCCAACCAGCCAATAACTAGCCACAATCCAAACGCGCCGTGCAATTTGGCAGTGCGCCCTTGTGCTTGGTGGAGCAAAGTCGTGTCGGTCTGAGTGTTGATCAACTGGATGAGTTTATACGCTTCCGGTGCGGTGATGAGTACCATAAGTGTGGTTGAGGGAATTTGCCCCAACCACACTAACACCGCGATTAACACATAAGCTCCACCAACCAGCAGCGTGTATTCAATACGCGCCCCGCGTATACCGAAAATGAGCGCCAATGTGCGTTTGTTGACGGCGCGGTCTGCATCCACATCACGGATGTTGTTCGCATGTAAGATTGCTGCCACCATAGAGCCAATCGGCAACCCGACGATGACAGGAAGCCAGTTGAATTCAACTGCCATAACGTAGTACGCGCCAAGCACCATCAACGGTCCCATGAAGATAAATACCGCGATTTCACCCAAGCCGTTATAGGCTAAGGGAAACGGACCTGCGGTGTACAGAATCACGACCAGCACCCCGCCCAAGCCGATCCACAGCAAAAGTGGTCCGCTGTTGAGCAGCAAGAACAAGCCAATCAAAGCACCCGCAAGCACGGTGATTACCGCGCCGATCAAGACCATCTGCGGGGTAAGGACTTGGTTCTTGATGATCATCCCCTGTCCCGCTTGTTTGAGTTCATCCGCGCCGCGCTTGTAGTCGAAATACTCGTTGATTAGATTGGCGGCGATTTGCAGGAACAACGCACCGATCAACGAAAGGACAAAGCGCACAGGTTCAAATACGCCCTGTTGGAACGCAATCGCCGCTGCCACGCCCAACGGTACATAGGTCGCTGTAAGCGTGCGCGGACGCGCAGCTTTGTACCATGCGGAGATTTGTTCGCGGGTCAATCCTGCCATATGTTCCTCACTTAATGTTTCGTGTTTTAATCGCGGGTGATCGCCATTATCGGGTCAAACAATGCGCCATTGGTAGCGATAATGTCGCGCGCATAAACATTTGATCTGCCATTCCAATCAGTGAATGTGCCGCCCGCTTCTTCGACGATTACTTGCAGCGGTCCGCTGTCCCACACATTCATGACCGGATCGACAATGAAATCCGCGCGCCCGGTTGCAACAAGGGTGTAACCATAGGAATCGCCCCATGTACGCTGGATAAACGTTGAATTGAGCAGCGTTTGATATTTTGACTCACGCGCACCGTAGCCGATCATATCGCTTGCCAGCATAACAGCGTCGCTTAAACTAGCGACCTTGCTGGTCTGAACGCGGCGACCATTCCAATATGCGCCAGCGCCGCGGGCAGCATAGACTACTTCGTTCAGCGCGGGCAAATTGATCACGCCGACAATCGAACGCTCGTTTTCATCAAGCAGCGCGAGCAAATTGCCATAGAACGGCACACCGCAAATGAACGATTTTGTGCCGTCGATGGGGTCAACCGTCCAGTTAAGTCCATTCTTCGATTCAACGCGCCCGAATTCCTCACCGATGATCCCGTAATCAGGATAGTAGCGTTCGAGCAGACCACGTATGAGCTTTTCAGCCTCTTTATCCGCGACAGTCACGGGGCTGTTGTCTTTTTTGCGCTCAAAATCGATTCCGGTTTGGAAATAGCGTGTGGTCAGTCGCCCCGCTTGATAAGCGGCATCCAGCGCGAAATCGAGCAAGGAACGAAGCTGTTGATCGTTCATCAAAGGATTAACCTTCGCTCGGTTCGATGGCTTCCAACGGCTGTGGACGGTTGGCTACCGTGATCTGCGCTCCGTTGGTCGGGGCAGCCCAACGCACACCGTTATCGATCACTTTCAAAACCTGCGGGTGATAATAGATTGGGTAGGTTTCGTGACCGGGACTGAAATAGAAGACTTTGCCGCGCCCGCGATAGAAACAGCACCCGCTGCGGAAAACTTCGCCCCCCGCATACCAGCTGACAAATACAAGTGAATCCGGTTCGGGGATACCGAAGGGTTCGCCATACATTTCCGAATGGGGAATTTCAAAGTAGTCGCCAATACCATCCGCGATGGGATGCGCTGGGTTCACTGTCCAGACGCGCTCTTTTTCGCCAATTTCACGCCATTTAAGGTTACCTGTTGTCCCCATGAGCTTCTTGAAAATTTTCGAAAAATGCCCGCTGTGCAGCACAATCAAGCCCATGCCGTTGAGGACACGCTCAAAGACACGCTCCACAATCGCATCATCAACTTCGTGATGCGCCATATGTCCCCACCATGTCAGCACATCAGTATCGTTCAAGACAGCTTCAGTTAACCCGTGTTCCGGTTCATCGAGTGTCGCGGTGCGAACAATGTGTCCTTGCGCTCGCAAATACTCCCCAATGGCGTTGTGCATCCCGTTCGGGTAAATCGCGGCGATTTTTGCGTTCTCTTTTTCGTGCCGCCCTTCGTTCCATACTGTCACACGCATTGAAACGCATCCTTCCCACATATTGATCCAAACGGAATTAGTCTATCGTTTTTCGGTCAAACTATCGATTCCATTTGAGGAATACTCTTTGACGGCGGATTCGGGTTGGACGGCGGGGAGCGTGATTGTGAAAATCACCCCCTGTTCGGGGGTACTCTCGACCTTGATTGTGCCTCTGTGCGCTTCGATAAAGCCGCGCGTAATCGCCAACCCTAACCCTGCACCTCGATATCCGTCTTCGCTTTGCGCGCGCGATTGTTCACGGCGATAAAAACGTGTGAAGATTTGCTCCGCATCGGGCAGTTTCATATCAAGCGCATAGTTGCGTACACTGATACACACTTGATCGCCCACACGCGCCGCCGACACAGACACTTCCCCGCCGCTAGGCGTATAGCGGAGCGCGTTGTCAAGTAGATTGTTCAAGACGCGCTGCATTTTGTCCGCCGCCATTTCAACCGGATCAACACCCGCTTCTACTGCGCCGTGCAGCACTATATTTTGTTGTGCTGCACGTGGAGTCATGCTGCCAAGCGTGTCAGAAATAAGATCGCGCAATGATCCGGCTTCAAACGACAGCTTGACATGTCCCGCGTCGAGCTGTGCGAGTTCAAACAAGTTGTCGATGAGTTGATTGAGTGATCTGATCTCGGAACTCATGTTGGCGAGATAGCGTTTCATGGTTTGTGGATCATCGACCATGCCATCATTCATGGCTTCGGTCATAACACGGATAGCAGTCAGAGGTGTGCGAAGATCGTGCGATGCCCACGCGATTAAGTTGCGGCGATTTTGCTCAAGCTGGCGTTTCTGCTCGTCCATCTCTTGCAGTCGCTCCGCCATCCAGTTGAACGTTTGCGCGAATTTCGCCAGTTCGTCATTGCCGCGCACATTGAGGCGCGCGTTCAAATCGCCACGCGCGAGTGCTTCTGCGCCGCGTGCCGCTTCGCGGATTCCATCGGTGATCGCAGTTGAAACGAGTGAGCCGAACGCTACCGCGATCAACCCTGCAAAGATGAACAATGCCGTCGTTATACGCAGATCATATTCGCTGATGAACATCAACCGTGCGGTGATCCACACGTTTACAAAGATCAAAACGACGGTAAGCAGCATCGCTGTGAGTACCGCCCAACGCAAACTACGTAACCAGCGCCACAAACGGAGCCGGTATGCGCCATATGCCGCACTGATAGTGAAGATAGCAATGGCGATCATGATGATAAACAGCAGCGTTAGTTCATCCATCGCTGCTGCCATTCGCAGGTTCGAATTTGTAGCCCACCCCCCACACGGTTTGAACATAGATAGGTTCAGCGGGATTAGCTTCGATTTTTTCGCGCAAGCGCCGAATATGAACAGTGACCGTGCTTTCGTCGCCGTAAAATTCGTAACCCCACAGTTGGTCGAGAAGCTGTTCGCGTGTGAACACTTGGCGGGGATTACGCGCCATAAACCAAAGCAAATCAAATTCTCTCGCAGTGAGGATAATCAAACGATCCCCCCAGCGAACTTCACGGCTGCGGGGATCGATTTTTAACTGACCGAAGGCGAGAGGTTTTTCGTCAGCTTCACTGATTTTCGCGCCGCTGCGGCGGAGAATCGCTTTCACACGCGCGACAAGTTCACGTGGGCTAAATGGCTTGACCACATAATCATCCGCGCCGACTTCAAAACCGTTAATGCGATCAATTTCGCTTGTGCGTGCCGTCAAAATGATAATTGGAACTTCTTCATCGACGTACAAATAACCAGCTTCATCACCGCGCACGGTGCGGGTAATCTCAAATCCGTCGATTTCTGGGAGCATGACATCGAGGATGATCAGGTCTGGCTTGTGCGCGCGAAGTATATTGAGGGCTTGCGAACCTGTCGCTGCTTCAATAACCGTGTAGTGCTCATATTCGAGATATTTACGCACGACTTCACGGACAGTCGGTTCATCATCGACAACGAGTATCGTTAGATGTCGCTTAATCATGTCGTGCTTTGCTCGCCAATTTCACAGGATGAAGCCCTATAGTCGCAAACATTAGAACAATGTATTTTTCACACTGTTGATGCATCCAAAGGCTGCATACTTACAATTCAGTCGAGAAACGGGCAACCTAATAAGGTCGATTGATTGACTGTGTATACAAACCGAAATTGGGCAAATCAATAAATTCGGGGACGCTCGTGCCACTAAACAAGTTCAGGAGCGCGGTAACAGCTGCCAACGCAGAGTGTTCACGCGGCGCGATAACGCTGGCACGCAAATACCATCCCTGCTGGATATATTGACGCGCAATGTTTTCGCCGTCGATGCTAACAATCGACACGGATTCGATGGGCATTCCGAGATCGCTCAATTCACGTACCATATCAACAGCAATCGAGTCATTGACGGTTAAGGCTATGTCAAAAGAAAGTCCCGCACTCCACAATGTTCGCGCTGTCTCTTCCCCCAGCGACAGCGCACCCTCCAGTGTGATTTCATCGATGATGTTTACTTCGGGCACCGTTTCAAGTAGACCATCCCGTAAACCGCGCGCACGATCAAAAGATGAAGGCATGAGCGCATGAGTGAAAATGACGGCTCGCCCGTCCGGCTTGCCGTTATCATGCAGCCAACGTCCCGCATATTCACCTGCCATACGTCCCGCGGCATACTGCTGCGCGTCAATCGTGACAAAGCCTGATATATCGGCTATGGGATAAAGAAGCACTACCGGTAGCCCCCGTTCTTGAAGCAAAACGAGGGTCGAACGTACTTGATCCGTTGGAAATGGACAGATGATAAAGCCAACTGCCCCGTTGTTCATGGCATCGACGATTTGCGCGGACTGAAAGTCAGCATCCATATCGCTGTTCAAAACGCGATAAGGTATGCGATATGTATCTAATTGATCGGTAATTTCGCGGGTGTGCGCCGCGTTATATTGGGTGCTCAATGTACAGGTAACAACTGCGATATACCCTTCGGCTGTGATTTGACGCGCAAATGCAATTTGCGATTCGGTTACAGTAACAGAAGTAAGGGAACCGTGTTCGCCCGATCTAATGAGTTGATCAGGGTGAGTGGTTTGCGGGTTACCTTGATTTGCCAATAAGTAGAGCAGAACGACTACACTGATCCCTGTGAGCAGCAAAGCGGTCCAGCCGCGTGCTGACTCGGCACGGAGGGGCAACCACCGAAACCATCCGGTTTTGGGAACGACATGATCGACACTTTGCAGCACTGCCCGCTGCATCGCTTCAACAGTTTGAAAGCGGGCTTTCGGCTGTTTACGCATCGCACGCATGACAATCGCTTCCAACGCGGGCGGGACATCAGGGTTTAGTGCGCTTAGCGCGGGTGGTTCAGCATTCAACTGCATTTCGATGAGGCGAGTGAGTTCGGCGCGTGCTTCTTCAAAAGGCGTGCGTCCCGTTAACATCACGTAGAGCATCACCCCCAAGCCATACACATCTGTACGCGCATCAACACGCGCGTCCAAAAGTTGCTCTGGCGCGCTGTACGCGGGCGCGCCAACCATAAACCCGGTTCTTGTAAGCTGCTGCGAGGACTGCATCATTTTGGCAAAACCGAAGTCGGTAAGGTAGGCGTTGCCATCGTCATCCAGTAAGATGTTGCTCGGTTTAATGTCGCGGTGAATGATGCCGCGACTGTGTGCATATGCGAGCGCGCTGGCGATTTGATGGAAGATGTTTACCGCCTCATCAATGGAGAGGCGACGTTCACGCAAAATGTCTGCCAGCGAACGGGGCATCAACCGCATAACGATGTAGGCAATGCCGTCACTTGTAATACCATAATCGTAAATGGGGACGATATGCAGATGTTCGAGTAGAGCGATAACTCTTGCCTCTTGGGCGAAACGAAGCGCACTTAGCTCGTCGTCGAGACTGGTCGCATAGGTGATGATTTTGACAGCGACTGTTCGTAGGTTATGACGATGTTGGGCGCTGTACACGTCCGCCATGCCGCCGCGCCCAACTCGTGATCCTAGAATGTAATCACCAATCTGCCCTCCGGGAAACACCCCGTCGCGCGATTCTTGCATGTCCAGTGACACCGTTCTGTTTACCGATTCTACTTACCGCCACACCATTCGGTTAAGTCTCACCTAAGTAGGCTTTACGCACCATATCATCGTGCATGAGTTTTTTCGCATCACCCGTCAACACGACGTTTCCGGTTTGCAACACGTAACCACGATGTGCGACTTCCAACGCCATGAGCGCGTTCTGTTCGACGAGCAAAATAGTCGTGCCTTGTTGGTTGATACGTTGAATAATCTCGAAGATACCTTCGACCAACACAGGCGCTAAGCCCATCGACGGTTCGTCAAGCAGCAAGATTCGCGGCGCACTCATCAACGCGCGGGCAATCGCCAACATTTGCTGTTCACCACCAGATAGCGTGCCGCCTTTTTGATTGATACGCTCTTTCAAGCGCGGAAACAACTCAAACATTTGATCTTTGCGTTCGGCAATCGCGCGGGCATCCGTGACGCTCCACGCGCCAATATCAAGGTTTTCGCGCACAGTAAGCAGCGGAAAGATGCGGCGACCTTCCGGCACATGACCTACACCAAGGGCTGCGATTTCATGTGTACGCATGGCGGTAATGTCTTTTCCACCCAATGTGATGCTTCCACGCCGCGCCTTCACCATGCCGCTGATCGTCCGAAGCGTAGTGCTTTTGCCCGCTCCATTCGCGCCGACCAGCGTAACGACTTCGCCTTCACGGACTTCTAGGTCAATGCCTTTGAGAGCGTGAATATGTCCGTAATATGTGTGCAGCGAACTGAGTTCGAGAAGGGCGTTCATTACACTTGTTCTCCTTCCGCTGCCTGTTCTGCGGTGCCCGCCGCGCGGCGACCTAAATAGGCTTCGATGACATGGGGATTAGAGCGAATATCTTGTGGCGTTCCTTCAGCAATTTTCTTACCAAAGTCCAGCACTGTGATATGTTCGCTGATGCCCATAACCACGCGCATATCGTGTTCAATCAGCACCACTGTGATGCCTTTTTCATCCCGAATGCGGCGGAATAGTGCCGTCGCCGCGTCACTTTCGTTGGGATTCATGCCAGCGGTTGGCTCATCGAGCAAAATGAGCTTGGGATCGCTGGCAAGGGCGCGGGCGATTTCTACACGGCGCTGATCGCCATAGGGTAAGTTGCGACTGATCTCGTCGCCTTTCCCTGCTAATCCAACAAATCGGAGTAAATCATTGGACTTCTGGCGCACATGGTCTTCCTGTTCACGAAAACCGGGTGTGCGAAGCAGCGTTTGCACCAACGATACATTTAAGCGGGTGTGCATCCCCACCATCACGTTTTCTAGGACCGTCATGTTAGGGAACAAACGAATGCTTTGGAAAGTGCGTGCTATACCCGCGGCATTGACTTGATCCGGTCGCATCCCAATGAGGGATTTGCCGTTAAAGGTGATTGTCCCAGAATCGGGCTTATAGATGCCAGTGAGCAAATTGAAAAGCGTGGTTTTCCCCGCCCCGTTCGGTCCTATGATCGAGCTGATAGTATTCGGTTGGATTTGCACACTCACGTCCCGCACCGCCCGAATACCCCCAAAGGATTTTACAAGGTCATTGATGCTGAGGAGTGCCATCAGCGATTCGCCTTTCCATCATCTTCACTGACAATGGGGTTCGTCGTGTGAGGCTCGGTCACCGTCATTTCGGTGATTTCGCCTATGTCACCCCCCTGCTCTTTGCGTTCTAACAGCTCCAGCTTCCGCCGCTTTTCTGGCAGCAGTCCCGCGGGACGGAACAGCATCATCAACACCAAGATCAAACCGAACACCAGCGGTTGATATTTGGCGGGTTCAAGCTGCGCGGGCCAATTTGTGATGGGCCAATTGATGATCGGCACGACGAAATTGACATTGCGAAGCGCGTTCACTTGAAGCGAAAAGTTGGTCAGCACATGTAAGTCAAGGAGCGTGACGATCATCGCGCCAAGCAGTACGCCGCGAATGCCGCCTATACCACCAACAATGACCATCGCTAGGATTTGAATTGATTGCAGCAGCAAAAAACTGCTCGGATCAATAAATGTCTGTTTTGCAGCGTACAAGACACCAATCGCCCCGGCAAACGATGCTCCTGTCGCAAATGCCAGCAGTTTCATCCGCACCAATGGAACACCCATCGCAATCGCCGCGACTTCGTCTTCGCGAATCGCCGTCCATGCGCGCCCAATCGCTGAATTTTCCAAACGACGCGCCAGCAGCATAATCACGCCAAGTATGATGAGCGCAAGGAAATAGAACATTAATTGACGCGCGACAGTGTCCGGGTTCTCCATACGGATGTTAAATGTGTCGGCAAGTCCGACAGAAATTTCGCGCAGTCCAAACCATGTATCTGGTCGCCCAATATTGTGCAGCCCTTGCGAACCATTTGTTAGATTGATTGGTGAGTCGGCGTTACGCGCAAGAATGCGTATCATTTCGCCAAACCCAAGCGTCACTATCGCTAAGTAGTCTCCGCGTAAGCGAAGCACCGGCAAGCCAAGCAAAATACCGACAAGCGCTGCTAATCCCACCGCGATAAACAAGAATACGTAAAACGCCCACGCAGGAACGCCCCACCCATTGACAGTGAAGATAGTGTCGGCAGGGGAAGTGAACGAAGCCCACAAATATGCGCCAACAGCGAAGAAAGCGACATATCCCAGATCGAGCAAACCCGCAAATCCCACGACGATGTTCAAACCGAGCGCCAAACCCGCAAAAATCGAGATTTGAATGGCGAGTTCGAGATAGGTTGTGTTAACAATTCCGATGAACGGCAGCACAACTACCATCAACGCCAGCAAAATTCCCGATTTCAGCCGTCCATCCATCGGAATCCCGAGGATAATAACGGGCGACAAAATGAATAAGGGGAATACGCACATGTTGGCGATTGGAAACCATAAACTGCGCTGATCAAGACTGAACAGCAACAGACCGGTAACAACGATATAACCAACAGCGATAGCAGTCGCTGTAACTTTGTTGGCGAATAAATCGCGCAGTGTCGCCGCAATGCCCCCTGATTGTGGAGAAGTTGTCGTCGCCATGTCTTATACCTTTTCATCCACACGTTCGCCCAAAATACCGCTTGGGCGGAAGATCAAAATCAGGATGAGTACCGAGAAGGCGAACACATCCGTATACCGCTGACCAAGGGCAGGGAAATAAACCAGCACACCGTTAAGGAACGACTCGATTAAGCCCAAGGTTAACCCACCGAGCAGCGCCCCCGTCACGTTGCCAATACCCCCTAAAACAGCCGCGGTAAACGCTTTCACACCGGGAATGAAACCTACATAAGGTGTTACAGTCGTCGCATTCAAGCCGAACAGCGCCCCTGCCGCGCCGCCGAACGCCCCACCAATGAAGAATGTCAGCGAAATCATGCGGTTGACGTTGATTCCCATGAGACCGGCTGTCGCTTGGTCTTGTGATACAGCGCGAATCCCGCGACCCATTTTCGTCCCGTTGACGAAATAGTTGAGAAACAGCAGCATGATAACGGCACTGATCACGACGATAATCGATGTGACGCGCACGGCAACCGTATTGCCGGATTGTATAATGTCGGTGATCTCTTGCCCGCCAATTTGCACGGACTCCGCCGTTACCCCGTTCACTGTAATCAAGCGTAAATCGCGGGAATTGCGGATAGGCGTACCGCCGATTGTGATCCCGCCAACCGTTAGGCGTTCGTAGACTGTTTCGTCAAACGTGAATTCGCCCACCGTCTGCCCATCGACTGTGATTTCTTCATATGCTGTGCCACCGAAATGGGTCCCACCCATGACAATACCATTGAACGTCAGTGGTATTGGCGTACTTAGCCAAGAAATATTATTTGTGGGGTATGTTAGGTTGAAATCATTCCGCGTGATTGTCATGATTGCGCGGGTGCTGTCAATCAGAATGTAGGAAATGCCAATCGCTGTAATCAAGGGAACGAGACGCGGCGCTCCGCGTAACGGGCGATAGGCAATACGTTCGATGATGACGGCGAGTGTTCCGCTGGCAAGCATCGCCAACACTACCGTAATCAGGATGAGGATAACTGGGCTGAAGAAATCAATGATGCCTCCGTCATAAATACGGCGCATCACTTCAAAGCCGACAACCGATCCCACCATGAAGATTTCGCTGTGCGCGAAGTTGATGAACTTGAGTACACCATAAACCAGCGTATACCCCAGTGCGATCATCGAGTAAACAAAGCCAATACTAATCCCGGTGATGATCATGCCGGGGAGCTGCTGTGTAATTTGCGTGGAGAGATTAATGCCCGGACGAGGTTCGGGCACTAACAGCGCCAGCAAGTAAGCCAACACCGTTAGCAAAATGGCAGCACCGGCGATAAAGATGATGATCTGCCCTATTGGAAACACAATAAAGCGGTAAATCCACTCGCCAATTCGAGCAAGTGAGGAGGGTACAACCTGCTGTCCGCCCTCGACGGGCTTTGATTTAAAGATTTCCATCGTCATGAGGCGACTCCGAACGGTTCCATGATAAAAAAAGGCGGCGGGACTGCGAGTTTCCTCGCAGTGCCACCGCCCCTTTCGTGCTTCAATCTATTCTACGAACCGGGGGTCGCTTCCGGTGTCGATTCTTCCAGCGCAGCGGCAGTCAGCGGCGACGGAATTTCGAGTGTCGCGGTAACAGGGTTCGCACCCCATTCAGCCGCATCGCCCGACGCAACTTCGATGATGTAGTAAAGACCATATTCGGGGTCGCCGTTGTCATCGAACGTGATCGTGCCGGTCAGACCTTCGTACCCTTCAGTTGCGCGCACTTCAGCGGCAACCGCTTCACGAGTGGGCAGTTCGCCGCCATTGGCTTCGATTGCGCGAACGAGCGCCGCGAGAACAATACCGGTCGCATCATACGACTGCGCGGCGAATGGCTGCGGGTCTTCGCCATAAGCGGCATTGTAGTCTTCGATGAACTGCGCTGCATTCGGGTAAACCGTCGCAGGAGCAGCAACCGAGGTATAGTACGTACCGACACCAGCTTCACCAGCGAGCGCCGCAAATTCCGACGAGTCGAAACCGTCGCCGCCCATGAACAGACCTTCGTAACCAGCCGAACGCGCTTGCGAAATGAAGATACCCGTCTGGCTGTAGATGCCGCCGAAGTAGATCAAATCGGGGTCAAGCGCGAGAATCGGGGTGATGATGCCCTCAAAGTTCGAGACTTCTTCCGTGCCTTCAAAACCAAGAACGGTCAAACCGAGCGATTCGGCTTCTTCAGCAAAGAATTCAGCAAGACCCTGACCGTAGGCAGTCGTGTCATGCAGCACATAGACGTTAGTAACACCGAGTTCTTCCGCTGCGAAGCGCGCGCCTGTAGGACCTTGCAGATCGTCTCGACCACAAACACGGTTCACCGTCGGGTAACCGCGATCCGTCACCGTCGGGTTGGTGTTCGCGGGCGAAACCATCACCAGATTGTTGTCATTGTAGACTTCCGACGACGGAATGGCGACACCGCTGTTGAGGTGACCGATAACTGCGAGAATCGACGGGTCATTGACAATTTGCTGTGCATTCGACACACCGACTTCGGGAGTCGCTTGGTCATCGAACGGCACATATTCAACGGTAAAGCCCAGTTCTTCCAGCGGACCAGCGAGTTGTTCAATTGCCAATTCAACGCCGTTACGCATACTGATACCGAGTACCGACTGCGGACCGGACAGCGGCGTTTGCGACGCGATACGGATGACCGTGCTTTCCTGCGCTTGCGCTGCAAATGCGCCAAACGCGACGGCCAGCACGAGTACCAAAACCATAATACGTGCGGTTCTCATGTGTACTATCTCCCTACGTAGAAATGTAAAGCATCGAGGAATCGAGCTGTTGTCAATATCCATCACCAACTATACCTAGTCGCTTTCATGATTACAACTCGGTAATCTTGCTGCAATTGGTTTCATGGATATTTACTCCAGTGGAATAGTTATACTCAATCTAAGAACGCTTCTGCCACTATCGACGAAGGTGAAAGATTAATGTCTCATGAATCGATTCCACTGCACCTACGCAATGCTTCATTGCGTGGCGCTGTATACGGTTTATCTGCTGCTGCCATTTGGGGTGGCATGTATGTCGTGTCGGATATTGTGCTACAGGCTGTTCCTCCATTTACCTTGCTTTCAATTCGCCTGCTCATGGCAATCGCCGTTCTCGGTTTGATCATTCAGCGCACACACAACGCCGTTCACCCCGCCCCGCGCGAGCGCTTGAAACTGATGGGGGTTGGCTTAGTTGGTTTTGGCATTAGCTTAGGCGCGCAGTTTGTCGGCACAGATTTATCTACAGCCATTAACGGTTCGTTGGTGACGAGCGCATCCCCCGCCTTTATTCTGATTTTCGCGGCGGTGATCCTGCGCGAACGACTCACAATCATGCGTATCGCCGCGGTTGCGCTGGCAACAATTGGCGTGATCATCATTGTCGATCCAGCGCGTGCAAACTTCAGTTCAGCAACGTTTCTTGGCGACATTTCACTGGCGGTGGCAGCAGTCACATGGGGGTTATTTTCAGTTTTGAGCAAGTTCGTCAGCAAGACGCACGATACCACTATCGTGACATGGTACAGTTTGATTGGCGGCGCGTGTTTGACGATACCCGCCGCGATTTTTGAGCTAACATCCCGCCCGATTGGTAACATTGATGGTGGAACATTGATCGGCATTCTTTATCTCGGCATCATTTCGACGGCTGCGGCGATGTGGTTGTGGAATCGCGCTTTCGCTTTAGTAGATGCCTCAGTCGCTTCGCTGTTCTTTTTCGCCCAACCATTAGTTGGCACCCTTTTGAGTGTGGTTATTCTCAACCAGCAAATGACTTCAAATTTGTGGATCGGCAGCATCATGATTGTCGTTGGTGTGCTGCTATCGCTGCTCCCGTCGCAAAATGCCAGATTACGAGGCGCGACATCGGAAATGAACTCGGTGAAGTCCTAAAGTGGACAGGATTAGCCGAAACATTTACAATTGCAAACGTTTGCAGATTTTTTTCATATCCAAAATGAGGTTACAACATGGCTGATTATACTCCTCGTCCTGAACATCGTTTCACGTTTGGTCTATGGACCGTCGGTAACATTGGGCGCGATCCCTTTGGTGTGCCGGTGCGCGATCCTATCTCAGCGGTTGAGATTGTGCATATGCTGGCAGAAGTAGGCGCATATGGGGTGAACTTCCACGATAACGACCTTATCCCCATCGATGCGACCCCGCAAGAAGAACGCCGTTTAATGAATGATTTCAAAAAGGCGCTCGCGGACACCGGACTGAAAATGCCGATGGCGACGTGTAACATGTTTACCGATCCCATTTTTAAAGATGGCGCGTTCACATCGAATGATCCGCGTGTCCGGGCGTATGCGATGCAAAAAGCAATTCGTACTATGCACAATGGTGTTGAACTTGGCGCGGAAGTGTTTGTCTTTTGGGGGGGGCGCGAAGGCACCGAAAGCGACGCTACGAAAAATCCGCTGGATGCCATCAAGCGCTATCGTGACGGGCTGAACTTCCTTGCGGACTATGCACAAGCGCAAGGGTTCAACCTAAAGTTCGCGCTTGAACCCAAGCCAAATGAACCGCGCGGTGATATGTACTTGGCAACCGTTGGGGCGATGCTCGGTTTCATTCAAACACTTGATAAGCCGGAATTGTTCGGCGTGAATCCTGAAGTGGCTCACGAACATATGGCGGGGCTGAATTTCCTACACGCAGTCGCGCAAGCATGGGATGCAGGCAAACTGTTCCATATCGACCTCAATGACCAAAATTTCGGGCGCTATGACCAAGACTTCCGCTTCGGCTCTGCCATGATCAAGCAGAATTTTATGTTAGTCAAATTCCTTGAAGACGTAGGCTACACTGGAAGCCGTCATTTTGACGCACATGCTTACCGCACCGAAGACTATGAAGGCGTGAAAGATTTTGCGCGCGGTTGTATCCGCACATACCTAATTCTCAAAGAAAAAGCACGCCAGTGGAACGCTGATCCAGAAATACAAGCGCTCGTCGCCGAAATTAACCATGATGATGGATCATTTGACTATCTCAAAGGCGGTTACAGCCCCGCTGCGGCACAGCAGCTGATGAACACGAACTTTGACCGTGTGGGGATTGGCGCACGCGGGCTGAAATATGAACGGCTCGATCAACTGACGATGGAAATTCTGTTGGGCGTTCGGTAAACAAAAAGCAATATAAAAAAGAAACTTCACCGCAAATATTATAGAGCGTATAGAACTCCATCTTTTCCTCAGCGCTCTGGGCATCTCTGCGGTGAAGTTCTTTTTTATTGATCGCTTTAATACGATAAATCCCTCTTCTTCTCTTAACAATCCTCTGCTACAATGAAGTTCCGCATAGAGCAACCATCTCAAGAGAGAATTAAAGGTTACACGTGGCACAAACGCGCAGCGATATTCGCAACATCGCCATTATTGCCCATGTCGATCATGGCAAGACAACGCTCGTCGATGGCATGTTGAAGCAAACCAAAGTGTTCCGCAACGCGGACGCAGCCGGCGAGCGCATCCTTGACTCGAACACGCTAGAACGGGAACGCGGCATTACGATTCTTGCCAAGAACACCGCCGTCGTCTGGAACAATATCAAAATCAATATCGTCGATACGCCCGGTCACGCCGACTTTGGCGGCGAGGTCGAGCGTGTCTTGAACATGGTCGATGGCGCGCTGCTGCTCGTCGATGCCGTTGAAGGTCCAATGCCGCAAACACGCTTCGTCCTGCGTAAGGCTTTGGAACAAGGATTGCGCGTAATTGTGGTCATCAATAAAGTTGATCGCCCCGCCGCGCGCGTCGAAGCCGTGCTGAACGAGACATTCGACCTGTTTATAGAACTTGGCGCGAACGATGAACAAGCCAGCTTCCCTGTTGTATACGCAATCGGGCTGGAAGGACGCGCAGGCAAAACCCCTGAACTCACTGACGATCTCACGCCGCTGTTCGAAACCATCATCAGCGAAATCCCCGCCCCAGTTGTCGATATGGAGTCGCCCGCCAGCCTGCTGGTCACGTCGATTGAATACGACAGCTATAAAGGGCAAATCGGTATTGGGCGATTGCAAACAGGAACAATCAAGCGTGGGCAGTCCGCCGTGCGAATTACGCCCGCTGGCGAACGCATCAATGGCAAGATTGACTATTTGTTCACCTTCTTCAATCTTGCAAAGCAAGAAGTCGCTGAAGTCCAAGCAGGTGACATCATGGCATTCGGGGGCTTTGATCCTATCGGGATTAGCGACACAATTGCTGATCCATCTGTAGAAAAAGGCTTGCCGCCGATTAGCGTGGAAGAGCCGACTGTCCGCATGACTTTTGGCGTGAATACATCGCCGTTCGCAGGGCGTGAAGGCAAAACAGGTTGGGGCACATCGCGCCGTCTGCGTGAGCGCCTGTACAATGAAACGCGCTCGAATCTCGCGCTGCGCGTAGAAGACGGCGAAACGCCGGAAAAATTCATCGTCAGCGGGCGTGGCGAACTCCATCTCGGCATCTTGATCGAAACCATGCGCCGCGAAGGTTATGAGTTCGAGATCAGCAAACCAGAAGTCATCTATAAACGCGATCCCGACACCGACGAACTGCTCGAACCAATTGAAGAAGTGCAGATCGAAGTCGCGGATGGGCTAACAGGAACAGTCGTAGAAATGCTTGGCGCGCGGCGCGGGCGCATGATCAACATGCGGAGCGAAAGCGGCACGACATACATCGATTACCTTGTGCCAACGCGGGGTCTGCTCGGTTTCCGTTCAAAGTTCCTCACGGAAACCAGCGGTATGGGACAAATTCACAGCATCTTTTACGGCTATGAACCGCTGAAAGGCGAAATCCCTAGCCGCCAGTTTGGCAGTCTTTTGGCATGGGAAGCGGGAGTTAGCACACCATATGCGATGCTAGCAGTTCAGCAGCGCGGTACATTCATGATCGAACCCGGCACAGAAGTGTATGAAGGCATGATTGTCGGGGAGCATATTCGCCCCGAAGATCTTGCTGTGAATGTGTGCAAGACTAAACACCTTACCGCTGTGCGTACCAAGAATTACGCCGACGATGAACGGATGCGCGCGATCCGTCAGATGACCCTTGACGACTGGATCGAATTCATCGCAGACGATGAACTACTCGAAGTCACGCCAGTATCGCTGCGGGGTCGCAAGCGCATTCTCAATAACGAGAAACGCTTGAAAGATCAAAAAGCGCGCGAAAAAATGTTGGCGATGGAATAGAAATAAGCTCGTTCTACCAGAGGCAGTGGTCATACACTCTGTTATGGAAATCTCCCCCGAAACTGTGTTTCGGCGCGAAACGGGGGATTTGAGAGCACAACCACTAAATATGTGAGAATGAGGACAATAAGCAAATGGGCGATCCGATGACTGGATCGCCCATCCCTTTTATACTTGTTCTACGCTGGACGCGATGTGATGAAAATATCCCCGTCACGCCCCAAGCCCGTCAGTCGCAGGACACGATGCTTTTGCCGCTGTGCTTCGTCTTCAGTCTCCCAAAAACTGATCACCCGTTTTTGCCGCTGCGCCAGATAGTTCAGCGCCGCCATCACATGTGAACATCCATAGCCGCCATTTTGCGCCCATGGACACGTACACCGCGCCATGATCGTGCCTTCCGGCAGCATTTCAATCGTCACGATATGATGGGCGTAGGGGTTGGACGTGCTGGTCACCACCAGCGTATTCGGCGCGACAAGTCGAACCCGCATTTTGCGGCTGCGTGATTGGAGTTTCTTGATCTCTTTGGGTTTCATTTTCGCCCCCAAATCCACCATGTTTTGTGTGTGTTTCGATATTTACATTATAGCACACTCGTTCTATTTCGTAAACCTGTTTAGCCCCCAGTTTTGAGGGGATGACCACAGAACTTAAGTTCTGATGATTCCGGTAAAGCTTAGTCCGTATTTCGTGGTCGAACAAAATGGATGCCGTTCCGAAGTTTGACGGCATCCATTTATGGGAATAGCGGTTAAGCGGGCTGCCACATAGGCGTGGTGACCGGGCGGAGATTAGATTCGATCTGGTCGCGCTGATTTTCGAGCCAAGGTGGAAGCATCAACTTTTCGCCCAAATGCGCGCCATCTTCATCAATGGTGAAACCGGGTCCAACGGTTGCCAGTTCGACAATATGCCCATCGGGATCATTCGTGTAGATGCTTTTGAAATACACACGGTCCCGCACAGGCGACACCGGCACACCTGCCGCAATGAGCTTCTCTCTGAACACAGCTTGTGTGGCTTCGTCCGCCACCGCCAGCGCAAAATGATGTGTTTGTCCCGCGCCCATTTCGGCACGGCGCGTCGCGCGCGGATTGCGCTCAAAGTAAGTGACCAACGTGCCGGGTGCGCCCTCACCCACCCCCCAATACCAGTGCGCGGACTTAGGATCATCGAAATTTGAAGTCATCTTGACACGACGCATCCCTAAAATACCCTCAAAGAATGCCGCTGTCCGCTGAATATCTGATCCGATTGCGGTGATGTGGTGCATCCCGTTCATAAGCGCCATATCAGGCGTAATGTGTGGGACAGGTTCCCCCCACATTTCAGCTTTGATGCGCACTTCGTCACGGTTGTTGACCATCATTTCGGCTGGCGGTGGGCGATATTCCGTACCGATCTTGTCCGGCGCTTCGTCCATTGTCCAGCCGGGACCATCCGTCGCAATCTCGATAATCACTCCATCGGGATCGGTGAAATAGATTGACTTAAAATAGTGGCGGTCAAATGGGCCATCGACCATTATTCCACTGTCTAGGATGCGGCGCTTCCATTTGAGCAGTGCTTCATAGGTCGCTGCACGAAGCGCATAGTGATGTGTGCCACCCATTCCCCAGCGCCCTTTCGGCGCGTTTGACCACTCAAAATACGTGATCGCGCTGCCGGGTACGCCAGATTCATTCCCGAAATACAGGTGATACGACGTAGGATCATCAAAGTTGACGGTTTTCTTGACCAAGCGTAGCCCCAACACACCCGTATAAAAATCCACTGTGCGCTGTGCGTTTGAACTCACCAGCGTGATATGATGCAGACCGAGGATCGACATAGTGTCCTCTCCCTTTACGCTTCCACGTTGACTAAATTGCCCAATAAGCCGTTCACGAAGTCGATTTCATCCTCGTTGATGGTGTGATCCATGTTGGGGTACAAACGTTCCGTCACGTCCCCACCTAACGCTTGGAATATCCGCGCCGTTTCATCGACGCGCTCTTTCGGGATATGAAAGTCCACATCGCTGCATCCCAAAAACACGGGCGTACCCGCCATCGATCCCGGATAATCGCGCGGCGTGCCATCGGGACCAATTAAGCCGCCACTCAACCCGACAACTCCCCCATATCGTCCAGCGTTGCGCGCCGCGAATTCCGTCGCCAAGCACGCCCCCTGCGAAAAACCGAGCAGCACAATCTTATCGCGTGGAATGCCAGTACCTTCGACATGCTTCACCAAGCCATCGATCACCGCCAGCGCCGACGAAAGATACGGTTCATTGGCGGCAATCGGCTCCATAAATCGATAGGGATACCACGCATTTCCGTTGGCTTGCGGCGCGAGATATGCCACATCAGGCGCGTCGAACTCACGGCTAAGCGAGAGAATGTCTCGCGCGGTTGCGCCGCGCCCATGCACCATGATCACGGCGGCTTTGGCTTGTGCCAACGGCTTCCCTGCCGCCAACACAGGCTGCCCTTGATGAAATGTTAAGTCTGCCATCGGGTTGAAATTCCTGTCTGCTGCCCAATAAAACTCACTCACGGCATTTGACGATCCGCACCCGAAAACTCTTACTGATTAAGACGAGTTTCTCCTTTTTGGATACAGTCTCCATCTTCGCGTATGCTTGTAGCAGATTTTCGACACATCATCACGGACTGATATGCGCCGTTTCAACCTCTCATTACTGGCAATTCTTCTGTGCGCGCTCATCCTGCGCTTGATCGGCATTGCTGATCGCCCATTGTGGTACGACGAGGCATTCGCTGTACTATTTTCCGACACCGGTTTGGAAGGGATGCTGTATGGAACACTCACGCCTGTAGCAGGCGGCGCAGCCGATATTCACCCACTGCTTTACTATCTCTCGCTTGATGTGTGGATGAGTCTATTCGGTCAGTCGCCCACTGCTGTGCGCTTGTGGAGCGTGATTCTCGGTGTAATCACGGTCCATGTGGTCTATCGTCTTGCCCGCGATTTATTCGAGGATGAACGCCCTGCCCTTGCATCCGCGTTGATAGCCGCGATCTCACCATTTTTGGTGCAGTACGGGCAAGAAGTCCGCATGTACAGCTTGATGAGTTTGCTGCTCACACTGGCGACGTGGTTGTTTGTGCGCGGACTCCGCGCCGGAAAATTCGCGCCACGCTACTGGATTCCCTTCGGCATCGTCGCCGCGCTGGCGATGTACACACAGCAGCTTTCAGCATTTTATCTGGGCGCACTGGCACTCACCCCGATAGTGCTGCGCCGCCGATCCGCACTGCCCGGTTTGGCGTTTGGTGCATTGATAGGCATCGTGATTTATCTCCCATGGCTGGTGAACATCCCGTCGCAGTTGGCAAAGGTCGGTTCTTACTACTGGATACCCGTTCCCAATGCGACGCGACCCCTGCTTACCCTTCGTTCTTTCTTTGCCGCCAACCTTGATTTACCCGCCCCGCAGTCGTTGATCGCGCTGTTCGCCGCGCTGATCGTGATGGTCTTTCTAGTGGTGCAAATTTTGCTTCGTCTGCGCGGGAAAATCGCGCTCGAACGATTCGCCGTGCGCTTTGCCGTGTGGATGTTCGCCTCGCCGATCTTGTTCATGTGGCTGATCTCGCAAGTTCGCCCTGTGTATCTGGATCGCGGCTTGATTGGTTCGGCGGTGATGCTGTGCATCGCGCTCGGTTGGCTGTTCACAAAAGGCGGATTGCCCCGCCCGATTGCCATCGTGTTGGGGGGAATTGCGCTCATCGCGGCGGGAATCGGGTTGCAGGCGCATTACACATGGCGAACCTTCCCCAATTCGCCGTTTGAATCCGTAATACGCGACGTTACAGCGAATTGGCAAACAGGTGACGTAATTGTGCATCAAGACAAGCTCACCGCGCTGCCGAGCTTATATTACGCCGAACAAGGTTCAAGTGATGTTCTGCTCACACAAGCCTATTTACGCGACACACCCGGTTCAAGCGATGACACGTTGGCTCTGCCCACACAACAGACGTTGGGTTGGCTGGCGGATGATTGTCTTCAAACAGCCGTGAACAATGCTGATCGTGTATGGTGGGTGATGTTCTCGTTTGCGCCCGCGCAGTATGACGCGGCAGGAAGCGGCGAACTGCGCGATCAACTGGCATGGCTGGACGCGCATTATACCCGCGCTGGTGAGAACCAATTTAACGATCTCGTCGTCATACTATTCAACAACCCGCGCGATCTACCCCCACAGCCGGAGTGTTCCGCATGAGTTCAACTACCTCACGCTCCAAATTGTCAATTTTTGCGTTCGTTATTCTTATTACGGTGGTGTTCGTCATCGTCGTCATCGTCACACACCACAATGTCACCGCGCCCTACCCCGGTCATAATGATTTTATGTCCCGATGGGAAGGCGCGCGTTCCTATTGGATTGACGGGTTAAATCCTTATGGCGAGCAAGCCAGCTTGAATATTCAAGAGCGCATCTATGGTCGCCCCGCCAGCCTCAACGAAGACCCCGGCTTCTTCGCTTACCCGTTTTACACGGTGTTCATCATCGCGCCGCTGGTGTTGACCGATTATGCATGGGCAAGCGCGTTCTGGATGGTGCTGCTGGAAGCCTGTTTAATCGGCGCGCTGGTCTTACAGCTCAATTTACTGCGCTGGAAACCCACGCCGATCTTGTTGGGCGTGCTGCTCATCTACAGCATTTTTGATTACTTCGCTTGGCGCGGATTAGTGCTGGGTCAGCCGGGTCTGTTGGTCTATGCCCTTGAAATCATCGCAATCTGGGCGTATTTTCGCAATCGAGATGCGCTTGGCGGGGTCGCGCTGGCGCTTTCGACACTTAAGCCGCAAATGGGCTTCTTGATTGTGCCACTGCTGCTATTGATCGCGCTTCGTTATCGGCGCTGGCGTTTGGTGGGCGCATTTGCAGTCACGTTCGGCATACTCGCGGGGGCAGCATTTATTTTGCAGCCCTCATGGCTTGGTGACTGGCTTGCACAGGTCGGTAATTATTCATCGTATACCGCGCTCGGTTCTCCTGTGTGGATCATCACACAGTACTATCTAGGTTTGGGCACGGCAGGCGAATGGGCGCTCAATCTGCCGTTGATCGCGCTCATGCTGTGGGGATGGTACGCCGTGATCATCCAGCGCAAAAGTGAACGTCTCTTGTGGACAATCGCGCTCACGCTCACGGTCACACACTTGATCGCGCCGCGCACGGCAACGCCGCATTACGTCGTGTTCATGCTGCCGATTCTGTTTTATTTGCGCGGATTTGCCATGCACCGCCAAACGTTGATCGCCGTCGTGATTCCGGTGGGGATACTTGTGATCACGTGGGTGCATTTTTTGAACACTGTACAGGGAGAATTCGAGCATCCTACGGTCTACTTACCGCTTCCGTTCGCCATATTGATCCTGTTGATCATTACACGGAAACGCTGGTGGAGCTTCACCCCATGACACGCGCTGTCCCGCGTTCGGTGATTCTTTTCGCTTGCATGTTGGCGATTGTCACATCGATTCCGTATCTCGTCGGCTGGTTACTTACCCCACTGGGATATACCTACACAGGTGCGGCGGCGCTTCCTTCCGGCGCGGCAGTCGATTATCACAGTCACTTGGCGAAAATCTGGCAGGGGACTGATGGCGTGTTTGGCTATCAACTGCTGTTCACGCACGAAGATCATGCTGCTGTGCCGTTCGTGCAGGGCTTCTATACAATATTGGGCGCACTTTCGCCGTTGTCGCCACCGCTGACCTATCACCTTGCGCGCTTTGTCTGCACCTTTCTGATGGTGATCGCGTTGTGGCGATTTGGCGCGCACTTTTTCGAACGTTCCCGTGATTGCTGGACATTTCTACTCTTTTCTACGCTCGTCACGGGCGTAAGCTGGATTCTGCTCATTATCAATCCCGCGCAAGCGTCACAGATCGCCCCCATTGAACTATGGCTGACCGATGCCTACAATCTCGCGGGCGCGCTGTTCATGCCGCACTTCGCCGCCGCCGTTGGATTGCAAATCGCGGCGTGGCTGCTATTTCTAGAATGGATCGCGAACGGGCGGCAGATCACACTCGTTTGGCTGACACTCGCCCTTGCAGCACTAAGCATCATTCAGCCGTATGTGATTTTACTCACCGGAATCGTGGCGGGCGCGTATGCCTTGATCGTCCTCATTCGCAAGCAGATCACGTTCGCGCGGCTCGTCCCGTTGATGCTCCCATTCGGGCTGCATGCGGCGATCAGCCTGTATCAAGCGTGGATTATCAACAGCGATCCAGTTTGGGCGGGGTTCAGCGCGCAGAATATCACCCACTCCCCGCCGCCGATCTATTATCTATTAGGCTATCTCCCGCTGCTGATTCCGGCAGCACTTGCCCTTCCTGCGCTGAGAAAACAGTTGAATAGTCACTGGCTACTGCCCCTCATATGGATTGTCGTCGTCGCCCTGCTGCTCTATGCGCCCATTCCAACCCAGCGCCGCTATTTGCTTGGCGTGCAAACCCCATTGGCATTGATCGCCACCTTCGGCTGGTCGATGTTCACCGCGCGATGGAAACATATCCACGAAACGATGCTCAAAGCGGCTTTGACCGCGCTGGCTGGTGCGCCGATCATCCTCATGATTGTGTCGAACACCGCCGCGCTTGCAAACGTGCCGCACGATGCCTATCTCTCGTCTGACGAAACCGCCGCTGTCACATGGCTAAAACAGGATGAATGCGCGTCAACGACGACTATTTTCACCACATTCGATTGGAACGGACGCGGAAGCGGCGGGCGCTTGGTCGCGGCGACGGGGCTGCGCGTATACATCGGGCATTGGATCGAAACCGTCGATTTTGACGCGAAAATCGAGAATGTCCGCCGCCTCTACGATCCCGCCGAAAGTGATGATTTTCGCATTGATCTGCTGGAAGACGCGCAGATCGGCTATGTGTGGTATGACGATTACGCCCGTGCGGTTGGCAGATGGTCGCCTGATGACGCGGCATTTCTCACGCGAGCGTTTGAAACATCTACCGTCATCGTGTATCGCGTGCGCGGGTCAGAATGCGATCCCCCGCCCTAACCCGTTATACTTGACCACGACGCACACTAAAAATAGAGCGAAGGTTTTCTCGATGAAGCAAAAATGGATGCTTTTGGTCATCGGTATGTCTATGCTTTTGATTGCTGTTCCCGCGATGGCGCAAGACACATCTGTTACAGGCGATTTGCCTTGGTGGAATGACCGTGTTTTCTACGAAATTTTCGTCCGCAGTTTCTATGACAGTGACGGCGATGGTATCGGTGATTTGCGCGGCGTGATCGAAAAACTTGATTACCTGAACGATGGCGATCCGTCAACCACAACCGATCTCGGTGTGACGGGTATCTGGTTGATGCCCGTGCAGCAGTCGCCCAGCTATCATGGCTATGACGTGACTGACTACCGCACCATCGAAGAAGACTATGGCACGAACGAAGATTTCCTCGAATTGATGGAAGCGGCGCACGCGCGCGGGATAGCGGTAATTGTCGATCTTGTCCTCAACCACACATCGGATCAACATCCTTGGTTCCGCGATTCGGCAAACAATCCGGGTGGTGACTACGGAGCATGGTACATCTGGCGACCTGCCAATCCGGGTTATCTTGGTCCGAGCAGTCAGCAGGTGTGGCACGCACGCGGATCGCGCTTCTACTACGGTGTTTTCTGGAGTGGGATGCCCGACCTGAACTACAACGTCCCCGCCGTGACAGAAGAAATGTATGATGTGTCGCGCTTCTGGCTCGAAGAAATGGGGGTAGATGGTTTCCGCTTGGACGCGATCAAACATCTCATTGAAGATGGGCGCGAACAGGAAAACACCCCCGCCACGCTCGAATGGTTCGCTGCGTACAACGATTTCCTTGACAGCGTGAATCCCGACGCGCTGACCGTCGGTGAAGTGTGGAGTTCCAACTTCATTTCATCCCAGTATGTGCCAGACCAAGTCGATCTTGCCTTTGACTTCGACCTAGCGACGGCAATGTACTCCGCTGTCGCACAAAACCGCCCTGATGCTGTTGTGAGCGTCATTAACCGCATCGAAGATTTGTACCCGTTTGGGCAGTTTGCGACCTTTTTGACAAACCACGATCAGAACCGCATTATGGATCAACTGCGTGGAAACGTAGATGAAGCAAAAACCGCCGCTAGTCTGCTGCTCACCCTTCCCGGCGTGCCGTTCGTATACTACGGCGAAGAAATCGGCATGACAGGCAGCAAACCCGATGAACGCATTCGCACGCCCATGCGTTGGGATGAAACGCCTATCACTGCCGGTTTTACAACCGCATCCGCACCGTGGGAACCGCTCTCGGAAGACGAAGCAGGGGTTAGCGTCACCGCGCAAACTGATGATCCGAATTCACTGCTCAACCACTACCGCGCTTTAATCCAACTTCGTGGGCAGTTCCCGGCACTAGCACACGGCAGCATAACGCACCTTGATGTCGAAGGTTCGCGGAATGTGTTTGCGTTCCTGCGTTCGGCGGGGGATCAAACCGTACTCGTCCTTATCAACTTGGATGACGAAACCGTGACCGATTACCACCTCACATTGGATGCGTCGGACATAACATTCAGCGGCGCGGAGGTGTTGTATACCAACGCGGCGATGCCCGACGAGTTTATTCCAGTCAGCGGCAGTTTGAGCGCCTATGCGCCTTACAGCACACTGCCCGAATACAGTACGACCATAACCCAACTGTACCCGTAACATTGAAATCGGGTTCGTGTACAATTACGCCTACGACCATCTATAGGAGTGGAATACACATGCAAAAAATTCGTGTTCTTGCCGCGTGCATGGTGCTGGCGCTTTTTTCAACCAGCGCGATGGCACAAGATGCCGCGCAAACACCCGCCGAAATCTGCGCGAACGCTGTCCCCGCCGCCGATCCCGCCGTCCGCGAGTTCACCCAAGCGGAGCAAGTCCTTGCAACAGGCGTGGATTATTTCGCGGTCTTTTGCACCGATGTCGGCGCGGTTTATATCGACCTGTTTGAAAACATCACGCCTGTCACAGTCAACAACTTCGTGTTTTTGGCAGAACAGGGCTACTACAACAACACAACGTTCCATCGTGTTATCGCGGACTTCATGGCGCAAGGTGGCGATCCCACCGCAACAGGCTCAGGCGGACCCGGCTATCAATTTCAGGATGAGTTCGTAAACTTTCTAACGTTTGAACAACCCGGTTGGTTGGCAATGGCGAACGCGGGACCCGGCACGAATGGCAGCCAATTCTTCATCACTACTGTGCCTACCCCTCACTTGAATTATCGGCATACTATCTTTGGCAAAGTGATCGAAGGGCAAGATGTTGTCGGTAACATTCGTCTGCGCGATCCGCAAACCGATCCTAGTCCCGGCACTGCGCTGCAAACTGTCGTCATCATCACCGATCCATCCACAGTGGTGACAACCGCTGGCGCTGCCGAACCTGTTCCCTTAAGTGCATTTTCGGAACTCATCGACACCATCGGCGCGCAGCTTCCCTCACATTTGACCATTAACAGCGAAACCACTGGCACATCAACCGCCGAGGAAATTCTTTCGATTGCCCCCGTTGACGTGCAGGAAGCATATACCGCGCTGCTCACCGACAACAACTTTGAAGAACGCGCATCCGTTGAAGTTATCAACAGCGGATGCGATCTCGACGCATCGCCGTTTATGTCTGTTGGCTATACCATCGACGCTTACGCTACGCCCGCCGATGCTGCCGCTGTGCTGCAAAGCGGCACGCTCGATCAAATTGCTGTCGCGCAGGGATTCGCGCCTGTCGATGCGCCGACGAATCTCAGTTATCCAATTTTTGTGGGCGTGGAAACCGCTTGCGAGCAGGAAGCCACCAAAGCTATTACGTTCTGGCGGCGTGGTCGCTTCGTGATCACTGCCGAAGCAACCTATCCCCAGAACAGCGAAGGAACCGCCGATTTATGGCTAGGCGAAGTCGTCGGCAACCGCATTTTTGAAACCATCTTCGCGGAGCTGCTCATCCAGACTGTCGGGTAAACTGTAAGGAATAAACTCCCTCTCTAATTACGACTAGAGAGGGAGTTTTTATGCGGCGGGCGATTTTCCGTTTGCGATTAGCGACGCATTCAAGGAGAGTTGTTCTTTGTGCGTGTGCGCCTCAAGCGCCTTGATCATCGCGTAAACCGACTCCCACGTGAGCCACTCCCCATTAATCAGACCTTGCCAGCGCAAACCAGCCTCGCCATCGAACACCTCAATCCGATCAATCGCATCCCGTGACACTGCCCACCCGATGCGTTCTAATGCGCGCTGTGTCCACAACAGCGCCGCGCCTTCCCCTACCACCCGCACCATATGCCGAAACTCGTTCGGCAAGCTAAATGTCCCGCGCATCGCGTCGAAATGCACGCCCTCATCCCGAAATGCATCACGAAGCGCGCCGCTGATGACTAAATCTTCTGGCGCGCCAATATGTAAGTGACCATCCCCCGCAAACAACCACACACGGTCAGCATTTCGCAGCGCCAAATCAAGATCATGTGTTGAAAGCAGCACAGCCCGCTTTTGATCGCGCGCTAGCTTGCGTAAGGTGTGCATAATTTCTACACGGCGCGGCAGATCGAGAAAAGCAGTCGGCTCATCCAGCAAAATCACTGTGGGGTCTTGTGCAAGCGCCCGCGCGATCATGATCTTCTGTCGTTCGCCGTCGCTTAATTCGCTTATAGGACGATTCGCCAGCGATTCGGCACTTACAGCACAAATAGCTGCCCACACTGCGGCGTGGTCGCTCGCTGTCAGCCGCCCTAGCCAATCTGTATACGGATGCCGTCCCAACGCGACCACATCATATGCCGACAGCAATCCCACGTCGGCACGTTCGGTTAGCACAATGCTGATTCTTTTCGCCAGTTCAAGCGGTGGCAGAGCGGATAGCAGATCATCGCCCGCAAAAATTTGCCCACCGATAGGCGCGTGCATTCCCGCCAATGTCCGCATCAATGTCGATTTACCGACACCGTTTGCGCCCAACAAACACACCAATTCGCCCGCGTGCAGCGTTAGGTCAAGCTCAGACGCGATCACCCGCTGTTCGTTTCGACGCGCACGGTATCCAATCGACAGTTTTTCTGTTCGCAATAAAACGTTCATGCTGCAAAAGTCTCTTTCACGTCCCGGCGGCGCAAAATCACCCAAAACACCACCGGAGCGCCAAATAATGCGGTAATCGCATTCAATGGCAGCACCGCCGACTGTCCCGGCATTTGCGCGATCATGTCCGCGATCAATGCCAGTGCCCCACCTAACAACGTGCAAGCGGGCAGCAGTATTCGATGATCCGACGTGCCAATCAATACGCGGCACACATGCGGTACAGCGATGCCCAGAAACCCAATGGGACCACAAAATGCCGTTACCGCTCCCGCCAACAGTGCCGCACTCAAGATCAGCCCAGCGCGTGCCCGCCGTAGATTTAACCCCATGCTGCGTGCATACGTATCCCCAAGCAGAAGCGCGTTCAGGGGTTTTGCTGTGAGATTCGCGGTCATCAGACCCACAAACACGACCCCCACGAAAATTGGCATTTGACTCCATGTCACCCCGCCAAAGCTGCCAAAAGTCCAATTGACATACGTCTGTATGCGCTCCGCGATGCTGAAATGCACGAGAATGCTAACCACAGCGCCTGTTATATAGCCGAACATTAAACCAAGAATCAGAAGCGTCATGGTGCTGCGAACACGCACCGCTGCCGCCATAACCAGCAGCAGCACCGCCGCCGCGCCCAAACTTGCCGCTGTGATCACCGCGACATCCCCGAACAAACCTAATCCCGCCAGAAGCGTCGTTCCGGTTGTCCCTGCCGCCAGCACGACAAGCGCCACACCTAAACTCGCGCCCGAACTGATTCCCAATACATACGGATCAGCCAGCGGATTGCGAAACAAGGTTTGCATCAGCAGCCCACTAACACCAAGCGCCGCGCCAGCTAAACCCGCCGTGATTGCTTTTGTCAGCCGAAAATTGATCACGATTGTCGTCCAAGTCTCACGAGTGGGTTCGCCACCCGTGAGAATCGTGATCACATCGCCTAACGGAATCCGCACCGAACCCAGCGCGAGACTGGCGAGAAAGGCGGCGATCAACAGCGCCGCCATCCCAACCAGCATCCACACGCGGGATCGTGCGCGTTGATGCCGCTCCACATCATTATTCGAGATGGCGGAAGTAGTAGAGTTCATGTTCCGGCAGCAGTTCCGGGTGGAAAATGGCGATCAAATCCGCCAGCACCACATCAGGGCGAAGCACTCCCGATTCGGTGTAGTCGTTCCCTCCCAAATCCGTCACCCGTAGATTGTTATTGAAAATTGTTCCATTTTGGAAAGGCGCGAACTCTGCGTAGCGTTCGTCTTCTGCGAGTCCATCCGCAAGACTGAACCAAAAGTTCGCATTGAGCCAGTAATCAGCATTTTGTGCGCGCTCTATCACCGCTTCAAATGAAAGCGGCACGCCACCCACATTTTCATCGTCTGACCACAGGTAATCTCCACCTGCATCTTCTATCAACTGTGCAGCGTAGCTCTGTCCGCCACTGACATACCATGTTCCTTGAAACATCCCGTTGACCATCACTGTCGGACGTTCGCTGATTTCAGCCGTCAGAGCGACGAGCGCCTCGTAATCCCCCGCGATTTGATCGAACAGCGTGTTCGCTTCTGCCTCGCGGTTGAAGAACATTGCTGTGAACTTTAGCCATTCCGCGCGACCAAGCGGCGTGGTTTCGACATAATCCGCGTTCAGCACAACTGGCAAACCCGCTTGGAGCAAGACCGGATGCGCGTCAAAATCACTCCCGAAACCAAACGTCATGATCAAATCTGGATCAATATCGATCACCTGCTCGACATTAATGCTTGATCCGCTTCCCACTTCCGGCAGTGATCCTTCATCGACCAGCGCGCGAATATCCGCGTTATAGATGAAATCGGTTTCATCTACGGCTGCCAGCGAGTCAAGTTCATCAAGTTCGACCAAATGTGGCAGATACGTTGTAGACAGGCTGATCACTCGCCCAACTGGGACTTCGATCACCAATGCGTTGTCATATCCCTCCGGCGCAGGCGTGCCACACTGCACCAGCACGTATTCAAACGTCTGGTCTGCGCCCTGCCACGGAGTCAGCACACGGATCACTTTATAGTTAGCGTGATATTCAACTTCAAACGACTCAGCGTAGTCGATGCTCACTTCATCGGGAAAATAATCGACGCTGGCATCATAAGTCGTTACACAGCTATCGATCAAATTTGTATCTTGCGCCCAAGCTGGCACAAATACAGAGAGCGTGAGGACTGCCGTTAACGCGACGATCAGCCCCGCGAATGTGGTGCGCTTTGAAACGTGAACCATTTTTATTTATCTCCCTTGCGGTGAAAGAAAGTGAGTAAGACCACCTCGTGCAAGGGACGCGAACACAGATACCTGTGCTGGTATCGCTAAAGAAACAAAAATCCCGCATGGATGCGGGATGCACAGAATCGAAATTCTCATGCCCGTTCCCCTTTTGCGCGAAGGTGGTAGACGAGTTGCATCATATAGGCGGGCATTCGGGCTTCGAGAAGTGATCGTTTACCGCTTCTTCGTTACCGTTGCGCGACAGCGCCGGACTTTCACCGGCTTCCCCCATTGTACGATTCGCGTCCGGGCGAAAACGTACCTATATGGCTCTCAACTAGTTCTCAGAATAGCACGACTTTCGAGATGTGTCAAAATATGTCACATTGGGTTTACGCTGAACCTTGTGAAACTTCTGGTGGCGTAGTTCGTATAGGAGGGTGTATTAATTTGAATCGGAGTGTAATCACGATGAACGAACCCAAACGCCTTTACCGCTCGCGCGAAGATCGCCAAATCGGCGGTGTATGCGGTGGGCTTGCCGCTTATTTCGGGGTCGATGCCACCATTGTGCGCCTTGTCTTTGTCGTAATGGCGCTGTTCGGCGGTCCCGGTGTAATTCTTTACCTCGTTCTCTGGGCGGTTGTCCCAGAAGAACCTGCCGCTGTTAGCTATCACAACGGCACTAGTCCCCACAAGAAAAAGAACGAAGAACGCACAGAAGAACTTATCTAGTCTCCATGCTCCTTGTAGTTGGGGCGGTAGTAGTACCGCCCCAGTTCTTTTGTTAGCCCCGCGCTTCTTCACGCGGCATGGATTGTACATTAGTGCGCGGCGCGGATGCTCGCGCATTGTTCGCTGCACGTGCCCGACGCGCCCGCGATTGTTTGGCAAGAAATAGCATATACGCTGCGCTCCGCCGCGTGTTCAATTCCATATCCCGCAGCAAGTTCAACAGTTGACCAAACCCCACCAAAAGCAGTCCTGATACCAAACTCGCTAATCCTGAGGGGATAAGCAGTTCCTGCCCGGCTGACTGGGTACGCATGACCAGCGCGACCACGCCCACCACAAGTAAAATCCCGCCGACAATCATCGAAACAAAGCCAAGCACTTGATAAATCGCCGCGACAAAACCGAGTATGCCGTATTTGCGCTTCACAGCCTCATTCCTTTCGCATCACCACAAAGAACATCAATAGCATAACCTCTTGCGCGCACTTGGCGAAAGTTAGGCAAAACAAAGAGCGATTCCTATGTGTAGAATCGCTCTTTGTCGAGTTACAGCGGCTGTTGGGCTCGGAATCGCGTCCCAAATGGGGCAGCGATTATGCTGCCACCCCCTTAGTCAACCAGCGAAGCGCTCACCGTCATGGGGACAGCAGACAGCGCGCGTGAAACAATGCACGTCTTCTTGGTTTCTTCGGCATGTTCGGCAAATGCTGCTGCATCAATACCATCGACTTTGCCCTCAGTCACCAAATCAATTCGACTGATGGCGAACCCGCTCTCGCCCTTTTCAAGATGAACATGCGCCTTTGTGTGAATGTGATGCACGGTGAACCCCGCGCGCCCTAAGCGCGCGCCCAATGCCATCGAGAAGCAGCCCGCGTGCGCCGCGCCGAGCAGTTCTTCCGGGTTTGTAATCGCTTCACCCTCTTCAAAGCGACTCTTAAAGGTATATGCCGTGTTCAAACCGCCGCTGCCACCCTTCATTGAACCATTACCTTCTTGCAGCGTTCCATTCCATGTTGCTTCAGCAATACGTGCAGGCATCTTTACTCTCCCAAGTGGATTCATTCAGCGATAAAAAATGTTACTCTCGCATAGTGCCCGCTGTTATTGAATCAGCGGGCACACATTTTCACAGAGAATACCGCCTTGCTTATTCTCCATGCTGCTGCAAACGTTGATGCGTTGGTCTTGTTGGCTAGTTTAGCCAACCTAAGGTATCGATCCAATCCGGCATATCACGTAGAACGGCATCTTCGTCATCATACTCCATGGTTAGCCATAAGACCGCTTTAAGCGCCGCGCGCCGCATCTCCATATCAGGATCGCGCAGTTGTTCTATCACCGCGGGCATCGCATCCTCGTTGAGCATCCACAATGCTTCCGCCGCCGCATGCCAAACATGATGATTATCTGTGTTCAGCGCCTTTAACAGCGATGGAACAGACGCTGGATCGGCAATATCACCGAGTGCCTTCGCCGCAGCAAAGCGAACGAACTCGTTACCATCATTCAGTAGTGCGTTCTCTAACCCTTCGAGTGCAATTTGATCACCGAGATTGCCAAGCGCTTCGGCAGCCGCATAGCGTACATAGCTGTTAGCATCTGCTGACAATGCCTCTAGTAACTGTGGCAGCGCCTCAACACTATGGATCGCACCCAGCGCACGCGCGGCTTCCCAGCGAACAAAACTGTTCTCATCGCCTAACAGCGCGCCGATTAGCGCGGGAACGGCTTCCGGTTCACCGATCTCCCCTAGCGCCTCTGCCGCTGCCTTGCGAACATCTTTACTGCGATCCATCAACCGTTCAATTAACGCCCCCACCGAAGTAGGATCGCCAATTTCACCAATCAATTTCACAGCAAAGGCGCGTACATGCCGATCCCGCTGGTTAAGCGCGTCCATCAGCGCCGGGAGATTACGAGGATCAGTTAACTCGTCCTTGATCTGCTGTAAACGGTGAAGCGCAGATTGCTGCGTTTTTTTGTCCTCGCTGCGGAGGTCATTGAGAAGTTGTCTTACAAGAGACTTGTCGGTCATTCTGCGCGTCTCCAATCTTTCGGACGACAAGTTTACCCGCCGAATGTGAACGTTTCAATCCAAAAGCTGGCATATCGGTTAAACATACGCCTTGACAAACACACCACACTAACCATATAGTTTGTATGCAAACGTTTAGCCTAGCAAATCATTTGCATACCAACGAGTTTAGCACATGAACTTGACCGATGAGCAGATTGAAGTTATGGAAATCGTCGCCCTTACGGGCATGGTCACACGACTGGCAATGCGAAGCCTTGAAGACTATTTCAATGCCAACAACATTCAGTTAAGCCAACTTCAATATGGCATCATGCGGACGCTTTCCCACGCCCAACTCACGCAAAGCGAACTTAGCCGCCGTTTTTCGCTCGATCCATCAACATTGGTCGCAACGTTAAGTTCGTTGGTACGTAAAGGTTACGTGCAGCGTGAACGCGATCCAAAAGATCGTCGGCGCACTCCACTGTCTTTGACGCATGAAGGAAAAGCACTACTGGAATCGATCCATATGCCAAATGACACGCCTTTACATTCCAGTCTTACGGCATTGGGCGAAGAAAAGGCGCGCCAACTGCGCGATTTGCTGCGGGAGATCATTCGCAATATGCCTAACGGAGACGACATGCTGCGCGATATGCAAGCACGCATCCAAGCCCACCGTACAGGCAAACACTCGGATAGCTGTTAACAAAGCAATATATACGGTCAACGCTCCATACATTCACAACGGAAAAGAGAGGCAGCATCTTGCAAGCACAAGCAGTACGTCGAATGGGCGCGCGTGGCGGCGCTCGCCCCGCACCGAAACCAAGTTTAGGACGCGCGATTCGTTTCTTAGGTAAACAAAAACGCGCGACTATCATCACCTACTCTACCCTGATTATCGCCAGTTTGGCACAACTTGCCGTTCCACAGTTGATTCAGAACATGATCAACGTGGTAATCAACGGCTCGGTTGCCAATCAGATTCTTGGATTACCAGCCGTTATGCAGCCCATCGCGGCGGGCGCAAGCGGATATACACTCGAAGAACTCCAAAGTTTTCAAATCAATGCCGAAGCATGGTTAATGGGGGCGGCGTTGATCATCGTTGGTTTGGCTGTCATTCGCGGGGTTTTCTCATTCGTCCAAGCCTTCATGAGTGAAACCATCTCACAAGGCTTGGCGTTCGATTTCCGTAACGAAATATTCGCCAAAATTCAGCGCTTGTCATTCAGCTACTATGACCGCAACCAAACCGGTCAGTTGATGATCCGCGCCACCGACGATGTAGAACGTCTTCGCCTTTTCATCGCACAAGGGCTGGTGCTTGCCGCGCAAGCATTTATTCTGCTGGTCGCCACCTTGATCATTCTTTTTCTCACCAATTGGCAGCTTACGCTCGTTGTACTGCCTATCCTGCCAATCGCGATGGTCACCTTTATCATCTTCGGCACGGTGACACAGCCGTTATTCGTGCAAATTCAGACTCGCTTATCTAAGCTGAATACTGTTTTGCAAGAAAATATGGCGGGCATCAAGGTGGTGCGTGCGTTCGCCCGCGAAAAGACTGAACAGAAGAAGTTCGACACTGCGACACAAGACCTGTTCGAGCAGCAGTTGAAAGTCGCCCGCACGTTCTCGTTCCTGTTCCCCGTGATCTTTTTGATCGCGCAAGTTGGGCAGGCGGCTCTGCTCTACTTCGCTGGACGACAAATCATCGGTGGAACACTCACATTAGGCGATTACCAGAGCTTTAGCCTGTATGTGATTTACATCTTCTTCCCACTTGGGCAGTTGGGCTTCATCATATCGCTGATGGCGCAAGCGAGCGCATCCGCGGGTCGCATCTTTGAAATTCTTGATGCCAAAAGCGATGTGAGCGATAAAGATGATGCTGTCGAACTTCCACCAATACAGGGCGAAGTGGTTTTTGATCACGTCACCTTCCGTTATTTTGGTGCAGGTGAACCCGTCCTCAGTGATGTGTCGTTCCATGCAAAACCCGGTCAAACGGTGGCGTTATTGGGTGGAACGGGCAGCGGCAAGACGACAATCATTAACCTGATACCCCGCTTCTACGATGCCACCGAAGGCAGCATCACCATTGACGGATACAACCTCAAAGATGTGAAACTCGACAGCTTGCGTTCGCAAATTGGGATCGTGCTGCAAGAAACCAATTTGTTCAGTGGCACAATCCGCGACAACATCGCGTTTGGTCGCAGCGATGCCAGTATGGACGATGTGATTGCCGCCGCCAAAGCCGCCGCCGCGCACGACTTCATCATCACTTTCCCCGATGGTTACGACACGCTCGTTGGTGAACGCGGCGCGACTCTTTCAGGCGGGCAGAAGCAGCGTATCGCTATCGCCCGCGCACTTTTACTCAACCCACGCATCTTGATCCTTGATGACTCGACCAGCAGCGTTGACTTACTCACCGAATCGCGCATCCAAAAGGCGCTCGACAGCCTGATGGCAGGGCGCACCAGCTTCGTCATCGCTCAACGCATTACCACCGTCTTAAAAGCCGATCAAATTCTGGTGCTGGATAAAGGACGTGTTGTCGCCAGTGGCACACACAAAGAACTGATGGACGAGAGCCCCATTTACGCTGAAATCTATAACTCGCAGCTTGTCGGGGATGCCGAAGTCACCCAATCCCCCGAAGCGCAGGAGGCTTAACCACTATGATGCTCGACAATCGCCGCTTATTTGAGAGCGAAGTCATCAAGGCAGCAAATGTCGGCGCGACACTGCGCCGCTTTGGGCAGTACTTCGCTCGCTATTGGGGTTACGTCGTTATTGCGATTGTTCTCATCGTCGTTTCGACGTGGACACAGGTGGCAGCGCCGGATTACATTCAACAAGCGGTGGACTGCTACTTGTTCCCCCAGCCCATAAGCAAATGCTGGATCGATCCGGTCATGCAGACGGCTATCGCAGAAGGCAGCATCAACGATGTCCCCGCCGATGTCAAGCTCGCGGGATTAGGCACAATCGCGCTCACGCTGTTGGGACTATTCATCATCGGCGCGGTTGTGACCGGTATGGCGTTCTACTTCATGGGACTCAGCGGTCAATCAGTGCTGCGGCAAATGCGACATGACCTGTTTGCCAAACTGCAAAAGCTCTCGATGGGCTTTTACAGCGAAAACGAAGTTGGCAACCTCATGAGCCGCATCACCAGTGATACCGACACCATTCAGCAGGTGTTCAGCTTCGCGCTGTTAAGCGTGATTAGCGGGGCGCTGCTCATGGTGTGGATCGTCATAAAGATGCTGGAGACTAATCTCCCCTATACCTTGTTGAGTTTGGTCGTCGTCCCGTTCATGTATTTCGCCACGCGCTATTTTTCCAATCAAGCGCGCAAGGCTTTTCGCAAAAGCCGTCAGCAGATGGGCAGCGTCAATGCTGACCTGCAAGAGAGCATCGCGGGCGTGCGCGAAGTCCAAGCGTTTAACCGCGAAGATGAAAACATCGAACAGTTCAGGCGCGTGAATGCCGCCAACCGCGATGCGAATGTGCGTGCTGCCGCTTTCACCAGCGCCTTGAATCCTGTGTTGGAGGCGCTCGGTTACGTCGCCCTTGGCGTAGTCGTCGTGGTCGGCGGGATCAGCGTTCTTCGGCAAGAACCACTGCTTGGCACACAAGTCATTACACTCGGCACGGTGTTCTTGTTCTTGCAGTATGTCCAGCGTTTCCAGCAGCCCATCACACAAATCGCCGTACTTTGGACGAACATTCAAAGCGCTATTGCTGGCGGCGAGCGTATCTTCAATCTGCTTGACGAACCTGTCGAGATTACCGACAAGCCAAACGCGATTGCCATGCCCGACACCATTCAAGGGCGTGTCGAGTTCATCAACGTAGAAGCGGGATACAAAGAAGATCAACCTGTGTTGAAGGGGATTAGCTTCACCGCTGAACCCGGTAAGACTATCGCCATCGTTGGACCGACGGGTGCGGGCAAGACAACCATCATCAACCTCATTCCCCGTTTCTATGATGTGACGGGCGGTCAAGTGTTGATTGATGGAATGGATGTGCGCGATGTGACCCAATCGAGCTTACGGCAAAATGTCGGAATCGTGCTGCAAGATACCTTCCTGTTCAGCGACACGGTGATGAACAATATCCGTTTCGGGCGCTTGGATGCAACAGACGAAGAAGTGATTGCAGCGGCAAAAATGGTCGCTGCCGATACCTTTATCGAGCGACTGCCGGAAGGCTATCAAACAGTGTTGGGTGAACGTGGATCGGGCTTGAGTCAAGGACAGCGCCAGTTGATCGCCATCGCCCGTGTCGCGCTCATGAAACCGCGTATTCTCATCTTGGACGAAGCGACGAGCAGTGTCGATACCCGTACCGAACGCATCATTCAGAAAGCGTTCGAGCAGTTGTTACAAGGGCGTACCAGCTTTGTGATTGCTCACCGCCTTAGCACGATCCGCAGCGCCGATATGGTGCTGATGCTCAAAGATGGAGAAATCATTGAGCGCGGGACACATAACGAACTGTTGGCGAAGCGCGGCGCATACTACGACCTGTATATGAGCCAGTTCCGCCATGAAGAAGAACCTACATCGTCAAACGGTCAGCCTGACCTAACGATTGCTCCTCAAACCACTGGGGATTAACCCCATTACCGCGATTGACACGGACATGATCTCAAGCTGTCAAAACATGTCCGTGTCGTTCATCCTCTGCAATCAAAAAAGATTGGTCATAATCGGTTACAATTTTCCAAATCCTAACGCGAATAGAATTTATATGAGACTTTTTTACATACCGATCAGACTTGCTATCAATACATCCTCTCTCAATATTTATCTTTTGATAATATCAATCACCCTTCATCATCATTCGCTTAGCGCATCAAAAATTTGGACATGAAAGGACATCGATGACAATTCTTCGCTATTGTCTTAACGAATCAAAACGGGGCGACCACAATGGGCCACCCCGCTAGGTTCGTGCGCTCACAGGTTATCGCGCCAAAAGATTGACCGCCGTTTGTCGTCCGCTTTCTGTGAGAGTGAGTGCATCCCGTCGGCGCTCAATCCACCCCTGACGTGCTGCCCGCTGCACCGTCGCCTGTGCAAGTTTGGGCTTCCAGTTTAACTCCTCAACCAAGTGATTGATCGTGTTTTCAGACGCAGCTTCGGAAGTGTATTCATGCCGCTTAAGATGAACAAGCAGCATCTCAACGGCAAAGCGTTCGCCGCGCCGTTTGCGCTGAATAGCACGAGCTACCAAGCCCCGTTCAGGTGCGGTAAGCAGTACGATCACGAATAACACTCCAGCCATCGTCGCCATCGTACCACTGATGTTGACGTTCAGTTCACGCGCCACCCAATACCCACTGATTGCGGATGCTGCGCCGATGATAACGCTGTAAACCAGCATTCTCCCCAACCGATCCGTGAGCAAATATGCGGCGGCTGGCGGCGCGATCATGAGTGCGATTACGAGAATTGAACCCACATGATCAAAGGCTCCAACTGCCGTGACCGAAACACTGGTCATCAACCCGTAATGAATGAGCGCGGGTGAAAAGCCGAGCGCCGCTGCCATCCCTGTGTCAAAGGTTGCCAGCTTCAATTCTTTGTAGAATAACCCAATCAACACAATGTTGATGAGCAGGATGATCCCCATCACGACCACCCCGCGCGGCACATCCCCCACCCGATTGAAGGGCGCGAAGGCTAGTTCACCAAGTAGAACCGCATCCACATCCAAGTGAATGTTCTGGAAATTCTGGGTGATTAGGATAACCGCGATGCTGAACAACGCCGGAAATACCAAACCAATCGCCGCATCTTCGCGTACACGTCCGGTACGGAGCAGCAGTTCGCTCAAGCTGACAGTCAGCACCCCCGCCCCCGCCGCGAACAGGATCAGCAGCGGATTGTTGATGTCCTTCAAAATGAAGAAGCCAATCACAATGCCGAACAGTACAGTATGGCTGATCGCATCGCTCATCAACGCCACACGGCGCAGCACCAAAAACACACCGGGAATAGCACATGCCGCCGCTACCAACACCGCCACGAGTTGAATCTCAATTTGAAACTGCGTCATGGCTTTAACACTCCCTTCGCGTTGGCGGATCCACCGCTTTGTACGGGGATCGGCTGTGCGACAGGCTGATTAGCAGGTTGTGAAGAAATTGCAGGGCGTTTGCTGTCCGTGATCAAGCGTTGGCGGGCAATTTGTGCGTGCAGAACACCACGCCGCCGCAACTGTCGAATATGCTCCCAGATCACGCCGCGTTCCGGCGCGAACAGTAGTGAAACAACCACAATCGCGCTAATCGCCAGCACAATGACAGGACCCGTCGGCATATTCAACGCTGTACTGCTGACTAACGCGCCTGTCACGCCAGCCGCCGCGCCGAACATCGCAGACAGCCCGATCATCACGCCGAGTCGATTCGTCCACTGGCGTGCCGCCACGCCCGGAGCCACGATCATCGCGCTCATCAACACCACACCAACCATTTGCAGCCCAACCACAACCGCGACGACGATCAACGTAGTGAGCAGCACATCCATCAACCCCACACGCAGACCCAATGTTTTCGCGTACTGCATGTCAAAACTGATGAGTTTAAATTCTTTCCAGAACACAACGATCAACATCAGCACCAATATGCCGACCATCGCCATCGTTTGCACATCTTCAGCAACCGTCGCCGCTGCTTGCCCAAATAGGAAGTTGTCCAGACCTGAATGTTCCGCGCCGGGTTGACGAGTCACCCATGAAAGCAGTGCCATACCAAAGCCAAAAAACACCGAAAGCACTAAGCCCTGTGCACTGTCTTGTTTGATGCGCGTTTCAGCGGTGATCAACCGCATAATGAGCGTGCCAATCCATCCCGCGATCATCGCACCGATGAGCAGAGGTAGGGGCGCACGCACCCCCGTAATGAGAAACGCGATGATTACGCCGGGAAGCGCCGCATGGCTCATGGTGTCGCCAAGCAGACTTTGCTTACGCAGTACGGCAAAGGCACTTAACGTGCCGCTGACAATGCCAAGCACTAAAGCACCCAACACCACGTTACGGATCGTATAGTCTAAAAAAATAAGCGAAAGATCGAACCCGTTCATGCCTCTACTCCCTGCCGAATAAGCGCATCGACTCGGCTGCCGTAAGTCGCGCGGAGATTTTCCGGCGTGAACACTTCGTCTACACGCCCACTAGCAATCGCCTTGACGTTGAGCAGCAGCACATGATCGAAGTATTCCGGCACGGTTTCCAAGTCATGATGTACCACCAGCACTGTGCGACCATTCGCTTGCAGGTCTTTCAGCACTGTGATAATCGCCTTTTCAGTGGTCGCATCCACCCCTTGAAACGGTTCGTCCATGATATAAAGCTGTGCATCTTGCGCCAGCGCCCGCGCCAAAAACACGCGCTGCTGCTGCCCGCCCGAAAGCTGACTGATCTGCCGCTGCGCGAATGATTCCATGCCTACTTTGACGAGTGATTCATACGCGATCTGACGATCCGACTTAGTAGGACGCTTGATCCATCCTAAACGCCCATACCGTCCCATCGTCACCACATCGAGCGCATTGGTGGGAAAATCCCAATCTACGCTGCCACGCTGCGGCACATACGCGACCATCTGCCGCTGTTCAGCATACGGTTTGCCATAGATTGTCACTCGCCCCGCCGCTTTATCGACGAGATCGAGCGCCGCTTTGATTAGCGTGCTTTTCCCTGCTCCATTCGGACCGACGATTGCCATCAACGCGCCCTGCGGCACGGTTAAGTCCACATCCCACAGTACAGGTTCTTCACGATAGGCGACGGTGAGGTCTTCGATGACAAGGGGTATGTTATTTGCATTTTTCGTGACCATGTTGTTCCCTATCCGTTATGAGCCTGCTTCACCCAGCAGTCCGGCAACGATCACATCTGTGTTGTGGCGGATCATGCCAATATACGTGCCTTCCGGCGTACCAGCATCGCCCATCGCGTCCGAAAACAGCGATCCGCCGATGACGATTTCATGCCCCTGATCGCGCACGCCTTCGACAATCGCTTCCACCACATCTGGCGAAACGCTCGTTTCAACAAAGATGGCTGGGATTTGGCGCTCGACCAATAAAGCAATGGTATCGCGGATGTTCTGCACGCCGACTTCGCTTTCAGTGGTGATTCCTTGCGGCGCGTGAACTTCGATGTCATAAGCATGGCTGTAGTATTGGAAGGCATCATGCGCCGTTACTAGTACGCGCTGTTCTTCGGGAACACGCGCAAGCTGTTGGCGGATGTATTCGTCCAGTGCGTGCAGTTCAATCAAATAGGCATCTGTCGTCGCAGTAAAGTAATCGGCATACTGAGGCATAAGTTCAGTCAAGCCATCCCGCACTGCTTCAACAGCATATGCCCACAGCAGCGGATTCATCCAGACATGCGGGTCAGCCGCGTTGTAAACGACTTCGGTGAGGATGTTTTCGGCAGGAACGTTTTCGCTCACGGGGATGGTCGGTTTGCCAAGCCCGGTGCTAATCTGCTCGAAAATATCCACCATGCGCGCTTCGAGATTTAACCCGCCATAAAAGATGATGTCGGCATTAAACAGCGTTTCTACGTCGCGTTCAGTCGCGGTGTATAGATGCGGATCAACACCGGGTCCCATGAGTGCGGTAACGCTCACACATTCTCCCCCAACAACACTTACAATATCCGCGATCATGCCGACAGTAGCTACTGCATTCGCGGCAGGCGCGGTGCAGGGAGATGGGATGGCTTCTTGCGTCGATTGAGCAGTGGGGCTTTCAGACTGCTGTGCGGAACCCACGAACATATTCAACACAAACATCACCCCTACAGCGGCGATAACGACAAAACTTATAAAACGAACAGTGTGCTTCATTGACAGTACCCCACGTGAAACGGACAGTATTGTCACAATCAAAACACACTTTTCGGCTTTTTGCAATAGTTTTTTAGACCAATCTAAACTTTAACTTGAAGGTGGACTTATTAACACATCAATCCGGTTTTCAATAACGTAATCATCCCCTGCTGGCTGACCATTGACCATCACCGGAAGGCGCTCTAATGTAGTCGAATCGTAAAGTCCTATCACTAATTGATAATCTTCACCTAAAGGAAGTACACCTTCGGGGAGCCGCAATCCTCGCTCGTCAATGATGGTTTCGCCAACTTCCCATACCCATGTTGAGTAGTAACCCAACGGGGTTTGTGCCACTGGTGCATCCCAGTTCGCCAACAGATTCCCCGCATCGTCGCGCAAGTGCACCAGCGTGACATAATCACCCTGCGGCGGCGCTAGAACTTCCCAATAAATCTTGAAAACCAAACGGCGATCCGGCCAGAACTCTAAACCAGAAATGTCATAGCCGAGATACCGCGCAAAACCGCCGATCACTACATCTTCTGGCGCACGTCCATTGGGCTGACTCACTGGATTAAAACGTAGAGGCGTGTGCAATTCGTAAATGTCATAGCTGAAAATGCCATCATCCATCCACCATGCGCGGCGGAGAATATCGGTGCGTCCTAATGCATTGACAACTTGATTGTCGAAAAATGGCACGGATTCATACGCGCCAATGGTTTCTGGTGAGCCATAGACAAAATACGCCGCGTCATCGATCTGCGTTAACCGGGTTGGTGATTCATCCACACGTATCTCATCCATCGGGAAAAAGAACGGCAGTCGATCCACGTTCGGCGCGGATACGACAAGTGCTTGACCGGGATGTTCCTGCTTCCAAATTTCCAACCCTTCGACGACGCGCATCAATGCGGCATTCCCCGATTGGTAACGCGCGTTGTCCGTCGGGTATTTGTCCGTCCACAAGTAATCCCACCCGCCGTTGAGGTCATAAATAGTCGAGACAACGCCGGGGATGCTCAAAGCGATCATCATTGGCGCGACGAGAAGTCGCAATCTGCGAAGAGGCGATAGCGCGGGTGTGCGCCAATACGCGATTAGCGCAGCGGTGGGTAAGATCAATAAAGGAACAACAGCGAAAGACAGCCGGTAGTGATAGCTGTACGACATAAACCACGTCACGAAATACGGTAATGCCAGCAGCAAAGCGATCATCGCAATTTGAATCACACGCCAGCTTTCCTGTGAAGCATGTTCGCGGGCATACCGCCAGAGTGAGAACGCGAGTATCCCCGCACCCCCTGCGATCATGAGCCATTCGAGCAGAACAATCGGGCGCGGCGCTAAAATCGTTGGTGCCAACCCGAATGTGAGCAGCACCACTCCAACCATCGTAATGCGCGTGTCAGGCTGCGCGCGCTGTGTGAAATAGATGAACGACAGCAGAATTATCGTTGCTACAATCAACCAACCGAATTCGACACCACTCCGCATCGCCTGTGTGAGCCAGAACGACGGCGGGAAATCAATTGGGGAGTGACCATAGGCGATATTGCGAATGTACCAGACCGACCCCAACGGAATACATGCCAATCCAGTGAAAATCGCAGTTTCAAAACGGGGACGCGCATTTTGCCATATTGCGGGCGAGATGCGCCACTTCAAGCCGCGTAGGACGCGAGCAAATTCGATCATTGTGAGCAGCGCCACTCCCCAAATGAACCCGCCCATCGTCGGCTTAGTCCACATTCCAATGCCGAGTATGATTCCGGCGATGATGGCGTATCGTCGTTTGTGTGGATGATCCGGCTGCATCCATGCATCGAGAAAATACGCCGCCGCGAGCGTAAACAGAAACGTCAGCGGAATTTCCAAATCGCCAGCGCGTGCCCAATCGCCCACATGGGGATACAGCGCCCATATCCCCGCCAGCCATATCCCCGTGCGGCGATTAACTAAGCGTGCGCCGAGTGTATGCGCCGCCAAAATACTGCCAATGTGCAGAAACATCACCGAGGCACGCGCAATGTGATCATTGATACTGCCGTGCAAAATCTGCGCGTAGGCGTACTGCAATTGGATGTACTGCGGGTAGTAGCCAATCTCTTGTGGGATGTATCCGGTCAGTGTGTACAAGCGTGCCTGATAGCCATACACCCACAGCGTATCGTAAGCCGTGAAGGGCCAATACGCCGTGACAACCCAGCGGACGATCAGAGCGGTGATGATCAAGACGATGATGAGTTTTTCGTCCCATGCAAACGGAAACGAACCTTGAGAGGAAATTCCAGCGGACAAATGCCGCTTGCGCCACGCGATCACCGCGCTGAGTAAGGCAATCAAGCCCATTCCCGCAAGGATCAAATCGGTACGGAGCAAGGCTTGTCTGGTTTCCGCGCCAATTGCTGCTAGCACAAACATCCATGCTGTCGATGCGCCCGAACCCAAGGCAATCGCCAGCGCCAGCACTTGAGCCTTGTGCCGCCATTCTCGACGTGGAAGTAGCGCCAGCGCAAGTGGCACACCTACGCCGAAATACATCCACAAAAACGCGGGAATTCCTGTTATGGAATCGATGATCCAATACGACATAAATGAACATTCCGTTAGTTATTCGCATGTGGTCGCAGCGCGAGGATACGCCCACCGCCGACGCTGATATACACCCACCCCTGCGGCGTAACCGCCACATCCCACGGGTGATAGGGAAAAAATCCACTTCCGCGCAGATTCATTTCTTCGTTACTGAATTCGCTTTCGGGGCTGCCCGGAATCGGGCGCGCGGGCATCAACGCCGCGATTTCACCCGTGTTTACATCGACAGTAACGACGCTATAGCCCGTTAAATGGATACGGTCATTTGAGCCGCTTAACACGACAAGCAGTTTATTTTCGAGCGCGGGAAACACGTTACTATCGTAATAGGCAGTTCCTGTAGGATAACTGTCCACAGTGAAGCCAATTTGCGTCCCTGTTTCGCTGAACAATCGATCATGTTCGGGATCGATTCCCCAAACAACATCCTCTATGAGCGCGATATCAAACGGCTGTCCAAGATTGTCTGCCCGCGTGCTGAACGAGTCATTCGGTGTCAAAAACTCAATCAGGGTCCCATTGTCGGGATCATCTGGATTTGCCGACGCACCTATCCCTACGATAAACCCCTCATCAGTAACAATCAGCCCACCGTTCATCAAACCGACATGAAAAGGTAGATCATCGCGCACGACTTCCAAGTCATCATCGAACCAACGATAGAGAGTCGCGCCGTCCAAGATGTACAGCACTCCGTCATGATGCGCTAATCCAGTCGGCTGGCGCAGGGTGTCCACCAGCATACGCGGCGCATCGGGAAGAGCGTCCCCGTCGGTATCATCAAAGGTGTAGACTTCTCCACGCATCGCATTAAGCGCGTAAAGTGTCCCATCATCGCTCACAGCTAACGATGTGAACCCCCATGATCCCATTGACGGTTCATTGACGGCTTCTTCAAGACATGCCAGCCCCGCCGGAATCCAAGGTTGATCCAATACATGCGGGCGCTGTTCACAAGGCACACTTGCAGGATAGTCGGCATTTTGTGCCACGGCGCGATGACCAAATATCACCCTCACCGCGATTATCAGCAAGATGAAAAACCATCGACCAAAAGACAACCAATACTCCCAGTTTACGATGCAAGATACCTACTCAGGCGATGAAGGATGGTATCATTATGGACACGACCAACGCAAACAAGGATACAAAATGTTCGATGGGGTACTGGTTTCAACCGATTGGTTAGCGACGCACTTGAATGAACCGTCGCTGCGAATTGTGGATATTCGTGGTCATGTCCTCCCTGCAACCGAACCACCGCCGCATTACTTCAATCACTACGATCATTACTTAAAGTCTCATATCCCCTGCGCGGTTTTTGTCGATTGGGTGCGCGAAATTACCAACCCAGATGATCCCCTGCACGCGCAAATTGGCAGCCCAGAACGCTTCGCACAAGCTATGTCACGCGCGGGCATTGATGAAAACACCTATGTTATCGCATATGATGATGCTCGCGGGATGTTCGCGGCACGGTTATGGTGGGCGCTCAACTATTATGGACACACCAAAGTCGCGGTATTGGATGGCGGGTGGGAAAAGTGGACAGCGGAGAATCGCCCAACGAGCGCCGAAATTCCCACCTTTTCCCCGACACATTTCAAGGCTGTTGCTAATCCCTCTCTCCGCCGCACAGCCGATCAAGTTCACGCGGCGCTGAAGGGTGAACAGCAGTTGGTGGATGTGCGTTCCGTTGAAGAATTCAACGGTAAAGCCTCGCGCGCAAAACGATTCGGACATATTCCTACGGCGAAAAGCCTTCCTCGTATTGAACTCACCACACCGGAAGGTGTCATGCTTCCCCCCGACGCACTCCGCGCGAAATTTGCATCTATAGGTGTAACAGAAAGCAGCACCAATGTGGTCTTTTATTGTAACGGCGGTGTCTCTGCCAGCTATGGGATGCTGACGCTGCGTGTGGCAGACTTAGGTCATGGCAGCCTGTATGATGGCTCGTGGAAAGAGTGGGGCAGCGACGAAAGCAAGCCGATTGAGTAGCTAAACTATATGCAGCCTAATCCACGTTTATCAAGCAAAACGCTGCCGAAAACTGACGACGGCGGCGTAACACAATTTGTCGAAGTCTTTCCGGTCAAAGTCGATCAACTACCGCCGCTGACGGCATATATCGTTCGGCTTGTTGAAGATTCACTGTCGTCATCAGAATTCAATCGTTTAGGCGCGCTGTTTGTCACCAAACTGCGGACGATGCACACAGGAACATGGCTCTGGGCAAACAGCCGTGTTATCACAGATTCCCCACCGCCAGTGATCAAGCTCGTTGAACTGCTTCACCAGCTCCATACCGAAAACTACAACGTCTTTGGCTGGATCGCCGCACTTGAAGAAGATTATGCATGGTCAGCTACACCGGAAGCCATAAGCGATTACGTGATGCGCGGACGCATCGCCGCATTGGAAAAGCAAATTGAAGCCGACTTGGCAAATACCGCATATGGCATCAAGAATACACTCGTGGAGCGAGAACACCGTATTCGCGCATGGATGGTAAATAATCAACCTGCACTTTCCGTCGCTGTGATTACTCGCTTGCTCTATGAACCTGAACTGAAGCTCTACGCGAAAACGCTCAAAGACACTGAACAGTTGATTGGCATGTGGGTGGCGGATAAAACTTCAACGAGTTCAGGAGAGATCATCAAAATTGTGGGCAGTCTGCGCGAAAATCGTGAGCGTCTGCTCAATTTGGCACAGCGCGATACCATGCGCGAAATCATCAACGCTGCGTCTGAGGATACACTCGTAGTGCGTGTACAGATTGGTTACCAAGAATACGACTTTGTTGCGGATGCACTGCGTTTGCTCATTCGCGTGGAAGACGCAGAGAAGTTTCATATCAAGCCGCAGATGATCGAACAGGCATTGAGCCTGAAACCCGCGATGCGCGCGCAGATGATCAAAGTCGTATCGAGCGTGATTAAGTCCGCGAATCTCATCGACCATGCGTACCGCAGCAGCGATTATCCTGATCTTTTTGTCGATAGTAAGCCAGATGCAAATCTTGCCTTTGGCGACGGTAAAGTCCGTCCACTTGATCCCGACAACTTACCCAAGGATTTCCTAAAAAATGGCGCGCATAAACGGCTGCCAAAATTCGAGACAAATCCGATCAGGATCGTCGTGATAAATACGCTTTCCGACGAAGTAGACGACTTTGTCGAAGCGATAAAACGCTCCATGCAGCGTGAATACGGTTTCAAATTGGAGTTAATCCGCGAACGAAAAGTGCGTGTAGTAACACAAGCGAACTTAGAGAGCGCAGTTCGCTTGCTTGCGAAAGAAAATGCCGATCTCGTTGTCGTATTTTTGCCCGATGAAGAAGCCGACGATGAAGATGAAGCTGTTGGAGACCGCTATGCACGCGCGCAAACCATCGGGCGAGGAATACCATGCTTGATCCTACATGAAGCGACAATGCACAAACCGGAAGTGATGCCCGATATTGTGATGGGTATCATTGCTCGCGCGGGAAATATTCCGTATTTACTGCATGACCCGCTTACCTACGCGGATCGCGTAGTAGGACTGCATTTGGTTCGTCAGCATAAAAAAGACGGTGAACACCTCACAGGTATATCAAGGATTTACAGCAGCAGCGGCGAACTGATTCGCGCGCAGATCGCATCATCACCACAAAAAGATGGCAAAGGAATTCCACCTGCATTAATGGCTCGTCTTCTCCCCCCCGACCACATTGGTGAGCGTAAAGTGGTACTGCATCATGATGGCAAACTCAAGCGAGAAGTGATGCTGTCGCTTCAAACGTGGGAAAAACAAACTGGCGCAACTTTCCTCCCGGTTGAAATTGTGCGGCGGGGCATCCCGCGCCTGTATTCAATGAAGAAAGTTGGAGGCATACTGCCGCCAGAATGGGGATCAACCTTTCGTCTGAACGACAACGAGGCATTTTTGGTAACTGCGCTCGCTCCGGGAGAAATAACGCCGCTGCCGCTGCATATTCGAACCGAGGCGGCGCTGTCGATTGAAAATGCAATTCATTCAGTTATGAGCTTCACGTTATTTCATTATGGCGCGCTGCGGCTGCCCAAACTCCCGGTGACCATTCACAACAATGACTTTCTAGAAAGCGCTATCATGCGCGGGGTAATGCCAATACCGCTCGAAAGTACGGTGCCTTTTTGGCTGTAAATAACTAGAAGTCTATTCAAAAATCGCAAATGTAGGAATCACAAGCAAAAAAGGTTCGCTGATCGCGCGCGTTGGAAGGCGATTTTGAAATGGACTCCGGGTATAACTTCTTTGGACGGATGTACTTTTCACAACATCCGTCTTGTTTTGTACAGCCCGCAATAACGATTCTTAAACGTTTGTGACATCTTTCTCAATTTAGGATTACAATGATAAGCGCTTCCGCTTATGCCGCTTAACACCATGCAGGAGAGACAATCGAAATGAAATCTTTGTTCAGCGGATTAACGCGCCTATCCCTGCGCTTCCGCCTAGTGACGCTGATCATCAGCGCCATTGTTTCGGTAGCCGGAGTGGTCGCCGTTACCCAGCTCCGCCAAGAATTGATCCCCGCGATTGAACTTCCTCAAACTATCATCCTCTCACAAGTCAGCGGTATGACCAGCGAACAAGTACTGTCGGTATTGACAGCACGCTTGGAAACCGCACTCGATACGCAAGTCGATGAGATCATCAACATTGAATCCAATACGACAGGTTCGTTCGGCGCGGTTCTCACCGCATACAACAACTTCGGTGAAAATCAAACACGTTTGCGCGAAGAAATCTCCGCTGCGCTCGATTCGGTGTGGCTGCCGCAACGTCGCATTGCCCCACCAGCGAATGCCGACGCACAATCGTTCGCACAAGCGCGATTGAGCGAAGTTACGCCGGATATGCTGATCTATCTCGCAGAATCTGACGCGAACTTCCTGTTTCAACTCACCCCCGAAGTGTGGTCGGCGTTCTCTGATGATACCGTGCGCGTCGTGCTGTCGTATTTGGCAGCGCAGACTCAAGACACTTCATCAGAAAACCCGCTTCGCCAGTTAATTGAACAGGAAATCAGCCCGGCGCTGCTTAATTTGCCGCAAATCGCTAGTTTGTCAATCAGCGGTGGGCAAGCACTTCCCACCGAAAGTGATGCCGCTGCGACACCAGTTCCCGTTGTCAGCCCAGAAAGCCGCAGTTTGCTGTTCACGCTTTCGCCTGAAGTTTGGGCGGTTGTCAGCGCCAAAGCAGGTATCAGCGGGGCACTTGATGACAGCGTAGTTACATCGTTGACGAGCAGTGCGGTTGAAATCCCAACATCTGCTCCGGCGCTTCCCGAAGCTTGGCAGATGGATAACTTCAAAGACATGACCGACATCCTAGAGATGCGTACCCTAACACGTACACTCGGCGCTGTCTTTAACCAGTTCCTTGAGAGTGGTCAAATTGTCGGTTCACTCGGTCAAACAGATGACCTAACGCCGGAAACGATCACGCAAATGCTGGCGATTGATCCGACGATGGTCGATTACTTCCAAGCGGAACATCTCGCCGCGATGAGTGATGAAGTCTTTGCCGTCCTACCAGATGAGTTCATCGCCGGATTAGATGGCTTTACCCGTGATGTATTGGCAGCCCGCGCACTCGCGCAAGCGATCAGCGGAGAAACTGCCGATCCTGCTCCCGTAGAGCTGCCACCCGCGTGGCGTATTTCACCGCCGCAGTTGATCACGTTTAGCTTTGACGATTTGCCGCTGGCGACCTTCAGCGTGAATGGCAGCGTAACAGCCGCGCCTGTCGCGGAAACATCGCCGTCCGTTGAAACCGCATCAACAGACAATCCAGCGACAGAGCCTGCCGCAGAAACAAACACACAAAACATCCCTGAAGGTCCTGAACTACCGGGATTCTTCGCGCAGATCGGCAGTTTCTTGGGCGTTGAACTCGATACCGCCGATGACCTGCTCACCCTGCAACTGCCAGAAGAAGCGGCAGCCCAGTTTGGCGGGACGAGCCTGCCCCCCGCGCAGTTGTTGAACTTTGTGCTGCTGCTCCGCGATCCCGAATCGCTGCCTCCCGGCATAAATATCCCACCCCTACTCCTCAGTCTCTTGAACATCGAGCAGATTATCGGTGACCTATCGCCAGATGCGCTCACGTTCATCGCGCAGTATGATGACACCTTCTATAGCACGCTTTCTCCCGATATCTACGACTTGTTGAGCGATGAAGCCTTGTCGGTAGATGAAATCGCGCCCCCACTCGACCAAGTGTGGAATACACTGGCAAACCAACCGCAGTTTGCAAATGAACGTCTCGACAATGCTGCTGATATTGTCCGCTTGGGCAATGGATCAGCAGCAGCAACCCTCAATGTCATCAATAATGGCGTACCAGAACGCTTCTCTGGTTACGAAGTCCGTCTTTTCGACAGCCTGACCCCCGGTGCGATTCGCTATTTCGCGCTGCAAGAACCGGAATTCTTCACGGCGCTCGATCCTGATGTGCTTGCGAAACTCTCGCCACGCACGCTTTCCGCCCTGCCTGAAGATGTGCTGGCGAATCTCGATAGCGAACTCGCCGCGCAGTTAACAGCGATTGCTGCGGGTAATGCCCCCTCGGCGGCAGAAGCCTTAGCCAGTCTGTATCAATCAGATGTTCCAGCGGGCGATCCCAATGCCCCAGCGATCAATGACGACTGGGCATTTGTTGGCGACTTCTTCGGCGCTGAACTGGATACAGCGGACGATTTCTTCCGATTGTCGGGTGTAAGTGCTGTTGACTTCTTAAACAGCCTTTATAACAGCGCGCAAGGCGCGGCGTTCGCGACAAACTTGTTTGGCGGATGGACACCAGAAGTAGTCACATACTTGAATGACCGTGATCCAAACCTGTTCAATGAACTCCGCATCGAAGCCCTACGGGCTATGCCCGCTGAAGCGGCAGCTGCGCTTCCTCAGTCAGCGCAAGAACGCCTTGCATCGGGTGAAGCGCCGTTTGTCCCAACAGATGCAATCACGCGCACTGACGGCAGTTCAAGCATGTTCATCACAGTGTATAAGACGAGTGATGCCAATACTGTCGAAGCTTTCCACGCTGCCGAAGAAGCCCTGCGTCGCATCGACGAAGCCGACGAAAATATCACTGTAGGCGTGTCGTTCGAGCAAGCCAGCTTCATTGAAGAATCAATCAGCGGCGTGGCGCGCGAAGGCGGCTTGGGCGCGGTGTTCGCCGTCATCGTCATCCTTGTGTTCTTAAGCGGGGGTGCGGCATGGAAACGCAGCGCGCGCGCCAAGGTTGGCGCTGTGATGATGGCACTGTTCATCGTGCTGCTGGCGTTTGTCACCTTCTCAAATAATGAGGCTGCGGGCGGTGACTTAGGCTTGGCGTTCGCACAAGTTGACGTGGTTGTGAAAGTGCTGCTGATCGCGGGCGCGGTCATCGGCTTATTGATCATAATTTATCCGGGTAAACTGCCGAATCCGGCATGGCGCAGTACGCTCGTCACAGCAGTAAGTATCCCGCTTTCTGTGTTGATGGCGCTTGCATTGATGCGATGGCTGCCCGGCGCGGTTCACACTGCGCTAGAACCCTCTGCGGATAGTTCAGATTTTGTGCGCTTCCTACTCCGGCTATTCCCGGCAAGTATCACGCTCAACATCATGACGCTTTCCGGCTTGACCGTAGCGATTGGTCGCGTGGTGGACGACTCCATCGTTGTTCTGGAAAATATCTTCCGTCAAATTCAGGCAGGCGGTGATCGCAAAGCCGCAATCATTCAAGGCACACGTGACGTTTCAGTAGCCATTTTTGCCGCGACAGTTATCACCGTCGTCGTCTTCCTGCCGCTTGGGTTGACGGGGGGCATCATTGGTGAGTTCTTCCTGCCGTTCGGCTTGGCAGTGACGTATTCACTCTTGGCATCGTTCATCGTAGCGATCACGGTTGTCCCTGTGCTGGCATTCCTGCTGCTTGATGAACGTGAAATTTCACATGAACACGAACAAAGCTGGCTAGAGCGCATTTACGTTCCAGTGCTGCGTTGGGCGCTGGGAAGCAACGTCAATCGCGCAATTGTGCTGCTAATTGCATTTATCTCGCTCGTGTTTGGTGGGGTGTTGTTTGGCACACGCCCGCAAACCTTCCTGCCCGACTTGGGTGAACCACAAATCAGCGTAAGCGTGAACATGCCTCAAGGTACAAGCATCCTTGAAACCAACGAACTCGCTTCGCAGCTTGAAGATTTCATCCGTACTGAACTGCCACAGGATGAAATCACGCGCGTGCAGACGATTGTCGGCAGCAGCGGATTCAGTTTTGAGACTCTCCTATTGGGTGGTGGCGGCGTAAGCGAAAATATTGCGTCTATCACAATCGGCGTAGAAGCAAGCGCAGAACAACTGAATACTCTAACAGGCGAAATCCGCGCGGCGGCGGAAGAAATCTTTGGCACGGAAAATGTCACTGTGTCAGCCGCATCCATTAGTTCACAAGGTTTCGGAGGATTCGCGCTGGTACTGTCCGGTCCACGTGAAGACCTCGCGGCGATTAATGACCGTGTGATTGAAGTCTTGAACGATGTTGAAGGGTTAGCAAACGTTTCGAGCAATATCGGTGGGCTAACGGGCGGCAGCAGTGAAGGTCCGCCGACATATATCCGCATCAACGGCAATCCGGCGGTCAGTTTCACCGGTGAACTGGAAACTGAAAATACGCTCGGAGTGACTGCGGCTGCAAAAGCTGCTGTTCAAGCAATGCCCGACCTACCGACTACGATCCGTGTGAGCGAAGGTTTCCAAACCGAACTGCAAACGCAAGGTTTCAGCAGTGTGATCTTGGCGATGGGAATCGCAATCGTGATCGTGATCGTCATCTTGATTATCACGTTCGGGTCGCTGTTCCACTGGATCAGTATCATCTTGAGTATTGTCGTTGCGCCCGTCGGCGCGGCGGTGCTGCTCACACTAACAAACCGGGTGCTTGGTATCTCGGCACTCATCGGTTTGCTCATGTTGATCGGCATCGTTGTGACCAATGCCGTCGTGTTAATTGACCGTGTGCAAGCGAACCGACGTGAACGCGATATGAACGTACACGACGCGCTCATCGAAGCAGGGGAACGCCGCCTCCGCCCCATATTGATGACTGCGATTGCCACCGTTGGCGCGCTTGTGCCGCTGGCAATTGGACTGTCAGAAGGCGCGATCATCGCGTCGGAACTCGGCACAGTCGTGATCGGCGGTTTGGTCAGCAGCACCTTGCTCACGCTGATTATTGTTCCGGTGATGTACAGCATCATCGCGAACTTGATCAAGTTGGTTTTTGGGGAAAAGAAGCGGGCATAAATCCCTGTAAGACAGCAAGCAAACATGAAAACGCGGCTGCCGATTTACTGTATGGCAGCCGCGTTTTTCATTCGGGTTTTCTAACCAAAAGCACTTCTACTATGTGTAAATCGACCACGAGGAATTCAAATTGAGTTGCCATCTTCAAGAATTGGTATAAAGTAATGATCATCACGGGATTGTTGTTTTTCTGATTTCACGCTTCTTATTAACTTTCTTACAATCAAGGTGCATGGCTTCAGAAACTCCGTTTCTTTCGTTCACTACTGCCTATTGAAAGGAATCCAACCATGTCTATATTCGTAAATATGCGTATGCCAATGCCCAATAAATTGATTTTTGTGTCGCTAACGATCATGATCGCTGTTGGCGCGTTCGCCCTAACAGCAGTTCCCGCCTCGGCTCAAAGTTCGCTTGAGGGATGCACACCGGGCTATTGGAAACAGAGCCGCCACTGGGATAATTGGGAAGGATACGCGCCGAGTCAAACGCTGGAAGCCATTTTCGATGTTCCTGATGCATATGGGATGGACTCGACGACATTACTGCAAGCACTCAATAGCGGCGGCGGTGGTGGAGCAGTCGGCGGCGCGCGAATTTTACTGCGCGCCTCAGTCGCAGCGTTGCTTAACGCGGCAAGTTCATCTGTCGAATATGGCTATTCGACTGCGGATGTAATCGCCCAAGTGAATGCAGCACTTGCAAGCGGAAACCGGACGACAATGCTCGACTTGGCGGCACAGCTTGACCGTGCGAACAATGCGGGCTGCCCGCTTGGATTACCCATCGTCTACTAGAACTGCGCTTAACACAAACGAGACTCTCGCACGAGAGTCCCGTTTGTGTTGCTTAACATCATAAGCGGGTTGGTTTTAAAAACGGACCCTTTTGGACATTTCTGCATATTTCCCGATCCTTTTCTAATAGACCTTGCCAACCTTTGCGTGTTTCAGCCGCCATAATCCTTCATCTACCCTTTGATTTCGGGAATGCGGCGAATTTGCGGATCGGTAAAAAGGTCGGCTTCGTCAATACTTTTTGTGCTGAACTCGGATACGACTGCACCCTCTAATCCGCCCTGAAACCAATGCCATGTCTCCGGCACGATGGTGTACTGCTCGCCGGGGCGCAGGATGATTTCGTGAAAGACAGTGGACGTTTGTGGGCGCGACGGCGGGATGATCGCGGCAGGTTTGGTGACAGGATCGCCACTCACGTACAAGTAGACTTCGCCCCAACGGCATCGAAAAGTTTCTTCTTTCCCCGCATACTGGATAGATGGGATAGGCGGGTGCAAATGTTCGGGACACGTTTGATGCGGCAGCAATACTAATTCTTTCGCGCATACACGTTCCGTATTAACATAAGTCAGCAGCGCCAGCCCAATTTCCTCGTAGTTTTCAAGCCCTAAATCCGCAATTTCAATTCGCGCCTGTTCTTCTGGCGTAAGAACAATACCCGCGCGATTCAAATATTGCAGCGCCAATTGTTGATAATGAGCGTGTTGTTCTTGCGTGAGCGCCATCATGTTTCTCCCCAAATATAAAGGCGCGTCGTATTCCTCAAAAATACAACGCGCCCGTGATAATGCGGATGAATTTTTAGCGGCAGACTAGCCAATCGACTCTGCGATACCTTCGGTGGATTGGTTGACCAAATCGAGCGCCGTACCAACGGTCTTGAACGCCGCGAGCGCGCGGTCAAGATGTTCAAATTTATGGGTTGCCATGTAGCTGGTACGAAGCAAACTGCTCGCTGGCGGCACACCCGGCGGTACAACCGGATTGGTGTACACGCCTTGATCGATGAGCGCGTGCCACGCCAACACCGTGCGGAATTCATCTCCAATGATGATGGGGATGATCGGCGTATTGCTGTTGCCCGTGTTGTAGCCGAGTTCTTTCAATCCTTTACGCATATATTCAGCATTCGCCCACATACTTTCGACGTGCTGCGGTTCGGTTTCCATGATATCGAGTGCCTTGAGCGCGGCAGCCGCGTTGGGCGCGGGGAGCGCCGCCGAAAAAATAAGCGAGCGCGCATGATGCTGAATGTAGTGGATCACATCGGCGTTGCCCGCGATAAATCCACCAATCGATGCAAAACTCTTGCTGAATGTTCCCATGATGAGGTCAACATCATCCGTCATGCCGAAGTGATGCGCGGTACCGCGCCCGCCGCCCGTCACGCCGATGCCGTGCGCGTCATCAACCATGATCCGTGCGCCATATTTCTTGCACATGGCGACGATTTCTGGGAGCGGCGCAATATCGCCCCCCATACTGTATACCCCATCGACAACTACGAGTTTGCCCGCATCCGCAGGGAGTTTGCTCAACACCTGTTCAAGACTGCTGATGTCATTGTGGCGGAAACGCTTCATTTCGCCCAAACACATCATGCAGCCATCGACAATACTAGCATGATCGTCCTTATCGACGATCACGTAATCCCCCTTCTGCACCACCGCCGTAATCGTACCAACATTGGTTTGATAGCCAGTTGAAAAGACCAGCGCGGCTTCTTTGCCGACAAATTTCGCCAAGCGGCGGTCAAGTTCGAGGTGAAGTTCGAGTGTCCCATTAAGGAAGCGCGACCCTGTAACGCTCGTGCCGTAACGCTTTACTGCTTCAATTGCCGCTTCACGTACACGAGGGTCAGTTGTCAGCCCCAAGTAGTTATTGGAGCCAATCATCACCACTTCTTTGCCCTGAAAAGAGGCGACTGCCCCTTCCGTATCGCTTAACGCACGAAAATAGGGATAAATGCCAAGCTCAATCGCTTCTTTTGCGCGTTTATCCTGTGCAACCTTATCGAACAGGTCTGCCACGTTGGAGTGCTCCCTTACAGACTAATGGTTCTACTTGTTCTCTGTTGAAGTAACACACATATAAACCCCGAATTCTGCTCCAAGATATGTGCAGAATTTTTTGAATTTGTTGAATTTTATCACCCGGCACTCATCTTAACAACTAGCCCTCATGAGAATTACGCGAAGTTGAAACAACGAACGTATAAAGAGTAATCGCTTCAAATTCGCTGATAAGGTCACAAAAGGGCAAAATGGGGGTGTAGGGATGCACAACGGCGCGTCCGAAAGACGGACATCCCGTTAGGATTGTCCGCAAATAAAAGCTTCTCGTGCAATTTGTCGCTGTAGGCTCTACGGCTGCGAGAAGCGCACCGGCTGAAGCCGGCTTGTAAAGCGTCTGGGAGTGGAACTATGTGCAGCAGCAGACGTTGTGAAGCCCACTTCAGCGGGTGCAAGGATCAGGTGGGGGATTACATTCCCTTTATGACCTTCGCACCTATTTTGAAGCGATTACCTTGCCAGCACACAGTATTAACTTGCGAAAAACCGCACAAAGTGAGTACAATACACACAAATCATGGTGTAAGCGTACAATTTTGGAGCAGGAAAACCCATGTCTTCGCTCACGCTGCGTCGTTTGGTCGTTTGGGCTGTATCAATGGTGCTTGGCTTCGCCATCGCCGGAGTTTTCGTCACCGCGATTCTCCCGTGGATGGGTCCCCACAACGGTCAGCCGATTTCGATTCAGACCTACGGCATTCAATACTTCTTCTGGACTGCGTTCCCGTTGGGGTTGATCTTCGTCGTGTGGTTGGATTATTTCTTGGAAACCCGCATTCTGCCCGACTAACTTCTACACAACCTTGATTGGGAATCGCTCCCGCACAAAATCCCGCTGCACGGCGGGATTTTGTTTGGCTGCATTTCGGTGAAAGGCGACAGGTATGCAATCTGTGTCCCCACGAATGTGGCGCATATTGATAGCCGCATTGACGCTTACGATCATTGTAGGGATTGTTTCTATCGCGGCGCTGTGGACAGGTTGGGCTAATCCATTGCGTGATGAACTGGTGATTCTCAGTGAAACGGGCAGCGCATCGCCGCCATTTACGTTAGAGACAAATCGTTATCTTGCATTCACCCTAATTTGCGGGGACTCCCCCGCTTTGCATTTTGCGCTTCGTGGTGATGGATACTATTCGGTGACGGAACAACCTGAGCCGGATTGGAAAGAATTCATCCATATCAAACATACCGACAATACGTTGTATTTGCGTGTAAACATAAATGGTGAAGCTGTATTTCGCATCAATGAAGAAATTGCATGGATAGGTATGTTAAATCGCGGTATTTGCTTTTTTACCCCTTTTCAGGATTAGCTTTTGATAAGCGGTTGTGCCACTTTTCACGATTTGAGAGTTTTTGACAGCGGACGATTGATAGACTGAATCCCATGACGACACATACCTCACGACTTCCCGGTTTTTATAAACGCACACTGGCAGAACGCGCCGCGATGGTCGCACAGTGGGCAAACTTGACAACCCAAGAACAGTCTTCACTGCTCGGCGTAACGGGGTTGAATGCCACCCAAGCTGATCATATGGTCGAGAACGCTATCGGCATTTATGCACTGCCGATGGGGGTAGCGACCAACTTCTTGATCAATGGGGTTGATGTACTCATTCCGATGGTGATTGAAGAACCATCGGTTGTTGCAGCAGTCAGCAATGCGGCGAAGATGTTCCGCGAAGGCGGCGGGTTCACTACTTCAAGTGACGAGCCTGTGATGATTGGACAGATTCAAGTGCTGGGCATCGGCGACGGCTCGCCGCAAGCCGTGTATGTCGCGGCGGGTGCAGTGATGGCAAATCGGGATCGGCTGATGCAGGAAGTGAACAGTATCGGCGGGAGCATCGTCAAGAATGGCGGCGGCGCGCGTGATATTCAAGTACGCCCAATTTTGCAGTCACCCGTTGGGGCAATGTTGATTGTGCATGTCTTGTACGATACGCGCGATGCGATGGGCGCGAACGCGATCAACACAGCGGTTGAGCATATCGCCCCGTTGATTGAACAGATCACAGGTGGGCGTGTCAACCTTCGCATTTTGAGCAACCTGACCGACCAGCGAAAAGCCCGCGCGCAGGGCAAAATCCCCGCGTTGGAGCTTGGCGGGACCGATGTGGTACGTGCGATTGTCGAAGCGGGCGCACTGGCGGAAGTCGATCCATATCGCGCTGCCACACACAACAAAGGCATTATGAATGGCATTGATGCGGTGGTAATTGCTACCGGAAATGACTGGCGTGCAGTTGAAGCAGGCGCTCATGCCTATGCATCGCGCAGCGGGACATATTCCAGTTTGTCACATTGGTGGCAAGACGAAAATGGGGACTTGAACGGTTCGATTGAGCTTCCCTTGGCACTTGGGATTGTCGGTGGGGCAACGCGCGTGCATCCGGCAGCACAAGTCGCACTTAAGATTATGGGGATAACGTCAGCGCGGCAGTTAAGCGAATATGCGGCGGCAGTGGGGCTAGCGCAAAACTTGGGGGCAATCCGAGCATTAGCAACGGAAGGTATCCAAAAGGGTCATATGCGTATGCACGCGCGCCAGATTGCCGTGGCGGCGGGTGCAACCGATGCTCAGGTACACCAAGTAGTGGAACAAATGGTACAAGAGAACAACATACGCCCAGAGCGGGCAAAAGCGATCCTTCAACAGTTGCAAGGAAAATCCTAACAATGTACGCAAATGGCAGTCAGCCTAATGGCACAAATCCCTTAGCAAACGCGCAGTCGATTTTGATGCGCCCGGTTCGTCAGGTAGGAATTGTCGGCTACGGAGCCTATGTTCCGCGATATCGTTTACCCGGCGCGGAAGTCGCGCGTGTGTGGACAGGAAATCTCAGTGGATCGCCTGTGAAATCAAAGGCGGTTGCGGGTCCCGACGAAGATGTCACAACCATGTCCATTGAAGCAGCACGAAACGCGCTGGCGCGCGCGGGGATCGATCCGCAGCATTTACGCGCAGTGTGGGTAGGCAGCGAAAGCCACCCCTATGCGGTCAAACCCACCAGCACAATTGTGGCAGAAAGCATTGGCGCGTCCGCAAATATTCAAGCAGCGGACTGGGAGTTCGCGTGTAAAGCAGGTACAGAAGCCGTACAAGCCTCAATAGGTTTAGTCGGTTCAGGAATGGGTGCTTACACGTTAAGCATCGGCATGGATACGGCACAAAGCCGCCCCGGCGATGCCCTCGAATACACGGCGGCAAGCGGCGGCGCGGCATTCTTGATCGGCGCTGCTGAAGAATCGTGCGCGGTGTATCAAGGCAGCTACAGTTTCGTCACCGACACACCCGATTTCTGGCGGCGCGCCGACGAACCCTATCCTAGTCACGGCGAACGCTTCACGGGGGAACCCGCCTATTTTAATCACGTTATGTCTTCGGCAAGCAAGCTAATGGAACTCATGGGTACGACTGCTAGCGATTACACGTATGCAGTGTTTCACCAGCCAAATGTGAAATTTCCCTCGCGCGCCGCTCAGCTTCTCGGCTTCAAAGAAGACCAATATCGCACAGGTCTGCTGGCAGACGAGATTGGCAACGTCTACAGCGGTTCATGCATGTTGGGCTTAACCGCGATTCTCGATGAAGCCAAACCGGGTGACCGTATTCTGATGGTCAGCTATGGCAGCGGCGCGGGATCAGACTCGTTCGACTTAATCGTGACGGATCGCATCAATGATGTGCGAGATCGTGCCCCTAAGACGCGCGATTACATCAACCGCAAGACGGAAATTGACTATGCAACGTATGTGCGCTTCCGCGGATTGCTCAAGGATTAAGGACACTTTTTCACGATGAGAAACGTAGCCATCATTGGCGTGGGACAAACCCCCGTTGGAGAACACTGGGAAAGCGGACTGCGAACGTTGGCGGCGGAAGCCATCCGCGCAGCATTGGAAAACGCAGGACTGAACGAAGATCAAGTGTTAGCGAGTTCGAGCGCGCTGTATGTAGGCAACGCTTATGGCGCAACAGTGAGCAGTCAATCACAGTTGGGCGCGTTGGTTGCGGATCATGCAGGATTAAATGGCATAGAGGCATTCACAGTTGAAGCGGCTGAAGCCAGCGGCGGTGCGGCGCTCCGCACAGGATACATGGCAGTTGCTTCCGGCGCGGTTGAACTGGCGATTGTCGTGGGGGCAGAAAAATCGACTGATATGGTTGGCACGGCGCGCAACGCGGCGCGCAGTGTCAGTCTCGATGCGGATTTTGAATCCATTCAAGGCGCAACGGTAACCGCACAAGCCGCGATGCTCATGCGCCGGTATATGCATGTTTACGGCGTGGAATTGGGTGTTTTCGAGAATTTTAGCATCAATGCCCATGCGAATGGCAGTAAAAACCCCAATGCGATGTATCGCAACAGCTTAAAACCGGGATCGTTTGCGAAAGCGCCAATGATTGCGGATCCGATCAGTCTGTTTGACAGCGCACCGGATGGCGATGGTGCGGCTGTGGTCATTTTGACCAGTGCAGACCGCGCTGGCGATCTTGTGCCACAACCAGTCATGATCACGGGGAGTGCGGCATCGAGTGATACGTTGGCGCTGCATGACCGCGCTGATCTGTTGTGGCTGCGCGCTGTGGAGCGTTCTACCGCGGCGGCGCTGGCTCAAGCGGGCATTAGCCGCAATGACGTGGACTTTTATGAAGTCCATGACGCATTCACTGTGTTGGCAGCACTATCACTGGAAGCAGCGGGCTTTGCCCCGCGCGGTGAAGGTTGGAAACTGGCGAAAGATAATCATATCGGCTTGAGCGGTTCAATCCCATTAAGTACATTCGGCGGTCTGAAAAGTCGCGGCAACCCGGTTGGCGCAACAGGCGTGTATCAGGCAGTAGAAGCTGTCTTGCAGCTTCGTGGTGCAGCGGGCGCAAATCAGGTAGCTGATGCTAAAACCGCGCTTATCCAGAGCATCGGCGGGATTGGCAGTACCGCCATCACCCATGTTTTGCAGGTGTAAATAGGTGCCATGTGCGTTTCATCAATGATTCATCCATTAAACAAGAATTGTTGATCTCGCACTAACGGTATACTCATTCATTTAGTCAATATGCAAAGCGGGAGCAAAATTGCCCGCTTTTTGCTTTCAAATCGGCATTTCATGAGAGGCTTTGAGGGTTTTTTTCGCGTGGTGTGATAGGTTTTGAGAGTCAAAGGGGCGTATGATGTCGTCAAGATTGTTCCAAAACGCACAAGGTTAAACCGTTGATGAGCAGTCCTCAAAACGGTGTGCAGTCAACATAGTCAGCAGGAGTACATCACGATGCAAATTTCACGTCACTGGCGTATTAAACAGCAGCGGTATCGTTTGGAAGGGATGCGCTTCCAAAACGGTGAAGTTAGCCTTCAAGCGCGCCCACTTCCACAGCAAGAAGTGGAACGCACGCAGAACACGCAGCGTAACGATACCCGTGTTCCCGCCGCGATTGGTCGCTAGAAAGGCACTTCATGGCGACTTCCACAAGCGGGAATGCACACAAAAGCGTAGAAACCCAACCGCAGGTCTACAAGTTCGCGGGAACAGGCGAAGTCTACAGCTATACAACAGTGCAAGAACCGCCGCACGGATTTGAAGATCAAACGCCGTATGTGCTGGCACTCGTTAAATTGGACGAAGGACCCATGATCACGGCGCAAATCACCGACCTAGACCGTGCCGACGAACTCGCCATTGGCGACCGCGTTGAAATGGTGACTCGCAAGCTAACTACCGAAGGACCACGCGGAGTTATCGTGTACGGCTACAAATTTCGCAAACTTCTCCCGCGCACGTAGTTTGTCAAACAGCCTTCGCAAACTATCAGCCTCCGGCGATGCGATGCATCGCGAGTGCGCGGCTAAGCGACGTGAAACAGGGCAGAGTCCTCCTTCTGCCCTGTTTCGCTTTGTAGGCTATAATGTCGGTGAATGCGATATACATCGGCAGTGCGGTAGATGGCGAACACAAAATCCACAAAACACACGCCTAACAAGCATCATACTGGTCAGCGCGGAGAAACCGCAGCGGCAGCCTATCTCCAAGCCAACGGATATACCATTGTTGGCATGAACTGGCGCTGCAAAGTAGGTGAAATCGATATTATCGCGCGTGCTGCGGATGGCTTGTATGTGTTTGTCGAAGTGCGAACACGCGAATCAATCGACACAGCTTTTGAATCAGTGACTCCACACAAACGCGAGAAAATGATCCGCGCGGCGTATGCCTATGCAGATATACATCCAGATGCAGATGAAAACTGGCGCATCGATGTGATCGCCGTTGTGCTGACTCTCGATCAACCTATCATTCAGCATGTGCAAGATGCGCTCGATTGGTGATGCAGGTATGGATGCTGTACCATTTCTTCCTGTCGTCGTGATCGCGGGCGCGACTGCTGTGGGCAAAACGGGTTTGGCGATCACGCTGGCGAAGGCGATCAACGGTGAAATCGTTGGCGCAGACAGCCGCCAAATTTACCGATTCATGGATATTGGCACGGCAAAACCCACCGCCGAACAGCGCGCACAAATCCCGCACCACCTGATCGATGTAGTCAACCCCGATGAAACGATGTCATTGACACAGTATCAAACGCTGGCACGCATCGCCATAGACGACATCCTTGTGCGCGGCAAAATTCCGCTGCTGGTCGGTGGCACGGGACAATATATCACGGCAATCATGCAGGGATGGTCAGCGCCTAGTGTGCCACCCAATGACACCTTGCGCGCTGAACTCGAAACCGTCGCCAATAAACAGGGACTTAACACACTGGTTGAACGTCTGAGAGCCGTTGATCCTGTAGGCGCACAAACCATTGATATACGCAATCCACGCCGTGTGATTCGCGCCCTTGAAGTCACGCTGATCAGCGGCAAACCATTCAGCGCACAGCAGCTCAAAAATCCCCCGCCGTACACATTTCTGCATTATGTTTTGACGATGGATCGCGCGGCGCTGTACGAACGCGCGGATCGGCGCGTAGATGTGATGATCGCGGACGGGTTTCTTGAAGAAGTGCGCCAACTGCTCAATATGGGATATTCCCCCACCCTACCTTCCATGAGCGGATTAGGGTACAGTCAGCTTGCAAATGTGGTGTTGAATGGCGGATCGCTTGACGCAGCGGTGACGGCGATCTATAGTGCCACGCATGACTTTATTCGCAGGCAGTACACATGGTTTCGTAAATACAATGCGAATGCGGAATGGTTGGATATGGCGGCGCTCAACATCGACACCCTCATCCAATCCGTGAGGCAGCGCATCACTTGACGGGTATGCCCTATGCGTTTCATTCGACGAGCGAATAACCAAAATGTGACGATTGGCATTATTTTGCTGATTGCACTCGCATTCTTTGCAGGACCCGATACACTGCCGCGTGTATTGTCGCGTTTGTCGCCATATTTTGAGGGCGTGCCTTGTGCGAATCTTCGCCGCGCCAATGACCGGGCTAATCACCAATCGCTGATCGGGCGAAATGCAGCCGACGCGCTTGAATTAAGAGTGCGAAGCAGCGCAATCCCAACCGATGCAAGCGGATTCTTGACGATACAGATCACAGTCATCAACGATTCGATGGGCACAGTCGCTATTGTATACAACCCAGATCAAGTCATTATCGGAGACAACGGCAGCAGCGGCTTGGGCTTGATTTTCACGCCGACGAACAGCCTTGCAACAACGACAGTCCGTCAAGATTCCCCCTCGTTCCCGGAAAACAACATCCGCGTGTTGGGTCCCCGCCAACGCTGCATTCACACGACGGAAATTCCGGCGGGGAATGTGTTGGTTGACCCGTCACTCACAAGTGGACAGTCACAGGTGATCGCCTACTATCGCGGTACATCTCCCGGCGCAATCGCACAAAACCCCGCAGCCGTTGCCACCCCTATTTACCCCGATCAAGGGTTGTGGACAGGGCTTGCCCAATCCGAACCTGTAGGAATACCGATTGCAGCACAGTAGTCCAATTCTCTAGGTGAGGGAACGCGGGCAGTGTATAATACGTCTTGTGAAAGTATTGGGATTCTTGGGTAACAGCATCATTCCCCGTTGATGAGGAGTGCGGCGCATGTCGGAAGCAAGCGGTGAACGCCCGATTTTAATTTTTCAGACCGATAAACTGAAAGAACCTCAAGTCACGCTGTCGAAAGACGATGTTGTCATCGGTCGGGGCGAAGACTGCGATATTGTGCTGCCTGAACGTCAGGTATCACGCCAGCACATTCGCCTTTACAGGGTGGATGAAAATTGGGTTGTGCAGGATTTAGACAGTAAAAATGGCACATGGCTGAACGGTCACAAGTTAAGCGGTGAACAACGTCTATATGACGGCGACGAGATCAACATGGGCTTGGCGATAAAGGTGACATTTCTGGGCAGCGGCGCGACTGCCCCCAATATGGTTGACGCACCGGATTACATTGGCAGTACAAATACCGGTCCCGCGGGAAGACTTCGCCTAGATGCCGATGCTCGTCGTGTGTTCGTAAACGATACCGAAATTGACCCGCCGTTGAGTCCGCCGCAGTATCGCCTTTTAGAACTGCTCTACAACAATGTAGGGCGGATATGTACACGAGAATCGGTAATCGAAGCCGTGTGGCCCGATGTCGTCGGTGAGGGTGTGAGCGAACAAGCCATTGACGCACTGGTGCGCCGTTTGCGTGACCGCCTCGCGGAAGTCGATCCCGACTGGCAGTACATCCTTACTGTGCGCGGGCATGGGTTCAGGCTAGAACAAGGATAGTTAGAGCGGGTGGGAATAATCCCTCTTTCCCACCCCAATTTATCCCATTATCTATCTTCAACAGCAAACATGTTTTCCCGCATAAGCAGTTCGCGCTTGCGTTCGATTCCCCAACGGTAGCCACCCAATTCACCACCTGAACGCACCACGCGATGACACGGTATCACCAGCGCGATCCGGTTAGACGCACAAGCACTCGCTACCGCCCGCGCCGCACTCGGCTGACCGATGGCAGTGGCAATTTCGGTATACGAGCGCGTCATGCCGTAGTGAATACCGCGCAGAGCGTTCCATACCTTGCGTTGAAAGGCTGTCCCCTGAATATCTAGTGGCATATCGAGCGACAGCGGTTCGCCGTCGATGTATGCGAGAATTGATTTCACATACTTGCCCAAATCGACGTGATCCGGTTGGAGTTCCGCTTTTGGAAATTCGCTCATCATATCGGCTGTGAGTTGGGTTGGAGTATCCCCTAAGCTGATTTTGCAAATACCTACTTCAGTTGCAGCAACCAGTAAATAACCCAATCGACACGGCACAATCGAATAGATCACGGTCACAGCTTCTCCCCCACGTTGATAGGTGCTAGGCTTCATGCCCAAAATATCTTCGGCTTGCGCGTAAAGCGTGCTGCTGGTGTTGTATCCGGCTTGATACGCCGCATCAAGGATAGTCTCAGCCTCTTTGATAGTTGCCTTCAACCGCTGCTGACGGTGCGTGTCTGCATATTGGCGCGGTGAAACTCCAACGATTCGCTTAAATGTGCGCTGCAAATGAAATGGGCTAACGGCGAATTTCGCTGCAAGCTGTTGCAGTGTCGGCAGATGATCGTGCGGCTGTTCAAGATAGCGGCACACGTTGGCGATCAAATCTGCTTGTGGGCTGCGCGCGCTGTCGGCATGACCGCCGCACCGCTTACATGGGCGATAGCCATGTTCCTGTGCCTGTTCGCTCGATGTGAAGAACTGGACATTTTCTCGGCGCGGTTGGCGTGACGCGCACGACGGACGACAGTACACTCCTGTCGTTTTTACAGCGAACACGAACATCCCATCGAATGACGCATCGCGCCGCACCACTGCCTGCCAATATAGATGTTCGTCCACCGCGTTTCCCTTTATCACTTGGTTTTTCGTTGGCTTCAGTATCGCACAGGCGGCGATTTCGCTCTATCGAATTCTTGCGCTCCAATTCTGAAGCTTTTTTCACTTAAAATGCGGTGCAGCCCCCATCAACGAGACCCGTTTTACATGGGTCATCAGTTCTGGTCTCAAAAATAAAAGCAAAAATGAGTGAGTCGCGTTCTGATACGACTCACTGTCTTTCTATTCGTTATGTGGTTTCCATTTCGAGATACTCGTCCTGCAAAATATCCTCACTGCCAACGCCGAGAATACTCATCATCTGTTGGATGCGCGCCGCCTTGATCTCCGCGTCACTGCTCGACCACGTGCGGCTTTTGAGTTCGATAAATGTCCACGGCAGTTCAGGCAGCAGCACACGATCCAAGTTCACGTAGAACAGCACGCCTTGATACAGAATATGCCAGCGGCGGCGATCCTTATGCAGCTCGCGTTCTTCGCTGGAGCGGAAGTATTCACGATAGAAGCGCAGTGGACGATCCGCATTAGCGATGAAGCGCGAATGTGAAAGCAAAATGGTCTTGTAGAAGTCCTTCTCTTTTCGCGATTCGGTCAGCGTAAGTCGAGTACGCACGCTTTCCACGCTGTCTTTATCGCCAATCCGATGATCTTCGCGATATCGCACACGCCCCGATGAAGGATCATCGAACAAGAAATACGTATCGTATTGGCGGTAATGCACTTCACGCACAATTTGCACGTCGGGATGATGCAGCAGTTTGTCTAGCGCCGATTCATCGCGCAAGATAGCCTTCACCTGCACCTCAAAACTCTCGCCCTGCTCGATGCCCCCAATAGCGAGCAATTTGCTCAGTACATCATGTTCGTGGCGGCGGATAAACGTGTCAATCTGGCGGGCAAGCGCCTGCGCCTGAACCTTGACGGCTTGCTCATCAATGGTGAGCAGTTCACGGTCACGCATCAGCCAGCGTCCATTGACCATCACATGCCGCACATCCGTCGCATGTCCGGCATACACAATGCGCGAATAGATAGCATTCGGGTCACTGTCAAACTGCGGAACATTATGCAGCGGATCCGCATCCATAATGACAATGTCAGCCCTTTTGCCAATTTCCAAACTACCCGTAATGTCACCGATAAAGAGTGCTTCTGCCCCTTGACGTGTTGCCATCAACAGCGCCTGTTTCGCTGGGAGGGTTGTCGGGTCATTCGCGGCAGTTTTTGCGAGGATAGCAGCAAGCCGCACTTCTTCAAACATATCAAGATCATTGTTGCTGGCAGGACCATCCGTGCCTATACCTACTGTCACATCCGCTTTAAGCCATTGCGCGACGGGTGCGATTCCGCTTGCCAGCTTGAGGTTGCTCGTTGGGCAGTGCGCGATTGTCGCGCCTTCGTCGTGCATAATCGGGATTTCGTGCGGAGCGATGTGGACGCAGTGTGCCGCCAATACTTTTGCCTCAAACAATCCAAGCGCGCGCATCCGGTCAACCACCGTCATGCCAAACTCGTTCAAACTGTTATCAACTTCCAGCCGCGTTTCAGAAATGTGAATCAAAAGCGGCACATCGAATTCAGTCGCCACCTGCACACACAGACGCAGGGTCTCATCCGTATTGGAATACGGCGCGTGTGGAGCAATCGCCGGGGTAATCAACGGGTGACCACGCCACTTTTCAATGAACTCGCGGGTATAGCGCAAACTCTCCTCATAGCTATCAGCATCCGGCGCGGGGAACTTAAGTACGCTTTCACCTAACACACCGCGCATCCCCGCTTCAGCCGTCGCGGCAGCGATATCGGCTTCAAAATAGTACATATCTGCAAAAGCCGTCACGCCGCTGCGGATCATTTCCGCACAGGCAAGCTGCGTTCCTAAACGGCAAAATTCCGGGTTAACAAATTTGCGCTCCGTCGGCATCATGTAACCCATCAACCAAACATCTAAACGGCGGTCATCAGCCAAACCGCGCAGCAGCGTCATCGGCGCATGGGTATGCGCGTTGACCAAACCGGGCATGATCACCTTGCCAGTGCAGTCCAGCACATTATCCGCTTCGTATAACGCCAGCATATCCGCGCGGTTTCCCACTGCGGCGATCTGGTCACCTTGCACCGCGATTGCGCCGTCGGGAAAAACATCGAACTGTTGGTTCATCGTTACCACGATTCCACCAACAAGCAGAGTATCGACTTTCTGGGTCATATAATTTTTCCTTTTCAAAACCACAGACGGATCGAAACAACTTTTCTTTTCAACACGTTCGCTCAAATGAACAGAATGTAGTGTCCAAGTGTAAAGGGGTATATGTCGCAAACCCATCAAAATCGAGACAAACAGACATAGCCCTTAATACTTGTGATTAACCGGATGATAAACCATACCCCTTGAGAACCATCACGTCGCCGCGAAATTGTAGTTATTATATGCCTGTTGTACACTGTGACGATGGTTTTCCGCAGCGGTAGCAGACCAGCAGCCAGTCATCGCATGTTGAGGAGCGTTTATGCTGCGACGTTTTCGCCTACAGCCGCAGGTGTTTACCGCGCTTGAGGCTGGCATTATTGGACTATTCTTCATCCAAGCCTTAAGGCTCTTGGTAGGCTTGGTGTACAGCCGTGTTGCTGGGGCAACGGCGCTGTCGGCGCTTGATCCGGCGATGATCCCGCCGGGGACAGCGATTCCGGCAGACTTAAACACGGTCAATAACGAGCTGACTTTTTTGGGTTACATGCTCGCGCTGCCCGCGCTTGCAGTCTTGATCGGGCATATCCGTTGGACCATCCCAATTGCGGTCATTCTCGTTGCGGCGGGGCGCGCGTTAATGGCGGTGAACTTACCCACTTTCACCGTCACATCCGCCGCAGCCCTGACGGTTGGTGCAGGCGTATACTATATCGCTGTGCTAGCACGTCACCGCGCAAATGCACTCCCCTATTTTTTCGTGCTTGGCTTCGCGGCGGATCAAGTGTTTCGCGCGTTTGGCAATACCTTCGATCCGTCGTGGTCACCTGCCTATCTTGACATCCAGCAATTTCTGTCAGTCATCGTCGTGATCTACAGTGTGATCATGGTCCTGTGGGAGATCCGCCGCGAACGACGTGATGACATTGAAGTTGATCCTACACTTACACCGGATGTCGGTCTGCTCCCTTTATGGAGTGGACTTGCGATTGGCGCGGGCTTGTTTGTCGAATTGTCGTTACTCTCTCTCCCTAATGCCATTGCTGGACGTGGCGATTTGGACTACACAACGATTGCTCCGCTAGTCATCTTGGCAACTCTGCTTCCCATCATCCCGGCAGTGCGTGGTCAACTTCGCACGTTCATCGGCACGTTTGATGGTTCAACGCGCGGTTGGTTATGGCTGCTGATCACCGTTTTAATGATCATCGTCGGCTTACGTGTCGGCGGGCTGGGTTACACGCTTATCTTCGCGCAGTTTTTCATCAGCGCATCATGGTGGTGGCTCACCCGCCCCAAAACACGGCGCGAACGCAGTTTCGGTGGCTTGTGGCTCATCGGCGGAATTCTGCTGTTTGGCGCGTTAGTTGCTGCGGATAACTTCACCTATGAATACGCATTTGTGCGCGATCTCGGCGGTGATCTCCGCTTCTTGAACGATGTGATCCCACCCATGCTGCGCGCATTTCGTGGGATGGGCTTAGGTGTACTTCTGTTAGCCGTTTTTCTCACTCTGCTTCCCATGATTAATACGCGGCGGCGCATTCCGTGGAACGGGGGCAAGCCGCTTGGCTCTGTGTTCACATTGATAGGGATCGCGGCAGTGGTAGGGATTGTGATCTATGCTGTGCGCCCCCCAGTAGTGCAGCCCATCCGCAACGTTGATGAACTGCGGATCGCCACTTATAACATCCACAGTGGATTCAGCGAATTCTACGCCTACGACCTCAACGAGATCGCCCGAGTGATTCAGCAAAGCGGCGCGAACGTGGTGCTGATGCAAGAAATCGAAGCAGGTCGTTTGACAAGTTTTGGCGTGGATCAACCGCTTTGGTTGGCGCGCCGCTTGAATATGGATCGTCGTTTTTACCCCACCAATGAGGGACTTCATGGGTTGGCGGTATTATCGAATGTGCCGATTGCATTCGATGATGGGGCGCTGCTGCCTAGCACAGGTCAACAAACCGGGGTTCAACGTGTACAAATCACACCCACTGCGGACCTCACCATCACGATCTACAACACGGCATTGAGTCCACTGCTCGCTACAAGCGAAGGCACAGAACCGCAAGAACAAGATCAACAGCAGCAGTTAAATGCTCTATTCCGCGTGGTTGCCAGTCATCATCCCAATGGTGTGTTGGGACCCACTGTGATTGGCGGGACCTTCTTCAATGTCCCCGATTCGGATTTGCTCCAACAAATGCGGGTCGCCAATTTCCAAGACCCGTTCGCAGGGTATGCGCTTGAACTCGGCGCGACCTTTTCGCGCGTTGGACTACCCCGCGCTCGCTTTGATTATCTATGGCTAAGGAATTTGTCACCGGGGGGCGTGAACGTTGATCCAAGCCCCGCTTCGGATCACCGCTTGGCGGTCACGGGGGTGTTCCTTAATCGATAAACACGACGCGGGTGAATAATTTCACCCGCGCTCGTTTCATCCAATTGTGACGCGCCCCGCGCGTAGATTGTCAAACGCATTGCGTGCCGCCTCTTGTGACGCAATTTGCTTGCTGCGCCCCACCCCACGCCCAGCGATCTTTCCGCCAATAGTGACTTCAACGGTGAACTGCTTATCGTGGTCAGGTCCTATCGCGCCTACCATGTGATACATTGGCGTGAGGTTATGCTGCGCCTGACTCCATTCTTGAAGCAAACTGCGAGCATCTTTGTCGGATTGCTCATCAAAAACAGCGTGCAGGCGAGTTTCGAGCAGTGGCACAGCAAATTCACGAACATGCTCCATACCTTGATCAAGATAGAGCGCCCCTATGAACGCTTCAAATGCGCCGCACAGGTTGGTTGCGCGTTTCCGCCCACCGCTTAATTCCTCGCCTTTGCCCATCCGCAGCGCGCGGTCAATGCCAAGGTCACCAGCAATCGTGGCGAGAGACTCTGTACGCACGAGTGCCGCGCGCAGTCGGGTCATATCCCCTTCGGGCATGTCGGGATAGCGCAAAAATAGGAGCTCGCCTGCGACAAAATCCAGCACGGCATCTCCTAAAAATTCAAGGCGTTCGTTATCGCTGGCATTTTCACTTTCATGCTCATTGACGTATGAGCGGTGCGTCAAGGCTTGATCTGCCAATTCACGCCGTTTGAATTTAAGTTTTAGTGCGGCAAGTAATTCGTCAACCGTCATCATCAACCAATTTCGTTACGACACATAGCGCCGCAATATCAGCGCTGCATTGTGTCCTCCAAATCCGAATGAGTTAGTCATCACATGGTGGATGTTCATCTTACGTGCGGAATTCGGCACATAATCGAGATCACATTCTGGGTCGGGTTCATGCAAATTCATCGTTGGTGGAGCAATTTGGTCACGAATCGCTAACAGCGAAAACACCACTTCCATAGCTGCCGTCGCGCCCATGCCATGACCTGTCATGCTTTTGGTCGAACTCATCGCTAATTTGTAAGCATGATCCCCAAACACACGCTTGACCGCTTTGGTTTCCATCGCATCATTGAGGCTTGTCCCTGTACCGTGGGCATTAATGTACTGAATCTCAGACGACTTTAGCCGCGCATCATCAAGCGCCATTTGCATCGCTGCACTTGCACCCAACCCGTCGGGCTGCGGCGCAGTCGCATGGAAAGCATCCGAAGTTGTACCATATCCGACGATCTCACCATAAATACGCGCTCCCCGGGCTAGGGCATGGTCAAGGGATTCAAGTGCCAGCACTGCCGCGCCTTCGCCAAAAACCAATCCCGGGCGATCCTTGCTGAACGGGCGCGAGGCACGCGACGGTTCTTCGCTTTCGCGCGATACCGCCCCCACGCGGTCAAACGCTCCCACGCCAATGGGGATGATGGGTGCTTCTCCCGCGCCCGCAAGCGCCTGATCAATACGCCCTAACCGGATAAGGTCATATGCGTGACCGATACAGTCCGCGCCTGTCGCACACGCAGAAACTACCACATACGCCGGACCCGTTGCGCCAATTTCAATCGAAACAATGTTGCTGCCGCCATCAACAATTGCCATGGGAATTCCAAACGGTGAGATGCGGCGTGGGTCCTTAGTATCAAACAACTGGCGCATCTCGACATAGTAGCTTTCAATGCCCCCAACGGCAGAGCCGATGATCACGCCTGTGCGGTGGCGTTCCTCTGGCTTGACTTCAAAGCGCGCATGGTGGATGGCTTCCTGTGTCGCTACCGCGATGAACTGCTGATAACGATCACGGCGGCGCGCTTCTTTTGCAGGCATATACTTCGCCGGATCGAAATTTTTGACTTCAGCGGCAACTTTGACGAGATAATCCGTTGTGTCAAAGCGTGTGAGATAATCAAACCCGCTTTTCCCCGCGATAATCGCGCTCCATGTTTCTTCAACGTTGCAGCCAAGTGGGGAGATCATCCCCATTCCTGTCACGACAACCCGCTTAGTCATAAACAGATCTCCTAAGTATGGTGAGAAGTATTTCTCAATGTACGCAAAAGCCCGTCCTGCGTTTCACGAACGGCGATCATCTGGCTGCGGTGTGTAATGCCCTTCAACCCATAATGCGCCGTCAGGACGAACTTCCTTCTTCCAAACAGGAACAATTTCTTTCAGGCGATCAATCCCGTAGCGTGCTGCTTCAAAACACCCTTGATCCCGATGCCCGGACGCGCAAGCGATCACAATGGTATTCTGCCCGACTTCAAGCCGCCCCACCCGCTGTACCACAGCAATCCCCTGTACCAACGGATAACGTTCACGAATTTCAGCGATCACTTGACGCATCTTGTTAATTGCCATTGGCTCATAGGCTTCATATTCGAGATGTTCGGTCTCATGTGCATTGTCATCGCGACGGGTTTGACCGCGCACCATGCCGCTGAATACACATACTGCTCCCGTTCCAGCTGTTGTAATCTGCGCGATGAGATCATCGGTGCTGAACGGCTGATCGGCAAGTCGCGCAATTTCTGGGAATGTTTCTCTCTCACCATTACCGCCGCTGACAGGTGGAAAAAAAGCGATCTCATCGCCCTCTTTGACCGGATCAGCAGGAAAGGCATACTCTTTGTTCACTGCCGCAATTGCCGTAGGTAAATAAGCGCCTAAACGCGGATGTATCCGCGCGACTTCTTCACGCACCTGCCCAACAGTTGATTGATCGCCGTTTAATTGCACCGCAAAACGCGATAAGCCGGCAGCATCTTTCAACGTAGCAAACAACAATACCGTAACCTGCATCGGTCATGTCCCTTGAAATTCAGCGGGAGTCGTTGCGACATAATCGCCGTGTATACCTCCCCGCTTTTCGATTAATTGTATGTCGGTTAGACGCATAGAACGATCCACGGCTTTCGCCATATCGTAGATTGTAAGCGCTGCCGTCGTCACCGCCGTGAGTGCCTCCATTTCCACGCCCGTCTTGCCAATTGTGCGCGCTGTCGCGGTGATATTCGCACCACTTAATGCGTCATCAAGCTCGATTTGTACATCAATATGGGTGAGCGCAATAGGATGGCACAGTGGTATCAATTCCGATGTGCGTTTCGCCGCCATAATTCCAGCGATACGCGCCACAGTAAGTACATCCCCCTTCTTGATCGCGCCGTCGCGGATGAGGCGCAGCGTTTCCGGCTGCATTATCACCCGTCCCTGCGCGATGGCAATCCGTTCGCTGTCCGGTTTCGCGCCAACATCGACCATCGACGCGCGCCCGCTGGCATCGACATGAGTTAACGAGTTCGCCATACAAGTCCTTTAGCTTACCAGTAAATTTAACGCCTATTATACCTATCCCTTGCGAAAACAATCTTGCCGCAACCGACCTCAAACAGGTATACTTTCAACACAATTTTCGCACGATTCGTCTTCCTTGCGTCCCCTACCCTTCACCTATCGATACGGAGAATTTCCTTTTGAGCATCTTTCGCAGCGGCATGTCCAAAACTCGCCAATCGTTTTTTGGTCGCATTTCGCAGCTTTTGGGCGGCACAGTTATTGATGATGATACGTGGGAAGATATTGAGTCGGTGCTGATTCAAGCCGATTTGGGTATCGATACCACCCGGACAGTGCTTGAAAACTTACAGACGCGAGTACGAAAAGAAAAAATCGCCAAACCGGAACTCTTGCAAAAAGCGCTGAAAGCTACGCTGCGTGAACTCCTAGAATTTCCGCCGCCGCTGAACGTCAGCGGGCGCGAACTCTCAATTGTGCTGGTGGTCGGCGTAAATGGGTCGGGCAAGACTACGTCAATTGGCAAGCTGGCGCATCGCCTTACCTTGAGCGGGCGCAAAGTCATGCTCGCGGCAGGTGATACTTTCCGTGCGGCAGCCATTGAACAGTTGCAAAAGTGGGGCGAACGGGTGAATGTTCCCGTGATCGCTAACAAGCCGGGATCAGACCCCGCAGCGGTTGTATTCGATGCCAGCGCAGCTGCCAAAGCGCGCGGGCGCGATGTTCTACTTGTAGATACTGCCGGGCGCTTGCACACGAATCATAATTTGATGGACGAACTTGCTAAGATCAAAATGGTTTCGCAAAAAGTCGTCCCAGACGCACCACACGAAGTTTTGCTTGTGCTGGATGGCACAACCGGACAAAACGCGCTAGAACAAGCCCGCAAATTTGGAGAAATTGTCGATGTTACAGGGATCATCGTCACTAAACTGGACAGTACAGCAAAAGGCGGCATGATCTTCGCTATCTACAATGATCTCAAGCTGCCCGTCCACTATATAGGTTTGGGCGAAGGGGTGAATGATTTGGTGCTGTTCAATCCCGATTTCTTCGTTGATGGTCTGTTTGACGAAACGTAAGGTGGTCACAAAGCAGGACGATGGACAATAACCTGTCAGAAACTCTAGAGGGTATGAGAAAGCGCGTTCGCGCATTAGTCGAACGGCTAGACATTGATAGTAAAACCCGCCAGTTAAGCGAACTGGAAGACAAAACCAATAGCAGCGATTTTTGGTCGAATGCCGAACAAGCACAAAAAACCATGCAGATGATTTCGCGCCTTAAAGCCGAAGTCGAACGCTGGCAGAACCTGTCGCGCCACATTGATGATTCGCTCGAATTGGCACACTTAGGTGACGAAAGTTTAACCAACGAACTCACTCAGGAAGTCTCACACTTAAGCCAAGAAGTGGAGCGCATGTCGCTTCAAGCAATGCTCTCCGGCGAATACGACAACGAGAACGCTATTCTCGCTATTCACGCAGGTTCAGGCGGGACAGATTCTCAAGATTGGGCGCAAATGCTTGAGCGTATGTATTTGCGTTGGGCAGAAAAGAACGGTTATAAAGCCGAATTGATCGAACGAATGGAAGGTCAAGAGGCGGGGATCAAAAGCGCGACCTACAGCATCAAGGGCGAATACGCTTACGGGTATTTGCAAAGCGAACTCGGCGTTCATCGGTTGGTGCGACTAAGCCCCTTTGATGCGGCAAACCGTCGTCATACTTCTTTCTCAAAAGTTGAACTATGGCCCGATATTCAGGGTAACATCGACATTGAAGTCAATGAGAAGGATATCAAGACAGAAACCTATCGGGCAAGTGGCGCGGGTGGTCAAAACGTACAGAAGAACGAAACAGCCATTCGACTAACTCATCTTCCTACAGGAATTGTGGTACAGTGCCAAAATCAACGGAGTTTGCAGCAGAACAAAGAACGCGCGATGCAGATTCTCAAGTCGCGGTTGTTTGAACTGGAACGCAAAAAGCGTGATGCTCAAATCGCTGCCTTGAAGGGCGATAACATCGAAGCGGCGTGGAGCTACCAAATCCGGTCCTACGTACTCCATCCTTATCACCTCGTCAACGATCACCGCACAGGATTGAAGGTCGGTAACGCGGATGCGGTGTTAGATGGTGATTTAATGCCGTTTATGGAAGCGTATTTACACGCTAAAATCGAGAATAAGCTGGTTGAACCGGGCGATGTCGTAGAAGAATAAGTCACTCACAGGTTCTCATACACCGAATAGGCGGATTGAACGGGATGGACTATCTAAATTTCGCGGTTGACCTTTCGCAGCTACCCGATGGTAGATACCGTATCAGTGTGTCCACTCCGGCGGGCGAAGCATCAGCGGATGTCACCAACCCGTTCACCGAAGCAGAAATCGCAGACATCTTAACGCTGTTGAGCGGCGCTGCTCGTCGTTCGCGTGAGGATCGGGTAAAAGATACGCTCAAACCGATTGGTGAGAAGCTGTTCAATTTTCTCTTTAGTGACCGCCGCATCTCCAACGCCTATTTCGGCAGCCTCACCCGTTTGAACGATAACACGGGTTTGCGCTTCAAACTTTCTGTTGACGCAGCTGGCTTGTTAAGTTTGCTGCCGTGGGAATTGTTGCGCGATCCTGACCGCGGCTATCTAGTTGTCGATAACACCACCCCGCTGGTGCGCTACACCAAACAGCTTGTCACAAGGACAATCACCCCGATTCAGCTGCCGCTGCGCGTATTGGTGATGATCTCGTCCCCCAGCGATTACCCGCAGCTCAATGTCGAAAAAGAATGGCAAACGCTGCAATCCGCAACTGCCAATTTGCAGAAGCGCGGGTTGGTTCAGCTTGAACGAGTAGATGACTCAACACTAACGACGCTACAAAGCAAGCTGCGTGGTGGCGTATATCACGTCTTTCACTTCATTGGTCACAGCGACTATAACAAAGATGCTGATCGTGGTGTCTTGATTTTTGAAGATGGCGGCAGTCCCGCGAAGGGTCAGCCAATCAGTGCCGAAGAATTGAGCCAACGGCTCAAGCTCGAACGCACACTGCGCTTAGTTGTACTGAATTCCTGCCACAGTGGGCGTACCATCAACGATGATCCGTTTAGGGGAATCACCAGCAGCATCATTGCAAGCGAAATTCCGGCAGTGGTTTCGATGCAGTTCGAAATCACTGATGGCGCAGCGATTGTGTTTGCGCGCGAATTCTATGGCGCGCTCGCGGAATTTCTTCCCATCGACATGGCGGTAAGCGAAGCGCGTCTAGCGATCAGCGGAGAAATACGTAACAGTGAGTGGGTCACGCCTGTGCTGTACATGCGCTCTCCAGATGGACACATCTTCTCAAGACAGGGAACACACGGCGCAGACACCTCTCCAAACCGTTCCACAAGCGGTGGCGTGCTGCCATCCACACCATCCATTCATCCGCCGCCGGGCACACTGGGTCAATCGGTTGAAAAGCCGCTGATTGAGCGTTTACGCGACAATAGGTGGATTGTGGGTGGGATTGCGCTGATCAGCTTGGTACTGCTCGCGCTGCTCATCGCCCCCTTGCTAAATGGGGATACTCCCGATCCAACAGCGACAACTGTTTTCACGGATACACCTTCACTCGTCACACCCACGTCTGATACCGTTGTAACGACTGATCCAAACGCCCTGCCCAATCTGGTTTTGGGGCGTATTCGTGTCGTCCCAAGTGAACCAATACCGGGACAGTTTTTCCGTGTCAATGTGACGATCACCAATGCAGGCATCGCCGACACTGGCGCGTTCAATTGGTCTTGGGATGCAAGTCAAGATCAACAGCCGATTCAACTGAACAGCGCGACAGGAAGTGTCGATAACATCCCACCGGGATCGTCAAAAACAGTCAGTTTCCCGTTCTTATATGGCTGGTGGGGTACTTATACCACGCTGTTCCAAGTTGATCTTGAGGGTCAAGTACGCGAATCGAACGAACTGGACAATCGTCGCCCATTCCCAATTACGCTAAGCAATCAACCATTTGGGATTGATTTCACGGTGCTGCCAGATAATTCAACTGTCGAGCCACCCATCACCGTCGGAAGCGATCTATTCGATCCATGGAGGCTGGACTTCCTCCCCGCTCTTGAAGTGGGCGATCCCTGTCTTGCTGCACCACTGATGCTAACAGAAATCGAAAGCGATGCAGGTCCAGATATTGTATTGAGCATCCATGATGATATTTGCGCGAATAGTCCGCTCAGCGTGCGTATCGTGCGCGGTTTTGTGAGCGATGCACAGGTTGTCTTACTGCCCGCAGCAGCAGGCGAAGCGACTGTGACATATTTCAGCGACCTAAATGGCACTTTACAGATAGGGCAAACCCCGCCAACACCCTTAAATCCGAACGCTGTCGTAACAATTGGCGGGTTGGGCGAAAGCGCGCAAATCCGGCGCATCGATATCACCTCAGCAGGGCAGCCTGTCCGGTTGACGCGATTAATTCTGTTCCCGCCACCACAATAAAGTTATAGAGACTGTCTAAAAGCGTGTGCATGTTATTGTAGATACCGTCTTGAAAGTCAAGCAAGAAGGGATTGGCACGCCAAGCCCGAAATGCCCACGCACTTAGATACTCCCAAGTTATATGAAAAATGAGCAAAGTTTAGAGGAAGCTGGACAATATATCCCACAATATCCCAAGCTCTTGACTCCATTTGTGAAATCGGTTAGAGTGATTTCAGTTGTAGTTTCGCTCAATTCCTCACATCTCCCCCACATAAGGATTCCAGTAAGCGCGCCGCTTGACAGTTGAGCGCAGCGGTGTATAATATTGGGTACTATTGGCATCAGTGTGCCTAGAGACAATTTCAACCGCCAGCGCAGGGTCGGCATTTCCTGTCGCTGTTTTCACTTTTACGCTCGTTCAATGCCATTGGAACAATGCCATTGCGTATCTTTCGGCGTGCCAGTACATTTGGTGAGCCGCATGATTACGCAGCCCGACCAGTCAACCAAAAAGTTGAGTACGACACAATTTATTCATCGTTCTAGCGCAGAGGAGGAACGCCTTGGAGGCGAAGGATTTTAGCGCGCTGCGCGTGAGTCTCGCGTCACCGGATCAAATCCGGTCGTGGTCATACGGCGAAGTGACAAAGCCGGAAACGATTAACTATCGTCGGCTTCGCCCAGAAAAAGACGGTTTGTTCTGCGAAGCAATCTTCGGACCCACGCGCGACTGGCAGTGCTACTGCGGGAAGTACAAGAATGTCCGCTACCGGGGCATCATCTGCGACAAATGCGGTGTTGAGGTCACACGCGCGTCGGTTCGTCGTGAACGTATGGGGCATATCGAACTCGCTGCGCCCGTCGCGCATGTGTGGTATACGCGCCGCGTACCGAGCTATCTCGGTATGCTGCTCGATATCAGCCGCCGCAATCTTGACCGCGTGCTGTATTTTGCACAGTATGTCATCACACAAGTCGATGAAGATGCGCGCTTGAAGGCATTGGCACGTATCGAACGCGAACTCGCGCAGAAAGAATCGACCCTAAGTGGCGACCTTGAAGCGCAAATGGCGGAAGTTAAACAGCGCCGTGATTCCATGATGGGCGAGTTGGAAGCGCAAACGCGCGACATCAACACCCATTTTGAAAATGAGCTCAACCGCCTGACAGATGAACTCATGCGCGAAGCACAGTCGATCCAAACCCGACTTGAAGCCAACATGGGTAAAATCGCTCCGTCGGATGTGGATTTTGTGAGCGCCAACACCGTGATCGCCGCGAAGGGCGAAATGGTGGATATGAATCACATCTCGCGCGTGCAAAACATCGTCAATACCCGTTTAAGCGAGCTTCAAGGTCAGGTTGATGAGCTGCGCCGCGAAGAACTTCGGAAACTCAATGACGAAGCCAATTTGCTTTCTGGCGATGTGGCATTGAGCCTAGACGATCAATCTCGTGCGATTGATGAACGCATGACGCATATCCGTTCGAGTGCGGAAAAAGCGCGTGCCGAACTGAACGATCTCCATGTGCTGCAATTCTTGACAGAAGCTCGCTACCGTGAACTCAAGTCGCGCTATGGGCAAGTGTTCCAAGCGGACATGGGCGCGGAAGCCTTCTACAAGATTTTGCAAAACATGGAAATGGACAAAATGGCTGGGGAACTGTGGCATGAAGTTCGCACCACCCGTTCCAAACAGCGTAAGAAGAAGGCGACTAAGCGCCTGCGCGTGATCGAAAGTCTGCGTAAGAGCAGTAATCGCCCTGAATGGATGATTCTCACGGTGCTGCCGGTTATCCCGCCCGATCTGCGTCCGATGGTGCAGTTGGACGGCGGACGTTTTGCGACCAGCGACTTGAATGACTTGTACCGCCGTGTAATCAACCGCAACAACCGCTTGAAGCACCTGCTTGAACTCGGCGCGCCAGATGTGATCGTGCGTAACGAAAAGCGTATGCTTCAAGAGGCGGTAGACAGCCTTATTGACAATAGCCAGCGCGGCAAAGCCTTGAGCCGTCGTGGTCGGCGCGAACTCAAATCTTTGAGCGATATGCTCAAGGGGAAGAAGGGACGTTTCCGTCGTAACTTGCTCGGCAAGCGCGTAGACTACTCTGGTCGTTCTGTGATCGTCATTGGTCCACGCCTTAAGCTTCATCAATGTGGGCTGCCAAAGACAATGGCGCTTGAACTCTACCGACCATTCGTGATCAGCCGCCTTGTGCGTCACAGCTATGCCAGCAATGTCAAGGGCGCTAAGCGCATCATCGAGCGCGAAAAGCCTGAAGTGTGGGAAGTGCTGGAAGAAGTCATCAAGGAACGTCCAGTGCTGCTCAACCGTGCGCCCACCCTACACCGTTTGGGTATTCAGGCGTTTGAGCCGCAGTTGGTCGAAGGCAAGGCGATTCAAATTCACCCGTTGGTCTGTTCGGCATTTAACGCGGACTTCGACGGCGACCAGATGGCGGTTCACGTTCCCCTCAGCGACAAAGCCGTTCAAGAAGCGCGCGAACTGATGTTGAGTACTAAGAACCTGCTCAAGCCCGCTGACGGTCAGCCGATTGTCGCGCCCGCGAAAGACATGGTGCTTGGTATTTACTACCTGACAATGGATCCGACAGTCGAAATTGTCACCCGCCCGGATCGCGCCGACGACTTCCGCACCACTGAATCGCTGCAAAATGTGAACGTGAAAATCGGTATCGCCCATCGCAGCAACGGATACTATTATTCGCTCAATCACCCAATGCCCGGTGTAGTCCTGTTCGAGGACAACATTGAAGTGGTGGATGGTCGCAAGAAGGTGGTTGAAAGTGCCATTGACCGGACGATTCGCGCTGTGCTTGAAGGCGAAGTCGATTGCATGATCGCCAATACCTACGAGATGCGTAAACTGCTCAAGAAAAAGAAGATGACTGGGCAGTTAGTATTCTCGAATTTGCACGAACGCCGCCTCGTCGTGGATATGGACGAAGTTGAATATCTGTACAATCTCGGCTTAGTCAAGCTGCACACGCCGATTCTGCTCCAGAATTTCTACGAAGATCGTCCACCGCAGGATGAACCCGAACCCACAACAGTCGGACGCGCAATCTTTAACCGCATTCTGCCGGATGAAATGCGCTTTGTACAAGAAACGTTGGGCAAGAAGGGCTTGCAGAACCTTGTCGCGCTTGCATACCAGAAGCTCGGCAGTGACCGAACAACCGATGTCGTGGACGCGATCAAAGACTTGGGCTTCCACTACGCGACGATCTCTGGCACAACAATTGCTGTAACCGACCTGACGATCCCGGAAGAACGTGCCGCGATTTTGAGCGATGCCGAATCCACAGTTGAACGTGCCGAACGCGACTTCCGCCGTGGTCTTCTCACGGAAGAAGAACGTTACCAGCGCACCATCGACGTGTGGAATCGCGCCAAAGATCAACTGCAAGACCTCATTCAGCGCACATTGAACCCATTTGGTCCTATCGCGGTCATGGCGATTTCTGGCTCGACGAAGGGCGGTTTCGGTCCAATTACACAGTTGGCGGGGATGCGCGGCTTGATGGCAGATCCGTCTGGTCGCATCATCGACTTACCGATTCGCAGCCACTTCCGTGAAGGACTAACCGCGCTCGAATACTTCATTTCGACGCATGGCGCGCGTAAAGGTCTCGCAGATACGGCTCTCCGCACCGCCGACGCGGGCTATCTCACCCGCCGCTTGGTGGACGTGGCACAGGACATGATCATCAACCGCACCGACTGCGGCACAGAAGCAGGTATCTGGGTGCGTCGGTCAGAAGATGTAGCAGGACAAACAGTATATGAGCGCATTCTGGGGCGATGCGCGGCAAGCGACATCTATGATCCTGAAACGGGTGAATTGATCGTCGCTCGCAACGGCATGATTGACGAAGAGGTCGGTCAGAAGATTCAGGACAGCAAGATTCAGGAAGTCCATGTCCGCAGCCCAATGACGTGCGCGCTCATTCATGGCATTTGTGCCCTCTGCTATGGTCGTGATCTTGGTCGCGGCGAAATGGTCGAAATCGGTATGGCAGTCGGCATCATCGCTGCTCAATCCATTGGCGAACCGGGCACACAGTTGACCCTTCGTACATTCCATACGGGTGGTACGGCACAAGCGGCAGGTGACATCACCAGCGGTCTGCCGCGTGTGGAAGAAATCTTTGAAGCGCGCAAGAAGCCGAAGGGCGAAGCCGTTATGACCGACATCGGCGGCACGCTGCGCTTAATCAAACGTGAAGGCGTGCGTATCGCCCTCGTCATTGACAGTGAAGTGACGAATGAAGAACACGACATTCCGGCGGGCTGGACAGTCAATGTCGCAGACGAAGCCGATATTCAGGCGGGGACGATCCTCGCCCTGAATGAAGATACGGGCGAAAAGATCGTCGCGCGTATGATGGGGCGTGTCCACCTCGAAGACGGCAAGGTGTTCATCCGTTACGAACGCCGCGAAGAAGAAGAATATCCGATTCCATCGAGTGGTCGTCTGCTCCCCGGTATTGAAGACGGTATGCAGGTCTATCCCGGACAGCAGTTGACCGAAGGCTCGAAGAGTCCGCACCGCATTCTGCGCGTCAACGGCGCGGACGCGACAGCCCTCTACTTGCTGTCAGAAGTGCAGAAAGTGTATCGCTCGCAAGGGGTAAATATTGCGGACAAGCACTTCGAGATCATTATCCGCAAGATGCTTTCGCGCGTGCAAATCACCCGTTCTGGCGACAGCACCCTGCTTCCGGGCGAGCTGATTGACCGCTTGCAGTTGATCAACATGAACGATGAGTTGATTGCGGAAGGCAAAGAGCCGGCTTCTGGCGTACCCATCCTGCTTGGCGTGACGAAAGCCGCCCTAAGTACTGACAGTTTCCTGTCTGCATCCAGCTTCCAGCACACGATCCGCGTGCTGGCTGGTGCCGCCATCGAAGGCAAGGTTGACCGTCTGTATGGGTTGAAAGAAAACGTCATCATCGGCAAGCTGATCCCAGCAGGTACGGGCTTCCATACCTATCAGGATCGTGAATTGGTCGCGCCGCATACATCACTTGAACTGCAAGGTGCGCTCGATGCCGACGCGGAAACCGACGACTTTGACCGCGATGATGAAGACAGCCGTGACCGCGGTGACGACGACTAATCAAAACAAGCTCTAAGGGTGTGACACATCACGCCCGACAACAAAAAAGGACGCTCCCAAGTTGGGGAACGTCCTTTTTATTTTCCCTGTTGCTGTGCGCTTAGGGCACAAGTCCGGGCAGCACGCCGTTGGGCGGCACGCCGCAGTGATCCGGCAGATTGATGTCATGTTGTACCGCATCATACAGCAGCCAAAACAGCGGACGCTCGGTGCGATTTGTACTGTCAACATCAATTCCGCACGAACTACCGGGCACAATCATCGAGTAGGCAATCCGTTCATCACCATTACGCGCCAAATCGCCCAGCACTGCAAAGTTCAAATTCCACAAAAATACCGGTCCAACATTCCCACTTGTTTCGGTAATTTGCAGCGCGCGTAGAGTAAATCCCGCCTGTTCCCAACGGTCATTGAAGCGCATCCACTCACTGCCAATTGGCGGTTCGTTAGGGAAGCCATCCCATGATGCCCAACCAAGTTCAGTGATCCAGATTGGCACATTCGCGTGCCCGTTCGCGTTCATGATTTCCCGTGTTTCACGCATCGTATCCGCAAAGAAGAAATGCGGATCGTTATCCCAACCTTGTGTCCCACAGCACACCGAATCGGGAGAATTTCCCCAGCTATAGGGGTGCACTCCCACAATCACATCACTATATGCCCCTAAGCCAGCACCGTACATCTGGCGTAAAAATTCCCGGTCATCAATCGATCCCGCGCTGTTACCCGTTGGAGCAAGTCCTGCCGTAATGATCGGCATGGTGGACGAATAAGCGCGGATCGCTTGATAAGATGGCGCGAACAACTGCATATACCCCGCTCCGCTAAACGCTAGATTGCCCGTCCATTCGCGGATTAAGTTGGGTTCGTTCCAAATTTCAATCGCGTCAATGTATTCGCCTAACACATCCCGCTGTAAACCGGGGTTGATCTCTTGAAGTAGAATTGTGATAAAGTTGGCGAGATCGTTCGGGTCATTCGGCGGGCCAGATTCAACCGTTGTGCCGCGTGCCCAATCCGGCGCTTTGACAACGCTAATCAGTACATTCAGACCGCGGCGGTTGGCATCTTCCAAATATTGCTCAGCGCGGCGGAAAAACTCATTATCACGCTCATCACGGTTGATTTGCTGCATGTCACGCCAAGGGATTTGCACCTTTACCCAGTCAATCCCCAATTGTTCAATTCGCCCCATTGCGTCAAACCAATCATTTTGCGAAAGATTGATGTCCAACTGGATGCCAATCTGCGATGGATCAAGGTTCGGTAAACTCTGCGATACCAGCGGCGCGCCTAACGTAGGTGTCGGAGTTGCCGTTGGAAGTTCTCCCGTAACTTCGCTTGTCGCTTCGCCTGTTGGCGAAGGTTCGCTTGTAATGGGGGGAATATAACCTTCACCAACAATTGGACCTCGCGCTGTAAATGTCGGCGCAATAGAGGTAGCATTTGTCATGTCGCCAGATACGCTGGGCGTATTGGTCATTAACAGGGTCGTCTCGGTTGCTGTTGGCGGCACATGGGTATCCGTTGTCGTGACGGTTGGTGTTTCGGTTGGAACAGCCGTCGTCGGCGCTGGTGTGGCTGTCTGAACTGCGGCAGGTGTCTCGGTAGTCGGAAAAAACGTCGCCGTCACATAAATTGCAAAGGGTGTAGAAGGAGCGCATGACGCGACCATCAATAGCAGCGCGAGCGCAAGGCTGAAACCGGTTAATTTGGACAATCGTGACCATTGAGGTTTAGTTGACTTATTCATATATCCATCCTATCACAGGCACCAACGCTTGCGAAGTCGATAAGCTAGAAAATTCCCATAAAATTGGTCAAGCGTAGGGAACACGACTCTGGTATAATAAGAACAAGCGTTCAAATCCCCACAAGTCACTTCGTTGACAGAACGCAAAGATGTCTCGTAGAATGTCGCGGCATACCGCCCGCCGTTGAACTCAGGATTGAGCATGACTGTTGGATTTGTCCGTCAAATTAACATTGATCAAGAAATGCGCGAATCGTATCTCGACTACGCGATGAGCGTCATTGTGTCGCGCGCCCTACCAGATGCGCGCGACGGGTTGAAACCCGTTCACCGCCGCATCTTATACGCGATGCATGATCTTGGAATGCGTAGCGATAGCCCTTACAAGAAGTGCGCGCGCATCGTAGGCGAAGTGCTTGGCAAATATCACCCGCACGGCGATGCGGCTGTCTACGAATCGCTTGTGCGTATGGCGCAAGATTTCTCGATGCGCTACATCCTCATTGACGGGCAAGGAAACTTTGGCAGCGTTGACGGCGATGGCGCGGCGGCAATGCGCTATACCGAAGCGCGCATGACCAAAATCGGTGAAGAACTGCTTACCGACATCGACAAGAATACTGTTGAATTCACCGAAAATTTTGATGGTACGTTGCAAGAACCCGAAGTTCTGCCTTCCAGCATTCCCAACCTGCTGGTCAATGGCTCATCGGGTATCGCGGTCGGAATGTCCACAAACATCCCGCCTCACAATGTCGGTGAAGTGTGCGATGCGCTCATGTTTATGCTCAAGAACTGGGATACGCTCGACGACATCACCATCCGCGACCTGATGCAGTTTGTCAAAGGACCGGATTTTCCTACAGGTGGATTGGTCTACCGTCACGCCGATAGTGCCGAAGAAGAAGATTCGTTGGTAGGCGCATATGCCACAGGGCGTGGCAAAATCATCATGCGCGCGAAATGCCACGTCGAAGACATTGGGCGCGGTAAATCCCGCATCATCGTCAGCGAACTCCCTTATCAAACCAACAAATCGGCACTCATCGAACGTATCGCCAATCTCGTCCGCGATGGCAAACTCGAAGGCATCGCGGATTTACGCGATGAAAGTGATCGTCAAGGAATGCGCCTTGCGATTGAACTCCAGCGTGGCACAGACCCCGTTCCTGTCCTGTCAAGATTATTCCAATTGACCCCCCTGCAAGAAACCTTCAGTATCATCATGCTGGCGCTGGTCAACAACGAACCGCGCATGTTAAGTCTCAAACAGGCGCTTAAGGTATACCTCGATCACCGCCTTGATGTGGTTCGCCGTCGCAGTGAATACGATCTCAAAAAAGCTCAAGACCGCGCTCATATTCTAGAAGGCTTGCTCAAAGCGTTAAGCAATCTAGATGGTGTCATCGCTATTATTCGCGGATCACGCACGGCGGAAAGCGCACGCAGTAACTTGATTAAGGCGCTTGTCATCACAGAAACTCAAGCAAATGCCATTCTCGAAATGCAGCTTCGCCGCCTTGCGGCTCTAGAGCGCAAGAAGATTCAAGAAGAATTCGATGAAAAGATGCAGCTTATCGCCTACTACGAAGAGCTGCTTGGCAGCCCGGCAAAAATGCGCGGCGTGATCATCGACGAACTTGTTGATATTAAGAAGCGCTACAACGATCCGCGCCGCACTATCATTGTAGACAGCACCGCAACAACCGTTGCCAGCACCGACCTGCTTATGCCCCAAGAAGAAACTTGGGTGACAGTTACAACCGAAGGCAAATTAGGGCGCACATTCGATGCATCCCCTCCCACCCTCACAGGTGCCGAAGAAGACCCGCCGCAGTTCATCATGCACGGAACAACCACACATATTCTCTATTTGTTCGCATCCGACGGCATGTGTACGACCATCCCCGTACAGCAGATTCCACAGGTGACAGAAGCATCAGCCGGCACTTCATTCAACGATTTGACGGCTTTCAAGAATGGTCAGCGGATTGTTGGAACATTAAGTTTGCCGCCAAGCTCGGAAACCGGATTTGTATTCTTCGTTACACATGGCGGCGAAGTCAAACGCTTACGCATCGAAGACCTTCCCGGCATGACTGCTAACGCTTTCAAAGCGATGGACATCGAAGAAGGCGACTCGCTGGGTTGGTTGTTCACGACAACAGGCGAAAACGAAGTCATCCTCGCGACTGCCCAAGCACAAGCGATCCGATTTAAAGAAACAGATGTGCGCCCCACTGGACTTGGCGCAGGAGGGATGCGCGGCGTGAAGCTGGGTGAAAATGGCGATCATGTCGTCGGCGCATCAGTTGCTCTTGAGGGTCAAGTGGTGTGGACGATCACTGGCGACGGCATCGCCAAAAGTACGCCGCTGACGGAGTACCCGCTGCAAGGGCGTGCCGGAATGGGGGTGGTCACCATGAAAGTTACCGGACACAGCGGTACACTCGCGGCAGCCACAACAGGCTCGCTCGATGAATTAATCTTGGTGCTTACAACGAAAAATCGTGCCAAACCAATGAAGATCGGACAAGCATTACAGGCAAAGCGTGCAGGCAAAGGGGATTACGTTATCGCCGTCACCGACAAAGAATTAGTCAGCGGTGTGGTCAAATATACCCCCATGTTCGAACTACAAAGCGCTGGTGAAGTCACTGAACCTGAACCAAGCTCATAAAATTTGGGTGATAACATACAAAAAGGGCGGCTGATCTAATTGCTCAACTGCCCTTTTCTTGTAAAACCCGATGATTGCTATGCTGATGCACTGCTGCGCCGCTCCCCCTCGATGAGGGCGGCAAGGTCTTGCAAATAACGCGCAGGCGCAACATTAAGCGTGTTTTTCAATTCATCCTCAAGGCGACGATAGACGAGTAAAGCATCATCGTGCATCCCCAATTCTTGATACAACCGCATGATATTCTGTGCAAGGTCTTCACGCTGACGATTAGTAGCGGCTGCCTGTAAATATAAACCTAATGCTTCTTCTCTTGTGCCAGAACGCTCAGTGATTTTGGCAAGCGCGATCAATGCGTCACCGTAAGTTTGACGCAAATCTAAGCGACGGCGCTGCGCCCACGGCATATTGAGCGACGTAAGAAAATCTCCGCGATACAGTTCAATCGCTTGCTGCGCCAGCGCAATCGAATCTTCCAACCCCATTACCGCGCTGTCTTGGATCATCTGAGAGAACATCGCAACATCGTAGCTGAGATGAATACGTGGCGAAATGTGATAAAATCCCGACCAATAAACTGTGAGATCAGCACCGAGTACTTCGGAAATTTTGCGCTTAGTAACATGAAAAACATTTGTAGCTTCTCGCGCGCTAAGCGTGGGCCAAAATGTCTCAAAAATTTCGTTGCGGGTCACCATCCCCCGGTCTACAAGATAGAAAAACAGCGCGCGTGGCAGCAGCCCATCCCAATCTTCGACACGTTCGCCGTTTAGCTGCACACGCCCTTCGCCAAGCGCACGCACTTCGAGCAGAGCGCCACCTGCATCACTGCGCCGAGCATAATCCCACAACATGAGCGATTCACTTACAGGCACAAACCGTGTTACTTTACGGATATTTTCATCCACAATAGCTGACGGTGGCGCATAGCGGCTGAGTAAAATCACGCGCGGTAAATCGGGCTGATGCAGCAGTGAACGAATGAACTGATCGAATTCAGCTTTGGATGCACGATCACATTCATCGAGAATCAACGTGTTCACATGAGCAAAATTGACGTTCCCCACAATTCGCTGAATTTCAGCGTTCATCTGATCGCGTAAATCTGCGTGGTTTAGGTTTTTCCCCTCAAAGCGCACATACAGCGCATCATCTAGAATGTAGGGCAGGATTAGGTGCTGCTGTACGTAATTGGGATGCACGAACACAAAACGAACATCAGATTCTAATTCTGCGATTTGCCGAATGACTAGCTGCTGCGCCGAAAACTTCATGGCAATCTCCGCATAAGCAAAGAAATAATTCTGGGTGTGCAGCCTGCTTGACTATACCGCTTATTGTAACCGAAATTGCACAAACACACCCAAGAAAAATGTATACTTATTGAAACACACCATTATTAACAAGCGATTGTAGTAACCAAAGCTATTCTTCTCATCTCACAGCTCCCCTCAAATTTCTCCCGGCTTTAAGCACCCTATGCAGAATTGCGGCGGCGCGCTTCAACCACACTCTCTACTCGTTCCAAGCGCGACAAAATACGAGTGAGCTGTTGAATATTAGCAAGTTCAAGTGTGAGATAGAGTGAGGCAATATTTTGACGTGTTACAACATTGACCATCGACATGTTTACCGCTTCATCAGCGATAACAGTGCTGATGTCACGCAGCAGTCCTTCACGATCATAGGCAATTACTTCAACAGGAACGGAATACTTCTGTTCGCTGTCCGCAACACCCCACGACACAGGAATGAGACGCTCTTGTTCTTTCTCGCGGGCAATGTTCGTACAATCTTGACGATGAACTGACACCCCCCGCCCCCGCGTCACATAACCAATAATGTCATCTCCAGGCATCGGATTGCAGCACCGCGCAAGACTGTAGAGCAGACCATTCGTCCCCAAAATGCTAATGCCTGACGAGCGTCCGCCCAATGGTATGACCGACGGTTTCGCCTTCAGAATTTCTTTCTCGCGGGCTTCATGCTCGCGGCGTTCTTGTTCCAAAATCCGGTTGGCAATTTGCCCGCCGTTGACATCCCCCGCCCCAACTGCCGCAAAAAAATCATCCAGTTTGTCGTGGTTGAACCAGCTCGCGACAACTTCATATGCAATCGTGCCAAGCACGCCCAAACGCTTCATCTCGCGCTCGACCACTTCACGCCCGCTAACGATATGCTTTTCGCGGTTTTGCTTGCGGAACCAATACTTAATCTTGGAACGGGCGCGCGCTGTCGTCACATAACCGAGATTCGGATTTAACCAATCAAGGCTGGGACCACCCCGTTTTTCCGTTTGAATTTCAACCTGATCCCCCATTTGCAGCGTGTAATTCAACGGTACACGCCGCCCATGAACCTTTGCCCCGCGACAGCGATGCCCAATGTCCGTATGTATGTAATACGCGAAGTCTAACGGGGTTGCGCCTTTAGGCAAATCGACAATATCCCCCTTTGGGGTGAAAGCATACACTCGGTCCTGAAAGACCTCAGTTTTCATGGTTGCGACAAATGATGCCGCGTCTTTTTCGTCAGGACCAAACTCCATGAGGCGGCGCAAATAATTCAGGCGCTTCTCAAAGGTTTCATCGCGTTTCTTAGTATTTCCCTCTTTATATCGCCAGTGCGCCGCGATCCCATACTCGGCGTGTTCGTGCATCTCCCATGTGCGAATTTGCACTTCAAGCGTTTTCCCCGATGAGTCTACAACAGCAGTATGCAAGCTCTGGTAGAAGTTGTCTTTCGGCGCGGCAATATAGTCATCAAATTCACCCGGAATGGGTCGCCACAAATTATGTACTACACCAAGCACAAGATAACACTGTGGGATAGTATCAACGATCACCCGCACGGCACGCACATCGTAAATCTTACTGATCTCGACGCTCTTGCGTTCCATCTTCTTATAGATGCTGTAGATATGCTTGGGGCGACCCGTGATGGTAGGATTTGTAATGCCAAACTGTGCCAATTCACGCCGTAGTGTTTCCGTCACCTGTGCGAGATACGCTTCACGGTCAGCGCGACGCTCATCCAAACTCGCCGCAATCATGCGGTAGGCATCAGGATCAAGATACCGAAAGCTTAAGTCTTCCAATTCCCACTTGATCTGCCAAATACCCAAGCGATTCGCCAGTGGGGTGAAGATATCAAGCGTTTCACGAGCAATTGCCCGCTGCTTATCCGGCGACATATAACCGAGCGTTCGCATGTTGTGTAAACGGTCTGCCAGCTTAACAATGACGACCCGCACATCATCACCCATCGCTAGTGCCATCTTGCGAATATACTCTAATTCGCGGTCAGCAGTGCGCGAACGCAGTGAATATTCTGAAGTCGCCTTCACAGGAAGATTTTTGAGTTTGGTCACGCCATCGACAATGTTGGCAACATCCTTGCCAAATTCGGCGCGCAGTTCATCGTAGGTGATGCTGGTATCCTCAAGCAGGTCATGCATGAGCGCGGCGGCAATCGCTTCCGCGTCGAGTTTCATATCGGCTAGAATATGTGCGACAGCAACACAGTGCGTAAAATAGGGTTCGCCAGACTTACGAAACTGACCACCATGCGCCGCTTCTGCCTTGTGATAGGCACGCTCTATCAACAGCTTGTCACTCAGCGTCAAATCAGGCAGTGCTTCGTAAAGCGACTCCAGATTCATACTTGCAACAGCGGTATGGTTCATGATGGTTAAATCATCTGCTAATTGGATCACATGGGTTTAAGATACTCACTATTGTATATCAAATTGACTCCGGCTGTAACCCGCCCCTTGTTAGGGTATATCGTAGACGGAAAGCCCAAATGACTGAACTTTTGAACGTTGATGAGGCATTAAACCGTATTCTGGTCGATTTTCAGCAGTTACCAAGCGAACTTGTCCCGCTAGAAAGCTCACTTCATCGCGTGCTGGCTGTAGATATTGTCGCTGAGGTATCAATCCCGCCCTTCCCGAATTCCAGCATGGATGGTTACGCTGTGCGTGCTGCCGATTCACAGCGCTTTGATGGCAAAAACCCAGTGCTGCGAGTCGTTATGGACATTCCAGCGGGAAGCGCGCCTAATGGGCGCATCGAATCAGGACAAGCGGCACGCATCATGACTGGAGCGATGATGCCCGATGGCGCGGATGCGGTCATCCCCGTTGAGCAAACCGATAGTACATGGCAAGCGGGCGATTATGTGCCGCTGCCCGAAACGGTTACCCTTCGCGCCGAAATCAAGCCCGGAAATGCGGTGCGCCCCATTGGGGAAGACATTCGCATAGGTGATACGGTTTTGCGCGCGGGAAACCTGATTCGTCCTCAAGAAATGGGGGTTCTTGCCGCGCTTGGTCAAGCAAACGTGCCGGTGATTCGTCAGCCCCGTGTGGCAATTTTGAGCAGCGGCGATGAATTGGTTAGCGTCGATCAGCCCCTCGCACCGGGCAAAATACGCGACACAAACAGCTACACACTCGCAGGCTTGATCCAATCTTACGGCGGTATCCCCTACCGCATCCCAACCGCGCGCGACCAAATGGACGACATTCGCCGCCGTTTTCAGGAAGCGCTCGACCTGCACCCCGATTTGATCATCAGTTCGGCGGGCGTGAGCGTCGGCACATTGGACATGATGCGCGCCGTCATGATGGAATACGGCGATCTCACATTCTGGCGCGTGAATCTGCGCCCCGGCAAGCCGCTGGCATATGGCAAACTGCGCGGCATCCCCTACTTTGGGCTTCCGGGAAATCCCGTGAGCGCGATGGTGACATTCGACGTATTCGTGCGCCCTGCCCTGTTGAAATTAGGCGGTCAAGCCGACGCTTTCCAGACGATCATCGCCGTTTTGTCGGAAGAACTTCACTCAGATGGTCGGCGCAGCTACATTCGTGTTAAACTGCACAAAGAGCAGGATCAATGGGTTGCCCGCACCACGGGAACACAAAGCTCCGGCGCACTAACGTCAATGGTGCAAGCGGATGGTCTCTTGATTCTGCCTGAAGGTGTCACCCTTGCCGCCCCCGGCGATCAATTCCCGGTGCGGCTGCTCAAATCAACGCTTCTAAACGATGATAGTCAACGTTAGTCAACAACACTCAAGGAAAGCCATTCAATTATGTCCACCGCAAAAGCCTACAGCGGCAGCACTTCCAACACTTCGTCGCAAACCTCAGCATCTTCCAAAAGCAGACTTGCCCAGCTGCTCACCCTACGTAATATCGCCCTCATGTTTGAAGTGGTCGCCCTGTTCATCACGGGATACCTAACTTACACCAAACTTGCCGCGCAGCCGATGCAGTGTATCCAAGGCGGGATGTTCAATTGCAGCGTTCTCGAAAACAGCGCGTGGGCGCAGGTTGTCGTATCACCTTCGCTTGCCATCCCTGTCGCGTTCTTAGGGTTTCTCTGCCACCTGTTTATGACCGTGATCATCCTGTTTGAACGACGCATTGGTTTCTTGCGCGAATGGGGCTTGGTCATCCTTCTTGGCACAACAATCTTCGGTTTCCTGTATCACTCCTACCTGACGTTTTACGTCGCCATTTATACGATGCGCGCCCTGTGCCCTTGGTGCTTGATGGCGCATACACTGATGGGCGGCTTGCTTTTGATCGCGTTCTTACGACTGCGCGCAAGTTGGAAACAAGCCGAAAGCGCGGCATAAACGCGCTGCTATACGGAAATAAAAAAAAAGAGCCGCGTGATAGGCTCTTTTTTTATTGCTTGAATGATTTCGTTTACTTCTGCTGATTACGCAGCGTGCGTTCAAAAATGTCGTCCATGTCGCGGCGGCGGTCACGCTTATCGCGTTTGTCACGTTTACGATCACGACGCTCGACTTCGGGGAATTCTTCGCCCTGTGCGGCATAAGCACGCCGGAATGCCAGTTCCATCGCATTCGGAACATATTCATCAGCAGCGGGTTCTTGCGCCACCGACACAACTTCAACCGGTTCTTCCAGCTTCTTGATGCTCAGGTCGATACGGCGTTTCTTGCGGTTGACCTTGATCACCGCTGCGCGCACCTCATCGCCTTCTTTCAACACATCTGAAGGCGAATTAACATACCCGCTTGCCATTTCCGAAACGTGGATCATACCGGGGCGTTCAGCGCCAAACTCAACAAATGCGCCGTACTTCTCCAGCTTAACCACCTTGCCCGTGACAATCGTGCCTTCCTGAATGTCTTCCCAAGACATTGCGGGTGGCTGCTGAAGTGAAAGTGCGATGCGCCCCTGTTCCTTATCGACACGCAGTACATACACGGTCACATCATCGTTTGGCTTGATAACATCTTCAACATTGCGGACATTTTGCCCCAACTGCGAAATGTGCAGCAAACCGTCCGTCCCCACCCCAACGTCTACAAACGCACCATACAGCTCGATGCGCTTCACACGTCCTTTCAATTCCATGCTCACGCGCAAATCGTCAATAGATTTGGGCGCTTGAATGATTTCTTGGTCTGTCATGTCTTCCACTCCTCAATCCTGTCGGCGCGGATGCGGACACCCATCTGCCGTGTGTGCTTGTTCAACTATCAAACGCAGCCCGCCGCGTCGCCGCGAGCCGCGAGATTTGCTTATTCGTTACGAGCCAGCAGACTCGGTTGCTTCAGCAGTGGACTCAGGAGTCCCGTCTGCTTGGGGCGTAATTGTCCCCGTTGGGGTCATCGTGATGGCAGGTGTCACTTCATACGGCGATTGATCACTGTACACATTGTAAGACTGATAGCCTTCCCATGCGTGCAGTTCACTCGTCAAAATGAGGAGTTCCATATCTTCAGGAGTGACGTACAGCACGCCAATAATCTCGCTGGTTTCAGAGAGACTTCCCTCCGCGCCAGCGACAAACGCATAAATGACTAGCGACAAGTCTGGATATACCAGATTGACAATCGCCTGATTATCCGAGAACGGTGTACCCAACACATAGCTAGGATCACCTTTGCTTTCAATCAATTGCCCCAGCGTAACTGTCGGGGCAGTACGCAAGAAAATCACACTGACTGTTTCACCGTCTTCAGAGTACATTTGGCAGCAGCCCGCCGCCCCGCCTTCCTGCTGGAACTCGGCTACGCGCGCTGCGCTCGCCTCATCTTGCTGTGTCGTGACATTAGAAAGCGTGGGATCATCTTCAAGGATCGTTAGTGCCGCGCTCCATGTCGTGACCCCCGGCGTAATTCCACGCCAGCATGGCGCTTCGCACGGATCATCTGTCAACAAACTATCATCTCGTAGCAGATTTTGGTCACGCAGTTCCGGCGGCGCGCACGATGCGAGCAGCAATGCCAGAGCGATGACGCTCATAAATAGCAAGCGAAATTTCATCAGCCTATCGCTTTCGTCACGGTTACGATCAGTGGGCAGGGTAAACGTCTTTGCATGTGATTTGGAGCAGCCCTGATAGTTAGTTCAGAGCCGCCCCTTCGTATGTTTGAATGGTTGAGTTAGTTAGTTGAGCTGCGTTAACGTCAGCGAGTATGTCCCGGTTGTGCCGCCGAATAACGCGCCGAAGTGAGTGGCAATGATAATATACTGACCTGTTTCTGGCAAGGTGATGTTGGAAATCAGTGAGTTTCGATTCTCCCCTGCCACAACGTCATCGTTTTCCGCAATCAAGTTGTTGAACGGACCAACCAAATACAAAGTCGGATCGAGCGTCCCCGATGTCGCATTCATCGAAATGCTCACCAAGTCACCTGCTGCGCCTTGGAACACGAATAGGTCGAATTTGTTGTTTTGCGTAATCGTACCGTTGATGGTTGCGCCGCTAGACAGAATTTGCGCGTTTTCCAATTCGGCTTGGTAAGGCAGAGTTTCCAATCCACGAATGATACCCCCATCGCTCAAAGTTACTGTGCCATTCGGTTCAAGCGTGAAACTGATCAGATAACGGTCATTCACAACCGGACTCGCGCTCACGTTGAAAACTTCTTGCCCGTTGTATGTGGCAAACAAATTGAAGTTTACCCCTTGTGTCGTATCCACACATTCATTCTGGAACCACACTTCAATTTCGTACACACCGGGGCGCGGCTGCGTGCCTTGCGGCCAGTAAATATACGAGAATGGTGTGCCATCGGTCACGCGGCAGCCAACATTGCCCTGCGCGCCCAACCGTCCACCGCTGCGAATCGTCGAAACGTCGTCGTAAACTGCATCTCCAGCCGGATCACGCACAAGGAGCTGCAAATCATCGTCCGTGTTCCACAACAGTGTGAATTCAAGCGAACCGCGTTCCAAATTGAGGAATTCTTCCGGCAAGTTAGTCGCCTGTGCTCCCACACTCAATACATAGCTGCCTTCGGTGCCACCAACTCGTTTTCCATAGCGCGTTGCGACAATCGTGTATGTGCCTTCGCTCGGCAGCAGTGCATTTGAAATCTGGGAGTCGGTGAAGCCCACACCAAGATCGTCATTTGAACGGATGATGTTGCCTTGTGCATCAAGCAGCAGCAGAAATGTATCGAGACTGCCCGATGTTGCACTCATCGAAATCGTCAAAATGTCGTTCGCGCCTGCTGTGAACGAATATGCAGCATACGGTTCTGCCGATGTGATCAATCCCGTAACTGACGTTCCAACCGTTACAGGGGTGGCATTGGCAAGGATGTTGGCAGTGCTGTCTGGCAAAATTTGTTCATCGACAATCCCGCTTAACCCTGTGAACTGCGCTGTGCCATCTGCATTTACAACGAAGCTAGTCACAAACACTTGACCCGGAAGCAGCGTGCCTTGTAATCCTCCAAGCGAAACCGTATCCACTGTCGGATCAAGGCTGAATGTAACCGGATTTTCACCATCACAGGCTTGTTGATAGTAAACCAACAGCTCATAGCTGCCTGTCGGAATTCCACCCGGCGACCATGTGGCTGTTTCTACCGGAGTCGAAGTCGTTAATGCACAGCCTTGATTCAAGTTGGGTCCCAACGTACCGCCGCTCGCGACTGTCGGTGTCTCCCAATATAGTGATCCCCCAATCGGATCGCGCACTTCAATGTCAAGGTCATCAGTCGTTGACCACGAGAGATTGATCGTCATGCCCGTTGTCGTCAACAACTGCTGACTGCTTATGGTGTCCACACTAGTCGCTGGAGTAGCTTCCACACTATCAGGTATGCTGGTCGGTTCCGGTGTTGCTTCTACCGTCACTTCTGCCCCGTCGGTGAACGTCGCGGTGAGCGAGAATTCTAGTTCGCTAACTGAACTGACACCCGCCGCCTTGAACACAGTGATGTAGTATGTCCCCGGCGTAAGCAGGGTCGCGGATAATTCCACATCGCCTGTAACATCACTGTCCGCAATTTGCGCGACAGCATTGCCAAGCTCATCCGTAATGACAATCGCCAGCGGGATACCGATCTCATTGCTCGCAGTAACGACGAGTGTTTGCGCCGCCTGCGAATCGATTGTGTAGACCTGTATAAAATTGCTGCTATCCAATACACCCGTTACAGGTGTATCGGAAGTAAGCGCGCGCTCCCCTTGCGCCATAACCACCACCCCGAACGTCATCATCAGCAGCCCAGTGATGAATATCGCAAGAGGTACGCGGTAAGCCGCGGGGTATCGCAAACGTAAGTTGAGCATGGAGTGTTCCTCCTCTGGTTTCTTGCTCAAGAATCAGCTAATTCGCCAAAGCAAGTGAGTATATTCGCACAAATGCGAACCGACAACCCGACGGATAGGCTACGCTGACCGTGCGCCCGTCAGGATCGGGGTCGCATACAGCCTGTGAATCGCGCCGTACTATTCGCCAGATGCCCCCGGACGAAGTTCAACAAATGTCGTTGTCCCTTCTACCACAGTCACTAGCTGACTAACGCGCTCACCATCTATCACGGCGATCACTTCATGGCGACCAACCGGAATATCGCCAACAACAAAATTCTCCTGCCAAACGAAATCGGGATTCACATCTACGCTCGTCCCTTGAAAAATGTACGTCGTGGTCGTGTCTGTGACTGTCCCTGTTGCATAACTGCGAATTGTGACATCAGTATCCATCGCCCAATCGCCATTACGATCAACCACACGTCCAGCAATCACACCTGTCCCAACATACGGCACCATCCACAACAATGGATTATACGTCGAACCGTAATCATCTCCCCCTACGCGTACTTCAAAGTGAACATGCGGACCGCTGACGCGCCCAGTATTTCCGACTAATCCAATCGCGTCCCCTGCTCGCACCACTTGACCGGGAAAGACCAATATCGCCGCGAGATGTGCATACAGCGTGTAGATCGGCTGACCATCATAGCCGAAGTCGTGGCGTACAAAAATCACTTTGCCGTAGCTGTACGTGCTTTGGAAATCTTCATTTGCCCATTCAACAACACCATCTGCAACCGCGCGCACAGTTTCACCTATTGGGTTTGGCATGTCGATTCCTGCATGGACACGCCACGCATTTTCAGGACCATCCGAACCATAGGAATAATAGAACAGCCCGCCATTATTGAGCGCACTTGAATCCACCGGACGGCGCAGCCAGTAATGATCGCGCCCCAACGGATCGCGCGATAGTGGAGGAACAAGCGGCGGCGGTTGAAACTCTTGCGGTGCGCGCGTAACCGCCAATACCGTCACAGGTACGTTCGTCGCCAACGGCGTTGGACTAGCAGCGGGTCGCGTCGGTGTCGAAGCTGCCAATAAAGGATTCGCCCCCACACTGTTCGGATCTGCGGCTTGCGGCGCAAAGGGAGTCAAGTTAATCTGCGCTGCGGGTGGAATCGTCGGCGGGACAAATTCCCCCGTTGGAATAGCAACCGTGGGCAGCGGCGTGCTGTTGCTGCCAAATCCCTCGCGCAGAATCGTTTGCCATGAGCTTTCCGCTGACGTTGGCTGCGCTTCAGTCGGAATGATCACGCGCAGTTCAGGCGTGGGTTGTGCGTTTGCAAACAACAGCGCGCCAAATCCGCCTAGCACCACAATAACCAAAAGAAAAGCGGGGATTCCGCCACCTCCACCACGCTGCATAAACCCCCCTTACCCTTGCCCACCATCCCCGTCGGGGGGAGATTCTCCCGCGGGTGGAAGTGTCGAAAGCTGCTCCGGTGGCACGTCGGTCACTATGATGATTGTCGCTTGGGGTGGCAACGTTGCCTGTGGTACAGCCGTCGGTGCAAAGTTGATCAGCGCGCCTTCAGTGTAGAGTTCACGCATCGCGTCATACCATGACAATCCATCAGACTTCACAAACAGGGCAAAGTTCACGGTATTGATATTCGCGCGCCAATCGCTTCCGGCAGGTAGGCGTTCCCATCCATAATCTGCTGCTATCTGTGTCAAGTCGATGTAATAGCCCGTCGGCATACGAGTCTTCAACCGCCCACCTTGATCATATGCCTCAACATCACCGGATGTTCGACTTGCGAAATCCCAAGGCATACGCCGAAGCGGTTCGCCAAGCTGACCACTTTGTGCGGTGGCGACAACACGCACGTATACACGCCAGTAGGTCTCAACGCCAATATCCTCACGCACAATTTCAAATGGCGGTGGATCCCCAAGAATATCTGCGCGCGTAATTGCAAAGGCGCGTCCAGTCTTTAACCAACTGCGCGGTGATTCATTCGGGGATGGCGGGCGATCCAGCGACCAGAAAGCATCATCTAAGCGCCCCAATACATCCCAACCCGCCGCCTCCAATACAGCTTGACGCAAGGCATTGAACGAGTCATCTACCCGTTCGCTCATGCTCGGCTGATCTGTCGATACATTGATCGCGCGTAAACGATACGGTGGGTCAATAGCGAGCCGTTGTTCCTGTTCGACATACAGTGCCTCGCTGCTGGCAGCGGGCAGCCCCCCTGTATTGACAAGCGCCTGCGGAAGCGGCGCAGATGTCCAGTTTGGAGAGTCAGCGCCCGATTGCACTTGAATAACGGGAGCAAGCACGCCGGGGTTGTCAACAGGAAGCGCCACAAACTGCGTACCGTCAATCGAATCGACAGCGGCAAGCACGCTCAATCCATCTGGAGACCATGTTGGCGTTCGCCCGCGTCCAACAGCACGGGCAGGATCGTCCGGGTTTGCCACAGATTTGACGAATACTTTCTCCAAGCCTTCATCGAGTGCGCTGTAAGCGATGAAATCGCCGTTGGGGCTCCACGCAGGAAAATCCTCATTACGAGTTGGCGTATTCGTTACGTTCACAACGGATTGATCATCAAGCGAGAATACGTAAATATCCTGATTGCCATCGCGCCACGACACAAACGCGATCTGGCGACCCGGCGAAGGCGACCACGCGGGTGAAAAGTCCGGCGCTTCGGCATTGGAAGGTAAACGGATTGCCTCTTCACGTCCATCAGCCCGAACAATATACACATCGAGATTATTCCCTTGATAGCTCTCATACACGAGATATTCGCCGTCGGGACTCCAGTGGGGCGCGCCTTGGAAAGACAAATCGTAGGTTACCCGCGTTGTCTGGTTATTGGTGACATCCAAGACGTAGAGTTCCCAACCATCATCTTGGCGGCTGGCATATGCCAACTGGCGACCATTAGGCGACCATGCGGGATCACGTTCATCACGGGGGCTGTTCGTCAAGCGGATCGGCGCACGACCATCCACCGGAATTGCCCAAATATCAGATTGCCCAAGTTCACGGCGACTGTAAGCGATTGTCCCCGCGGCGGTAAGCAGTGGTGAACGTGGAGTCGCGGTGGGAACCGGAGTCGCAAAGGCGCTGATCGCTCCTGCTCCGCCCGCATTGGCTGTCGGCGCGACAGGTGATGCCCCAGCGAACAGCGCCGCATTCAATTCGCCGTCTAAAGGAACAACCCCCTGATTGGTACGAGCGGGGTTGGTCGCCCAAATGACAACTGCTACCAACGCGACGAGCAGTGTTAATGTCAGCACATTGAGGGCGCGGTTTTGCGCCAGTACAGGGTCTTCGCGCAGATTCGCATCCAACTGCGCGCGCGCAGCTCGACGCGCCATCGAGCCGGTTGCAGCGGCGGCTGTGCCGCCTGCTCCGCGCAGCAGTAAGCGCAGCAAGAAGCGGAATGGCGTAAGCAAGAACCACAACGCAAGCGCGCCCCACCAAACCAAGCGAAGGAAAGCGCGGCGAAGAACATACAGTCCATCAAGCGTAACGTCTGTCAGCGCCACCGCGCATTTGAGGATAATTACGCCAATCTTGTCGGTAAGTCGGTAGGCACGTAGGAGCATTTGATCGAAAGCGATCCCGTTATTCGTTTACCAAGCAACACTTGTTCACCATACCGGAGAATTGTAGCGGTAAACCTCCTGTGCGGCAATTGCACACGCGGATGCTGCCCGACAGCATCCCCCAGAATCACCATCAACCTAGGGCGAATGCATCAAATCACGTGTTTGCTCAAAGGCTCAATTTGAACCCTATCCCCCACCCTAAGTTCAGGATCGAAAAACACGATTGTAAGCTTTTTCCTCCCCCGAATTCGGAACAGGTGGCAGGCACAGCGAACCGGACGAGGTTTTGGTGCGCGTTTGCCCGGCTATCAACCACATCAAAATTGACGTGACCGATAGACTGATGTAATTTAGAGTGAATCCCTCATTTTGGTTGCTTTGGAGACCCCAATGCGCGCGCGCATTCAACACGGCATATCCTTGATGTCCTTACTTTTCACACTCGTCATGGTGCTTAGTGTGTCAAGTGTTTTCGCTCAAGCGACCACCCATGTTGTGCGTCCCGGCGAAAATCTCTACCGCATTGCGGAATCCTATGGGATCAGCGTAAGCGCCCTTGCAGAAGCCAATGATATTGCGTTCACGTGGCGTATTTACGCCGGTCAAACCTTGATCATCCCCGTCGGTTCAGACACATCCGTGACAGTCGCATCAAACAGCATCCCCACCAACACGAATATCACCTATCACACCGTAATGTATGGCGAAAGTCTTGGGCAAATCGCGCGGCGGTATAACCTAACGCCGGATCAACTGGCGGCACTCAACAACATTACCAATCCTAATTTGATTTATGCGGGACAGCAGCTTCTTGTGACAGCGAACGCAGCCGATAGCGCAGCACTTGACCCCAGCGCCAACACGGCTAATGCAGTAGTAGAACCCGCATTGTCGCCTGTGATACCGGGCTTTAGCGTAGTAATGCCGCCATCGAACCAACCACAAGCCGAAACCCTCCCTGTGACTGAAGGTGAACGCCATGTCGTGAGTTATGGCGAAAGTCTGTCCGGCATCGCTAACCGATACGGCGTGAGTATGCTGGCGATTACTCAAGCGAACAATATCTACGATGTAAACACCATCTTCGTCGGGCAAGAATTGATCATTCCCCCTCGCACAGCGCAAAGCCCCGCTGATATGGGGATCAGCACGGTTGCCGCCGCACCGCCGCCGCGTTTGACCATTGGACGTGAGATTATCGTTGATTTAAGCGAACAGCGCGTATATGCATATGAAAACGGCGTGCTGGTGCGAAATGTATTGGTCTCAACCGGACTGCCCGCCACCCCAACAGTGCAGGGCAGTTTTACTGTCCAGCGGAAATACGCGGCGCAAACGATGTCCGGTCCCGGTTACTATCTACCGGATGTCCCTTACATTCTCTACTTTTATTCTGGATATGCCCTGCACGGGACATATTGGCACAACAGCTTTGGTCAGCCAATGAGTCATGGTTGTGTCAATTTGCCCACGCCGGAAGCGGAATGGTTTTATAACTGGGCAGATGTCGGCACACCCGTATTTGTGCAGGTCTAATTACATGAACAAAAAAGGCGGCTCGTCAAATGAGCCGCCTTCGATTCCACTTATTCGTTAGCAGGCGTGCCGACCAACCCTAGCACGCCAGCATTCGCTTTCATCGCGTCTAAGACAAATTGTATATGCTCATCCAGCGGCACGCCGAGTTCTGCCGCCCAGTGTTCAATTTCTTCACGGTTCACTGGTGCTGCAAACAGCTTGTCTTTCCACTTCTTCTTCACAGACTTCAATTCCACATCCAAGATGCTTTTCGATGGGCGAACCAATGCGACGGCAATCAAAAATCCCGTCAGCTCATCAACTGCCATCAACGCTTTTTCCATAGGCGAAGTTGGATCAACCCCTGTGATGTGCGGCGCGTGAGCAAGAATGGCACGGCGGATCACTTCAGGAACGCCGCGCGCTTCTAATATCGCTGATCCAGCAGCAGGATGCCCGACAGTGCTTACATCGGGATACTTTTCATAGTCAAAGTCATGCAGCAGCCCAGTTACGCCCCATTCATCGGCATCACCGCCAAAACGCGGCGCGTATGCCCGCATCGCGGCTTCAACCGAAAGCATATGCCGCCGCAGCGATTCGCTTTGCGTGTATTCGGTAACAATCGCCCACGCATTTTCCCGCGAAAAAGTCATGGTTAATCACCCGCCTCCAAATACATCAACAGTGATGATAAGCGGATCGCCAATCAAAAGTTGACCGGGCGTGCGAAGTTCCCATGTGCTGGTTTTTAGCCCACCTACTGACGGAGTGCGACCTTCAAAAATGATCGTCGTTTCTTCGCCCACATTCACACGGTCACGGATGAAGAATCGTCCGTTGGTATTGAAGGCTTCACCCTCTACGAATGCCAACGATGTGTTACGTTCCCAAGGGCATGTTCCTGTATTCAGCAGTGTTATTTCGCGGCGATACGGAGTATTCGCGGCGAAATAAGCCCCATCCGGCGGGTCTTGTTCAATAATCGAGTAGTCAAAATCGCACGCCGCGATAGTCGCCGTTTGCATTTCCATCAAGAACGTCGCTTGTATCAACGTGAGTGTCACATTCGGTGTAGGCGTGTTGGTAATCGTCGGCGTATTCGTAATCGTCGGTGTGCTGGTGCGCGTGGGTGTGCGCGTGAATGTCGGCGTAAGGGTTGGTGTGTCCGTCGGTGTAAAAGTCGGCGTATTGCTCGGCGTATCTGTTGGCGTAAATGTCAGCGTCGAAGTTGCTGTCGCGGTGCTCGTCAAGGTTTCCGTAGGTGTGGAAGTGGGTGTAATGGGGGTATCTGTCGGCGTAGGAGTCGGCGTAAGTGTCAGCGTTGGCGTATCTGTCGCTGTAAACGTTGGCGTAATGCTTGGGGTGAGCGTCGGTACGCCAAATAATGCGGCGATACGATCAAATCCTTCCGGCGAAACAACCGAAATAATCCCAATTCCTCCAAAACCAATCAACGCGATCAACGCCACCCATGCCCATAGAGGTGTGCGTCGGCGCGGCGGTTCGCTGCTAGGAACACCGCGTGCGGGTGTTGGCGCAGCGCGACTTCCCGTATCATGCGCGCGTTCCGCACGTGAAGCTTTGATTTTGGTCGTGTCGTGTTCGTCAGGCGATTTTACCGCGCCAGACGTGCCTGTCGAGCGGGGCGAACCCGGCAGCGGTGTCGTTTGCCCCACCGGACGCAGTGTTCCAGTGGCTATTTTGCGCGGCACGGCAGCATCACCGTCGTAGTCCGCTAGCTCGCCGTATTCGATGCGCTCAATGTCCGCGATTAGTTCCACTGCTGTTTGATAACGCGCATCTGGCTCTTTTGCCATCAACTTCGTAATCATGTCAGCAACAGATTCCGGTAGCGCTGGATTGATATCTCGCACCGATGGAACAGGTTCATTTAAGTGTTTGAGGATGATCGCCAGTGGGGTATCCGCATCATAGGGAAGCCGCCCCGTCACCAATTGGAATAGGATCACCCCAAGTGAGTACAAATCCGAACGCTCATCACCGGGTTCGCCCAACCCCTGTTCAGGTGCCATGTAAGCGGGCGTGCCAACCATCCCGCCGCTGGCAGTGAACTGCACCCCCGTGACAATTTTGGCGATCCCAAAGTCGGTCAGCACCACGCGGTTGTCACGGTCAAGCATCAAGTTCGCCGGCTTCACATCACGGTGGATCATCCCCTGCCCATGAGCATAAGCCAGTGCGCTTGCTGCTTCACGGGTGATGCGAAGCGCCTCCCGCAGCGGCATTTGGACACCTTGCAAATCCTGCTTTGCAAGCGAGTCTTTGAGGGTAGGACCCTCAATTAACTCCATCACCATGTAGTAGTTTTCGTTCTCGATGTCGTTCTCGAAATCGTACACCTGAACGATGTTGGGGTGCTTTAGGCGCGCAATATTACGCGCTTCTTTTTCGAAGCGGCTCTTGAATTCAGGATCATCCGCGAGAAATGGATGCAGTACTTTGATCGCAACAAAACGATCTAGACTTGGATGATAAGCGCGATAGACTTCCGCCATCCCGCCCCGACCAAGCCGTTCTACAACCTCGTATTTGCCGAGCCGACGATTAGACACGATTGAATGACTGCCTCATGCATATCGGTGGAAGATGAGATAAGTTCACCGACATAATCCTAACCCCAAGTATATCGAAAGAATTCATTTTTCCGAAAAGTCACGGGCGACATTCGACTTTTGAGTGTCGCCCGCGATAAGCCTTGAATTGCAGTCGATTTTAGCCCGCCGCCGCGATACCTTGAATACCGCCTTCTGTCATTTTGCGCGCGTCAAGCAGTTCCGCCGCTTCTGCCTCCGTCAAGTAACCAAGTTCGACCACAATTTCGCGGATGCTGCGGTTTTCCGCCAGCGATTTCTTGGCAACTTCCGCGCCTTTGATATAACCAATCTTCGGATTCAGTGCCGTGACCAAAATCGGATTGCGCGACAGCCACCCTTCGGCGCGTTCGCGGTTGGCAATCAACCCAACGACACATTTGTAAGTGAATGCGCGCACAGATCCAATCATGACGTGCATCGCCTCAAATAGATTATGCGCGATGATCGGCATCATGACGTTAAGCTCTAACTGCCCGGCTTGTGCAGCCATCGTGATCGTCAAATCGCACCCCAACACATGGAACATCGCCATATCGAGCATTTCCGCCAGCACGGGATTCACCTTGCCCGGCATAATCGACGAACCCGGTTGTACAGGCGGGCATGTGATTTCCGCCAACCCCGTTGTTGGACCACTCGATAACAGGCGAATATCATTGGCGATGCGAATCAAGTCTTGCGCCGCTGTACGAATCGCGCCGGAGAAGAATACCGAATCTTGATGTGATTGCATCGACTCAAACAGATCATCGCTTTCGTACAGCTTAAGTCCGCTTAATTGGCTCAACTTGGCGACCATACGAGTGTGATATTCAGCATGAGCATTCAAGCCTGTGCCCGTCGCTGTCCCGCCGATTCCCAACCGGCGCAAGCCTTCCGCCGCCTGTTCGATCTTTTCAATATTACGAAGGATCGCCTTGCCATAAGCGGCAAATTCCTGCCCCAAACGTACAGGAACAGCATCCTGCAAGTGCGTGCGCCCACTCTTGACGATATCATCCCACTCTGCGGCTTTGTCGTTCAGTGCATTTGCAAGTTCTCGCAGAGTATCGACTAATTCTTGATAGCGCCAGAGCGCCCCTAAACGAATCGCCGTCGGTATAGTGTCGTTAGTGCTTTGCGCCATGTTAACATGATCGTTCGGGTTGACAGGCTTCTTGGGATCATCCAGCTTATAGCCGAGAATTTCATTGGCGCGGTTGGCGATCACTTCGTTGGTGTTCATATTGTGACTCGTACCCGCTCCCGCCTGAAACGGATCGACCACGAAATGAGCATCGTGTTTGCCCTCAAGAACTTCATCTGCCGCTTGCATTATCGCGCGTGCCATATCCGCAGGAAGCAGCCCTAAATCGAGATGCACTTCAGCGGCGGCACGTTTAATCAGCGCCATCGACCAAATGAAGGCGCGATACGGACGCAGCCCACTTACGGGGAAATTTTCGACAGCGCGCTGCGTCTGCGCGCCGTAATAGGCACCTGCGGGAACGCGCAGTTCCCCCATCGAGTCTTTTTCAATACGAAAATCTGTCATGATCTTTAGCCTTTAATTCAACACGTCACCAATGGACGTTTAATCACCACTCATAAACGCGAATTCATTCGCGCCTGAATATGTCGGTCAGCAGGTGGAAAATGGCAAAAAACAGGCGCTACGTATTGTAGCGCCTTTGTCGAGCTTTGTGAAATTACACGCGAGTCAAAATGCTAAACGACACGCGCGGCATAGGAAAGTTAGCGCACGGCATAACGACGCGCGACTTCTTCCCAATTCACGGTATTGAACCACGCCGTCACATAGTCGGGGCGCTTATTCTGGTACTTAAGGTAGTAGGCGTGTTCCCACACATCCACGCCGAGAATCGGCTTGCGACCCTGCATGACCGGCGTATCCTGATTCGGCGTGCTTTCAATCGACACGCTGCCGTCAGCGGCGACCACTAACCACGCCCACCCCGAACCAAACTGACCGACTGCCTTCGCCTTGAACTGGTCTTTGAAGGCATCGAAGCTGCCAAACGCGCGGTTGATCGCGTCCGCCAGTTCACCTGTCGGCGCGCCACCCCCATTCGGTGACATGATTTGCCAAAACAGCGTGTGATTGTAGTGACCACCGCCGTTGTTCCGCACCGCCGCGCGAATGCCTTCCGGCAGGCGATCCAGCGATTGCAGCAGTTCTTCAATCGACAAATTCTGGAATTCTGGGGCGCTTTCGAGCGCCTTGTTCAGGTTATTCACATAGGCTGCGTGGTGGCGGTCATGGTGAATTTCCATGGTCATCGCGTCAACGTGAGGTTCAAGTGCGCCGAATTCATACGGAAGTGGGGGAAGTTCAAAAGCCATGCGCTTTTCTCCTTCGGAGTTTCGTATCAGGTTACAGTAAAATGTGCCTAGTCAATATTCTATCATGAGTAAACAGGGCTTTTCACCCTACGGCGGTCTTAAATCCACGACTTTTGAACATGGACTCATCGAATGCTAAGATAGAGCGATACGCAAAGCACCGCGCACAGCAACAAGTTCTGAAGGATACACACTGAATGACATCGGTAGATGCGCGGTTAAGCACCCCCGCGAAAGTTCCCTCAAGCGTCTATATTGTGCTGCTGTTTGGAATCGCCGCCGTGTCGATGGCAGCGATTTTCATCTCGTTCGCGCAGCGTGAAGGCATACCGTCAGCGGTCATCGCCAGCGGACGTTTGGGAATTTCCGCGCTGCTGCTTACCCCATTCGCGTTACGCAAACATATTCCCGATCTTAGACGGCTAACGGGCAGAGACTTACTGCTCGCGGTCATCAGCGGTGTAGTGCTGGCGATCCATTTTTTGACGTGGATTACATCGCTCGAATACACCAGCGTGTTGATCAGCACCGTATTCGTCACAACAGGACCTCTTTGGGTTGCCCTATTAGAAGTGATTTTCTTGCGCGCCCGTTTCGGGATTCTTGTCTGGTTAGGGTTATTTGTCGCACTCGTCGGCGGTATCACCATTGGCTTGGCGGGTAGCAGCGGGGATGTGAACGGGACAAATCCCGCGCTAGGCGGCGGATTGGCGCTTGCTGGCGCAGTCGCAGTCGCCATTTATTTTGTCATCGGGCGCAATTTGCGCGCCAAACTTCCGCTGCTCCCCTATATCTGGTTAGTCTATTCGTGTACGGCTGTCGCCTTGGTTGTCTACACGCTGCTTAGCGGAGAAACATTCACAGGCTACAGCGCGACAGGATATTTTTGGGTAGTCGTGCTGGCGCTGTTCCCCCAGTTGATCGGGCATACATCCTTTAACTATGCGCTGCGCTATGTATCAGCAACCTATGTGAGTATCATCACGCAAGCCGAACCCGTTGGCAGCGCGATTGCCGCCATCATCCTGTTCAGCCAAATCCCCACGGGGATGCAGGTGGTCGGCAGCGTGGCAATTTTGATCGGCGTAATGTTGTCCAGCTATGGGCAGTCACTCGCGCCAAGTAAGCCGAAAGTGTGAATCATGCTGCATAGTGGTGGTTATTCGATTCGCTCATCCTCATCACGTTCAATTCTGTCGCTGCTGGCGAAAACGGCAGCGATTTTGACAGGTATCACATTTTTGCTCGTACTGGTGAGTAACGCCATGGGATCGTTCTTCCCCAGTGTGGAGATTGCCTATCAAACGGGCAGCATCCACAAAACCGTGTGGCTGCTCGATGTGACGCGAGCGATGCGCCACGATCTATTCGACGCGGGTACAAGCCGCATGATCAGCATGGAATGGTCACCCGATGGGGATTGGCTGGCGCTGGCGGGACGGCGTGAACAAGAAAGCGAAGAAGTGTACATCCTTAGCGCGGACGGGCGAACCATCCGCAATATCTCCCAAAGCGAAGCGATGGACTTCGCGCCAACATGGCTGGACGCGCAAACTATCGCCTTTTGGACAAACCGCGACAACGGCAACCGCACCGTCTACGCTGTCAATGTGAACCATCCTTCGGATTCGCTTCAGGTCATCATGGGTCCCCTCACGCCCAATGCCGATTCCAGCTACGCTTGGTCGCCAGACAGCCAGCATTACGCGATGGTTTCCTTCCGGCACGGCGAAGGCGAGATTTATATGCGCGATATTCACGCCACGCAAAGCCAGCGTTTGACCGAAACAGCCGAAACAATCTTCGATAATGCGCCCGCATGGTCACCCGATGGCGAACACATCGCCTTCTGGTCAGACCGCGATGGCGCAATGCGTTTGTATGTGATGAACGCGGATGGAAGTGATTTGCAGCCCATCCGCGACCCTTTCCCCACACCGCGCGACAGCGCATGGTCGATTGCGTGGTCGCCCGATGGCGAAATGCTCGCCTTCACCGCGAATTTTGAAGGGGATTACGCCATCTACATCATGCGCCCAGACGGTACGGAATTACGCCGTGTCCGTTATCTCGACACACATAGCGAACCAATCACACTCACATCGCTTGCATGGCGACCACGTTAGCCGCCAACGCCATCTAAGTCGTAACCAAGATACATGCTGGAACCGGGCCAAATCTCAAAGTGTGGAACATCACTGGGCATCAGCACCGGATTCAGAAAACCAGTGAGCGTGCCATCGCGGACGAGTTCTTGCAGTGTATATTCCACAAGCAGTCGGAAATCAATATCGTTGCGCGGCACCGCCATTGCAATATAGCTGCGGCTGAACCAAACAGGATCGCCATCCGCGTTAGTTGTCAGTTGCAGTGCGTCCGGGTTCGCTTGCACATGCGCGATTAAACGCAGACTGTCACCCATCACCGCGTCGTAGTTGTTTTCAACCAGCATCCCGAACGCCGCATCTTGTTCGCGCAAAATCGAGAAAAAGTCGTCGATAATCGCGCGTTCGGCTTCCGCACGCTGTGTTACCACGGCGCGCGCGAATTCGTCACCGCTAAACACGCCCACCCACTTTCCGCGCAAATCAGCGATTCCAGCAATACCGCTGTTCGTTTCGACCATAAGGCGTAATCCATGCAGCAGATAATAGCCTGTGAAATCGACTTGCCCAGCGGCATCCCAGTTCGGTTCCACCCCAACCGCGAGATCGGCTTGTCCGCTGGCGACCAACTCAAGCGGGTTTTGTCCATTGTCATCCAAATCTACAACAGTGACCTGCCAGCGGCTTGCCAGCGCATTGACGAGCAGACGGTTCAGTTGATCGAGCCGTCGTGCGCTTTCGGGAGCATCCGCAGGAAGTTGTGTCAGCCCTGCCACGCGAATCTGTCTTTCGCTTTGAAGGCGCGGCACGACATAAGTCGATGGCAGCGGCACATCCCCACCAAATTGATCCAAACGCGGCGCATCACTGCCTACATTCGCCCACGACACAAAGAACCCATCGGGATAGTTGGCATCGCTAAAATTGGTGCGATGAATTTCATTCAAACGCCCGCTTTCCGCGAAATACTGTAACGTGCGGTTGACCGCGTTACGCAAGTTCACATCTTGGCGACGCACCGCTATTGCATATGGTTCGGACTGCACAGGTTCTTCCACAATGCGCCCGTCGGCTGGCTGGCGAATTCTCAATGCCAAGCGGTGACGGCTAGCGACCACCCCATCAATTTGCGATTCATACAGCGCTGCAATCGCTTGATCAAGCGTGTAGAACTGGCGCACGTTGATGGTGTATCCGGCGCGCGCTTGCCACGCCGCGACTGCCGCTTCAGCGCGCGTGCCAACAACAACCCCCACCACGCGATCTGCAAAATGATCCAGCACTGTCGCGCCATCACCATCGCGCACCATAATCGACTGTGCGCCGGGATAATACGACTGGCTGAACTCCACGCGCGAATCAAGCGCGCGATCATGCGGCTGCGCGGCGATCAACAGGTCAATATCGCCGTTAACAAGCATGTCGATTCCCGTTTGTCGCGTCACTTGCTTGCCTTCTAGTTGAACGCCCCATGTTTCAGCAATCGCACGCGCAAGGTCGGCATCAAACCCAATCACATCGCAGCAGCGCACGCCCAATTCACCAAAATTCGGCTCATTGAACAGAATGCCGATCCTCACGTTACCATCGCGCAAAATCCGCGCTACACCGCTTTCCGTCGGCAGTGCGTCGGTTGTCCCCGCATCCGTGAATGGCACGAGTGTCGGCGGTACGAGCGTCGGCACAGGATCGAACTGCATCGTCGGCGCGCCGCTGACCAACCCTGCCGAAAGCAGCACGCCCGCTAGTATCACCGCGCACAGGCTCAAGATCAGGCGCGGATTGATCGTCAATTTCGTCATAACATCTTCCGGTACAGTTGATTGTCATAGATGTACTGCAAAACAGCATCCGTCACCAAATACCGAATGCTTTTGCCGTCATACCGCCGCTGTGCAATTTCCGTTGACGAAAACCCCAACAGCGGTGCGTCGATGATGTCTACGCGCTCGGCAAGACCGGGCAGCACCGCTTCATGCATGTCCGCCGTAACCGTTTCGACCATATCCGGGCGTTGAAACACCGCTAAGCGGCATCTCCGAATCAAATCCTGTGGGCGATTCCATTTCGGCAAATCTCGCAGCGAATCGCCACCCATCACGAAGTACAGCTCCGCGTGTGGATACTGCCCCTGTATGATGCCGATCATATCGACAGTGTAATGCGGTCCGGGGCGGTCAATATCAACGCGCGAAATGACAAATCGTTCGTTATCCCGAATCGCCAGTTGCAGCATATTCAAGCGATGCTCAATCGGTGTGCGAACATCGTTTTTATGCGGCGGCGTGGCAGCAGGTACGAACAACACCTGTGAAAAGTTCAAGGCTTCAGCGGCGTATTCCGCAAGCACTAAATGACCGATATGCGGCGGATCAAACGTACCGCCGAGAATGCCTATACGCTGCATAAAATCGCTGTTTTCCGCCCGCTAAACGGCATCCCGCGAGCTAATCTGTCCATTCCAATTCGTGATCACCAATATACACAGTGTCACCTTCTTGCACACCCGCTTGTTTAAGCGCATCAGTCACGCCAAGCGTCTCCAGAATACGGTGAAAACGCATGACCGCTTCTTCGTAGTCCCAATACGTCATGTTCGCCGCGCGTTCAATTTGTTTACCAAACACGCGGAACTCGCCCGCGTCCAGCTTTTGTACGCTGAAGCCCATGTCATCCTCAGTGAGAGTGTACACAGGCATATCCTCGGTAAATGGCGATTCCGGCGGCAGAGTCGCATATGTTTCATACATCTTCTGAATCAACGACGTGACATTTTGCCGTGTCGCCGCGCTGATCGCCATCGGTTCGATGCCGCGCGCACGCAGTTCATCACGAACTTTTTCCCACTTCGCCGCCACTTCCGGTAGGTCAATCTTGTTGAATACGACGATCTGCGGTTTTTGCCCCAACCGCTCATCGAACAACGATAGTTCGACATTGATCTGGTTATAGTCAGCAATCGGGTCATCGCTTGCGCCGTTCAGCAGGTGGATCAACATGCGTGTGCGCTGCACATGCCGCAAAAATGAATGCCCTAGCCCCACCCCCATATGCGCGCCTTCGACCAAGCCGGGAATATCCGCCACAACCAAATCGCGCTCGTCGTACAGCACCACACCCAGATTCGGTTCGAGCGTCGTGAACAGGTAATCCGCGATTTTGGGGCGCGCGTTGCTCATCACCGAAAGCAGGGTCGATTTCCCTGCATTTGGCACGCCAACAATCCCCACATCTGCGATCAATCGCAGTTCAAGGATCAGCCACTTTTCAACACCGGGTTCGCCCTTTTCCGCTATACGTGGCGCTTGATTATTTGACGTGGCGAAACGTGCGTTCCCACGCCCACCGCGTCCGCCGGGCGCGACCACCACCTCATCACCCGCTTTCACAAGGTCGGCAAGGATGCGCTTGGTTTCAGCATCGCGCACTACCGTTCCCGGCGGCACAAACACCACCAGTGGAGCGGCGCTTGATCCGGTTTTCGTCGCAGACCCGCCGCGTTCACCGTGCGCGGCTTTGAAATGGATTTTTTTGCCAAACGGCGACAGCGTATTCAACGCGGGATCAACTTTTAAGATCACATCGCCGCCGCGCCCGCCATCTCCGCCGGAAGGTCCGCCGTGCGGGACGTATTTTTCACGCCGAAAAGCCACCACGCCGTCGCCGCCGTTCCCGCTGCGAACATAGATTTTCACTTGATCAATCATGAGTTGCTTGACTAACACTCCGTTTCGGGCAGCACTTCCGGCTGACCCGCGCGATACCATGCGATTGTGCGTCTTGCCCCATCGACAAACGGCGTTGGCACAAAATCAAGTTCGCGCCGAGCCTTGTCATTAGAAACGCGCCAGTAATTATACACATAGGATCGTAGATTAATCGGATAGAAGGGTTCGCGGCGAGTAAATACTGCCAAGCCTGTCAGCACATACGCCGCCGATACGCCCATCCATCCCGGCAAATTCAGGCGTGGATACCACAGTTTTGCTTCGCGGGTGATGATGTCGAATGCTGCTTTGTGTGTCAGCGATTCATCGCAGATGTTATACACTTCCCCGCAGCGTCCTTTTGTGAACGCCGCGATTGCCGTGTGCGCCACATCCGGCACATACGCCGGAAATGTGATATAGCTCCCGCCGTTGATCTGCATGATCAATCCGCGCATTGGGTCTCTGAAAAACAGTCGGTTGAACGCATACTGCCCTAACGGACCATAAAACGCACCCGGTCTCAGAACAATCACGGGGAGCTTGTGTTTTGTGTAATAATGCAGCGCCAGCGTTTCGCCGCGTAACTTGCTCCGTTGATACGGATCAGCAGGGTGCGCGGGATGTGTCTCATCGACTATCCGACGTGGGTCAGGATTGCCAATCACCGCGATGGTGGACACATGCACCAATCGTTCGATCTGGGCGTGCAGTGCCGCATTTAACACATTCTCTGTCCCACCCACGTTCGTGTGGTCAAAATCGGCTTGGTTGCCCCAAAAGCGAAACAACCCCGCCGCGTGTATCACATAGCGGCATCCCTGCATCGCAGATCGAATAACTGTCGCATCTTGCACATCACCCTGCACAATTTCGATATGTGGATAACGCTGAAGCCAATCATGCGCGCTCGCATGGCGTGTGAGCAGACGCACATTAAAACCGGCGCGGCATAATGCGGGCAGTAGGTGGCGACCAAGAAATCCGGTGCCCCCCGTTACAAAAACTGTATCAACGTGTGATGTCATCGATGCGCTTAACGGTGAATATCACTGATCGCGCCCGGAAGCGCGTTCGGTGATGCTGAAAGTCGAAAGTGAGTATGGAGCTTTATGCCAACCGCGGGGGAGTTCCTGTACATATTGTTCGATTTTCCAGCGTTGATCCCGCATGTCGTAGCGCATGAAATACACAACTGACGCGCTGCCCAAATCCTGCGTGAACACGCGCTCCCCGCTGATGGGGTTGTACGTCGCCATCCGCCTGCCCGTTTGATGGTCAATCAAATGGCAGCCCGTGCCATCCTGTGTAAAAAACCGCGCTTCCAACCGATGATCCGCTCGCAGTATACCCACCGCCAGCGGTTGATGCCGCTGTTGATCCGCCATATGCCGAAAACGCTGCCAGTACGATCCGAACAAAAAGCGCGCGCTCAACGCAAATAATCGCGGCGATGGATTGAGCGTCACCTGTGCCATCCATTCGAGACTTTCCAAGTAATGCGTACACACCTTTGAAGTGACTTCTTCTGGTGCAATCCATTCGGCATTCAGGCGGCGCATTTTGTCATTCCACGGCACAGAACTCATCAGCGTGTGTCCTTACTGGTGTGGCAATAAATTTACCAGCCAGCGTTTATTTTAACCAGCGTGTAAGCTGTTACATTCCCCAAAGATGTAACCCTGTAATTCAACAGCGGCGCACTCCCCCTTTATGTGCTTGAGTGCGCCGCGTCTATTCTGTATGAGCATGTATGTCAAAACCGTGCCATGCGTTTAAGAATTGTTATCGTCCTGCAGAGGTGGCTCCACCGCACGCCCATCCTGCTCCGCGATCAGTGCATCCAGATCGATTGCCGGAAATTCGTCCGCGAAATCATCAGAATCCGTCTGCGTGAAGGTCGGTTTATCGCTAAATGCCACCGTCACCGCGCTCAACCAATCCGGCGCATCGCGCAGCAGAAATTCAAGCGCCTGTTCCGCTTCATCCAGTGTTGCAAACAGCGTTTGATTTTCCCCAGTCACCGCCAACACGCCATCCACCACAGCGACTTCCGCGCCCATACCGGATAATCCCGTGCGGTCAAGATGTTCGAGCAGCAAATCGACATAATCTTCCGGCAGCGTCGTGTTCAAGTAATAAAAACGCGCCGCGTTCGAGGTCGATTCAAGTATGCGCTGCGATTGAAAGCGTTCGCCTTCTGGCAGCGCATACAACCATACCGATGAGCGATTGTATTCTTCGATGATGCCCTGCTCTTTCAGCCGCTCCAGTTCATAATCGTTCAAACGGCGACCAAAATCCTTTGGGCTGTAGTTGCGATACACACCGGTTTGAATGTCCTGCACGCGGGCTTCTGTCCACTGCACCACCACAGAACCGTCATCAAGGATGAACACCTGATTACGAGGCATTGGGGAACTGCTGCGGGTCTTGGTCATGACTTTGCGCCTTTCACCGCATGAGGATTCAGAAACGTGCCGCGTGGGGAAATATTCACCTGCCCCACGCGGCGACGAATTGTGCGGAAACCTACAGCTTGACGAAATATGACGCAGCCGCGCGATCAATCATTTCTTTCGACAGCACCGGCGGCTTATTCAAATACGTCGCAATATCAAGCAGTTGGCTGATCAAGTCGCGCGGATGCACGGCGCGCAGGTTGCGGTCTTGGTTGATGTACCATTCCTTGAGCAAATACGCCAGCGCCTGCTCATCGTACTTGATACCTTTGGCGCTGCACACGCGCTTGAAAATTTCGCGGTACTGTTCATAGGTCGGGTCGCCAATTTCGATTTTGTGGCGAATACGGCGCAAGAACGCTTCGTCCACTAGGTCGCGCGGGTCAAGGTTGGTCGAAAATACGATCAACACGTTGAACGGCATTTCGATCTTGCGTCCCGTTGCCAGCGTCAGAAAGTCCGCCCCCTTTTCCAGCGGCACGATCCAGCGGTTGAGCAGGTCACGCGGACGCACCTGTTGGCGACCAAAGTCGTCAATCAAGAACATCCCGCCGTTAGATTTCATCTGGAACGGCGCTTCGTAGTATTTGTTGATGTCATCATACACAAGGTCTAGCCCTGCCAGCGTGAGTTCACCACCAACCATGATCATCGGGCGCTTGATGCGTACCCAACGCGGGTCGGGGATCACGCCCGTCCCCAAGCGGCGAACTTCTTCGCCTTCCGCAAGTTCGTGATTCACGTTGTCAAATACGCGGATCACCTGCCCATCCACGTCGATGGCATACGGAATCCAGATGCTGTTACCGAGAATCATGCGCCCGACAGTTTCTGCCACTGTCGTTTTGCCGTTCCCCGGCGGACCGTACAAGAACACCGATTTGCCAGAGTTAATCGCCGGACCAATACGCGCCAGCATTTCGTCTGAAATGACCAACTGGTTCATTACCTGTCGCATCTGTTCTTCATGGACGATCAGCTTTTCGCGGTTCTGCTCACGCATCGCGCGCACATATTGGTTCAGTGTAACCGGCGCGGGTCCCGCATACTGCGAACGTTCCAATGCTTCACGGGCTTTGTCCGATCCTTTTTGCGAGATTAAATATTGATAGCCCGCTTCACCCACGCCGCCAGAGCCGCGCACTTCGATGTATTTTTCGCGCTTCAAAAAGTCAATGACAGCATCGAGTACGTTGGTATACGGCAGCTTCACAATATCTGCAATTTGATGCCCCGGCATATAGCCGCCGAAGTACAGCACTTTCAGCACCAAGTCTGCCAGATTCAGCAGATTCAGTCCGGTGTCATCCAGTGATCCCAACGGAGGGGGTGTCCACGCCGCGCCGGGAATTGCCACGCTCGACCCTGTTGAGCGTGTTGGTTGTGCTGCGGGAGTTCCCGGTGCACTGCCTAAACTGCGAATCGGCTGCGGACGCGGGAGATTCGAAATCGGGTTATCAGACATAACAAATTCACCTTTCGCGCTCAATAGTGATAATTATCGCGCCCTTTTCGATTCGCGCTATACGGATTTTATAGCATTGAGTCTTGTTTCAACCTTGCGATAGGTATAAAGTTGCACTTCCCCTCATTTTCGGGGTAAATTTCACCATGTGTGGGGTTGTAATGAGCTGTGGCTTACATCTGGATAACGAGGTTGGTTGAACGTAGATGATTGATAACATCACTTGGCTTGGACATGGCAGTTTTACAATTTACGATCAATCTCATGGATCGCCTCTCATTTACATTAACCCGTGGCGAGTCGCCCGTGCTGACCGCCCTGCTGACATCATCCTTGTCAGTCATGATCATTACGATCATTGTTCGTTAGCCGATATTCAAAAACTGCGCGGCGACCATACACTCATTGTCGGTAACGAACGAGTCGCTAAACAAATCGAAGGCTGTGCAGTACTTCGCCCGTGGCAAAGTTTGGTGCATGACCGTGTGAATATCAAAGCGGTTCCTGCTTATTCCCCTGATGACCCGCGTCACGGTATTGCAGAAGGCGGAATCGGATTCGTGATTTCCCTTAATTTTTATGACATCTACTACGCGGGCGATACCAAATTGATCCCCGAAATGAGCCTCATTCATCCAGACATCGCCATCTTGCCCATCGACGGCAACGGCACGATGACTGTTGATGAAGCAGCCAAAGCCGCGCAAATCCTCAACGCGCGCTGGGTGATCCCGTGCAATTGGGGCAGCGGATTAGGCGGTGCTACCCGCATCGACGCGCAGATGCTCGCTCGTCAGCTTTCCGGTACAACAGAAGTCGTCCTTACCGCGCAAGCCAACGCTTTGTAGGAGCGTGCGAAACTTCGTTTCGTCCGTGAGCTGCCCGCACACAACCAGCTTCAAATGTCCAATTTGTGAGACATGCTCACTTTCACACGCTTTTGCCCCGCGCCAAACGACACTTGATACGCTTATCCAATCTCTGACCTTGTGCAACAAAAAAGACCTCTCGCAGGTGGAGAGGTCTTTTTGCATTCAATTCAATTTATGCCACGTCATGCCGCAACGTGCAGCGTGCCGTTATCATCCCATTTGTACAGGATATTGTCCTTGCCGTAAATACGTGGGCGTGCCGTCCCATTGATCACGTCGGCATCAATCACAACGCGCGAAATTTCGTCTTTCAAACCCGGCGCTTCAAACATCACGTCAAGCAGGCGGCTTTCGATAATCGAACGAAGCCCGCGCGCACCCGTGCCGCGCCGCAAAGCAATATCCGCTGCCGCGCCCAATGCCGATTCCTCAAAATCGAGTTTGAGATCATCCAGCGCCAAAAGTTGTTGATACTGCTTAACGAGCGCATTCTTCGGCTCGACCAAAATCTTGATCAGTGCCTCACGATCCAGCGGATCAACCGTCACCAGCACGGGCAAACGCCCAACAAATTCTGGGATCAATCCATACTGCATCAAATCTTCTGGGCTGATGTGTTTAAGCAGTTCTGTGCGGTTTACTTTCGCATGTGGATCGTTGTTGAAACCTAGATTACCCTTCGTGCCAATGCGACGACCAATGTTGTCCTCAATTCCTGCGAACGTCCCCGCACAGATAAACAGAATATTGCGCGTATCCACTTGCAAAAATTCCTGATGCGGGTGTTTGCGTCCGCCTTGTGGTGGCACATTCGCTAGCGTGCCTTCCACAATCTTCAACAGCGCCTGCTGCACGCCTTCACCAGACACATCGCGCGTGATCGACGGGTTATCGCTCGATTTCCGCGCGATCTTGTCGATTTCGTCAATGTAAACGATGCCCTTTTCCGCGCGCGCAATATCGCCGTCCGCCGCTTGCACAAGGCGCAGAAGAATATTCTCAACGTCTTCACCCACGTAGCCTGCTTCTGTCAACGAAGTCGCGTCCGCGATGCAAAATGGCACATCCAGCACGCGCGCCAGCGTTTGCGCCAGCAAAGTTTTTCCGCTGCCTGTTGGACCCACCATCAGAATGTTGCTCTTATCAAGCTCCACCCCGTTGGCGATCCCGCCGCTGCGAATGCGTTTGTAGTGGTTATATACCGCCACGCTCAACACGCGCTTGGCGTGTTCCTGCCCGACCACATACTCGTCGAGCTTTTCCATGATTTCGCGCGGCGACGGCAGATGTTCCAGCACGAATTCGCTTTCCGGTTCACTTGTGCCAGCATTCTCCTCATACATAATCCGCTGGCAAAGTTCGACGCAGCTATCGCAAATGAACACGCCGTCGGGACCCGCTATCAAACGCTCCACTTCGTTGTGGCTGCGTCGACAAAACGAGCACCGTTGGTTAGTGGGTGGATAGGTCACTTCGTGGGTTCTCCGGCTTTCGCGCCTTCAAGCACCGAATCGATCAAGCCATACTCCACCGCCTGTTTGGCGCTCAAATACAAGTCGCGATCTGTATCGCGCTCCACAACTTCACGGTCGCGGCGCGTATGCTTGACAAGAATCTCCAACAAACGATCCTTCAAGCGCATGATTTCATTCGCTTGAATTACTATGTCCGTCGCTTGACCCTGTGCGCCGCCCAACGGCTGGTGCATATGAATCGTCGCGTTCGGAAGCGCGTAACGCAGACCATCCGACCCGGCGGTGAGCAGAACCGTGCCAAAGCTCGCGGTCAGCCCCACAGCCGTCGTGCTAATCGGCGCGCTGATTTGCTGCATAGTGTCGTAAATCGCCAACCCCGCGTATACCACGCCGCCCGGCGAATTAATGAACATCTGAATTTGACGGTCTTGGTCTTCGCGCTGAAGGAATAAAAGCTGCGCCACAAGCAAATTGGCGATCTGGTCATTGATGGGTGTCCCCAACATGACAATACGTTCCTTCAACAGCAGGGAGTAAATGTCATAGGCGCGTTCACCCCGGCTCCCCTGCTCAATAACCATCGGAATAAGACTGGTTGGATACATCAGGCTGGTTCTCCTCAAATTATGCGTTATCGTCACCTGACGATGACTCTGTAGACGTTTCGGATGCAGGCGCTGATTCAGCGTCCGTCGATGCCGCCGACCCTGCTGTGTCAGCGATAGGGGCTTCTGTAAGTTCTGGCGCTTCACCACGACCAATGAGCGCGATCCGTTCCATCAATTTGTCCGTCAGCAAATCGTCCAAAATACTTTCACGCATCTCTGGGCGATCAAACAACGGACGAATCGTAGCCCGGTTTTCTTCCGGATACGAACTGACGATCTTCTCAATCGCTTCATCCACCTCCTCAGCAGAAACCGTCACGCCTTCGCGCAAAAGCAGTTCACGCATGGTCAAGGCGCGCTCCACTGTACGAACCGCGCCCGGACGGAACTGCGCGTATAGGTCTTCAAGTTTCGACTTGGTGATGGTGAGATAATCTTGCACGGTTAGGCGGCTCTGCTGCCGAAGCTGCTGATCGAACCGTTCGATGGTACGCTCGATTTCTTCGGTCACGACCATTTCAGGATAGTGAATTGTCGCGTTTTCGACAATTTGTTCAAGCACTTCGCTGGCATACTGCGAACGATAGCGGCGCTCGTTCATTTCTTCCATATCTTTGCGCGTCCGCATCCGTAGTTCAAGCAAAGTCAGTGGCTTTTCTTCTTCCGCTGTCACACGCGCGGCAAGTTCATCGTTCAGCGGGGGCGCAGTAAAGGTTTCGATCTTCTTGACCGTCACTTCAAATTTCACCGTCTTACCGCGATCTTCTTCAATTTCATCATCTGCTGGAAACGTCAGCTCAAATTCCTTCTTGTCGCCAACACTCAACCCCACAATCTGCGCGTTGAAGCCCGCCATCGGCTCGTAATCGTCGTTTAAGATTGTCTGGAAATCGTTCTCGTAGATGAAGTGTTCCCCGTGCCCATGGTCATGACCATCGTGATCGTGCTCATGGTCGTGTTCTTCACCATCAGCGTGTTCGTGTTCCACATTTTCATGCGCTTCCACATAGAAGCTGTGAATGTCCAGCGTTACGCGGTTGCCCAATTCTGCGGGGCGTGTACTCTCTTCGATTAACGCATTTTGCTCTTGATACACCCGCATTGCCCGGTCAACCATCTTATCTTCGACGGACGGCACATTGAAATCACGCCGAATCGAACGATATTCGCCTAGATCAACTTCCGGCTGCAGTGGGATGCTGTAAACGAGCGTAGGCACGTCCGTTGGCTTTTCCATCTGCACTTCATCGAGCGAGCCCGGACCATAGGGTGTAACACCGGTTTCCGGCAGTGTTTCTTTGTAGACTTCTTCGCCTAACAAATCGACAGCTTCTTCAATAATGGCGGCTTCGCCCACGTAATTGACGATCACGCGGTACGGAGCTTTCCCCTTACGAAAACCCGGCACATTCAACCGGTTAGATAGCTTGCGCGCTGCCCGCTGCTTTGCCGCTTCAAAGCGTTCCGCTTCTAAAGCGACGGTGACACGGGCAGTATGATTCTCTTGACGTTCAACCTGAATATTCAACACAGCACCTTCAACGTGTTTGAGCGCGCTTTACCGCAGTCGGTAAGCGCAAAAACGAACTGTACAAAATGACATGGGGATGTTACCGGTGGCAGAATGTGACCAAACTATCGACGTGAGGCTGCACAAGGCAGTGTTGGGGAAAGAGGGACTCGAACCCTCACCTCGTAAGAGACATGATCCTAAGTCATGCGCGTCTGCCAGTTCCGCCATTCCCCCATTTGTAACATCCACAATTATATGGTTGCCCTCAACCGCATACAAGGGACAAAACCCATCATGTGATCGAGCCTTAAGTCTAGGGGCAGTTCGCAGTCTTCCCCAAAAAACTGCTTCAATCCTCAATGTGCATGGGCGGCAGGTCTTCCATCTCCATCGTGCCGCTGTCCCCCACGCGCGATAAAATCGTCGTGATCATCAACTGCGCGAATTGAAAAAGCGCCCGCATCTGCGATATGCGCTCAATATACACTTCCGCTTGTTTACGTTCTTCTTCATCCATCACCGCCATGCGTTCGCTCAGCAAATTGACGTTATCCGTCATCACTTCGAGCGCGCGGCGCACATCTCGCATTTCTCGCCCTTTGAGAATGTTGGTGATGATTTGCCAGAAGTCAGTTTCGGCTTCGTAAAACTTTCGCCGTCCACTGCTTCCTCTCACCCATACCTGACGCACCATCCCCATATTTTCAAGCGTCCGCATATTCATGCTGACATTCGCTTTGGAAATGTCCAGCCGTTCGACCAGATCGTCGAGACACAGCGGTTTATCGCTAAGGAGCATCGCGCCGTAAAGCTGCCCCATCACTTTGCTAAAACCAAAGTAGTTTGCCAACTGCCCCAGCCCGTCAAGCATACTGTCGTGCACCAGCAGCAGGGGACTTTCGCTGCTGCTTCCGTTAGGGGTAGTCACCATTCGCGCGCCTTTAATCTCGTTGAGCCGCTTCTTCACACAAAAAACTCACTATTACGATCCATGAACAATTCTATCATTCATAGCGAAGCGCATCAATCGGGTTAAGCGCCGCCGCCCGATTTGCTGGGTAAATCCCGAAGAAGATGCCAATCCCAATCGAAATCGCCGTCGCCAGCCCCACACTCGATCCTTGCACTGCGACTTGCAGTGTTGGCAGTGCCGCGCTCACTGCCAGCGATCCCATCACCGACAGCGTAATTCCAATCCCGCCTCCCACCAGCGAAAGCACAGTCGCCTCCGTCAAAAATTGCAGCACAATATCGCTGCGCTGTGCGCCGCACGCCTTTCGTAAACCGATCTCGCGTGTGCGTTCCGTCACCGTCACCAACATGATATTCATGATACCAATGCCGCCTACCAGAAGCGAAATCCCCGCGATCACCCCCAAAAAGATCGTCAGCAGCCCTGTGATCTGCCCCAGCGAATCGAGCAAGTCCGTTTGTGTGAAGATGGCAAAGGTGTCTTCATCCCGAAAACTGATATTTCGTACCTCGCGCAAGGTCTGCCTCACCTGCTGTGCGACCAAATCAACGCTGTCGCCATCCCGCGCTTGTACCAGAATATTCGTGATCGGTCTGTCACCTGTTAAGACACGCTCACCCGCCAAACGGGTTTGCGCTGTCGTGATCGGTATCCACACCAAATCATTCTCGTCGCCGCCAAATCCTGTGCTGCTGGCTTCTTCCATCACGCCGATCACACGAAATGTCACGCCTCCAATTCGCATTGACCGCCCCACGGGATACACATCAGGAAACAAGCGGTCAACGACTTTTTGCCCGATCACCGCAACCCGCGCCAACCCTTCCACATCTTCACGTTCGATAAAGCGCCCCGCAATCACATAGCGATTCCGCATCTCGCTGAAATCTTCTGTCACCCCGCGTATCCGCCCCTGCGCTTCACGTCCTTCCGCCCCGATAGGTCGCGTCAGGTTCAACTGCGGCATCACATGAAGAGCATCCGGCACATTTGCGATATTTTGCAGCGCCTCCGCGTCATTAAGCGTTAATCGCACGGTTTCGCCGCGTTCGTTTTCGCCGGGAAACACCAACATCAAATTGGTGCCTAATCCCAAAAATTGATCGCGCACGAAAAATTCAACGGCTTGCCCAATCGATACCAGTACGATCACAGCCGATACACCAATGGTGATCCCCAACATCGTCAGCGCCGAACGCAGTTTGTTGCTCCGCAATCCAATCAGCGCGACACGCACATTTTCCAGCACACCTGTCAGCATGTCCTAACGCGCCCTTCTCAATCTACAAAGGAAAACCGCTTTGTATGGACGCAAGAGAAACTCATTTCTCCCTGCGCGTCCGTTTTTGTCTCTTCACTTGCCTTAGCAGATACTCGAACCCACTTTATCGCAAACATGCCATTTGTGGCATCGCGCCCGCCACAGAAAATCTTCAAAATATCAAAATCACCCTAACGGCGCATCTATTGACCGAGCTCACGCGCCCGCTATTCAAACCGCAGCGCGTCAATCGGACGCATCCGCGCGGCGCGGTTGGCAGGATAAAGCCCAAAGAAGATGCCAATGAAACTGCTCACCGCTGTCGCCAACATGATCGCATCCAGCGTGATCGTCAAATCCAAGTCTGGCACTAGCAGACCACCGATGCTTGTCAGCAGCCACCCGAAACCTACGCCGAGCGCCCCGCCCACAATCGACAGCACCAAACTTTCGATCAAAAACTGCGTCAAAATGTCGATCCCGCGCGCCCCAACTGCCTTTCGTAAGCCAATCTCGCGCGTGCGCTCTGTCACCGATACCAGCATGATATTCATGATGCCGATTCCGCCCACCAGCAGCGAAATTCCCGCGATCAAGCCAAGAAACACCGTCAAAATCCCTGTCACCTGCCCAAGCGAACTGATCAAGTCCCCCTGATTGATGATCGTGAAATCCTGTTCACCCTGAAAATTGATCTCATGCGCGTCACTTAAATACGACTCGATCTCTAGCATCGCCGCGCCCATCAATTCTTCACTGCGCGCTTGCACATGCAGCAGCGATACCGCGTAACCACCATCGCGAGTCCTTGCGCGATCCAGCCGCGTCTGTGCCGTCGTCAATGGGATGAACGCAATCTCGTTTTCATCTCCGAAAAACCCGCCCGGTTTTTCTTCCATCACCCCAATTACGGTGAACACACGATCATTTATCCGCACTTGCTGACCAACGGGATCGTATGCTTTATCGCCCCACAGCCGATCTACAATCGTTGTGCCAAATACCACCACTCGCGCCGCCGCGTCCATGTCTGCATCGCTGATGAACGCCCCGCCCTGACGCGGATTCCAACCGCGCACCAACGTGTAATTCGGCGTGACTCCGCTGACAGGAATCTGCACGCTGCGCGCACCCGCCGTAATCACCCCGAACACATCCCACTGCATCGCCACCCGTTCAATGCTTGGCGCGATAATAGGATTCGCCAAATCTTCGCCTTCGCGTGTTGTAATTGGCTGTATCGTCGTGCGCGTGCTGCTGGCAGGCTGGGACGAAAACACAAACAATATATTCGACCCCAACGACTGAAATTCGCCCGCGACGAACGTTTCCACGCCGCGCCCCAAGCTCACCAGACCAATCACCGCGCCCACACCGATAATGATCCCCAAAGCGGTCAGCGCCGCGCGCAAACGGTTCGTCAGCAGCCCATCAAGCGCAATTCGCAAATTCTCAAACAGATTCATCCATGCCCTCTAAAACGAAATCATGCCGCTTTCCCAGCCCCATTCCCACGATTTCGTTGGGCGGTGTCAAAACCCCGCCGTGTTCTTTTATCACCAAACTATATTGGCATCCATCGACCCATCAGTTAAATTCCTCTTTCTTGCCGCTGGAATACACATCTTTCAGCAAGGCTTCCATCTCATCTTCCGCCGATGGACGTTCCGTCGCCCCCGCCACCAGCGGATGCTCCACCGCCCGATCCGTGATCACCACCCCATCACGCAAAATAATCACGCGGTTTGTGTGCCGTGCGATCCACGAATCATGCGTGACGAACACAACCGTAATCCCTTGTTCACGGTTTAACCGCTGGAAGATTTGCATCACTTCCGTTCCGCTTCGCGAATCGAGATTGCCTGTTGGCTCATCAGCGAGAATCATCGCAGGTTCATTCACCAGCGCCCGCGCGATGGCTACGCGCTGCTGCTGCCCCCCCGATAGTTCGCTCGGCAAATGATCCAACCGCTGCCCCAGCCCAACAGATTCCAACGCCGCTTTTGCCTTTTTCGTCCGATTTGATGCTCCCGCGTAAATCAGCGGCAGTTCAACCTGCCTCAGTGCCGTAGTGCGCTTCAGCAAATTGAAACTTTGAAACACGAAGCCGATCTTTTTGTTGCGTATCCGCGCCAAATCCGCTTCACTCAACTTGCTCACATTCACGCCATCTAAGTAATACTCGCCGCTCGTTGGTTGATCCAACGCGCCGAGAATATTCATCAGCGTGCTTTTGCCGCTCCCCGACGGACCCATGATCGATACGAACTCGCCTTCGTAAATTTTTAGGCTTACCCCGCGCAGGGCATGAACTTCAATATCGCCCATCTTGTACATCTTGGCGATATCGCGCACATCGATCACCACCTTACGTGTATCCACAGGCGCGGTGAAATCATCTGCGATTTCGTTTTGTCTGCGTTTTTTCAACCCGAACACAGAGTTTCCTTCTGTCCGCTTATAGCCATCTGATTACGGCGGACCGCCCGTGATATCGAATCCGGCGCGCGGCAGTAGTACCACGCGCTGACCTTCTTCCAACCCACTGATGATCTCGGTTTGCGTTTCGCTCCGCAAACGCAATTCAACCGCGATTTCCTCGAACTGCCCTGCTGCCCGTTCGATAGTCACATACGCTTGCTGCGAATCACGGTCAATCCGAATGAATCGGTTTGGCAGCACCAACACATCATCCACTTCTTCGATCAGCAGCGTCGCTGTCGAAGTCATGCCAATGCGAATGAGTTCCTCTGTGGGGTCAATTCGCACCCGCACAGGATACGTTACCAACTGCCCGATCACTGTCGGCGCAACCGCGATCTCGGTTACTCGCCCTGTCACCAGCGTATCTGGCAGCGCGTCGAAGCGTAACTCCACCGCTTGATCGACCCGCACATCCACAACATCCGTTTCATCAATTGCCAAATCAACATACAGCGCCGTGTCATCCACCAGCACAGCCGCCGGAAGCTGCGACGGCGGCGTTTCGCCAACCGTCAATGTGATCTCTGCCACCACTCCATCGAACGGCGCGGTCAGCACTGCCCGATCCAACGCGTTCTGCGCTTGCTGCACCGCCAGTTGTGCTTGATCTACCGCGATTTGCGCCGCTTGTAGCTCAAGTTCACTTGCGCCATTTATAAGACGATCCAACGCTGTTTGGGCTGCTACAACCGCCGCATTTGCCTGTGCAACACTTGCGTAATCGCTGTCGCGGTTAGCCGCTGCACTGTAATTTGCGTCCGCGATAGACACTCCATATTCCGCTTGATTCACCCCCGCCGCGAAATCCTCCGCCGTCACACCCGGCTGCTGTGGAAATAATCCGTTCAGCGCCGCGTTGGCTTGATCAATCACCTCTTGTGGAATCTCTGCATCCGGCGGCAGCAGCCCTGAAATATCAATCCCCAAACCCGTAGGCGCGTTCACTTGTAAATCGCGCTGCAACTGCGCTTGCCACAGTCGATTGCGCGCGATTTCCGCTTGCAGCCGTGCGATTTCCACCTGCTGACTCGCCGTCGGATTATATGCCGCCGCGACTCCTGCTTCGGCGCTGTCGAGCGCCGCTTGTGCTGCCGCAATATCCACATCGCGCGCAGGCGACGTGATCGCGTCGAACGCGATCCGCTGCAAATCCAGAGCCACCATCGCCTCATCGACCACAGCTTGCAAGTCGGTTGTTTCCAGCCGTGCTATCACATCGCCAGCGCGCACCTGTGTTCCCTCGCTCACAAGAATTTCCGCTACACGCCCCGGCGCTTCAAAGAACAGCGGCACTTGTCGTTCAGGCAGTACCGCACCTGTCCCGCTGATTGTCACGCGCAGCGATCCGCGTTCCGCAGTCGTTTCATCGAGAACTTGTGCCTGTGCCGTTTGCGCCGCGCTTTCGATCCGTGACTGCCGCGCTTGCGACACCCCGAACAAAACCACAGCGGCGATCACACCAACAATGACGATATTTCGCACTGCTCGCAGTAGCCGTTTGCCCATCGTCTAGCCCCCAAAAATATTGATGCTGTCGCCGGACAAATCGACCCCAAGCACATCGCCTTCGCGCACGCCGCTTAAGATTTCGCTGTTATCCTCACCCTGCAATCCAAGCGTCACCTCGACTTCTTCCAGCATATTGTTTTCCCCCACAAGGTTGACAAACGCCTTCCCTGTGCGGCGGTCAATACGGATATATAGGTTTGGCACCACCAGCACATCATCGCGCGCATCCACAACAACCGCCGCTTCAGCAGTCATGCCCACGCGCACACGCGGATCATTGATCTGCTCCAAACGAAGCTGTACATCGTAGCTCACAATCCCGCCTTCGTTGTTGCTTATCAGCGCAATCCGTTCGATCACCGCCGGAAACTGCACTTCAGGCAGTGCATCCAAGCGCACCCGCGCATTCATCCCCTCGCGAATTTGCCGGATGTCGATCTCGTCCACATCAACATTCAACCGCAGCGGATCAGTGTCGAGCATATTCACAACCGCCAAACCCGGCGCTGCCAGCGTCCCTACTTCCACATTCACCGTGCTGATCACCCCATCAAACGGTGCGGTCAATGTCGTGCGGTCAAGCGCAGTTTGCGCCTGCTGCACGTTCAACTGCGCCTGTGCGATCAACGCCTCTGCGCGGTCAATTTCCGCTTGCGTTGGTCCCGCTTGCAAACGTTCTAAATCGCGGCGTGCCTGTTCCAGTCGTGCCGCCGCCGCCCCCACTTGACCGGAGTTGCTCCCCTGCAAACTTTCCAATTGCAATCGAGCCGTTTCCGCGTTGAAAGTCGCTTCACCCACCCGCGCATCTAACAGTGCATACGCTTCTTGCGGCTGCCCTCCCGCCGCCGTCGAACGCGCTTGCACAGCGTCCGCCAGCGCCTGCTGCGCTGCTTGATACGCTAGTTCCGCCGCGCGAATGTCATCCGCCGATACCGCTGTCGATATGCTGTAAAGTGCTGCCTCTGCTGCATCCACATTCGCTTGTGCGATAGCAATCTGCCCCGCGTCCGCACCTTCCAACAGTTGATCGCGCTGAATCGTCGCCAAATCCAGTGCCAAAAGTGCTTGATCAAGCGCGATTTGCTGCGTGGTGTTTACCTGCCGCGCGATCACATCACCCGCGCGCACCACATCACCCGCGTTGACCAATATTTCCGTCACCCGCCCCGCCCCGCTAAAACTCAAACTCACGGATTGATCGGCTTGGATAGTACCAATGGCTGTCACCGTTAGCTCTACGCTCCCTCGCCCCACCGTGAGCGTTTGCAGTGCGGCGTTTTGGGCGACGGCGTTGGTGTTCGCCGCATTTCGGGCGCGCGCCCCAAACACGATCACGGGCAGCGCCACCACCAGAATGAACATCACCACTATCGAACGACGTACCGACATGGATTTTCTTTCGCGTGAATCTCAAAACCAGTTTATTGTACACACCGTCAGTGCCAGCTTCGCTTACGTTTTGTTTAGCGTTCGCTCAGAGCCACTTAAAAACCCACCTAGCGTGGTCTTCACATTAATGGTAACATCGAGTGTGTTATCTTTCACAAATACCGCATTATTGGTCACTCTGTGGGTATTTCATTGGTCAGCGGCGAAGGACATCCGGCAGTTATGGCAGCGAATAACATTCCCGATATTGTAATAAGCCGTTTGCCTGTATATCTGCGTGCGTTGGAACGTCTTTCGCAAGAGGGACACGAAGTCACTTCCTCGCACGAACTAGGGCGACGCTTAGGCATTAGCTCGGCGCAAATCCGCAAAGACCTCTCGCATTTTGGCGGGTTTGGCAAGCAGGGTACCGGCTATAAAATCGCATACCTGAAAGAACAGCTTCGGCAGGTATTAAAAGTCGAACGCGAGTGGGAAGTCGCCCTTATCGGCGCGGGGGATTTGGGTAGTGCGGTTGCGCGTTATCGCGGTTTTGCCGAACGCGGATTTCACATTTCTTGTTTGTTCGATAGTTCGCCCGACAAAATCGGCAAAAGCGTTGGCGGCTTTGAGATTCTCCCCATCGATCAAGCCGCGCGTATCATTAAAGAGCGCGGTATCAAGATCGCCATGATCGCGGTGCCCGCCGAAAAGGCGCAAGAAGTCGCCAACATGATCATCGCGGCGGGTGTCCGCGCCATTCTGAACTACGCGCCTATCAACCTCAGCGTCCCTGCGGATGTGCATGTCCAGAATATCGATCCGGTCATTCATCTTCAGCGAATGACCTACTACCTGACCTAGATAGAGAACTATACGCGGCGAATCGCGTTAAGGTTGCGCGATTCGCCGTAAAATTGCCTGATCATTGAGCGCACGCCCTGCTCCCACAGCTACCGCGATCATCGCGTTGTCCGCGCGGTATACAGGCACGCCGGTTTCGCGCGTCAAATACTGGTCAATACCGCGCAGGAGTGCCCCGCCGCCCGTTAGAACAATCCCGCGGTCAATAATGTCCGACGCAAGTTCTGGCGGCGTACTTGCCAGCACGCGCTTGACCACTTCCGAAATATCGCGCAAAGGGTCTTGCAGCGCCTCGACCACTTCCCCTGTCGTAATCGTCACCGTTCGCGGCAGACCGCTTACGTTATCGCGCCCCTGTACTTCCATGCTGGTTTCTTCTATGCCGTTTACTGCTGCCCCAACCTGTATCTTGACCGATTCCGCTGTGGGTTGCCCAATGCCCAAGTTATATTTGCGACGGACATAGCTGACGATGGCATCATCTAGCTTTAACCCACCAATCCGACCACTTTCCGCACGCACAATATTGTTCATCGTAATGACCGCCGCTTCGGTAATTCCGCCGCCGATATTGACGATCATATCTCCCGCAGGGGTGCCAACAGGCAGTCCAGCGCCAATCGCCGCCGCCAGTGGTTCCCAAATCAAATAAGCCGAGCGCGCCCCAGCGTCGATTGCCGCTTCCATCACCGCGCGCTTTTCGACGCTTGTCACGCCATATGGGACGGACATCATCACCGTGGGTTTAAAGAAACGCACGCGCCCAAGCACCTTGTTGAAGAAATGCTCCAACATCGCTTGTGTCACTTCATAGTCCGCAATCACGCCGTTTTGTAAAGGACGCACAATCTGAATATCTTCGTCGTCCACTTTACCAAGCATCTCACGCGCAGGCTGCCCAATTTCGACAACGCGCTCATCTTCAACCGTAAGTGCCACAAGCGAAGGTTCGCGCAGCACAATTTGTTCATTTTCATATATCAGTACGTTTATCGTACCGAGATCAACGCCCAACCGCTTGTCAAACAATCCCATTGTTGTTGCCCCACTTACGGAACGCAGCAGTCTGCGAATTCAACCCGCGAATTATACCACCTGACCCGCGCATAAAAACAGTAGGGTCGCTTCGCCGTCGTGACAATAATCTTGGATATTGCCTGTAGAGACGCGCCTTTACGTGTCGCTAAACATCCCCATTATTCTGCTCTCCCCACTGTCCCCAACAAAAAGAGGCGAGTTTTTTCAACTCGCCCCTCATCTGTTCACCTTGTAGGGACAGCGCTTGCCCTGTCCGTGAATTTATTCTTCGTCCTCGTCCCGCTGCTGGACGATACGCAGTACTTGGCTGCCGCGTGACTGAATCTTACGTTGAATACGCATCGCCAATTCCGCACGACGCAGTGCCAGCGTAGCATCACGATTCAAGTCGGTTGGCACGCCTTCTTTCATCATTTCCGATGCGCGTGCGCGTGCCGCTTCCACCGCTTCAAGGTCAATGTCATACGACGATTCCGCGAGGTCCGCCAGTACGATCACCTTATCTGGGCGAACATCAACCACACCGCCGTAGATAGCGAACCGTTCTTCGGCACGCCCTTTGCGGATGACCAATTCGCCAAACCCCAGCGTCGTAAGCACCGGCGCATGACGCGGCAGCACGCCCATTTCGCCTTCAGATGCCGGGATGATCACCATATCGGCTTCAGGTTCGCTAAAGACGAGTTTCTCTTGAGTTACAATCTCTACAGCGATAGGCATCGTGTCTTGCCTTACTGCGCGTTCTGCGCTTCTTCGTGACGCGCCAATACGTCCTCAATCGGTCCAGCCATGTAGAAGTTCTGTTCCGAAATGTGGTCAACTTCGCCGTCAAGAATCATGCGGAAACCGCGCACTGTATCCTTGATCTTCACATAGCGCCCTTCACGACCCGTGAACTGCTGCGCCACATACATCGGTTGGCTCAAGAAAAGTTCGATTTTGCGCGCGCGTGCGACCAACAGCTTGTCATCATCGCTCAGTTCGTCGATACCGAGAATAGCGATAATGTCCTGCAAGTCCTTGTATCGTTGAAGCACCTGCTGAACTTCACGCGCTGTCCGGTAATGTTCTTCACCAATGATCAACGGGTCGAGAATCTTGCTCGTGCTTGCCAGCGGATCAACCGCCGGGAAAATCGCGCGTGCCGCAATCGAACGTTCCAGCGCAATCGTCCCGTCAAGATGCGTGAACACCGCCACAGGCGCGGGGTCAGAATAGTCGTCGGCAGGCACATACACCGCCTGCATCGACGTGATCGAACCCGTCGAAGTGGATGTGATGCGTTCCTGAAGTTGACCCATCTCGTCCGCCAGCGTCGGCTGATACCCTACCGCTGAAGGCATACGTCCCAACAGCGCCGACACTTCCGCCCCCGCCAGTGAATAACGGAAAATGTTATCGATGAACAGCAGCACGTCACGACCTTCATCGCGGAAGTATTCCGCCATCGCCAAGCCGCTCAACGCCACACGCAGACGCACACCCGGCGGTTCGTTCATCTGACCGAACACCATCGCCAGCTTATCCAACACGCCCGCTTCATCCATTTCGTGATACAGCGCCGTGCCTTCGCGGGTACGTTCTCCCACGCCAGCGAACACCGACAAACCGGAGTGCTGTGTCGCAATTGAGTTGATCAATTCCTGAATGGTCACGGTCTTGCCTACACCCGCGCCACCGAAAATACCCGTCTTGCCACCCTTCGTCATCGGCGCGATGAGGTCGATAACCTTCATGCCCGTCTCAAACACCTCAATCCGCGTCGTTTGATCTTCAAAATCCGGCGCTTTCGCGTGGATCGGGCGGCGCGGCGAATCCGCCGGAACTGGTTCGCCAAGGTCAATCGGGCGACCCAATACATTGAACACACGTCCCAGCGATGCCGGCCCCACCGGAACCTTGATCGGCGCGCCCGTAGCAAACGCATCCACACCGCGCTGTAACCCGTCCGTCGTATCCATCGCGACTGTGCGAACCGAGTTGTTCCCTAAGTGAAGCTGCACTTCGAGAATCAAATCTTCTTCGCCCGCGCGCGGCACGCGAACAGCATCGAAAATATCAGGTAGTTGACCCTGTGGGAACTCCACGTCCACCACCGCGCCCAATACCTGCGAAATACGTCCTTTGATCTCAGCCATTGTTGTTTTGTCTCCTCAACACGTTGGGGCTGCGCTACGAGTCTCTACGCCCTAGCTGCGCCTGATACTGTTTCAGTCCGTCCCAATCACCGCGCACAGCATATCCCGCCTGCTCTGCCCATGTCGGCAGTGTGGGCGAAAGTCTCATGCCCGCATTTTCAATGGCTGCACGCAGATCGGACTCGCTCGCGCACGCCAGCTTTTCATAGCTATCAATGCCCGCCGCGACCAGCGCAGCCGCCATCTTCTTGCCAATGCCCTCGACAATCGTGAGATCATCTGCCTCTGCGACCCCTTCAGCAACTGCTTCCGCGACAGGCGCGGCAGCCGCTGTTGAGCTTGCCTTCGATGCGTTGGTGGAGCTTGCCTTTGCAGGCTTAGCCGGAACATCATCCACCATCGACAGGCGATGCGCTTGCAGAATCTCCTCCGCCATTGTGTCAATCGATGCTTGCAGCGCGTTCGCGCCACCCACAATGTCGAGAATTTCGTTCGTGATGGCTGCCTGTCGCGCCTTGTTGTACGCCAGTGTCAAGTCCTCAATCAAGCCCGCCGCGTTATCCGACGCATTACGCATCGCCACCATACGCGCCGAATGTTCGCTTGCTTGGCTCTCTAGCAGAGCTTGATACAACTGGAGAATAGTGAATCGCGGCACAATTTCGTCAAGAATTGCCGTTGGATTCGGCTCGTATTCATAGTCTTTGCCGCCCGAACTCACCTGCGGCGCGCTCTTGATGTACTCCGCCGCAACCTGATCCTCCGTCTGATACGGAATCAGGGGCAGCAGCCGTGTTACAACTGGGCTTTGCGTCAGCGTGTTGATGTAGTCGGTGTAAGCGACAAACACTTCATCGACTTCACCTTTCAAAAATTCATCAATCGTCACACGCGCAACAGGCGATACCGTTGCAATGGTCGGATCCGACGGAATATCACTGAATTCCGCCACCACATTTTGACCAGCTCGAATCAGCGAGTCGCGCCCCTTGCGCCCTATCGCCACCCACGAAATCGGCTTACCAAGTCGTTCACCAAAGCGGCGTGCCACGCGGATGATGTTCGAGTTGAACGCCCCTGCCAGACCGCGATCCGACGTAATCAACACGATCTTGACGTTCTTAATTTCGGTGCGCGGGGTCAGCAGCGGGTGTAATGCCCCGCCAGCGCCGCCGGCGCTTTGCACATTCAGCAGAATTTCCCATGCTTTTTCTGCAAAAGCACGGCTCGCCAGAACACGCGCTTGCGCGCGGCGCACTCTTGAAGCAGAACTCGCCTCCAAAGCGCGGGTGATCTGGGCGATATTTTTGACGCTGCGAATGCGCTTCTTAATATCGCGTGCGGATGCCATATCGTCGCTCCCTTCTCGGATTAGCCGAGGAAGCTGGCGGTAAAGTCAACAATCGCCTGCTTAAGCTGCTCCTCAACGTCTTTCACGTCTTTAGAGCTTTCAATCGCATTGGCAATTTCAACATACTGACCATGGAACGCGCGCAGGAAAGCATTCTTCCATTCCGTCGTGCGCTCAACCGGCACGTTGTCAATCAACCCGCGCGTACCAGCGAACAGCAGCGCGACTTGGTCGGCAAGCGGCAGGGGTTGATACTGCGGCTGCTTGAGCAGTTCCGTCAAGCGCAGCCCGCGATCCAGCTGCCGCTGCGTGGCTTTATCCAAGCCCGATGAACCAAACTGCGCGAAGGCTGCCAGCGAACGGAACTGCGCGAGGTCGAGGCGCAAACCACCCGCCACACGCTTCATCGCCCGCGTTTGAGCATCACCACCCACGCGGCTCACGCTGATACCCACGTTCATCGCGGGGCGTTGACCAGCGTTAAACAATTCGCTTTCCAAGAAGATTTGTCCGTCCGTGATCGAAATCACGTTCGTCGGAATATACGCCGACACATCGCCGAGCAGCGTTTCGATAATCGGGAGCGCGGTCAAACTGCCGCCGCCGCGTTCATCGCTCAACTGCGCCGCGCGTTCCAGCAAACGGCTGTGCAGGTAGAACACGTCACCCGGATACGCTTCACGTCCCGGCGGGCGGCGCAGCAGCAGCGACACTTGGCGATACGCCCAAGCGTGCTTGCTCAAGTCGTCATAGACAACCAGCGCGTCCTTGCCGTTTTCCATGAACCATTCGCCAATCGCGCATCCCGAATACGGGGCAATATACTGAAGCGCCGCCGCTTCCGATGCCGACGCGACTACAATCGTCGTGTATTCCATCGCGCCGTATTCTTCCAGCAGGGCGACCAAACGTGCAACCTCGCCGCGGCGCTTGCCGATAGCTACGTAAATGCAGTACAGGTCTTTCCCCTTCTGGTTGATGATCGTGTCAATCGCCAGCGCCGATTTACCCGTCTGACGGTCACCGATGATCAATTCGCGCTGACCACGTCCAATCGGCGTGTTCGCGTCAACCGTAATGATACCCGTCTGCACAGGACGATACACGTTGCGGCGCTCCATCACCCCCGGCGCGATGCGCTCGATGTTATAGTAGCCATCGTTCGCAATTGGACCTTTGCCATCGATAGGTTCGCCGAGCGCGTTCACCACGCGACCAACCATGCCCATACCAACCGGCACAGAGGCGATACGACCCAACGGGCGTACTTCATCGCCTTCGTTAATCGTGTCGTATTCACCCAGAATGATGATACCCACATTGTCCGCCTCAAGGTTGAAGGCGATGCCAAGCGCGCCATTCGAGAAGCGAACGAGTTCGCTGAACCGAATGTTGTACATGCCCGTTACACGGGCAATACCGTCGCCGACTTCTTCCACATACCCAACTTCAACCGCTTCAATCGAAGGGGTATATTCCTTCACCTGCTGTAAAATACTGTCAAACATTCCGTTGGAGACTTCCGCCATCTTGGGGCTCCTGCTTTATAGAAGTAAACACAAGGTTCAAGCCGCGCGTACCCGCCCCAAGTTGGGGATGTTTCCGTGTACATACACCTGCACACACCATTATTCGGGACTGTGGTTCGCGTCGTTATCTGTGCCCGAATCGGCACCTATTCCCTAAACCATAAAGTTGGTGATTATCCCTGCTTTTGCGGCGCGCCGTTGACCCAATTAGCGAATTGCAAAATGCAAGAGGTCGTTTGATTGTGTATTTTAACGGATGCCATGTCATCTGTCCACTTTTTCACAATCAAAAATCACCAATTTGTGACAACTCGCACAATGTCACACATCTGCCCTAAATTTTTCATCCCCTAGTATTCTAATTTCATTGAGAACCGATCCGCGTGAACTGACAGACCCAATATAATGCATATCAAGTCAAGGATTTAACGGGCGTAAAACCCGCCCGTACCCCGTACACCTATGTGGAAATCGGCGGGTTTGCTCCCCTCTCCGCAAGCGGAGAGGGGCGGGGGTGAGGGCAAAGCTTCAATATCCTAACTGCCCCTCACCCATCATCCCGTTTATCATGCGCCTTTTCTTGCGCCTCACCCAGCGCCACTGACCGTTGATACGCCGCGAACACCGCGCGTGACAGCACCGTTCGCAGCCCGCCCTTCTCTAGCTGATAAATCGCCTCCGCCGAAGTTCCACCCGGACTTGTCACCTGATTTCTTAGCTGCGCCGGATGCAGCCCACTCTTGAGCGCATACTCGACGGACCCGCGCATCGTCTGTAACACCAGCCGTTCCGCATCTTTCCGCGAAAAGCCCATATGCACGCCCGCGTCAATCATCGCTTCCATAAATAAAAACACATAAGCTGGACCTGTGCCGCTTAAGGCAGTCGTCATATCGAGATATTTCTCATCATCCATATAGATTTCGTCGCCCAACGCGCCCAACAATGCTTTCGCTTGCGCCCGTTGATCCTCTGCCACTTCCGGCGTTGCCGTCCAAACCGTGATTCCCTGCCCAATTTGCGCCGGAGTATTCGGCATCGCCCGCACGATGTTCGGGTTCGCCAGCCCATCTGCCAGCGTCCGAATCCGCACCCCCGCCAAAATGCTCAATATCATCGACGCATCATGCGCCTTGCGCCTCAGCGCCGGAATCACATGCCCAAGTACTTGCGGCTTAATCGACAGGATGACAATATCCGCCCCGCTTGCCGCTTCTCCATTGTCCCCCGTGAAGTGCAGCCCCTTATAGCGGTTGAGCAGTTCTACGCCGCGTTCCTCATTTGGATCAGCCGCTACAATCTGGTCAGCAGTCAGCAGTTTCTTGTCGATCAGCCCCTTGATCATGGCTTCCGCCATCACCCCACTGCCGATGAAGGCGACTTTCATATTTTGCAGCGATGACATTTCCCCACCCCCTCGCCTTCACATCACTGTTGATACGGATAATCCGCGCGCCAAGCCTGTTCAGTCGCCGCGATTCGATCCGCATGAACAGTCACGCCGATCCCTAATCCTTGCGGCACAGCAATTCGACTGTTCGCACCCAATTCAAACGCTGGCTCGCTCACATCCTGCTTGAAATAGCGGCTCGTTGCCGAAATATCGCACGGCAGTGTCACTCCGGGCAGCGATGCGAACGCCACATTCGCCGCGCGCCCGATCCCCGTCTCCAGCATCCCGCCAATCCATAGCGGAACGTTGTTTTCTACACACACGCGGTAGATTTCTAAGCTCTCGGTATAGCCGCCTACCCGTGATGGCTTTAAGTTGATAATTTTGCACGCGCCAATCTGTAATGCCAACCGAACGTCGTCTGCATTCTTAATACTCTCATCCAAGCAAATGCGCGTCGTCAACTGTGGTTGCAGCTTGCCATGCTGATAGATGTCATCGTGACCCAACGGCTGTTCCAACATCAGCAAATTAAACTCGTCCATCTGCTTCAGGTGTTCCGCATCATCCAGCGTATAGGCGCTGTTCGCGTCCAGCATCAGCAGTATATCGGGATAAACCGCCCGCACGCCCCGCGCCAACTGCACATCCCACCCCGGCTGAATCTTTAGCTTGATTCGCCCATAACCTTCGTTCAATCGCATTGTGATCGTCTGCAAAGTCGCTTCCACGCTCGGCTTGATCCCAATGCTCACCCCGACATTCGCATACCCACGCGAACGATGTCCCGCTGGCAAATGCGCCGCGAATGACTCCGCCAGCGAAATTCCATTCGCTTTTGCCAGCGCATCCCAAACCGCTGCCTCAAGCCCGTGTTTCGCCATTGGATGCCCGCGTACCGAACTGATCAGCGCGGGCACTTCCGTCGCATCGTGGATTGTCTTGCCAAGCAGTAGCGGCACAAGAAATTCGCTCAAAACATGCTGTGCCGTTCCCATCGTTTCCGCGCTGTAACCGGGACGAATTTCAACCGTGCATTCCCCCCATCCAGTCACCCCACCATCAGTGATCAATTCCACTAAAATCGCGGTCTTGAACGGTTCTTCCCCGAAGCTGGTTCGCAGCGGCTCGACAAACGGCAGCGCGATAGAATGCAAACGTATTTCTTTTACCGTGATGCTGGTAGCCACAATGATTTACCTTCAATGCTTATCAAATCTCTACTCAAATACGATACGCTGTAGGGGCACGGCGTGCCGTGCCCACACCATTTGTGACGACAGCGCTCTCAATTCACCGAAAACGAATCGAACTGCGGTCCGTCGTAACTCATCAAATAGAACGCGCGATCATGCGCTTGATAGTTCGCCCGCACAAAATCCGTCACGATATACCCGCGTCGTATCAACTCGGTGAACACCTCGCGGGAATGCGCCCGCCACTGCTTCGCCAGTTCCGGCGCACGCGCGACCATCGCCGAGTAATCAACCGGAATTTCCACCAGCGCCAACGTGCCACTTGGCATCTCAAGGCGTACTGCTGGAGTCGGCATGTCATCCGCAAAACTCGACAAGTTCACAATCGGCGTTTCCGCTTCAAGATACTGTGGCAGCGTAATATTCTGGCGGCTGCCGTACAGCCGTTCTTCGACGCGGCGGTTCGTCACCCACCACTCGACCATAAAGCGATCCGACGATCCCAGCGTCACTAACCCGCCTTCAGAACTTGTCCCGTAGTAATCCTTCAGGTATTGCCGGCACACCGCCCCTAGCTTGCGGATATTCAAGTGTGCGTTCAACGCCATCAGCGGATCAAACGTCCACACTACCAGCCGCACCCCCTGTTGAATTGAAAGCTGCCGCTGTTGCAATTTCAGCCGGAACCCCAATCCATGACTGCGATATTCCGGAAGCACTACCATCCGCTTGCTCACAAACTGCAAGTTCGCCATCGCAGGGCGCTCGGATTCTTCCCCGTGGGTCCCCAAAAAACCAACCAGCATCCCAACGGGCTTCTCCCCGTCGAATGCCGCCAGCACATGCCCGCCATAGCTGGCAATCGAAAACAGCATGTGCGCGGGAATCACAGATTCAAGGCTCGTTCCCCAATACGTCTTCTGTAAATCGACCATCACGCGCATCTCATCAAACGCCTTCAGCAGGCGAATGTCAATTTTTGCAGCATCCACATCTGTCATAACAATTCATCCAACAACCTAGACCACTTTCGGACGGCGGCGAAGCGTATACCGTAACCACGACAAACCATAGCGGCGGGCACGCATGTAAGTCAGCAGTGTATCTTCCAAACGATGCGGGCGAATGCCGAAATACTGAAACAAATTACCCAAATGCGCCGTTCGATTGGTCGCAAAAATATCAAGCCACTGCGGCGTGATAAGCGAACGCGGCAGTATCAACGAATATAAATTTGCCAACCACCGAAGCATATACGGCGGCACAGATACGATCATCCGATACGTTCCACTAACGCGCATCACCGTATGGATCAAATCTTCAAGCGAAATATACTCCGCCCCACCGATCTCTATCGTCTGATCAACAGTATTGAGTTCTCGCAAACTCACCACCAGCGCCGACACCAAATCGTCAATGTAAATCGGGTGAAGTGTGATTTCCCCTTGCCCCGGCATCAAGAACACAAACGGTGTAACACGAAGCTGCATCGCCAAATGGTTGATGAACGCATCATCTTTCCCAAATACCAATCCGCTGCGGATGATTGTATACGCCAACCCACTCGAACGGATCGCTTCTTCAACTTGACCTTTCACCCGCATCAGCGGGTACGCCGCTGAAGGCGCTGCGCCAAGATGACTCACCGTGATGATCCGTCCCACACGCGCCGCGCGTGCCGCCGTGATCAAGTTCCGCGTCCCTGCCACTTCAATCCGTTCGAGATCGCGTCTGCGCCCCCACCACTGCGCGCTCTCTAGGTGAATGATTACATGCACGCCCGTGACAGCACGAAACAACGCTTCATCATCGACAATATTGCCGATGACGATTTCTGGCGGATTTTTCCATGGCAGATGTTCAGCCTTATGCGCTGGAAGCAGACAGCGCACCGTATGCCCTTCTGCCAGCAAACGCTCAACAAGATGCCGTCCAATAAATCCGGTAGAACCTGTGACTAAAATCATTCCGCCTCCAACACGGGGCGATTATAACATATGCATATCTCAAGCCATCATGCAACGTTTTGAACCAGCAAGTGTTTATGTCTACAAGTAAATATCGCTGATGTAATCGCATCTAAACACAAGCAGCAGTCGTGGAGGATGGTAGTTCGCCGGCTGCGGAGGATAACAGTGAATCAGGATCGTCGTAGAGTAGTGGTTACGGGCATGGGCATTCTGTGTCCGACTGGAAATACAGTCGAAGAAGCATGGTCGAATGCGGCAGCGGGCAAAACGGGCATTCAATACATTCAGCGATTCGACACCTCACATATTGAGATTCATTTTGGGGGTGAAGTTAAGAACTTTGATCCCGAAGCTTTTTTGGGTCGCCGTGAAGCCCGCCGCACAGACCGCGTGACACAAATGGCGCTGTTTGCCGCCGAACAGGCGATCAAAGACAGCGGCTTAGTTGTCACCGATGAAAACCGCTACGACATCGCCGTGATTGTCGGGTCAGGCATCGGCGGGATTCAATCGCTGCTCGAAAGCATCCGTGTCTTTCTGGAGCGCGGATCGCGTGCTGTCAGTCCGTTGATGGTTCCGATGATGCTGCCAGACTCGCCGTGCAGCAAAATCTCGATGACTTATGGGCTGCGCGGACCAAATTTCGCCATCTCTACAGCGTGCGCCACGGGGAATAACAGCATCGGTGAAGCTGCCGAAATGATCCGCCGTGGGCAGGTCACAACCGCCCTTGCTGGCAGTTCCGAAGCGGGTTTGGTTGATGTTGCGCTCGCAGGTTTTAACAATATGACCGCTCTTTCGCAGCGCAACAGTGATCCTGAACGCGCCTCACGTCCGTTTGATATTGACCGTGACGGCTTCGTATGTGCTGAAGGTTCAGCCATCCTTGTGTTGGAAGAATTGGAAACGGCAAAAGCACGTGGCGCGAAAATTTACGCCGAAATTCTCGGTTACGGTCATACATCCGATGCCTACCACGTCACCGCCCCACTCGAAACCGGCGAAGGCGCGGCGAAAGCCATCGAATTCGCTCTCAAGGATGCGGGAATCACGCCCCAAGACATTGACTATATCAACGCACATGGCACAAGCACGCCCTTGAACGATAAAAGTGAGACACTTGCCCTTAAGAAGGCATTGGGCGAACAAGCATACGAAATCCCAATTAGTTCGACCAAATCTGTCACAGGTCATCTGATGGGCGCGGCAGGCGCGGTGGAAGCCGTGTTCTCCATCAAGGCGCTTCTGGAAGATTTTATCCCGCCGACTGTCAATCTCGACAATCAAGACCCCGATTGTGATCTGAACTACACGCCGCTTGTTGGCAAACCCCATCCTATCAAAACGGTGATGAGCAACTCTTTTGGGTTTGGCGGTCACAATGCAGTGCTAATCTTTGGCGAGTATCAAGAGAACAGCAGTACGAATGGTCACAAATAACCGGGGCGTATATACCGCCCCTTCCGCGGGGCAGCGCCCCGCGGGGCGCATTTTCGCACATATCGTTGGCTGGGGCATGGCAGTTCCTGAAAACGTCATGACCAACGACGATTTGGCGGCAATTGTTGAAACCAGCGACGAATGGATCACTGCGCGCACAGGCATTCGTGAGCGCCATATTGCCAGCGAAAAAGAAACGACAGCAATGTTGGGACTTCGTGCCGCGCAGCGCGCGCTCGAAACTGCCGATATTCTGCCGGACGAAATCGATATGGTGATCGTGGCAACAAGTACGCCCGATCACATTTTTCCTAGTACCGCCAGTCTTATTCAAGCGCAGTTAGGCGCGAACCGCGCGGGCGCATTCGATTTGAGCGCGGCGTGTTCCGGCTTCGTCTATGCCGTACAAATGGCGGCACAGGCAATCACAGCAGGCGGTATTCGCACCGCAGTCGTCATTGGTGCAGAAACCATGAGCCGCGTCCTCGATTGGCAAGATCGCGGAACATGTATTCTCTTTGGTGATGGCGCGGGCGCAGTGGTGCTTCAAGCCAGTGAAGAAGAAGGCGGCGTGCTGTCCGCTGTGCTGCGCTCCGATGGCACAGGCGGCGATCTGCTGGGTATTCCCAGCGTTGGTATTGTCGATTATCTTGGCACAGACGTATCCCTACCTGCTGTTAATGGTCACAAGCAGGGGAAAATGCACATGAACGGCGGCGAAGTGTTTAAGTTCGCCACCCGTGTCATCGCGGACAGCGTAACAGAAGCTCTTGAACTCGCTAACCTGTCTATCAAAGACGTGAAGTTGATTGTGCCGCATCAAGCCAATTTACGAATCATCAGCGCGGCAGCCCGCAGCCTTAAAGTCGATGAAAGCCTCTTTATGAGCAACATCGACCGCTACGGCAATACCTCCGCCGCGTCAATCCCGATTGCCCTCGTCGAAGCCGTCCAGCAAGGACGTATCAAACAGGGCGATCCCGTCGTGTTTGTTGGGTTTGGCGGCGGCTTAAGCTGGGCGGCAATGGTTGTGCGGTGGGGTGTCCCCCGCCCTGAACGTCCCTCTGTCCTTCGTGGTCAGCGGCGGCAGATCACCTATGCGGTTGCCCGCTGGCGCGCAATCTTGAACCGCATTGACCACCAAATTAACAATCTCATCCGCCGTTTTCGTCCGCGCACCGGGCGCATGGAACGTCTGCGCCGCCGCATTGATCGCCAAAACATCGATTAGTCACTCGTGAAGATTGGCTATAGTGCGCGAAGTAAATCGCATAAAATGAGGGCAGGTTTCGCATCACTAAAAGGACGCGATATATGCCCTCTTTTCCGTCTCGTAAATTCTTCTTCATGGCGGTTTATGTCGCCAGCCTTTTCGTATTTGCCTCATATCTGCTGGCGCAAGACCCCACCCCGCCTGTCGCCACCCCTGAAGTCACCAGCATCGACACCGCTTCCGTTGAATTCTACGGCACAGTCCAAATCGCCAATCGTATCGCCGTCCTCATCAACAACCAGTTGATCGATTTGACTTCCGCCCGAATCAACGCCGAACTTGAACCCGGTACGCTGGTGCATGTTCAAGGTGTATGGCTCGAAGATGGCACATTTGCCGCCATGCAAGTCGATTCCGCCCCGGATGGCGTACTGCCCGGCATCGTCGCTTTTAGCGGCATTGTCGAAGCCTTTGATCCTCAAGCGAAAACACTGCAAATGCTCAATCAGCAGTTCTCGCTGACCAGCGCCCTTGTTCATGGCTCAATTACAGTAGGCGATACGGTGAGTGTATTTGCAGTCGCTGTGTCCCCCAGCACATGGTCTGCATTGGCAGTCATTGACTTGAGCGATAATTCAAGTGCCATTGTCCCCGCGCCAGTTGCCGCCGCCGAAGCATCAAGCCCGCTTGTGCCCGTCACCACACCTGATGCAAACGCCGCAGCGCCCGCCGCCACACAAGAAGTCAGCGATGATTTCGAATTCATCGGCGCAATCGAACAGCTTGGAGAAGGATTCATCGTGGTCAGCGGTTTGCGTGTGGACATCACCCAAGCGCGCATCGACGACACTTTGGCAGTTGGCTTGGTCGTTCGCGTCGAAGCGTTCACTGTCAGTGGTCAGCTTGTCGCAGAACGTGTCCGCGCCGACGACTAAATCACAAAAAAGGGGACACCTTCTCACTTGAAGATGTCCCCTTTTCTTACACACTGTCGCTTATGGATTAGCGTCTCCGCGACCCCAAGCTGATGAAGTACAGCAGTTGCAACACTGCCTGCACCGCCGCCGCAAAATACGTCAGCGCTGCCGCAGTTAGGACCTGCTTTGCCCCGCTGGAATCTTCCGAAGCGATCATCAAGCCGCTTTCATTCAACAGTCGCAGCCCGCGCAAACTAGCATCGATCTCAACGGGCAGTGTCAAAATCATGAACACCACCATCAAGCCAAAGACGATAATCCCCAGCCAGAACAACCCGGTGATCTGGGTCATCAACCCAAAAATGATCATTAAGTAGCCAACTGTCGGGGAAAGCTGCACTGCGGGAAGCAGAAAACTCCGCACCGCGATCAACGGCGAACGTTCCTGATGCTGTTGGGCGTGTCCCAATTCGTGTGCAACCACCGCCATCGCTGCTACCGACGGAGTCCGCGCGTTTCCTTCAGATATGCGAACGGTATGTGTGCGCGGATCATAGTGATCAGTCAATTCACCGGGAACGCCTTCCAGCCCAACGCCGGATACATTCGTGCGCGAAAGAATCCGCTCAAAAACCTGCGCGCCTGTCAACCCGCTGCTGTTGCGGACATTACCCCACTTTGAATATGCCGAGCGCACAAAAACTTGCGCGATCAGCGACAGCACGAGCGATGGAATCAATACCATCAGAAGATAGTTCGAGTCGAAGATCATAGCCTTACAACCTCTTGCCGCATTAACCTATACGCCGTCAAACTTTCCAAAGTTTACAGGAAAAGTATCAACAATTCGTAAATTTTCACGCGGCTTCACGCTATCCCCCCAACAAATGGGTGAGATGCTCACGAGTGTTCAATTCTAGCGGCAGCAGCACATTATCAATCAATCGTGTGTCGCCCAATCTTACCGCCAATGAAAGCAGCAGCGGATGTTCGACTGATGACTGTATTTCCGTCAGTGTGTCGGGCGTATTCACCGCAATATATTCAATCACCATGCTTTTATCCAAGGCGCTTGAAACCGCTGACTTTAGTCCCGACGGAGTCCGTTCCCCCTGATGATATGCCGCGCCAGCCGCTTGCAGCCCGTGCCAAATACTCGCTGCTTTCGCGCGCTGGTCTGGCGATAAATACCTATTACGCGAACTCATGGCTAACCCATTCGCTTCGCGCACAGTTGGGAACACGACTACATCAAGCGAAAAGTTCAAGTCGCGCACCAATCGCTTGATCACGGCGACTTGCTGCGCGTCTTTCTGCCCAAAATATGCTCGCGTCGGCTGCGTCAGGTTGAACAATTTAGCAACAACAGTCGCCACTCCTTCAAAATGTCCGGGGCGACGTTCACCTTCTAGACCTTGAGTCACCTGCTTAATCAGTACGCTGGTCTGAAATCCATCCGGGTACATAACCACAGGCGTAGGCGTAAACACCAAATCAACGCCCGCCGCTTCCAGCATTGCTAAGTCACCCGGCAAATCGCGCGGATACTTGTTCAAATCTTCATGGGCGGCAAATTGCAGTGGATTCACGAAAATCGTGGCGATCACAAAATCATTTTCTGCGCGCGCTTCACGCACCAGTGAAAGATGTCCCTCATGTAGAGCGCCCATCGTCAAGACCACGCCCACACTACCTGTCATCGTCCGGCGTGCTTTGTGCATCGCTTCAATGGTTTCGATAATCTGCATCGAATGCCGCGAATCAGCCGTTGCGGATAGATATTCCAACGTTGTCATGAGGAAGCCACTATCTTGGATTGTTGCGCGTCATGATGTGATTGCTCAACTGACCCATTGAGCGCCCCTTTGCCGTCGCCATACAGTGCGTTTAGAACATCGTCCTTAAGCGTGAAACTGTTCTCATCTGTCGGAAAGCGCCGCGCTTTCACATCGTCAGCGTAGGCTGCAACTGCCTCGCGGATCGTCTTACCAGTTTCGGCATAGCGGCGAGTATGGCGCGGGATGAAGTCTTCAAACATCCCCATGATGTCGTGAAACACCTGTACCTGACCATCGCAGAACAACCCCGCGCCAATCCCTATGGTCGGGATTGTCAACTGTTCTGTGATCATGCGTCCAAGTTCGCTCGGCATCGATTCCAGCACGACAGCGAAAGCACCCGCGTCTTGGACTGCTTGGGCATCGCGCAGTAGCTGCCGCGCCCCCTCGATGTCTCGTCCTTGAACACGCATTCCACCCACTTGATTCACGCTTTGCGGCAGCAGTCCAATATGTGCCATCACGGGAATTCCTGCCGTCACCAAGCGCGCAATCGTCGGTGCGAAAGCTTCTCCACCTTCCAGCTTAACCACGCCAACACCGCCCTCTTGCATCAGCCGCGCCGCGTTGCTTAACGCCTGTTCGATGCTTACACTGTACGTCATGAACGGTAGATCGCCCACAATGAGTGGGCGCGTGGTCACGCGCGACACAATCGACGCATGATATATCATGTGTTCAAGCTTGACGGGAACTGGCGTATCATGCCCCTGCACCACCATCCCCAATGAATCCCCAACTAGAATAATAGGGATTCCCGCCGCCTCGCTCAAGCGAGCGCTCGGCGCATCGTAAGCCGTAATCACCGGTATCGGCTCATGATTCGCCTTCATCTTCTGAATATCGCGGACGGTTAAGCGCATCTTTGTTCCCTGCTTTCTTTTCCCCAAAAAGCCGCTCGAACGCTTCTACATCCACCCCACGCAAGCGCAGCAGTGGATACGTTTGTCGAGCTAACGCGATATATAAGTACAACACATCCGCGCTAATCCGTTGCAGCGCGTCTACATGCGCTGCTACTGTCCCCACATCCCCACGAGATAAGGCACCAGTCAGCGCATCGGGGATGCCCTGTAAGCGCAAATTCTCGACGGTACCTCCCACTAGCGCGTCAAGCGCCGCACTCGCTGTCGCGCGATCCGCGCCAATGGACTCCAGAAGCTGCTGCGCGAGCGCATATAACGTCACCGTATAGTTACTGGCAATTGCCAATGCTGCATGGTAAATCACTTTCGTTTCAGCTGATACATGCAGCGCGCGTCCATTGAGTGCTGCGGCGATTCCATCCAACCACCTCAACATCAACGGATTATTCGCTTCAACGGCGAATGTCACACCTCGTAACGGCAGATCAGCGACGGCTGAATCGGCACTAGCAACCGGATATGCCGGATGAAACCCACCAACCATAATGTTAACGTTCAATAATGATGAGAGTACCCCCGCATGATGAACTCCCGATGTGTGAACCACACCACAATCACGCTCAGTACGCTTCGGCAAGTCATGGGCAATCATGTCGCTCATAACTTTCAGCGCATCATCCGGTACTGTGATCAGCGTTAAATCGCACTCGCGCACAACCTCTGCCGCGTGTTGCACCACACGTGCGTTGACTAAACCCGCTACTCGTGCCGCACTCGATTTACGACGCGAAAACACTGCACGCACATCATATCCACGCGCATAACACAGACGCGCCAGTGTCTCGCCAATCTTACCCGCCCCGATAATTCCCAATGTCGGTAGTGTCATGGTCGCCAGCAAAAATGTTAAGGTGCGCTTTGCGTTCCAAGCGGGGTTGCCGTCGGAATCGGCTCACTAATATAAATGTTGACCGTACATGCCGCGACCATCGCGTTCGTCAAATCGAATACCGACACGCGAAATTGGTATAATCCCGGTTGATAGAACGCTGGAACAAACTGCCCCAACTCGCCCAATTCAGCGACGGGTTCGGTATAATCACGTTCAAGTGTAGCGAAATTACCTGTCGTCGATTCGCCGCGCAGCTCAAAACGGTAATACGCGAAGTTTTCAACTGTCGCAATCCCCACAACCGGGATCGGCTCAAACACCAGCATTCCGTTGGCGGGAATTTGAAGCTGTACGCGCTCGTCGTTGCATTCGGCAGGCGGCGAATTCGGAATAATCGTCCCCACAGGTGTTGGCGTAAGCGTCGGTGTCGGTTGAATCAAGTCCGCAGGGTTCTGTTCACCAAGAATCACACCGCTGGCATCGATTTGAATCCCGCTGTCGATTGGGTTTGGCGTGAAGGTGCGAAAATCACCGTCATTTGCTGCCAGCACCACGGATACCGACACGCTGCTGGTTTCACGCAGTGTCGGGGCGACCACCCGCTGAATTCCCAATACAAACAGCGCAAACTCTACTAGCAATACCAGCGCCGTGAGCGCATTCGCGCGCCGAAAACGGGCAATATCGCGCTCCAACTCATAATACGTCGCGCGCAGTTCGGCATTTGCGCGTGACCAACGAAAGAACATGAACAAAATCCCCACAGCAGCGAAGATATACAGCCCTGTAGCAATTTGTTCAATGAAAAAGACGACATTAGTCATAGGGACACTGCCCCAAACAGTGGATTCGCGTACTTAATACGCTGAACTAAATAAGTCCTCGCAGCACTCCGCGCACGACTGCGCTCATACGCGGCACAAGCACCGCTGCTGCGTCAAGGACTTCTTCATGACTGGTTTCTAGCGGAGTATCAACCGCATCAATCGAAATATTGGTAATGCCGGACATTGCCAGCACACGCACCCCCATATGCCGCGCGACCAAGACTTCATGCACAGTACTCATACCCACCGCGTCCGCACCCATTCCGCGCAGTGCGCGCACTTCGGCGGGCGTTTCAAAATTGGGGCCGGATACGCACACATATACACCTTCACGCAAATTGAGATTCGCCGCCGCCCCCACTTCTTTTGCCATCTGCCGCAGTCTGCGATCATACGTCTGTGACATACCGACAAACCGTGACGGTTCATCGGTATTGGCAAACGATCCACGCAGCGGATTCATCCCAGCCATCCCAACAAAATTGATGTGATCATTGATTACCATCACATCTCCCACTTCAAATGACTGATTCAACCCACCTGCCGCATTCGTCAAAATCAACGTATCGATTCCGAGCAGCCCAAACACGCGAATCAAAAATGTGATTTGTTCTGCCGAATAGCCTTCATAGTAATGTGTACGTCCCTGCTGTGCGACAACTGGGCAGCCTTCCAGCATCCCAATCACCAGTCTGCCAGCATGTCCCGGCACAGTCGATTGTGGGCATCCCGGAATATCCGCGTATGGGATAACAACCTTGTCGCTGATCTCGTCCGCTAAACGGTTTAAGCCGGACCCAAGCACCAATCCTACTTTGACAGGGCGTGAGGTGCGATCACGAATGATTTGGGCAGCGCGTTGGTATTCAGCGGGTGTGTACATGATGATTGCTCCTTGTGTCCCCAAAGATACCACAAACTGCGCCCTGCTTCACCTCAAAAAGCCGCATTCCATCCTTCAAATTCATCACCTTCTGCACATTTTCAAGTTGAACAAGATTTCACAATGTTTTTAGGAATCCATGTGTGACAATCTATCAATCTGAGGTAAACTATGACTTAGGTACTGTCCTCTCTCGTCCGTAGGTATTCTTAATGTCCGTTGGGTTGTATGGAACTCACATCTGAACAAGCCATCTTCTCCTATGCCGACGCTTATCAGAAACTCTACAAGCGTTCACCCCGGGAACTGCGTGTCGTGGATAATGAGTGGGTGATTGTCAACGGTGCGCGAATGCGTGTAGATGAATTGGAATATCTCACGCGCCAACTTGAACAGGAATACACACAGACCATGAGTCAGAAGAAAAACATGGTTATGCGTTTGCTTAATTGGTTCAAACAATAACTGGGTAATCACCCGCCGCTAAATTAGTCCGGCGCGGCGGCGTTCGTCTTGATATGCTTCCGGTGTGTCCACGTCCCGTAAAATGCTGTCATCATCAACATTCACATACGCGATTTCGTTCGCGTGTGCGTTGATCACATCGCGTGCTGCGCCATCGTCTGGTAACGCGAGAATCTCTCCCCACAGCGATCTATCGATCAAAATCGGGTGTCCCCGCTTCATCTGGTAGCTCGGCGCGACAATCGGCGCGAGCGTTTCCGCGTATTTCTGTAATACCTTCTGAACAACATCATGTTTGATGCTTGGTTGATCGCCTAAGACAATCAACGCTGCTCCAATATTTTCCGGCATCGCCCGCAGCCCTACTTTTAACGATGACAGCATTTCACCAGTCGCATAGTCCGGGTTGTATTTAGCGTGAGCCCGTGTCGATTTACTGTAAACAACATCCCTGACTGCTTGGTCAGTAGCTCCTGTAATTACCCATGACCAAAAGACCCCACCCCTACCTTTGATCTGACTCAAAACATGGTCTAGTATCGTTTCTCCATTCCGCCATTCCATCAATACTTTTGGCTGCCCCATGCGTGTGGACAAACCTGCTGCTAGGACAATCCCCATGACATGGCTGTAGACTTCAGCGATATCTCCCGGCACACTGCTCCCAATTACAACTTCCCTGCATTTTGTTCTGGACCTACTGAAATGGACAACTGCATGTCGGGCAATTTGTCGGACTTCACCCAAAAGCTCAACCGGAGTCCCATTCAGAATAGGAACTAGACGGGTTTTCGCAGGGACATTTTTTCCCGAACCACCCAATAACCACTTACGTACCGAATACACCGTTGTAGACGTATTAAGCGGGGTTTGATCCGAAAAACTTAACGATGTCGCATTCATCACATAATCTTCATCCAACGGCTGACCAATCACCTGCATAGACGCAATCGGCACAACCAACGTCGCAAACGACGGGATCGCCGGCTCACCTTCACGCGGAAATTTTAGCGGCAGACCACGTGCGCCATCCGCCTCGATCAGCAAAGCATCTGGTTTCACGGCATGGTAAATGAATTCCAGCGCATCCGGTTCGATACCGACCGCTTTTTCGCCATCCACCGCGCCATACAGCGACACCACGCCATGTTGATCCAGCGCCGCGCTGATTTGCTCTGGTGGGGTGTTCGCCGCCAGCGTATGGAAATTCTGAAGCTGGTGCATCCACATCTTGGTCGTGGTCGTCACCAGCACGCGCCACTTCATCGCCTCAAGTTCGCGTGCCAGTGCCAACATCGTCGTAGTTTTCCCGCCCGCGCCCACAAAAGCGATCACCTCACCCTTTTGCACGCGCAGCGCGTCCACCCAGCGAATGTTACCCACGCTCAATCACCTCGCGCACCCGCGCCGACGACAAAACCGCTTCCAATACGCCAGTGCTTATCGCCTTGCCGCATCGATCAGCACTGCGATGTCACCTGCTTCTAGCATGGCATTCCCCCCATTCACAGATTAGACTCGCCGCGCGAAGATGCCTTCAACGACACGCTCCTCCTCAAACACTGCACTAAACAGCGCGGCGCATGGCGCGGCAACAGCGGCATGGCGAGTTCCAGAACAATAACGGGAAGTCCAGACTTAAATAGACGACAAATCGCGGCACTGGCAAGGTCGCCAACGCCGCGCACAAGTGTTCGCACAGATTTGAACATCAACACCGCTATAGTACGCCAATTCCGTGCGCGCGCAGCCCAGCAACTACCCGATCCGGGATCATCGGCAGATCATGGAACCATACGCCCGTCGCGTCATGCACCGCCGCCGCGATAGCCGGCGCGAGCGTGATAAAAGGCATTTCCGCCATCCCACGCGCACCAAACGGACCAATCGGATCGGCATATTCAAGAATTACCGACTTCACTTCAATCGGAATATCCCACACCGTCGGTATCAAATAGCTGGACAGGTATGGGTTGAGGATGCGCCCTTCGCGGGAAATCAAATGTTCCATCACCGCATAGCCGAGCGCCTGTACCACTGCGCCTTCGATCTGCCCTTGTACCAACTGTGGGTTGACCGCATAACCTACATCATTTGCGCTCACTACGCGCACCACACGCACAATGCCCGTTTCAATATCGACTTCCACTTCGACAGCTTGCGCGACATACCCATACGCGAAGTTCGGCTCGCTCTTACCTGTCATGGGATCATATGCAGTTGTACGCGGCGGACGATACTGGAATGTCGCCTTTGCAGGGCGTTCTTCAGCACGCCATTGTGCCAATGCCTGCTCCGCCGCTCCTTTGATTGCGTTGCCCGCCATAAAGGTCAGCCGTGAAGCCGATGCACTTCCTGAAGTCTTGGTTTCAGCCGTGTCATGCCCAATCAACTGAACTTTCTCAATCGGCACGCCAACCGCTTCGGCTGTCATCTGCAACATGACCGTATGCGTTCCCTGCCCAACTTCTGCCCCAGCGTGCCGAACAATCACTCGCTCGATATTCGCTTTACCATGCAGTTCGACGGTTGCCCAACTCTGTTCCGGGAAACCGAAGCTGTACCCAACATTTTTGAATCCACACGCGAAACCAATCCCACGCCGCAGCGCTGGATCGCTTGGCTGCTCAATACGGTTACGCGCCCACGCACCACCCTCTTGCGTCCAATAGCTTTCACGCGCGCATGCGTCGATCACCTGCGGCATTGATACGCCGGGAGGCAGAGGTGTGCCCACGGATAAGTGGCTTCCCTCGCGGATGCTGTTCTTCAAGCGAATACTAATCGGGTCAATACCGAGCTTATCCGCCAGTTTGTGCATCATGCTTTCGGCGGCAAACGCTGCTTGCGGAGCGCCAAATCCGCGAAATGCGCCTGTCGGGATATTATTCGTCGCCACTGCATACGTGTCGATGTGTGCGTTCGGACATTCATACGCACCCGCCACCATCAGGTTCGCGTTTGCAAGCACTTTCGTGGACGTATAGTTATACGGCCCCGCATCTCCAATCACGATGGCTTCTATCGCCGTCAGTTTCCCATCGCGTGAAGCCCCCCACTTTGCGCGAATGTGAATCGGATGGCGCTTGTGGTGGTTGAGAATCGATTCTTGTCGACTCCAGATAATCTTGATCGGTCTTTGAAGTTTCCACACCGCTAATGCCAGCACAATCTGCACTGACATATCTTCGCGTCCACCAAACGCCCCGCCAATCGCCGGATAAATCACGCGCACCTGCTCGGCAGGAAGGTCGAGCGCGTGAGCAATTAATTCTTGATCTTCATGCGTCCACTGACCTGCCACCACAACGGTCACCCGCCCCGCGTCATCTATATAGCCAAGACCCGCTTCTGGCTGCAAATAGGCGTGTTCTTGATACCCCGTGGTGAATTCTGCTTCTACTACAACATCCGCCGCCGCCCACCCCGCGTCCATGTCACCATGCCGAATGCGATAATGACATAGTAGATTGCCCGGATAACGCTGATGCAGCAGCGGCGCATCGTCTTGCATCGCCTCAACAGGATCGAAAACCGTCGGCAGGTCTTCATACGTCACTTGGATGCGCTTTGCGGCTTCGGCGGCGATCAACTCGTTTTCTGCCACCACCAACGCGACCATATCCATATAGCAGCGCACCACATCCGCATCTTCAATCGTGCTTCCCGGGCCGCACAACACGGGCTGATCTTTTGTGACTAAGCCGTACTCGTTTACCGGCACATCCTTCGCCGTGAAAATTCCCACCACACCCGGCAAACTTTCCGCCTCACGAGTATCAATCGCGGTGATGCGCGCATGTGCGCGGTCACTGTAGCGAATTTTCATCCACAGTTGATGTTCCATATTCACATCACCGGGATAATCCGCGCTCCCAGTCACTTTGCCTATCGCGTCAATACGGCTAATGCTCTTGCCAATCGCAACCGTTTTTTTTGCTAAATCGTCTTGCATACCATGACACCTTATTCGCAGCTTGTGGCGTGCCTATGCCGAACGATGGTTATTCAATATATCAAGCGCCTTCATCTGCTGCGTTTCCGACTTTCCCGCCAAAGTTACGCGAACCAGCTCGCGCGACAAAATCCGCTGCAAGATCGCTATCGCCGTCGCATAAGTTGCATCAACACCGGAATAATTCAGGCTGCCAGCACCCAAGTTATGCCCTTTGGTAAACGGCGTATCGGACGCATAGTGCAAAAAACCAATGTCAAACGGCGCGTGATGCAGCGTGACGATCTCACTCTGAGGGTGACGGCGTGGACGCACCATCTCGTACAGTGCAGAAAGATACGGACCCGCTTCCATCTCAAGGACGGTGTAGCCTTCACGATAGAATACGCCCATGTACTGCGAATTTTGCAGATATGTCCCCAACGCGCTGATCGCCTTCTGGTTATCCAGCACCATGCCAAAACCCAAGTAAGGCGCAATATCTTGCGCGGAAAAACAGTTATTGAACAGATACGTGTTCGATGAATGTTCATCATGTACCACGTTCGGGATCATCACATCACCGATGCGTGCGTTTAAGGTTGCGGCTTTGCCCATCACATATACGCCAAGCAGACGCTCCACCCGCTCGCTCAACCGCGCGAGAATCTCATATCCGCCCAACCCAAGCGGGTAATCGATATTGAGCAGCACCGCGTCACTACCTTGTAGCGCCGAAAAGTCATGATGTTCAGTTAAACGCGGATCAAGCCAATCCGGGCGTAGTTTATCGACTTCAATTACCTGTGTTTCCATATCGAAGCCGTGCCGGCTTGGGATACGGTGAATCCCAATCGCGCTCTCGTCCCGTTTCAACTGCTGCCGTGCGATTCCATCCCCTTGATCCAGAAACCGCCGCAGTACATAGTACAAGAAATTACTTTTGCTGGAAGCGCCGCCACTTTCTTGTATCGCGCGATATTCGCGCATCAAGTCGGCATGTTCACGCTCTTGGATAAAGCGCATCAAATGCTGTTCTTCGCGTATAGCGAAACCTGTCAGCAAATTGACCAGCGAATGAATATTGCTCGACACAAAATACACCGGACGATCTTCCAAATCGACCTCTTTCTTGAGGTGTTCTTTGATTTCGTCCCACCACTGCGCTGTCGCGCGCCGGTAATCCGCTTGTGATCCGGCAATCAAGCGCAGTCCAAACTGCTTTCGCTTGCGTGCAATCTTGATCAGAGTTGGCACGAAGTACATCCCCCATGCCGCTTCCAACCGCGCTACATCCTTAACGTCCATATGCAGCGCGTTCGATAGCAGTTCAAGCTCACTTGGACTCAGTTTCTGTACGCGCTTTTCATTAGCGGTCAAAAACAACCGCGCGACTTCCGTTTGCAGTAAATTATGCAGCTTATTCCACTCGATCTGATATGCGGTCAGCATCGGAATCAAGTCATCAATATCGGACCGACTGACCACAAATACCGCCAATGTTCGATCTCCATCGAAATGGGTGCGGCGGCGGCGACCCGGAGCATATACCCGTTCCCATTCCATCACCGGGTAATTTGCTTCTAGGAACAGCTTTTCTGTCTGTCCCACCAGCACAAAATCGACATCAGCAATGCACATCGGCAGTCGTTGAGTACTGTACACCAGTGCCGACACATCCGGCATAGGATCACGTGCCTTAATGTGCAGCGATGAGTCCATCGCCAGATAGCTTTCAACCAGCGTTTCTATCTGAATCGTATGAGTAGAGCGCAGCAGCGAATAGTACGTTCGCATGTACAGTTCAATTTCTTCACTGCCAGTGGTAGGCACTGTACGTTCCATACACTTAGGGCTGCGCCCTTCTCCTCTCTTAAAGTCAGTTCTGTACGCTAACCGTTGTCACCAAATCGGCTGCGGTTCACTTCATCGCGCGCGCGAATTTCTTGTCGCATCTGCCGGTTAAGTTTTAACTGACGTTTGCGTTCCATTGCCGCTTGCAATTGGCGCTGCTGGCGTTCTTTAATCAAATCACTTTCTTTCACATCAATCATGCCCTTGCGCGGACGAGCAAAAGCGATGATCAATCCCGTGAAAGAAATCAAGACGAAGAACACCCCCGCTGCTGCATATAAGCGAAGCCGATCAGGGTCGGTGCCAGCGCCAAACGACGCACGCATCCCCTGAACCGCGTCGATCACATATGGCGCGACAATCCATGAAATCGCGCCAATGGCAATCATCATGATCAGCCCCAAAATGGGCCATAATCCCCGACCACGTTTCTTTTTCACCACACGTACTTGCGAAGTCATTCGTTCGTCTCCTCACACGACTGCATAACATAAACGCCTGTCACTCATCATACTGCCATCACAGCACCAATAACCTTTAGTCTCCCGCAGGCTGCGATGCCGATGCATTTTTGCGTGCAGCATCCATGATTGCGTCGATGATCTTATAGTAGCCTGTGCAGCGGCACAGATTTCCCGTGATACTCTGCTCGACCTGTTCGCGTGTTGGTTGGGGGTGTTCCTCTATCAGTTTTGCCCCCGCCATCAACAATCCCGGTGTGCAGTATCCACATTGAACAGCGCCATGTGCCACAAACGCTGACTGTACCGGATGCAGCGATCCATTTTCGCTTAACCCCTCTATGGTGACGATCTCTGCGCCATGTGCGCGCGGCGCGGCAACCATACACGCCATCACCGCCGATCCATCAAGAAACACGGTACATGCGCCGCATTCACCTTCAGCGCATCCTTCTTTCGTTCCCGTCATGCCAACATCTTCGCGCAAAAAGCGCAGCAGTGTTTTATGCTGACCCGTTGCAGAGATATGCGTCACACCGTTGATCGTTGTCACGATGCTGGTGTTGTTTTCGCCATGTTCGATTTGCGATTCGGGTGCGCTTGGTGCTTGCCCATGATGATCCCCCCACAGCATCGCAGGCTGTTTTGGGAAATTCGCTCCCTGTGTATTCGATGCCACCGCGCGTAGTGCCCGTGCTACCACGACTCGAACCATTTCACTTCGGTATTCCGCGGTTGCTCGCACATCGCTGATCGGCGTGACACTTGCCGCCGCTAGCCGCGCCGCCTCGCGGATATTCTCCTGTGTAAGTGCGCGTCCCGCCAGCGCCGATTCTGCTATCCCTGCGTGAACAATGGTTGTCGCCACACTCCCCAACGTAATCGCTGCGCGGCGTACAATCTCACCATCCATTTGCACAACCACAGCGGTATTCACCACCGAAATCGCTTGTGCGCGCCTCAGTCCCAGCTTGATAAACATCCCGCGTTCGTTTTCATTCAACGCCGGAAACGAAATTGACGTGAGCATCTCATCGGGACGCATCACCGTCTTTCGTAGTCCGCTGTAGAACTGCCCCAACGGAATCGTCCGTTCGCCTTCCAACGAAGTCAGCGTGACTTGTGCGCCAAGCGCCATCAACGGCGTAATCGTGTCATTCGCGGGCGATGCTGTGATCAAGTTGCCTGCCACAGTCCCCCGATTGCGAATTTGCGGCGCGCCCACTTCCCAGCAGGCTTGTGCCAGCGGCAGCGCCCGCTTGAGGATCAATTCGCTCCCAACAACCTGATTATGCGTCACTAACGCGCCAAGCTGAATCTCATCCCCGCGCATCACAATTTGATCCAATCCCCGCAGTCGGCTGATGTCGATCAGCACATCCACACCGGGACGCTGTCCACGTTCCAATTCGATCAAAATATCGGTGCCGCCCGCGATCAAACGCGCGCGTTCACGATGCTGTACGAGAAGTTCAAGTGCCTCGGCAAGGGTGCTTACAGTGTAATAACGACTCCACATCTTTTGTCTCCCGCAAACCAATGTTGTTTGCGTCAGCTAATCTTATTCTGGTTCAATTGCAAGCAGAGTCACTGGATTGATGTTCATGATGCATGTTTCTTTGTACACCGTTTCCGTCGTCACACGCCGATCATATGTATGTACATGCCCATGCAGCATGTAGCGCGGACGATACCAATCCATAAACTTGAGAAACGCTTTAATTCCTTTGTGCGGCAGGTCATCTTGATCATGTATTCCAAATGCGGGCGCGTGTGTCACAAAAATATCGACCCCACGCCCTTTTTGAACACGCTGTAAATACAGGGGCAGCCATGCCTTCAACACAAAGTTCATCATCTCGCCTTCGGTATACTGAATCGGGCTGTTGTTATATTTAATCGACCCTTCAATACCGAAAAAGCTGATCCCTTTGAACCTCACCAGCCGCATATGTAAATTTTCGCCGCCCGGCGGACGATCTGTGTAGCTGGTATCATGATTCCCGCGCACATAGAACAGCGGCACATTCAACACCGACGTAATAAACTCCAAATACGTCGTCGGCATATCCCCGCAGCTCAAAATCAATTCCACATCATGATACCGCCGCCGCAAATGGGCTGCATTTTCCATCTGTGATTGTACGGTATCGCTAATACACAATATTTTCACAAGTCTACCCGAAAACCATTAAACGTTCGTCTCTACATCATCCACCAGCGGATCTCTTGTCCGCATCGGTTCTCCATTGCCACCTCGCCGCAGCATGATAATTTCTGCCAAAATACTCACGGCGATCTCTTTCGGAGTTTCTGCGCGTAATTCTAAGCCAATCGGCGCGTGAATGCGCGCAAGCTGTTCATCCGTCATGCCTTGTTCTTCTTTTAACGCTTTCACGGTAAGCGCCCAACGGCGGCGGCTGCCGATCAACCCAATGTATGCGGCAGGCGTATTCACCAGCACGGGGATCAAATTCACATCGATAGGCAAACCACGAGTTACCGCTGCCACATAGGTTTGCGATGTGATAGGTATCTTGTCTGGCACTTCAGCCGGCTTGCACACCAAATACCCATCTAAGCCGGCGCAGTATTCCGGGCTGCAATACTCTGGGCGATCATCGCTCAAGATCACCCGAAAATCCGCCCATTTCCCCAATTCTGCCAGCGCCTTGCCTACATGCCCGCCGCCGATCACCAGCAGCACAGGGGCGCTTCCCACAGGTTCGATGAATAATTCTACCGTTCCGCCGCAAATACCCGGATCCCCTGCCGAAACATCATTGAGTGTGTACGTCGGCGTGCGCGGTTGACCATCCGCAATCACTCCCAGCGCCTCTTGAATGACTAAACTTTCCATTTTACCGCCGCCGACTGTCCCTACGAACGATCCATCCGCGCGTACCAGCATCTTGCTCCCCGCGTGACGCGGCACACTCCCCTGCACGCGGATCACCGTCGCCAGCGCGACCATTTCGCCGTTGTTTTGAGCCTCAACTAGTGCTGTGTAAACCGAACGAGTATCTTCCATCATCGAATCTCGAATTGCCCAACGAGAAATCGTCCATCTGCATCGCCATTCGCTGGGCGCAAACGTTCAAAAGTTACCGGGTCATACAAGCCGAGCATCAATATATAACGTCCCGGTGCTAGCCCCGAAAGATTAAGGCTAATTGTGTCACGAAATGATCCCGGTAGCCAATTTCCGGGCGGCAGCATTCCCCCACCGGGACGCGCATCGAACTGCACCAGTGGCTCAACATTCAGATCATCCGCTGGATACACATGTAGAAAATACACATAGTCTCCAACGGCATCCCCCGCTGTGAACCACTGGATCGACAGGTTCAACTGTTGATACGCTACCCACGTTTGCAGCAAACGCGGATCAGTGATTCCACTCGCATCACGAATCGAAACGAGAATGTTACCATCCTGAAAGCTCGTCGTCGTATCCGGTGGCGTTCGCACAGCTGGATAGAAACTAGCGAATAACCAATGCTGAAACGGCATGTATACACCAGCCGGCACATACGGCACAATTCGCACATCAATCTCATCCGTTGTGATCAATTCACCGGGAATGAAGGTCGCTACCTCAAACCATTCTCCCGGCAGCAGGGGAATTACCCGTGTCCCCACCAGTTGATCGTTCACATATACGTCAAATGTTCCCCGGTTGACCGCGTGAATCCGCGACACCAATACCGAATCCTCGCCAACCCGCGCCCGCATCATGAACCGTTCTTCCCCGTTGATGCGCCGACCACCATCCATCACACGGCAGGTAAAAAATTCACAGCCTACCGTTTGAAACATGAAGAATTCAGTTGGAAACCCGCCAATCTGCGATTGATTTGACCAGCGATACCTTTTATCGCGTTCACTCTCCAAGTCCGCCACATTCAGCGACGACACCCAGTTCATGCTTGAAAACACATCAGGATATAAGCTCGGAAGCGCGTCCAAATCACGTTGATGCGGCACAATTTCGTAATTCGGCTGATAAATCCCCTGTGTCGCTGCTGCCAGTGCCACGTTAAACACCGGATCAGGCTCGACGGTATACTGCGCCAACGCTTGCGCGTATAAATCCGTATTTTGCAGATACCCCAATCCTAAGCCGTGACCTTCACCATACGCGGCGATCAAGTCCGGTTGTTCGCGCAGAAGAAATTCACCTATCGAACCGGGGCCATTTCGCCAGTATTCCGCTGCGCCCGGTGTCGTCAATCCCACCATATCCAGCGTTGTGTGACCGCCCAAATACCGCATCATCCCCACATCATGCACAGCGATCACGGCATCGTCCGGTGCGTTCTCGCGCAGCCACACCGCCATTTGATACGGTTGTGCGTTTACATACCCCACGTTGAGCGTGTATGCAGCGAACATCGTTCCGCTTGCTGCACCGATGATCACCAACATCCCCACCATAAAAACAAGCGGGATGTAGCGCTCAACAGCGCGAACATAGCTTGACACCCACACCACACCCGCTGTACCCAGCGGAAAAAAAAGGGCGATCAGCGGCATCTGATACCGCTTGAAATGCCAGAACGCGGTATCCAATGTTGCAATCGCCAGCGTAAACCCCACCGCCCACATCATCAATCCAACCGCAATCCGCTTAGGGGCGGCATAGATGCTGCCCGTTCGTGTGTCTCCGCTTCCGGCCTTCATCAAAATCATCACCAATGTGGCAGCACTTCCCATCACCAGAAGTTGCAGCCCAAACATCGCGTGCGATTCAACCCCGCCGAATGTGACAAACTCCCTCCACATGCGGATGAAATTCTCGCCAATCCGCCCCGCGATCACGCCCATATCCGGCGGGATCATCCCAAACAGGGATTTCGCCGCATTCCCTGTCGCCACCGCCGAGCCTGTCACAATCACATTGACCAACGGCTGCACACCCAAAGCTATCACGGGCAAAACCAACCACCACACCCCAACAAACTTCCCTGCACTGTAGGGGCGCGATACATCGCACCCTCCATTTTCCATGATTGTTGGCGTGTCCCCTTGCAGTGCGTCGGAATGTCGAGCCTTCTTCTCTGCTTCCCGAATTCGGGACGGACCGCGAACACGGCGAGTCTGACTCCCCTCCCTAAATTCGGTGAGGGGCTGAGGGTGGGGTTCGTCACGAAGGTGAGGGGTTCGGAGTGAGATTATCTTTCCAATCCCCATCACCCCCACCGCGATCACCGCCAATATTGCCCCTTCGGGGCGAGTAATCGTCAGCATCGCCCCAAATACACCCACGCCGCGCACATCCGATCCCACCAGCGCGTTCACCACCGCCAGCGTGAACAGAATCGCCAATCCCGTTTCCATCCCACTCATGAAATGCCAAGTTGTCAAACCGTGCAACGCCATCAATACAGGCACACCAAGCGATACCCACCGCTTCCCTGTGAGCCTCACCGTGATCTGATATGCCAATAACAACGAACCAAGCAGCGCCACACCGCCGACGATCAGCGCCCACACGCCGAGATTCAAGCCCTGAAAACCGAGCAAATATCCAACTGCCAGTACATAGGGGTACAGAAAGCTCGTCGCCCCACTCGTAGGCGGCTGACCGGGGTTATACACATAGAATTCACCCGCCGCAATCTGCCGCGCATACTGGAAGTGAATATACGCATCGTCCAGCGGCATGAGGACATACTCGCCGCCTGTGACGCTCAAATTTGCTTGCACATAGCGCAGCGTCACCCAAAGGGTACAAAAAGCGCACACCAGCACGATCAATGCAGGTGTGCGCCTCAAAATTGCTTTCATATTGATATTCAGCAGCCCTTAGCTGCTGTAACCGTTCGCAAACGTATCGATCATCAAACGTACATCCTCGCCCAACGGGTACAAAATTGGACAGGTTGCGCCATATGCCACATATTCGCGCACTTTCGCCCGCACTTCTTCCGGCGTTCCGCTTGCCGTAATCATCTGCACCACATCGTCAGGCACAAGCTGCATCGCTTCAAGAATTTGTTCTTCTGTAGCGGGCCACGTCAACACTTGTGCGATCTCGTCCAGCAGTTCTTGACTTACACCGCTTGCTTTCATAATGTGCGGCTGCTGTCCCAAGTACTGCGTGACCAACTTGCGCGCCCCATCGAGCGCCTTTTTGCGATCATTATCTACCGAACACACCACCAACTGTGGACGGTCAATTTCGTCCAACGAACGTCCCGCCTTGCGCGCGCCAATCTCCAGTTGTTCCAACGCGCCTTCGTTGTACTTCGGAGACACCAGATAATTCAGCACTGCCCCATCCGCGATCTCGCCCGTCAGCGCCATCATTTGCGGACCTGTCGCCCCGATGTAAATCGGCACGTTGCGCGGTTCTTTACGCCCATGCACCACGTCAAGTTCCACATCCGTCAAATGAACGAATTCCCCATGAAACGTCACTCGCTTGCGCGCCAACAAATCACGAACCGTTGTGACCACTTCGCGCATCGCCAATAGAGGTTTCGTCCGGTTGATACCCACCTTCGATGCCAGCGGATCCCACCACGCGCCAATACCCAAAATAATCCGGTCTTGCGCGAGATCATCCAGCGTTAAAAACGTTGATGCGATAATCGCCGCGTTGCGCGTCCAATTGTTGATCACCCCCGACCCAATCTTGATGCGGCTGGTTGTCGCCGCGAATGCCGCCATCGGCACAATCGCGTCACGTACTAAACGGCTTTCCGCTTGCCACACAGCCTCAAAACCGCGCTGTTCGGCATACTGCACATACTTGATTGCATCTTGCAGTGGGTGTGCATCTTGCAAATACAGCGCAACTCTATCTGCCATGATCAAAACTCCAGTGTAAAAACTCTCTTAAAAACACCCCGTTGGCTTATCCTTGCGATCCCGCGCCACTGCTTGAAATCTTCGGCGCAGCACTCTTAGTAGAAAGCGTATTCAGCATCAACCCACTCGATGCCATCTCCAACAACGGGATCGCCGTGTTGCCCGCCGACATCCGGTAGTAATTTTCCAAATCTTCCGGAACGTCAATGTCTAACATCAGCCGTTCGCTCGAATACGTCTTTACAGTTGCGCCCACATCTTCCGCCAACGCAATATGCCGCCGGTAGCTCCCCTGCCCATACGCATAGCGAATCAATCCCGGCGGGCGAGTCAGCATCGCATTCGTGCCATCTTCCGCGCGGTCTGTAGCGATCACCATGGTATTATCTTCGCGCCCCAGTGCGATCATGCTCAGAATATCCTCTGCCGCCAGCAGAGGCAAATCTGCAGGCAGAATCAGCACTGCTTCGCCGCGCATCCCGCTCACTACTTGAGTCGCCCGCATCAGCGCGTGATTTAGCTCCGGCGCGCCACTTTCTTGAACAGTATGTACGCCCGCTTCTCGCGCAATCGACAGCGCCTTGGTGTCACGGCTAATCACCAGCACACCCGCCACCTGTGGAATCGGTTTCACCACTTGAATGGTGTGGCGCATCAACGATTCGGCAAGCTGCTGCCGCTGCTCTGGAGTGAGCGCCACCGATAATCGGCTTTTTGCCCGTACCAGCGGTTTCACCGGGATAATCACCCATACACTCATGTTACGCCCACCCATTCTTTTTCGACCCACTCAAGAATTTCTGTCGCCAGTCGTGCTCGATGCGCCTCTGTCGTCATCACTGTATCAAACGTGACCGTTCGCACTCCCCCAAGACTCACCTCAAGCCGCAAATCAGCATCACGCGCATCATACACAAATCCATTGATTACATCTGCATAGAACGCCGCAACTGTCCGCGCCGAAATATCGTCATACCCTAATTCTGCCATAATTTTCGCCGCAGGACCCTTAATCGCCTGACCGCCGACAATCGGGCTGACCGCCACACGTGGAATATCCCGCGCCAACAGCAGACTCCGCATACCGGGAACATTCAAAATCGGCGCAACCGACAGCCATGGGTTTGACGGCGCGAACAGCACCATATCCGCCGCTTCAATAGCCTCTCGAACTTCCGCTGTCACCGTCGCTTGCTCGATGTTCGCATACCGAACCCCTTTGACCGTCGGCTGCCACCGATGCTTAACAAAATACACCTGAAACTCAAGTTCGCCATACTCTACGGTATCAATCATCGTCGGGACTTCGGCATCCGTCATTGGCAAAACTGGATGAGCGATTCCCAAGTTTTTCGTCAGCCGCGCCATCACCTGTGTTAGCGATTCCCCGCGCCTCAGCCCTTCCGAGCGCAGCAAATGAGTCGCCATATCTTGATCGCCCAAGCGAAACCACGGTTGTTCGCCATATCGCGTCAGCGCGGCGAGCGTAGTTGTCGTATCACCGCCCACGCCCCAACCATTCGTTTTATCCACCAACCCCGACAGCGTATACATCACTGTGTCAAGATCGGGGCAGATTCTCAATCCATAATGCCAGAAATCATCGCCTGTGTTTACAATCACTGTGAGATGTTCCGGCGGCAGAATTTGCGCCAAACCGTGCGCCATTTTCGCCCCACCGACCCCACCCACAAGCGCGACGACTCGCTTGTCTATCTTATTTAACGCCACACAACACTCTTTTCTATCCCAAACCGAGTTTTGTCTTTCTGCTCGGCAGGGTATCCTATCGTGATTAACGCTTGTGGCTGCCAATCATCCGGCAGTTCCAGCGATTCGCGCACGACTTCCGGGCAAAAAAGTGGCGCACACATCCAACACGCGCCCAAGCCGTGCGCGTGCGCGGCGAGCAGCAAATTTTGCCCCGCCATCGCGGTACTCTGCACTGCCATCAAATACTCGTTCGTGCTGCGCTTCTCATCAGGATACCGATCCATGTCTACCATGCTTAGACACAATACAACCGCCACGGGTGCGCCCGTGATCCGCGCATACGAACGCGCCGTGTCCGCCACAATCACGCTTTCCGGCACATGATCCGCTTCTAGATCATGCCGCAAACGCGCGCCCATCGCCGCCGCGAGTGCCTCTTTGCGCGCCGTATCTGTCAGCACCGCGAATCGCGCAGGCTGTCGATTATGCGCCGATGGTGCCCATATCGCCGCCCTAATTACACGCTCGATTACCTCACGTTCCACCGCGCGATCCGTATATCGCCGGATCGAACGCCGCGTGAGCAGCAAATCATATTCCCCCACCAAACCATTCATCCCAATGTAGTCACATTCGACGAGTGTGCCGTTTTCCTGTAGGCGCGCCCAACGAAACGCGATGCGAAGTATCGACCATTCCGTCCGGGTCGCCCATTAATTGGAGAAGCACAACCTTCAACACCTCTATCGATACAAATCCTGCTCCGGCGGGCGATTTAACTCCGCTGCACGCCCATCAATCGGGGGATATTTCAACCCGCGAAGATGCACCACGGGCAGACCTTCCGCCCCTTCTCCGGTCAGCAGCCCCGCCGCCGATGCGATCATATCCGCATATCCCTGTATGCTGATCTTCAGGACGCGCCCAAACAGGTCTTGATTACCCCGCAAATCGAGCAGTGCTGGCAAACCCGCCGCGCCAATCGCCACACCGACATTCCCCATCCGAAAGGGTCGCCCATGTGAATCGCTGATCACGATACCGATCTTCGCCCCTGTCGCTGTGAACAGCGCATCCCGAATTTTCCGCGCGCTTGCGTCGGGATCATTTGGCAGCAGCAGTACGCGATCCTCTCCGCCGTCCAAATTTGATTGATCGATTCCCGCGTTTGCTGATACAAATCCCAACCGATGCCGCACGACCAGAACCCCCAATGCCACTCGTGATACCGCTGTGCTTTCACGAAGCGTCAGTTCAACGATGCGCGCGTCTTTGCCTGTTTGCGCCGCCAGTTCTAGCGCCCGTTCGCTTGGCTGGACATCCTTCAGCCACACAAACCGGTTCTCAGACTTCGACACAATCTTGGACGTGACCACCAGCACATCACTATCGGTCAGCGTCAATCCCGCCCGTTCTAACCCCGCCAACAGAATTGGAACGAGATCATCACCCGGCTGCACCATCGGCAGACCGGGCAGCGCCGTCAATTGCATCCTTACCGGTTCTGTCGCGTTCACAACTTACGGCAATCCCGTCACGCGAATTCCTGCCCCGTGACCACCATATTTCTTATTCAAATAGAGCAGCACCGGAGTCAATGCCTCAACCGCAATCGAGTTCGGCAGCAGCCCCGCGTCAAAGCCGCGCATCCCCGCTGCTTCCACAAGGCGAATCACATCCGCTTTCGCCTGTTCATCGTTACCCGTCACCAGCACATCACACTGCACTTCACTGGTAGGATCAGTCAGCTTCTCATAACTCACATTCTGGAACGCTGACACCACTTTCACGCCCTCGCCTAACAAGGCTTGGGCTTCCAACGCGGCAGATTTTCCTTCCGGCAAATGCACGGTTCGCACTTTCGGGGGCGCAAGCGGCACAGTGATGTCCACTAGCACCTTACCTTGCAGTTGATCTTTTACGCCTTCCAACGTCGCGTGATGTGCAGCATATGGTACGCTCAACACCACGAGATCCGCTTCTGCGGCGGCATCGACATTCGCCGCCCCTGTTAGATAATCTCCGCCCAATTCTTGATTCAATTCCGCCGCACGCTGCTTAGCGCGTTCGGCATCACGCGATCCAATGATCACACGGTAGCCGTTCAATGCCCACCGAACCGCCAAACCACTGCCTTCTTTACCCGTACCGCCCAATACCGCGACGGTAATCAATGTGCGTTCTGTATCGGTCATACCGTTATCCTATGAGAACCACCTGCATTGTAGTACATCTGCAAACGCGCGATTGTAGCGCATTTACGCCCTTCACTTAACGAAATCCTCGCATCACATTCCCTGCGCGTACCGTAAATACCGTTCCCACACTCCCGGCGCAAGTGCCATCGCTTCTTCCGCGATTCGCTTCTCATCTAATGTGATCAATTGGCGATCACGCATCAATACTTTCCCATCGCAAATTGTCGTCGTCACCATCGAAGATTCAAAACCGAAGATGATGTGCCATGGCAAATTCCCACTGGTCACGGGCGTAAATGGGTGATAATCCACAAAGATCAAGTCTGCCGCCGCGCCTACTTCAACTCCGTTGATGCCCTCAAACCAATCCAGAGCCAGCGACGTATTGTTGTTTATGGCGATACGGGCAATATCCGCCCCGTTTGCCCTTCGCGGATCGCGATTCACAACCTTATGCAGAAAATACGCGGCTTTCCATTCTTCCCACATCGCGTTGCTAAAGCCATCGTTCCCCAAACACACGAAGATGTTGCGATCAAGCAGCTTTTCCAGTGCCATCGCACCTACTGCATTATTCATGTTCGAGCGCGGCTGATGTGTGACCGTCGTCCCTGTCTGGGCGATCAAGTCGATTTCCCTGTCGTCCACATGGACACAATGCACCAAAATCGTGCCCGTCCCTAAAATGCCGAATTCGTCAAGCCGATGCACCACCCGTTGCCCATACTTCTCAATGCTGTCTAGTTCATCGGCTTCATGTTCAGCTACATGGATGTGAAACCCTGCATCGTTTGCATCCGCCGCTGCATCTGTGCATTTACGCAGCGTGTCATCGCTCAGTGACAAACTCGCGTGCAATCCAAAAATCCCGCCAATACGCGGGTGATCGGCATACTTCCGTAGGAACCGCACATTCTCAGCGATTCCAGCCTCCGCCTTGTCGATTCCGTCGCGGTCCGTCACTTCATAACACAATACCGCTCGCAGTCCTGCTTGATCTACCGCATCCGCGATCACATCCAAACTGCCGTCGATAAAATTCGGGCTTGCATGGTGATCGAACAATGTTGTCGTTCCATGCTTGATTGCATCCACAAGGCATACCAGCGCACTCGCGCGCACGCTGTCTTTGTCCAGTGCCTTATCCAAATTCCACCACAAGCGCGTGAGAATCTCCGGGAAATCGCGCGGTGCTTCACCGGGGATCGCCATACCTCGTGCATACGCTCCGTAGAAATGCGTATGCGCGCACACATTTCCCGGCATCACATACTGCCCACGCGCGTCGATTCGTTCCTCATGCGGATACTTCTCAATCAGCGCCCGCGTGCGGTCTAGTTCACGAATCACCCCACCATCAATATACAGAGCGTGATCGCTCAAAATCTTCTCAAAGATTCCCGTGACAACGTTCGCGTTGATGATCAGCATGGCACACCTTCACGTGCAACATCGTGCAACATCTTATCTGTAGGGACGCGCCGCTGCGCGTCCGCCGCACTGTGCTCGTTTTTCTACAACCCATCCACAGGCACATTGAGCGTCACCGCGCCCCCATTCTGCGCGATCAACATCAGAATCTCATTCAAAATTGCATCTTCGGGTTTTTGTGCATCCATATACACCGCCCCGCTGGCGGGCATTGGCGAAGCCACCACCGCCCCAGTCTGGCACAGGATATTCAGCGATGGCGCAAGCGGATCACCCTTGTTCTGATTCTCCCACGTTCGCGTCGGGGTGATTCCCCGCTCCCGTAGTGCGTGGTAAATGCGGTCAACATAATGCTCAGATTCGCTGTATAGGTCAGGAATACTCGTCGCCTCCACGAACCGATCCCACGTCGTGAAGATGAACGAAAACGCGCGTTTGGTGGTATTCACAATCGGGGGGGACTTCACGAGTACATCCCCCAGTGCGATCTTGTAATATACCTTGTTAGCGCGTGTATGCATCGGTTGTGTGGGGATCAACTCTCTGCGATAGCGCAGTTCCACCCCACGATACGGCGCGTAATAGTGCACAGCGCCGCTCTGTTCCTGAAATACACTCCCACTCAAGAAGAAGCCCAGATATTCGGTATGCACACCACGCGGAAAGACTTCCTGTGGAATCCGATACCAATGATCGTTCCGAAGGAACGTCAAATCGCGCTTGCTTTTGATCACCCCAATAAGCACCCGGTCTTCGGGGTACATGGACTACGCCTTTGCCAGTTGATTCTCCCGCGCATCTATCAGTTTCGCGTCGATTTCCGCCACACGCTGTTGATGCGCGATCCACCATTCGGGGTTACGCTGCGCGTCCAATTCCTCAACTGTCTTGCCCTGCTGCTCGACCCATGTGTAGTACTTCAAATTGTGCCAGCGTTGGCGCACGTCCGGCGTACCAAGCAGCGTCCAATCTGTCCGTACCGCATGGAAAATCCCTTCCACACGACCAACTGCCGCGGCTTCATCCAATCTGCCAAACTGTGCCGCCATGTCATCCATCACCGAATAATACCGGTCAAGGCTGTCCGTCGCAGCAGTGACGATCACGTCGCCTTTGCCAAACTTGTAGAACTTCGCCGTTTTTATCGCACCAAGCACATTGCATATCCCGCTGATGCCAAACAGCGTACTCATTTTCTCGACAATCGCTTCGTCCACGCCATAGCGCGTGACCAGCACCTTGCGCGCTTCCGGCTCAGCGAGAAGTTGCAACCCCTTCTTGCATTCCATATCGTCGATGCACATCAGCGCATCCATGTTCAGCACGTTATGAATCCATGTGACGTGCTTATCGCCAATCCCCTGAATATCATGTGCGCCGTAGCCGTTGTTGTACAGCGTCGGACATTGGATCGGCTCCAGACCCACGTTGCGCGCATCCGGGAACACCTGTTTGATACGGTCAGCCGCTGCATTTGTCCCACCGCTTCCCGGTGCCCACACAAACGCCGCGATCTTTCCGTTGCCGATCCCCTTTTGATGCAGTTCACTCGCCAGTTCAACCACCGTATTCCCTGTCACATGATAGTGAAAACGATAGTTCCCCATCTGCTCGAACTGGTTCAATATGCGAATATTCGGGTCGCTCTTGCGTAACCGGTGAGTTTCGTCATAAATTTCTTTGACGTTGCTTTCGCTCCCCACCGTCTTGATCACATGCGCGCCATAGCTCTCGATTCGCTCGAAGCGTTCACGGCTCATGCCTTCTGGCAGCACGACGAGACTTTTACAGCCCATACGCCCACCAACCCATGCCCCGCCAATGCCATAGTTGCCTGTCGAAGGCCACACCAGCGTATGAACTTGCGGGTCAACGTCGCCAAACAGCACTTTTTCCAGCAGCACCGAATACGCCGCGCCAACCTTGTGACTCCCCGACGGAAAATTCTTCGCGTACAGCACAACAATTTCCGCATCGACTCCCGTCAGTTCTTTGGGCAGTACAAGATGATAAATTTCGTTATTTTCATCCCGCCACGAAATGTTGAACAAGTTGATCGGGTCAAGCGGATTATCACGCCGTGCTGCCGTCGCCTTCGCGCGAATATGCGGCGCGATCTTGTTCGGATGCAGCATTTCTTCAAAAGTAGGTCCGGTAATCACTTCAAAACCTCATTCTGTCTTGTATGGACACGCGCTGCCAAATCATTGCGCGCATCGCATGTGTTTGTAGGGACGCGAGAGAAACTTGTTTCTCCCGGCGCGTCCGCGCTCAACCATCCGCCGATGCACTGTCATCATCTTCATTTAAATGGAGTTCTTGCTCCAATATCCGCATCTCGTTGAGCAAATCATCGCGTCGCCGCGACAAATCGCGGTAATGCACGATCTCATCAGGCGACATCTCATCAACGCCCTCCGCAGCGCTTCCACCGCCACGTGCCTTGATATATTCGTCGATTTCCTCATCGAGTGCTTCATACGCCAGCACGAGTTCACGGTAACGCTTAACCGCTTCCAAATCGTCCTGCCCGCTCATGCGACTTACCCTTTGGTATTTTCGCTCTTATTCGCCTCAACGACGGTCACAGTAGGCGATGTGTCATCGGCAGGCGCATCCGGTAGAGTCCAATTATGCCGCGCGTTGATCCAGTACAGCGGCGGCGCGACTCCGTGAATGTCATCGAATCCGTGCCGCGATGCCACCACATACAATGGACGGTCACGAGTTTCATCATACACACGTGCCAGATACTGTCCTAGAATGAACAAAAAGAACAACTGGAACGAACTCATCAGCAGCAGCAAAATGATTGTCGTCGCTTGTCCGCCGAAAAAGCTCGCATCCAGCGCCCGCAAAATCGCCACCACCGGAATCGCCAGCAGCGCCAGTACGCCAAGCACCGCCGCCACATAGATCATGATCTGAAGCGGGAAATAGCTAAAGCTCGTGATCGCGTCCATCGCAAAGCGGATCATCTTTTTCAGCGGATACTTCGTTTCCCCGCTGTGACGTGCTTGCCGCGTATATTTTACGCCTGTCTGCTTGAAACCCGCCCAGCTTGTCATCCCGCGAATGAACCGATTGTGTTCGCGCATCACCTTCAATACTTCGACAACTTTTTCATCCATCAACCGAAAATCGCCCGTATCCACCGGAATATCCACATCTGTGATCCGGTAGATCAGCCGATAGAACAGTTTCGCTGTCAGCAGTTTGAACTGACTTTCTCCTAACCGCTTCTCGCGCACCGCGTACACGACGTGATAGCCCGCTTTCCAGCGTTCAATCATGTCAAGAATCAATTCCGGCGGGTCTTGTAGGTCTGCGTCAATCAGCACAACAGCCTTCCCCGACGAATGATCGATCCCCGCTGTCACCGCAGTTTGATGTCCAAAATTCCGTGCGAAATTGATCACCTTCACGCGCGAATCTTGTCCCGCTAGTTCTTCCAACATCGAAAGTGAACGATCCTTGCTGCCATCGTTCACACAAATCAATTCCCACGGTTCACCTGTCGATTGCATCACATCCTTGATGCGCTCATAAAGCAGTGGGATATTGCCTTCTTCGTTGTATATTGGGGCGATGATAGAGTAAGTTGGTCTGGTCATCTCGTTTCCATTTGCAGCGCATGGCGAACCGCATCCAGTGTCGGGGCGACTCTCATCCCCTTCCCAACCGATTCTTGCGCGCGTTTTACATCTTTCAGTCCGTTACCCGTCAAGAGGAAGACCACACGTTCATCAGGGCGAATATACCCCAATTCTACTGCACGTCGTGCCCCCGCGTAAACCACCGCGCTCGACGGCTCGCTGAACACCCCCGTCGCCCGCGCTAGCGCTGGAATACTGGCGATAATCTCGTCATCCGGCACAGCGACAAACGCCCCGCCTGTTTGACGAACCGCCCGCAGCGCCTTCGCCCGGTCACGCGGCAGCCCCGCCGATATGCTGTCGGCAATCGTGCTTACTTCGACTGGCTGCATATCAACAGCGTTGATCCCGTTTTCCCATGCATGAACAAGCGGTGAACTTCCTTGTGCTTGTACACCAATCAAGCGCGGAATCCTTGTTATCCATCCCATATGCAGCAGATCGTAGAATCCTTTATGCACCCCCGCGATGATATTGCCATCCCCCACACTCACGACCACCACATCCGGCACATCCCAATTAAACGCTTCCGCGATTTCAAACGCGGCGGTCTTTTTGCCTTCAATCGTGTACGGGTTGATTCCCGTATTCCGGCAGTACCATCCTTCTTGTACGCACATCGCATAGCACAGGTCAAACGCCACATCATACGTGCCTTCGACCAACAGCACCCTCGCACCATAGACCAATAATTGTGCGATCTTCGCCTCTGGCGCGGCGGCGGGGACAAAGATGATGATATTCATCCCGCTTGCAGACGCGCCGATCCCCGCTAGTGCCGCCGCCGCGTTGCCTGTGCTGGCGGTACTCACCGTGGTGACTCCGTGTGCCTTTGCCCGCGCCACGATCATCGCGCTTGCGCGGTCTTTCAACGACCCCGTAGGATTCGCGCCATCATCTTTCACCCATGCCGCCGCCAAACCGAGTTCACCTGCTAGGCGTGGCGCTTCATACATCGGCGTATTTCCCACGCGCAGCGGTGGCACAGTCGCGTACCCCGGCAGCGGCAGCAAATCACGATACCGCCACATCGACTGAACCGGACTTCCGCTCAACTCATCACGATCCAGTACGTGCTTAAGCGCATCGTAGTTGTACAGCACATCAACCGTACCCACTTGCCCGCATGTCGGACAGGTATACATCACTTCATCAGGGCTGTATTCCAACCCGCACACCGAACACTTCAACTTCAACACATCTGCCATGAATCACTGCTCTGCTCTGCCAACGTCAAAAATCAACCGTACACCGCCCACTACAAGTCTTTTCTCTGCGTCTCAGTGATCATGACTAAATAACTGACTTATGACTTCATCTCCGTCTCAATACGCGAGCCACCCCCTCCCTGAATTCGGGGAGGGGGACGGGGGGAGAGGTTCGCAGGAAAAAACAAAAAACTTTCCCAATTTCACTTCTGCGGTGAATACCTATCTTTTTCTTTATCCCGGCACGATCCGCGTCCCCGTTTCGCCCCGCAGCGCCCGCGCCAAGTTCGGCGGATCAGTAATGATCGCCACTGGACCACCCATCCGCACAAACTCAACCGCCGCTTCAATCTTCGGCAGCATACTCCCCGGCGCGAAATGCCCTTCCGCCATGTACTGCGCCGCTTCGCGCAGCGTCATCTGGTCGAGAAACCGCTGGTTCGGCTTATTGAAATTGATCGCCACCTTCTCCACACCTGTCGAAATCACAAACAGGTCTGCGCGCAGTGTCTGCGCGATCAAGCTGCTTGCGCGGTCTTTGTCGATCACAGCGAATGCCCCGTGTAAATCACCCTGCTCATCACGCACAACCGGAACACCCCCGCCCCCAACCGCGATCACGATGTAATCATTCATGATCAGCGCGCGAATCGCGTTGATCTCTTGAATCGCAATCGGCTTGGGCGATGCTACTACGCGGCGATACCCGCGCCCCGCATCCTCAACAACTGTCCAACCTTCATCACGAAACTTTTTCGCGCCTGCTTCATCCATAAACCCACCAATCGGCTTGTTCGGGTTTTTGAACGCTGGATCATCGGGATCAACCCGCACTTGTGTCACCACTGTCAAAATCGTCCGGTTGATCCCCAAACGGCGCAGCGCGTTATCCAACGATTGTTGCAGCATATACCCGATTGCGCCTTGCGTATCCGCAACGATCAAATCCAGCGGTACAGTATGAACTTCGTGCGCCGCCAGTTCTGAACGCCGCAGGATATACCCCACCTGTGGACCGTTCCCGTGTGTAATCACCACATTCCAGCCTTCAGCGATCAAACCCGCGATATGTTCACACGTCACACGCACCGCATCCCATTGATGGCTAATTTCAGGATGTTTTGGGTCAAGAATCAGAGAATTTCCGCCAATCGCGACGGCAGCAAGTTTAGTAGGCATAAAATACCTTTACAGAAAAACCGATCAGTTTCCAATCTTTTGTAGGGGCGACCCGTGCGAAACTTGTTTCGCCTGTCGCTCGCCTGATGAATCGTTCATTTAATACAGCATAGAATCGCCTTCAGACAAACAAGGGCGCGAGCGAACTAATTCGCATTCCCGCGCCCCTTTCCCTCTATTGTATAACAAGTCTTATCTGTAGGGGCACGCGGAACTTGTTCCGTCCGTGCCGTGCCCACACGTGCCCGCGCCCAAAACCCATCGTTTGGACGCATGTGTCGTCCCTACGAGAAGAAAGTCGTTTGTAGGGACGCGCTTCTAGGCTTGTCCGTAGTTGTCTGTCCGCTTACGTCGGCGTATGATCGAACCCACTCTCTCGCAAACATACCATTTGTAGGGGCGCGTCGCGACGCGCCCGCCACAGAAAATCTTCATACGTCCAATGTTTGACACATATTCACTTTCAGCCGCTTTACAAGCCCGCTTCAGCCGATGCGCTTCTCGTAGCCTGAGCGAAACCAGGTTCTGAGCTTACGGCAGCACATCGCACGACGTATTTACAACTACAGACAACCCTTTCTGCGCGTCCGCCCTAAATAAACGACTCTACGCTATCTTACGGACCTAACTGCGCGCCGTGCCCAAACCCAACAGTGGCTCGGTTACGACCGCATCGTTAGCGCCATCGCTGCCTTTTGCACGTGCAGCCGATTTTCCGCTTCGTCATACACCACGCTCTGCGGACCTTCAATCACTTCGTCAGTCACTTCGATGTTGCGGTCAGCGGGCAAACAGTGCATGTAGATCGCATGTTCCTTCGCCAGCGCCATCCGCCGCGAATCCGTGATCCAGTCCGTGTATTTACTGCCAATCGCCTTGCTTTCGTTCTTGTCCTCAGTCGTCATCCAGCAGCCCCATGACTTCGGATACACAATATCCGCGTCTTTGAAGCCTGCGTCAAAGTCATCCAGAATTTCAAACGAGCCGCCGCTTTTCTTGTTGTTCTCTTTCGCCTGCTCCACAATGTCGGGCATCAACGAAAATTCGGGAGGATGCGTCAAACGCACATTCATGCCAAAACGTGTCATCATTAGGATCAAGTCTTGCGGCACGCTCAACGGCTTCTGATAGCTCGAAGCATACGCATAACTCACGTTGATCGTGCGCCCCCGCAAATCGCGCCCAAACCGCTCCTGAATCGTCATCAAATCCGCCAAAATCTGGAACGGATGATAAATGTCGTCTTGCATGTTCAGCACTGGCACGCGGCTGGCGGCTGCCACTTCACGGATATACTGATTGCCGAATTTCCAATCGCATTGACGAATCGCGATCCCGTCGCAGTAGCGACCCAGAATTTCCCCGATTTCTTTCGCCGTGTCCCCGTGACTGATCTGCGTCGTTTCGCTGTCAATAAACTGCGCGTGACCGCCTAATTGTGCCATACCCGCTTCAAAGCTGGCGCGTGTTCGCGTGCTGGTGAAGAAGAACAGCATCGCCAGTACCTTATCACGCAAATACGCATGAGGCTCGCCCAATGCGCGTTTGCGCTTCAAATCCCACGCGACATCCAACAGTGTATCGATTTCATCGCGTGTCCATTCTTGCGTCGTGATCAGGTCACGATTCCGCAAATCGGTTTGCATCTTACGTTGCTCCTATGAAAAGTGAATGCTAATCAAACTCGTATTCATCGAAAACCGGGTCTTCGATCAAGAAGCTCGCCAGCAGCACGTCATTCGCTTCAAAGTCATCGCTCTCCATGTGTGCATCCAATGCTTCCCGGCTTTCCCATTGTTCTAGCATGAGAAAACTGTTGGGCGTGGTCACATCTTCATAAATCGAAAACTGCAAACAGCCCCGTTTCTGGCGTTCCGCTGGCACAAGCCCTCGCACGAACCGTAAGAATTCGTCGCGCTGGTCAGGCTCAACATTCATCGTGCCTGTGATCATGATCATGGTGATTCTCCTTCAATGTCCCCCTTATCACGGCGACGCTTTTCACTCAAAAGTTTGTGAATCCCAACTTCTCAATACTTCCCAAACTATTGAGTGTAACACTTCGGACATCAAAGGACATGGACGACAATTCTTCGTCGTTTTCTTAACCCTTCACGCGAAGCCTCTACCTACGAATCAGTCCCGGCAGCAGTGCATACCACTCAGTGGACTTCACTACGTCCTCAAGCGGCACTTGGTCAATCACCGTATGCGCGTGGATTTCATCGCCCGGGCCAAACCCAATGCTCGGAATTCCCGCCTTACCCATCCAGTACGTCCCATTCGTCGAGAAATCCCACTTACCCGTCGGCAGCGGTGTTCCCCACAGCAGATCGCCCGCGCGAACACCCGCTTGCACATAGGGGTCATCTTCCGGCAGCGCCCACGCGGGATAAATCTTGTCCAGTGGGAACACAAATCCCGTATAGCTGGGATCATCGTAGAATAGGATCGACGCTTCAATATCTGTTCGATTCCCAATAATCTGCTTGATCCGCTCCAGTTCACGTAGTGGGTCTTCGCCAAAGGTCACGCGGCGGTCAATGTAGATTGTCGCCTCATCGGGAACAGCATTGATGCTCGGAGTTTTTACATGCATATCCGTCACCGTAATGCGCCCATGCCCTAAGAACGGGTCATCGCCCAATTCAGGTTCAAGTTTGCTAATCGCTTCGATGATTGGCAGGAGTTTGTAGATTGCATTGTCGCCCAAGAAGTTGCTCGCCGCGTGCGCGCTTTTTCCCTTAGCAACTACCTGCATCTCGACACGCCCTTTATGCCCCCGATACACCTGCATACGGGTCGGTTCGCCTACCACAACAAAATCCGGGCGAATCCCTTCGCTTTCCACCAGCGAGTGCGGCGCGATTCCGTCGCACCACTCTTCCATGTTGCCGAAGTAGTATCCTGTGTAGCCATCCAGCAAACCGAGATCACGTGCCATCGCCAACCCGTAAATCATGCCCGGTGTGCTGTTCTTTTCATCGCAAGCCCCGCGCGCGAAAAAGATGCCGTTCTCTACCTTCCCCTTGAACGGATCCCATTCCCACTCATCAGGGTCGCCAATCCCGACTGTATCGAGATGGCTGTCGTATAGCAGCTTGGTCTGTCCATCGCCAATCCGCCCGACGATGTTGCCCATCTTGTCGAACCATACTTCATCAAAGCCGAGCTTCCGCATCTCTTGTGCAGCGCGTTCGCACACATCCTTGATTTTGCTGTCGTAGCTGGGGATAGCGCACAGGTCTTTCAGAAATTGAATGATGTCTTCGCGCTGGGCTGCGGTGCGCGTGCGAATGCTGTCGATCACGGCTGGATCGACAGATTTTGGAGCGTGTGTCATAAGTTGAACCTAGCCTTCTTTAAATGCGAATTCTACGTAAGGATCGCTTGAATCCTTTACCTTACCAAAACTCAAAATGACAATACGCGGGTCTGCTCCCGCGATCATCGCAACTCTTTCGCTCTCACTGTGTGGTGCCCATCGTGAAAACACCGCGTATACCGTCTTATCCGGGCGAACATTCACATCGCGTGGGCTTGCCCCTGCAAACTCTAAAATGTTGACAATTTCACCAAGCGAAACCGAAACATAGTTGATTGGCGAAGCCGTTGCGTTTTGCCCTGATCCTGCTGTCGTCCCACCCGATGCCCCAGTGTTTGCTGCGCGAACCGTACCGGTTGCGCGTGACGCATCACCTTGCAGCATCGCTGCGAGTTCCGTCGCGGCTTTATAATAGCCATCCGCGAATCCGCGACTATACGATGCCTGTTTTTCGTCCTTCGCTTCTTTGGCTTCACGGGCATAATCTCTCGCCCTCAACGCCCAGCGGTTTGCTAGCGAACGAAGTTCATGAAGCAGTTGTTGTGCGTCCACGCCAAACCCTTTCGAAATCACACGAACAGATCGACGATCTGGAATTGCTCCACATCGACCAAACCTACATCTGTTAGTTTTAAGCTAGGGATTACTTCCAGCGCCATAAAACTCATCCCCATCAACGGATCAGACATTGGGCTGCCCATCGCCTGTGCCGCCTTGATTAACACATCATACTCGCGGCGAACTTCAGGCAGCGGCGATTCTGTCATCAAGCCGCCAACTGGCAGTGCCAGTGATGCCACCACTTGCCCCCCATCCACCGCCGCCAGCCCACCGCCCATCTCGATCACGGCGTTTGCCGCAAGACGCATACTGTCGTCGTCCACACCAATCACCACCAGATTATGATGATCGTGTGCGACTGAACCCGCAATCGCGCCGCGGTTTAACCCAAATCCGCGAATGAATCCCTTACCGATGTTCCCCGACGCTTGATGCCGTTCGATCACCGCCATCTTTAGGATATCACGCGACGTGTCTGATACCGCGTACCCATTTTCGATTAAAGCATCTTCGATCAAATGTCCTGTCACAACCTGATCGTCATAACCTTCAATGACACGGATTCGCGTGCCAACCGCCGGAATACTGAAATCCAGTACGCCGGGCAGCACGTTCATCGAACTCCGCAGGTCGATATGACGCAATGGTGGTTTCGGCTGAACTACTTCCCCATCTTGCGCGATCAGTACCCCATCCCGAAACACCATTTCTGCCCGCAGATCATTCAAATTTGAGAATACCACGATATCCGCTTTACGCCCCGGTACCACAGCACCACGATCATACAAACGGAACCAATTAGCGGTATTGATCGTCCCCATGCGAATCGCCATGACCGGATCAATGCCGTCAGCAATTGCTTTACGCACCATATCGTCAATACTGCCTTCATCGAGTAGTGTGGCGGGCTGTCGATCATCCGTGCAAAAGCACAACCGATGATGATTGTTAGGCGTAACCATTGGCAGCAACGGGCGTAGATTGCGTGTCGTCGTCCCCTCGCGTATCAATATTGTCATCCCAAGCCGGACTTTTTCCAACGCCTCATCAACTGTCGTGCATTCATGGTCACTGCCTATCCCCGACGCGACATAAGCATTCAACTGTTTATCACGCAAGCCGGGGCTGTGCCCGTCGATTACGTGTCCGCTAAACGCATCCAGCTTATCTAATGCACTTTCGTCACCAAACACCACGCCGGGATAGTTCATCATTTCCGCCAACCCAAGTACCCAAGGGTTTCGCAGGAGCGGGGCTAAATCTTCTGCCTCCAAACGCGCGCCGCTCGTTTCCATATGGGTTGCTGGCACACAGCTTGAAGCCATCACAAACACATTGATCGGACCGTACTTCGCCCGTTCTAACATGAAGCGAATGCCTTCCAGTCCTAACACATTCGCGATTTCGTGTGGGTCTGTCACCACTGTTGTTGTGCCATGAACCAAAACCGCGCGTGAAAACTCTGGCGGTGTACACAAACTGCTTTCGATATGTACATGCGCGTCGATAAAGCCGGGACACACATACCGCCCCTTCAGGTCAATTTCCTGTTTGGCACGATAACCCTGCCCCAAACCGATAACATATCCTGCATGAATGAGAATATCCGTCGGGTAAATCTCGCCCGTCAGTACATTGATCAACTGCGCGTTTCTGAGCAGTAAATCGGCAGGTGTATCCCCACGCGCAGCGGCGATCCGGTCAGCTAAGCTGTTTGATCTGCTGCCGTCTTGTACTGGCATCGTCATCATTTGCGGCTCCTATGGGAAAGGATTTGTTTTTTCGCGGCAGGGATCACCGTGCCGTCTCGAACACTATCGTCATGAAAAATTGTCCAAACAGGGTGATCCACCCCGTGCGCGATGACCTTTTCGACAAAACGGTGATCGCGGTCACCAAACCCGCCAAAACGCGGCGCGACCCACATCCCCGCGCGAATGGTTTCCGACTCCGGTGCGCTTGCCGTAAAAATAAACTCGATTGCATCCGCATGTGCCGCTTGCCACAAACCTACCCACTGCAAGCGTGGAAGTGTTCCGCACGCAGAATAGACCATCTCAGCCAATTGCTCCCAAATCGGCGCTTCACCATGACACGGAAGTCGCGGCAGTGCATACTTGAACTTTCGCGCCGCAGGCAGCGCCAATACACGCGCCCCCTGCTCACTGCGAATCACCGCCGACGCATACACACGAAAAACCGGGTAACGCGGTTCGGGTCGACCACTCACCAGATTATAAATCCACCGCATCGCAAACTTGCGCCGCAGCCGGCGCAGTTCATGATTAGGGGTCTCAATGATACGTGGATACGGTCTCTCTGTTTCCCAAATATCATGCAGCCGATCCGCGAAAAACGTTCCCTCTGGAAGTTCATCAACCGGAAAGTAGCGATTATCGTGCGCCTCCGTCGTTTTACTTCGCAAAGCGCCACCTATCGGACGCATCGCATACAAAATGTTCATGCGCCGCCACCCCTGCATGTAATACAGGTTGACCGGATAAAGTGTCACCGCGCGGATTCCTGTTTCTTCCCGCACTTCTCGAACAGCGCAATCTTGCAGCGTTTCGCCACTGTCTAAACGTCCGCCGGGAATACTCCACACATTTAAGTCACCGCGCCGAGACAGCAATATTCGCAAACCGACATTATTATTCCCGTCAATCACCGCACAGTGAACCCCTATTCGCAGCGGCTGCGGGCGACTGCGGTGCTTCAAAGTTTACGCCTCCCCCCGAAGCAAGCGGCGTGACAGCGCATTATGTCGCTCAACCAACATTGACACGTCAACCGTTTGCAGTACGCCATCACGTATCACTACCTGCCCATTAATCACGCTCAAATCAGCATTCGATGGCGCGCAGAAAACAAGTCCTGCCACTAGGTCGTGCTGCGCTCCGGCAAAGGCAGGTGTGTCCACACGAAACGCGACGAAGTCTGCTGCCATCCCCGGTGCGAGCGCGCCAATATCATCACGTCCAAGTACCGCCGCCCCACCTAATGTACCAATCTCCAACGCTTCCCTTGCGCTCATCGCCGCAGGATTCCCGCCGACAACTCCGCCAGCCGAACTAGTACTTCCATTCACACGTTGGAGCAGCATCGCTTGACGCACCTCAGCGAGCAAATGCCCGCTGTCGTTCGATGCCGATCCATCTACCCCTAACCCAACATTTACTTGTGCATCCCGCAGCTTCCGCACGGGCGCAATCCCCGACGCGAGCCGCATATTCGAGCTTGGGCAGTGACATACGCCTGTCTTGGTGCGCGCAAATAACCCAATCTCGCGATCATTCAAGCATACACAGTGAGCGTGCCACACATCCTGACCCACCCAACCAACATCTTTTGCATAATCTCCGGGCAGCAAGCCAAATTTTTCCAAGCTGTATGCAACATCGTTTGCGTTTTCTGCGAGATGCGTATGCAAATGAACTTTATAACTCCGTGCCAGTGCGGCAGACTCACGCATCAAATTCTGGCTGACACTGAAGGGCGAACACGGCGCAACCACGATTCGCTGCATTGCATACCGCTTCGTGTCGTGATAGCTTTCAATCACACGCTGTGTATCACGCAAAATTGCATCTTCCGCCTCAACGACATCATCTGGGGGAAGCCCGCCTTTGCTTTCCCCAACGCTCATTGATCCGCGCGCCGCATGGAAACGAATCCTTATTTCAGCAGCCGCACGAATTTCATCATCAAGTTTGCAGTCATTTGGAAAAATATACAGGTGGTCGCTCGATGTCGTACAGCCCGACAGCATTAATTCCGCCATCGCCAACTTTGCCGAAATGTACACCATTTCGCCCGTCATCTGCTGCCAAATGGGATATAACCTTCTCAACCAGCCAAACAGCTCATCATTTTGGGCAAGAACGCGGGTCAGCGTTTGATACATGTGGTGATGTGTGTTCACCAAACCCGGAATCACCACATGGTGTGACAAACTAATCGTTTCATCGGCGTAGAATGCCTCAGGTGGCATATCCGCTTCAATACCTACCGCCACGATCACGCCATCTCGTATAAACAGCGCGCCGTTAGGGATTTCACGGCGCGCTGCATCCATCGTCACAAGCATACGAATGCGATTGATAAAGAGAGTTGCCATATTGCTGTCTGCTGCCGCTTCCCACCGAATCAAACGGTCTGGAGATAAAACTCAGTGTATCACGCCTGATTCAGCCGTGCCATACGACCAGATAGACTGCAATCCATGCCCTTATGCCAGAACACCCACCGAGCGCCGTGCTGCTTTCATCGTGTTCACCATAAGCATTGTAATTGTCATTGGACCGACTCCACCCGGAACTTTCGTGATCGCCTGCGCTACCTTAGACGCTGTGGAAAACTCCACATCTCCCACAAACTTGTAGCCTCGTGGATCCGAGGGATCATCAATCTTGTTCGTGCCCACATCAATCACAATTGAGCCGGGCTTCAACCAATCCCCTTTAACAAATTCTGGCTTGCCCATTGCGGCGATCACAATATCTGCCTCTCGCAAATGCGCTGGTAAATCGCGCGTGCGGCTGTGACAAACCGTCACCGTTGCATTCGCGCGCATCAACATCAGCGCGACAGGTGTGCCAACAATGTTACTGCGCCCCAATACAACGGCGCGCGCACCTTCCAGTTTTGCGCCAGCTTCTTCGAGCAGTGCCATACATCCGGTTGGTGTTGCGGGCGTAAAGAGCGGATCGCGTCCTTTCATCGCCAATAAGCCAATATTTAGCGGATGCAAGCCATCCACGTCTTTCTCCAGCGCGACCAAGCGCAAAACCGCTTCCTCGTCAATATGTGAAGGCATGGGAAGTTGCACCAGAATTCCATGAATTGCAGGATCATCATTTAACATCTTTACTGCCGTTTCGACTTCTGCTTGAGTCGAAGTTGCGGGCAGCAGCTTGCCAATGGAGGTGATTCCCGCGTTCTCGCATGCACGGCGCTTCATGCGAACATACTGTGCTGATGCTGGATTATCTCCCACCAGTACTACCCCCAATCCCGGTGAGAATCCATGCTCAGATTTGAACTGTGCGGCATCGGCGGCAACTTGCGCGCGCATTCGGTCTGCCAACACTTGACCATCAATAATTTGTGCCATTGTCATCGTAAATCACCTCTTTACTCGCTCCTCAACACCTGTCAAATGAATTCCGTCGCGTTAAGATGCGCCCAACATGGGTGGAGCATACCACCTCACGGTGGGGTTTTGTACATGACTTCAAACACCATATTGACAATTATTTCGCTCATGAAAGCTTGGACTTCGGTAACATTAAAATGGTAGAAGAGGTACTTACGCTCTTGGTATCAGCGAGGGTCGCTGAAGATGAAAATATCGACATTTGAAACGCTGCGCCGCAAGCTTTTGCAGCACACGGCACAACCACCCCAAACAGCAGGCGGACAAGCCTCTGGTCAGGCGTTGGTCGAATACGCGCTGCTTCTTGTGTTTTTAGCCATCTCCTTTGCGATTGCACTAGCGGCGACTGGTCCCGCAATCGGAAATGTGTTCGGCAACGTCGTATTCAATATCGTTGGTCAAGACCCCGACGATGTAATCGACCTTACCGAAGTTGGTGGTCCTAACGCCTTCTGGGCGACTGTTACTTGGGTGGCTCAGTTCCCACAGCAGGAAACGCCATTCGTCAGCCTGTTTACACCTCCAGTGCCCCCAAGTGCCACACCGCTTGATCCGGGCTACATAGATACGCTTGAGGCTGAAGCAGCGCTCACTGCCACCGCGACGGCAGGGCTTCCTGCCACGCTTACACAGCAGGTATTTGTCGCACAGACCAACGCGGCGCAAACCAACGCGGCAGCCACACTGACCGCGACATGGGCACCGCCAGCCACAGCTACCGACGCGGGCTTTGTACTCCCGTTTGTCGATCAAATGCAGCCCAGCAGTGAAAACCGCTGGCGTGTCGCAGATGCCAATCCTGATGATGTAACCGCAGTTGGCGATGATTGTCAGTGGAATATCATGTCGGCGGAAGACATGAGCAATTCTCGAAGCAGTTTCTTTGATGAGAATCCTTCCGGCGACACATTCTCCGCTAATCGCACATGCTATCTCGAACTTCGTGGCTATCTCAACATCGACACTGCGGCTATTAACCCCGAACCCCGGCTCAGTTTCTGGGATATTCATGATTTCACGGGTGGATCGAGTACTGTAGCAAGCGTACAGATTTCCGCAGTTCCGAACTTGCTCGGTGACGGCTCAGTTGACCGTTCTTCACTGTCATGGCAGGAAGTGCCATTACGAAGCGGTGCAACGGCAAACTATAACTGGACGCGCACTGAAATCGATCTGCGTGAGGTCGCTGGTATCCCTGTCAACACGACACGCATAACTGTGCGTTTCAAACTGCAAAGTGGTGCCAGCGCGGGCAACATCCGTTGGTACATTGACGATGTGCAGGTCGTCAACGAGACAAATCCGCTGTTTGAAAACACGCTCAATGCCCAGTGGAATCTCGACAGTCGTGCACAAATGGATTCATTCATCTTCAATACGGACAGCGAACGCCGCCTTGAACTTGGTGCGCCCCTGCCCGCGCCGAACCCATCTAGCCGTCGTTGGGATATCACCTCGACATTGGCACGCTCCGGTACTTCATTCCATTCCGGCAACCTGATTAGGCATCCACAAGGTGGACCGCGCACATATGAGCTGCGCCTACGCTACCCCATCAACCTAACGAGCGCCCCTGCCACCGACTTTGAAGGTGATTCCGGACCGCTTATCCTTAGTTTCTGGCACGGATACGACGCGCCAAAAGGCATAAGGCTGGAAGTACAATACACTACCGATCCGGTCACCAATTTGAATCCCACGTGGACAACCTTCCCTAACGAAGGACTGCTGCTTGACTTTGATGATCCTAGTGGAGCGCCGCTTCCCAACCAGCAGACGGCACGCAGCAACATGGTCATGCAGCGTGTTCAAATCGATCTCACTTCGGTCAGCTCGCAGATATTCCGCGTGCGCTTCCTTGCATCGGTAAACTATGAGTTCAACTCTGCGCCAACCGCCAATGGGAATGGTTGGTTCATTGACGATATTCGCATCGAGCGACGGGGTTCATCGCAGTATCACCCCTACCCGTTCACAGACTACGCACAAGATACGGCGTTTACGAACGCAAATTGGTTGGCGACAGGGAGTTGGGGAATCTCGAGCGAATCCGGCTTCAACGGGTCGTCCCAATCGTATTCCGACAGCCCGAGCGCAGCCTATCTTGTGGACAACCTGCCAAAGACCTTCGCCATGACACGGCTTATCGACCTGCTCAATGATACGCCAAACAAATCAGCCGAAGATCAAGAAGGTTCGCGTCCAGCCGCCGTCGATCCTTTCCTGTCGTTCTGGTTCCGTCGTAACACAAGTGTCAACGTCATTCTGAACGTTGATATGTGGAATCAGCGTTCCGGCACATGGACGACTATTTGGACATACAACCCGAATCTTTCCGGGGTACGTGCGACCAATTACGCATGGGAACGCGTGGAAATTGACGTGCGTGAAGCGGTTGCGAGGTCAAATGGTTCAGGTTGGACGTGGGGTGGCACGGGTTCAACCAGCATTACGGGGAATACCTGTGATCTCGCCAATCTCAACAACTGCCTCGATGATGACATCAAAGTTCGTTTCTTGATGCAAGCATCAACCGGTGCGGTTTCACAGCAAGAGGGCTTCTTTGTTGATGATATTCGCATCGGTGAACTCCCCACCATCACGCATCGGCTGTGGACTGGCTCAGGCGGCAACGGCGACACTTACAACGACTATCTTGAATGGAGTGCTGTCGATTTCCCGAACAATTGGCATGTCGGCGCGTTCCAGCAGTTTTCCCCACCGAGTGGATGTGCAACGCTCTTTGCACATACGCGTGAATCGCTTGGCTCAGGAATGCTCCACGATTCGCCCAGCGCGAACTGCCCCGACCAAACGTTGAGCAACATGTCTCGCTACGGCAATTACACGCTCTCGATTGTCGAAATGCGGCGTGTGATCGACCTAACTAGTACGCCCAATTTCGTGCGACCAATTCTCTACTTCTGGTCACGGCGTGAAATCGGCACGGGCGACAGCTTCCGTGTAGAAGTCGCAACTGAAAACACTAGCGACACCAGCCCACAAGCTTATAACGATATGGCTGGCTGGAATGCTTGGGCAACCGTGTGGAGCGTCTCATCATCAAGGCGTGACACTTGGATGCGGGAACAAATCGACCTGACACCCTACATTGGTACCCGTATCCGTGTTCGCTGGGTCATTGACGCGCCTGATGGTTCGCTGCAAGGCGACGGTTGGTATCTTGATGGCATTCGCGTAACGTACAACACAGGTAGTTTGTTCACTACGTTCACGGTCAATGAATCGGCAATCACGGGGAACTGGGTGCGCGAAGGCTTGTGGGGCGCTGGTACGGACTTCTTCCTGTCGAGTGTGAGCTCACCCGCCATTGTGCCGGAACTTATTGGCAATTGGGCATGGACTGTCTACTATGATGGAGACACTGACGGACAAGAGTTCAACACACCTGTGTACGAACCGCCCACATCGCCGCCGCTTGCGATTATCTATCAGAATTTGGCGAACGGCGTTCCACCCTTCACATCTGGACCAACGCAGTACTACGCGCAGCGATTTGTAAAGACTGGCGTGCAGCTCCCTGTTGGGACATACACTTTCAGCTTGATTAGCAATGACGGCGGACGATTATACTTTGACACCAACGCGGGAACGAACCTAAACACCTTCTGCGCCAGTTCAGATGTGTCTAGCCAATACTGCTTGATCGAGCGTTGGACAACAGGCGCAGCATCACTTTCGGCACGCACTATCACGGTGTCCTCTGTCACGCCGCGCACAGTTACCGTTGACCATTTCCAAGCTACAAATACTGCCGTCATCGCTATGGGAGCGACTACAAGCCAATATTCGTTCACCGACAGCCCGAACAGTGGCACGATTGCTTCACCGGGTGCGACTTACACGTTCCTCAATTCGGTGTCATATGGCAATTCGTCCCTGATCTTGAACGGCGTTATCAATACCAACGCAATCGCGGGCAGCACAAACTACCTCAACTTCCGTCGTCTATATCTTTTCGAGGCAAACATGCTGTTCACCGCTGAATATTCGACTGACGGCGGTTTCACGTGGACAGCTTTAAGTGGCGCCAACGCAGGAAGTACAGGCGGCAGAACAGCGATGTTCCCAGTTGCAGTATCCGGCTTTTCTGGACTGCCCAATGCCAATACGCAGGACTGGGAACAGGTACAAGGACTTGCATTGCCAGAAACCGACGCTTTGCTCATCCGTTTCCGCCTTTCCACGTTCAGCGCAGTGAGTACTTCGGACGGGGTGTACGTGACAGACATTTACATCGATTAACCTAGTAAGTCTTCCTCACATTTCCCGTTCGTATCAACATGAAGTAACAGGGCATCTGGTTTGCTACCAGATGCCCTGTTACTTATTGAGGTGCCTAATTCTATCTAGGTGATCCTCGCACCCTTTGATACACTAGCGATCAACCAATCGCGTCATCCAACACTCGTTCGTTGGTTCCCCTTATCAGGGGTTAGGAAAGATACCCGTGACTCACTCCGCTTATTCCCCTCGCCCACAGCGCACCGGTTTTCTCGTCGCAATGGTTGGACCTGCTGGTGCTGGAAAAAACCAATTGATGAACGACGTAATCAATCGCTATCAAGGACAAATGCCCGTCGTGCGTCAATTCCCAACGGCAACTACCCGTCCCATACGCGAATATGAACAGGATGGGCGCGAACATCACTTTGTTAGCGTTGAGCGCTTTAAGCACATGATCGCCCACAATGAATTGATAGAGTATCAACAAGTTCATGGCACAGAACGCTACTACGGCATGCCCCGCGAAACTCTTGAACTAGGCTTGGAAGCGGGAGAAGTGCTTATCGCAGATATTGAGTATTTGGGCGCGCTCCGGGTAAAAGAACTTTACCCAGATCACGTTATTACCGTGTTCATCATGCCGCCATCGGTGAGCGCCCTCATCGAACGTATGCGAATCCGCAACACCGAAGACGAAACCGAAATCAGTAAGCGTCTGCTTCGTGTTCCCGCTGAGGTCAATTTTGCTTCTCAGTGCGATTATCTCATCATCAATGATGCCTTCGACTATGCTGCTCGCTTGCTTAACGGCGTAATTGCAGGTGAGATCAACCGTCGTAACAAACAGTCGATTCTCGCCAGCACCATGCTCGGAAAATTCGAGTACATTGTACGGGTGGTGGCTGTCGGCTCAGATAATCAAGTCTTGAACACATCAGACCTTACAACTGCTTCCGCGCCCCTAAACTACGGCACACCACCATTCGAAGTGGCAGTCGCGCTTGCGCGGAGTGCTTTTGAAGCAAATCTTGATGTCTCACGCATGGTCACGGGGGACCGCAAACCCGATGATGAATACATCCCGCCAATGCAGCTAACCTATGAACGCTTGGACAAGGGCGAACGCATCTATTTCACTTATGGCTACCGCACAACCCCAGTCGAACAGCCATCGCCAGCTCAGCCAGTAGACGTGAGTTCACGAGGCTAAACAGATGACAACCGATCTCGAACGTCTTCGTCAAGCGCATCTCGTGCATGGAGGAGCTATCGCGCAGGATGGAATCCCGCTTCATTACGGTGATTTGCTCAAAGAATATCAAGCAGCGCTCAATGCCGCCGTGATTATGGAACGTTCTCATGAAGGGCGGCTGTCGATGCGTGGAACTTCCCGCTTCGATCTGCTTCAAAGGATGTCTACAAACGACATGCTTTCACTGAAGCCTAGTGAAGGGCGCGCGACCATTTTCACTAATGCGAATGCCCGAATTTTAGACCGTGTGACAGTCTTTCATTCACCCGATTCAGCGCTCATCTTCACGGAACCGGGGCGCGCGCAGTCTGTCCACAACTATTTGAATCGTAACATCTTCTTCAACGATGACGCGCACGTGATCGATCTCACACCGACCACACGACAGTTCAATATTCATGGTGCCACCGCCGATTACGTCATCAACCACATCGCGCCACAAGCAGTCGATTTGCCACCTATGCACAGCATGACTATAACGCTCGCTGATACAGATATTTTTATCGCGCGCGCTAAACCCATGATCGGCTCGCATTGGCTTATCAAAGTGGATAACCAAGCGGCGGCTGACGTATGGGAATCTATTGTTCAGCAAGGGGCCTCTGTAGGACTCGTTCCAGCCGGATCACTCACCTATAACACGCTGCGAATCCGCTCTGGTCGCCCCGGTGTAATGCGTGAACTGAGCGCAGATTATATCCCGCTTGAAATCGGTTTATGGGATGAAGTCAGCTTTCAAAAAGGGTGCTATATAGGGCAAGAAATCATCGCGCGGATGGAAAGCCGTGGACGACTTGCCAAGACTATTGTGTCACTTACATTAGAAAGCATGTCCGATGCGCCTATGCCGCTGCTTTTCGAGGGGCGCGAGGTTGGAAGATTGACGAGCAGCGTCACCGCGCCGGATGGCGAAATTTTTGCTGTTGGGGTAGTCAAATTGGACATGGCAATACCGGGACACACATTTACACTGCCGAACGGCATACGTGCCCATGTCTGCAATAGAATTGGCGAACAGCCAGAATTTTTGCAGCAGGAAACGAACAAAGACTAGAAGTTCGGCGGCGAGCTGTCAAAGAACAGCGACCACCACAATGTCCATATCGGTGCTTCAGGGGGAGTAGTTTGCACATCGGCACTCAGCATGGGGGTTGGTGTGGCTTCAATCACTACACCGCTAGGCACAGGGATTATCAAGGTTTCGCCCGCACGCACCATTTTGCCATTATCACGCGCCCATCGTTCAACATACACACTGCTTTGAACATAGTCGCGCAGCGCAATGAGGTCTGCTTGCTCACGCTCCAGCCGCTCAATCTCGGCAAGGATACGCGCGTATTCTTCGCGCACAGGCTGACTGTCGCTTAAACGGCTGCCAAAGTTGATTGCTAACAGCAGTCCAACTGCCAAAATCATGGCGAACATCACCTGTACGCTTGAGATAGGCCCACCGCGACGTTTATCTATGCGACGAGATTCAGAACCCATGTTGTTCTGCTGCATTCGCCCTATTCCTTCACGCCATGACATGATGTAAAACTACGCTTGATTGTAGCCAAAAGCAGCCAATTAAAAAACCCGACGAGTCTCTCATCGGGTTTGTGCCGAAGGTGGGAGTCGAACCCACACTCCGTTTCCAGAACTACGCCCTGAACGTAGCGCGTCTGCCAGTTCCGCCACTTCGGCATGAAGTGTTTTAAGTATAGCAAAGGTAGATACAGTGTCAATGGCTGCGTGCCGAAGCTGTTCCCCCAAATAAGCGTTTGGGCAACGCTCAGCCACCGCCCACATCTTCCACTACCGCTCATGCTATAATCACGGCAGCTTCTGGTCAAATGCTTGAGGGTGTTTGGTTGAAAATCACAATTTGGATCCAGTCTCATTTGGGGCGCAGTTTTCCGGTCATCATGATCGCCCTATTGGTTATGGCTGCGACGATACAGCGCGTTCCCGCGTGGGCACAAACATCGCCTGTCACCGCTGAACCACTTGGGCAGGCGAATGTCCGCGCCGCCGCCAATATCGAATCCACGCTGATTGGGGAGATTCGTGCCGGGACTCGCTACCCGGTCATTGGGCGAAGCGCACTGTACCCGTGGGTATTGATCACGCTTCCCGGCACTTCTCAGCCATATGGATGGGTATTCCGTGACCTTGTGACCATACAGGGCGATTTGAACAGCGTTCCTATAACTGAACAATCGATCAACAGCGGTGTCACACCGCCTGAAGTCACGCCGCTGATCAGCTTTCCTAGCGCGTCTGAACTTGCGCCAACGACTTCGGCAACCGCTCCTGCTCCTGTTGAAACCACCTCAGAATCACCTACAGGCGTGACCGGAGCAATCGCTGGTGAAGTAAATATCCGCTATGGACCGGGCGTGGAATATCCCCGTGTTGGGGTTGGGCGCGCGGGCGATGTGTTCACTATCCTCATGTGGCACACGCAGTTTGAATGGGTACAGATCCGCTATCCACAAAGCCCTAATGGGCTAGCATGGATCGCGCTCAATCTGCTTGAGGTCGAAGGCGATCTCTACAGTCTGCCATCGACCAGCCAAACAGTATTCAACCTGCCTACGCTCACCCCAACACCGGGAGTATTAGAAGATGCGCCGGTGATTGGCGCAACGCCTGTACCACTCAGTCCCGAATTTCGTGCCTTGGGCGATCAACTTTGGGCGATGATGCTGGAAAGCGGATTCGACCCGCAGACGAGCAAACTCGGCGCGATGTTCTTAATGGACTTGCAGACGGGAGAAGCAGTTTCATTTGGAAGTGAGTTCGCCTTCAGTGGTACAAGCGTGAATAAAATCTCGATCCTCACAGCGTTGTACAGCGTCCTCAACAGTTCCCCTGATGACGCGCAAGCATACACAGTTGCCAATTCGATGGTGTGCAGTGAAAACATCTCGACTAACCAGATGCTCTCGATCATCGGGGACGGCGACCCTTACACAGGCGCAAATCGGGTGAGCGATCTGCTTCAGCAAATTGGACTGCAAGACACATTCATCTATACACCATTTGCCAATGACCCGTATATCACGCCACAAGCTCCGCGTACACGCATCACAGAAGCAGATCAACAAAGCGCCGAGCCTGATCCCTATAATCAGATGACCGTCAATGAGATGGGCGGACTGCTCAACAGTATCTATCAATGTGCGGCAAACGGCACAGGACCCCTTGTAAACACGGGGACAATTACCCAAACAGAATGCCGCCAAATGCTGCATGTGATGAACGGCAACCGCATTGGCAACCTGATCGAAGCAGGTGTGCCCGCAGGTGTACCCATCGCTCATAAGCATGGATGGATTGATGACACGCACGGGGATGCTGCACTCGTCTTTTCACCGGGCGGGGCGTATATCTTTGTGGTGATGCTGCATAATCCTGTATGGCTGGAGTTCGTCGAGTCTGAGCCGCTGATTGAGGAAATGTCGCGCACGGTCTACAACTACTTCAATCCCGATGCGCCCATGCTTGAAGTGCGGAGTGACACCGTACCGGCGCGATGTGACATACTTGGCAGCCCGATCATCACCGACCTGATGAACCCATTCTACTCGGAGATGCCAACTCCTACTGTGCCTTAGGGGGAAGCATTGTCGCTAAGGCGAAGAATTGTCGTAGATGTCAATCGGTGTCACAAGTGTTTCGCTCAAGCATTGAGGCAGGCTTAAGAAGTTAAGGTTTACAAACAGATATGCAAACAAACAGGGACAACTCAAGTGAGCGTTGTCCCTGTTTGTTTGTGCGATGTGGCAACTACCCTTTCACGCCGCCGATTGCCAACCCACCAACGATCCAGCGTTGGAAGCCGAAGAACAGCACCATGATTGGGATTGAGATCAAAATGGACATGGCAGCGAACTTTTGCATGTCCGGCGGCGCGGTATTGGCTCCGTTTGCCATCGTCGCCAATGCCATCGCAAGGGTGTAGTTCTGGGTTTCGCCCGTCAGGAACACCCATGATAGGATAAATTCCGTCCACCCCTGCATAAAGCTGAATAGGATGACAATCGCGAAGGCAGGCAGCGCCAATGGGATCATGACGCGGATGAACGTGCCGACCATCCCTGCCCCGTCGATGAGCGCCGCTTCTTCCAGTTCTTTCGGGATAGTGTCGAAGTAGCCTTTGAGATTCCAGATGGCGAATGGAAGCCCACCGGATGCAAATGCCAGCGATAAGCCGACGAGCGTACTACGGAGCGTTTGAGTCGCACCTGTTTGACCAGCCAAACGACCATTTAATGCGAGAATACCTAAGCCCACCGTCACGGCAAACAACACGGCATAAAGCATGATGTTGATGAGTGTGCGCGGTTCAACGATGTGCTTAATGGCGCGCGCGATCAGCCAAATGACACCCGCGAGCGCCAATGCTCCTACCCACGCGATGAGTAACGCCGGCAGCAGCGCGAGAAAACCTTGATCGCGTAGGGCGAAGATTTGCGATGCCGATGTATTAAATGCTTCTCGCGCGTCGAACAGCGTCTGTTCCGCAACAACGAGATTCGCAGCTGCTTCGTCCGCGTTTGCGCGTGCAGACTGGGCTGTCTCCTGAGCATTAGTGAGAACAATGCGCGCATCTTCTAAGCCTTGATTGAGGGAAACCATGAACGCTTCAATGCCGCCGGTTCGCAAGATAGGTAGAGCAACGTTAAACACTTGCAGCGCCAGATCGTCTTCAGGGTCTTCCAAAAATTCCATACGCGCATCAATTTCGGCTTGAATGATCGTTTCAATCTCTTCGACGCTGGTCATTCCGGTCACACGCGATTGGAGACTTTCCAACAGCGTGACCATATCTTGTGCTTCAGCGACTCCTTCTTCGCGCCGAATAGCAGTGATTTCACGCTGCGCCACGCTGCCCACACGCTGATCGTAGTCGGCTTTGGCTTCGTCATATGCTGCGCGAAGTTCACGCACAGGCTGATCGATAACGACATTGTAGGCTGGACTGCGCTGCACGATCACATAGGTGGTAATTCCCAGAGCAGCCAACACAATCAGCGCGGTTACAACGGTCACGGCGCGTGCGCCGGGATTAAACATGCGATCCGGGTCTTTTTTGGCAAAGCTCTTGACAAGATTGAACAGAATCCAGATTAATCCTGCAACAAGCAGCCCGCCAAAAAATGACGGAATCCCCGCAGCAAGCGATGTTGATATTTGCACAGAACTAAATATTACGTACAGCGGAATGATCACGCCTGTCGCTGGCAGCAAAAGCAGCACGATGAACGCCAACATGCCTGCCTGCCGCCCAATAAAGCGGAAGCGGGAGAATGCATACGCCGCCGATGAACCCAACACGACAGTGAACAGCGATGTCCCCAATGCGATGAACAAGCTGTTCATGAGCAAATCGCCAAAATACAGCGGCAATACATTCGAAAACGGCTCCGTGAGCAGCCGTGTGAATGCATCGAGAGTCGCATTAGGCGGGAAAAGGTTGAGGTCAGTGGGGCGTGTGATACCACGGGGATCAACCGCCATTGAAATAATCCACATCACCGGGAACAGGACAATCGCCAGCATCGTGAGCAGGAAGATTTGCAGGAAAATCTGCCGGATGATGATACCGCGTCGCCGGGGTGTGAGCAGTCGATCAAGGCTGAATCCTTCCGAACGCGATGCTGTGGAAGTGCGCTGTAGTGTTCCCTGTGCCGACGAAGCACTGACATTTTTGTTGTTGGATACAGTCGCCATAATCGTTACGCCTCGTCAAATGCGCGGGTCGCGCGGGTTATACGATTTTGGATGAGCGTGATCACTAGCAAGATGAAGAAAACCAAAATGCTAAACGCGGCTGCCACCCCGTAGATTTGCTCCTGCTGGATAAGTTTGTAGGCTTGCGTGACCAACAAGTCGGTTTGCCCGCGTGGACCACCTGCCGTGATGAAGAAAATCACATTGAACTGGTTGAAAGTCCACACTGTTCCAAGCATGATGGCGGGAACCATCGCGGGGCGCAGCAGTGGAAGCGTGATTTTACGAAACTGTGTCCACTTGGTCGCACCGTCTACATCGGCGGCTTCGTACAAGTCTGGCGGAATGCTTTGCAGCGCGCCTGTCGCCACAACCATCATGAAGGGCCAGCCAAGCCACACGTTAGCGATTAGCACCGCATAGAACGCAAGCATCGGCGCGCCAGCGCGATCAAACAACTGAACGACGGCATTACTGGACTGACCGCCGTTGGTAAGCATATCCATCAACGTGCCAATCGCCGCCAATGCCAAGAGAACGACCATGGTCGCGGTGAACACGGTTTTGCTCAAGCTCAAGCGCGTGCCGCCGGGAAACGTCGATTTTGAGCGCGGCAAAAATGTCTGTGCGACGAAGATCACACACGCGATCAATGCCAACCAGTAGCCAATTTCCGCTGGAGCAGGGTCGGTCAAGGAGGATACGCTAAGTCGTTCGGCAAGGAAATAGAGCAGCCCCACCCCACCAGCAAGTGCTAGAAGTGTGCCAATGTAGTTTCTGGTTGTAGGGTTGAGAACTCGCATCGCCATGACCGCCACAGCGATCAACGTTGGGAAGAAAATCCAGATAAGCAGTTGAAGGTTGACTGTATCTCCCAGCGCGCGGTTGTTCCACAGCAAATCAAATGCCGAAAGCGGCGTGCCGCTGACTGTGAACCAAGGCAGGAAGAAAAATGCGACGGTCAGCAGTGCCACCCCACCCAACCGCACATAATCGACCAGCGTCCATTGTGGCGCAGCGTTTGGCGCGGCTTGTTCAAGTAAAGCGCCCCGCTGACTGCGGCGCACCAACCAATAGACCAGCAGCGAACATGAAATGACGATGAACAGCGGCACTATCCCACGTAGATCGATGGGCGGTTCAAGATTGGTCAGCCATGCGGTTCGCGTAGGGAGCTGCGTACCAAGATTTTCGTTGAGGCTGTCAAACAATAAATTGACTCCGCCGTTGTTTTGCTGCCACAGGTTATTCCAAATGAGCGCGGTGATGTAGCCGGGAAGCGCCCAAGGCAGCACAAAAATCACACGGTACAAGCGGCGACCAATGACATGTTCGGCATTAAGCGCGAGCGCAACCGCCAAACCAATCCCTGCATGAAGCGCGACATTGACTACAGTCCAAACGATATTGAAGCCTAGAAGCGGAAAAAAATTGTAATTCACAACATTGATGTCGTTTGTCAAAACGCGGCGGAAGTTATCTAGCCCTAAGTAAGTGGCGGGAGTTCCGCCAAGGTTGCGCGCCTCAAAGTCGGTAAACGCGATGATGATCTGATACGCCTGTGGAGCGAACGTGATGATCAACATGACGATGAGTGACGGGAGAATGAACAACCAAGGGATGCCGTTGGAGCGAATGCCTTTCAAGAAACTGTCCCACAACCCCAATGGTTGGGTGGGGGTAGTGGAGGACTGGGCGAGTGTCGCCATGAAAGTGTCTCCTATATAAAACGAGAGGCAAGGTCACGCAAACGACCTTGCCCCTAGCTTGCTTTAACGATGCTTCGACAGCATTGGCTTACATGCCGTGCATGTCGTCGATACTGGCTTGAATGGTGTCATAGGTACGTGCGCGAACTTCTTCAATCGCTTCACCGCCATCGGTAACTGCGGTGATTGCATCACCCATCGGCCCCCAGAACGCGCCGAGTTCCTGACGATTGGGGAACGGCGTGCCAAGCGCAAATTGTTCCGCGAAAACCTGAAGGTTCGGGTTTTCAACTTCAACTGCCGGATTGACGGGTAGCAGACCACCTTCGGTTGCCGCAATGGTCTGACCTTCTTCACCGGTGACGAAACGCGCCCACGCGATGAACGCATCGAGCTTTGCCTGATCTTCTACCACACCAGCCGCCGCATAGAAACCTTCCGCCTGCGCGAACAAGGCGGGGACTTCACCATTGTCAAGGGCGGGCATAATCGCTACACCAAGATCATCGCCAAGATCGCTTTCAAACTGGGCGAGATTCCAAATGCCGTCGTAAACCATCGCCACTTCGCCCGCTTGGAAGCCGGGGTTCGGTGACGCGCCATCGATCACCACGCCGCTGGCGGGGTCTTGGGCGAGATCGTACATCATTTTGTGGAATTCAAAGTAGGCATCCATTGCCGCCGCGCCTTCAGTATCCGGCGCGAAAGCAGCGTTGCCGTCTTCATCCATCAGTGAGCCGCCGAGCGAGTACAGGAAACCGGCGCTGTGGAAGAAGCCATTCTGGAATGCCAGCCCAGTGAAGCCGTCTTCCGCGAGTGTGGCGCTGACTTCCAACACTTCTGCCCAAGTCTCGGGGGCATCGGGAACAAGGGCGCGGTTGTAGAAGAATGCGAGTGTCTTGGCGCTGAAGGGAATACCCCACACGCCTTCATTGTATGTGAACGTACCCCAAGCGGCTTCACTTGCCTGTGCGCGCAGTTCATCGTCAATCGCGCCGCTGATGTCGGCAATCAAGCCAGCGGAAGCCCATGGACCAGTGCTGTCATTCGCCCAAATCACCATGTCCGGCGAGCCTTCGCCGCCCGACCCTGCCGCCGCAACAAAGCTGTCTTGGAGCGTGCCGCTGGGGTTATAAACTTGTTCAATCGTGATACCGGGGTTCGCGGCTTGGAACGCATCAATAATCGCCAGCAGTGCATCACCTTCAGCATCTTGTTTGGCGTGCCAGAGGACGAGGTTCACCGTGTTACTCTGTGCAACAGCGCCCAGTGCAGGCAGCACGGCAATCGCGAGCAGTGCCACAACTACCCACATCTTACCTTTAAGAATCTTCATTGAAGGTCTCCTATATAACCAAAAGAGTCGTCATTGACATTAGTGTGCATTAATGTTCAAGATTGAACAATGCTACAGGACGAAATTATATCACCAAGTGGAGCAATGGTGGCAAGTCTTTTAGGTGAAAATAGACAAGGTTTTAGCGAACTTTTAAGGAAAGTGACGAATGTCATCTAGATGCAAGCGCGGCTTGCAAATTCAGTGGATCACAATATTGTCGTCATCGTGACGCGAATTGAAGCCAATTTGAGCGAGCGCACGACGTGCGCGCTGCGCTTGCAGGGCTAACCGCCAATCGGCAATAAAGCGCGCAAGGTGTTCGAGCAAAAAGAGCTTACGAAGATATGTGTCGCCGTGACCATCCGTAAGCGGATCGTGTGAGGGATTGGCGCGAAGGGCTCGCAAACGATTATCAATATCTTCCGCGAGATCGCTTAAAAGATCGAGAGGAGGCGGGTCTGAAAGAAGCTGGTTTTCGATGAAAGTTTCAAACAATTGCGAATCTTGTTCCATAAGGCAGCTTTCGAGCAGTTCAACTGCTTTAAGCCGTAAACTGTGGTAATGAGGATACGGAAAATCGTACACGCTGTAGCGCCCCAACATGATGCAATTACTCCTGCGGCGGACACAAACGGCGCAAGTAATCCCATGTATAAATACCTGTGCTGTGTCCATCATCCCACGTGGGACTAATCGCATAATTGCCAACGCGGTTGATGGCGCTGATCGTGTATGACCGGGCGGGTTTCAGCACAAGGATGTTATCGGGATCATGATCGCGCCCCATAAATTCATGCCCGCCGCGACATTCCACACACGGGCAGGCTTCGCGCAGGTGTGAAAGCGGATACTTACACACCGCACCATCATTCCACGAAATTTCAAGATAGCCTTCGATTTTGTTCAGTGTGATGGCTGTGGGTAGTGCAGTTGAGGTCATAGACACTCTATTTGCGACTCTTACAAAATATCGTGATGAAACTTAACAAACTCATTATATCACGTGAGAAGGAATGCTTTCCTTAAGCCTTTGCATCACAGCATGTCAGACTACTATTTACCTACGCCTCTCCCCCTATCTAAGCGAAGCGCCGTTGGCATGACTCCTAGCGTCTGTTACAATCGACGGTATAACGAATAGTGTGCTGCTGCACGCTTTCCTTAGAGCGACCAATTACGCGGCGACCAGCACGTGGAACGGGAACACAATATCAAACATTCCCGTGACATAGAAGGCTGTCGATACTGCGACTTTCCCGGAGAGAAACATGCAATTTCGGAAGATGCGGAACATCAGCAAGTTATGGATTCTATTTGCTTGCGTGCTGATTAGCTTGCTGGCGGGATGTCAGGGGCAGCCTGCCGTGGTTTACATTGTGCTTTCTCCAACGCCAACGATTGACGAAAGTTTGCTTACCGCCGAAGTGACCGAGCTTGTAACAGAAGAAGTCACGCAAGCGCCAACGCTAACCGGTACTGTCGCGCCGAGCGCACAAGCCACTGCTACGAACGGGGTACAAATCACTGAAGAAATCAACATGACCACTACGCCGCAGCTTGCGCCGGCAGCTTCGCCAACTCCCCTTCCCCCCGGCTTTCCGACACCTGTCATCGCCCGGATTCAAGTGGTAGAACAGCTTTTTGAGCGCGGGCGAATGTTCTGGTTGCAGCCGAATCAAGAAGTGTGGGTGCTTACTGTGACGGGCGAAGGGCGCGGGACTTGGCAGGTGTTTCAAGATACGTTTACTGAAGGCGAAGCGGAATCTGACACATCGCTCACGCCGCCTTCAGACGGATTGATTCAGCCAATTCGCGGGTTTGGGAAAATTTGGCGCGAAGTTCCCGGCTTGCGTGATGCGCTCGGTTGGGCGGTCACACCAGAATTTGGCTATTTGAGCGATTACCAATACAACGCGGGCGGCAGCATCGATGGGCAGGGACAGTACATCCCCGGTTCGGGATACCATGTCTTGTACAGCTTATATGGCGAACAGTTCCGCTTCAACGAAGCAGATGGCACATGGCAACTCGGCGGCGCATAAGCGCGTATTGGATGTGTAGGACGTGACAGCGAGAGGCTAAGACCACAGCATGAGCGACACGCGACGCGCCGAAACACGCCGTTTGGAAATGCGCCGCTGGCAAATTAAACCAGATGACCCACACGCACTGCAACTTGCGGCAGATGCGCGCTTGATGCCAACGGACTACACCGACGACCAAACATGGGAACTTATCCTTGGCGGTGGTGACACGTCCGCGCTTCAACTGCAAACTCGCTATGGTGGACGTGCGGGGTTAGCGAGCATCGTGCCGATGTGGTGGATCGATCACCGTCCAGTCTTTCAGTATCAAGCCTATGCTGCGCCCCCCATTGTGACCGCCTTCGCGCCGGGATGGATCGAAGTACAGGGGAAAATCACACCGCGATTGAGCTTCAAAGCCGACTTTATCGCCTTCGATTCGCAGTCGATTGGCTGTCGCTTCGTCGTCAAGAACGCGCTTCCCTCTCCCATCGAACTACGGCTCGATGTGGTGGGTTTTGCAGCGGCGCAGTCACAAGAAATTAAGCCGCAAATCGCGCATAAATTAACGGGCGGTGAGGGATTGACGTTCGGCAAGCTCCACGACATTGTGCCGTTGATTGTGCTGGAAAAGGGTCGCGCGGAACTCAGTGGATCAAATCCCAAACTAAGCATCACTGTAAAGATCAGCGCCAATGCCAGCACAACTCTGCGCTGGATTCATGTTGGGCTAGACGACATCCATAAGGCATTCACACATGCCGAGAAACTGCTTACACCTAATTGGACGCGCATCGTCGCAAAAATTCAGCAGGCAGCACAGGCAGTTCCACAAATTGAAACGGGTGATGTGGCGCTTGATGCAACAATCGCTTTTGGCATTCAGCAGCTTCTACAGTCCATGCTTCGACCAACCATGACTCTGCCCTATGGGTCGTTTGTCGGGACGCGACAGCCGGGGCGGGGATGGAGCGCACGCGGCGACGGCACGGATCATCCTCGTGCATGGAGTGGGCAGCATCCCACACTGGCATATTTGACCGCACTTGGCTTAGCATCTATCGATCCTGTGTCTGCACAAGGGATTGTACGAAATTATCTCGCCGTGCAGCACAATGACGGTTTTGTAGACGGGAGACCGGGACTAGCGGGACAAAAAGTAGGTTACTTGTGTATGCCGTTGTTGGCGCGCATGACATGGGGAATCTTTCAATACACCGAAAACGATACGCTTCTCAAGCAAACCGCGCGCCCGCTGTGGAAATTCTTATCTCGTTGGATGCAAGCCGACAACGACAAAGACGGTGACGGCGTTTATGAATGGCAGGACGAACAGCAGACAGGGTACCCGTTCTTCCCTATGTTCGGCGCGGGATTGTCTTACGCGCAAAACGCCGACATTCGTCTCACAGAAGCACCCGACCTCGCAGCTTATCTGCTGTCGGAAGTCGTCAGTCTCAAAGCAATCGCCTCCTATCTGCAAAACAAAACTGACGAGCAGCGCGCGCAGTCGCTCATCCAGCAGTTGAAACATGGACTCGACAGCCTATGGTTTGATGATCGTTACGGGTATCGTGATTTCGCCACCCATGCGCGCGCGCAAAGAGTCGTTGTGGTTGAAAATGGGCGTGGTGATGAAGAACAACTCATTAGCACAACACTCACCCCCCCAAACCGTTTGATCGTGCGCGTAATCGGCGGTGTGGATCATGCCCCGAATGTCTCAGTGATCATCGATGGTAAGGACTCAAACGGTCAGCCGCAGCAGGAAACGCTGAACGCGAGTGCATTCAAGTGGTCAACAGGATATGGATCGGCTTCCACACAAAAAGTGTTTGCCAGCATTAGCCGCATACGCACAGTTGGATTGAGCCGCGTCTACCGCATTCACGCCCACAGTGTCGATAGTACCCCGCTGGACATCAACGCAATTTTGCCGCTGTGGGCGGTGGAAATCGACCACGATAAAGCGAGAACACTGGTTGATCTTCTCACCCAACCTAAACATTTTTGGCTGAAAAACGGCGTAAGTATGGTTTCCACGCGCGATACGTCTTTCGAGCAAATGAAAACAGGCGAAGGCGGCGGAGTCTGGATGTACTGGGTGACACTGATTGGCGAAGGTTTGATTGAACATGGATACATGGGGCACGCGACTGAATTGATCAAGCGCGTGCTGCGTTTGCAAACGGAAGTGCTTCGAGAGAGAAAAGCCTTTTACGAGTTTTATCACACCGAACTGCCGTTGGGTTTAGGGGAACGCGGTCACACTGCCGGAGTCATTCCGCTTCATCTGCTCTTGCGTGTGCTGGGGGTGCGCGTGATTTCGCCGCGCAAAGTGTGGACGGGGGGCGCGTTTGAGTGGGGCACAGCCGTGACGATCACACAGCACGGCGTGACTATTCGGCGCGCCCCCGATGGCACACGGGTGGCATTCCCCAGCGGCTACACAGTCGATTTGCCAGCGGAAGCGCCTATGCAAGAAATCATTGATCCCACGCCCAAGGAATAATTCCTCATGTTTCCGCCAGATGACTCCGCTGATGCCGCTTTTGAACCGCGCGTTGATCCACCTGAAACGCGGGCGGCGCTGTTTGATATTCTCTTTCGGCGTTCGGCGGACGGAATCGCGATTACAACAAAACCAACCCGCACAGGGGAACGCGCGCTGGAGCAGTTAAATCCTTCAGGCTGCGCCATTCTCGGCGTTCATTTCGATCAATGGTATGGAAAAACACCCGCGCAGTTGTTTCAGAAGAATCAGGCATTGATGGCGTTATTCACGCGCGATGAAGAACTCACGCTTGAAGTTCGTCTGCACCAAAAACGATTGGCAGTTGGGACGGGCTTAACATTAAGCGATGGACGGCGCATGGTTATCTTGCATGATGTGACCGAACGACGCGATCTTGGTTCGAGGCGCGAAGCGATCAGCGCGGCAATTACGCATGATCTCCGCAATCCACTTATGAGTATCGCGGGGTATCTTGATCTCGCCCTACATGCTGAGGACAACAGCCCTGATCAGCGCGAGTTTATGCTGCGTTCGCAGAGCGCCGCGCAAAAGCTCTATGAAGGGCTAAATTCGCTGACTGATCTGGCGTGGTTAGAAGCGGGTATGCCGCTGAAACATGAGCCAGTCCGCTTGGATGATGTAGTGGAAAGTACGATCAAGAAAGTTCAAGTGCTGGCAGCGCAAAAGACAGTCACTTTTGCTGTCGCCATTCAACATCCTATGCCCGTGGTGATGGGCGACAGTGAACAACTTCAAAACGCTCTCTACAATATCATTCACAATGCCGTGATCTACAGCTTTCCCGAAACTGTCGTTGCCATTCATGCGTGGAGTGATGATCGGCAGGCGCATCTCACCGTTGCGGATCAAGGCATTGGTATCGCCCAAGATGAAATCGACGCGATTTTTGACCGCCTGTTTCGCTCGAAGGATGAGCGTGTGCGGGCAGTTTCCGGCGCAGGGTTGGGGCTGACCATCGCACGGCGTATCGCACAACGGCATGGTGGAACGCTGTGGGTGAACAGTACGCTCAACAAAGGCAGCACGTTTACCCTCTCTCTCCCTGCGGTTGAGGCATAATCCATGCGCCGAGTCAAAATCATACTTCCGGCAGCAATCACCAACATTGGCACAGGACTGCACAGCGTGGGCTTGGCAATTGGTCTGCATACTACCATCGAAATCATGGAGCGCAGCGATACCATCCTCAACGTCGAAACATCGGGCGAATACGCTGGACGCTACGCGCTTGGTTTTCGCCATCCGGTTGTGTTGGGTATGAGCCGCGTCTTTCAGCGCATGGAAAAAACCGTTCCCGGCTTGAATGTTCGCATCAACAATCAAATTCCTCCCGAACTGGGATTGAGCGTAGAAACTTCGTTCGTCGTGGCGGGGATCGTGGCGGCGAACAATCTGTTCGGTAATCCGTATACGCGCCAAGAAAGTTTGACTATCGCCGCGCAAATCACTGGGCGCACGGATCAAGCAGTGACGACGATGCTTGGTGGGCTAACGACCAGCGCCATGACCGATCAAGGCGTGATCTATAAAAGTTTGCCCGTTGCGCCGCTGAAATTGGTGCTGGTAGCACCACACATTGATGATTATGGTGAAAAAATCCGCGCTGCTGTGCCGGATCACGTGCCTTTGCGCGATGCGCTCCACAATTTAAGCCGACTTCCTCTGCTGTTGGAGGCATTACGCACTGGAGATTTAGTGTTGGCGGGACAAATGGTTGATGACAAGCTGTTCGCGCCCTATCGACGGGTACACATCCCGAACTTTGACGATGTCGTGCAAGTCGCCAAACAAAACGGCGCGGCGGCGGTCACGCTGTGCGGCGCTGGACCGGCGCTCCTTGCGCTGGCAAAGCGAGACCACGCGCAAATCGCGTCGGTCATGGTGAGCGCCTTTGAGGACAAAGGTATCAAAGCGCGCTCGTGGATCGTCCCTGTCGATACACAAGGTGTAGTTATTTCGGCTGCTCAAACGGGATAAAATCGCGCTACTCAACACAGTGCAACACTTCGCATTCACAAATCGTATACCTGCTCAACATTCGTTCTCTACCAGAAAGCGTTCGTTATGATGATGCGTCGCGCCCGCCCCACACGCTCGAAAGATGAGCGTGAAATCCCTGATGTTCCGGTCAAGTGGGGGCGGCTGCTCTCTTATCTCAAACCGTATGTCGGGCGCATGGCGATTGCCTTCTTCGCGCTCATTTTGAGTTCAGCCTTAAGTCTCGTCTTTCCGCTGGTTATTCAGCAGGTCGTGGACTCGGTATTGGTCGCGGGAGATATGCGCCTGCTCGATCAAATCACGGTGCTGTTGATCGCCGTTTTCTTCGTCCGTTCGCTCACCACCCTGCTCGAAAACTATAATCTCGGCTACGTGGGTGAACACATTGTCGTCGATTTGCGGCTCAACTTGTACAGCCATCTGCAAAAACTGTCGCTGCGCTACTTTTCCAATCAAAAATCCGGTGAATTGATCTCGCGTTTGTCCAGTGACGTAACGGCGATTCGCGGTGCGCTCACCAACAACGTCAATGTGCTGTTTCAGCAAACGCTGATTCTGATCGGCTCAATCGGCGTGATGGTGGCGCTCAACTGGCGGCTGACCCTGTTCATTCTAGGGATCATCCCTGTGATCGCGGTGCTGGGAGTTGGATTTGGACTCATGCTGCGGCGCACCAGCGCCAAAGTGCAGGATGAGATCGCCGCCGCGACGAACGTTGCTTCGGAATCACTCCAGAGTGTGCGCGAAGTCAAAAGTTTTGTGCGCGAATCTTACGAGATAGAACGCTATTCGAGTGCGGTGCGGCGTGCGCTTGCCGCTGCCATGAAAATCGTGCGGATTCGCACCGCGTTTGGTCCAATCGTTGCCTTTGCGGGGTTCGCTGCCATCGCCATGATCCTATGGTTCGGCGGGCGTGAGGCGCTCGAAGGTCGGTTGACGGGTGGTGAATTGGTCGCATTCTTGGTATACGGATTGTCGGTTGCAGGAAGTCTGGGTTCACTGATTGGTTTGTACACGAGTTTTCAAGAGGCATTGGGCGCGACCAAGCGCGTGTTCCAAATTCTCGATACCGAACCTGATGTGTTGGACAAACCAAATGCGCGAACGATTAGCCGGGCTGAAGGACGTATTACTTTTGAGAATGTGTCGTTCAGTTACGATGACCGGCAAGAAGTGCTGCACGACATCAATTTAGACATCGCGCCCGGTGAAATCGTCGCGCTCGTTGGACCCAGCGGCGCGGGCAAAAGCACCATGTTCAATTTGATTCCACGTTTTTACGATCCAACGTCGGGCGTGATGAAACTGGATGGGATTGATCTGCGCGATCTCACGCAGTACAGCTTGCGCGAACAAATCGGCATTGTGCCGCAGGAAACGCTGCTGTTTGGCGATACCATCCGCGAGAACATCCGCTATGGGCGCTTAAATGCCACCGAAGACGAACTGATCGCCGCCGCCAAAGCCGCCAACGCGCATGATTTCATCATGGAACTGCCCGACCAATACGAGACGCTCGTCGGCGAACGCGGGATCAAGCTGTCCGGCGGGCAGCGTCAGCGTGTGGCAATCGCCCGCGCCTTGCTCAAAAACCCGCGTATTTTGCTCTTGGACGAAGCCACCAGCAGCCTAGACAGCGAAAGCGAACACGAAGTCCAAGAAGCGTTAGCACGGCTGATGGAAAACCGTACCACCGTGATCATCGCCCACCGCTTGAGTACCGTTCGCGTGGCGCACCGCATCGCTGTGTTGGAAAAAGGCGGCATCAGCGAGCTTGGCACGCACGAAGAACTCATGGCGAAAAACGGCTTGTACGCCCGCCTGTATAACATGCAGTTCCGCGAAGAAGACGTTATCGCGCTCGAATCGGCGCATTCCTAAACCGTCAGGCTCTGTAGAGGCGCGGCGTGCCGGAGCGAAGCCAATTCCGCTGCGGTGGGCGAAATTACAACATAGTCGAATGACGTTTGTAGGGGCGACCCGCTGGGTTGCCCACCTATCTTATTGCGCCCGCTGCACAATTAGCTCAAAGCCTTGTCGAATCGTATCTTGCCACAATGACACATGTTGCGCGTCTCCGTGGGTGTTGGGACATATTTTTTTCACGATTCCCGCAAATTATGTCCAAAATGTGTCACACCTAGAATCGCCATCTTAATGCTTTGTCCCGCCTGTCATTCATCTTGCCCAAATCCACCCGCCTGAACTCATTCGGCCACCTATGCAATTTGCATATATGTTCTAATAGCATCAATGGGGGTGTCACATCTTTTCCCTCAGCCTGTATCAAAATCGGGACATAAAAGGACATAAACAATTCTTCTCATCCCCGCCCTCAATCCTTCTCGACATCTCTATATCCCTTTGCGTCAACCTTGTGCAACTGCGCTACAATCACCCACCACTACACACAAAACACGAGGAACAAGTAGACATGTCCTTAGCGGGAAAACAGGTGCTGGTCACAGGCGCGACTGGCTTTTTAGGCGGAGCGCTCGCCCGCCGTTTGATCCAAGAAGGCGCGCACGTTCGGGTTCTCGCTCGCTTCGCTCAAAAAGCAGCTTCACTCGTTGAACTCGGCGCAGCGACCACGCAAGGCGATCTCACCGACCATAACTCACTGTACAACGCCGCTGAAAACTGCGAGATTGTCTTTCACGTCGCGGTCAATTATGGTTCGCTGGAAAAGCAAACCGCTGTCAACGTCGAAGGCACGCGCGCGCTGGCGAAAGCGTCGGCGCTGGCGGGAGTAAGCCGTTTTGTGCATGTCAGCACCATCGCGGCATACGGCAGCGGCGCGAACGGGGATATTTACGAGTCCCGCCCGCTCATCCCCGCCGCCTATCACTACGCAGTGACCAAAGCGCAGGGGGAAGCGGTTGTGCAGCAGATCAGCGCCGAAACCGGACTTCCCTACACCATCATTCGCCCCGGCATGATCTACGGAATCAACGCCGCCACGTGGACGAACGGCTTGTATCGGTTGGCAACGAACAAGCCGTCCTTCTGGCTGGATGACGGTCACGGATCGGCGCATATGATTCACGTCGATGATGTGGTCGATCTTATGGTCGTTGCATCAACGCATCCCGCCGCTGTCAACGAAGCATTCAACTGCTCTGCTGACCCCACCCCAACATGGCGCGAAGTCATGACCCGCTACGCGAACATTGGCGGAATCCCCGAATGGAAGCCGATCAACATTGGTGTGCCGTTGTACATCTTCGCGGGATTAGCGATGCTGTTTTCCACGCCGATCAGCTTGGGGCGCGATCTGCCCGATCTGCTTGGTTTGATGGGGCGGCAGGTCACCTTCAAAATGACCAAAGCGCGCGAAAAGCTTGGCTGGCAGCCGCACGTCGATCTCGCCAGTGGTATCGAATCAACCGCGCAATCACTCTACGAGAAGTACGGTCAGCCGTGAACGATCTGCTGAGCTTGCTGATACTTGCGCTCATCGCGGCGGGAATTGTCGCGCTCGGTTGGTGGCTGCTCATCGAAACCGAAGGCGTGTATCTCGGACGGCGTGTGGTGATCTGGCTGTACGACGTGTACGCGGGACGCTACGATGACATCAAGCACTTTCGCCGCGAATACGATCATATGTATCTCGCACAGCCGATCCTCAAGCGCATCGAGCCAAACACCGCGCCGCTCATTCTCGATGTAGCGACAGGCACAGGGCGCTTGCCGTTAGCAATGATCCGCCACACGCATTTTCGCGGGCATGTGATTGGCGCGGATTTGAGCCGCCGAATGCTTGACCAAGCGTCACGAAAGTTTACGTCTGAACATCCGGTATCCCTGATTGTCGCGCCCGCCGAATACCTTCCGTTTGCCGATGACACGTTTGATGTGGTGACCTGCCTAGAGGCGCTTGAATTTATGGTCAATCCGCGCTCGGTGCTTGCTGAACTCGTGCGTGTGCTAAAGCCGAATGGGCTGCTGTTGATCACCAACCGTATCAGCACCAAACTCATGCCCGGTAAAACATTCGCCACTGAAGACCTTGTGCGTATTTTGTTTATGCTAAACATTGACGAAATCAGCGTTGAAAAATGGCAGGTCGATTATGATCAGGTTTGGGGACTCAAACTGCCACCCGACTCACCCGCGCCTTGAATTGCCACATAGAAAACCCTACAATGCCCGTCAATTTACGCTTATCAAAAAGATGCTAGGCGGCGTGTTATTCACGATCCGCTGTGAGGAAGAAATCTCTTGAAGCTGCTGCCGCTTGAACTTGCCCGCACCTTAGATTCGGCGATACGCGCCGCGCAATTCGCTGGCGACCTACCCGCTTTTGATGTTCCCGAAGTCAAAGTTGCTCCACCTAAACGCGCTGACCAAGCCGATTACGCTGCGTCGGTAGCGATGCAGTTGGCGAAGCCTGCCGCCCTGCCCCCGCTAGAAATCGCGAATCGCATTGTCAAGCATCTGACCGCGCCGGACTACATTGGATCGGTAGAAGTTGTCGGGGGTTACATCAACTTCAAGTTAAGCAATACATGGCTGCGTCAGCAGGTCGATACCATCGTTACACAAGGCGAAACATTCGCATGGTTGGACGTGAATAATGGAAAGCGCGCACAGGTCGAATTCGTCAGCGCCAACCCGACTGGTCCGCTGCACATCGGACGCAGTCGCGGCGCGATTGTCGGTGACGCGATGGCGCGCGTCCTGCAAGCGGCGGGCTATGAAGTTCAGCGCGAATACTATTTCAACAATGCTGGCGCACAAATGACCAATCTCGGAAAAAGTATGCGCCTGCGTTACCTTGAGGCGCTCGGTTTGCCATTTCCTGTGGGTGAAGAACTTTACTACAAAGGCGAATACCTCAAGGAATTTGCCGCGCAGCTTGCCGCCGAAAAAGGCGATTCACTGAAAGATGCCGATTGGAAAGTCTTCAAAGAGTACGCTGAAAAGCGCATGTTTGAGATGATTCGCAAGACGCTGAATCGTGTTGACATTCACCATGACGTATTCTTCAACGAAAACAGCCTGTATGACAGCGGCGCGGTGTGGGATACACTCAAAGCGTTGGACGAACGCGGTTACATCTACAAAGCTGAGCAACCCGAAGTCGATAACGCAAAGGATGTTCAAGACGAAGATGCAGCCGAAACAGGTGCCGGCAAAGGCGCGGCGGTTTGGTTCCGCAGCAGTCGATTTGGGGATGTAAAGGATCGCGTGCTGGTTAAAAGCAGCGGCGAACCAACCTATACCCTACCCGACATTGCTTACCATAAAAACAAGCTGGATCGGGGCTTTGACCTGTGCGTGAATGTCTTGGGCGCGGATCATGATACACAGCGCAAAGTTGTTGCCAACGGGCTGACTGCGCTTGGTTACGACGCGAGCAAAATTCATGTCATCATCGTGCAGATTGTCCACTTGCTCCGAGATGGTCAGCTCGTCAAGTCATCGACCCGCGCAGGCAATTTTGAAACGCTCGATGACTTGATCGACGCAACGAGCGCGGACGCGGTGCGCTATATGCTGCTGGCACGCAGTTCAAATTCGCAGATGAATTTTGACCTTGATCTTGCGATCAAGCAATCAAACGACAATCCGGTCTACTACATTCAATATGCTTATGTACGATGCGCGGGAATCATGCGCGAAGCGGCTTTGCGGGGCGTAACCGACGACAACGCTGACTTATCCCATTTAGGCGAACCGGAACTCCGCTTCTTGCGGCGGGCGCTGCAAATCGGTGATGTGATCGATCTTGCAGCGCGTAGTTTTGAGCCGCATCAAATCGCGTTCTTCGCTCTTGAATTAGCGAACCTGTTCCATCCTGTATTCGACAATGTGCGCGTGCTGCACAGCGACGTACCGCCAGAAGTAGCAAAGGCACGTCTGCGGTTTTTCCGCGCCGCGCAAACGGTGTTCAAGTCGCTGCTCACGCTGATGGGCATGAGCGCGCCTGAAATGATGTAACACTCGTAGAGCATGGCTTCTATAGATTTTACGCGCATCGGATGAGGCTCGCCTCGTCCCTACAATACATAGGGGGAATATATATGGGCTTAAAACCCGATCATTGGATTCGCCGCATGGCGCAAGAACATAACATGATTGAGCCGTATGTCGATGGACTCAAACGCGAAGGGGTAATCAGCTACGGTTTGAGTTCATATGGCTACGATATGCGCGTAGCGAACCAATACAAAGTCTTCACCAATGTCTACAACGAAATCGTTGATCCCAAGAATTTTTCGCCGCAGTCGTTTGTCGATATTGAAGCCGATGTGTGTGTGATACCGCCGAATTCTTTCGCACTAGCGCGGTCAGTCGAATACTTTCGTATTCCGCGAAAAGTACTGTGTGTTTGCTTAGGAAAAAGCACCTATGCACGTGCCGGTTTGGTGGTCAACGTTACGCCGTTTGAGCCAGAATGGGAAGGCTTCGTGACTATCGAAATTAGCAACACCACACCGCTGCCTGCCCGCGTGTATTCTAACGAAGGTATCGCCCAAGTCCTATTCTTTGAAGCAGACGAAGAATGTGAAACGTCATACAAGGATCGTAAAGGCAAATATCAGGGGCAAATCGGTGTGACTCCGCCGCGTTTATAAACCCGTGCATGTGAATATTGGCATTCCATCATAACATTTGACAAATAAGGGCGTGGTAGATAGACGTGATCACCACGCCCTTGTTCATTGATCGCGATAGGATGCCCTGCCCATGAAACCGGACAAACACGTAGAAGCTCGACGACTCCGCCGTGATGAGGGTAAATCCGTTAAAGAGATAGCAAAACTGGTCGGCTGCTCGAAAAGTTCCGCAAGCATGTGGGTGCGTGATACTGAACTTACACTGGAGCAAAAAACCGAACTAGCGAACCATTACAAGCCAAATCAACAGCTTGCAACTCAAAAACTGTGATGTACGGCGTATGTACAATTCTTGTATTTAGAGTACGTCATATTCAACACGTTTTCGGCGCAATCCAAAAATACATCGGCATTGATAAACCGGAATGGTTGTTGTAAGCTAATTAAATACGGGCGCATAGCTCAGTTGGTTAGAGCGCTCGCCTTACAAGCGAGAGGTTTTCGCAGGTTCGAGCCCTGCTGCGCCCAAACAAAAATCGCCCACATGTATTTGTGAGCGATTTTTGTTTCTTCTCTCACCGAAAATCCCTATCAACACTGGTCAAAATATTCCTTTTGCACAAAACCCCCTTTTTGTGCTTTAATTACGTCTAGGTTCTACTAACGTTTGAAAACAGTAACAGAACACCAAGGACAGCAATGCTGACCGCGCAAACGATCAACCAAATTTTGATTGTGGAAGACGACGAAGATACTACACAGGTCGTCACCATGCTGTTGGAAACCGCTGGGTACACTACACACGCGGTTGATAACGCAGAAGCCGCGCTGAGCGAAATCAACAGCAGCACGCCCGATCTTGTGCTGCTCGATCTTCATCTGCCCGATATGCACGGCTTGGAACTGCTAAAGCAGGTGCGTGAAAACTCATCGCTGCCGATGATTGTCCTGAGCGGCTTCACACAAGAACGCGATAAAGTTGTTGCACTTGAAGCTGGCGCAGACGATTATCTTGATAAACCGTTTTCACCAGAAGAACTCGTCGCTCGTGTTGGCGCGCTGCTTCGCCGCGTGCGCTGGACACCCTCGATGGAACCCAAAATGACGCTGCGAAATTTGGAACTGGATCTCGCGCGGCGGCAGGCGACTATTCGCGGCAAACGGCTTCATCTTACGCCTACGGAATATGATATTCTTGTGGTGCTGATGCGGAACGCAGGTCAGACGATTTCGCACGATGAACTTCTCCATGCTGTTTGGGGAGATAACTGCGAAAGTGATTATTCCGTGCTGCGCGTCAACATTTCGCGCTTACGCCAAAAACTAGAAGAAAACCCGCGATACCCTACATATATTGTTACTGTCGCGGGTCAAGGTTACTCGATGCCGACTCGCCGCTAAGGGGCACAAATTTGTGTCACCGGGACGCAGTGCCTTAACGTTTCATCAAATCCAAAACCTCATTTTAAGGATAGCCTTAATACTTTAGGCTATCCTTCTCTTGAATGATTGTTGTGCAATGAACACATTCTGAATTGTGTCCTCTTCCAATAAAAACGCAGGACATCAAAAACACAAATTTGAAATCCTATCCTTTGCGTTTCTTCTGGTGAGATACGCGGATGTGTGCTACCCTAAGCGGCGTATTTGACCGTGAATACAGGACTAGATAGGATGCGTTTACGGCTTATTCTCATTGTTGTTGGCGCAATCATCGTCGGGGCAACCTTCACATTCCCGCTGTGGCAACCCTATATCAGTGTTATCGACATTCGCACTGCGCCGCAAGAAGCTTTTCCCGGACTGCCGCAAGCGCTTAGTCTCGATTACTTAAGGCTGCCACCTGACCAACAGCGAGCCTATCTCACTCTTGCTGAAACGAACCCGGAACTTGCTGTGCGAATGCTGACTGCGGCGCTTCAACCCGGTGTCCCTGCGCCGGAAAGCGACAATGAAGCACCGTCGCTTACTAGCCCGATCATCGCGGCGCGCGGCGTATTCCAACGGATTGATCCTATCCGGTGGGCGCAGGGTGCGGCGCTGATTTATGTAGGCGCGGATGATCGTAAGTTCTTGCGCTTAGAAGGCTTCACCATTGTTAATAGTTCGGATTTGCGCGTGATACTCTCGGCGACAGCAGAACCTACCACGATACAAGAAATGCGGCGTGGCAACTTAGAGTTTGACGTTGGTCCACTGCGTGGAACATATGGCAATCAGAATTATGAACTACCCGTTGAACTAGAGCTTGAAGATTATGCAAGCGTAGTTATTTTTAGCCCGGAATTAGACACTATATACAGTGTAGCACCGCTGATCTTCTTCACGTGACAGCATGTATTTGAATTGTTTTGCAGCATCGCTAACGGCATGAGAGGAACGTATCCTATGCCCGGAGAATATGCGGTACTCGCCGCTTACTACGAAACCATCGGCATGGCAGATTTCGCAAATGTGTACACGCAGCGATTGGTCAACTTCGCGCAAGCCAATGATTGGCTCGGACGGCAGGTGATTGACCTTGGCTGCGGGACAGGCGCATCAACCCGCTGGCTGGCAACTACCGGCTACACCGTCGCGGCAATTGACCAATCGAGCGAGATGCTCGCTGAAGCGCGGCGATTAAGCAGTACCAATCTAGGTATTCAATGGCTGCAAGGCGACATTCGCGCTTTGTCGAACGCTATCGGAACGTATGAGTTGGCAATCGCGCTCGACGTGTTCAATGAGATCAACAGCCTACGCGACCTTGAAACCGTGTTCGGCGCGGTACATCGTATTCTTGAACCGGGAAAGCTGTTCATCTTTGATCTTCACACCATGCAGGGGTTAGCAGAGCGCGGCGAACAAGCTACGGAAATCCTTGTGGAAAATCCCGACCTGATGGTGATCCTCGAGAATCAGTATGACTATGATAAGCAGACTTTAGGTCAGAAATACACGATATTTCACCAACAAGGCGGCGCATGGGCACGGCGCATGACCGCGCGCACAACACGAGGCTTTCCCGTACAGGCAGTCACCGCCTTGCTCCAACGCGCAAACTTTGGGATAATGGCACTCTTGAACTTGAACATGGAGCTGGTCGATGTAACTACCATTCGCGCACCGCGTGTGATGTTTGTGGCGCGAAAACCTGAGTAATCACTGGACTATCCCTCATGATGTCTACACGCGCCGAGAGCGCAGAAACCACACGCCATTCGTTTGCGGTTGACAGTGAACATACGGGTATCCGGACCGCAGTCTTTTTGTTGTTCGTCGGTTCATGGATTGTCGGCTATGCCGTCGCTAATTTATTCATCCCTACCGACGGATTCAATCTCGTCGCGGTTGGAATTGGCTTTGCGCTGGCGTTTCTGGTAAGCAACATCGCAGAGCCACAGTTGAAGAAACACTGGCCCAGCAACCGGGCTGTATATATCGATTCAAACGGCGTGCGTATTGAGAAGCGGGGGGTTATTGAGTCACAAGTTCTCGCAGAAGATCCGGCACGGCTGCTCTACTGGCGCTTTGAGGTACAAAAACGCACACGCATCCCCAAAGGTTGGTCAATGTTGGGGAGCGCGGTTGAAATTGATGGGCGTTATTTGTGCGTGTACACTTTCATTTCCCCCGATCAACTCAAAGCGTTTGCTCGCGCAGAAGCTTTCATCCGTCTTGCCCCCAAGAAAGAAGCCCGCGCGAACGAATCGCGTCAAGACCTTCGCTTGGCAGGTGAGCAGCGCCGCCTTCGCGAAGCCGAAACTCACCGCTGGATGGAGGGCGCAGAAATGTCGTTCGACGATTTCAAATCCTACTTGAACACTATCGAAAACCTTTTCCCTGAATGGACTTCCATCCGCTGAAAACAACTCACTTTCTCCACATGATTCGTCAAGCAATTGTCGTTAGCGCGACGTTGATTCTACTGGCATGTTCGCTAGATGATGCAGCACCAGCAGCCGCACAAGCATCATCCACGATTACCCCGCCCATTGAAGTTGAAAGCACACTGGTCGCCAACACAACGGACAGTTATACATTCAATGCGCCGCTGGGAGCTGTGCTTTCGTTTTCCGTTCGTGCCACTGACCCAACATTTGACCCCGTGCTGACCATTCTGGATTCACAAGGGCGAGAGGTTATCGCCAATGACGACTATAACTATCCAGAGTCGGGAAATGCTTTACTCGAAGCTATTACGATTCCCCGCACGGGAACGTATTCCGTGCAAGTCAGTGGGTTTGAGGGCAGCGGCGGGGCGTATTCACTGCGTGCTTATCCCGGTTACTCGGAAATTGCAGCACTCGACTCTTTTGACCGCATAGGCGGACTAGCGATCCTCAACGACACAGTGACAGCGAGTGTCATTAACGGCGTGGTTGATCTTGCCTATCAAGGGGTACGCGGCACAGGCGCAGTAATCTACGAATATGTTGATCCGATTGCCGACTTCTACGCCGAAATGCGTGTCAATGAAGTGAACAACTCGTCGGGATGGATTGTCGGTATGGCGGTGCGCCGTCAGCGTGAGAATTACTACGCGCTCCACATTCGCAGCGATGGCTTGTGGCGATTCGTCATCGTCGAAGACGGCACAGAAGAAGTTTTGCGCGACTGGACACCACACCCGGCGCTGGTAGCGGGACAAACTACGTTTGATCTTGGTGTGATGGCAAACAACGATGGCTTCGACTTCTACTACAATCGCGCGTATATTGGAAGCGTGACCGATTCGCGACTGCCCTCTCCCGGCGGTATTGGTATAGTTGTTGGTGGATCATCCTCTTTGACGAGTCGCACAAACGCTCAAATCGACGATTTGATTATCACTTCACCACATTTCGTGAATGGCGCGCGGGTGCTGCCGGATCGAGTGATTGTCACATCGGGCGCGGATATGGTGCGCGCACTTGAACAGCGTCACATCGTCAATCCAAACGGAACGATGGCGCTCACTGTTCCCGAATCCAGCGTGGAATTTGCGCGAGCCGGTGTCAATCGGCTGATGCTTGGGCGCGGCACAACGTACACAGAATTCGCGCTCGGCGCAATGGTGCAGATCAATGCAGGCGCGCCGAATAGAGTATCGGGATGCGGATTGATCTTTCATTTTCAAGACGAAACCGATTACATGCTGGCGTATCTGGATGCACAAGGGGGTTATGGAATGTCGCAGCGTCAAGGTGATACTTTCCTACCGGGATTATTCGGCGAAAATCCAGAGTGGGGCGAAGATCAACACCATTTGCTCGTGATCGCTGATTCCACTACACTTTACTATTACATCGACGGTCAGTTAGTGGGTACGTTAAACAGCACGGCGCAAACCGGTGAAGTTGGAACAGCAGTGGTCAATTTTGAGACAATCACCACCAGCTGCCTGTACCGCGATTTGTGGCTGTGGCAGTGGGAATAATTCCGACTCGTACTCGATTGAAAGGTCAGTGTATTGAATACAATCGAGGAAGCGATTTTACGCACAGTATTATATGCAGACGTATTCGACTTCCCGATGACTCGTCCTGAAATCGTACATTTTCTTATCGCTGAAACACCGCTGCAAGCAGCACACATTGAACAAACACTCGACACATCGTATGCTCTGCGTTCAGTGTTATGCGAACAGCATGACTATGTCTGCTGCGCTGGACGCGAGCATCTCATCGATGTGCGGCGTGAGCGTGAACGAGTATCGGCGCAATTGTGGGATTCTGCTATTCGTTACGGCACATGGTTAGCGTATTTGCCGTTTGTGCGGATGGTTGCGCTAACGGGTGCGTTGGCAATGCGAAATGCGTCTGCCCATGATGATGACCTTGACTATGTATTGGTTACCACGCCGGGCAGAGTGTGGATTGCGCGCGCATTCGCCGTACTGCTAGTGCGTGTGGCCAAACTGCGCGGCAGCGTCATTTGCCCTAATTATGTGCTTGCGGAAACCGCGCTTTCTCAGGAACGAGAAGACTTATACATGGCGCACGAAATCACACAAATGGTTCCCATTTTCGGCAGTGAGCTTTATGACCGAATGCTAACGATTAATGATTGGGTCAAAGAGCATCTACCCAACGCGCAAAATGCCTTTTATGACGGGCGACGAAATGCAGAACACTTGCGTGCTGTTGGTGGCAGTGTCAAAAAGTTGTGTGAATGGGTATTGGGCGGTTGGATAGGGGATTGGCTGGAAAACTGGGAACGGCAGCGAAAACTACGCCGATTCTCTCAAGCGATGAAAACACCTCACAGCGCGGCTGTGTTGGACGAGACAAAAGTCAAAGGGCATTTTGAAGATCACGGTCATCCAGTACTGCGGAAATACTACGAGCGATTGCGACGCTATAATCTAGATGAAAAACGGCTGCCCATGGCGGGAGACTGATTTCCGCACAAGCACGAATCAAAAGGGCAATCCCACATGAGGATCGCCCTTTTTGTTTTCGGGTAGGGGTTACCGCCCCATTACAGTGCCTAGACTATCACAGGCGGGGCAAGAACCGTTGGGGCGGAACATCGCGTAACCACCCATGGGGTCAGTCGGCGTATAGAACGGGAAGTCCACGTTCCAAACGATCATCAAGCGCACACGACCACTTTGTGCCGCCAACGATGCTGCTTCAGCCAGCCACGCTGCATGTTCAGCCACGCTGGTATTCGCCGCCCATGCGAAGTTACCGGGCAGTGGGTCACCGAATCCTTCGGGCGAAAGGTATCCGAGTTCAGTAAAGCATACGGGCTTTCCGCCAAATGGGTTGTAACCACGCGCCAGCATCGACCCGAAGTAGTAGGTGGGATAGCCACCGCGCGGGTCACCGCTGTTCTGGCTTGGCGGAATGATACCTTCGTTGTAGTGCAAGCCTACGCAATCAAGATAGTTTGCAGCGCCAGCTTGTGCCATTTGCTGCATGAAGGTATCGTCATTGCAACCGCCTGCCGCACAACCCGCCGCACCAAAGAACCCCGTCGGGGCGGGCGCACCACTGATAACGATGACGTTGGGGTTCGCAGACTTGATCGCGTTGTAGGCTGCTGCCAACAAGCGGGTATAGTTTCCGCCGTTGATTGTGCCAGCGGGCCATTCACGGTCAATGTTGGGTTCGTTCCACACTTCGATAGCATCAACACCTTGCGAGGCGACACCAGCGACAAAGCTGGCATAGCTCTGAATGTAACTGTCGAAGTTGCCCATTTCACCGGGGCTGCCCACAATACCAAGAATGATCTTGAAACCGTTGGCGCGCGCCGACTGGATCAAACCCGCTGCCGCACCCGGATCCATACCGAGCGTAAAACGAAGCTGTTTCTTCACCCAGTTCATGCCTGCACGGCGCATAAGGCTAACGGTGTTGGCATTTAGTTCTAAGACGTGACCACCAAGTTCAAATGAACCGCCAGCGCCGCTGCCAGCAACAGGCGCGGGCAAGTTGGGGTTATCTGCAGCGGGCTGCGGGACACCAATTTGTGTTTCGACCCGATCACAGGCGGTGATAATGGTGCGATCAAAACTGGAGCGCCCTTCGTAAGTACGCCCAAACAAATCGGTAATGACGAATGCCCAACCGAAGTAGAGCGCGCGCGGTGTCACACCTTCAGCAGGGTTAACACAGCTATCGATGCCGTTGGTGAATTCAATTTCGGTGAAATCCCAGCGGCGAACAATGCTGAGATTAACGCTGAATTTCTCTTCAAGTTCATCGCGTACCGCTGAAAACGCCAGCCAAACCGGGTCGGTAGGGGTAGCAGTCGGTGCGGGACGCTGCGCTTCCGCTGGAGCTGCAACCTGCAACTGCACAACTAGCAATGCGATGAGCGCGAACGCGGCAAGAGTTATGCTTGCGATACGCCGCGAATGCTGTGACTTATTCTGCATTGGTTCAAAACCTCGTTTTCGAACTTTCATCTGAATCACTGACAAGCATCACACCACAGATACAGGCGTTGAAAATGTCTGTATCTGTAATTGGAAAGACACTTGAATCGGCGTGAAAGGTTACACGAAAATAAGAATGATTACCAGTGCTGTGCAAGTCGTAGGGTGATCGTCGGTTTTGCAACCGGCGGAATTCCATTCCTGTTTGTCCTGTCTATTCTTCAGGATTAAGGAGTTCTTGCGCTTCTTCACGGAGCATTGCAAGGCGCTCTAAAATAGATGCGTCACCGCGTGAGGAGAGAATCTGCTCCACAGCGTCGATCATATCGAGCAGCCCTGTGCCAAACTGCGCTCCCTGTTCGATGAGCATTTGCCGAGCTTCGTCATCTGTCGGCATGGAGAGGAGTTCATTGATGAAACGCAGTTCGGGCTGCATATTCTGACGCAGAATGCTGACAACTTTGTTGTATACATCCCGCAGCCGTGCGGAAGCCTGCTTATCATCTTGTCGTTCAGCTTCCTGCAAATTCGCCTGAAGCACCGCCATGAAGGTATCATCGATCATATCGAGATTTGCCATCAAAAGCGGTTCAGCATCCGGCGCTTGCAGCAGCGCGCGCAAGAAATTCGCCGCGTCTTGCACAGCTACCTGTGCCTGTTGATCCACCAACGCGGTGAATTCGAGCAGCTTATCTCGGAGAGCAGCAAGCGTATCCCGTTCATCTGCTGGCACCTGACCGATTTTAACCGTAAGTTCTTGAAAGAAATGATAATCGAACACGGGGCGCACCAACCCGACTAAGGCTTGCAAGCGATCATCATCCCCTACGTATTGCTGCGCGAGATTCAGCAGCTTTGCACGCGCTTGCGCGGGATCGCTGTTTTCGTTGAGACTTGCAGTGAACCCCTGTACAGCGGCGGCAACTTCTTGCACGATCTGTTCTTGCACGCGCGCACGTTCCAAGAGCGACTTACCGAATGTTGACAGTGCCATGACAACTTGCTGGGTGCGAATCACTGATTCTGCAAGGTCTCCGCGTCCATCTTGGACAAGGCGCTGCGCCATCAAATTCATGGTTTGGAAGAACTGCGCGTCAAGTTTGTCATCGTGCTGCTGCACCAATGTGGGGAGTTCATCGTCTGGGGCTTGAATAAACACTTCGACGAGCTTGGCACGATTCTTCTGTTCTTCTAACATTTCCGGTGAGATGCCATCCGCTTGAAGCACCATTTCGATCAAGCCCTGCATGGTCAGCGCCTGTTTGGGCTGGAACAAATACCCCTTTTTCTTCTCGTTGGGGATGCGTGCTGTAAGTTCACGCAGCAAATCGCCAACAGCTTTTTCCTGCTGCTGGCGTGGGATATTGAGTTCCATCGGAATATATGACACGAGCAATTCTTTATCGGCATCGTGGTAGAGGATCGGTGAAGCCATTGAGATAGGGGTACCACAGTTGGGGCAGCGCACCGAATTGAGACTGCCAGAAAGCAAACGCATTTTGCCTTCGGGGTCTTCAGCGGGATCTATAATTGCATGGACAATTGCATTTACTGTGTTACGACAGTTGGGACACTGAATACTGACACGTTTTACAGACATTTCGAGTTTGTTCCTGTTCGGTAGGTTTTCGGGAGTCTATCAGATTGGCAAGGTGAAATAAAACGTCGAACCCTGCCCCGGCTGGCTTTCGAGTCGTATGCTCCCGCCATGCGCTTCGATGATGGCTTTCGACAAGAACAAACCCAGTCCTGTCCCTTGTGTGCGGCGACTCAATTTTCCTTCGACGCGATAGAAGCGATCAAAAACGCGCTGCTGATCGTCCTCCTTGATGCCGATACCCTGATCACGCACATAGACGGTTACATGAGTATCGGTGGCTGTGCCACCAACTTCGATTGTGCCGCCGTCCGGGGAGTATTTGATAGCGTTGCTTAACAAGTTGTCAATTACTTGGCGAAGTTTTGTTTGGTCGCCGGGAATAACGGGAAAATCATTTGGGAAATTAAGCTTAAACGTGTGAATTGTCGTTTGTGTGCTAAAGCGTTCGACGGCGCGGCGGGCGAGTTCGTCCAACTGCACATCACCATTGTTGATGGGGATTTTGTGGTCCGCCTGCAAGCGGCTGGCGGTCAGCAAATTATCGATCAGCGCGGCAAGGCGATCACTCTCATCTTCGATGACCGCCGAATATTCACGAACGATATCATCAGTCCACGTTACATCGTCCCGGCGAAGCGTTGCAGCGTGTCCCTTGATGAGCGCGACAGGGGTCTTAAGCTCATGCGATACAGTAGAGATGAAGGTATTTTGCATCTCTTGTGCTTGGCGAAAATTGGTGATGTCACGCACATTGGCGATGATATTTGCCAGTTCACCGGTGGCAGAATATAGCGGCGCGTATAAAATAGCGACACTTTGCGTCAAACCATCACTGCGAAGCAGTTCACCTTCGACATACAGCGTTTCTGGTTGATTGGGTTTTTGTTCTTTCGCCCATCCGTCATCAAGTGCAGCACGCAAATCTGGCTGATTCACTTTCTGCCACACAATGACTTCATCTTGTGGCTTGCCAATCGCATCAGCGGCACGCCACCCTGTCAAGCGTTCCAGCGCGCGGTTAAAACTCGTGATGTTGAGCTTGTCATCGAGAATCATCACACCGTCGGCGCTGTGCTGCAAAATCGCAGCAAGGCGGCGGCGCTCTTGATCGATTCGTTCATATAACTGCGCGTTGTGTACAGCTATCGCGGCTTGATCGGCAAAACTCTGCAAGACTTGAACATCGTCTGGCGTGGCGCTGCCGCGATATGACCGGAACACGATCAACATGCCCAGCGGTTCTTCCGCAAACACCAAGGGGAGCGCGAATGATTGCCGCATCCGTGAATCGATTGCCGCTGCGATTTCTCCCAAGCGGGAGTTCATCACGTCATAATCGAAGTTGTCACTGATGCTGGCGAGAAGCTGCTTGAATTGTTCATCAAGCTGTGACAGATGTGCTGCATCTACACCAAGCGTGGCACGAATCCGATAGATACCGCTGGAATCGCGCAGGGCGATAAATCCGATTTGACCGGAGAGCATGGCAGCGGAGGCATTGAGAACCCGTTTGAGAACTTCAGTGAGATCAAGTTGTTCAGTGATGGCACGCCCAATTTCGAGTAAGAAATCGCGCTGGCGCACACGAAAGTCAAGTAGGGCTAACATTGTGACCTTAGCCTAATAGAGAGTTGGTTCGCATTGTCGCAGATAAATGTCAGAACTGTAATAGAATGGGGAAAAGAAGGGGTTTAGGGTATGTTGGGCGGCTCATGAACCGCCCTCACAAAGCAAATTTTAGTTATCCGAGTTCTTGCATAACCTGTCGCACATCAGCGACACCACCCTGAGTAGCAACCAAAGCCCCTGCTCCAACGATGCTTACGTTATCGCCAAGCGCAGCGGGAACGATCTTGAGTTCACGCCAATACGATACGTCGATGCAGTACTGCTCAATCGCGGCGCGCATCGGATTGAATAACAAATCACCTAAACTACTCACGCCGCCGCCAAAGACCAGAATCTCTGGATTGAACAAGTGAAGTAAGCTGACCATCCCTAAGCCCAAAATGCGCCCCGCACGTTCGATGACTGCCAGCGCGACGGCATCCCCCTGCTTGGCGGCAACGCCTACCGTACTACCGCTAATCTTGTCCAACTCGCCGTTCACCAATTCGCTGATGATGGATTTTTCGCCTGCGAGGATGCGTTCGCGTACTTGACGCGCGAGCGATGGTCCCGCGGCTTCTTTTTCCAGCGTTGTTACTTTGCCATCAGCGATGATAATGACATGACCTGCTTCGGCAGCTAAACCTTCTTTGCCGAGCAGCATCTTGCCATCAATGATAATTCCTCCACCGATCCCGGTGCTAACCGTAATAAATATCGCATGGCGATAGCCCTTTGCCGCGCCGCGAACAACTTCTGCAAGAGCGGCGACGTTAGCATCATTGCCAAGATAAACGGGGAGTCCAAAATGGTCATTGAGAATTTTGACAACCGGGACATTATGCCAACCGGGCAAGTTTGGCGGTGCTACCACAACGCCAGTATTTGGATTGGCGGGACCCGGCGCACTGACCCCAATCCCCATCACCTGTGAACCATCGCTAGGCAGCATCCGAGTGATCAGTTCCTTCATGCGGGTGAGGGTCGCGTCTACGCCGTCAGCGGCGTGAGTCAATACTTCATCGCGCGCAAGCACATTTAGGTGTTCGTCTAACCGTGCGGCGCGCAGACGTGTCCCCCCTAAGTCAACACCAATGATGATCTGTTTCGCCATATATCAATACCTTTATGTGGTAAGCTCGCAAACCATAGTCGGAAATGCGAGAATGAGTATCGTGGGTTGTCGCGTGCAAATCTGATTGCTAGAATATCTGTTCAAACCATCTATAAACTTTTCATGCCGGACGAGTATATCAAAATGTCTCAACTCACGCCGCTACGCCAGCAATATTTGGATGTCAAACGGCAGTATCCGAATTGTATTCTGCTGTTCCGGCTTGGCGACTTTTACGAAACGTTCGACGAGGATGCACAGATCGCGGCCCGCGAACTCGATTTGGTACTAACCGGGCGACCAGTAAGCAAAAATGAGCGCGTGCCAATGGCGGGTGTGCCTTACCATGCGGTAGAGAGCTATATCGCGCGCTTGATCGAAAAAGGGTACCACGTCGCGGTTTGTGAACAAATCACTGAACCGAATGGGCGTGGTTTAGTGGAACGGGAAGTCACGCGCGTAATCACACCCGGCACGGTGATTGAACCGAATCTTCTAGCAGAAGATAAGTCGAACTATTTGATGGCGATTTACCCTGTCGCTGATGAGAAGGGTCAATGGCTTCAAGTGGGTATCGCTTATGCCGATATTTCGACAGGCGAATTTGCTGTCACACAGTTAATGGGCGACAACGCGGCGGTGCAGGTATTAGAAGAACTCGCACGACTTTCACCCAGTGAAGTACTGCTTCCAACGACTTGGGCTGAAAACCGTATCACATTTCCGGCGGGTATTCATATAACACCTATTGCCGATTGGCGCTACGAACGCGCCAATGCGGAAACTGTTCTTATGACGCATTTCAACACGCGCACACTCGATGGTTTTGGATTAGCAGAACTGCCACTCGGCGTTTGCGCGGCGGGTGCGATGCTGCAATACTTTCGCGATACTCAGAAAAATTCGCTCGCGCAGTTAACTACGATTCGCCCTTATTCAACGTCGAATTTTATGGTGCTGGATCAATTTACACGGCGAAATCTTGAACTGACAGAAACGATCCGGTCACGCAAGTCACAAGGGAGTTTGCTAGGAGTACTAGATCGCACGGTGACGGCGATGGGCGCGCGCTTGCTGCGAACGTGGATCAGCCAACCTTTACTGGAAATCAACCGATTGAACGCACGCCTAGATGCGGTTGAAGCCCTCACCCAAGACGAAGTGCTGCGCGCCGAACTTCGCGAGGGGTTAAAAAGTGTTAGTGATCTTGAACGGCTGACGAATCGCCTGCTCATCGGCAAGGCAGGCCCACGCGATTTACTTGCCTTGCGGCAGAGTTTGGAAGTGGTCCCCCAACTGCGCGCATTGATCGATCAGCTTCCCGCGCTGAAATCACTAGTCAATAGGCTTGATCCATGCGAAAGCGCAGTTGAAGCCATTCGGAAGTGCATCGCAGATACACCACCTGCTACCCTTAACGATACGGGCATTATCCGGTCGGGCTTTTCGGAAGAACTTGATTCAATCATGGAAGCGACAGCGCACGCCCGCGAGTGGATAGCCAACCTAGAGCCGCACGAACGCAAGAGAACTGGAATCAGTTCACTCAAAATCGGTTTCAACAAAGTGTTTGGTTACTACATCGAAGTGAGCCACGCAAACACGGATAAAGTCCCTGCCGATTACATCCGCAAGCAAACATTAGTCAATGCGGAACGCTACATTACGCCTGACTTGAAAGAATATGAAACACTGGTGCTGAATGCTGAAGAACAAATCCTCGACGTAGAACGGCGGTTGTTCAACGAATTATGCGTGCAGCTCTCCAGTATGAGCGAGCAACTTCTCAACACTGCCCGGGCAATTGCACATTTAGACGTATTCTGTTCACTGGCAGATGTAGCGATGCGTGAAGGATATAGCCGCCCCACATTAACCGATGATGATCTGCTCATCATTAAAGATGGTCGCCACCCAGTCGTCGAACGTATGCTCGCCAGCGATAGCGGTGTGCGATACGTTCCAAATGATGTTCACTTCGATGCCATATCACGGATTCATATCATCACAGGCCCTAACATGGCAGGCAAAAGCACCTTTATCCGGCAGGTAGCCATCATCACACTGATGGCACAAATTGGATCATTTGTCCCTGCTGACGAAGCGACAATCGGTGTAGTGGATCGCATCTTTGCGCGCATAGGCGCACAAGATGAAATCCACGCGGGTTATAGTACGTTTATGGTCGAAATGATTGAAACCGCGCGGCTGCTTTCGGGCAGCAGCAAACGATCACTCTTGATTCTGGACGAGATCGGACGCGGTACATCGACGTATGATGGATTGGCAATTGCGCGCGCAGTCGTCGAATACATCCATAACAGCCCGCGCCTTAACTGCCGCACACTGTTCGCGACACACTATCACGAACTAACAGAACTTCCGAATATTCTCCCGCGCGCGCGAAACTACAATGTGGCGATCACCGAACGCGGGGAGGATATAGTCTTTTTACACAAGGTTGTGCCCGGAGGCGCGGACCGGAGTTACGGAGTGCATGTGGCGCAGCTTGCTGGGATGCCCAAACCCGTCATTGACCGCGCGCGCCAGCTTTTGCATGAACTAGAAGAACAGGGAAGCAGCTTTGAACTGCCCACCGCGAAAAAGAAAAAAGTCAACCCGGCACAATTAGCGATGTTCGATGACAGTCCGCATCCTGTGATGCAAATGCTTCGTGCACTTGACATCAACGACCTAAGCCCTATTGAGGCTCTGACAAAGCTATACGAACTGAAGCGGATGGCAGACGAGCCAAAATAGAGTATTATCACAGTTCACAGTCGATCATAGCATTGTAGACCATGAATGTGCATATATCTCAATTTCGCCTGAACTTTACAGCACATAATTTTGATCCGCACCACCATCAACGTTTATTCAAGTTGATGAGCGCGGTTTTATTTGCGCTGGTAATCACTGCATGCAGTCCAGCACCGGAACGAATCATCATTGTACCTACATTGATTATTCTGCCGACTGATACGGATACACCAACTCAAACGCCGGGGTTACCCATCACACCACCAAGCGATACGCTTCCCGCGATCCCTGCATCAACTTACACTGCCACCGTCGTGCCAGAATCAACATTAGGCTCAATATCTCCATCGATTCTGGAAGTGTTCATTCCTGTTCATGCTACACCTCAGATTAGCCCGACGATCACGACGTTTGAGCAAAGCAGTACGGTTCTAAACCTTCAACTGACGGCAACTGCGCTGGTGCTGATGCTGCCCACGTCCTCGCCTACCGCCATACCATCCCCTACACCGGAATTTATCGAAACCGCGCCACAAAATTTCTATGTGTGGAACGATACCGATGTGCGCGAATGTCCGCAGCTTTCTTGTCGTGTAATCGCACGGGCCGCAGCCCGTTCAACAGTCACGGTGACAGGCATTACAGCGGGTCAAGAAGTGGAAGCTAACAATACCATCTGGTATCGCGTGGAATATGGTGGGCAGAACGCTTATCTGTATAGTCGTGATGTCGCTGCGATGCCGCCTAGTCTCGCCGGAAGCGCGCCACCACTTTCAACGGCTGTGCCACCCAGTGTGAATATACCGCCGATAACTGGATCGGCAGTCTGCCCAAGTGTCAGCGCGCGCTGCACAGAACTCACGTGTGAACAAGCGATGGCATGTCTCGCAGCAGGGAATCGAAGCCTAGACCGCGATGGCGATGGTATCCCGTGTGAATCGGTGTGTGTAGGGAATTAAAAACGGAGCACACACGCCCCGTTGATTTTCGATTAATCTCCCGCAAGTACCTGTTCACTCATCGTTTGCGGTATAGGCACAGCAGGTTCTTCCTTAAGAAGTTGTTCACTGACCAGCACGCGCTTGAATGCGGCAATCGCGACTTCAATCATCTCCAGATCGGGTGTGCGCGTGGTCAAGTGCTGAAGCGCGAGATTTGGGATCACCATCACGCGGATGATCGGGTTATCGAGATGCTTCGCCATGTAACGGATGATCTCGTAGGAAATGCCTGCGATAATGGGGATGAACAAGATGCGCGAGAGGATGAGAAAGACAAAGGGTGGACGACCAAGCAGAGAAAATACCAGAATGCTCACAAACGCAACTGTGAGTAAGAACGCAGTGCCGCAGCGGGGATGTTCAATCGGATATTTAGCGACGACTTCTGGAGTAAGTTCTGCCCCTGCTTCGTAAGCGTTGATCGTCTTGTGTTCTGCCCCGTGATAACCGAATAAACGTTTTACATCTGGCAAGCGTCCAATCAACCACATATAGCCAATCAGCAAGCTGATCTGAATCACGCCTTCAATCAGGTTGATGATCAGCGGTCCCCAGCTAAAGACAGTTTGAGCAGCCGCCCCACTGGCATCCGCCGGAACTTCAACGAGATATTCAGTGCTTAAGCCAAGCAGATTGCCGATCCCTGTTGATGCTGCTGTCGGCAAGATGAAGAATAAACCCACACTAAACAGCAGGGATACGGCAAGGGTTGCCCAACCTACGGGACCTGTAAAGCTGACCTTTTCTTCTTCGGTGCTCATCGCTACATCGGCGGACCATAAGAGCGCGCGTGTCCCTAAGCCAAGCGCATCCCATAAGCCGATAATGCCGCGAACGAAAGGCGTTTTTGCGATGCGCCCGCGATAGAGAGTCGCGCTAAGTGGTTCTTCATGGACAACGATACTGCCTTCAGTGTTCCGCACAGCAATCGCCGCAACATGCGCGCCGCGCATCATCACGCCTTCGATGACCGCCTGACCGCCATACGAGAACTGCACCGGCTGGGATGTTCCAGCCGCTGGATTGTCAGTCATACTACAGATCTCCTAATTAAACGCCAGCGGGTAAAGATTCCCATCGGGCGTAAGTTCTAACACATTTAGTTCACCGCTTGGTTGGATCAAAATGCTGACGTTCCCGCCCACTGGGATTTCTTCCGGGCATCCACCGCGTTCGCGGCAAACTGCGCCGGGCAGCATCAGCGTATACACCCCATTCAACGAGTGCACGTTCATCATATCACCGTATTGATCAAGCAGTAAGGCTGATGTATCGCTTGCCGTAATGGTAAGCATCACCGGATCAGGAGTGCGCGCCCACGCGACTAACACGGTTTGATCATCTTCACGTTCCAACAGAACAACATCAACACGATCTGCCTGCGCGAAACGCGCGTCATGCACACCGTTGAACTGCTCGATCACGTTATGCCATGCATCAAATGCAGGGCGGCGTGAACCATCCGCGCGCAGCAGTCCAAACGACTCCGCGCCCACCGGCAGCGACCAATCGAAGAATTTGTAGACCCCAATGTGATCTGCCCCTGATGCAAGCCCACTTGCTGCCGCTTGAACGAGAAACGCAGCTTGTTGATCGAGATCGACCTGCCAGACGGGGCGATCCACTTGCCATTGCGGATCAAGATTCGGTGAAGCGTTGGTTTCTGCGATCCAGATGTGTTTGTCCGTCATCCCGTAGCGATCAAGGATAGCGCGAAATTCTGACACAATCTGACGCACGGTATCGGTGCGGAAGTATATGTGCAAATTGACCGCATCGAAATAGTAGCCATTGGCTTCTGCTTCAGGATCGGCAAGAATGCGTTCGAGAAGCCGATCTACATACAAGCGGCGACCTTGATTCACATCATGCCAATAGGTTGTCCCAGCGATATGGATGTAAACGTTCGGGTTGCCCTGTCGTGCCGCCAATGCCGCGACTTTGAGCAGTTGGAAGTAATCGTCCAATGTCCCTTCAAACTCAAAGCCATATGTACCGCGCTCAATGTCCGGCTCATTCCAAATGATAAAGCGATGCACACCCCGACTAGCATAGTATTCAGCGGCGCGGCGCATGAAGTTCGCCCATAGGTTTTCGGGAGCATCAATTGGGAGATATAACCCACGCGGCAAACCGGGTCCCGGCGTGCCATCGGTTGCCCACGCAGGGGTATTTTTCACGATGGCGATCACCTCGCGATTACACGCAGCAGCGGCATTGAGCCAACGTTCATCAACATTAAGCGTGTTCCAACTGTCGCTCCCTTCCGGTTGATGCTGTGCCCAATCGAATATGATGCGCTCCCATCCCGCACCAAGTTCGCATACGTCATCGGGCAACCAAAACCCTTCAATAACACCAAAGACGTTCTGGTCGGCGTAATCGACTTGTCCGATTTCCTGTGCGGAAACACTAAAGCACAGTAGAAACATGCACGCCGCGATAGCGATCAAACGCATTAGTCGTCCTCTGTTCCTGCAGGGCGAATATCTTGAATATTTAACTGTGGATTTCGAATACCATTCCATTCGTTGACTTGAAGCTGGTAGACAACATCGACACATTCGCTCAATCGCCCAACCCAATCGCCTAGATGAAAGCCTATCGCATCGATGGGGCTTGCGCCCGTGCGCGCGAGTCGCAGTTTGAGATGTTTATCATCTTTGCCGACGGTACGCGCTTCTATCACGCGAAGATCGCGCGTGAGCAGCACAGGAGTGGGATTCATGTGACCACAGGGCTCAAGCCGAGTCATTTCTTGAGCGGTATCGAGGGTAAGCAGTGACGGATCAAGTTCCGCATCGATACTGATAGTGGGGCGTAGTTCTTGACCAGACAATGATTCTTGGGCAATTTCGGTAAGCTGCGCACGCAACTTAGTGATGTTCTCATTTAAGACGGTAAAGCCTGCCGCTTGAGCATGTCCGCCATGTCGTACCAACAAACCAGCACATTGATCGAGCGCGCGGGTAATATCGAACTGTGGGATGCTGCGACATGATGCGCGGCTTTCGTGTTCACCTTCTTCCATCACTACCGATGGGCGGAAATATTCTTCGGTCAAACGTCCGGCTACTAATCCCACAATGCCGGGACGAAACGTGGAATCCGATGCAAAGATGATCGGGTGTTCAGTTTCGCCTGCCGCTTCAATACGCTGGCGAATCATGTCCTGTGCCGCCCGCGTGAGTTCCTGCCGCTGCACATTCAGGTCTTGCAGTTTTTGCGAGAGTGCAATCGCTTGTTTCTCATCAGTCGTTACCATCAACTCGTATGCTGTCATCGCCGAATCCAGCCGTCCAGCAGCGTTGATGCGCGGACCAATACCAAAACCGATGGATTCAGACTCAATCATACCGGATTTAAGGGAAGCAACTTCAATGAGTGCATTTAAGCCAAGACGTTTTCCCGCATTAATCACGGCAAGCCCGCGCCGCACCAACGCGCGATTTTCGACGGAGTTCATCGGCGCAAGGTCAGCAATCGTACCGATAGCGACCAAATCAAGCAGATCATCTGTCGTCACGGGTATGCCATTCTTGTTTGAGCGCGCATGGATGGTCAGCAGGGCTTCAGCAAGGCGATAGCTTACACCCACACCCGCCAACATCGGTTCGGTGTATTCGGTGTCGCTCAGCTTCGGGTTAATTACTGCAAAGGCTTTGGGGACTTCGGGACCGAGCGAATGGTGATCGGTGATAATGATATCTAGCCCATAGGCTTTGCCATCTTCGATTTCTTGAACTGAGCGAATACCGCAGTCTACTGTGATGACCAGCTTTACACCCCGGCGCGAAAGCCGCAGCAGAGCATCGCTGTTGACACCATATCCTTCATCAACACGATGCGGAATATATGGGTGAACTTCTGCGCCAAGCGCACGCAGGGTTTGCACCAGCAGCGCCGTTGAAGTCACGCCATCTGCGTCAAAATCACCATAGACAACAATCAATTCTTTGCGGCTGATTGCTTGGCGAATGCGACTCAACGCGCGATCAATAGACGCATCACGTCCACGCTTAAGCGTGAGCAAATGCCCGCTGGCAATATCATCGGCATTCAAAAAGCGGTAGGCATCTTCGGGATCAGTAAAGCCGCGATTATAGAGAATCTGCGCCAACACGGGACTCATGCCACGGTAGCGGCGCAAATATTCAGGATTTGGTTTTGGTGAGACAACCCAACGCTTCGACGAGGAGGACATTCGACACAGAACGGCTATTCGTATAAAATGACCAATATTATCGCTAGTTTTCCCCAACTCTACAAGTGAGCATCAACCAGACCACTCAACGGTGTAAGTCCTATGGCAAAAATTGTATTTATGGGCACGCCCGATTTCGCTGTGCCAGCACTACGCCAATTGATCGCGCATCACAATGTCATTGGCGTAGTGACACAACCTGACCGTCCAGCGGGGCGCAATCGCCAAGTACAAATGTCACCGGTTAAACGGGTGGCGCTTGATGCGGGAATTCCTGTGTTACAACCAGAGAAGATTCGGCGTGCCGACTCGATTAACGAACTTAAACAGTGGACTCCCGATGTATATGTTGTGGCGGCATTCGGGCAGATTCTCCCGCAAGCAGTGTTGGACATTCCACCATATGGATCGGTAAATGTTCATGCGTCGTTACTGCCACGCTGGCGAGGCGCAGCACCGATTCAAGCGGCGATCCGTGCAGGAGACAGCGAAACAGGCATCACGATCATGCGGATGGACGCGGGGTTGGACACGGGTCCCATGCTGTCCAAACGAGCGATCCCAATTGCACACGATGAAACCGGACAAACACTGCATGACAAGCTATGCATCCTTGGTGGCGAACTGCTCATCGAGACACTTCCCGCCTATTTGAACGGAGAAATCATCCCTCAGCCACAGGATGACAGCCTTGCCACATTTGCGCCGCGGATCGAGAAAGAAGAAGGCAAAATCGATTGGACACAGAGCGCGGCACAAATTGAACGGATGATTCGCGCATTCACACCATGGCCCGGAACATGGACATTTTGGAATGGGAAACTCCTGAAGATTCTTTCAGGCGATGTTATTGACGGAACAGCCGAGCCGGGACATGTTGTGGATCGCGGCGGCAGAGTCGCCATTGGCACTGCTAGTGGATTATATGTGCCGGCGCGCGTGCAGTTGGAAGGACGCGGCGGGGTTAGTATCGATGCATTCGTGCGCGGTTATCCCGCGTTCATCGGGACTATACTGGTGTGATTAACACTCGATTGATTCCGGTTGATCCGGCGCAACCAGATGCCGACGTGATTGCGATGGCGGCGGCGCTTATCCGTGAGGGAAAGCTCGTTGCCTTCCCAACGGAAACGGTATATGGATTAGGCGCAAATGCCACTGACGAAACAGCTGTCGCACGCATTTTCGTCGCTAAGCAGCGCCCAACAACCGACCCGATTATCGTGCATATCGCTGATAAAGCCGATCTTGACCGTGTAGCGGTAGATATCCCCAGTACAGCGCGATTATTGGCGGATCGTTTTTGGGCAGGTGCGCTCACGATAGTGCTGAAACGCGGCGCGAACATCCCGCCAAATATCAGCGCGGGAATGCCAACCGTCGCCGTGCGGATGCCAAGTCATCCGGTGGCGCAAGCGTTGATCAAAGCGGCGGGTGTGCCGATAGGCGCTCCGAGCGCAAACACGTTCAGCCGACCAAGCGCGACAACCGCGCAGCACGTCATCGCTGACTTGTTCGGACGGATTGATTTGGTGCTAGATGGCGGAGCAACCACGATAGGGTTAGAAAGTACCGTAATTGACCTGACAGGTGATGTGGCAACGGTGCTGCGTCCGGGCGGAGTGACGCTAGAAGCCTTGCGTGATGTACTGCCAGAGGTTGATGTCAAAACGCGCTATCTTGGTGAAGATCAAGCAGCGGCAAGCCCCGGTGAAATGCTCAAACACTATTCACCCAAGGCGCGGCTGATGCTGTACGATGGAAACCCTCTAACGGTTATCCCTCGAATGATTGACGACATTACGCAAGAAGCGGTGATTGGCAATCGCGTAGGTGTGCTGACAGTGAATGAGGAAGCCGATCAGTTTCAAGCTGTGGGGGTGGAAACCGTCTCACTGGGTTCGCGCGAAGATATGGCGCAAATCGGTTTGAGTCTATTCGCGGGCTTGCGTGAATTGGATGCGCGCAGAGTTGATGTGATCTTCGTGCGTGGATACGGACGAGAAGGACTGGGCGCGGCAATTTGGGATCGGCTGATACGCGCCGCCGAAGGGCGTATTATCCGCGTGGATGAGAAGAATTAAGAACTGTGTCTTTTATGTCCCGATTTCGAGGCGTTTGAGACACAAGGACGATAATATCAATTCTAAGTTAATGATTTTTCCAAAACCGAGCGAAAGCAAGATTGCAAGCATTAAGATAAGCATCAAAAACCGCCAAAACACGGACTCCCCAAGAAAAATTTATGTCCCGGTTCGTCCGTGTTTTGTGGTTAGGGTCCGTGATTGGTGTTTCATCCGGGAAAGAAGTCACGGCGGGGTCTTGACCGCGCCCTACGCCTCAAACTCTTTATCTGACCGGATGTTTGCTTAGTAGCCCAACACACCGACGACGGAACGAACGGCGCTAGCGCTCTTTTCGAGCATCGCCTTCTCTTCGTCGTTCAACTGCATTTCGATGACCTTTTCGACACCGTTCTTACCCAACACAGCGGGCACGCCGATGTACAGACCATCATAGCCATACTGCCCAGTCAGGTAGACGGCTGACGGAATGACGCGCTTTTGGTCGCGTACAATGGATTCTGCCATTTCGGCAGCCGCACCACCCGGCGCATACCACGCGCTCACGCCGATCAAGCCGACGATTTCGCCACCGCCCTTACGGGTACGTTCGATAATCGCCTGCAACCGTTCTTCCGAGATGAGTTCGCGGATAGGAATCCCTGCGACGGACGTGTGACGGGGAAGGGGAACCATTTCATCACCATGACCGCCTAGTACCAAACCGTGAACATCTCGCACACTCACGCCAAGTTCCATAGCGATGAACGCCTTGTAACGAGCGGTATCAAGCGCTCCTGCCATGCCAACGACGCGAGTCGATGGGAAACCACTTTCATGCAGCGCGACATGGCACATGGCATCCAGTGGATTAGATACGATGATGAGGACGGCGTTAGGGGAATATTGGACGACCTGCTTGGTGACATCCGCAACAATTGCCTGATTGGTCTTGACAAGTTCGTCGCGGCTTGGGAATGTGCCATCGGGTTTCTTTTTGCGAGGCACACCGGCAGTAATGACGACTACATCTGAGCCTTCAGTCAGCGCGTAATCCGCACCACCGCTGGTGTTCACGTCCAGCTTGGCGACAGGATAGGATTCCATCAAGTCGAGCGCCTTGCCTTTGGCGACATTACCGGGCGGATCACCCGCGATATCGATCAACACCAAATCCGCGACTTCTTTCGCGGCGAGCCAATGCGCGCAGGTCGCGCCGACATTCCCCGCGCCTACGATTGTGATTTTGCTACGAGCCATTGTGCGTGTTCTCCCTTGTGAAAAATCACACTTGCCTGAAAAGCGGGTTAAGTATAGTCCTGACAAGGGGTGATGTAAAACCCGCCTTAGCAAGGATTAAGATCACATTTTTTAGACACGCGGCGCAGCGGCAGCAACTTCAGGGCTGGCATGGTCTGCGTACTTCGTGAAATTGTCGCGGAATTTACGCGCTAACTCAGCAGCTTTTTGGTCATATGCCGCGGGATCGCTCCATGTGCTGCGCGGATCGAGCAGGCTAGTTGGCACTCCAGCGACTCGCAGCGGGACTTGAAAGCGGAAGATTGGATCAAGGCGCATCCCTCCGTTTTTCAAGCTGCCATTCAATACCGCAGTGACAATTGTTCGCGTGTGTTCAAGAGACATGCGATGCCCTACTCCGTAAGCGCCGCCCGTCCACCCTGTGTTGATCAACCACACGTCGGCTTTGGCATGGTTAAGCCGTTCACGCAGCAGTTCGGCATAGGTCATGGGATGCAGCGGCAGAAATGGCGCGCCAAAGCAGGCGCTAAACGTAGTCTTTGGTTCAGTGACTCCGCGCTCCGTCCCGGCGACTTTCGCCGTGTACCCACTGATGAAATGAAACATCGCTTGTTCAGGGGTTAGACGAGCGACTGGTGGAAGCACCCCAAAGGCATCCGCTGTGAGGAAGATCACGCTGCGCGGCTGCCCTGCCAATCCAGCTTGATCGGCATTTGAGATGGTTTCGATGGCATAAGCAGCGCGCGTGTTTTCGGTGAAATGATCGCTGTCGAGGTCGAGATGGCGCGTCGGGTCGATAACGACATTTTCAAGAACCGTCCCAAAACGGCTTGTTTTCTCGTAAATTTCTGGTTCACCGATTGGGCTAAGCCGGATCACTTTTGCGTAGCAACCGCCTTCAAAGTTGAAGATTCCGACATCGCTCCACCCATGTTCATCATCGCCGATGAGCGTGCGGGACGGATCGGCACTCAACGTGGTTTTGCCCGTGCCGGATAAACCAAAGAACAGCGCCGCATCATCGGGGCTGCTGCCGTAGTTTGCTGAGCAGTGCATCGACAATACGCCCCGACGCGGGAGCAGATAGTTCAAAACGGTGAAAACGGATTTTTTGATCTCTCCAGCATATTCCGTGCCGCCGATGAGGACGAGTTTGCGCGAAAAATTGATCACAATAAAGGTGCTGCTCGCCGTGCCATCGCGCGCGGGGTCGGCTTCAAAAAAGGGGGCATCGATTATGGTAAAACCCGGCATGAACGTGAGGAGTTCATCGTGCGGGGGATTAATAAACATGGTACGGGCAAAGAGGCTGTGCCACGCAAATTCGGTGATAACGCGAACATTGAGGCGATGCTCTGGGTCTGCGCCCGCGTAGCAATCCTGCACATAGACTTCTTTATCGCTGAAATATTCGATCATGCGGCTGTGCAAATGATCAAATGCCAGCGGATCAAGCGATTTATTGTTGTCCCACCAAACGACATTTTCAGTTTCGGCATCTCGCACAATGTACTTATCGTTTGGAGATCGTCCCGTGTGCGTCCCGGTGTTGACGACCAGCGCACCGCCAACCGCGATCATGGCTTCGCGGCGGCGTATCGCATGTTCATAGAGTGCGGCAGTGTTCAAGTTCCAATGAACAGCGCCAGTCTCGCGCAATCCATGAACTTCCAGCCCGTAAAGGCTGGCGGCGGTGATTTCCTGTATTGGTTCAAGCATTCTGTACTGCTCCTTCATTGGGACTTGCGGGCGCGCAGTTCGGCAGTGAGTGACCGAACCACACAAGTGACACAGAATCAAGTTCATGCGCCCGCCAAACGAGCGTACAGCAGAAAAAATTCGCCACGATGGGAAGCATATTTTCGATATGGCAAGACGGCGCACAAGCCATCATTAATGCATAATGCCGAAAGAAAAGCCAGTTTTATTGTGCAAAATACCCTAAATAAGTCTTATACATCATCGCGCTGATTCTTGGTCAGTTTGGGCTTATGTTCAACCGCCAAGTGCGATACTGCCGCAACCTCTAACAGGCGGTGATTCAGCCCATCGGTTTCGATGATGGTGATCGATGTATTTTGTACCGATGTGCGGCGGACAGTTTCGAGATCGCCTACCAGCTTAAGCAGCAGCACGCGGATTGTGCCGCCATGTGATACGAGCGCGATTTCAGGACCGGGCTCACGAGCAAGAATGTCGTTAAAGGCTTCATAGGCACGCTGCTGCATCGCTAAACGCGATTCGCCGTTGGGGGGGGTAAAGCCCATGTAATCGCTATTCATCTGTTCAACGTGTTTGGGAAACTTTGCGCTGATTTCCGGGTATGTCAATCCCTGAAAATCCCCCAAGTTGAGTTCACGTAAGCGCGGATCTTCATTTGGCTTAAGGCTAAGGGATTCTCCAAGGATGCGGGCGGTTTCGTTGGCACGAATGAGATCGCTGGTATAAACGGCGGTGATGGGGCGTTCGCGGAGATGTTCAGCAAGGGCGTGCGCCTGCTGAATGCCAATTTCGTTTAGGGGGACTTGCATTATGCCCTGCCAACGACCTTGTGCGTTCCAGTCGGTTTGCCCATGGCGTATAAGCAGCACGCGCTTGAAAGTGCCTTCGGGAGTTTCAGTCATTGTGTCCTCACGTGATAGGGTTGACGTGCCGCGTTTGAGGCGGCACAATTAATGTAATCTGTTTTAACGAGAATTACTCTAACGGGGCAACGAATCCGTGTATAACGACAAAAACTTTAAGACCGCGCATCCTCTGACGTTTGGTTTATCATTAACCGCAGGCACGGGTATTGTATTGATGATCACAGCGCTGGCGCTTGGCGTGATGCATGTTGCTGGCGAAAACACCAGCGCTCTCGGCATGATATTCGCGCTCGGCGTAGTGCTGACGGTGATTGGCATTGGCGGATGGTTGAGTGTCACTCGCCCATTCACCCATTTCGACGACATTAACCAACCAGTTGAAGATGATCACGGACATGCAGCGCACGGTGACGATCACGCGATTGTACCGCACGACGATCATTCCGTGAGCAGTCACGAGTCGCATTAATTGATGCGTTTCGCAGCGAATCTGTGAGTAAGACTTCCATTCCTGAACGCAGTCCGATTGGCGATGTCGTAGATGGCGCGATCATCGGGCTTGAGGACTCGACACAAACAGCCCTGTTTGTAGGCTCAGATGTGCCTGCTAATTCAATCTTGATCGCACGCGGCACCCTGATTGTACGCTATGGCATCCGGTATTTGGGCAAGCCGCATTTGAGCATTGTACCGGGCTTGGTCGCTATAGACTATGGCACATTCTTGACGGGTGAAGAAGCGTGGGAATTTCTGATCAAGCGCAGCAATTTATACCCACGCGCTGAAGTTTTTGGCTACCGCAACGACGGACACGACGAAATGATGACCGTCAAGACGCTTGATCTGGCGCAGCCCTTCGAGGCGTTGGTGTATTCCAATGCCACAACGACAATCCCAACCGCGCGTCCCAGCGGGGTCATCAGCGAGGCGAATACACCGCTGCCGCTGCGCGTGGCGGAACTCCTTCCGCAGTATGCCACGTTAGAAGCGTGGCGAAAGGCAGTGACAGATCATGAGTGAGCAAAACCATACACCGAGTGAGCCGCAGCGCGGTATCGAACTCGACAGCGTGTTTGATGATTCATGGGGCGAGAATCACAAGTCCGGTGTGGTGGCGATTGTTGGTCGCCCGAATGTGGGTAAATCGACACTGGTGAACCGCATCATTGGGGAAAAGATCGCCATTGTTAGCCCGAAGCCGCAGACGACGCGCAAACGTCAGCTAGGGATTTACACACAGCATGATATTCAAATTCTGTTCATTGATACGCCGGGGCTGCACGCACCACAGCACAAACTTGGCGAGATCATGGTTAAGGATGCGGAAGCATCTCTCAAGGATGCAGATGTTATCGTGATGATGGTTGACGTATCTACGCCACCAGAAGCGGGCGATAAGCATCTTGCAGAAACTATCGAGAGACTGCGCGGTGATACGCCCGTTTTTTTAGTGCTGAACAAGATCGATTTGGTCGCGCCAGAGAAACGCGACTTGTTAGTAGCAGAAAATCGCGCCTTGATCGCTCATGAAAAGACTTTCGTGGTTAGCGCGATGACGGGCGAAGGTGTGAGCGAACTACTCGACAACATTAAGGCAAAAATGCCGCTTGGACCGCGCTACTATCCGGCGGATCAGTTGAGCGAGTCGAACTTTCGCTTTATCGCGGCGGAAACCGTGCGCGAAAAGATCATGCTTCATACCGAACAGGAAATCCCACACGCAGTGGCGGTGGAAATCGAGAGCTATCAAGAGCGCCAAGATGGGACGCACTACATCAGCGCAGTGATTTATGTGGAGCGCGATTCTCAGAAGGGGATCATCATTGGCAAAGGCGGCGAGATGATCAAGCGGATTGGGAGCGAAGCGCGCAAAGAACTCGAAACACTGACCGAAGCGCGGGTATTTCTCGATCTGCGCGTGAAGGTGCTGAAAAATTGGCGCAGTGATGAAAAGCTGATGGCACGTTTGGGGTATCGCACGCCGAAGGATGATGATTAAGCGCCGCTGGATTCGGCGGTCAAGTAGTCGCGTGCGGCTTGCGAATCGAGCGCGATTTGCGCGATGAGTTCCTGTATCCCGTTAAACTTCATTTCGGGGCGCAAGCGAGACTCAAACGTGAAAGTGAGCTGATGCCCGTAGATATCACGGTTGAAATCGAGAATATGGACTTCAACCGTGATACCCTGTCCATTAAAGGTTGGGCGATAACCAACATTGGTGACTGCCATCAAGCGTTCGCCCTCGAGAAGCGCCCACCCCGCATATACCCCGTTGGCTGGGATGACCAATTCGTTCCATACATCGACATTGGCGGTTGGGAAGCCGATTTTGCGCCCGCGTTGTTCGCCCGCGACAACTTCCCCTGTGACGCTGTAGGCACGCCCCAGCCAATGACGCGCCTGTTCGACTCTGCCTTCGGTCAAGGCTTCGCGGATGTGCATACTGCTGATCTTATCGCTGTCCGTTCCGCCGTTGCCACGCACCATATCGACCACATGGAGCGCGAACCCTTTTTGAGCGCCCTGCTCACGCAAAAATTCAACATTTCCTTCACGTTTGTAACCGAGCGCAAAATCGCTGCCTACGGTGAGCGCCCTCACATTGAGATGCTTGATGAGCAGATCAACAAAATCCGCCGCGGGGATATGGCGAAAATCGTCATCGAATGGGAGTGTGATAACATGATCGACTCCGAGTTCGCCCATGAGATCGGCGCGCTGCTGCGGCGTGGTGAGATAGTATCGTCCTGTGATTCCACGCAGCACCGCGTCGGGATGTGGGAAGAACGTGATAACGACAGCGAGACAGCCCTCACTATGCGCGTGTTCGACTACATCGCGAATCAGGTGCTGATGCCCACGATGGATGCCATCAAATACGCCAATCGTCACCATTGACGGCTGCGCGAGTGTCAATCCAGAAAAGTTGTAGTGATGCTGCATTCTGCTTCCTAAGTTGATTGGTGTGCTGCCAGCACTTTAGCAGGTTTCCACATACCATCACGCGCTTCAAGCACCGCGACCAATTCCCCCGTATGATTGTAGCCCATCGCAATTACCCCATCGCCTATGGGTTGGTCAGTAGGTTGGCGCATATCGATCAGCTTGCCCTGTATGAGTCGTGTCACTTCATCGCTGCTAAGCGTGATGGATGGAAAATCGCCCAACACGGCGCGCGGTGAAATGAGATAAGCGCGTGGATCATCAGCAGCGGCAAGCACATCCAACAACAGGGCATCCTCAAGGCGAAACTGCCCGCTTGAAGTGCGGATTAAGCCCGTGAGATGTGCCCCTACCCCAAGCGACTCACCAAGATCATGAGCGAGGCTGCGGATATACGTCCCCGCGCTGCATGACACATCCAGCACACATTCAGGCGGCATCCATTCTATCAACGTGAGCGTATGGATGGTAACACGGCGCGGCTGACGTTCAACCGTGATGCCGGCACGAGCAAGGTCATAGAGCTTCCTGCCATCCTGCTTAATGGCGCTGTACATGGGAGGCAGTTGATCGAATTCACCTGTGAAAGCTGGCAGCGCGGCTTCGACTTGTGCGCGCGTGAGATGATCCCACGGGCGTTCGGTGAGCATCACACCATCGGAATCGTAGGTGTCGGTTGTTTGACCGAAGCGCAAACGCGCGCGGTAGCGTTTGGTCTGGTGCATGACGTATTCGCTCAAGCGCGCGGCTGAACCAATGCACAGAATAAGTACACCTGTCGCCAAAGGATCAAGCGTGCCCGCGTGCCCGACCTTCTTCGTCCCGATGATGCGGCGCACTCGCGCCACCACACCATGGCTGGTGACCCTTTTCGGTTTGTGGATGTTGAGAAAGCCTGTGGGCTGCATGTTCATGGGTGGAATCATAGCGCAAGCAGAGCAAGAAATACATGTGAGAACAAAATGCTAGAAAAGACTATCGCTTAAAGGTAAAACAGCAATTGGGGTCATATGGGGCATGGGCTGAAGGCGTGATATGTCGTGTTTCGGGGATATGTGACACACACGATTCGAGGCAGTTTTTGATAAGAAACGGGGGCGATGTCACATCGCCCCCGCCCTTATGCTACCCGCCTAATGTGGCAGTGGGTGTTGGTGTTTCTGTATCCGTTGGAGTTGCCGTTGGCGCGGGCGTATCCGTCGGGATTGGGGTTGGTGTATCCGTTGGATCGATAACAGGTGGCGGCGTATTCGTTGGCGTGTCAGTCGGTGTGGCAGTCGGAGCGCCATCGTTGTCGATGATGATTATCTCAATTCGGTTCGCGCCAAAGAGACCATTATATGGATTCGTCGGCACTGTCGCCGCGAAGCTGAAGCTGATAAAGGTACTCAGCGGCGAAGACTCGGGAATAACATCATCAACCGCAGCGATGATGAAGTTACGCCCCGTGTTCCAATTGGCAAGAGTCAACTGGCGCTGTGCTGGCGTGACGGTGATCTGCGTTGGATCGTATATCGGCGTGACAATGACTGCAACTCCCGGCGGGGGGGGCGCTGCCAAACGGAGATTTACCGCAATACCGCTGCCTTCAATCAACGTGTACGTGTTAAAGCTGACGTGGAAGCCCGGATTATCGTTGTCGAGGTTTGTGACTGCCACATCGTTCGGATCGATGCCGTTGTACACGGGATCGGTGCTGGTAGATACTCCTGTAACGATAGTGTAGGCAATCGTGCCATCAACATATGGATCATCTACACCGGTGACGGTGATGATTTGTGGGATGTTCCAATCTGTGGGTGTAAACGTCACACTGGTAACGATACCGAGCGTACCTTCGGCAGTGCTGCTGCTGGTCAAGCTGATGGTGACATTATCGGTTGGCAGGCTGAGAAGCACAATGGAGAATGTGGCAGTCGCGCCAGATTCGCTGGTGGGGTTGCTAATGGGCGACACGACAATTCCACCGTCATCGTTGAGGATGGTGAAGGTGTACACGCCGGGAACACCAATCGTCGCTGTACCGGGTGTGACATCGAGCGTGAGGATGATGGTTTCGTCGGGTTCAGGTGTGGAGTCATCGACGACGGTGATGTCTACTGTCTGCTGCGCGCCATCGGCAGCACCGATTGGGAAAGTGACGCTTGTGGCGGTAATGCTGTAGTCGATTCCATCCGCTGTGCCGCTGACGAGCAGATTGACCGTGAGCGCAGAAGCGAGCGTATTACCGGGCGGTAGTTCAAGTTCAACCGCGACGGGGAATGTCCCCGCGAGGGCTTCAAATTCGCTGTTATCTGGTGTGGCGACAAACACCTGCGGCAGCACGTTGGTGAGATTGAAGTTGACCACAGGAAGTCCCGTCACACTCGCGGAAACTTGATACGATCCTGCTGTGAGGTTCGCCGTGAAGGGCAGCGAAATATTGCCACTGCTATCAGTGAAGGCGATGATCTGCGTGACACTGCCGGAGAATGTACCGCTTGCGCCAGCTCCCGGCGCGGTGAATGTGACTGGAATACCGGGAACACCGCCGATACCATCGGAGACATTGACCTGCAGCGGATTGGGGAACTGTGTGCCGATGAGCGTTGATTGGTTGTCGCCACCTGTGATGGTAAGCGTTAAGCTGGTGTTGACTTCCAAACAGCGGGAGAATTCAGATGTGCCGGTTGTGCTTGAGCGCGCTGTCGCGGTAACCACACCAACAGCAGGACTCACAACAGCAGAGAAGGTCGCGTTTCCTGCCGCATCGGTGAGAACATTGGTCGAACCGATGAAGGACTCGCCTTCGCCATAGCGCGATGCATCACATGTTGGACTGTGGAAGAATTCAACGATGAACGAGGTGTTGGGCATGCTGTTGAATGCCCCGTTCACAGTCGTGGGGTTGGGAACACTTGTCAGCACCGGATAATTCTGGTAGGTGTTCGCGCCAATATCCGGGTCATTGAGGTCGTTCGGATTCACGCCCGTATCGAATATGGCGGCAGTCAGGTTGATTCCCAGACCGACGTTGTTATAGATCGAATTATTGGTAATGACGTTGTTCGTGCCTGTTTCCTGCACAATCACGCCGCCTGTGACAATTCCCGGCGGAATGAGTACACCATCGCCGTTGTTCGCAATAGTATTGCCGGTGAAGGTGTTATTCGTGGCAAGGCTGCCATAAACATACACACCTGCGTACTCATTGGAGATATTCATTCCGCCAGCAGTCACGCCGATGTAATTGCCTTGAAACAGGTTGTTGATAGCACGGTCACGCGCCACGTCGCCGCGCACGAAAATTCCATGCTGCTGTGAGCCACCAATTGTGTTGTTGGTGAATGTCGAATCGGTTGCCCCTTCAACGCGGATACCATTTTGACCACTCACGATTTCGGCAGTTCCGGCGGCGTTGATACCGATACGGTTATTGGTGACAAGATTCAAGGTCATGGGAGCGCCGGGGGCACCGTCCACTTCAACGCCGAAGTTCAGGTGCCCGGCGATCAGATTGTCCTGAATGGTCGTGTTGGGCGAGCCTTGAACGAACACACCGCGATTTTGCGAGCCTAACTGCGCTGAACCTGTCACATCCGTACCGATTATGTTGTTGCGAACCGTGTTTCCGTTGGCATTTTCCGCGCTGATATGCACGCCGGAATCGATGTTTCCAGAGATAAGGTTGCCTTCGACAGCCAGATCACCACCAACAGTTGAGTTCAAGCTGTTCGCCAAGCGAACACCGCTAGAGGCATTAGGGATAGTTGCCGTACCGCTGGCGTTCGTACCGATACGGTTACCCGCGATGATTGTCCCCGCCGCGGCTTCAACAAATACACCGGATGTACCAAACCCGCTGCCGTTTCCAGAAATTAAGTTCCACTCGTTCGCATCGTTAATGCCATCGCCATTTGTACCGATGACGGTGTTATCTCCTGTCATGCGAACACGAATGCCATTGCTGACATTGCCCGCCGCACTCGTCCCATCGGCGCTTGTGCCGATGTAATTACATTCGATGCGATTGCGATCTCCGTTAACGACAATTCCACGACGGGTAGCATTCTGAATTACCAACCCGCGCACAATGTTGTCATTTCCGTTGAGGGTCAGTCCGTCTGTCGAAACAGGGAGCGCCGAGCCGTTGATGACAATCAACAGCGTGTGAGATGACGCGCCGCACGCCGCGCCGGGCTGCGTAACACCATCTATGGTGATATTACTGCCCACGCTGGGGAGCGCGTTAAGCAGACTGATCACATGAGGACCGGCACCGGGAATGTTGAACTGAATTGTGTCCGCTACAGCGCCGTTGGCATTCGCGTCAAGGATAGCTTGGCGGAGTGTGCCGGGACCGGAATTTGCTGTACTGGTGACGGTGAAGGTGGCTGCTTGTGCTGTTTGGGTATTCAACAACACAGCACCCAACGCGCATAGGAATAAAAGCGCGCTCAAAAAAAAGGACAAAGCGGGCTTACGAAGCATCGTTAATCCTTCGTCAATGCTATTATTAGGACTTGACTTCCATTCTAGCATTGTTCAATAAAAAGCTAGGGTTTCTGAGAAGTTTCTTCACAAGTATTACGCGGACAATTACAATTCATGAGTCGATTTTGTGGCGTGGTACGAGAGGGACGGCCCGGCGGGGTACTGACCCCGCCCTACAGAAACCGCAATTCATAGAAACGTGGCATTGAGAGAAGCGATTGAGGAGTTACAGCACGGGCGAGCCGTCGCGGACGGCGGCATACAGCAGCGGGAGCACACGCGCCTTGACATCTTCGAGCGTACCGGAGACAGTAGCGCCGGATGCTTGTTTATGTCCGCCGCCGCCCAAACTGAACGCGACTTTCGAGACATCAAAGCCGGGTTTGCTGCGTAGACTAATCTCGACTTTGTTGTCCGGCTGTTCTTTAAAAACTGCTGACACGAACGCTTCGTTGACGCTGACGAGCCAACTTACTAAGCCAATATCCGGGATTTCGTTCAAGCCCAGTTCACGGATGAACTGCTGGCGAATTTCAGCATGAATTACCCCTTGATCGAGCTGAACTGTCGGAAGCGCTCGTTTCCATAGTTCCACGACGACGTATTCTTGGCTGTTGAGGGTGCGCGCCATGATTTTGGAAAGGGATGCGCCAGCTTCAATTAGTTCCTGCGCGATTTGGAGCGTGGCGGGAATAACACTACTCACGCGGAAGCCCATTGTATCTGTGACTAAGCCTGTGAGAAGCGGCACGGCAATATCCGGTGTGATAGGATCGCCCATACGTTTGAGCCACTCGTAGACGATTTCTGCGGCGGATACCGCAGATGGGACGATGAGATGAATATCGCCAAATCCGGTATTCGTTGGATGGTGATCTAGATTGATGACCGTGGCACTGTGCGCTCGCCCATAAATGCCGCACTCCCCCGTGCGCGATTCATCGCTGCTGTCGAGCGATACCATTACATCCCAACCCCCAGCGATGAGTGCCGCATTCACGAGATCGCTATTGGGGATGAATTGTAGGAATGGGGGCACGCCGCCATCGACTGCCGCATCGACGCGCTTGCCGCGTGCCCATAAAGCATTCGCCAACCCCAACAGCGAGCCGATTGCATCGCCGTCGGGATTGACGTGTGTCACGAGTAAAATCGAGTTGGCGGCGGCGATGGCTTCAGCGGCGGCATCCCATTGGGCGGCAAATGTCGGCGGCGTGTTCAACGTGCGCGGATCAATCGTGGTCATGGAATGCTTACCCTTTTAGCGATCCGTATCGGGTTTGTCATCATCAAGTTCGTAGTCGTCATCCTCATCGTAGTCCTCATCATCAGGAAAATCTTCGTCAATAGGTACGGGGATTTCCTTAGGAATGTTGAGGTGATCGATCATGCGGTTGATACGTTCGCCCTGCTCAAGCGAGGCATCCCAACGAAAATGCAGTTCCGGTGTTTTACGCAAGCGCACACGCTTACCCACTTCGCGGCGCAAAAAGCCTTTGGCGTGTTCCAAACCGAACAGAATTTCCTGCATACGGTCTTCTTCGCCCATCGCATTGACCCAGATTTTGGCGGAGACGAGTTCAGGGTCTAGCTCGACTCTAGTGATGGTCAACCCCTGCAAGCGCGGGTCTGAAACCTCGCGCAGCAGGAGTTCACTCAATATTTGACGGATGCGACCACTCACCCGCGCTTGTTTAATCTTGCTCATGGGGCTAATTCCCCTTAGCTTACACGCTCGGATACATAGAATTCCAGCATGTCGCCGGTCTGGAATTCGGTAAAATTGTTGAGGCTGATGCCGCACTCAAAACCGGAGCGAACTTCGCGAACATCTTCCTGCATACGCTTGAGGTTGCTCACCGTCAAGCCTTCAGCAAGCGTTTGTCCGGCACGCTTGACGCGCACTTTTGCATTACGGCGAATTTCGCCTTCGCGGACGTAACTGCCCGCGATGATACCAACTTTGGCGATGCGGAAAATCTGGCGCACTTCTGCGATACCGATGGTCTTATCGGCATAGACGGGTTCGAGCATCCCTTTCATCGCGAGTTCGACATCTTCAAGCAGTTTGTAGATGACAGTATACTGACGGATATCTACGCCGTAGGATTCAGCAACACGGCGAGCCGCGCCATCGACATCGACATTGAAACCAATCACGACTGCGCCGGACGCACTGGCGAAATTCACATCGCTTTCGGTGATGTTACCAACATCGGCAGAGAGGATACGCAAGCGAATATCGGTCTTTTCTTTGCCGCCATCCAACTGCTCTAGCGAGTTGACAATCGGCTGGAGTGATCCCTTTACGTCTACACGAAGGATGATCGCCATTTCTTTTTGTTCGCCGCGTGAAACCGCCGCGAAAATATCTTCAAGGGTGAGCGCGGGACGGGCGGCTTGGCTTTTTTGCGATGCGGCGCGTTCCTTGCGTTGGGAAACTAGTTCGCGCGCCGCTTTTTCATTCTTCACGCGCTCGAAGGTGTCGCCTGCTTCGGGGACATCGTGCAGACCGAGAACAACAACAGGGGTTGACGGCCCCGCGGATTTAACCTGCTTGCCTTTTTCGTCATACATGGCGCGAATACGTCCGTAGGACATCCCCGCGACGAGTTCATCACCGACGTTCAGCGTACCGTTGAGAACGAGCAGAGTCGCCAGCACGCCACGATTGCGCTCGACTTCAGCTTCGAGGACAACACCCGTTGGATCGCCTTTAGGATTGGCGACAATATCGGCTTCCTCAGCGACGAGGTTGATAGCTTCGAGCAAATCATCAATACCTTCGCCTTTAACCGCCGACACAGGCACGACGAACGTATCGCCGTCCCAGTCATAAGGGGTCAAACCGAGTTCGCTCAATTCCTGTTTGACGCGCTCGACATTGGCGTTGCGCTTATCGATTTTGGTGAGCGCCACAACGATAGGCACACCAGCCTCACGCGCATGATTGAGGGCTTCGCGGGTGGTCGGCATCACGCCGTCATCCGCCGCAACCACGAGAACGGCAATATCCGCGCCTTGAGCGCCGCGCGCACGCATCGCCGTGAAGGCTTCGTGACCGGGCGTATCCAAGAAAGTGATCAGCTTGCCATTATGGGAGGCGCGATATGCGCCGATGTGCTGTGTGATGCCCCCCGCTTCCCCTTCCGCAACGTGTGCTTTACGGATAGTATCGAGCAGCGTGGTTTTGCCGTGATCGACGTGACCGAGAATAGTGACAATTGGCGGGCGGCGTTCGAGATTTTCCGGCTTTTCGTCGGCATAGACCTTACGCCACGTCTGCGTTGATTCGGCAGCGCGGCGTTCCTTTTCTTCTTTCGCAGCGGCAGCACTTTTCGACTGCGCTTCAAAACCCAATTCTTCGACGACAATCGCCGCCGTGTCGTAGTCCACCTGCTGATTGATGGATGCCATAATGCCGTTAGCGATGAGGCGTTTCATGACCTCAATGGGGCTGGCAGAAATCAGTTCAGCGAGTTCACGAACTGTGACAAAATCGGGGACGAGAATTACTTGTTTTTCTTGTGCCATCCTGACCTCCGTATCGGGGCTGGTGGGTCAGGGAGAACTTATGGCAAAGTTCGCGTGGCACGGCTTATAACGAGCCGATTAACCGGTGTGTCTGACCCACCGACTTAACTCTATGATTGAAGTATTGAACACCATCATGCGCCGGGAATGTGCGTTCATGATGACCATTTCGCTTGTTTGATGCGAGCGCGATCATCGGCGCTCAAGGCAGTCTTGAGCGCCTTCGCAAGAACATCGGACGTCACTGCTTTTTCCCAGCAGGTTTGCTGCTCACACAGATACGCACCGCGCCCATTCATTTTGCCACTCGGATCAACTTGTATGCCGTCAGCAGTTTTGACGATGCGCGTGAGTGTTCGCTTACCCGCGTGTTCACGGCAAACCACACACATCCGCACCGCCACATGCTTAGGACTACTCTTCCCAGTCATCCCAACCAGCTCCACCGCGACTGCCCTTGCGGTGACGTTTCACAACCATGCCGCCAGCCTTCTCGTCGAAGATCAATTGGCGACCCTTCTTCTTGCCCTTCTTGCCTTTCTTCCCTTTTGAATCTAAGTCATCATCGTCTTCGTCGAGGTCAATGAACACTTCATCTTCCTCGAACATACGCGTATCTTTGCGCGAGGGCGCGCCAACCGCCGCAGGCTGCCCTACGGGCTGTTTGGGGACAGCTTTGCGCGCGCCGGATGCAGGAGAATCATCGAAGAAAGCATCGCGGATGACAGTCTCTTCACCTTGCGTTTCTTCAGCCCTGACTGCCGCTTGGGCAGGTTCTGTTTGGGCTTCGGCAGCGGACTGTTCAACCACTTCTGGTTCTTCCGGAAAAACGACTTCATCGAGCGCGGATTGTAATTTACGCATCGAATCGGGCGGGCAGTCATTCAACATGCTACGCAGACGATTTTCATCGATCAAGTAGCGGAGCATGACTTCGCCCACCGTGCCGAGCGGCAGCAGGGCCTCTTTGATCATGCTGGGAATGTGCAACTCATCGACAGGCATGTTGAAAGCTGCCGAGGGAATTGTGGAGCGAATGGCGTTGATTTGCGCTTGACGGGCAGCACGCGCCTGTTCTCGCTGCGCCATTTGCCGGCGCTGAATGAATTCTGCGAATTTGGAAAGCGTGGTGTATTCTTCAGGCATGACGGCGCGGTTGGCAGTACGTTTTTCCATGATCCGCAGCACTTCAGAGTACATATCGACGAACTGCGACTTAATCTCTTTCATGATGGGCGAATTAGGCTGATCGAGCGCCTCTTGGACGGCTTCGGTCACGCTCTTGATGTCGATGCGCCAACCAGTGAGTTTTGCAGCAAGCCGAGCGTTCTGACCTTCGCGCCCAATCGCCAGCGAAAGCTGATCATCAGGAACGATGACGACGGCTGTACGTCCGTTATCGGGATCATCTTCTAAAAAGACGCTTGCCACACGTGCGGGACTCAACGCCTGCTTGATAAACATTTCGTTATTGGGATTCCACTCGATCACATCGATCTTTTCTTCGTGGAGTTCCTTAACGATATTCTGAATACGGATACCGCGCATCCCTACGCACGCACCAACGGGATCGATGTTTTCTTGAAGGGCGGACACTGCGACTTTGGAACGGTAGCCTGCTTCGCGCGCAATCGCCTTGATTTCAACCTGACCGTTATAGATTTCCGGCACTTCGTATTCCAAAAGTCGGCGCAGCATGTTACGGTGGCTGCGGCTGACGACGATCTGGGGTCCGCGATTGGTCTTTTTGACTTCCATGATGTAAGCGCGGACTTTATCATGCGCCTTGTACCGTTCGCCGGGAATTTGCTGTGCGCGCGGCAGCACCGCTTCGGCGCGCCCCAGACTCAGCATCACGCGATCTGGACTGACACTTTGCACCGTACCAACAATTATTTCGCCTTCGCGGGTAGCAAATTCATCATAAAGCGATGTGCGTTCCGCTTCACGAATCTTTTGAAGAATAACCTGCTTGGCGGTTTGCGCGGCTATACGCCCGTACTTTTTCATCGGGATTTCCGCCTGCACCATCACCATGTCGCCAAGTTCGGCTTCAGGATGATAGTAGCGGGCTTTTTCGAGGTCAACTTCGGTGCGGTTATCTACCACATCCTCAACGACTTCTTTTTCGACAAACACACGCGGTCTGCCTGTGTTCACGTCAATGGTCGCCTCGATCCGCTGCGACTGACCGATACCAGCGTCACGGCGATATGCCGAAACCAACGCGGTACGCAGCGCCTCTAGCACGGTATCACGCGGCAGGGCGCGGAGTTCCGCAATCTCGTTAAAGACGACTTCAAACTCACTCTTCATGTCGGTAGGTCAAACTCCCATTTACCTTGGGGGATTATGCCAGTGGATGGCGGGGCGTAAAATTCGGATTCGGGTGTGTATACACAAAAAAGTGGGGGCTGCCCACTTTTCCGTCAAACGCTTAACACTAAGGCTATCATAGCACTTTTCGTAATGGTTAGCAAGATGGAGAGCGACTTGGGAGTGTCTAAAAGCATGGGTACGATGTTGTAGGGGCACGGGCGAAACAAGTTTCGCGCGCTCCTACAACATGTCCTGAACTCAACGAAGGGACGGGGCAACCCGGTATGTCGATAGAATAGCTGTAAGGGCGCGATGTATCGCGCCCTTACAAACGTCAGGATTGCCACCAAGTGGGCTTGGCGTGCCAAGACCCGAAACTGCCTATATATCTGGAGCGGTGGACACGCGCGGCGCGTCCTTAGCTTCCGGCTTCTGCTGTAAGTTCAGCAGTCGCTTCTGGTATCACTTCTTCCGTCACTGCGTCTAGCTGAGCCGCCGCTTCTTGTGCGGCTGCTTCTGCGCTGGCTTCGGCGGCGAGTAATTCGGGCGCGGCGACTGCGATTTCTTCAGTGACTTCAAACATGGGAGCCATTTCAACGAATGGTGCAAAGCGCATCACACGATTAGCGCGCGAGTCGGTGATATAGACGTTACCGACAGCATCAACGGCGATACCGCCAAGCGTATCAAATTGGCTGGCATCCATTGCGCCTTCGCTGGCACGTCCGGGCTGACCGAACGATCCGACACAGTTGCCCAGCGTATCGTAGACAAGAACGCGCGCGGCATCGGGATCAGTGATGTAGAGCAAATTGCGCGCCACATCAAGCGCCAAATAGGGACGATTGCCAAGGTCTTCATACCAACCCAAGACAGGGAACGAGGTCACGAACGAACCATCTGTTATGTTGAACACCGAAATGCGGCGATTCCATGTATCCGCAACAAATAAGCGCCCATCAGGATGAATTGCTAAGCCTGATGGCTCATCAATTTGACCGGGTCCACTACCGCCCGCGCTGATGTCGCGAACGTACTGTCCGTTCGGGGTATACACGCGAATACGCTTATTACCCGTATCCGACACATAAACCAAACCCTGCGGGTCAATCTCTATATCGCGAGGTCCCCAGAAACCATCGACAGGTTCGACTTGCGCGGTGATGCCGAACTGTCCCGCTTGTCCCCACGCTGTGAGAGGATTTCCCTGTGCCGATACTGACTGGACGCGGTAGTTCCACGTATCCGCGATGAACAGGTCATTTGTTGGCGCAATCGACACGCCGTTGGGGCGGTTAAGTACAACAAATGATGTTTCTGTGCCACCGATGCTGTTGATCAACTGACCGTTCGCGCCGATAACGGCAACACGGTTATTGAATTCATCGGCAACGTAGATCGTACCTTCCTGTGAAACCTCAATGTCCAGCGGGTGATTGAGTCCGAGTCCATCACTAAAGACCGCGCCCGCGTACAACTGCTGCCAGTTGGTGGCGCAGACGCTGGCGGTGGTTTGTTGGGCAATCGGGTTGGCAACAAAGCCTTCACCTGTGCCTAAGTCCCACACCTGCGCGGCAACATCACGGCGGACGTAGAAATAGAGCTGTTCCGACACGGGCCAATTGCTGAAACTGTAGTCTTTACCGATTGCTTGACCATAGCGCGTATGATCGCGCGACCACCAGATGTCCCAAATGCCGTGACGAATATTTGCTGCGTTGGTGTTTTCAGGCGAGAGATCGAAAGCATTGAAAACGCGCTGCGCTGATAGATTGAAGTATTCTTGATCGGGCCACCACATCCGCATGTATTCAAAGCGATAGTAGCGGTCTTCCAGCAGCGGTTCGAGCCGCGAGCGCACATCGGCGCTGACGTAAATTGCCACCGCATCTTCAACATTTTGCAGCGTTGGATTTTCGCGGAAGTAAATGGCATTATCCAAGTGACGGAAATACCACGTCACGGGCCAAGAATTGCCACCCCACGCAAAACGGATGTTCATGCCATCGGTGGTGCGGCGGCTGATTTCTTCGATTTGTGCCACCATCGTCTTGATGCCGGGCGCGCCGTGTGCATAGACAAGGTATTCATTCGGATAATCGTAATTGATGAAGGCTGCCATCCATGCGGCGCGGAAGGTAATTACAGCGAGTGCGGCAAAGGCTGCCACGCCAATCATTCGGCGGATGTGCATGAATCCTGTGAACGCGCTCACACGCATCACCAAGTAAGCCATCGCGCCGACGACCATCAGCACGGCAATCCACTGCCCTAAGCGCGCCAAATCTTGCTGCGCCAAGCCATCAAACGGCGACTGCCCGATGATAAATGGCGCGAATACTTGCAGGAGCGCCGCGAATAACACGGGCAAAATCAGCAGGAGCAGCCAACCGCGTTTGCGGAACACTTCCCAATCGATGTTGGCAAACACGCGCCCGAAATACCATGCAGTGAGGAATATAAACGGCACCGTGATATGGGTTGCCAGCCAAGGCATCTTTTCGCCTGCCAGCGTAAACGCAATGAAGATGAATATTCCCCACCACGAAATGAACAAAAGTACGGGCACACGGCGCAAACGATTCTTGCCGAACAGATCGGCACGGCGATTGGGCGCGACAGCGACTTGGCTTTGCCCATCTGCTTCGTTGGGAAGTTCATTATTTTTGCGTTTTTCGGCATCAACCGACCAGCGTTCGCGGTACACCCAATAGCGCACCAAACCCGCCAGCATCGCCAAAAATGCGCCAATATAGGGGAGGAATTCATAGATTGGCATGATGACAAGCGAGTAGTAATACTGCGGCTGACTACCGCGGCGGTCCCCCTGCTGTTCGAGCCAGTAGCCCAGACTGCCGATCATGCCGGTCATCAAGCCCTGCGGATTGGTGAACATGGTCGTGAAGAAGAACACGAATAGTGTGTAGAACACTGCCGCGCTGATCAACCAGCGTTTCCAATTCCATACCAAACCGACAACGGTTGAAAGCGCGAACATGGGAATGAACGCGGCGAGTCCGCGCACTACGCCTTCAGATGAATAGTCGATTGGGCTGTGACCGCTGAGCTTGAGCAGGACGGGGGTCGCCCATGGCAATACGAACGTGCCGATGATGATGATCAAGTCGAGTTCGGAGAAGCGGTGAAGCGTGCGCCACCAACCGCGTGCGCGGGTGTAAATGGCGATTCCGATTAGGAGAAGCGACAGCACCCACGCGCCTAAGATGGGCGTGTTTCCGATGATTGCATTGATGAACTGCCCTATTCCCGACAGCGGACCATCGCCAAAAATCGGGGTGACGGGCTGCGCGAGCGTTGCCACTTCGCCTTCCGCGCCAACTGGACCGACAAACGAACGTTCTTCGACGACAATCAAAATCAACGAAAAGGCCAGTGCCAGCAGCAGAATGATCGCAATATCGCCAAAGCGAAGTTTGCCGCCACGACGATATGCCCAAAGCATCGTGCCGACCATCATTGTGACGAAGCCAACTAACAGCAAGAATGTCCATGTCACGAAGGCGGCGAAGTCTTGCCCAACGGTTTGTCCGCTGAACAGCAAGCCAAACTGCGAGCTTAGATAGTCCAGCCGTTCGGGGACGGACACGCTGCTAAAGGCGATTTGCAGCACGGCAAACATCACCATCGCCGCGATGCCTGAAATCAAGATCGACAGCGTGAGCATGGTAAAAAATGCGCGTGTGGGGACGTGCAAGAAATGCTGAATGAGGCGCGCCACCCAGAAGATGACCAAAAATAGGAAGAAGATCAGCAGATACATGAACGCGACTTCTTTAGAGCCGAGACTCCAGAGCATCGCCCCACTGAAGATGTACAGCCAAATGCCTTTCCGCCGCAATCGCCCCGGACCGTCCATATACATGAACATACAGTAGATCATGATCATCGTTGCCATGATCGAGGGCGTATCTTCACGGATATAGCGGTGATAGTACAAGAGCAGCGGCGAAATCAGGATCATGAGCGATGCGAGAATCGCGCCGTAGCGCCCCAACCAGCGGCGGAACAGCAGCGGGAACATCACCATAATCACGCCCAACACCGCCGGATAGATGCGGGCGACGAAGTCATTATCGCCAAACAGGAAATACGAGAGCGCGGTCATGTGGAACAAAATAGGACCGTGCATCAACGGATCATGGCGGAAATTCCCGTCACGATACAGGTAGTACGAAAACTGCGTGTGCAGACTCTCGTCATGACTCATGACACGGTCGCCCAACCCGCTGAAGCGGGTTAGCACCGCGATGAGGAAAATTAACGCATAAAGGATGACTTCCCAGTTGACAGCATAAGCCCGCGACAGCCAACGGTTGAGCAGGTCGCTGCGTTCTGGAGTTCTCCGGTAACCCGGTTTATCAAGTGTCGTTGCCATTCAGTCCTCACGGAGAATCAGTTGCGCCCGGTGTTGGGGCATAATTAGACTGGGAAGAAATCGACTGCTGCGCCACCTGCCGCGCAAGGGACGCATCCGGCAAGCCAGCGCCCGCATCACGCGGTTCAGCAGTTTGTAAAAGAGGCTGTTCGAGCAACCACGCCTCTGTATTCAATGAGACAATGCTTTGCACACGCGCGGCGGCAGTTTCATCTACACCTACCTGCGGCGTGGGTGGATTTGGCAGCGCCGACGCGCTTGGTCTGCGGTCAATCAGCGTAGGCAGCATCAACACACCCACAAGCGCAAACGCAGCAACCCCATAGCGAAGAGTTATTCGATTGATTTCTAGGCGTGGCAACCCCCATGCAACCTGATTTGCGGCGCGGTCTGCGGGTTGAATTTCATGTTGGATCGCCGCCCATACGCGGTCAAGCCGCTGTGCATTGGGTGAACCAATGGCACTCAATTCGATCTCAAAGTCGCGGGCGGCGCGTTTTTGTTCCATGTAGTGGGCGGAACAGGCCCGACACTCGTTCAAGTGCAGTTCGACTCGGCGGCGCGCGCGCGGGGTGAGTTCATTGTGTATATACCCGGTGAGGGTCGCCCGACATTTTCGGCAAGACATCCTCATCATCGCATTAACCTTGATTTTGTTCACCTAGAAACTCAACAATTCTTCTAGTAAACCCTGCCCCACCTGTTCGAGCGATCCGCGCAGCGCCTCGTGGGCGAGGCGGACGCGACTTTCCGCCGTTTTCGGCGGGCAGTCCATGATTTCGGCAATTTCACGATATGTCAATCCGTGACCATAACGCAGCACAACTGCTTCGCGCAAACGCGGCGTAAGCGCGGCAAGCGACTCTTTCAATGCTTCTTTGGCACTGCTGCGCGCATATGCAGCTTCGGGAGTTTCGCTGCGTGGCGCGGGCAGTCCGTTCTGGACAACCTGCGACAAATCAATCAATGATGGACGATTGCGGCGATACAGGTTACGGCAGCGGCAGATGGCGATAGTGTACAACCATGTTTTGAATGCTGAAAGCCGCGCATCGAAACGGCGCAGATTTTTGAAGGCGTAGACAAAAGTCTCTTGTGCTACGTCTTCCGCATCATGGTGATTAAGCAGCAGACTATAGCACAACCGGTAGACACCGGGCGCGAATTCATCGTAAAGCGCCGCAAATGCTGTTTGTTCTCCCGCAAGGCAGCGCGCAATCAGCGCGTTTATCTCATCCGATGCCATAAGCGTTTTCAAGCAATCCCTCTTTTTCGCCGTGTTGATCTTGCTGTATCTGTCGGTCACAGGGCGTTATACACCAACTGCGGTTGGATTCCTTAACGCCCCATTTTCTCAACCTGTACCGGGTTCGTCTAGATCGCTTCCTTCGTATACATCGAATCGCAGCCAAAGAATCAGACGTTCCGCGCCGGTTTCTTCGATGCGCGTGCGCCGCTGCGTCCATAATGCGGGAAGATCGTAAACTTGCATCGTGTTCACCGACCATGCGCGGCTGATGATGAAGTCCTGCCCGACGTAACTTCCACCCAGACCGGGATCGGGTTCATCACCAGCAGTACCTTGCGCGGGAAGCAGCACAATTTCCGCGTTGACAGCTTGCGAAGGATCGCTGATGAACTGTGCGTTGGTGAAATCACGCAAAATCCATGCGACTACACCGTTTGGAGATGTTTGCGCCATTACTGGCACTTCAAGAAATCCACCGGATTGGCGGCGGCCAAGTTCTAGCAGGGTTTCGCGGAGCAAGAACACATCACGACTGACGGCTTGCGTGTGCCACAGTTCGGCAGGCTTGTCGGCGGCTTCAACGGCGATACGCCAACCACTACCAATTGACGCGACGATAGTAAACACGAGCAGCCCCAAGCCGAATCCGCGCGCCGCTGTGCGATCATCCCATACGCTGGCAACCATGAAAAATGTGATGATCGTGAACAGGATGGGGATAATGAGCAGCACAATACTTGCGGGATCGATGTTGGCGGTTTCAAGCGAACCGGACATGACAAGCGAACGTGCGACATCTTGGAACGCAATCGTCAACACCGCGAGAATTGCCACCATCGCCGCCATAACGACGTAGCGTCCCCATGCCGGAATACGAAACATCTTCGCTTCGCGATCAAGCTCAAACATGCCGATGATGGCACGCGATGCCAACCCTGCTAACGGAATGATGAACCACAACGCATGATCTGGACCACCAGCGCGGAACAAGAATGAAGTGAGTGCCGCCAATGCAATCCACACTACAAAAAAGCGGGTTTCAAAGCGCAGCACGCCGCGCCGCAGTGTGATGATCAAACCTACAAGAGCAAATATCCATACAAACGGCTCGTAAAACAGTGAGATGATCAGCGGCATAGCGGGGACTTCGCCGCCATTTTCAGGTGAAAACCCACGTACAGTCGCTGCAATCACTTCACCGATATTGCTCAACCCCGCGGGATTGGTGATAAACGCAGTGCTAATGCCGATGACGAACAACCCGGCGACAAGTGCGCCGATACCGTATGGGAAAGATGCTAACAAACTCCGTTCATTTTCGATTTCGGGCGACTCGTTTAAGAACGGATCGCCTTCAAGCTCGTAGTTGTATTCGGCTTCGCGTGATCCGCCGGACACCAGCGCGATAACCGCCGCCAACGCTATCACAATGAACAATACCAAACCACCGGGTTCACAGAGAAAGACGAGAACGCCAAGTGCCGTCAGCGCGACGATTCCGTAGCTTTGCTGACGCGAAGTGACGAAGCGGCTCCCTCCCCACAACATGAAACCTGCTGCGAGAACACTCCATACAACAGGGGAGCTAAAGCGGCTGGCAGCGAATAGAACGGGCGAAACGGCTAACAGCAGGGTAATCGCGAACGCCCGTGACCGTCCAACACGGTCACGAAAGAAGGCGGGGAGCAGCACGATCAACACACCAGCGATAGCCGTCATAATGCGGGCGGATGTCTCCGACGCGCCGAGCAATCCGAACGAGATCGACTGCGCCGCGTAAAGTATTGGGCTGGATGTAATGGTTGGATCGCCGGGCGCTTCCGCACTTACTGCACGCCATGCATTCAGCGCGAACGGCGCTTCTGTATGGGAGAGAGGCACGGCGCTTAATTCTGCTAAACGCAGCAGCAGCGAAAAGGCGATCACGATTAGATAAGCGATGACTTCCATCGTGACAGTGATACGCGGTTGATAGCCGCGCACCATATCGGGCGTAGGGAGTTCTTGTTCTGCGGGAAAAGGTTGCTGCATACAGGTATCCGTTTAGGTGCGTGTGCCTGTTAAATGGTAAACATTGTGTGCTTATTGCAACGCGACAGACTGAGGATCGACACGGTATACGCGCGTATCCCCAACTTCGCAGACGATAGGCAGTGTATCGCGGAATTTCACATCCGCCGCCGTGCCGTACATATCACGTTCGTTGCTGCCAAAAACGATGTAATCAATGCCATAACGGTTGATGATATCGCGCGCACTGCTCCATGTCGGGTTAGCGTAAAGTTGTTCGAGATCTTCTTGGCGTGAGCCAGCAATTTCACCCAACGTATTGCCGCGCCACTGTCCTTGATGACCGGGCCAGTTATACAGCATCGGCAAGCCTGTAATGGTGGCATAGCGACCATTCCCCCATCCATACGAATTGCCCATCGCTTCAGCAATAATCACATCATCACCGACAACAAGCTCGCTCAAGCACTGAAGCGAAGCATAGTCATCCGCCGTGATCAAGCCCGCGCGCACGAACGAATCGCCACCGTCAAGGGTCAATACAGGACCCGGATTGGCTTCACTGCGTCCCGGCTCAACAATTGTGCGGCTGTAGACGGCGAACACAGTGAACAACAGCCCACCGGTGATCATCACCACAGTCAGCACGGTAAAGACACCGCGCAGCAGCATCGAAGGCTTGCGCTCGTCACTGGTCAAAAGCACGGTGTAAATCGCATATGCGCTGGCGATACCCCAGACCAACCACACTTGATAGTAGAACTTAAACACTGTGTTCATGCGCGTGCCAAAGTTATCGCGCAAATACACAAATTCTGGCGCAAGGGTGAGCAAAAGTCCCGCCGCGATCAAGATGAGCGCAAAACCTGTCGCGGGTGGGAAGGTGAACACACGGGGATCATCTTCTTGCTCATTTTTACGTTTGTTTGTAACAGGAATCAAGCGACCCAACACAAGGATCAGTCCGACAACTAGTACGGCGGCGGTCAAACTGTAGGCGATACGTTTGCTAAGCACCATTCCTAAAACCGCACCCAACCCACCGTTCGCTTCTGCCCAATCGAGTACGGGTCCTCGAAGGTTCGGCACAAAAGACGCGAGTAGGACCAACAGCAGCATTACAAGAAGCAGCACACCGAGAATTGTCAAACCGCCCAGAATGCCAACACGCCAGTTCATCCGGTCACGCCCACGCCACGCTTCGAGGGCGAGGAAAAAGAACAAAATTACAAGGAATGGGGCGAACATGGCAAAGAACTGGTGAAACACGGTTGGGTACTGGATGTTGGGTAAAATTCCGCCCAACTGTGAACGGAAACTGATCAAAAAGGGCAGATAAAACAGCACACTTAAAGCGATAAGGATGACTGCCGTGACAACCAAGCTAAAAATATCTTCAAGCGATAGGCGTGGAGCGCCATTGCGAATCATGCGACGCAGCCCATCGGCGGCAATTACCGCGCCAAGCGCCAGCGGCACATCCCATGTATTCAGGAAGATTAGACCGCCAATACAGATGGCGTATAAAACCAAATGTCCGATGTGCAATCGCTTGACAAAGAGCGCGTTGAGCGCCAAGCCAATCCCCAAGGTTAGGAACGGAAGCGAGAGGACATGTGGGTGTACGTCCGCAAGAACGTAGCTGAACGCAGGGAATTCGTCGATGACTTCCTCACGTTCCTGATTGATTACTTGGCGGTCATTGATGACACGCGAGGCGCGGAACCACCACCAACCGCCGCGCGACCAATCGGCAATCGACTGACTTGGAGTGCCGATTTCCTGCTGACGTTCGTTGCTATCAAACCACTGAAGATATGCGCCATTTCCGCCCGACTGATATGGAATTTCGACCAGCGGCACCTGCCAATTGCCCATCAATACAACTAACAGAGCGGCAACCAAGCCCGTGCCGACAGCAGCAATCCGCGAGGGGGATCCATTTGGCGCGGGATAGATGATTTCATGACGAAAAGCACGTGAACGCACCAAGTTATAGCCCACGCCGTACACTGTCAAGCTGACGAGCGCAACAATGAGCGAGATCATCATATTAAAGCCGGTTGTGCTGTTGATGCCACTCAACATCGACAGCATCCCCGCCATGACGTAGCCGAAGTAATAGTAACTAATGGCATAACCAGCCATCCACGGATCATTTGGCGGGAAACTCTCGCTTCGCATCACCGAGCTAATGAAGGCGAGTTCCATATCCTTTTCGGTATAGAGGATGCCATTTTGATACGCGCGTACTGTCGCCCACGCGATAAACATGACAGCAAACACTAATTCCGCCGCGATAATGCCGACCCGATTTTCGCGCCACCAATCACGCCAGCTAAAAGCATTCTCTTCACTCGGACGCGGGTCAGTACGGCGCAGATACACGCCAAGCGAAACCAGCAGCACAATCAGCCATGCCAGCGCCATGCCGCCCGTCGTATTCTGTAAAAAGCCAAGAACTGCCAAAATCCAGTACACGAAGGCAACAACGATCACCCCTGCTGCGCGTGCCAACGTATATCCGCGATCTGGCAGTCCGGTAAGCAAACGCGCGAACAGCGGAAAAATCGCAGCGCCCGCCAGCGTGACAAGCAGCCACCAACTAAAAATGATCCAACCTTCACGAGTAAGCCATTCAAACATCAAAGTCGCTACCCTCGCTCTTGTAATGCAGACTGCACGTCACGGAATTCGACCTCGCGGTTGACGCGGTAAACAAACGAATTTCCTTCTTGATATACAATATCTAGCAACCCAACTTCGACCATTGTATCGAATTTCGCCAAGCCTTCTGGCAGATAATAGGCGCGCTCCAAATTGCCCACGACGATATAGCTTACGTCGTAGTGGCGCAAAATATCCCATGCAAGTTCAACACTGGGCGTTTGATAAAACCCGTTCACATTGGCGACCCGCAGTTCAACCATGCGCCCCATGTTTTGCAGCGCACGCTGCTGACGTTGATGGAAATTCCACGCTGCAACTGAGGGCATCCCTGTATTGATGGCGATACGCCCATTCCAACGATATTCGCTGGCATCACTTGAACCTTCCATGATGATTGGCGTGCCGGAGATGTTCTCCTGCATCCAGCGGATCATGCGATAATCCGCCGAAAGCGCAAAGGGAGATACCGTTGGATCAAGATCGATCAATTCATCATTGCCTTCAGCAAGGAGAGCGTAATTCATGTAGTCCATGCCATCGAGCGTGAGGGGTTGATTGGCGTAAAAGCGGAACACCGACTTTCCAGCCGATGCCATGAACGGAAACATCGCCGCGATTGCGATGAGGGCGAACAATGCGAATGACCACACACTCCGCAACCCGCCATCCCATTTAGCGAGATTACGCAAAATCGCCGCAAACCCTACCCCACCTACGACACTGAACAACAACCACACTTGCAGATAGAACTTGAACACTGTATTTTGGCGCTCAATATCGCCATCCAACACAATGTATTCCACGCCTAATGTCAGTGCCAAACCGAGTGCCGCTGAAGCCAGTACAAACATCATGGCGCGGCTTTGTCCTTCGCGGAAGAACAAAATCACGCACCAGATGATCAGCGGAAGCGCGATAATCGTCACCTGATAGTCGAGGAGTGCTAAGCCGAAACTGACGATCAAGATACTGCCCAACACCATCAGCGCCGTGATCAAGATCGGATACATTCCGCGCAGCGCCGATACCCGCGTAGCGCTGAACCAACGCGCGGTATCCCACGCCAAAAGCGAGATGATCAAGAACAGGAACAACCCGTGAATATCGAAATAAGCCCACAGCGGGGTTTTGCCACCTTCCCACAGTTTCACACTGCTGTACACGGTGACAAACCATGTCGTATAGGGGAATACCGCCGCGAAATGGATTAGCGTAAAGCCGCCGACACTAGCTACCATATCGAGTAGTGATTGACGGCTGAATAATTTCCATTTGAGCGTTTGCGCGCGCAAATACCATGCAAAGCCCAAGCCCAATGTGCCAAATAGCACATAGGTGATCCAGTCCCACGTATTGGTGGCGCGCAGCATCCCAATAGTGATAGCGCCAATCATGATTGCTAGCCAACGCGCGCGCCGCCGAGAATCACCCGCCGTTAGCACTTCATTGAGCAAGAATGCCATCGCAAAGAACTGCATTGGCATCGAAATCATATGCGCGTGCAAGTCACCGTAGATGAACGTGAAGATAGGCATTTCGGTGATGGCATTGCCCTGTACGCCGGGTGTTTCCTGTAAAACGCGCGATGGTCCCCAGAACCAGCGATCCGCGCTGATGGGTAAACGTGCCCCGCTGAATAACTGACTGAATCCATGCACCAAACTGGTTAGCAGATCGACGGAGTGTGTGATTTCATACCGCACGCGATCACCGAGTTCGTTACTGCGTGCGCGCTGCACAATCGAATCGAGCGCTTCACCTTCAGGCATTTCGCCATTCGCTTCGATGTATTCGTCAATAAGGAAAGTTTCCACGCCCGTCGGCTTTTGATAGCCGCCCAACTGTGCCACGCCTGTCAAGAACACGCGCGGCGTATCTAGGTTGCCAAGCACAACTGCCAGCAGCAGCGCCATGATACCTGCCGCGAATGGACTGCCAACACGAATCGCCCGCCGCTTGCCTTTTTTATCCACTTCATAGGCGATTTCGCCGTTTGCGCGGCGTTCTCGCCATGCATTGACGACGCTGTACGCAACCGCAAACGCACCAATACCAGTTGTGGCGAACATTGTCGGCACAATCAAATTATAGGCTATTGATGGCATCATGCCGAGCAGCAGCACGGGCGTGCCGACAGTCACAAAGCCGTAGTAGTAGTAATTGATGAATCCGGTTGAGAACCAAGGGTCAATCGGCGGGAAAATCGTACTCCGCAGCACACCATTGAAATACGCGAAGTCCATCGGCTTTTCGCCGCCATAGGTTGGATGCCATAAATCGGGATTGGTCAACCGCACGGCGACAAACGCCAAGAACGCCGCCAACGTGATTAATTCAATCGTCAGCAGTCGTCCCCAATGCTGACGAATAAACGCCAGAATGTTCGACTTTGTACGTACTATCATGATGATGCCGAACACGAACAGCGCAATCAGCCCGATAAGAACGCCACCGCCAGTCCATACGGGTACGCGCACACTTGCGAGATACCACAATCCCCACCCGACCAAGAACATTCCCATAAATTTCGCCATCGCGTAGCCGCGATCCGCAAGACCGGGCAATACAACGAACAGCAGTGGAAACGCCGCCCACCCAAACACCATCACAACTACCCACCAGCCCACTATCGAGATGACCATGTTGGTGTTGATTGGGCTGGCACTGAAGAAACGTTCCGACCATGTGCCGCCGTTCGTTTGAAGCGACCACATTTCATCCGTAAAGCGAAGCTGAGTTGGGGCGAGATCGGCATCGGCAGTATCAAGATAATCACGCGATGAAAGCGTAGTATCACAATAGAATGTCGTCGCGCCGGGGCATGTGAGATAAATCGGCGCTGCGTTAATTGTGGTCAGTGGAACGTCGTAGAGAATTCGCGCGACTTCCGATGGATCGTAATCATCACTTTTTTGAAAGATGAACACTGCCGGATGATCATAGACGCTAAACGCCTCATCACTTTCGATTTCATTCAACCACGCGGGGCTGTCATAGTTCGGCAGGTGCTGATCGCTCACACGCAGCGGACCAAATTCAAAAGTCTCATCGAACTGCGCGACCAATTCAAATCCAAGTTCGCCCGCAAATAACGCCTCATAGTATGCCAACCCCATCGGGAAACGCATCGGATTTCGCAGCATCGAATCGTACATGCGATTGCTGCTAATGGTGATGTAATCCGAGTCATTCAGGTAGCGGATGAGGTCTTGGCGTTTGGTTTCATCATCGTCATAAATGATGTTGAGTTCATGACCATTAACTAGTCCGAACCACGGGTCTTGTCCTTCACAATAGGATGGGTCACCAACCAACCCCGGCGGCGGATTATCAGCGATGGACATACCAAGTGGAAGCCGACACACCTTGATGGGGATCGGGTCATCCCATGCACCTTCCCAAGAGAAAATCGAACCACCAACGACAACGGCATCGCCCGATACCAGTTCGATGTAAAGCGAATATGACTCGCCCATGCGAACGTTCAGCGGGCGATCAAGGGGGATGCGATATTCGCGCCCGACGATATGCGAGTCGCGCACCAAATCCGCTTCAAGGATGCCCTGCGCGAGAATGCGTGTGTCGTTGTCACGGGTGATGGTAAAGCGCATCACCTCTGGCTCAGGATCATCATTGGGATCACCCAAGTGCGGCGCATAAATCTCGGTGATTTGTCCATCAGCAGGAACGACAAACGATTGCAATTGAGCATTATTGAATGTATCGAAACACGTTACAGCAACTAACAAATCTGTCGAATCGCCACACGGCGGAATGTCAATTTGAATCAACGGGGTATTTTCCGGCGCGCCTTCTACACGCATGGAAAAATCGGACGGAACATTTTCCCACACCCAATGACTCGCTTGAACGCGCGTGAGCATACTGCGATAGATATTGGTAAACATGAGCGCCCACAGCAGGGTGAAGCTAATCACCACAACGATCAAGGCACGTGAACCAACATGTAAGAACGCACGGATAAATGCGCTTCGCTGGTTTCCGGCATTTCTCACCAGCGAGAACATGCCCCACGCGGCGAGAATCGCCAGCGATGAGTAAATGGGGATGAAATAACGCATTACCATCACCCATTGACCGCCCATAAACCCGAAATAGAGCAGCACCCATACGAACGGCACAAAGTTGGCATACGCGCCCGCACGCCCGCGCACCAGCCTATAGCCCGCCCAAACCCATGCCAACCATGCGACCACGCCAAACGCAATTCCCATGCCCCACAGCACCATGTCTTTGAGGGGGTAGAAATACTGCGCTCGCCCTGCCCATTGATAATTCGGTGGGAAGTCGAGTTCACCAGATACCAAGGCGCGGGCGTTGTTGAGGTCGGTGAGCCAGCGTGGATTGAGCGTTAAACCAAAAAAGTCTGGACCATCAAATGCATATGGATTAAAAATCCGAAACGCGATGAAGGTCATTGCGCCGGAGAGAAATAAACCGAGCAGCATTTGCGTGATCAGGCGTTCGCGTTCGCCCCACCCTACGTTACGGTCAAAAAGGGGCAGCGCGCGCAGCATGGAAACCAGCACAATCATTCCCGCCAGCGGCGCAAGATTGATACGACTGGCAAGCGCAGCGCCGAACACGATCCCGAACCACACGTAATTTAGCAGTGCGCCCTTGCGCTGAATTTCGACGATGAACAGCAACCCAAGCACGGTGAAGAAATTCGACATTGCATCAACTGTGCCGAAGTGCGCCATCTGAATCGAAAACACGGCAAAAGCATAGAGCGCCGCCGCCAACAACCCGATCCATTTGTCGTGCAGTTTGCGCCCAATGATAAACGTTAGAACAATCACCCCCATCTCGGACAAGGCGGAGAGCGCGCGCCACACAAGATGCACGCCATCATAGCGAATCCACACAGTTCCGTCGTAGGTCGGGTCTCCGTTGACGTTTTCTGCCCACCACTGACTCGCTTCGACGGTAAGTTCCGCCGCACCGCGTGCGATAAACAGCGGCAGCGTGCCGTAGACATACATTGGGATACCGACATTATGCGGATTCAAATTCGAGCAGCGCGCGTCGAAATAGCCACCCACCCCGCCTGTATCCGGGTACTGACTAATACACTGTTCAACCAGCAGCGAACGGTATTCCGCTGGCTCATCAGTGAAATTCAGCCCTGTGCCAATCAAACTGGCAACACCCGTCAAAAAGCGTTCGTCGGGATGTAAGTGAGTAAAATCATCCCAGTTTTGCCCAACAAAACGGAAATATCCGCCAATGAACATGACCACGATCAACATCAATCCAACCAGAAGGTTGCTGAAGATGGCAGTTCTTGCGCCACGTGTGACTCGTTCGCGCACTGCATCGGCAGTGGGCATTGTCAACGCGCGAGAATTGAGCATTGTGCGGCTGTTTTGCATGGATTACCTATTGATAAAACCGATTAGTGTATACGCTTAACACACAGTCAACCTATTTCGACCCACGTTGTACACGGGTGGGGAGCGAATTCCTTAACGACAATACCATGAAGCAGTTAATTCGCCTTGTATCAACCCGATGTTTCGCCCAAACAAAGGTTTAAATAGTCGCATTGGAACTGCGCGAAGCCGTCATATTCCAGCGCTGGAACGCGAAACACTCTATAGGGTTTGTTGGGAAATTCTTCCGGGATCACCTGATTCCAATAGCCTTGAGGGAACATGGCGATTAACCGATTCTGCGTTTCTTGGTCCGTTGCTTCATAGAAAAACAAAATATCGCGTTCAGGATCGAATTGGAACTGCCCCGAACGTTGATAGGCGATATTGATTGACTCCGCGATACGGTCACGCGCGGGGATATAATCCGGCGCTTCAGGATCAAACCCAATCGGGATAATATCGCCTTGCCAGCCGGGAGCGCCAGCTTCGATACCTACCGCGCGATGATCCCACCAATGTGGAAAGGTGACTACAAAGGCGTTTCCATATCCGCCGCCACCTTCGACAAAACTGCGGAGTACTGTTGCCGCGTTTGTATATGGTAGCGCGCCGCGCAGATATGCTTGTCGATATGGACCAAAATACGTCGTGTAATTGGCGGTCAGCGCGGCAAAGATCAAGGCAAGTGCTGTGACAATCCCGACGACAAATCCTAATCGCCGTCCTAACACGCGCCATATCTGCCGCACGAATACAGCCAACGCGAATGCAGCAAGAAGATATACACCGGGCATCGACCCGCTTAAACGTGTCGCGCTAGGATTTTCGATGGGGAACGCAACCGCCAGCGCTGAAGGCAAAATTAAGATGAAGATCATCGGGAGCCACAAATCAAACGCTGGATCACGCCGCCGCACCATTAAACCGAGCCATGCCGCTAACCCACAGATGAGAAACGCGCCTGTCACCATATCCATAAATGGATACAGCGGCGCGCTTTGCAGCCATGCAATATCGCCGCTGAAGTTGTAACTCAATACAGCGTTACGCAGATTGCTTAAGAACACATCTCGCTGTGCCCAAATCAATTCGAGCATGTTGGCGGTACGTGTCACTGTATTTCCTTCACTATCAGTGACAACTAAAATACCGTCACCTAATAAGCGCGTGTTGGTTCGTTCTAGGAAATCGCGCGGCGACTCACGAATGAAGTTTAATAGTGGCGCGAAGGCAACTAACGCCACGATCACGAGTACGGCGCTGTTAGCCACCAAGCGGCGCGTTTCCAGCAAACGATGATCGCCGCGCCGGAACAGTTTATATAACAGCGCGATCCATAAACCAGCAACGACTACAACTGGCAGCATCCGCACCGCTTGGTACGCATATAACCCGATGCCAAGCATCAGCCCTGCCCAGATAAAATCCCAACGGTGGTTTGAGCGGATTCCACGCACTAAAAATAACAGCACTAGTGATGTGAAAAATGTTGTCAAGACGATGCGTAAGCCAAGATGGCTCAATGTTTGATGCCAATAACTTGCCGCGATCAACGCCGCCGCCGCTAACCCAACCGCCGCACCCAAGCGACGGTCTTCCGCGCCAACGAGCGCACGCCCAAGCGCGTACACGACAGGGATGGTTAAAAAGCCTTCAATCGCGGACAAGGTTTTCAAAGTATCGAAATTTATGCCAAAACCCGGCACTTTCGCCAGCAGCGCCATCAAGTACATTTGCATAGCTTCGCGCCCGCCGTTATTTGGGTAAAACAGGCGCGTTTCGCCATCAAGAACTTTTTGAGCATCGATCAGCTTTTCTGCATGATCGCTGGTGGGTTCCGGCGGCGTGCCGTCAATATCACTGAAGCGGAAGAACGCTCCCATCACCAAAATGGCGACAAACCCGATCATCGTCCATGAAACGCGCAAGCGCGGATGTCGAATGGCTTTCACCGCGCCGCTGATAGCTGTCAACGGGGACCAGCGATAGGGCGAAAACGTCCACACAGCCAGAGTCATGCTTCCTACCCACGCAATGAATCCTTGCAGTGTGACAAAATTTCCACTTGTCCACAGTACTGCGAGAATCGTCAAAATGATGGTCGTCACGCCGAGAATCGCGCGCACCATCACATCTTCGAGCGCCCATGTTATCTGTTCCGGCGCGCGCAGCTGCACCGGGTGCGCGGTACGTTCTCGTTGTAAGCGAAGCGGACGCGCAAAGCCAATAAATTCACTTAATAACCAGACCAAAAACCCCAAAAGCCAAAATCGCGCAGCCACTGTGAGGGTGTCTTCTAAACCTTGTGCAGGCGCGGTTGCGATTTGCCACCCGCCCCATATCGCCGCACTCACCGCGCCAATCCGCAACATAAGCTGTATGGCTTCAAGCCGCCGAGCTTCAGGATATGCAGGGACACGCGGCAGTGTCAGAAGATTCACTTCGCTTTGCGCGTCGATATGCGGCGTTACAGATGCAAGGTCTTTTAGGGGTTTGCGGAGCGGAACAGAGGTATATGGCGCGTTATCATTGGAAGCGCGCGCAACTTCCGAAACCATACGCCATGTAGCAGCCGGATCACGCCAGAATAAGCTGAACACTTGCGCCAGCGTCAAATCCTCGAACGTCGAGCTATCGTCTAAAGGTGATTCACCAGAGGCAGACACATCTTGAACATCAGCGGCGAATGTTCGGGTATCACGAGAGAAGTCATCTTCGTTCATTTCCCCATCCGCGCGGAATTGTCTATCGTTCATTGATGAATATGTCTCCCAGTGTGCCGTTTAGAGCCGTTCGTGACACCCGATTGTAGCGCAAATCAACGTTCAGGGTGTTCCGGTTCAATGGATGGGCTATGCGGCGCGGCGGACGCGGATTGCATTGTCACCTTGGGCGCACGTTTACGCCGCGCGTACTTGCGAAAATGACGCTCGTATCGATCCACAGTTTCTTTGAATGAGAATACCGCCTCGATTTGTGCGCGCGGTTTTACATAGTCGTCACGATGATCGATGACCTCTAGCAGCGCCTCACCGATGCTTATTGAATCCCCCTGTGATGCCAGTTTCCCCATGCCCGTTTTCATCACAGGAACACGCCCTCCGGGAATGTCTGTCATGACAACAGGCGTTCCGCACAACATCGCTTCGACCTGCACTAACGCAAAACATTCGGTATCGCTGGTCAGCGCGAGTACATCACATGCGGCGTAAAAGTTCGCCATATCTTGCATATCGGGCGTTAAACCGAGAAAAATTAGATGATCACGACGTGATTCCACCAACGATTTATAACGTGCCCACGTGTGTTCATAAGGAATATCGTATTCACCCGCGAACACAATACGCACATTCGGATATTTCTTCTCGACTACATCAAGCGCCTTAATGAGTAAATCAGGGCGCTTTTCTTCTACAAACCGCCCTGCAAAACCAATGATAGGGGATCCATCGGGTGACCACTTCGCGCGCAGCTCACGCACTTTTGCAGGATCGGGCATGGGCATGGTGATGGGCGGGTAGATCACATCCACTTTGTCGAGAAACGGCTTGAGATAGTAGGAATTTTCCGCGTAGTCTTGGCTGTAAGCGAAAATTCGACCCGCGCGGTGGGCGGCAAATTTGTACATCGCAAACACTGCGCGCTCAATAAAACGCGAAAACCAGCCTTGATCCTTCGGCAGAATCAAGTCACCGTGATGTGTGATCAAAACCTTGTGTCCGGTCAGCATCGCAGCGAGAGTCACCACAGCCGTTTCCAACATTGGCGTGTGAATGCTCACTACATCATGCTGTCGCAGTAGATCATAGATGGCAATCGGATAGGCAGGCATGACCATCCCACGATTAATTCGCAGCGGTGCCCACAACCGCACGATACGCACACCTTCGTGCATCCACACATCATCACGCGGCAGCGATTTGTTGTAACGTGCTGTCAGGACTGTAACTTCATGCCCACGTCTGACCAGTTCTTCCGCTACCCGTTGGACATGAATCGTCAAACCTGTGCGATGGGGGAAGTAATACAGCAGACAAATCAGAATTTTGAGTTTATCTGCGGTGTGAGGGATACCATTATCGAGAGAAACCACTGACAAATCCTACCAATACAGCTTCTAATGAGGTCATAGGGTTGAGTCAGGCACAGATTGCACGGCTTGCGCGCGAACACGCTCCGAAAGTTGGCTCAAACTGATACCTTCTTGCGCGATGCCGTAAATGCCCAAAAGCGCATTGATGCCCAGATTGAGCGCGTGGATCATTACTGCAAAGCCTGTGATCACTGCCGCATCCGCATAACCCAATGACTGAAACGAGATCAAAATCGAGTACTCATATGTGCCAATGCTTCCGGGCATCGCCGGGAGCGCATTTGCGAATGATGCCGCCGCACTAAACAAGTGCGTCGCTGTCCAGTCGGACATGCCGAAGAATCCCGGCATCAAAACATAACCAGATACGAGCGAAAATCCCCATGCAATCGTCGTCCACAAAACGACTTTGAAGAAGAACGCTGGCTGCGTCAAGGGGCTGAGTCCGTCCAAGAAATGCCCCGCTGTTTCGACCAAGTGAAAGCGTTCAATGAAGGGGAGGCTGCGGATTAAGGCGGCGAGCACCATCAGTACGCGCTTACGCTGCGCCGACATGACCACCAACATGATAAAGCCGATCCCGACAGCAGGCGCAGCCGCAGCCGCAATTCCGCGCACTTCATCAGGCAGAGGGGCGGATGTAATCGCAAAGCCCAAAATGATCAACACAGCAATCACATCGAGCAGGCGTTCGACAACAATCGTACTCAATGCCCGCACCATCGCGACTTGTTCCGATGCTTGCGAAGCCAAATACGCCCGCGCGACTTCGCCAAGTCGCATTGGCAAAATCGCATTCACCATATATGCGACGTTCATGATGTTGAAGGCTCGCGATATCGAAAGGTCGTGATTGAGCAGCGCCCGCCAACGTATTCCACGCGCGATTAAGCCCAGCAGAATCAGGAAGGAACAAGGCAGGATGTAGATATAGTTGGCATTACGAAAGGCTTCAACCAATCGTTCGATGCCTATTTCCGACACAATCGAATACACGGCAAGCAAGCTGATGACCAGCCCAATGATGCCGATGGCATAACGCCGAAGCCCACTCATGATGATGCGTTCTCCTCGGAAGGGTGCATTATAGCACAACCCGCCTCCACCCGGTGACTCTGTTCGGCGTAATCTTGACTTTTCACCCGACGTTTTCTATACTGAATCATATCACGCGGGCGTAGCTCAGTTGGCAGAGCGTTTGCTTCCCAAGCAAAATGTCGTGGGTTCGAATCCCATTGCCCGCTTAAGGAACCTGTGCGCTTGCACAGGTTTTTGTTTGGCTATCCCTAGAATCGGGTTCAGGATTGACGTTTGTCCTTCAAAACACTAGAATGCACCTCTATTCTGTCGGTCTGAATCTGATTAAACCGCCTGCCTGTGCGCGTCCTGCTGGTTGGGCGTTTACATTTATTTGAGGAGTTACAATCGTGGCTGATATCTATACGCTCGAAGCGCAGCCTCGCAGTATCACGGGCAAAAAAGTCAACCAACTGCGGCGGCAGGGCTTGGTTCCTGCGGTCATTTATGGCGCGAAATTTAAGCCTGTTACTGTACAAATCCCTTATCGCGCGCTTGAACTGACTCTGCGCCAAGCGGGTGGTACACATCTGATCAATCTTAATATTGGCGGTAATACCCAAAGTGTCGTTGCTTATGAAGTTCAGCGCAGCGTCCTTGGTGGGTTAATCACGCATGTTGATTTCCTCGCTGTTGATGCGACCACCAAGCTCAAAACTGAAGTTCCCATTCATTTTATCAACGAAGCTCCCGGTGTGCGCGCAGGCTATGGGGTACTTCTCAATGGCGTGTCAAGCATCGAAGTTGAAGCCCTTCCCGCTGACCTTATTGACCGTGTTGATGTTGACCTCACGCCGCTGGCGAATGTCAACGATGCGATTTATGTCCGTGACCTAAAGTTGGGCGATAAAGTGACCATCCTGACCCCCGGCGATGAAATGATCGTGCGCTTAGCGGTTCAGACGGTTCATGAAGAAGCCGAAGCGGCTGAAGTCAGCAGCACTGAACCTGAAGTCATTAAGAAGGGCAAGATTGAAGAAGACGAGGAAGCCTAATAACGGCTTCGTGCTTCTGGCTCGCAGTAAAACTAAAAGGACGTGGCAAAACTGTCACGTCCTTTTTTTACCCTGATGACATCAATTTAGGTCACCAATTCTGACGAAAATACCCTACGGTGCCTGTGCTGCGATTTCGTCAGCCTGCACGCTTGACCTAACCCGCTCACCGTTTGCTGGCAAACGCGCCCCCTACTCTCACGGCTGCCTCGGATTTATCCAGCGCATTTTGATGATTGGCTTAGCGATTATTCGTCGCTGGTTTCGCCATCGCTCTTGCTCACGTTATCATGGACGATCCCATTGCTATTCAGGTCAGTATCGCTCAAGCTATCTTCATCAGCGGCAGTCATTTCGCCCGTCTGTTCGATTTCTGAACCGTCAAGGATGGCAATCGCACAAATTTGATCACGGCGGTCAAGTTTCATCAAACGCACGCCAAGCGTATTGCGCCCTGTTTCCCGAATTTCATCCAGTTTAGTACGCATGACGATTCCCGCGCGTGTAATGAGAAGAATATCATCCTTTGGGTTAACACAGCTCATTGCCACAATTGGACCGGTGCGCTCGTCACGGGTGAGCGTGCGAATGCCCATGCCGTAACGTCCCTGTGTGCGATAGTCTTCGATGAGCGTGCGTTTACCGTATCCATTCGCAGTGACAACCAGTACATGCGTATCTTCGCCTTTAACCACATCCATCCCAACCAGCGCATCGTTTTCTGCAATTCTCATTGCGTTCACGCCTGCTGCGGGACGGCCCATGACGCGAACTTCGCTTTCATGGAAGCGAATACTTTGCCCCAAGATTGTGGCAAGGATAATATCCTGATCGCCATCGGTATATTTCGCCCAATTCAACTGATCGCCGTTATCCAAGTGCATGGCGATCAAACCACTTGGGCGCACAGCTTCAAACTCGTCTAACCGCACGCGCTTGATCCGTCCGTCACGGGTAGCGAGCACGAAAAAGCCCTCCATATCAAACGACGAAACTGGCACAATCGCCGTGATATGTTCATCTGGCAGCAGGTTGAGGATGCTGTAAACCAATGTACCTTTGGCATCGCGCGTCGCTTCAGGGATAGCATAAGCACGCTCGCTGTAGACTTTGCCTTTGTCGCTGAAGAACAGCACCGTGTCTAAGCTGTTTGCGGACACAATATGCTGCAACCCGTCCATTTCTTTGGTCTTCATACCGATCACGCCCTTGCCGCCGCGCCGCTGTGAACGGTAGGCGCTAGACGGTACGCGCTTGATATACCCCTGTTGGGTGTGCAAAATGATCACTTCTTCATCGCGCACAAGGTCTGCTTCGTTAAATTCGGCATTCACACCGTAGATCAAGTCTGTGCGGCGTTCGTCGCCATACTTTTCCGCGAGATCGGTTAGGTCTTCGCGGATGAGCGCCAGAATCTTGTGTGGAGAAGCGATCAAGTCTTCAAGGTATGCGATGCGCGCCATAACTTCGGTGAATTCATCATTCAGCTTCTGCTGTTCAAGCGCGGCAAGGCGACGAAGCTGCATTTCGAGAATCGCGTTCGACTGGGCTTCGGTGAGTTCAAACCGTGTCATGAGACTGTCGCGGGCGGTTTCGGCACTATCGGCGCTGCGAATCGTTTGAATGATCGCGTCTAAACTCGATAGTGCTTTGAGCAGTCCTTCGAGAATGTGGGCACGAGCACGGCGCTTTTCCAGCTCAAACTGTGAACGCCGCACAATCACGTCAATACGATGCTCAATATAAATTTGGAGCATTCGCTTCAAGCTCAGTGTGCGTGGTTCACCATCAACCAATGCCAACATTTGAATGCTGTAGGTCGATTGCAACTGAGTGTATTTGTAAAGTTGATTCAGCACTTTCAGCGGCTGCGCGCCATGCTTGAGATCGACAACGATCCGCATACCGTCGCGGTCACTTTCATCACGCAGATCAGAAATTTGCGTGATGCGGTCTTCGCGTACAAGCTGGACAATCCGCTCGATGATCGAAGTTTTGCCGACCTGATAAGGGATTTCAGTGAATACCAGACGATGGCGACCATTGCTGCCTTCTTCTATTTCACTGCGCGCGCGGATTACCACCCGACCACGTCCAGTCGCATATGCTTCTTTAAGTTCATCTCCAGCAATGACTGTCGCGCCAGTCGGAAAGTCGGGTCCTTTGACGAAATTGATCAGCTCATCAACAGTGACTTCTTCAATCTGGTCATAACGGTCAATCAAGAAGGCAATCGCCGCCGCAAGTTCACGCAAGTTATGGGGTGGAATATTTGTCGCCATCCCCACTGCGATGCCACTCGCTCCGTTGAGCAGCATGTTAGGCAAGCGCGCCGGCAGCACCGTTGGTTCTTGCTGGGTACCGTCATAATTGTCGGTAAATTCCACCGTATTTGCGTCAATGTCCGTCAACAATTCTTCTGCAATACGTGCCAAACGCGCTTCGGTATAACGCATAGCGGCTGGACTGTCGCCATCGACACTGCCAAAGTTCCCTTGACCATCCACCAGTGGATAGCGAAGCGAGAAATCTTGAGCCATACGCGCCATCGAGTCATACACCGCCACATCGCCGTGCGGATGGTACTTACCAAGCACTTCACCAACAATGCGGGCGCTTTTCTTGTACTGGGAGTTAGCGCGAATCCCCATGTCGTACATCGCGTATAGAATGCGCCTGTGAACGGGTTTGAGACCGTCGCGTGCATCCGGTAGGGCGCGGGCAACGATCACGCTCATTGCATAATCGAGAAAACTGCCGCGCATTTCCTCATTAATATTGACGGGACGCACCGAACCGATGTAATCCATGTTTGTCAGCCTGTGAAACCGCTAATTTGTTCGGATTTTTGAACCCGAAACCAGACGAAATTCAAGTTTAATTATACCTCAAATTTCACACGAAATCGAGCGCTGATTCTCCGCTGAATGGGGTTTCAAAACGGGAGGACACGGTTCGCCACTCACATAAAGTCTTTTGGCAATTTTGCGTCACAGGCATACACTTATAAAGTTCTCAAGGGAATGAAGATTTTCTGTACCTCTGGAGTTAAAAAATGAAAGTTTTGCGAATAATTTTGTTGGCGCTGCTCGTCATTGTCGTCGTCATCGCAATTGGTGGGTTCGTGATTTACAACGATACGACGCGCGGTCCCCTACCCCAACACAACGGAACAATCAGCGTGAGTGGACTCACCGCCCCCGTTGAAATCCTACGCGATCCCTATGGTGTGCCGCATATCTACGCCGCTAATCTGTCGGATTTATACTTCGCACAGGGTTACACACAAGCGCAAGATCGCTGGTGGCAGATGGAATTCTGGCGGCATATCGGGCGCGGCGCGATTCAAGAACTGACGGGAAAAAACGATGCGCTCATGGGTACAGATGTATTCATTCGCACCGCAGGATGGTATCGCGCTGCACAGCGCGACATTGAAAACCTACAGCAAATCGACCCCGAAACCATCAGCCACTTGCAGTCATTCACCGACGGAATTAATGCCTACATCACCAGTCGTCCCGCTGACGATCTCGCGCTTGAATACCGCCTTCTTGGCATAACGGGCGTGAATATCACCATCGAACCTTGGACGATTGTTGATTCGGCGGCATGGGGTAAGGTGATGTCGTGGAATTTGACCGGCTCGTATGGGCGTGAACTCATCCGTGCTTCGTTGTTTGAAAACCTTGGCGAAGACATGGCGAATGATTACACCCCTCCCTATCCCTACGGCGAAATGCCAACTATTGTCTTCCCTGAAGACCTTCCGATTAGTGAGGAAAGTCTGGCACAAGCAAACGCACTCATTGAAGCAGCGCGGACAGCACCACCTTCGCTGCGCGTAGCGGGTGGTTTGCACGCTGCATCGACAATTTCGGACTATGGGGTTGGCAGCAACAATTGGGTAGCGACAGATAGCATGACCGAAAGCGGAATGCCGTTGATGGCGAATGACCCGCATCTAGGCATTCAAATGCCATCAATCTGGTATGAGGTTGGGCTGCACTGCCAACCCGTCAGCGAAACTTGCCCGCTTGATGTAGTCGGGTTTACTTTCTCGGCATCGCCGGGGGTGGTGATCGGTCACAATGCCCGCATTGCATGGGCAGTCACCAATGTTGGCGCGGATGTGCAAGACCTGTATCGTATCACTGTCAACCCAGATAACCCACTCCAATATATGTACAACGGCGAGTGGACGGACATGACTGTCTATGACGAAACGATACAATTTGGCGATGGAGAACCGCCGATCACGATTCAAGTGCGCGAAACCGTGTGGGGACCCATCATCAATGACAATGATATTGATCCTGATACGGGCGAGCTTCTCGGATTCAACAACGAAGACCCGCTAGCGCTTCGTTGGGTAGGGCACGATGCAAGCACGCTCATCAAGTCGATTGGCATGATCAACCGCGCGTCGAACTGGGAAGAATTCCGCGAAGCCCTTACCTATTGGACAATACCATCGCAGAATTTCGTCTATGCCGACGTTGATGGCAATATCGGTTATCAAACTCCCGGCGCGATTCCCTATCGCGCGCCAAACCACGATGGGCTGTCACCCGTTGACGGGTCAAGTGACGAATTTGCATGGCGCGGCTACATCCCGTTCGACAATTTACCACGTGTGTTCAACCCTGAACGCGATTACATTGCTACCGCGAATCAGGCGGTTGTGCCGCTGGAATATTACGATCAACTGGCAGACATCATCGGTGAAGATGCCAACTATTTGTTGAGCTACGATTGGTCCTATGGCTATCGCGGGGCACGGATTGTCGAATTGATGGAAGCACTTGCGCCGCATACACCGGAAACTTACGCACAGATTCACGGCGATAACAAAAGTCTCGCCGCGCAAGCGATCATCCCGTTCTTGAATGACATCTCATTTGACGATGCGACGGTCACAGAAGCGCGCGATTGGCTGGCGGCATGGAACTTCCAACAAGATATGGACAGCGCGGAAGCGGTGCTGTGGAATGTTTTCCTATATAAACTGATTGATGCCGTATTTGCAGATCAACTGCCAGAAGACATCAGCGCCAGCGATCATCAAGCTTTTTCAGTGTCAGTCATGATGAGTGAGCCGGACAATGTCTGGTGGGACGATATAACCACAACCGACACTATCGAAACCCGCGACGATATTTTGCGGCGGGTCTTTGAACAATCATGGGCAGATGCAACAGCGGCATATGGCACGGATCGCACTGCATGGCGATGGGGGGCGGTGCATACAGCAACCTTCGTCAGCAATCCGTTGGGCTTAAGCGGAATTTCCCTGATTGAAGATATGGTCAATCGTGGCCCGTTTGAAACAGCAGGCGGTTCGGAAATCGTCAACGCGACAGGCAGCGGCAGCGATTTCACGGTTGATGCGCTTCCGTCGATGCGGATGATCGTGGATGTTGGCAATTTTGAAAACAGCCGCACGATTCACACAACAGGGCAAAGTGGACACCCCTTTAGCGATCACTATTCGGATATGACCGATATGTGGCGAAATATTGAATATAAGCCGATGTTGTGGACGCGGCAGCAGGTTGAAGCAGCGGCAGAAAGCACACTTACGCTTACCCCGGGCAGCTAGACTTATGAGATTACGGGGCATTCTTCGTGCGTGCGAAGAATGCCCCATGTTTTTGCATGTTTACGGGCTAAGCCGCCCCGTCACCAACAGCAGTGCCGCGCCGATCACCAAGACATTCATGAAGAAGAACATGGCAAGAAACATGCGCTGAACTGCGGTCATCCCCAGAAAACGCTTCTGGACACGTTCTTCGCCATCATCGATGAGCAAATCGGCTTCTTCGATTTCTTCATGTGTATCGAGCGCTGTACTTTTTCGCAGATCATCCAGCATGGACATAATTGCCTTCTCCCCGGCGCGACAACCCCAAACTTTTACTCATTGTAGATCAACTCGCACGTTTCCACACACCATCCGTCAGCCGGAATAGAATTTCCTGCTGTTCGCCTGTGAGATTGTTTTGCGCGGTGGCATTCAAAACTGGCACGCCATTGGTATCTACGGTGCTGGAGGCGCTATTCACCACCCACCCCGCTGGAGCAGTCCCATTGATAAAGCGTGCCGCCGCAAGATCACGTACATAAGCATCGGCGATGTCATACAGGGCGTAAAATTCTAATTCCGCGCGGCGGTTGACAAGATCGTTTTCCAACTGCAAACGCCATGTCAGGTAATCCCGCCAATCGAGATTCGCTTGGGCAATCGGGCGTTCCGTCACGACTTGAAAGAGGTCGATACTGGAATTGGGCTGCATGAATGCCGCCAAACGCCCAACCGCAGAATCTCCGTATTGACGTGCGAGACTCTCGATCAAGAATGAATTCGTGGGAATCCCTGCAAACTGACCGACTAACCACGAAATCATCCCCTGTCGAAGATAATATGCATCGGCGGGATATGATGGCTCTGCGCTAAGTGATTGTGCGATCAGCCGCTCTGCTAAGGCATCAGCGGTGGCAAGCATGAGCGTAGGATCAAAGGGAGAGTCTGCCTGTGCGCGCGATAAGTAGGGTGAGGGGATTCGCAGCGTCCATGAATTTACATCTGCCCAACCAATGGACAAATCGCCCTGAGGCAGAATATCGACAGTGATCATGGGCATGGAATCGCATTCCAGCGCCCCAAGCATCGCCCCACACGCAAATTCGATCCACTGTTCGAGGCGATCCGCCGTCTGTGCTGCTAACACCTCATCCAGCGTGTAATAGCGCACATTCACGCGAGAACGGGTGATTTGTGCGGCATCGCCCCAGAACGTCACGTCCGGCGGAACATGCCGCCATCCATCATCACTAGCAGACGAGGTATCGTTTGCATCAATCCCATCATCGTAACGCCAGTAGAACCAGACCACATGGTATCGCACCCCGTCGATGATCTCTTCCAAAACAACACGTGCGCGCTGCCCATCGATGACGAGGTCTACAATTTCTCCTGTAAAAGCGGTATTGGGCTGCACTTTCCATGTTTGATACTGCTCAAAAAGCGCCAACTGCTGCTGAATCCAGTCATCACTGGCGCTGCGCTGAATTCCTCGAAAGCCATCTTGATCGCCTATGCGTATGTTGGCGATTTCCGCATCCACCGTATCGCGCAGCAGTTGTTCAATCTGCCAATCGACATAGCGCAGGCGAAGCGCAGCTCCCCCAATGACACCACCGATAATCAACAGAAAGGCCGCCACCACTGTTACAAATCGAACGAGCGAACGACGGCGGCGGCGTTTCGCTTCCGGGTCTTCGCCTGCACCACGCACACGCTCGCGCTCGGTTTCTATCTCCCAATCCAGACGGATTCCCATCTGTTCACCTCACTCGCTTCCAAGAGCGATGTCACCGGCAATGATACGCCTCAACGAGCCATCATTTCGCCGCACGATCAATGTGCCATCATGTTCGACATCATGCGCGATACATCGCTCACCTTCTATCATGACTGGCTGCCCCATCATATTCAGGCGAGACCGCCATGCATCGATAAATGCTTCGCAACCGATTTGGGACTCCCATTTGTCCATTTTTGCCAGAATTTGCTTGAGCAGATGAATCCGATCCACAGGTTTGCCTAGCACACTTTCAATACTGGCCGCTGTTTCGCTAAAAGGAGTGTTCGTAAAATCGACGCGCACATTGATTCCGATGCCGAGAACCGCGCCAACAAATCCGCTTCCATCCCAGATAGATTCCGGCAGTACGCCGCACAATTTGCGCCGCACGCCGTCAACAATGATTTGCACGTCGTTGGGCCATTTGATCCCGACGGTTTGCAGTCCCATATCGCGCAGAACATCACACACACACACCGCGCCCAACATAGAAATTCGCCCTACCGCTTCAACCGCTGGCTTCAGGATCACGCTGAACATTAATGCTGTGCCGGGGGGCGCAAACCAAGACCGCCCTAAACGTCCACGACCTTTGGTTTGTTCTTCTGCCACTACAATCGAACCAGCTTCTGCCCCATCGCTTAACCATACCAACGCAACATCGTTAGTACTTGAGATACTGGGATACACCTTCACAGAACGCGGATGGAGCGCTTGGGTTAGAGCGGTTAATGTCAGCGGATCATTGATCATGTGTAATCGCCCCCATCGCTTTACAAAGGTGGTTGTGTGCGGCTGATCATAGTCATGGAACAGGGTTTGGCAATAGTTAACCCGATGCAAGACGCCATCGGGCTGGTAAAATGGGACAAACCATTCGGGCGAAAAGTTTCTTCTGGAGCGTCGTTTTGGAATACCTTTGGACTCCGTGGCGCATGGCATACATCAAAGGTGAAAAGAAACCTGTGAGCGGCTGCGTATTCTGCAATTTGCAGCGGGAAGAAGGCGAACACCAGATCATCGCGCGTTCGCAATACGTGTTTGTCACCCTCAACATTTACCCGTATAACAATGGTCACTTAATGGTGATTCCGTATGAGCATGTCGATTCACAAGAAAGTCTCTCTGCTGATGCGCTCACCGATTTGATGGTGACAACTAATCGCGCAATTGCGGTACTGCGGAGCGCGTACAACCCACCCGCGTTCAATCTTGGCGCAAATATCGGCGGCGCGGCAGGGGCGGGCGTTGCAGAACATTATCACTTTCATATTGTGCCGCGCTGGAGCGGTGACGCGAATTTTATGACAACCATCGGCAATACGCGGGTGATCCCTGACAGCCTTGAGAACACCTTCGCAGAATTAAAATCAAAATGGGACACACTATTTCTTGTGAAAGATAGGACTCATGACGAATAATCAGAATCACAAAAATGGACGCGATGCCGTCATCCTAAGCGGCGCACGCACGCCGATTGGCAAGTTTCTTGGCGGATTATCAAGTTTAACGGCAGCGGAACTTGGCACCCCCGCGGTTAAGGCGGCGATTGAAAGAAGCGGCATCAATGTGGGTGATGTGAGCGAAGTGATTCTTGGCAACGTGGTCAGCGCAGGCGTTGGACAAGCGCTACCACGTCAGATTAGCATCGCAGCGGGCGTACCGGAACATGTCGGCGGAATTACCGTGAATAAAGTGTGCGGCAGCGGGTTGAAAGCTGTCATGATCGCCAGCAACGCGATACGCAGCCAAGATGGCGATCTCTACATCGCGGGTGGAGTTGAAAGCATGAGCCGCGCCCCCTTCTTGGACGACACACATCGCAGAGGTCACAAGTATGGGCATGTGCAGCTTCGTGATGCGCTGCAAACCGATGGTTTATGGTGCGCGCTGTGCGATTGGGGGATGGGAAATGCTGCCGAATTTATTGGTCGCCAGATGGAAATCACGCGGCAAGCGATGGATGAGTTCGCCTTCCGCAGTCACCAGAACGCGCACGCCGCAAGCGAACAGGGACGTTTTGATGCCGAGATTGTGCCACTTACGGTAAACACAGGCAAAAATACCGTCATCATCAGCCGTGATGAATCGATACGCGCTGATACGTCACTGGAAGTTCTCGCCAAACTCTCGCCCGCCTTTGAAAAAGATGGCGCGGTAACAGCGGGTAATGCTCCCGGCATGAATGACGGCGCGGCGGCGCTGATCGTAAGCAGCCGTGATTACGCCGCTCAACATGGACACACGCCTATCGCGCGCATTGTCGCCTATGGGCAAGCCGCTGTAGAACCCGCATGGATTTTCTACGCGCCAGTCAAGGCAATTCCTATAGCGCTCGAACGGGCGGGCTGGACAGTAGATGATGTTGACCTGTTTGAAATTAATGAGGCGTTTGCCTCACAGGTGCTGGCGGACCTCAAAGGATTGGCACGTGATGGATATGATGTGCCGATGGAAAAGGTCAACGTGAATGGCGGCGCAATCGCGCTTGGTCATCCGTTGGGCGCAAGCGGCGCGCGGGTACTGGTCACGCTCGTTCACGCGCTGAAATCGCGCGGACTTAAACGGGGGGTTGCCGCGCTGTGTTTGGGCGGCGCAGAAGCAGTGGCGATGGCGGTTGAAATCGAGTAAAGGTGACTGAACTATGACGCGCTTTCTCACACTCTCTGAACTCATCTATATTAACGGGCGCGTACTCGACAACGACAAAATCGCCACAGGAAAGCAGAAAATCCGCGACTTGAATCTGCTTGAATCTGCCGCTGCCCGCCCCGCTGCCAGTGTATTCGGGCAGGATGCATACGCGACCTTAAGCGAAAAATCCGCCGTGCTATTTCACTCAATTGCGCGGAATCACCCGTTCACAGATGGAAATAAACGCACTGCGACTATCGCCGCGATCTTCATGTTCTTGGTTAACGGGCGACGGATAACGTGGGATCAAACTGAAGCATTAGAGAAGATAGTCGCGGTAGCAGAAAATCGAGCAAGCGCTGAATCGCTAGCAGCATGGTTTCCGCTTGAGCCAACAGAGCCTATGCTCGAACCTGATGAAGTGCGCGATTCCGCTGCAATTGCCAAGATCATCACCGAACAAAAATGGCTGTTAGATGAGTTGAACCGCCGATGAGCAAACATGAGGTTGAATATCTCACTGGGCATGACTTACTCAATATCAACGATCAAATCACGGGGGAAGTGATGATCCGTGATATTCATCTGTTGAATTCAGCACTGCGCCGCCCAATGATCGAATTATTTGGTGAACCGCAATTTCCCACACTGACTGACAAAGCAGCAGCATATCTCGAATCGCTTGCATATCATCACCTATTTATCGATGGCAATAAACGCACTGCTGTGCAAGCTGTGGAACTCTTTTTCGCTCGTAATGGGGTCAACTTCCGTTTTGACCCAACGCGCGATTATGAATACATTTTAGAAATTGCGCGCGGCAGCGAGAACGTCAAACAGATCGCGGTATGGTTAAGCCACCGCATCGCCAATTACTGATTTCCTTCAACGTTGCGTTCTGCGATTAAAGCTACTCGGTAAGGAAACAGTTCCGCGCGCATCACCCCTTTGATCACTGCCGGATCACCTTGAACCAAAGCTTGCGCGGCAGTTTCATCATCGGCATTAAAGATGATGATACCGAACGAGGTCGGATCGGTATTGAGCGTGCGTCCGGCGAGAATGACAACCCCTTCTAGCATTAAACGCTGCAAATAATCGAAGTGTTCCCCTGTGATCGCGGATTCTTCGGGCGTTGCGCCTTGCGACAGCATTTCTGGTCGTGTGGGCTGAATTCGATATAAGAACTGGGGCATGACATGACTCCCTTTCAGGGGTAACACGCGCTGGTAAGCGCGAAACTGCATGGTGACTATACTCTATCTATGCATGAATGCGATCCGCCTGTGACTATGCATATAAAAAGGACAGATAAGCCGTGTCTCGCCTATCAAGAAAATTTCGCAGCAGAATACTTTCCCTTCTGCTGATTGTGTGTAGTTTGCTACTAGCAAGCTGTGATGGACTCAAAAGCTGCTCATCAACCGCGCTGGTTGGCGGTTTTGTCGCCGTGAACTGGACGTATTCCTGCAACGCCACCTACAGCGAGATCGCTGAATCGCAGGAAGTCTCGTTCAACTTTGATGAAGTAAACGAAACCTTGTTCGGCGGGGTTGACACGGCGCTGACGATCAGCGTCGAAAGCGGCAGCGTACAGGTCACGTTTCTCGATGAGAACAACTTTCTTGTGGTGTTGAATGTCGAAGGGGGAGAGTCAGTCAACTGGTCGGGGCGCGCGCGAGTATTTTCGGGTCCACGTGTAAACATGGACATCACCCCTATCGGCGGCAAGGCGGGAAATGTTCGCTATGAGGTTACTTTCAGCGGATAGGTGGTTGGACGGCTTGCGAGCCGTCCATAAACATGCACTATCGTTAGGCTTCAGCTAAAGTGTGGCGTGATTCTTCCACGTATTCGAGCGATTGATGCCGAAAATAGGTGTTATAGAGTTCAGCATAATGCCCGCCGGCTTTCATCAATTGATCGTGATTGCCTTGTTCAATGATCGCACCCTGTTTTAGAACGATAATTCGGTCTGCGCTGCGGACTGTGCTTAGGCGATGCGCGATCAAAATTGATGTGGAACGCGCCAAAATGAGGTCAAGCGCCTGTTGAATCTGTGTTTCAGTGAATGGGTCGATGCTGGCAGTGGCTTCATCAAGGATGAAAATCGCCGGTTTTTGCACCAGCACGCGCAGCAAACTCACTAACTGTCGCTGTCCCATACTCAAGCGCGATCCGCGTTCACCTACTTCACTGTTTAATCCATCAGGCAGCGTTTCCAGCCATTCCCCGCCGCCAATCGCGTTTGCCGTTTCTTCAATTTCACGGTCTGTCGCGTCAGGACGCGCATAGCGGATGTTCTCCATCACAGTGCCACGAAACAAAAACGGCGCTTGCGGCACAATCCCAAGTTGGCTGCGATAAGACTGCAAATTGAGTGTGCGAATATCCTGCCCATCTACACGAATTTGCCCTTCTTGGAATTCGTAGAAACGTTCGATCAAACGAGCGATGGTGCTTTTGCCCGCTCCCGTATGACCTACAAACGCAATGCTCTCACCCGGCTGAATAGTCAGATTGAAGTCGTTGAGGACTTTCTCACCCGTGCTGTACTTGAATACCACATGATCGAACTCGATTTTGCCCACGAGCGTCGGCGCGGGGAGATCCCCCGTCTGCTTGACGGTGTTTTCCGCATCAATCAGCGCGAATATGCGCTCCATTGCACTCAACCCTGCTTGAAGCTGGCTCCAGAATGCAGATAAATTAATGAATGGAAACCAGAAACGGTCAATGCTTTGGATGAATAAGAACCACGCGCTAGCAGTAATTGTCCCGCCAATTACGAACGATGCGCCAATATAGACCAACATGCCAATGGCGAACCCAGCGATAAAGTTCTGTGTGGGGAACACTGTTGCCAACACAAATCCGCGCCGCAAATTGATCGTATAGGATTGGTCGTTGACACCTTTGAATTCATCGTAGATCATAGATTCGCGACGGAAATTCTTCGCGACACTGATTCCGGTCACGCTCTCTTGAATGTTGTCGTTGACAAGAGCCATCGCGCGCGCCCCTTGGCGAGTAGCGCGACGGGCAAGCGCGCGAAAGATCAGCATTGTTCCAACGACCAAGGGTGTTAAGGCGAGCAGCACCAAAGTCAGCCGCCATTCATAGCCCCACAGCACGAAGAACAGCAGCACAAATTCGCCCATTTGCGAAACGATATCACTGGCGATGATGAGGACTTGACTCAATTCTTGTGTATCGTTTGTGATACGGCTCACAATCTTGCCCGATTTATTCTCGTCATAAAACGCAAGATCTCGCGCAACTGCCGCCTTGAAAGCATCCTTACGCATCGCGCTGATCACATCGCCAATCACGCGGGTGATGAGCCGACGGCGAAAGTGATACAGTAAGTAGTCGATAATGGCGATGGCGAACAATGCCGCTACGAACACCCACACCGACACTTGACTATTTGAATCTTGCAGCGCCGCTAACCCCGCAGAAATCGTCACCGGAATGAATGCGCCGACCAGCGCGAACAGCAGCACCAGCACTACAATTCCTACAACGCGCCAGCGATGTGGTCTCAAATACTGCCAGAATCGCTTCAAAAGATAGCGATCATCGTATTGACGGTCATACTTATCTGCGCCAATTGCGCCGAGAAACCCCATACCGATTTGCCTGTGTTCCTGTATGATCTAATGAGAGTGCTGCGCGGCGGAAAGCGCGGGTTCTTGCCCGCCTTCGTAGCGCGCGAAGATACGGCGATAAGCATCTGATGTTGCCATCAAATGATCGTGTGTGCCGTGCGCGACCACCCGCCCCTTACGAATAACGATGATGTGATCCGCCCAGCGGATTTGTGATAGGCGATGCGTGATCAAAATCGTGGTACGCCCCTGTGCCGCCGCCCAAATTGCTTTTTGAATTTTGTCTTCCGTCGCACTGTCGATGGCACTGGTACTGTCGTCCAACACCAAAATCGGCGGATCGGTGACGAAGGCACGCGCCAATGCAAGCCGCTGGCGCTGACCGCCGCTTAATGTCACACCGCGCTGGCCAACAACGGTATCGTAGCCTTCAGGAAAACTGGTGATAAATTCGTGGGCTTGCGCTTTCTTCGCCGCAGCTTCGACTTCTTCATCTGTCGCATCTGGTTTGCCAAAGCGGATGTTATCGGCAATTGTACGGCTAAACAGGAAAATATCCTGCTCAATAATGCTGATGTGTGAACGCAGCCGCGCCATGTCCCAGTCGCGCACATCCACTCCATCGACTAACACACGCCCACCGGTTACGTCATAGGTGCGGTTGAGCAGTTTTGTGAGTGTCGTCTTGCCCGATCCCGTTTGACCTACAATCGCGACGGTTTTTCCGGGTTCAATATTGAATGACACATCATGTATCACTTCTACAGCTTCTGGCGAGTATCGGAAATTGACATGCTCAAACGTGATTTCGCCTTTTGGCTTATCCCCATGCCCCGCCGCATTCTGGTCGAGTTCGGTTTCAGTGTTCAAGATTGCCAAAATACGTTTCGCGCTGGCATACCCCAATGATGCTTGTGAAAACGAACTCAACGACGAAAAAACGGGAAAGCCGAATAGCTGAAGCTGTCCCATAAACGCCACAACCGTTCCCGCGCTGATTTCACCGGCTTGGAACAGCAGCACTGAATGGAGAAAGCCAAACGCAACAACCAAACCTAGCAGCAGCATCGGCAAATATCGCGCTTCGATTCGACCCTGACTGATGAAATGATTCCGCACATCGTCGGCGAGCCGACTGAAGTGTTGTTCTTCGCGCAATTCTTGCGCCGCGCCTTTGACAACCTGCAATCCTTCGAGCGCTTCGGCAACATCAGCGTTCATTTCGCCAAAACTGGCGCGTACATTTTGTGCTACGGGGTTGAGATCGCGCACATACAAATACTGCACAATCGCATACGCAGCCAAAAACAGCGCAGGCGACAGAATTAGCGCGGGATGTTGGAGCGGCGCAGCGATCAAGGGCACGATTAAGAACATCCCTGATCCGATCAGAAGATTCATGCCCGGATTCATCATGAAATTCAGTTCGCGCACGTCATTGGTCACGCGCGCCATGATTTCCCCGACTGACTGCGAATCGTGAAACGACATACTCTTGCCGAGCAAGCTCACGTACAGTTCGTCGCGGACATCCCGTTCGATACGTTGTGCGAATACTTCCGCGCTAAAGTTGCGCGCCAACTGCAATCCAGCACGCAGTCCTTGTGATGCTACAATCGCAAGTGAAAATGCGAGAATTGAGTCAAGACCTTCGCCTCGCTGCATCGCGTTGAACGCTTGCCCAACAAAATATGGTACCGCCGCCGCCAGTGCGGCATTAGAAAACGCGCCGACTACCATCAATACACCGAACACCGGATGGCGGCGAATATGCGACAAGATAAACCGGAGCGCGCTGCGGCGATCTGTTTTAAAGGATGCGCGAGCTGTAAATTCTGCTGACATTGTTTGAGACAACCCTACGTGGCTTTCAAAACTTTTTAATCGTACAGCAACCTTTTCAGTCCAAGTAACGCCAATTGACCGATCCGGCATCAATCACTTAACACAAGCTCATCCAAAACGAGCCTGTCACTTCCGTCAGTCAGGGTGAGTCGTGCCCCATCCCACGATTGATACACGACTAGCACCAGCGAATATGTTCCGGCAGACGCATTTTCTGGCAGAGTCAGAGTCCGGTGATCAATATAAATCTGTCCTGGCTGCATGTGCGATGTTTGCACGGTTTCGCGCCCATAGTGATTAATCGCGCCATCAGCTTGCGCGATCAAAGTCCCCGCTGCATCGACTAGCTGCAAGCCTATCGAGTAATCCAGCAGAGGCGGATCATCCACACGCCACCACAAGCGCAGATCAACTTGACGAGATGCGGATAGTTCAATATCCGCACCATAGAACGACAGCACACCACCAAAAACTAGCGGTTCACTATTCGGCGGCGCTTGCATCAATTGCAAAACATAGCACCATGCGCGATCACACTGCCCCACCACATACTGAACTGGATGTGTTGGTTCGAGCCTTTCAAACATCGCTTGTACATCTTGATGAAATAAGTCGCCTGTAACGTACCAGATGCGGCGAGAACTACTGGCAACTGTCTCGTCGGTTGTGAGGTTGGCGACGAGTTCCGGTGACATCCATGTGCGATAGAGATACTGGACGTAACCGTTTTCTTCCCCAGCTCGATTGAACAGTACGACATCTCCCGGCTGCGAAACGCTTGATATGGCGCGATAAAGATCACGGTATGGAATTCGCACGGGAAGGGACGCATTAAATGTCAACAGGTTGGATACCACAATCATGAGCGCAAGAATCGGCTTGATTGGAATACGTCGCCAACGCGCGGGCAGTTCGAGCGCCGCGATGGATGCTCCAACTACCAAACCTATCCCCAACATCATATGTGAAACAAAGCGCGGCGCGTACACCGCTGCAACAGTATTCGCCAGCAAATAGATCGCGGGAGCAAGCACACTCCATGTCAGCGCCAGCCAAAATTTACGCCTGCGCCACAGCAAAGTCACACCGATGATGATCAAAAGTCCATAGACAACGATTAATCCGTTGCTTGCGACGTTAAGTAAATTCAGGATCGTCGCCCAATTCGTCGCTTGTGTACTCACGCCGATTCCCGCCGCACCGCGCCCGGTTCCGCTGGCGGCTTCAACATTTCGCAAATGCTGAACCTGTGACACAAACACAGTAAACCAAGGTGCGAACAATAGTGCTGCCAACATGCCCGCCGCGATTCCGTAAGCAATCCGCCGCAGCGTGAGGCGATGCGCCAACACTAAATAAATCGTCTGTGCGGCGACTACAAAGACCAATAAATAATGCACGTACAGCATTAATGCTGTTGATGTGCCGTAGATCAGCGCGCGCCTAAACGTATTTCTTTGCAGCCAATTATCAAATGCCCAGAACGACAGCGCCGTGACCAGCATCACCATCGGATACGGGCGAATATCGTAGGCATATTGGAAGTAAAACCCGTTGCCAATCAGCACGATCAGCGCCAACGCCCCACCCCAGACCCCAAACCAACGCCGCCCCAACTTGAACGTAATCGCCAATGCCAGTGTCGAAAGTAGTAACGCCATGATGCGGCTGGCGAATTCGCTGTCGCCCACTAGCCCACGCCATACAGCAAAGGTGACAAACCAACCCGGCGCTTGATTGTCTTCAAGGCTTGTTTGCCAGTGTATCGCGAAGGCAATATCGCCGTTGGTAGCGCGGTACGACAGTTCTTCATCTTCGTGCATATGCAGCACATATATGTTGAGCAGTTGGAACGATACCACACACAGCAGCGCGAGAATCCCTACCCACAAATGACGATTTTTTGAGGGCATATCAAGTCGTCGAATCGAGGTCAATCTTGTTATCTCCTGAAAACTGCGCGATTATACGCCCTTCGATACTGTTTTAGACACCGTTATGTGACGTTCACAATGCTTAATCTGCTTCCAACGCTATTTGCGTGGGTGGTAACAGTCATCTTGATAGCGGGGGCGTATCCCTTCGCATTGAATTTGACACGCCGTTTGCGACATCTTGAAGGCGATACGCGGTGGCTCGCGCCGCTGCTTACATTAGCAATCAGCACGGGGACGCTCACCTTACTGATGTTCTGGTTCGGCTGGCTCGGAATTCATCTATCGGTCACAGTTATCGTGATCGGCTACACGTTCATTGTCGGGGCAGGATTTTTCGTCACTCGCTTGCGGCAAGTAGAATCCAAAAGCTCAACTGCATTTACTTGGAAATCGCTTACTGTGCCGGAACGCCTTATCGTGCTCGCCTGTGTCATTACGACAGGCGCGGTTTTGTTTACCGCACTCTATTATCCCCTCTACCGTGATGATACGTTGGGCATTTACCGACCATTCGCTGTCGAGATGTTTACAACGGGTGCACTTGTGCCTCTCACCGGCGCTGAAAGCTTGTACCGCACATATCCCATGCTCGTCCCTATGGCGTATACATTCGCCTATCTTGCGTCCAGTTGGGAAAACGACTATCTTGCCAAATTGATTCCGACCCTGTTGAGTCTTGGGTGTGTGCCCGCCGCTTATGCACTCGGCAAACAGATGAGTACTCGCCTATCCGGTTGGAGCGCGGCGGCGCTTTTGCTGATAATCCCAACATTTGGGCGATGGGCATCATCTGCCTACACTGATCTACCGATGGCGTTCTTTTATACATTGACCGCGTTATTCGCACTACGTTTATGGACAACACACAGTTTTCTAGACGCGGGATTGGCTGGCGCGATGCTTGGTTTGGCGATGTGGACGAAAAACGCCGCGCTGCTCGGAGTGCCGCTGATGATCGGGTGGCTGTTGTGGGCGATGCTCAACCGCCGAATCAGATTCAGCCAATTATCCATCAGTTTGATCGCTGTCGGATGCGTTGGCGGGGCATGGTATGTGCGTAACATGATAGGTGCGGGTTTTATTGTCCCCGACACGGCATGGACAGAACAAGCCGAACGCAGTTTGAATACGCTGCTCGTCTATTTCACGCTGCCAAACAATTTTGGCATCACTGGGCTTGCATTGTGGATCGGCTGGTTAGGTGGGTTGATGATACTAATTCGTAAGCGGTTCAATGCGCCCCAATATGCCCTCGCGTTAGTTTTCACTGTGCCGTTCTTCGCGGCATGGTGGTTGTTCGTTTCCTATGATCCGCGTTTTTTACTTTTGTTCTTACCGATCCAATGTGCGCTGGCAGGAACGGTTCTGGCAGGCTTATGGAATCACATTACCCAAAACCAGCGCCCTGCACTTTCGCGGATTGCGCTGGGGATAATGATCGTTTTTGCAATCACCAACGCATGGTACAGTGCCGAATTTAAAGATGAGTTTCTTCGCAATCCATTGATGAGCCATGCCGAAAAGGTCGAACTTACGAGAGGCGATTCTCTACCGTAATCATAACTGGCAGCACACCAATCACGCCGTCCAGCACGGATTCACCGTTAACGGACAGGTCGTTCACTGTACCATCCGGCGCAAAGTCATACACCTTCACCCATAGTTGATATGTTCCCACCGCGAGATCGGCAGGCAGTTGCAACCCACGATGATCCCATACGCCAACGCCTGCCCGCCATGTATTTGTGGGCGCAAATCCGCCTGCGGGAGGGTAATCATTTTGTGTGATTGGAGTGCCATCCATCGCGCGTAAATACACCGCAATCGTATACAACGCATCGACGGGTGTATCCGTTTGCCAATACAGTGAAATTGGCAAAATATCGCCAGCATGATAGATTTCGCCGAGCGGTAGTTCAAACGCACTCAATCGAATCGATTCACCAAAGGATAAATCAGTGGGACGATTCGCTGTGCGGAAAACAAATGGGCTAGGCGCGTTGGTAGTGCCATATTCAATCAAGCGCGTGAAATCACCCAATGTAATCACTCGCACCGGATAAAATCGCGACGACATGAATCGTTCAACCGGACGCACACTCCAATATAATTCTGAACTGCCATCCACCAGCAGCCACATTCGCTCTCGGTTAGCAGCGAGATTAAGCAAAAATGGAATTGTATAGCGGTCAAGCATCGCAGCAGCATCATCCGATGTGACCTGCGGCAGTTGTTCGGGGCTGGATCGCTCTCCCGGCTGAAGGGGTAGGGAAATCACTCGCGCGCCAGTCCAGATTTTGCCGTCATTTAGAAAAAATGGTTCATAGCGTGGACTGCTTAACACGATAACATCATCATCACGAGTCACTTGATTGAGCGTATCCAACGTCGCGCGCAGCACGGGGTCTTGTGATCCATAGCGCAAATCTGCGGTATGAAGCGTAAGCAGCCATGTGATGAGCATCATGCAAAATCCACCAGCCATCAACAGGGGCAGTCGCTTGATCTGATCCAACGCTAAACCATCTCTCACCAGCGCAGTTCCCACCGCGCCACTGATGAATGCCACCCCCATGAAGATCACCGCCCAAAGTGGCATTCCCGCTTGCAGCCACGCGAAATCAAGCTGAACGTGCGCCCACTGCGATGGAATCACCACCCACCGGAACCACCGTGGATCATTCATGCCCGTCGTCCACTCGATCAACCCATTCGATTCGGGCGGCAGCGCATCTGGATAAACGCCGAGATGTACCGTTACCCCACTTAGCTGCACCCACAGCGTATACGCAGTCAAAATCACTACGATGATCATCCAAAGACGCAAACGCCGCGAGAACGCCGCGCCTAAAATCGGCAGCGTGAGCAGCATCCACAATGGCAGAAGTGGGATCAAAAAGCGCGGGGGCCAAGACAATCCGCCAAACCAGTGCGGCCCATTCAAATATGCGTACCCAACCGCTAGTGTCAAGGTCATCAAGACTGCTGCCAGTGGATAACGCCAGTGTCCTTGACGAGCGAGCATGATGATTCCCGGTACTGCCAGCAGCAGAATCGGTGAAGTTCCCCAAAAACTTCCACCGGGGCTAATCAAGTATGCTTGCAGCGCGATTGGCACATAGGCAATATCGGCAAAATTCAACCGTGCCAGAACATCATAACGCCCCCCTGCTCCGGGCAGCGCCCCTAACACCGCCAACAGCGTTAACAATCCCATGAGCACGGCTAGAATTATGAGCAGCGTTCGGAACATCTGCTTTCCACTGAACAAATGCCGCGCACGCACAGCGGGTAAAGCGAGTACGATCAGTCCCGGCAGCACAAGCAGTGTTGATGCTTTTGTCAGCAGCACTCCGAGCAGGCTGACAACCACAATTATCAGCCAACGTGTCGAACGATAAGCATGGTCCCGCAGCTTTTCAAGCGCATACACCAATAGTAACAGCATGAGCATAGTCAGCGGTTCACGGAAAAATGTGCGTGAATAAGGAAAGATCGCTGTCCCAATGCCAAAGAGAAGCGCCCCTATCCATGCGACATGCAAACCATAGCCGCGCACGCGCGCTAACGCAAAGAACACACACCCTGCTAGCGCCGACACAAATACATTGAATAACCATACCGTTTGCACCAACCCTATGGGCAAAACTTTTGCCAGCGCATACAGCGGCGCGGCAAGCAAAATCGGAAGTGGTTCTGCGCCTGCCTCTCGCAACGGCAAAGGGGAAGACTCAATGAAAGTATGCGGCGCGCGAATTCCTGCTGCGAGATCGAGCAGGAAATCCCCATGATCGACAAAACTGCTTACAGCATCAAACAGGATTCGTGTATCACCTGTTTCAATGCTGCCGCTGTAGGTAAACAAGTAAATGCTGGCGAGGCATACAAACAGCATGACCCAAATGGCGATTGTACGTGGCTTATGTAGATCGTTCATGGAGTAGGCAAACACATGGTCTGTAGACAAAAAGAAAGGCTTGGCAGCATACCGATCCGTTCGGCAGCGTTTACCAAGCCTTTAGACACGTCTATGTGATTTATGGTTAACTTTTGCCGCCGCCCGTTAAACGGTTGCGGAAACCGATCAAATTCTTGATGATTTTTTGGCTAACAGATAAATCATCCAAACTGCTTAATCCGGCTTCATAGGTTGCCGCACCTGTGCCTATTTTGCCGTCGCGGATTTGCAAATCGCCCATCGCCACCAATGTTTGACCGTACAACTGTTTCTCACCCAACTCTTGGAACGTATCTGCCGCCGAACGATATGCAGTGTAGGCTTGTTCCTTATCGCCTAGTGCGACATACACGCCGCCGAGATTACCAAGCACTTTGGCGGCGCGAAGTGCATCATTCAATTCTCGAAAAACGGCAAGCGCCTGCTGCATAAGTTCTAACGCTTGTTGATTTTCGCCTAATGAACGATGCACCAAGCCAAGATTAGTCAGCATTTCGGCAGCCATGTCACGCTTGCCTTCAGCTTCGTACTGCTCTTGTGCCTGTCTAAATACACGAGCTGCCGCTTCGTATTCTTTTTGCGAGAACAGTTTTACACCCTGTTCCTGAAGTTCGCTGGCGCTGGTCATGTGGTCTTTTCTCCCACTTTACATCGTGATATTCAATATGCTTTCGCCCACACTTCGCAGCTTGCCAACGGGCATTTGCGACAGCATGATTGCGATTTCGATAAAGCCGACATTGAGTGGATTTGATGCAAATGAACGAATATCTTCGGGAAGATCGAGAAAGTGCTTCCATTTTTCGCGCATGGCAAGCAAATCACCGATATGGCTGCTGCTTTCCATGAAGAAGCTGATGTTTTTACGCACGGCATTCGCCAGCACCGATAATTCATGCATCGGCAGCGATTCTTCGCCAAGTTCGTACTGCTCCAAACGTTCAACTGGAACGCCAGACGCTTCGCTGACTTGTTCAAGCGTCAATTTATTGTCTTCGCGGGCTTGGCGCAGCAGCGCGCCGATCATGCGGTCACGTAACGCCATATATTCGTCTTGTGCCCGCGTGTAATCTTCGCGCGTCGCTTCAAGAGTGTTTTGCCCCCAAAAATGGCTCACCGGCACTTCGAGATAATACGCAAGAATTTCAAGCTGCGGCAGCGAAGGCACATCATCGCCAAATTCCCATGCTTCTACCTGTTCTGGCGAAACGTGCAGCAGCCGAGCGCAGTCCTCTAGTTCGCGCTGTGCGGCAACCCGCGCATCGCGTAGAAGCACCCCCACCATTTTCGCGCGGATTCGGAGCGACTCACCGGGCTCGATAACAGCAGCTGATGACGAATCGCCACCGCGTTCGCTCGCTTTTTCCGCGCTTTTTTTGAATCGTGCAGCTATGTCGCCAAAGGTCATGCTCGTCCTCCGCAGCGCAACCCGCTGATAGTGTTGGAAAGCGTGTCAGCATCGCGCAATTTGTAGGCGATCATACATGACTTTGCCGGGTGACACAATGCAGGCAGCAAGCAATTGTCAAAACTTCTAAACATTTTCGCATGTAGCTTATTTTCGGAGAGTGGTTTGTCGCTTTGTCACGCAATCGCATGTACACTACGACATTAAGACAAATTATTAGATATAGGTAGAGTGCGTTCACAATCACATGATTCAACCTTCTGTGACACCAAACGCGATGTCACCTAATGATGATTCACAGCCCGCCGATAGTACATCAAGTTGGCGTGTGGCGCGCGATTTCGCGCTTCGCATTGGCGCACAGCTTGAGTATGGGGCGCTTGCAAAAACTCTAGCCGAAGTTTCCTCCGAGATCACCGCCGCACCTATCATTGTACTCACACAAGCCCTCGACGACTCCGGCTTAGAGTATGCTGCGTCTAGTGTTCAGCTTGCGGATAAGCCCGGTCTTAAACTCCGCTACAAAGACAGCACCACAAGAGAAATATGGCGTAAAGGTCATCGTGTGACGATCACGTATGAGCCAGATGCTGATTCCACACTCATGCATTTGCTCAATGCAGCATCGCTGACCTCCGCGACGGGCATTCCCGTGTACGACGAAAAAACATTGACACTGCACGGAGTCATACTCGTCGGCACAACAAACGCAGAAGCAAATGAAGCTCTTGAGCGCCTTGAGCCTTGCCTACCCTTTGCCGTAATGGCATTACAGAACAGCCGACGTTTCTCGATAAATGCCAACGAGTTGAGCGCAAAAACCCATGAACTCGCGCTAACACGGCGTGTTGACCGTGAGCTCAATGATACGATGAAGCAGAGTCATGTATTCGAGATTACGCTTGATTGGGCGCTGCGTGTCGCGCTTGCCGACTGCGCCGCCCTCATGATCTACGATCAAAACACTGATGAACTTCGCAGTGCCATCGATCTTGGCTATGAAGCTCCGCCGGAAAAAATCGCCATGATCCGCAAGAACAGCGGCGGCGGGATCGCTCATCGCGTCGCACGTTCCGGTCATACTGAAGTGATCCCGGATGTCTCGCTCGATATGGACTATGTGCAGATCAGCCCACATGTGAGGTCGCATGTATCCGTACCTGTGATGCGCGAAGACCGGGTGATCGCTGTGATCAGTGTGGAAAGCCGCCGTTTGAGCGCTTTCAATGATTCGCATGTGGACTTTATTGAGAAATTGGCAACCCGCGCTGGTGTCGCTATCGACAACGCGCGCTTGTATGCGGAAGCCGTCCGCGAACGCGAAAAACTCGCGCTTATTCTTGGCGCAACCAGCGACTCGGTGATGGCGGTTGGCGCGGATGATCAACTGCTGCTTATCAACGCGGCGGCGCTGACTGCGCTCAAACTGCAACCAGACCGCAGTTACATAGGCGATTCAGTCTCAGCAGTCTGGGAAGGCACACCGCTGGTGGAAATCTTCCGACGCGCCAAATCTCTTGATCAGATGTTAATCGAAGAACTTAATCTACCAGATGGTAGAATTTATCATGCCCGATTTACGCCCCATATCCAGATCGGTTGGGTGATCGTGATGCATGACATCACTGAATTCAAGAAAACCGATCAGCTCAAGACCGATTTGGTCGCTACGGTTTCTCACGATCTCAAACAGCCGTTAATGATCATGAACGGATATGTCGAACTGCTGCAAATTCATCAGGCTGTTAATGAGCGCGGCGAACGCTACGTCAAAATGCTGCTGCGTTCTATTCAAAGTATGCGGCAGTTGATTGATGACCTGCTTGATTTGGCGCGTATCGAGGGTGGCTTACAACTTCGTATGGAAGCTGTTGATGTGTCAGCGGTTTTGGCGGAGTGTATCGAGAATGTGCGCCCACTTGCCGAAAGCAAGCAAATGAAGATTATCACTACGCTGCCTGAAAATACCCCATCCGCAGCAGGCGAACACAACCGTATGGTGCAAATCTTCGGCAATTTGATTAGCAATGCGGTTAAATATACTCCGCCGGAAGGCATTGTCTCAGTGTCGGTAGAATCACGCGACTCGATGCTGCGAATCGCCGTACAAGACAATGGTGTTGGGATCAGCCCGCAAGACCAAACACGCATCTTTGACCGCTTTTATCGGGTACGCAGCGTCGAAAATGAAAGTATTGAAGGTTCTGGTTTAGGTTTGGCAATCGTCAAGCGGTTGGTCGATATGCATAAAGGACAAATCGGCTTAGAAAGTCGGGTCGGGTACGGCACAACGTTCTATGTCACACTGCCTGTTTACAACGAGACCCAATAATCTCAAGCTTTGAGAAACAAAAAAACGCGGGGACACAGTTCTGTGCCACCCGCGTTTTTTATGACCGCTTATGGTGTTTCGACTTCAACTTCTTCATCGTGGTTGCCATTTTCAGCCGGCGGTTCCGGCATCCCATGCATCTCGACGATGATCTTACCGTCTTCGGTTAAGCGCACTGTTTCTACAGGAACCGGTTCGCAGTCTTCATGGAAGATTTCCACTTCTTCTTCCGGCGCGTTCAAAATCGGCTGATAGAGTTCATCACCAATTCGGTACGGCACAGTGATTACCGGACGACCCCGACCACGCGCAATTTGATCACGATAGAGAGCGTCACGAATTGCAACACTTGATTGGTTATGGAGATACTGTTCCCACCAGCGCGACACCACGAATTCAGGCAGAACCACCACTGTCGGAATGTTTTCGTGTGCTTCGTTGTCGCGTTCGTGCAAATACTGAATAAGCGGTTCGCCAATTTCACGATAAGGCGATTCGACAATATCCAGCGGCAGTTCGATTCTCCACTGCGTCCAGCGTTCTTTCAAGCGATGCACCGAGTCTTCATCAACCGCAATCGAACACACACGCACATTGTCTGAAAAGCGCACCGCATATTCAATGGCTTGCAGTGAAGCGCGGTTCAAGCTGTTGATCAGCACTACAACAGGCACGAGATTCTGGCTTGGATACTTCTCGGCATAAATACGGAACGGTTTGATGCCGTCAAGCGTGAGCGACGCGGCAACGTTCTCATAGTGTTTATGAATACGCACGAACATGAAGATCAACGCCGGAATGGCAATAGCCACGATCCATGCCCCTTCGACAAATTTGGTCGAAAGCAGCACCACTAGCACAATGCCTGTACATAGCGCCCCAAACCCGTTGATGCCGATTTTGAAGTACCAATGCCAATCCCGCTTGAAGCCGTCTTTGTGACGTTCTTTCAACCAATGGATTACCATGCCGCTTTGCGATAGGGTGAAGCACAGAAATACACCGACTGCGTACAGCGGCAGCAGGTTATGTTCGCGCGCGTCGAAGATTACAATCAAAATGCTGGCAACAAATGCAAGCAAGATGATACCGTTGCTGAAAACGAGGCGGTCACCAAGATTTGTCAATTGGCGCGGCAGATAACGGTCACGCGAAATCAGCGATGCTAAACGCGGAAAATCGGCATACGCGGTATTGGCAGCCAGTGACAGAATAAAGAGTGTCGCAAACTGCATGTAGAAGAACAGAATCGACCCATCGCCAAACACCTGCCGCGCGATTTGCGAAAGCACGGTGGTATGACCTTCTTCGTGACTAACGACAATTGGGAAACTGTTCGCAAGAAAAGTGATCCCCACGAACATAGATACCAATATCAACACCATGATGATGAGCGTTTTGCCCGCGTTATCGCTTTCAGGGCGTTTGAACGCTGGAATACCATTGCTAATCGCTTCAACGCCGGTCAGCGCCGTGCAACCACCCGCAAAGGCGCGCAGTACAAGGAACAAGGTTAACCCGCCAACCGCGGTGGTCGATTCATGCAAGCCTTCGACTGATTCGGGTGTCACTTCCGGCACATCGCCCGTGATCACCTTAATTAAGCCAACGCCGAGCATGAGGAAAACACCAACGATGAAACCATACGTCGGAATCGAAAAGAATGTGCCACTCTCGCGGACACCGCGCAGATTCATGATAGTGATAAAGGCAACGATGATAAGCGCGATTTCGACGCGCAGTGGTTCTAACGCCGGAAACGCGGACGTGAGCGCAGCAACACCGGCTGATACGCTTACCGCGACAGTGAGTACATAGTCGATGAGCAGGGCACCAGCAGCTGTTAAACCTGCCCGCAGCCCCAAGTTTTCTTTAGCGACAATGTACGCGCCACCACCGTTGGGATAAGCATGAATTGTCTGAAAATAGGATGTAGCAACGATGATGAGTAATGCGGCGATCCCGATAGCAATCGGCAGGGATGCTCCCAATGCTCCCGCGCCAGCCGCGACCAATACCAATAGGATGGCTTCGGTGGCATATGCTGTAGAGGAGAGGGCATCTGATGAGAAGACTGCTAAGGCTTTAGAGATAGGTAGACGTTGATGAGCTGCCTGATTTGTAGGGATTGGTTCCCCAATCAGGATGCGGCGGACACTGAGCTTTTCCATAGATCCGTTGACCAAACAGAAGACAAAGTGTGTGCCATCAAGGCAGGCACACTTTGAGTCATTATACTACAACTCATATAGATAAACTGCACGAATTCAAGCCGTCCCCCTATGGATTGGGGTGCAAATCTTGACGTGCCGAGAGGGACGAAGTACCCTTGAAGTTAATTTAACCAATGTTCAATTATTAGAGTTTTGGAAGCAACATTCATTGTGACATCCATTCTGACGACGCGAATTGACCTTGCCAGTGATGAGTTCCGCGAAAACGTGGCACATAACCGCAAGTTAATTGCCACGCTGGAAGAACGACAGGCAAAAATCCGCGCTGGCGGCAGTGAACGCGCTATCAAAAAACATCTCGAAGCCGGCAAACTGCTTCCACGCGAACGTGTTGAACTGCTACTTGATCCGGGAACACCCTTTTTAGAATTAAGTACCCTCGCCGCTTGGGGGATGTATAACGATGAATCTCCCGGCGCGGGGACTATCAATGGGATCGGTGTAGTATCAGGCGTAGAATGTATGATCTTCGCCAATGAAGCAACCGTCAAAGGCGGAACATCCTATCCCATCACGGTACAAAAGAATCTGCGCGCGCAGGAAATTGCATCTGTAAACCGGCTGCCCTGCATCTACTTGGTGGAAAGCGGCGGCGCGAATCTGCCTCACCAAGCTGAATTATTTGTTGAAGGTGGACGGGGATTTGCCAATCAAGCGCGGATGAGCGCGGCAGGCATCCCACAGATTTCACTGGTGTTTGGGAACAGCACAGCAGGTGGTGCGTATATCCCCGGATTGAGCGATTATGCCGTGTTCGTGCGCGGACAAGCACTCGCGTTTTTGGGCGGACCACCGCTAGTCAAAATGGCAACTGGTGAAGAAGTCGACGAAGAATCGCTTGGCGGCACAGACATGCACGCTCGTTTGTCTGGACTAGCGGATTACGTCGCAGAAAGTGACGCAGACGCGATTCGCATAGGGCGCGAAATCATCGCACGGTTGAATTGGCAGAAAACAACACCGACTAATCGTCGCACGCCAGAACTGCCATGCTACGATCCGGATGAATTGTTGGGTATTGTCCCTATCGATACGATCCGTAAACCCTTGGATATGCGCGAAATTCTCGCCCGAATCGTCGATGGCTCACGTATGTTGGAATTTAAGCCCGATTACGGTTCAACGCTGGTCTGCGGTCATGTTCATATCGACGGCTATCCCCTTGGCGTGCTGGCAAATAACGGCGTGCTGTTCCCCGACAGCGCCAACAAAGCGGCACAGTTCATCCAATTGTGCAATCACTCACGCATCCCGTTGTTGTATCTACAAAACATTACCGGTTTCATGGTCGGACGCAAATACGAAGAAGAAGGCATCATCAAGCACGGCTCAAAAATGATCAACGCAGTAGCCAACAGCACTGTGCCGCAGTTCAGCGTTCTGATCGGCGGGAGCTATGGCGCGGGTAACTACGCGATGTGTGGGCGGGCATACGATCCGCGTTTGCTGTTCGCGTGGCCCACCAGCCGAATCGCAGTGATGGGCGCGGAACAAGCAGCGGGAGTGCTGGCGATCATCCAAGAAGAAGCGGCACGCAAACGCGGTCAAGAACCGGATACCGACCAGATCAACTTTTTGAAAGCGATGACGATCCAGAAATTTGAGCAGGAAAGCGACCCGTATTTTGCCACTGCGCGACTATGGGACGATGGCTTGATCGATCCACGTGACACGCGCATGGCATTGAGCGTTGGGTTATCCATGTGTTACAACCGGGATTGGGTGAGCGAAGGCGCTCCCCGTTATGGTAATTTCAGGATGTAAAATCTTGGCGATATTCAGCTACCACCGAGATATTCTGGCGAAATACCCCAACATTGTTGGCGGGATCATCATCGCCAATGGCATGACGAACCGACCTACACCGCCCGCTGTGCTTGATCTCTATCGCGCGGAACAAGAAGCGGTCAAAGCACGAATAGGCGATACCCCATTGAGTCAGCTTGCGTCGCTGGCGGCATGGCGAGAAGTCTTTCGCAGCTTTGGCGTTGATCCCACGCAGATTCGTTCGGCATGTGAAGCCCTGCTTCGCCGCTTGACCAAACAGGGCGATATTCCGTCGATCAACCTGCTCGTCGATCTCGGCAATTTGGTCAGCATTCGCTACGGCGTGCCCGTCGCAGTGATGGATATGAAGCAAACAGTCGGGGGAATTACAGTGCGATTTGCGGATGGCGATGAGCCGTTCACGAACTTGGGCACAAGTGAAATCGCCTACCCCGACGCAGGTGAAGTTGTGTTTACGGACGAACGCAAAACCGTGTATGCGCGGCGCTGGTGCTGGCGGCAAAGCGATCAATCCGCAAGCCGTGAGGACACGACTGACGCTGTGATCACGATTGAGGGACATCACGCGGGTGCGCGCCGCGACATCGAACAAGGGGTGCGGGATATTGTCAACCTGTTTAGCACATACGCGGGCGGCACTTATCGCTACGCCATCTTAGATAAAGACAATCCATCTATCGAATAGTGGTTTTTGATGTTTAGCGAGGTTTTTGATGGTATTCGAAGCGCAATCTAATCGGTCTGTATATGCCAACCCGTTTACCGACGAACACGAAATGTTCCGAAAATCGGTGCGAGCATTCATCGAAAAAGAGATCACCCCACACGTTGACGAATGGGAAGAAGCCGAACGTTGGCCCGCTCATGAAGTCCTCAAGAAAATGGGTGAACTTGGTTTTTTAGGCTTGAGCTATTCGTCGGAATTTGGCGGCGCGGAAGCGGATATTTGGTTCACTGTTGTGTTGATGGAAGAATTGGGACGCATCCCGTGCGGCGGCGTGCCGATGGGAATTAGCGTCCATACCGATATGTGTACGCCCGCGCTGGCAAAATACGGATCGGACGAACTGCGGCGTAAGTATCTTGTGCCTGCGCTGCGAGGCGAAATGGTCGGCGCGATTGCCGTCACTGAACCGGGCGCAGGATCGGACGTTGCCAGCATCATCACCCGTGCCGACAAAGATGGCGATGACTATGTGATCAATGGCAGCAAAATGTATATCACCAACGGCACGCAAGCTGATTGGGTATGCTTGTTGGCACGCACCGAACCCGGTACAGGCTACAAGGGGATGTCACTCATCATTGTGCCGACGAATACACCGGGATTCATTGTCAGCAAAAAACTCAAGAAACTTGGCAATCATTCGAGCGATACCGCCGTGCTGACCTTCGAGAACTGCCGCGTACCGCAAGAGAACCGTCTTGGTGAAGAAGGCATGGGCTTTTATATGCAAATGGAGCAGTTCCAGCGCGAACGCCTTGTCGCCGCGCTGATGGGAGTCAGCGGCATGGAAATGGCGGTCCGCCGGACGATCCAGTATTGTCAAGAGCGTGTCACGTTCGGCAAGCCGTTGATCGCCAACCAGTGGATTCAGTTCAAGTTGGGCGAACTGCTCACCGAAATCGAGGCGCTCCGCCATCTCAACTATCACACGGCGGCGCTGCTTGATGAAGACGAAACATCGCTGGAAGTGACCAAACTCGCATCGATGTGCAAACTCAAGGTTGGACGGTTGATGCGAGAAGTTGCAGATACCTGCTTGCAGTTCTACGGTGGGATGGGCTATATGGAAGAAACGCCAATCAGCCGCTACTTCCGTGATGCTCGTCTCACGTCGATTGGCGGCGGCGCAGATGAAGTCATGTTAGGTATCATTGCCAAGCTGGAAAACTTTAACCCGCGTTGATGCTGCCATGATACGAATTGGTTCTGGACAAGGCTTTTACGGTGACGATGTGACACGCGTCTTACCGATGATTGAGGGCGGTCATGTCGATGTCGTGTGCTTTGAAGCATTGAGCGAACTCACGCTGGCGATTTTACGCAAAGACATGCTGGCGAATCCCGCGCGGGGCTATACGTTCGATGTGGCGATTCTCGCCAAGCAAATACTGCCCGCCGCGTTCGAGCGCAAAATCCCCATTATCACCAACGGCGGGGGACTTAACCCCATCGCCGCCGCCGAAATGGTACGCGAGACGGCGGCGAAACTAGGCTTGAAGGGCGTAAAAATCGCTGCTGTGACGGGGGACGATGTTCTAGGCGATCTTCCCGCGCTGCAAGCCCAAGGAGAGACGTTCAGCAACATTGACACGGGCGAGAAGTTGAGCGACACATCAAATCAGCAGTTCGTGACCGCGAACGTGTATCTCGGCGCTGCGCCGATTGTCGAAGCGTTAGCTAATGGCGCGGATATGGTCATCACGGGGCGTGTAGCTGATCCCTGCCTGTATCTCGCGCCGATGATCGCGCGTTACGGCTGGTCATGGGACGACTGGAATCGGCTGGCTTCGGGGATTGTGGCAGGGCATTTGCTCGAATGTACGGGGCAGGTCGTCGGCGGGAACAGCCTTGCGGCGATGGATGCGCTCGATCCGCGCGATTTGGCGCATCTCGGCTACCCGATAGCCGAAGTAAGCGAAGATGGCTCGTTCGTCGTGACCAAGTCAGCCGGAACAAAGGGCTGTGTGTCACTGGAGACTGTCAAAGAACAGCTTCTCTATGAAGTGCATGATCCATCGCGCTATATCACGCCGGATGTAATCGCCAACTTCACGACGCTTCGGCTTTCACAGGATGGCGAGAACCGTGTGCGCGTTAGCGGCGTAACGGGATCGCCGCGCCCCGCCACGCTCAAGGTAAGCATGGGGCGCATGGAAGGTTACATGCGGGAACTCATCTTCACGGTAGGGTATCCGCAAGCGTGGCGCAAACTAGAACAGCTCAAAGCGATGATCGCGGAATCGTGGCATGGGCTGCCGATTCGCCGCGTGGACTATCACCTGTTGGGGATCAACAGCTTGTTCGGACATATCGGTCAACTGCCAGATGATCCACTGGAACTGGTTGTGCGCGTGATGTTCACGGCTGATGATGCCGATACGCTCAAAACAGCGGTGCGCCGCGTGATGGCAAACGGCTTAAGCTGTCCGGCAGGAATGAGCGTGAGCGGAACAACTGTTGGCGGCGAACCGCGCGTAATTCTCGGCTTGTGGTCAGCTTTGATCGCACGTGAACGGGTACAACCGGCGATTCAGTATTGGGAGACATGATGAGAGATGAGAACACATATGCGATAGGACATGCCAACTCCCAATGGGATGATGTGTTCTTCGTCAACGAAACCAATCGCGCGTATTTGCGCGAGGGCGCGCCTCCGCCGATGCTTGAGCAATTGAACCGACGGATGGTGTTTGGACTCGCAGGAATGTTGTTCGGTGTAGTGCTTCCAACTGCATGTATGGTCACCCTGTTGTTTGGCATCTCTGCACCGAGTGTTAATCGAGTCATGGTGTTCGTACTTGTCGCTGGAGTGATGTTGTTCATTGTAGTGCGGATGTTTTCCAAAGGGTTTTCGGTCATGCAGCGGTTGAAGCGCGACGGAAAAATCGCAGTAGGCGAAATCACGCAGATTGACACCGAGCCTGTGAAGGGCAAGCCGAAAGGCGCTAGGGCACACGTTCGATTCAAAGATGCGACAGGTGAACCCATCGAGGTCATTAAACGCATCTCGGACGCAGCAGACAAACTGCGCGATGGTCGCCCTCTGCCTGATGTGGGTTTAAAAGTCGCTGTACTGTATGCCGATGCCAGCCTGCATGTGATTCTGTAGAGGGTAATACAATGACGCGCAAACTCTACGACCTTGCCTATGGACGAAGCGGCGACAAGGGAAACATCGCCAACATCAGCGTGATTGCCCGCTCACCGGAAGCGTATCAAGAAATCAAGGCGAAGCTAACCGCCGAGCGAGTCAAAGCGCACTTCGGCGAACTGGTGCAAGGCGACGTGATCCGCTACGAACTGGACAATATTGAGGCGCTGAACTTTGTGCTGCACGGGGCATTGGACGGCGGTGCAACCCGTTCGCTTCGCATTGACCCGTTGGGCAAGTCGCTGGCGGGCGGACTGCTGTACATGGATTGGGACTGATGACTTACGAGACAATCTTGCTGAATGTTGAGCCGCCATTCGCGCACATCACGCTCAACAGGGCGGCGGTACGCAACGCCATGAACTTCAAGATGGTGGATGAACTGCTGACGGTGTTTGCTGCCCTACGCGAGAACCGGGATGTGCGGGCGGTTGTGATCGGCGGGGCGGGCGGGCATTTTTGCGCGGGCGGCGATATTGGCGACCTTGCCCAAGTCGCCAGCATGAGCGAAGCCGAACAGGACGCGATAACGGCACGATTGGACGCGATGCTGAGAGCGGTCAATGGCGCGCCGCAGGTAGTAATCACACGGTTGGAAGGGGCGGTCTTGGGCGGCGGGTTCGGGTTGGCGTGCGTGTCGGATATTGCCATCACAGCCGAAAACGCCAGCTTGGGCTTGCCCGAAGTACGCTTAGGGCTTGCTCCAGCGCTGATCTCGCCGTTTGTCATTCAGCGTGTGGGGTTGACACGCGCGCGGCAGTTGATGCTGACAGGCGAACGCTTCGACGGAAAAACGGCAGTCGAGTACGGGATCGCGCATGAGGCTGTCCCCAGTGATCACCTGACCGAACGAGTACAGACCCTGCTCGGTGAGCTGCGTCACTGCTCCCCGAACGCGATACGGGAGATCAAGGTGCTGATGGGGGTCGTGAGCGAACAATCGCTTGATGAGAACCTAGCGTACCGGGCGCGGCTGCTGAACGCGCTGCGAACGAGCGAAGATGGGCAGGAAGGCATGGCGGCGTTTATGCAAAAGCGGCTGCCTAAGTGGGCACAGCCACGCGAAGAATAATTGTCGAGTAGGCGTAGTATTGTCGTCCATGTCCTTTGATGTCCAAAGTGTTACGCTCAATAGTCGAGACAGTATTGATATTATAATTTTACACAAGGTTGATACATGATTCGTAAGGTGTTGATTGCGAACCGGGGTGAGATTGCTTCGCGTATTGCCACGACCTGCCGCAAGATGGGTATCACAACTGTGGCGGTATACAGTGATGCGGATAAGCGGGCGCGGCATGTGCAGAATTGTGATGAAGCCGTGCATGTGGGCGCAAGCCCTGCCAGCGAGAGTTATCTCAATATTGAGAAGTTGATCGCAGCTGCAAAACGTACAGGTACGGACGCGGTGCATCCCGGTTATGGATTTCTCGCGGAAAACGCGACGTTCGCGCAAGCCGTGATCGACGCAGGTCTGACATGGATCGGCGCGCCGCCGAACGTGATCGATTTGATGGGCGATAAACGTCAAGCAAAACTGGCGCTGAAAGACGTGCCGTTAATTCCCGGCTACAACGGCGATGATCAACGGGATGAAACGCTGATCAAGGCTGCAAACGAGATTGGTTTTCCCGTGATGATCAAGGCAGCGGCGGGCGGCGGCGGCAAAGGGATGCGAAAGATCAGCGACGCTGGCGAACTGGCGAGCGCGTTAGCCGCCGCGCGACGTGAAGCACAACAGGCGTTCGGGGATGGCACGTTAATTTTGGAACGCGCGATTGAGAATCCACGCCACATCGAAATTCAGATTTTTGGCGATCAACATGGAAACGTGGTCGCGTTGGGCGAACGCGAATGCAGTATTCAACGGCGGCATCAAAAGATTATTGAAGAAACGCCCTCCCCTGCTGTGGATGATGATCTGCGCGCAAAAATGAGTGAGACTGCGGTGAGTATCGGGTTGCAAATCGGTTATGTGGGCGCAGGAACGATTGAGTTTTTGTTGGATTCAGCTAAAAACTACTACTTTATGGAGATGAATACGCGCTTACAGGTCGAACACCGCGTCACCGAAATGCGCTATGGGGTCGATCTGGTCGAGATGCAAATTCGCGCGGCGGAAGGCGCGCGGCTAGATGCGTTTTACAACGCACCTGCACAGTTGAAAACACACGCGATTCAAGTGCGCGTTTACAGCGAAGACCCGGCAAACGGTTTTTTGCCGACGACAGGTAAGGTGCTGGAGTGGTTTCATCCGATTGACGGCGCATACGGGCTGATTGACTCGTCGATTCAGGCGGGGGATGAAGTGTCGGTGTTTTATGACCCCATGCAGGCAAAAATCATTTGCTTTGATACAGGTGGAAGCCGCGAAACCGCAATCCGCAAATTAGATTACACGCTGTCACGCGCCACCCTGTTTGGCTTGCGAACGAATCTGGATTTTTTGCGTCGGGTGATCAATCACGAAGAATTTATCGCGGGGAACTTCGACACCGGCTTTATCGAGCGTCACCCGGAACTGTTGGCAGATGCGCCCCTGCCCATAATCGCGTTGATTGCGGCGGGAATTGCGAAAGCGACACTAAACAACACGGCTGCTGGCAAATCATATTGGCGAAACAACCCGAACCAACCTCTTAAACAGACGTTTATACATGGCGACAAAAAGCATGTCATTCAGCTTTTGCCATTGAAAGACACGCTGGGTTTTACCGTAAGTGTCGATGGCGAGTCCATGCACCTCGAAATCGGTGAGCAGGATGAGGGATATGCAGAACTGCGTATCGACGGATACCGCCAGAAGGTCTCATATGCTGTGAGCGAGAATTCGGTTTGGGTTCATTGTGCAAAGGGGACGTTCGCGCTGGAATGGGTCGATCCGCTGCCTGTTGGCAAAGCGGCGGCACAAGCGGAAGGATCGCTGCGCGCACCGATGCCCGGAACAATCTTAGACGTTCATGTTAAAAATGAGGATTTCGTCCGCAAGGGGGATATACTCATCATTATGGAAGCGATGAAAATGGAACATCGCATCCTTGCCCCGTATGACGGTCAGGTGAAAAACTTGACGTATGCCAGCGGGCAGTATGTTCAAGCGGGTGTGACGCTGCTAGAAATCGAGGCGCAATCCCCGCCCACATCGGTGTAACAATCGCCAAACGCAGCCGCCAACATCGAACTGAAATTTTAGAACAGACGTAATAGATTCGTGAGAATTTGCATGTAAGATATGCGAGACTGTTTCACGTCTGTTCTTCCAAGCGATCCATTTTTACCTACCCTATGAACTAGGAGTTCGAAATGGCATCTTTGTTCACCCCACGCCGAATCGTCATGGTCGGCGCTCTTTTGATGCTTGCCGTTGTTGTAGGCGGAAGCGGCGTTCTGGCGCAAGAAGGCGGTGTGCTTCGCGTCGGCATGACCGCGCCCACCGTGCTTGACCCGGCACAGCACAGCAACGACCCGGAAACCGCGCTCAACCGCGCTATCTATGACTATCTGGTTGAAGTGCTGCCGGACGCGACGATTGGCGCGAATCTGGCAACGGCTTGGACGATCAGCGACGATGGACTGACTTATACGTTCACGCTGCGCGATGATGTTACCTTCCATGATGGGTCGGCATTCTCGTCGGCGGATGTGGTCTATACGTTCAACCGTTTGAAGGAAGTTGAGTCGCCCGCGATCAGCTTGACAGGCGATTTTGAAGTGAGCGCACCGGACGCAACAACGGTAGTGTTCACGCTGCCCGCTGTGAATGCCGATTTCCTGTACGGTGTGGCTGCCCGCCAAGCCTTGATCATTAAGGACGGGGAAACCGAACCGAATGTATTGGGTGAAGGCGATATGACTTTCGCGCATTTCAACGGGACGGGTCCGTTCATCTTGACGCAGTTTGATCCCGGCGCGCGCGCGGTGCTGACCGCCAATGCAAATTACTGGGGCGGCGCTCCAGCATTGGCTGGCTTGGAATTCGTGTACATTGATGACACAGTTGCCCAAGTGGATGCGCTTCTGAGTGGAGAGGTCGATTACATCTTCAAAGTCCCCATCGCACAGACTGACCGTATCGAAGCGGCTGACGGCGTGAGCGTGCTGCAAACGGCGACGAGTCAGCATCCGGTGATCCGCTTGCGAACGGATGAAGGTTTCGCAGGTGCGGATGTGCGCGTGCGTCAAGCGTTCAAATATGCGACTGACCGCGAACAGCTCAACGAACTGCTGCTTCAAGGTCGCGGAACCGTGGGCAATAACGATCCCATCGCGCCTGTGTTCTCGTTCTTCTTTGATGAGACCGTCGAAAACCAGACCTATGATCCCGCTCGTGCGTGCGAACTGCTTGAAGAAGCAGGAATCGGCACGTATGAAGGCACGCTGTACGCACCGGATGCGTTTGAATATGCCGATCTCGCGGCGGTGCTTCAGCAGCAGTGGGCAGCAGCGTGCATCAACGTCGATATTCAGGTCGTCCCCGAAGGCGTGTACTACGATTTCAGCAACCCAAACAACTATTTTGAAGTCGAACTAGGCATTACGGGCTGGGGAGATCGTCCTTCGCCGCAGATTTTGCTGCGCCAAGCGTATATTGAAGCGGGGATCGAAACGGGATTCAACGAGAGCCGTTTTGTTGACCCTGAACTCGAAGCGTTAGTGGTGCAAGCCAGCCAAACCACGAACGATGAAGAACGCGCCGCGATCTACGCGCAGGTGAGCCAGATTTTCTTGGAGCGTGGTCCGATCATCATTCCGTATTTCGCGCCGCTGTTCGGCGGTGTGAGCGATAACGTGCAGGGCTTGACCATGCCGCCCTTCCCCGGCTTGACCGATTTCCGCACGGTTTCGATCAGCGGGTAAGCAGGTTTTTCAGCCAGTGGTGCTGCAAAATACCCTCTCGCTGCTGCGGCAGTTGACACGCCGACCACAATCCTTGATCGGCATGGTGATCGTCGGCGTGTTCATCTTGCTTGCTGTGTTTGGTTCTGAAATTGCGCCGTACCGCTTCGATGAATTGATACGCGGTGCGGCGCGTACTCCCCCTTCTGAACTTTATCTCTTTGGCACGGATACATTAGGGCGCGATGTGTTCAGCCGCGTGCTGTGGGGCGCGCGTGACATTATCGTGCTGCCAACGATCACGACAGTGCTTTCGGTGATTTTCGGCACGGCGATTGGCTTGTTGATCGGATACTATGGCGGCGTGCTAGATGATGTGATCTCGCGCATCATGGACAGCTTGCTGGCGATTCCGGCGCTGATTCTGGCGTTGGTGATGCTTGGCACGATTGGCCCATCGCCTGTGGGCATCATCATCGTGATCGTGCTGCTGTACACACCAATTGTAGCGCGTGTGGTGCGAAGCGCGGCGCTGAATGTGCGATCCACCGGATATATCGAAGCGGCGAAACTGCGCGGCGAATCGACGCTGTATATTTTGTTTCGTGAAATTCTCCCCGGCGTGCTGCCCGCGTTGATTGTGGAGGCGGCGCTGCGGTTTTCTTACGCGATTTTTTTGACAGCATCGCTCGGCTTTTTGGGATTGGGCGTGCAGCCACCATCGCCTGATTGGGGGCGTATGGTCAATGAGGCGCGCAACAGCTACGCACAAACGCCGTGGGCGCTGTGGTTTCCTTCGGCGGCAATCGCGCTGCTGATTATCGGCGTGAATTTGCTCTCGGATGGACTGCGGCGGATTTTCCGCTATGAAGGGGGATTGGGATGAGCGGTAACAACGGCACAACGCCAATCATCCAAGCGATCAACCTGCATATGGATTACCAATTTGGCAGCCGCTGGTTGAACGCACTGTATGATGTGAACATCAGTATTTACCCAAACGAAATTCATGGGTTGGTGGGCGAAAGCGGCAGCGGAAAATCGACGCTGGCGCTTGGCTTGATGAATTATATGAGCGGAAATGCCCGTGTGCGTGAGGGCAAAATCTTCTTCAAGGGCGAGGATATCACGCATAAATCGCCGGATGAGATGCGGCGTATCTGGGGCAGCCAGATCAGCCTTGTGCCGCAAGACGCGCTGGCATCGCTGAATCCGTCGTACAAGATTGGTGAACAAATCGCGGAGATCGCGCGGCTGCACTTAGGGATGGATAAAAAGGCGGCATCTGATCGGGCTATCGAGATGCTGCGGAATGTGAAGATCGCTGATCCTGAATCGGTGGCGGATCGGTATCCGCACCAGATCAGCGGCGGGATGCAGCAGCGCGTAACGATTGCGATGGCGCTGATCACCAAGCCGCGCTTGTTGATTTTGGACGAGCCGACGACGAGTTTGGATGTAACCACGCAAGCGGTGATCGTTGATTTGTTCCGCGAGTTGATCCGTGAAAATCAAGCTGCGGCGCTGTACGTCTCGCATGACTTGGGATTGGTCGCGCAATTATGTGACCGCGTGACGGTCCTGTATGGCGGCGAAGTGATGGCATCCGCGCCTGTGCAGGACCTCTATCATCGCCCGCTGCACCCGTACACGATCAGTCTACTGGCGAGTCTGCCGCGTCCGCTGGGCGGGCAGGAAACTCGGCTGCACACCATCGAAGGGGTTGCGCCATCGCTGGCGGATCGCCCAAACGGGTGCGTATTCGCGCCGCGCTGTCATGCCGCGCTCGACTTGTGTCACATGGAAAATCCACCCATTGAAAGTGTTTCGGCGGATCGAATGATTAAGTGCCACCGCTGGCGAGAAATTCAGGCGGGGATACTGGTGATCGACACCGCGCCGAAAGTGATGTCTGTTTCTGCGCCGCCGGAAGCGGGTTTTGTGCTGCAAGGGCGGGGACTCAACAAAACGTTTGGCGGGAGTACCGGATTGGCGCGGGTGTTCGGCGCGAAGGCGAAGGGCGTGCGCGCTGTCGATGATGTGAGTATTCATATCAACAAGCGAAGCACACTCGGATTGGTGGGCGAAAGCGGCAGCGGAAAAACGACATTGGCGCGACTGGTCGCGGGGCTTGAAGCTGCTGACAGCGGGGAACTCGAACTAATGGGCGTGTCGATCAGCGCGGATGTGGCGGATCGGTCACGGGATGCGCTGCGTCAACTACAAATGATTTTCCAGAATCCCAATGATGCGATGAACCCATATATGAGTGTGGGGGAAACACTTGGGCGCACGATTGAGCGGCTGTCCATAGAGCGCGTGAGCGAGAGCGAAATCAAGGAGCGGGTAGCGGCACTGCTGAAAGCGGTGCGTCTGCCGGAAGATTATGCGAAGCGGTATCCGAGTGAATTGAGCGGCGGCGAAAAGCAGCGCGTGGCGATGGCGCGAGCGTTCGCGGCGAATCCGGCGCTGGTGGTGGCAGACGAGCCAACTTCGGCGCTTGATGTGTCGGTGCAGTCGGTGATTTTGAATTTGCTCAAAGATTTGCGGGCGCAACAAGGCGCAAGTTATTTGTTCATCTCGCATGACTTAAAAGCCGTCGCGTATCTCGCGGATTGGATCGCCGTGATGTATCTCGGTGAGATTGTGGAAGAAGGCGCGGCGGAACACGTCTATAACGCGCCATCACACCCGTACACCGAAGCATTGATCAGCGCGATTCCCATGCCTGATCCGGCTGTGCAGGGCAAGCGAATCCGCTTGGAAGGCGAACTACCAAGCGCGGGCGATCTGCCGCGTGGATGCCGTTTCCACACGCGATGCCCGCGCAAAATCGGCGCGATCTGCGAAACCGATGCGCCCCCCTATCAAGATGCAGGTGACGGACACAAAATTCGCTGTCATATCCCCGTCGATGAATTAACGCGGCTTCAACAAAACCGCGTGAATGGGGTGACGTGATGGCACGTTATCTGGTTCGCAGATTGATTCTGCTGGCGATTACGCTGTTGATCACGTCCGTCGTCGTGTTCGGTCTAACGCAGCTTTTGCCGGGAGATGTTGCACGGCTGATTCTTGGACGTGAGGCAAGACCAGAAGCGGTTGCCCAACTGCGCGAAGATTTGGGACTTAATAAGCCTGTGCCGCAGCAGTATATCGAATGGTTGGGCGGGTTTGTGACAGGCGATTGGGGAACGTCGTTTGTGAGTGGCAGCGCGCCGATCCGCCCGCTGGTGATGGATCGACTGGGAAATTCCCTGCGTTTGGCGGCGCTAACACTCTTGATCAGCGTGCCGCTCTCGGTGTTTTTAGGCGTGGTCGCTGGGCTAAACGAAAACAAGTTTCTCGACAATATGATTTCAATCTTCACGCTGTCCGTCGTCGGGCTGCCGGAATTCGTCACCGGATTGGTATTGATCAATGTGCTGGCGCTTGGATTAGGCTGGTTTCCCGCCAGCGCAACTGCGCCATCGGATGCGCCGTTAGGCGATTGGCTGCGGCAGTTGATTTTGCCCGCGCTCACGGCGACATTTGTGCTGATGGCTTACATCGTCCGCATGACGCGGGCGGGTGTGATTGACGAACTGAAAAAGCCGTATGTGAGAACCGCGATTTTAAAGGGGCTGCCACGCCGTACCGTGATTGTGAAGCACGTATTGCGTAACGCGCTTTTGCCGACGATCACGGTGGTGGCGCTGTCGTTCGGGTGGCTGATGGGCGGGTTGATCGTGATTGAAAACGTGTTCAGCTATCCCGGCTTGGGACGATTGATGACAGCAGCGGTTGAGCGCAAGGATATTCCGCTGATGCAAGCGGTGGTGATGGTGACGATCTTCTTTTTCGCGCTGGCGAACTTGATTGCTGACTTGGCGTATGCGCTGTTGAATCCGAGGATTCGGTTGGAGTGAGTGTGCGCTCGTTACGGCGGGCGCAATAGATTGCGCCCCTACGAAAACGGGCGACTTTGCAGACGTTTTTAGGGTGACACATTTTTGCCTTTTCGTACAGAAGTTTGCGACGTATTCTTCGGAGTTCTCGCGTGAGGTTAGACAATTTGTGTCATAGGCGCAAAACGGGTCACGGGAAGATGTGTCCCGAAGAACTATGCGATGCGATAAAAGTTACGGGAAGATGTGTCCACATGTGTCCGTTTTTTGAAAATGATTGGCGCTGTTTGCTTATGGTTATAAAAGGGTTTGGTACACTTGAAGCATAAGCCGCTGTGGTTCGTCGGGGCGAAGGTGTATCAGCAGGATGGCACGGCGCAAGCGCGTGAGGTGTGCATCGCCAACGGGCGTGTGGATAATGCCCCCCATCCCACTGCGCTGTGCGTGGATATGAGCGGATACACGCTGTATCCGGGCTTGATCAACTCGCACGATCACCTTGAGCTGAACCACTATCCACGCACGAAATATCAAGAACGATATGGCAACGCGCATCAATGGGGTGAGCAGGTCAATTCGCAGTTGGACAAGCCGCCGTTCAAGGAGTTGCGCGCCTACCCGTTGGAAGATAAGTTGTACATCGGTGGGCTGAAAAATCTGCTGTGCGGGGCAACGCTGGTCGCGCATCATAATCCACCGCACAAACCGCTGTTCCGCAAAGATTTCCCCGTGCGCGTGTTACAAAAATACGGTTGGGCACATTCGCTCCACTTTACGCCACAAGCAGAGATTGTTACATCGTTCAAGCGCACACCGAAAAACACGCCGTTCTTCATTCACCTTGCGGAAGGCACAGATGAAACCGCACTTGCCGAGTATCAAACGTTGAAAGAACTGGGCTGCATCAGCGGGGCGACACGGTTTATTCACGCAGTCGGAATCAGCCGTGCGGATTGGGCGGATGCGGCGCAGTTTTACAATGCTTTTGAGCGCACGCCGTTCATCTGGTGTCCGACGACAAACAAGTATTTGTTGGGCGAAACGATCAGTTACACGGTGTTAGGGCGCTATGGACTGCCCGCGCTTGGCAGCGATTCGCGGCTGACGGCAGATGGCGATCTGCTAAATGAAATGCGTTTCGCGGAAACGTATTGGAACGAACGATTACCAAAGCAGCCTGATATTGCTGTGCAGTTTGCCACGCGAAACGCCCGCTTGATCTTGAACGTTACGGATTCTGGACGTTTGGACGTTAGCGCATTTGCTGATGTGATCGCTGTGCCGGAAGAAAAGCGGTTATCCGACTGTCGCCGCGCTGATTTGGCGCTGGTGATGCGCGAAGGCGTGCCGCAAATTGGCGATCCTGATGTGATGGCGAAGTTTCCACATGTGAAAATGGTCGATGCGCGCTTGGATGGGAAAGAAAAGCGGATCAATGCCGAGTTGGCGACGCAGATTGGGCGGTGTTCGCTCAAAGAGGCGGGATTGGAGTTGTTGGAACGACCAAGTAATAGGAAGTTGTTGTAATATCCCCTTAGTTCGACTTTGCACAGGCGACCTGCCGAGTAGTCCCTACGAAATGTTCTCGAAATCATCGTTTTACCCAATGCGGGCTTGGCGTGCCAAGCCCCTACACGAAGATTCGAATTTTGAAATGGCTTCTTAGCAAATTTTCGGGGAGAGTATATGAACGTACAACCGAGCGCCTATGAAGATGTTAAACGGCTCAGTGATCGCCTATCACTTATTGATAAGCTCCGGCTCATTGAACACCCGTGCCAATTGTTGAGGCGCGACATTGAAAGCGAATCGGTGAAAAACTCGATTGGCACGAATTTCTTGATCTGAACTGTGGAAGTTTGGCAGACGACCCGATTGAACGCCCTGAACCACTAGGCGAAGACATACGGGATGAGATTGAATGATTCTATTTTGGGACGGCGGGCGCAATCTATTGCGCCCCTACAACAGATTTCTAGGCTGTATTGGGGGCGGGAAATTGGTCTCCCTAGCCCGATCTTAAAAACTCGCTATAGTACACACATCACACGATCACAAAGAGATGTGTCCCCAAGCCAATGAAAGACATTCTTTTCGGACAATCCTACTATTTGAAGTTTGATCCCAAGCTGTACGCGGCGATGCAGCCTTATCCGCCGTTGGGTACGCTGTACGCGGCGGCAATTATGCGGAACAAGGGCTACGATGTGGCGCTGTTCGACGCGATGCTGGCGGAAGATACGTCGGCGTGGGCGGCGGCACTTGACCAGTATAAGCCGCGCTTCGCAGTGTTGTTTGAGGACAACTTCAACTATTTGAGCAAAATGTCGCTGCTGCGGATGCGCCAAGCAGCGTTTGAGATGATCGACATGGCGAAAGCGCGCGGCTGCGTTGTCATATGCGGCGGGGCAGATGAAACCGATCACGCTGATGCGTACTTAGCGCGCGGCGCGGATTACGTGTGCATCGGTGAAGGGGATGAAACGCTTGCAGAATTGATCGACCACTTAAGCGGGAAAGATGCCCCCGCGCTCGATCAAATTCGCAGCCTTGTGTTCAAGCATGATGATGGCGCAATTACGCGCACACTTCCCCGCCCGGTCATCAACAAGCTGGATACTATTCCCTTCCCCGCTTGGGACTTGGTGGATCGGGATGCGTACCGGAATATTTGGAACACGCATCACGGCTATTATTCGATGAATTTGGTGACGACGCGCGGCTGTCCGTTTCACTGTAACTGGTGCGCCAAGCCAATCTGGGGGCAGCGCTACAACGTGCGTTCGCCGGAAAATGTCGTCGAAGAAATGGCGTGGATCAAAGAACGGTTCAACCCGGATCATATCTGGTTCATGGATGACATCATGGGCATTCAGGACAAGTGGATCGAAGCGTTTGCCGATTTGCTGGAAGAACGGCGACTACGAATCCCATTCAAGAGTTTGAACCGTGTCGATTTGCTGCTGCGCGGCAAGACAATCCCGGCGCTGGCACGAGCGGGCGCGCAGATTGTGTGGGTGGGCGCAGAGAGTGGATCGCAAAAGATTCTCGACGCGATGGAAAAAGGCACGACGGTTGAGCAAATCTACGCGGCGACACGCCAACTACATGAACACGGTATTAAAGTGGCATTCTTCTTGCAGTTCGGCTACCCCGGAGAAACCCGCGAGGACATTGAACTCACGCTCAAAATGGTGCGCGATCTCATGCCGGATGATATAGGAATCAGCGTGAGTTATCCGCTGCCGGGGACGAGTTTTTACGAGAACGTCAAACACGAATTGGGCGAACGGGCGAACTGGATCGACAGCGAAGATTTGGCGATGCTGTACAAAGGGCCGTTTCGCACTGAGTTTTATCGGCAGCTTCACACAGTTGTGCATAAAGAATATCGATCACGCAAAACATGGCGTGAACTAGGAACGCTGGCAAAAAATCCGGCGCGTGTTCGATTGGATCACGCAAGGCGGGCGGCGGCCATGGTGTATCACCGACTAACCTTACCTGCCGCGCAAGCCAAGCTCAATCAATTAGCACAGCTTCCGCATGAACCGACACGAATTTCCAACGTCACACTGGTTTAACGGAAAAATCTAGCAAAGTTACAACTAGATTCGTACTTTCTTACAAGAACGCCCCCCATCCTCTTGGGCATTCCGCGTGCGTAGGCGAGGCTATACTAATGTGATAACCAATGAGGAGCAGCACAAATTCATGTCTGGAGAAGCCACACTCTCGCTATCACTCGGTTTACCGATTCCGATTACACCCGGTCAAGTTGATTTGACGAGCGGGTTTGCCCAGCGCGAAAGTTCGCAGCGGCTGTTGAATACAGCGGGGATACGTCCAGCGCCGCAGAAAAGTCAGCGCCCCGGTTTAACGTCGGTGCGCGGCGCGGAGTTGATCGAATACGCGGGGGACAGTCACTTGATGACGATTGCCCCAACGGGCGCGGGTAAGGGACGATCTGTGATCATCCCTAACTTGCTCACGTATCCGGGTCCAATCATTGTGGTTGACCCCAAAGGCGAAAATTACGCAGTTACCGCGCGGCGGCGGCGCGAGATGGGGCAGCGCGTGATCCGGCTCGACCCATTCGGTGTGATTGACGGGAACAGCGACGGTTTAAACCCGATGGACATCTTCGACCTGCTCAACATGGACATCGAAACTGATTCGCAAATGCTCGCCGAAATGCTGTCGATTGGTAATCGGGGGGTAAAAGACCCGTTCTGGGACTTGAATGCCTGCGGGTTGATCAGCGGGTTGATGGCACATGTCGCGCTGACGAAAGCGCAGCCCGAACGCAATTTCAGCGCGCTGCGCCAGTTTTTGATGGCGGACGATGTGGTGTATAAACTCGCGGTGCTGCTCGATACACAGGGCAAGACGATGAATCGTATGGCGTATGAGGAAATCGCATCGTTTTTGCAGATGAGCGAACGCGACACGCGCCCCGGCGTGCTGGCAACCGCGCATTCGTACATGAAAGCGTTTTTGAGCAAAGCAGTCGATAAGGCGCTTGAAAAGTCGAGTTTCACGCTGGCGGACGTGGTAGCGGGTGAACCGCTGTCGATTTACATCATCATTCCGCCGGACAAACTGTTGAGTCACCGCGCGCTGCTCAAATTGTGGGTAGGGACCCTGCTCAAAGCGGTGACGAGCCGCAAAACGATCCCGCAGCAGCGGACGTTGTTTTTGCTGGATGAGTGCGGACAATTGGGCAACTTCCCGTATTTGGAAAGCGTGATCACGCTCTGCCGTGGATACGGATTGCAGGTATGGAGCTTTTGGCAGGACATGAGCCAGATCAAGAAGCTGTACGAGATGAGCTGGTCAACGATGGTCAATAACTGCGCGGTGCTGCAAATTTTTGGCGCGAAAAACTATGTTGTCGCCAACGAATTCGCGCAGTTGGTCGGCGCGGACGCGAACGAAATTCGCGGTGTGGGCAGTGACGAACAAGTACTAGTCATCAATGGAGAAGACCCGATCCGCGCGTATCGACTCGATTACTTGACCGATGCGCGGTATAAAGGCATGTATGACGTGAATCCGCTGTATGCGGGAAATGCACCGCGCGGGTTATAAGTCAACCCATTAGCGATATTAAAAAGGACGCTTGCATGTCATTGAAAGTGACGCTGTTTGGCGGGACGGGACAAGGCAAAACCTGTTATACACTCGCTTTGCTATATTTGATGGTTGATGGTGTGGAGGGCTTCCGCATTGAAGATGAAGATGTGGACACCACGACCAAATACATGAAACCGTGGAGTGATTTCGTGCTGGAACGACGCTGGCCTGCCCCAACGATGGGTCGGCGTGAGGACTTGTTCAAACTGTACTTCCAAGACCAGTTCATCACCGAATTTCGCTGGGTGGACTATCAAGGCGGCGCGATTAACCAGCCGACGGATGAAAGTGACGCGGCAGCACAGCTTCACGCAGACATCAAAGAGAGCAACGCCGTGATCATCGTGGCGGATGCATATACGATTGCCACACGTCCCCTGATCGAAGCGAGAATGCTCACGTCCGCGCCGCTGATTTTTCACCTGCTCAACAGTTACAAATTCAAATCGACGGCGGGCGAAGGTCTGCTGCACGGGATCACAATCACGATTGTGCTGACAAAATCGGACGCAGTACCTGACGAATACAAAGAGAACAACTACGAAAAACTGTATGCCAAAGCGCGGCAAGTGTTTCAGGGTATCTACGATTTTGTCGATGAGGAACGCGCCAAAGTGAGCAGTATTCGTCCATGGCTGTATCCGTCCGCGATGCTGGCGGTGTCGATTGTTGGTGAAGGAAACGCCGCGCTTGCCAGCGAAGGACAGGGTTATCAACTGGCATCGTTCAACCTTGCAGGATCGCCCGAACCGCAGAACATTCAGTATCCGTTCCTGTACGCTATCGGCAACGAACTTGACCGCACGGCGCTGGTACTGGAAGAACAGGCAAGCGATCTTGAACGGCGACTGCTCAAACTGGATAAAAATGTGCTGGCGCGGATTTTGCGTGGGCGCACTATCAAGCAGCTTCACGAAGAACAGCAAGAATTGGCGCGGCGACTGCAAGAACTTGAGCCGAAAATTCGCACAGTGACGAAAACGGCAAATAAACGGATGCGGGCGCTTGTTCCCTAGCGCCGGAATGCGATAGGTCGAATCGTCATGCAGGTTGAGCATTTTCTCTTTACACGCACCGAAAAACAGGATTTCACGGCGTTCATACGTCCGGCTGATATGAGCTTGCGCGATGTGAGCATGATCGGCGGGACGTTCAATTACATCACTGATATTTCACGGCTCACGCCGGAATTCCCCAGCTTGTACTGCTTTCCGTTGGGAGAACATTATTTTCTGCTGCGCCACTACAACAGTGGACGTGCCCATGCCGGACGCGCCATCGGCGTAATTGAAGGTATCGCCGTTAAGCAGACTTACGCGCGCACATTCGCGCGTGCGCTCCCGTACTGTGTGCTGCACCAGCAAGAAGTGCTGCTGGCATATACGGGCAATATCGAAACCTTAACCGCCAGCTATTCTGCTGAGCATGCGCTTGAACACAACGCCGATCCCAGCACACTAACAGGCGAACGCGGCTTTGTGCGCGAATTTTTGTCACGCAGCGAAAGTGATAGACTGTTCTTGCCTTTCAACCGGACAGGGTTGAACATGCTCGTGCTGACGCTGGCGGATCAGCCGTATGCAACGCCACTGTTATTCGCGTTTGGGACAAATTCGGACGTGGTCGGGCAGTTTTTGACGCGCGAACTCAATCTCGATGTGGTGAGCTTCTTCAACACGGAATCGCCGTGCTTTAGAAGCCGCGACAGCAACCAGAAAACGGGCGACATCACCGACTTTACGGTGGTGGATGAGCCTGAGACAGTGTCATCGAACGGCGCGTCGATAGCGATACGCGCATCCGCCAGCACAGCAGTACGCATTGAACCGATCCCTACCGAACAATCCGATTTGCGGCGAACGATGCGGCAGTCGCGTACAGAACCTGAGGACGATGAAAGCGCGGGCGTGATGACGATGCGCCAAATGCGCGATCAACGGCGGGCGGAAGAAGCCGCCTTGAATCCTGTACAAGAGGCACGGCACTCCAGCGGGATGTTCGGGTGGCTGGCGCGGCTCTGGAATGCGATCACAGGGCACCGGTCATGATGCGGCGCGTGTAGGCGGCGCGTGAGCGCCAAACATGCTATGCTTGAGATGTAACGTCTATAAACGTGAGTTGAGCATTTTTATGGCTGCATGGATTCAATACAAAAACGCCGACAACATCACCGAAATTTTTAATCTCGACCAAGCGACACGCTTTCGCCATGTTGAAGAAGGCGACTCGTCGTACATCGAAGTGCATACCGTTAATGCCGTCCACACCATCATGTGGATGACGGACAAAGAAGCGTTTCACAAGGTTATCGAATACATCAAGAACGCCACCGGCATCGCGCTCGAATAGTGCGGCGGTTTAGACTTGGCGGGACTGCCTGACGCATGGATATTCTGCTGACACATGGTTATTTCATCGCAGAAGATGCACACGAACAAAAAGTCATGAAGCCGTATCCCCCCTTGGGGATTCTCTACCTTTCGTCGTATTTGAAGGCGAAAGGTTTTTCTGTGCGCGTGTTTGATACCACATTTGAGAGTTTGCCTGCGTTTGAAGTGTATGTTCAGCGCGAACGCCCAAGCATCGTCGGTATTTACACTAACTTGATGACTAAGTTCAATGTGCTAAAGATGATCCGCATTTGTAAGCAGGTGGGCGCAAAGGTGATTCTCGGCGGACCAGAACCACCGTATTACGCGCAAGAGTATCTTGAACGCGGCGCGGATGTGATTGTCAAAGGCGAAGGCGAACAAACGCTTGAAGTGTTGATCCCACACTTGATCAAGCACGGCGCGAATGAGTTGGAGCAAATCGAAGGCATCGCGTACATGGGCGATGACGGACACGCCCACGAAACCGCGCCCCGTGTATTCATGAGCGATTTGAGCGCCAATCCCCACCCTGACCGTGAAGCTGTCGATGTTCCCCGCTATATGAATGTGTGGAAAACGCATCACGGGCAAAGTTCAGTCAGCGTGATCCACGCGCGCGGCTGCCCCTATACGTGTACATGGTGCAGTCATTCCGTGTATGGCAATACCCATCGCCGCCGCACACCTGACGATGCCGCCGACGAAGTGCTGTGGATCAAAGAACGCTACAATCCCGATTTGATCTGGTATGCCGATGATGTATTCGGAATCAACCGCCGCTGGCTGATGCAGTATGCCGAAGCGTTGAAAAGGCGCGGCGTGCGGATTCCGTTTGAATGCATTTCACGTGCGGATCGGCTAGATGAGCAGGTGATCGATACGCTGGCGGAGATGGGATGTTTTCGCCTGTGGAATGGCAGCGAAAGCGGGTCGCAAAAAATCCTTGATGCGATGCAGCGCAAGGTCAACGCCGAAGATGTGCAGGTCAAAACCAAAATGCTCCAGAAAAAGGGCATCGAAACGGGCATGTTCATCATGCTTGGCTATGAAGGCGAAACCGTCGATGACCTCAAGCAGACGGTGGATCACCTGAAAAAGAGCAATCCCGACATTTTCTTAACGACTGTGGCGTACCCGATCAAAGGCACGCCGTACTACGCTGAAGTCGAAAGCCGCATTTTGAGCGATAAATCGTGGGATGCGCGAAGTGACCGCGATCTCACCGTCGCGGGGCGGCGCTCGAAACGATTTTATCAATATGCGACGCGCTGGATGGTGAGCGAAGTGGCGTTGAACCGCGCCAATTTGAACGGCGGCGTACCGCTTCAGCGACGGATCAAGATGCTGATCAACGCCAAAATCGGGCGTGTGGGTATGGCGCTGACTGACCACGAACGCGAAGCGCCGAATGCGGCATTTAAACCGATCATGACTCAAACCGCGCAGTAGTCGCACCGTTCGCCGTGTCCGTCTTTGATTCGATTGCCCTAACTTACGATAACGATTTCACTCAGTCTGTGATCGCGCGGCACTTGCGCGAACGGACACACACACGCTTATTGAGCCGATTCCATACAGGCGATTGTGTTTTGGAATTGGGCTGCGGCACAGGCGAAGATGCGCTGACTCTCGGCTCTCGTGGCATTCGTGTCATCGCGACGGATTCGAGCGCCAACATGATCGAGATCGCGCGGCGCAAAACGACAGATCAACCGCTGGTGAATGTTCATTCGCTTGATCTCGCGCGTCCTGATCCCAACTTCATGCCTGATACAGTTTTCGCGGGGGCATTCTCCAATTTCGGCGCGATCAACTGCGTCGAGAATCGCCGCGCGCTGGCGGCATGGCTGGCGAATCGTGTTCAAATCGGCGGCGTAGTCGCGTTCGGCGTGATGAGTCCGCTGTGCGTGTGGGAAATGCTATGGCATGGCGCGCATCTGGAATTTAATGTCGCGTTTCGCCGTCAAAAGCGCGGCGTGATGTTCGTCGCCGAAAGCGGGGCACCAATTCCGATTTACTACCCAACCATCGCACAGATCACGCGCGAATTTGAACCGCATTTCAAGCGCATTCACATTGAGCCGTTGGGCGTGTTTTTGCCGCCTACAGCGGGCTATGCTATCGTCGAAAAGCGCCCGACGCTGCTGCGAACACTCATGCGCCTTGACGATTCTATGGGGCGTTTGCGGATGCTTTCGATGATTGCCGACCACTACTGGATCGAATTTGAGCGCGTCTGACAGCGTTTCTCCCCCGTTGGCGCGTGTGCGGCGCAACACGCTGTTTTTGATGGTATCGAATGTGGGCGGCGCGGGATTGTCGTTCGTGCTGGCGGCGCTCATCGGGCGCTCGCTTGGCGATTATGGCTTGGGCGTGTATGCCGTGTGCATGGCGTGGGTTTACCCGTCGAGTATGCTGGTTGAATTCGGCATGGGTACGCTCATGACGCGCGATCTTGCGACAAACGCCACCCATGCAGATGAAGTTTTGGCCGCGGTTTCGCTGGAACGCCTGATCGCGGGCGGATTGGCGATGCTGGCGCTGTTCATCGCCGCGCCGCTGCTGAGCGACGATCCACAGGTGATCACGGGGTTACGCATCTCCACGCCGATGATTATGCTGCTGCCGTTTTACAGCGGATACACCGCAGTTTTTCGCGCCCGCGAAGCGATGGGGTCGATCCCCCTGCTCAACATCGGCATGTTGGCGGCGCAAGTGATTTTCACTGTCGCGGCGCTGCTGCTGAACACAGGCATCTACGGGGTGTTGATCGCCAATGTCGCCAGTTCGGCACTGCAAGTCGGGGCGGCGGGGATCATCTATCGCGCACGCTTCGCAGACCGTCAAACGATGATTGTATGGGGTGAAGCAGTCAAACAGATATTGCCTTTGGCTCGGCAGGCGTGGCACTTCGCGTTGGCGGCGCTGTTTGTGGCGCTGCAAGTGCGTTTGAGCGCGATTCTGCTCGACACGCTGGCGACCACACAATCCGCTGGCACATTCGCGGCGGCAAATCGCTTTCTTGAAGCCGCGAAGATGACTCCGAATGCGTTTTTTGGCGCGGTCTTCCCCGCATTGGCGGGGCTGGCAGCGGATCGGGTTAATTTGCGCCGCACCTTCACACGGGTGATGATGGGGCTTGCGCTGTTCGGCGTGGGCGCGGGGATCGCGTTTACACTGGCAGCCGATCTACTGATTCGCCTTGTGTACGGCGAAAACTTCGCAGATGCGAGACTGGTGTTAGTCCTGCTCGGTTGGTCGCTGATGTTCAATTTGCTGCGCGGCGGACGCACCCTTTACTGGTATGCAGTCGGGCGTGAAGGGATGGTCAACGCGGTCAACGGCGTGGTCATTGTGCTGCAAGTCGGCGTGAGTGTGTGGGCGATTCCGGCGTATGGCGCGGCGGGCGCGGCGGCGGTACAAATCATCGTCGAAGCGGCGGCGCTGATCGCGCTGTGGATACCGAAAGGCAGATCGACTTGACGCGGCGGAGTACGTGGAAACTAGCTATCCATGTGTGCCTGTTCGCCTTCGCGCTGATCGTTCGCTTGTACGCGCGCGCCGATTTCGACGGGTTGTACGGGCAAGATGCCTACGCTTATTACGACTTCGCGGCGGGACTTGCGGGCGGCGAAGCGCAATCGCCTTTCTTCTGGCCGCTTGGCTATCCGGTGATACTCGCGGGAGCGTTCGCGCTGGTCGGGGAAAGCCCCCAAACTGCACAGTTGATCAGCCTGATTATGGGCGCGGCGCTCTCCCCGTTGATGTACATGCTGGCGCTTGAAGTCGGTCTGAAACGCGCGCCTGCGATTTTCGCCGGACTGCTCATGGCGATCAGTGGGCAAGCCGTGCAGTCGAGCATTGTCGTCATGGCGGATATTCCGGCGCTGTTCTGGGCGTTGATCAGCGCGGTTTGTTTGACGCGCTACACGCAAAGCCCACGTTATCGCCATTGGCTGATTTTTGCGGCGGTGGTCTTAGCGCTGGCATGCGTTACACGCTGGCTGTATCTCGCGCTCATTCCGGCATATGCAGTGTGTCTGCTGATTTTTTGGCGCGGGATCCAATGGCGGGAAACCGTGTTGTGCATCATCGCAGCGGGAGCGATTTTGATTCCGCAACTTGTTTACAGCCTCACCAGCCCGTACCCAACGCTCAATCACGCATGGGTGCAGGGCTGGTCATTCGACAACATGGGCGCGCGCGAATTTGTCAATGTGGATGGGCAGTTTCGCTATGAGCAGATCAACGCTGCGTTTTACGCCGCGCCGTTTTATGATGCGCGGTATCTCCCGCCCTATTTCACGCCGTTTATTATCCTCGGGATTTTCGCACTTCGACGCGGCAGACCGTCACACGCCCTGTTGATCGGCTTATGGGGGCTTGTGCCGTATATCTTTCTCGCGGGTATTCCCTATCAAAACATCCGCTTCGGGTTGATACTGCTTCCAGCAGCGATCTTGTTGGTAGCCAACGGAACTGCGGCGATGGATCAATGGCTTCGGCGGCAGCCAAGAATGGCGCGTATTGTGGTCGGAGTGATCGTGGTGTATTTCCTCATGGTTGGATTGGGGACTGGTTTGACAGAAGGCATAGATCTGTCAGGGCAGTTTATCGCCAATCAAACACGCGACAAACAAGCCGTCGCGTGGGCAGTCGATCAACTACCGGACGATGCGACGGTATACACGATGGGGCTTACACTGCCGTTACGTCACGAGTATACGGGTGAAGTGCGAGAGCTGTACTATGAAACGCCGGCCAGCTTGAACGCTGCGTGGGTACGCGGACAAAGCGATTACCTGCTCATCAATATGTGGCAAATCGAGAATCAATGGGCGGGACGCGAACCGGAAATCGCGATGCGTTGGCTGCGCGAACGACGTGGATTGACCGCTATCGGCACACACGGTTATTACACGCTGTTTCTGGTGGGGGGTGGATGAAACATCGGCTGTCTGTCGGCGTGTTGATGCCCGGTTTCAGCAGTGACGCGCGTGATTGGGCAATTCCCGTGCAGTTGAATCTGGCGCGCGAACAAGCACAGCACGTCGATTACCGGATTCTCGCGCTGCGCTATCCACACAGACAAGATCGCTACACCGTGGCGGGCGCGGAAGTGCATTCGTTGGGCTACGGCGCATGGACGCGGGGTGTCAAACGTTTCGCGCTGTGGATCGACGCAATGCGAACGCTCAACGCCATGCACCGTGAGCGTCCGTTCGATGTGCTTCATGCCATGTGGGCAGATGAAACAGGATTGATCGCGGGGTGGTTTGGCAAACGCGAAAATATTCCGGTTGTCGTCAGCGTGAACGGCAGCGAACTGGCATCGCTGCCCGATCTCGGATATGGCGGGCAGTTGACGCGCTTCTCACGGTGGATCACCGACCGCGCACTTGCTAACGCAGCGCGCGTGATTGTCCCAAGCGGATACATCCATGATTTGCTGGCGAACCACGCGCCGCACAGCATTCCGAAGACCGTGATCATCCCGTTTGGCGTGGATGCGACGCGGTTCACCCCTACTGACCTCTACGACCCGCGCCGTTTAATCTGTGTCGCGTCCTTAATCCCGATCAAAGACCATGACACGCTTTTACGCGCTGTCGCACGCTTGAATGATGTATCGTTGAATTTAATCGGTGAGGGGGCACTCAAAGCTACGCTTGAAAGGCGGGCAAGAGAACTTGGGATCGCGGATCGGGTGCATTTCGTCGGGGCTGTGGCGCATGAGGACTTACCCGCACACTATCAGCGTGCGGCGCTGCATGTGCTGGCATCACGTCATGAGACATTTGCCTTGAGCATTGCAGAAGCGGCGGCGTGCGGCGTACCTTCTGTGACAACACATGTGGGAATGCTGCCCGACTTCCCCACGATTGGCTTAACCGTGCCGATTAGCGATGATGTGGCGCTGGCAGATGCGATCCGCGTTATGCTGGATGATCCGCAGCGATTAGCCGCCTATCGCAAATCTGCGCGCGCGGTGGTCGAACGCGAACTGACCATTCCCTATGTCGCGGCGCGATTGCGGCATCTCTATGCCATGCTAGGGTGATTTTTTCGCCCACCAAATGCCCGTACATTCGGGAAGAATCACCCACTGATTCGCGGTCACGCGCTCACGCATTTCATCCCCAAAGAAAAAACCTGTCAGCCACTGCGCTTCTTCAAGCGACTGAAATTGATAATCAGTGCGAATACTCGTTGCGCTGAAGCCTAATTCTGTTTCCAGCAGGTGATAGTAATCGGCAAGCGCGGCGTTCGGCGGCGCGGGTTCGGTGCTGCCCGTTCCCATCGTTTCGATGATGATCGCTGTGCCCGTTGGACGCAGAACGCGGCGCATTTCGCGCACCGCCGCGCGAATTTCATCGCGCCAGCCATCGGGATTCCATCCCGTCGCGTGACCGAAGCTCCATCCGGCAATCGCCAAGTCCGCCGACGCATCTTCAACAGGGAGCGCGTTATTGCGCGCCACTTGGAGCGTTACGTTGGTCAACCCAAGAACCTTGATCGACTTTTCCGCTTCGCTCAACATATGCGCGGACGCATCAAACGCGCGGATCGATTTGACACGCGGCGCGAACAGCTTGGTAATGCGCCCCGTCCCCGCGCCCATCTCAACCACATCGATGCCAGCAAGCGGGATGATCTGCTCGATGGCGGGCAGCAGGCGATGTTGATAATCTTCACGGCTGACGAGCGCGTCATATTCTGCTGCGTGTTGGGCGTAAATTTCTTCAAATGTCGGCATGATTTTGGTCAAATGAAAAGGAATCGCCGTAGAGAGTGAACATCGGTTCCCTACGGCGACTCCTTTTCCTTCCTTACTTCGAGAAGGCTGTCAATTGTTCAACCAGTTTACTCTGGTCGATTTCGGGATGACGGTCAAGCAAATTCTTAAATGTCCGAATGATCGTCACCAACTGCGGGGCGGTGTACGCTTCAAATCGCAGCGTGATCGCGGGCTGTGTATTGCTGGCACGCACCAAACCCCACCCGCCATCGAACAATGCGCGCACGCCATCAATGGTGATGACTTCCGTCTGCTTGGAGAGTTCATGCGTCAGTTCGTCGATGATGGCAAACTTGACGGCATCGGGGGTGGACAGCACGATTTCCGGCGTGGCGACCAACTGCGGAATTTCTTCAAACAGTTCGCTCACCGTCTTGCCACTCTTAGCGATGATTTCCAGTGTTTTGAGCGCGATCAGCGGCGCATCGTCAAAACCGTAATAGTTTTCGCCCCAGAACAAGTGCCCGCTAATTTCACCACCCACAGGCGATTTCAGTTCGTGCATCTTTAGCTTGATCAAGCTGTGACCTGTTTTCCACATGACGGGGTTTCCGCCGTACTTGCGGATGAAATCGGGCAGCGCCTGTGACACTTTCACATCGAACACAATGTTCGCGCCGGGATTGCGGCTCAACACATCGCGCGCAAGGAGCGCCAGCAGTCGATCCGCCGTGATGTGATGCCCGTGATTATCGATAAAACCGCAGCGATCTGCGTCCCCATCGAACGCCAAGCCCAAATCCGCGCCCAGTTCGATGACTTTTGCCTCAAGGTCTTTGGTGGTCGTGGGGTCTTCGGGGTTGGGCAGGTGATTCGGGTACGTGCCGTCGCTTTCGCAGTACAAACAGGTGAGATCAACGCCCAATTCTTGTAGAATCGGCGGGACATACGTGCCGGACATGCCGTTGCCCGCGTCGATGACAACTTTTAGCGGGCGATCAAACTTCACCATGTCGCGGATGGTGACCATGTGCTTGCGTCCCATCTCGAAATCTTGGCTGATTGTGCCATTCCCGACGGCGAACGCATCATCGAGGATGATTTGCAGCAGATCTTGAATCTGCTGATCCGCCAGCGCCAGCGGACCATACGCCATCTTGATTCCGTTGTACTTGGTTTCGAGATGGCTTCCAGTGATCATCACGCCGCCACCGGAACGCTTTCCGTCCTTGCCCTTATAGCTGGATGACGCGAAATACACCGTCGGCGTGACCACTTCGCCAATGTCAGTCACATTCATTCCCGTTGATGCGATGCCTTCAAGCATAGCGCGCTGAAGCGGCGGCGACGTGAGACGGTTATCGCGCCCGACAAACATATGCTCCACGCCAAACGTCTTAGGCATGTAGGTCCCAAGCGCCTTGCCGACCAAACGTGCCAGATCAGGCGTAATCTGCGGGTCATCGCCCACGGCAACGCCGCGAATATCATACTTACGGAATACCGTCTTATTCACCTGTGTCATTACGTCTGCTCCGTGTCCGTTTATTCGCCCACTTTAATTTCTTTGCCATCCACCAATGCGGAAAAATGCAACCCGTCCGCACCATCTACCCCATCTACGCGGATGCTTGTTCCTGCGGGTGGATTGGCGCGCAGCAAAAAGTCCGCCAGCGGTTCGCGCACCGAACGGCGAATAATGCGCCGCAGTGGGCGCGCGCCGTATTCCGGCTCGTCGTTTTGCGCCAGCATCCAAGCTTTCGCTTGAGGCGTGAATTCGATCTGCAAGCCGCGTTCCTGCGCCATCTTCACTTCTTTCTTGAGCATCAGTTCGAGAATGCTGCCCAAGTCCTCATTTGAGAGTGCATTGAACATGATCACTTCGTCTAAACGGTTCAGAAATTCGGGACGGAACCATTCCCGTACATCTTCCATCGCCGCTTCGCGCACTTCGTCGGTGATTACAGGGACAGCTAAATCTTCTGACCCCAAATTACTCGTCAAAATGATCACCGTTTCGCTGAAATTCGTCACCGCGCCGCGTCCATCCGTCAAGCGACCTTCTTCGATCACTTGCAGCAGAATGTCAAGAATGCGGGGATGCGCCTTTTCCACTTCATCAAACAGCACGATGATATACGGCTGCTGACGCACACGCTCGGTCAGTTGACCGCCCGCTTCGCTGTCCACATAGCCGCTGGGCGAACCAATCAAGCGATTAAGACTGCTCTCGTCTTTGAATTCACTCATATCCAGCGGCAGCATCGCGTCTTCGCTGCCAAACATGAATTCCGCCAGCGCTTTCGAGAGTTCCGTTTTGCCGACACCTGTAGGACCCAAGAATAAGAATGCGCCAATTGGACGCTTGGGGTCTTTGAAGCCCACACGCGCTGTTTTGATTGCCCGGCTGACTGACAGCACCGCTTGATCCTGCCCGATTACGCGCTCTTTGATGTGTTCAACCATGCTGGCATAGCGCAACCGTTCATCCTCACCGAGTTTGCTCACTGGCACACCAGTAATCTGGCTAGCAGCAAGGGTTACGTCTTCAGCATCCACTGTCAGCGGATCGCCGCCAGCGGCAGACGTGGACGCGGCATTTGTACCCGCTTTTGTCGCTTGAAGGTTACTCATCGTCACCATCGCGGCAGTGCGATGGATCAACTGCTCGGCGCTGCGGGGCAGCGGAGTCGCGCTCATGTAACGGCGCGCCAACCGTGCAGTCACGGTGATGGCTTCTTCGGCAATCTTCAGCCCGTAATCAGCTTCCAAATGCGAGCGCAGCACTTTGAGAATCTCGATGGTTTCTTCGACGGATGCTTCTGGGACGCGGAGAAGCTGGCTGTTTTCCGCAATGGTACTCACCGATGCGACGCGGTTCGTCCATTCTTGTTCGGTTGTAGTGCCAATGATGACCGGATCATCCGACAAGAAGGCTTTTTGCAGCAGCGGAGTCGCCTTGCCAAATTCGGCTTTGATGGGACCACCAAAGAAACGGTGAATGTGCGGCACAAACAGAATCCCGCCGCGCGCTTGATTCATACCCGCGCGCATCGCCTTTTGATCGTTGTCGAGCAATGACGTTTCATCAATTTGGACGAGATTGGTCAGCCCTTTTGGGCCTTTGCCTTCGCTCATCAACAAGGCGAGGCTGTATGCCAGTGTGCGCTTGCCTACCCCATCAGGACCGACCAGAATCAAATGGCGGTTAACCGCTTGTGTGAGGATGTTGATCATGTCGCGCAAAAGCGCATCACGGAAATATACCGCGCGCAGCTTGCCCGATTTCGACAGCGCGACGTAATCTTGGGTCGTGCTGTTGGTACGAAGCATGTGTGAGGCTTCATTAATTAATTCTTGGATTGCTTTGGGCGTGATACCATGCTGGCGCAGCAAACCGCTGGTACTGACCGTCGCTTCTGCCAACACAGCGAGCGCGTGATCGGTATCCACCCGCGTTTGATCCTGCGAATTGGCGAGACTCAGCGCATCATCGACCAGAATGATCGTCTGGCGCGACAGCGGCACTTGGCGATTGCCACGCGCCACAAAATCGAGGTTGCCATCCGGGTCACGTCGGCTTTCAATTGCGAGAACGGTCTGTCGATCCAGCTTATCCAGATCGACACCCCGGTTGCTTTTGAATTCCGCGAGAATGCGCGCTGCTGTCGTTTCTTTGCGACGCAGCAGCGCCAGCAGTACAAGTTCCGGCATCAGCACGGTTTTCTTGTACTGATCTTTCAGGGCGACGGCATCATTCATCACCGCGTCCATGTCTTTGGAAAGCAGATCGGGATTCAACGTTCCCATGTCGAAATGTGTCCTGTTGCAGGTTGCCTGTAGTCCACTAGGTTAACTTGAAAACTGTTTACGGACAAGGATAGGTCGCACTCGTGTGTTACGCATCACCGCATTATTGGGTGTCGTGGCTGCCCGCTGGCAAATCGAGGCGCAGTGATACCGCTAGTCGCCCTTGCGCGGGCGCAGCGCCGAACAGAATCGCACATGCCGCCGGAACAGACGGACGCGCCGGACTGTAGGTGACCATGTACGCGCCCACTTCGGGATACATCTGCCAGTCATATGGCGACCAGATCGCTATCGCAATGGTCTTTTCGCGCGGCAGGGCGTTGACCAACCGCTGCTGCGCTTCGTTATTGATCGCATTCTGCGTCCACACCACGACGGTATCAACATCGCGCGCCGCTGCTGTCGCCCAGCCGATCTCGTCAAGCGAGGGTTCATCGCTCACTCCCACCCATGTGATATTCGAGCTGTATTGGCTGCATTCCGCTTGAATTTGGTAGCGAGTCGCCAAAAAAATGATCGCTGTGCGTGTGTTCGGGTCAACGGGGACAAGATTTTGTTCGTCATAAGCAACGGTTGTCGCCGCGCGAAACAATGCCTCAAGGTACTGCGCGTGACCTTCAGCATCAACGCGATCCGTCGCACCCGCTGGATCAAGCGGCTGCCAGTCCAGCAGATTGAATCGCTCTTTCGCCAGCAGCACCCGCCGCGCTGATTCCGTGATCCGGGCTTCGGTAATTTCACCGCGCCGTACCGCATCGATCACGGTTTGGACTGCGTTTCGTGATACATCGGTGCCAATACCGGGACCCATCGCCAGCATGTCCACGCCCGCATTGACCGCCATCAACACCGCATCATAAAAGTTATAGGTCATATCGACAGCATTCATGTCCATCGCATCAGTCATGATGATCCCGTCGAAACCTAATTCTTCGCGTAAAAGGTCAGTCACAATCACAGGCGAAAGCGACGATGGCATACTCGGCGTGGGATCAATTTGCGAAAACCAGATGTGCGATACCATCACCGCGCTCACATCGGCTTCAATCGCCGCGCGAAACGGGACAAGTTCGACAGTATCCAAGCGTTCGCGTGTTAGCGGCAAAATCGGCAGTTCGCCATGCGAATCTTCACGTGTTTCGCCATGACCGGGAAAGTGTTTCGCCGTCGCCATCACTCCCGTCCCTTGTGTGCCTTCGATAAACGCCGCAACAGCTTCTCCCGTTATCACCGGATCGTTTCCGAATGCCCGCCGCGAGATGATAGGGTTTTCGCGGTACGTTTCCAAATCCGCAACGGGTGCAAGGTTCATGTTGATGCCCACTGCTGCCAATTCGGTGGCAATCGCCGCCCCCCCCTGTCGAGTTAATTCGTCGCCCGCCGCCGTAAACAGAAGCGGGGTTGGAAAAAATGTGAATCCCTGTTCCTGTGGCAGACGTGAAACCACCCCACCCTCTTGATCGATGGCGATAATCAGCGGCACGCCGCCTGCGTTGATGATTGTTTGTTGATAGCCGTTCGTCAGCCGCGTCATGGATGCGGGTGAACCGATATTGCTGGTGAACAGCACCACCGCGCCCGGTTGAATTTCTTGCAAAAACGCTGCGCCGTCTTGGGTTAGCGCCGCGCCATGCAGCGTGACCATGAACATCTGCGCGACCTTTTGCTCCAGCGTCATGGCATTAAGCAAATCGTCCACGCGGCTTGTTTGCGCGACTGCAGGATTTCCACACACGGACAAAATAAAGAGCAAGGCGAGTGTTATCACACCCCAAGCCTTGCTCTGTAACACGCTTACGTTCGATTTCACCACGCTCAATCCTTCAACTTTTGGCGTGGGCATAACGAATTGGCGAATATTGTCGATCTATTCCGCCGTTTCACTAAGGCGATAGCCAATTCCACGCACATTAACGATGAGATCCGCGTCATCACCCGCCGCCTTTAGCTTGCGGCGCAAATTGCTAACATGCGGGCGAATAACTTCGCGCGCCTCCGACTCATCTACGGCGTACCCACGCACTTCGCGCACCAATTCGTGACACGATACCACCCGTCCCCGATGCGCGGCAAGGTACAACAACAAATCGAACTCCGTTGGCGTGAGGTCAATCGGCTTTTCACCAACGGAAATTTGATAACGTCCCGGATAGATCGTCAGCGGACCTAAGTGCATCACATTGCTCACCGTCGATTCGGGGGGCGCATCATTATAGCTGGTCGCCACACCTGTTCGCGGGGGCATTTCGAGCATGTCGAAGTCCTCATCAGGGATGATTCGCACAGATTCTTCGCCACCACGGCTTAATTCTTGTACATTGCTGCGAATCGCGTCCAACAAGATACGACGGCGTTTCAAGTTACGAGCGCGTTCAACTCCGCGCTGCACACTGCTGCGAATATCCGTACTGGAACTTGGCTTAATCAAATAGTCATGCGCGCCCAAACGAAGCGCTTCAACCGCGGTAGTTAAGTGTGGGTAAGCCGTCATGAGAATGACAACCGTATCAGGATCAGATTCTTTGATGCGACGGATGAGTTCTAAACCATCCAATCCCGGTGGCATACGAATGTCCGTCAGCACAACATCAAAGTTTTGTGTTTTCATAATTTCGAGCGCATCTTCGCCGCTTGCTGCTTCGCGCACATTGTAGCCGACACGCTGAAGTGTTTTGCCAACCGAGTAGCGGATCGCCGCTTCATCATCGACGACCAACACATAACTGTTATCGGAAAATTCTTCGGTCACGCTGATAACTCCCTCGCAAGGGGTAAAAAAAGCAATACCATACTATTTATGGTTTCTTAATCATAATCCTTGATACGCGCTTTTGCAAATATTTATCTACCGCCTACGGAGCTGCATACACGCGGAGATTAGTAATGATGATACGCAGTACAGATTTCGATGTATCAACGATTTTGAATTCTTCGTCAATGATCCATTGATTTGGCGTGACCAAAAGCGCCGCAATTTTGTCATTAATCGTGATGATTGGAACCCGATCCCGGACGTTAGCAGGGATTTTGTGATCGACCATCCATGCCGCAACGCTTTTATGTTTGCCATCCATACCTAAAGGACTAAAGCGGTCACCACGTTTTCGTCCACGCAGTCGAACTCGAATCTTTTGTGCTGGCAGCGTGTCGGGGATTGCCAGCCTGCAGGCCGCGCCATCTGCTGGATCATCGCCCCACATCACACGAATACTCCATCCATTACCCAATGAAACATCTCTCCCTAATTGAATATCATGGGTTTCACCGATGGTTAGTAAAAGTTGGGTCGCACTTTCATGACGATCCGCCGCATTTTGACGCGCGATCATGAGATGCGAATATGTGAGCCGGGCGACTAACCCACCCGGCAACTGCACACTTGTCCCAGTTTTCCCTTGCCGTAAAATCAACCGCGCACGTTCGATGTTTTCATATCCAATCGTTTCATGTTCTACACTAAACGGATTTAACTGCCCGACTGCCCAGTGTAAATAGCGCCGCTGTCGGGCGGCTGACACTAGTTGATTCCAATAGGGTTCGCGCGGCAGGAGAACGCAATTCGTCTTGATTTCGGCAAATTGTGTCAGCGCCGCGTTGATTTCATCCAGCACCGCGGACTCACCTGCCGCAATCTGCGCTAGGCGATTGATCGATTCCACCACATTCGGGTTGATCTCCTTCAGCCGCGGCATGATTTCATGCCGAATGCGGTTACGGGTAAAGCTCACATCCTCATTCGTCAAATCGGGACTGTATGGCAAATCGATTTCAGTTGCATAGCTCATAATCTCTTGTCGCGTGATATTTAGCATCGGGCGTACCACTTCAACTTCAGGGTGATACGGCATTGGCGCGCGCCATGTCATCGCCGCCAGCCCATCAACCCCGGTGCCACGAATGATTCGCATTAGCACTGTTTCCGCTTGATCATCCGCGTGATGCGCGGTGAAAACTTGTGTCGTACCTTGTTCAACCGCTACTTTTGCCAGAAAGTCATAGCGTGCGCGCCGCGCCGCAGCTTCGATGCTCATTTTCCATTCTGCCGCCAGCGTCTTCACATCAACATGATTTTTTGTACAAGAGATTCCCCATTTCTGTGCCGTTTCCCATACAAACTTGGCATCTGCCGCGCCGATTTCCCCGCGCAGCCCGTGATCCAACGAAGCGACATGCAGTGCGATATTGAGGTCAGCTTGCAGCCGCATGTACATATGAAGCATGACCATCGAATCCATGCCGCCCGATACTGCGAGAATGATCTGGCTTCCACGCAGTAGATTATGCTCTCGCAACGTGTTGAGCAGTCGTTCATGCAGCGCAGTGATTATCACTCATCTACCTCTCAATAATTACAAATTTCGTTACCGAATGATTAATAGTTGTTGACTTGCGACACATAATGCAACATCTTCTTTCAATTTTCTATGCGCCGCTATTGATATATGTCGCATCTCGCCTGTGCTGTGGAGGGGATTTTTCAACTCTATCGTATGATGCTTTTCGCAATCGCTCGCGCCGTGTTATAATCTCGCGCTGATTTTCGCCTGTAGGAGCTTATTGTGCAAAGTCCCCTCGACTTTCTCTTTGGCTTATTCTCGCTGGACATCGGTATCGATCTTGGCACGGCAAACACATTGGTGTATGTACGTGGCAAGGGCATCGTCATCAACGAGCCTTCGTTCGTCGCCATCGAGAAAAAGACGCGCATCCCGATTGAAGTTGGCGCGCGCGCGAAAGAGATGTGGAGTAAGAACCCGAAAGACATCGTGATCGTCCGTCCAGTACGCGACGGGGTGATCAGCGAATTTGACATCACCGAAAAGATGCTCGGCTACTTAATTGCCAAAGCGCATGAGCAAAGTTGGGTGCCGATTCCGCGCCCGCGCGTCGTCGTCGGCATCCCAAGCGGTGTGACAGAAGTGGAGAAACGCGCGGTGTATGACGCATCATTAAGTGCGGGCGCGCGCGAAGTCTACCTGATTGAAGAACCTGTTGCAGCAGCAATTGGCGCGGGGCTTCCTGTGCAAGAAACGCGCGGCAGCATGATCGTCGATATTGGCGGCGGCACTACGGAAGTTGCCATCTTCTCGCTTGGCGGCATCGTTATCAGCCGTTCGATTCGCGTAGCGGGCGATGAACTCGATGAGGACATTGTGCAGTATATGCGAACCAAACATAACCTGCTCATTGGTGAACCTACTGCCGAACGCATCAAAGTAGAAGGGGGTTCAACCTATCCCCTCCCTCAAGAACGCACACATCTCGTTAAGGGGCGTAATCTGGTCACGGGCTTGCCCGCCGTTGTTGAAGTTAGCACTATCGAACTGCGGGAAGCAATTGCCGGTTCAGCAAATATCATCATCGACACCATCAAAGACGCGCTTGATGACACCCCGCCGGAACTGGTCGGTGACTTGATGGAAAGCGGCATCTGCTTGGCAGGCGGCGGCGCGTTGATTGGCGGGTTAGCAGAACGCATCACCGAAGAAGTTAAAATCCGCGCATGGGTCGCGGATGATCCGCTGACGTGCGTGGCACGCGGCGCGGGGCGCGTGCTTGAAGACTACAATAACCTGCGTCGTCTGCTCGTCGGGCTGGAACGTGGTAGCACTCGCCACTAAATCCCGCCAATTGTGAACATGCAATCTGCTATAATCCGTACCCGGAGGTTTTGACAGTTATGAATCAAGGTACGGGTTTACGGCGCGGTTGGAGAGCCAATCGCGGGTTATTCTTTATTGTCACGCTGATGGTGGCGGGGACACTAATTGCGGCAAGCCGTGCGGGGCTGCTCACGCCATTAGAAAACATCTTCGCTACCCCTTTGAATGCTATCGCGGGCGCGTTTAACCGTGTCGCCCTTAGTTTGAGCATTGGCGTAGGCGACCTTGCTGAACTGCAAACGCTTCAGCAGCGCAACGAAGAACTCGAAGCTGCATTGGCGCGCTTTCAAGCTGAACTGGTCGAACTCCGCGAAATCGACAACGACTACCAGCGATTGGCAGAACTGCTGGATTACACGACAACGGCTGTCAATCAAGAATTTGTCACTGCGGACGTGATCGCGGTTGATTCGAGCAGCACGCTCCGCACGATTACGCTTAATCGCGGCTCTCGTGACCGTGTGGCAGTTGGAATGCCGGTCATCACGCCGCAGGGGTTGGTCGGGCGCATCACAGAAGTGAGCGCGAATGCTGCTCGCGTTTTATTGATCACTGATCAATCAAGTTTTGTCTCATCTCGTTTGCAAAGCACCCGTTCGGAAGGCACGGTGCAAGGTCAGCTTTCCGGCGCACTCTTGATGACCTTCATCCCGCTTGGCGCACCTGTCCGCGAAGGGGATATTGTGCTTACGTCGGGTTTGGGCGGCAATTTCCCGCCCGATTTACCTATCGGTCAAGTGACGAGTATCAGCACATCGGAATTGTATCAAGAAGCTCAAGTACGCAGCTTAATCAACTTTGACACGCTCGAAATTGTCTTGGTAATCACCAATTTTCAGCCTGTTGACCTATCGGTCTTTGAGCAGTCCGTTCCCTAGAGGCGCTGATCGCACATGGGGCACTATCTTTCGCTGCCGCTGCTGTTTCTGGCGGTAGTGATTCAGACAACATTTATTCCACAAATTCGTGTGTTTGGCGGGCAGCCTGATCTACTGCTGCTGTTTGTGCTTTCTTGGTCGGTACATGAACGACTGGAAGTCAATGTAACATGGGCATTTGTGGCTGGCATCGCTGCCGATCTTATGTCCGCCGCGCCAACGGGTGTCTCGGTGATCGGTCTGTTGTGTATCGTTTTTCTCATTGACCAGTTAAAAGGGCAGTTATTCAATATCAGCCTGCCGGTGCTGGTTCTATTGACAGCATTCAGTACCTTAATACAGCAGACATTGTTCCTCATGCTCATGTCCATAAATGGCGCGAATGTTCGTCTGGTAGAGCAAGTTTTCTATGTCATGCTGCCATCTATGGTGTATAACATACTTGTTATTCTTCCGGTTTACTGGTTTATACGGCGAATACAGCGGACTTTCTTCGAGCGCCGCCGCATAGCCCGCCGGATCACACTCAGCGCACGGTAGAGTTTGCTGGAGTACGCATCGTGCAAAATCACCTGAAACCGTTTCAAGGCTGGCGGCTCACGGCATTTCAAATGCTGGTGTTCGCTATGTTCCTCTTGTTTACGGTACGCATGTATCAACTACAGATTCAAGAGACAGCCTTTCATCAGGCACGCGCTGATGAAAACCGCCTCAACGAACTGCCCATCGCCGCAGCGCGCGGTGTCATCACTGACCGAAACGGCAATGCATTGGCTGTCAATTCGCCCGCTTATAATGTGACGATCATCCCTGCCGAACTGCCGGATGGCGAAGAAGAAACCCTACGTATCTACAATCGACTTTCGGCGCTCACCGGCGTTCCGCCCACCGCAGCGATTGCCGCCGCGTCACAACGCAATGAAATTAGTATCGAGGAGATTGTGACGGTTGGCGCTGGTATCGCCCCATACCGCGCGGTGGTCATCGCGGAAGACATTCCTCACCGTGTCATGCTCGAAATTCTCGAAGAAGGCACATCCCTTCCGGGTGTGGATATTGTTGCCGCATCAGTGCGCGAATATCCCACCGGGGCGCTGACATCGCAGATCATCGGTTACATGGGGCGTATTCCCGCCGAACAGGAACTTGAACTCATCGCGCAGGGCTACAATCCCGCCTATGACCGCGTTGGTTATGCGGGCATCGAAGCCTATCTGGAAAACTTCTTGCGCGGGCAGCGTGGTCGCCAAGTCATCGAAGTTGATGTGGCAGGTCGCCCCATCAACGAAATCGTTTCCGAACCTTCCCAACCGGGGTTGAACATCGAATTAACGATTGATACGGAACTTCAAGCCGCAGCCGAACAAGCCTTGATCAACCGTATCAACCTGCTTAATGCAGAACGTGGGCGCATCGTCAGCCAAACCGGATCGGTGATCGCAATGAACCCATCAACGGGCGAAATCTTGGCGATGGTGAGCTATCCAAGCTACGACAACAGCCGCTTTGCGCGCAACATCGACGTGCCTTACTATCTTGATGTGGAAAGCGACCCGCTGCGCCCGTTGATCAACCACGCCACGCAATCCGTGTATCCGCCCGGTTCAGTGTGGAAAGTGATCACTGCGCTTGGCGTGCTGCAAGAAGACGTGATCGACCCGAATACGCTGCTCAATGACCCCGGCGATCTGCTGCTGCCTAACCGTTATGCCCCGAATGACCCCGCCGCATCACAGCGTTTCGTGTGCTGGCTTCGCACAGGTCACGGGGCACTCAATATCATCGGCGGCATCGCGCAAAGCTGTGACGTATATTTCTATCAAATCGGCGGTGGCAACCCCGAATACTCTGAACAGGTACTGCGTCCCGGTGGATTGGGTCCCATCGATCTATTCCGTTACGCCACTGCACTCGGTATCGGTTCAAAACTCGGTATTGAACTCCCCTTTGAAAACGCGAGCCGTATGCCCGATCCCGACTGGAAACGCCGCTTACTGGGCGAAAATTGGTCAACGGGGGATACCTACAACGCCGTATTCGGGCAAGGTTACATCAACGTTACACCGCTGCAATTGATCTCGGCTGTCGCTGCGATTGCCAACGGCGGTACGCTGTACCAACCCACCATCATCCGTGAATTTACCGACGCGGATGGCAATGTCGTGCGTCCATTCACGCCGCAGATTGCCCGAACTGTCAATCCGGCACTTGTGCCAGATGATCAGCCGCTGGTGCTGCTTCCACTTGAAGACATGATCATGCGTGGACCTAACAGCCTGTTGTGCATGTGCGAACAAGACAGCCCATACTACAACGCGAATCGGTGCAACCCGCAGGCGTATCGTTCCGAAGTGGATGTGAACCCGGATCCGTTTATCGAAACTTTCCGTCCATATCGCGTACATCTGCCGATCAATTATGGATTCTTCGACGGCTTTTGCGACCCGGTGCGCTTCGACCCGGACTACCGCCCCGCTTTCGCGGATACGCCAAACTTTGATATTGTCAATCAAGGGATGCGTGCGACGGTGACAATTGGAACGGCGCAGTCATCCAATCTCCCGTATGTAACCGTCGCGGGGAAAACAGGGACTGCCGAATACTGTGACGAAGTCGCACGCCCGTTGGGACTTTGCCGACCCGGTAACTGGCCCGCGCACGCATGGTACACAGCTTATGCCCCCTATGGCGATCCCGAAAACCCGCCAGAAATACTGGTCATAGCGTTCGTCTATAACGGTGGTGAAGGTTCGGCGGTAGCGCTTCCTATCGCAGTTGAAACGATGGAAGCTTATTATCGCTTGCAAAATGAACGACGGGATCAGGCGCAAAGTGTGGCAACCGCCCAAACTTCCGCCCCCGTCCCCGAAACCGCAGGGGCTTCATAACGAGAAGCCATTACGTATGTTCAAGGAAATGATGTGGGAACCTTTTTGTTGAGCGATGAGCAGCGGGGCAGCGTGCGCGCATGGATCGATTATTTGCTCCCTTCAGTGATGGCAGGGGCAATCGCATGGGCTGCATTTCTCACGCTCGGTCAAACCCCACTGGTGCGCGCGTCGGGACTGGCACTTGTCATCGCTGGGATGGCGCTTACACTCCGTTCAATGGGTGGGGCGCTGGCTGTGATTGGCGCGCTGGCGCTGGCGTTTAGTCCTGCATTTTGGTCACAAACAGGCGGTATTGAAACCTATAATCCGCTGCTGTTCGGCGCGGCGGTAATTGGCGCGCTAATTGCAGCGGGTGTTATCTGGATGACGCGCAAGCGCCCATCACTGGCAGTCGCGGGTGCAGCCATCCTGATGATCGTATTCTTTTTGTTCCCACAAGGGCTGGCAGTAGGGCGTAGTTTGCGTCTCACGACTTTGCTCACGGTGGCTCTGCTTTACCTGCTTATTGACGCACTCACCGTCAGCAATCCGCGACCAGACTCTCCGCCAACAGGTACGCTGCGCCCACATCACGCGATATTTCTGCTGATGGTTTTCGCGCTCGGCGTGTTGAATGATCCCATGTTCGTACTAGCTTCACCTGCGCTACTTCTTGGATTGTTTCTCACCCGTGCGCGGCTGTCCGTAATCTATTGGATGCTGTTAATTGGCGCGGTGATTTACGGCGCTTGGCGGCTTATCGACGTGTACGCTGTTTCGGGTTATTGGCTGTACCCCGCAGCCGAAGCTATTGAGCATCATTTGCGCGTGCCGTTTTTACTGGCTGATGGCTGGCGCGAACCACTGCGATGGGTTGATCTGTTAGGGCTTGTAGCAGGGCAGTTCACCGTGATCGGTGGGCTGCTTGGGGTAGTGGGGTTAGCCCGACTTTCGCGCTGGTATCCGCCAATTGGTGTGGTAACAATGATCGCGTTTGCGGCTTATGCGTTTTTTGGGCTGCTCTATTTTGGTGGGGATCGGGAAGTGCTGCTTCTGCCCCTGCTGATGATACAGGTCTTTTGGATGACGTATGCCTTTTCAACACTGCGCCAGTGGCTGGAACAAAGCGCAACCGGACTGCAACAGTCTGCCCGGTGGCTTGCGCCCGCCGTTTTCGTCCTGCTTCCCATGGTGCTGCTCCTGCGAATTATCGGCATATGAGACCAACACCATTTACTCAAGTGGCGCAGAATGATGAGCCTGATATGATCAATCACATCATTGAAGAAATGGGGTCTTAGGCGTGCGCGAAAATACTGTTGCAATTAAGGGCAACAAAGATGGGCTGTTGGTGACACTCAGCCCAACTGAAGAATGGCTGAGTGTCACGACTGATCTCGCGGCGCGGCTGGATCAAGGACAGCAGTTCTTTAGCGGCGCGCGGGTGACACTCGATGTTGGAACACGCCCTGTTCGCAAAGACGAATTGAGTTCGGTCAAAGCACTGCTTGAACGGCGAGGCATGACGCTCTGGGCGATCACAAGCGAAAGCATTACGACTATTGAAAGCGCCATCGCGCTCGATTTGCGGACAGCCAGCCCGAATGCAACCCAACCGAAACGAACTGATGATCTGATGCCTGCTGCTCCCACTGATGAGGACTCGACCAGCGGAATTATGATCCGCCGCACATTACGATCCGGGCGCGCGGTACGCAGTCAAGGGCATGTCATTATCTACGGGGATGTCAATCCCGGCGCAGAGATCATCGCTGTTGGGGATGTGATTGTGTGGGGACGTTTGCGCGGAAATGTTCATGCGGGCGCGAATGGCGACAGCACCGCCGTCGTGTGCGCGCTCGATATGACCCCAACGCAGCTTCGCATCGCAGGGTTTATTGCTATGTCTCCGCCTGATAAACGGCATAAACCCAAACCAGAAGTCGCCAGCGTGCGCGATGGGCGCATTGTTGTCGAGGCATGGGGATAGTGGTTAGAACTTCTTGATCATCACGGGACTTATTCAGATAGAGACCCGGCAGCGGCGAAGCAGAAAGGCAGGGATCTAGATGGGCGCAAAAGTCGTCACGATTACATCGGGTAAGGGAGGAGTCGGCAAAACAACCACCACTGCAAATGTTGGGGTGGCGCTGGCAAAACTCGAACAAAAAGTCATCATGATCGACGCAGATATTGGGCTGCGGAATCTCGATATTGTGATGGGCATGGAAAGCCGTATCGTCTACGACCTTGTCGATGTGGTTGAAGGACGGTGCAAACTTCGCCAAGCCATGATCAAGCACAAGCAGTTCCCGGAACTCTACTTGATCCCCGCCGCGCAATCGCGCGACAAGACTGCCGTCAGCCCTGCGGATATGATTCAGCTCACCGATCAACTGCGTGCCGATTGTGACTACATCCTCATCGACTCTCCTGCCGGAATTGAGCGCGGTTTCCGTAACGCCATCGCCCCCGCCGACGAGGTGATGGTCGTTACCAACCCGGAAGTTTCGGCAGTACGTGATGCTGACCGCATTATTGGTCTGCTGGAAGCCAACCACAAGGGGCAAGGGCAGTTGATCATTAACCGGCTGAAACCGGAAGCCGTGCGCCGCAAAGAAATGCTTTCGCCGGAAGACATTACCGATATTCTTGGCATTCAAATCATTGGTATCGTGCCAGAAGATGAGAATGTGGTGCCATCGTCAAACACAGGGGTTCCGGTCACACTCATGGAGCATTCAAAAGCAGGGGCGGCATTCCGCGATATTGCTCGCCGCCTGATGGGTGAAACCGTCCCGTTCGCATCTATGGACGAATCGGGCGGCTTATTCAAACGTATTGCGCGTCTATTCGGCGGGTCATAACGACAGGGTGAAACAATGCCGGGTCTACTGGATCGCATGTTTGGGCGGTCAAATGCCAACAATCCCAACAAAGGCAGCAGTTTGCGCGCAAAAGAACGGCTTCAGTTCATCCTTGTGCATGACCGTATCGACCTGCCGCCAGAACGTATGGAACAAATGAAAGCCGAAATTCTCGCGGTCATCTCGAAGTATGTGGATGTGGATAATGCCAACGTAGATATTGCGCTGCAAAAGCGTGACCGTGACAGTTTACTACGGGCAGAAATTCCGTTTAGCAAAGCGTATGATGACAGTGCAGCATCCAATACAGACAGCGAAACGGATCGTTCAAACACACTAGACGATGCATAGCGCGTCCGGTATGATCCCTACATTGAACAATTTGGTTTTGAGCTATCTTCGCCTATGAACAATTCTGGGAGCTTGTGGCGGCAGTTCGATTTTGTGCTGCTCGGCGCGTCGATTTTGCTGACCGCATTCGGCATACTCATGATTCGTAGCGCCACACTTGGCGCAATCGACCCCGAACTCATCAACCGCGTCCCCGACCAAATTCGCTACTCGATTCTTGGCATTTTCGTGCTGTTCGGCTTAGCGGCGCTCGATTATCGCATTCTCGGCGGTATCCAACAGTGGTTGTACATCTTGATGATGGCGCTGCTCGTCGCGGTGTTGTTCTTCGGCGTAGAAGGTGACGGCGGTTCGCAAAGTTGGCTGAATATCGGCATTCGTATTCAGCCGTCGGAAATTGCCAAACTGCTAATCATCATTACATTGGGGGCATTTCTCGCTCGCAACTACGACAAGATCGAACGCCTTAGCACGCTGCTGAAATCGCTGATCCACGTTGGTGTCCCCGCCGTATTCATCTTCATACAACCGGACTTAGGGATGACGATTGTGTTCGGCGTGATGTGGTTCACAATGGTATGGGCGGCGGGGTTAAAAATTAGACATATTGCCGCTGCCGCGCTGATACTCACAATTACCCTGCCGATCACCGTGCCGTTCGCGTGGGAACGCATGGAAAATTATCAACGCCTTCGTATCATCTCGTTCATCAGCCCCGAAAGTGACCCGGATGCTTTCTACAACATCCGCCAAGCGGAAATTAGCATCGGCTCTGGCGGGTTATTCGGCAAAGGCTATGCCAACGGCCCCCAAAACACGGGACGTTTTCTGCGTGTGCGGCATACCGACTTCATCTTCAGCGTCATCAGCGAAGAATTCGGTTTTGTAGGCGGCATGGTGACGATGGTCGTCATCGGGGTAGTGATTCTGCGAATCATTCGCGGCGCACGACTCGCCGCTGATCCGCTTGGCAGCCTGATTTGTTATGGCGTGGCGGCATTCATCTTCTTCCAAACTGTTGTATCGATTGGCATGAACTTGAGATTGATGCCAGTCACAGGGCTAACCCTGCCATTTATCAGTTCTGGCGGCACATCATTGCTTTCAACATTGGCGGGGATTGGACTCGCAGAAAGCGTGATCATGCGCCGCCGTCGATCCACTTAGTGTCAGCAAGCTATTTGAATCCTTTTTCACAGCACCGTTGAAGGTTCACCTCACATGACCGAGCGCCATCATGAACTCGCGCAGCTGCTTTTTCCGCACGTCACGCAAACGCCCGACGACTGGTATGCCAAGTATCCGCCGCGTAAACTGCCGGAGGGCGCGCTGGTCACGCGCTACGCGCCAAGCCCAACCGGATTTGTTCACATTGGCAGTATCTACGCCTCATTGATTTCGCGGCGTGTTGCACATCAATCGGGCGGCGTGTTCTTCTTGCGTATCGAAGATACCGACAAGAAACGGGAAAAAGATGGCAGCATCGAAGAAATCGTCCGCAATTTGATCAACTTCGATCTGCGCCCCGATGAAGGTGTTGTGTCGGTTGATCCTGAAATTGAAGCAGGGGACTACGCGCCGTATACACAAAGCGAGCGTGTGGCAATCTACGAAACATTCGCCAAGTTCTTGATCGCTAAAGGACTGGCGTATCCCGCCTTCGACAGCGAAGATGAACTTGACGACTTACGCAAGAATCAAGAAGCGCAAAAGGTCAAACCCGGTTACTACGGTGAGTTCGCCCGCTGGCGTGAAGCCTCCGTGGAACAAGTCAAAGCGCGGCTTGATGCAGGCGAACGTCCGGTGATTCGTGTGCGCGCTCCCTACCCGACGGATGCTCGTGTGCGCTTTCATGACAAAGTGAAGGGCGATTTGGACATGCCCGCAAACGATCAGGACACAGTGCTGCTCAAATCAAACTCACTGCCGACCTATCATTTCGCGCATGTCGTCGATGACACGCTCATGCGCGTCAACATGGTCATCCGCGGCGATGAATGGCTGCCATCCGCGCCGCTGCATTTGCAGTTATTCGACTATATCGAACAACCCGCGCCGATGTTCGCGCACATCTCGCCCATCGCCAAAATGGATGGCACGAGCAAGCGTAAATTGAGTAAGCGCAAAGACCCCGAAGCCAGTATGATGTACTACTACGAAGCGGGCTATCCAGTGCAGGCAGTTGAAGAATATCTGCTCAATCTCGCTAATTCCGATTTTCAGGATTGGCGTAAAGCGAACCCAACCGCACCCAACAGCGAATTTCGCGTGCGCTTGGAAGAGATGGGCAAGAGCAGTCCATTGTTTGACATCGTTAAGCTGAACGACATCAGCAAAGATGTTGTTGCCACCTACACAGCCGAGCAAGTCTATGCATATGCGCTGACATGGGCGAAACAGTATCATCCTAAGCTGGCACAAGTGTTAGAAACACAGCGCGATTACGCCTTGCGGGTGTTTAATGTCGAACGCACTACACCCGCGCCACGCAAGGATATCGTCAACTGGTCAGATGTAGAACGCGCGCTTGGCTTCTTTTTCGATGAGTTGTTTTACGATCATGTCTCTGCACATGGCTATCCGATGCCGAGTGTCGGAAAAGAAGCTATCACGACGGTGATCAATTACTGCCGCACATTTGACCTGTCCACACCTAAAGAAACATGGCTAGCGAATATGCGCGAATTTGCCGAACAAAACGGTTTCGCGCGCGATGCCAAAACGTACAAACAAGACCCAACCCGCTATAAAGGACACTTTGGCGATATGATGATGGTGCTTCGTGTTGCGTTGACCGGTAAAACCAACACGCCCGATCTTTACGAGATCATGCAAACGATGGGGCAAGCGCGCGTCGAACAGCGTTTAAGCTATGCAGTCGAACACTACGCCGATGCGCCTACTCTCGTATAGGGGTGAATGCTCCGCCTACTCACCGTAGGTTAAGCCTTGATAAACCCTAGTGCGCGTGCTACTATACCCCTCACCATTGAGGGATAGTTCAACGGTAGAACCGCGGACTCTGGATCCGTTAATCCTGGTTCGAATCCAGGTCCCTCAGCCTATCTACAATGAAGAAAAGCCCTTAGGAACTGTCTCAAGGGCTTTTTTTCTTGTGTGAGTTAAGGTTGAATCCACAAAACCACTACACAAAAGCCTTGCGTTTCAATCGAAAGCGCAGTTGACTCGCTGCACAGCGTTTATCGGCACAGAGATCGAGACAGTGCCTCACACCATCGCCTCTGACTCGGCTGCTTGCCTAGCATCCTTACAGGAGCGACGTTGGGTCGGCTGCGCGTGTTGCCGCTCGTTGGGATTGAGTAGAGGGATGACAGCCCTTACTCCCCGGTGATCCCCGTCATCTCGACTGACTCGACGAACCAGCGCTGTAGCACGAAATACATCACCAACAGCGGCAGAATATTGAGGAATGTCCCCGCCATCTTGACCGCTTCGTTCAGCCGCTCAAAGATATTGACCACCCCCGGCGGATACAGGTTCTCGTAAGCCTGTGTAAAGCGCGAGAGCTGCATCGGCAGTGTAGTCACGCCACCTTCCAAGTAAATCGACGTGAGAAATGTCTCGTTCCAGTACCATACCACCGAGAAAATGAACGAGACGATCATCGCTGGAATCGCGGACGGCAGCGCGACGCTGAGGAAGATGCGAAGATCGTTCGCGCCATCCAGCCGCGCTGATTCTTCCAGCACTTTTGGCAGCGAAATGAAGCTCTGGTAAAAGATCAGGATAAAGATCGCGCTCCGATAACCTTGACCGAGCACGGCGGGCAAAATGATCGCCAATGGATCGCCAAGTAAGCCAATATCGCGGTAGCGAAGCATCTGCGGGATCACTGTGTTTTGCGGCGGGATGACGAATGTTGCCAAGAGCAAGAGAAAGATGATCGACTTACCGCGAAAACGGTAGCGTGCCAGCCCATAGCCGATCACGGCGGCAACCGCCGTTTGCAGCAGGGACGGAGTCACACTCAAGGCAATCGAAGACAGCAGCGTATTTCCATAATCGAGCACGCGCAAACTACGCTCGTAATTGCCGAGGTAGAGTGTCGTCGGCACCCACTGCACCATCGGGTTGAGCAGATCATCTGGGCTTTTGATGCTGGTGACAAACATAAACAGAAGCGGTTGCAAGTACACGAATCCGATAGCGATCAGCAGCGCATACAAGACCGCTGTGAACACCCACCCGCGATGGGCGCGGCTGCCAAATAAAAGTCCCCGCATTCGTTCGACAGCAGGGTGACGCAGAATCGCGGACATGGTGGTCATCGGGTCGCCCTCCGCACCCAACGGAACAGAAACAAGAACACGATTATTAGCAGGATCACCATCACACCGAAGTATAAAAACGCCAGCGCGCTGGCATAGCCGATGCCGCCCTGCACATCATAGGTTTGCTCATAGATGTAGCGGATCACGCGATTTTCCGAAAAATGAGACAGAGTGACGATGGTGTAAATGGCGTTGATCAATGTGGCAGTCGATAAAGCAGGCAAAACAATTTTCCAGAAAATCTCCCACGCAGACGCACCGTCGATGGCGGCGGCTTCGTACACGCTGCGATCAACTTTTTGCAAGCTGGATAGATAGATCAGAATTTGCACGCCGCTAAACCATAAGATCAGGATGAACGAGGTGAGCAGATATTCGATTGGTCCACGCAGCGCGCGCGGCAGTTCCTGCAAAAAGTCCACCACTGCCGGAATATTGGCGATTCCCGGTGCGGAGGCTGCCCCTTGTGCGGTCAGTTCGCGGATTACCGGTCCGCTGGTGATCACAATGGGCAGAAAGAAGATCACGCGGAACAAGCCTTTGAAGCGGAACTTTTGATTGAGAAAGAGAGCAATGATCATGGCGAAGATGATCACGATGGGGACGCTCACTAACGTCTCAATCATATAGCCGATCAACAGTTCAACGAAGGTGGGGTCAGTGAACAGCGCCCGCGAATAGTTGGCGAAGTTGACAAAATTGAGCTGGATGTTGGTCGCCGTCACCGAAACTTGGTTAAAGCTGTAACGCAGCGTCTCGAACAGTGGGATCGCCGTGAACAGGGCGAAACCAATCACCCAAATGAGGATGAAACCCCACCCAGTGAGCGCTTCACGTGCGCGCAGCGTGATTTCGGGGCGCAAGGATGCGCGCTTGTTCATGGCGAATTCTCCGGTTCTAGCAGGACGGCGCTTCGTGCCTCGATCAATGTGCCGTCATGGTTGTAAGCGCGATCCAGATAGTTGACGACGATCTGCCGCCCATTGGCATAGGTGGTCATGAACACACCATCGATCAACAGCGTGTGCCCGGTGATGCGCTGTCCGCGCACGGGCGCGAGAACAGCGTTGATGGTGTTATAGGTCTGGCGAATGTCCTCACCCCATTGTTCATACGAAGACGAGTACATCCAGATGGACGGTGTGTTGAGCATATTCGCTGTATCTTCGTAGGTGAGGAAAAATGCCGGGTATACGCCGTATTCTATATGGCGGAGCAGATCACCCTCACGGTTGGACGAGAAATTGAGCGGGCTTCCGTAATAGGGCATACAGCCGGACAGGGCTATCGGAAGAAACGGGACTGACTGTGAAGTGTAAATGTAGCCATTGTCGTCGATGGGAATGTGGTAGTAGGCGCTCACCGCGCCCAGCATATAGTCATTCGGGGCATACATGCCTAACCGCACGGGCGCGTCTGCGAACAGCGTTTGATAGGCACGCCGCATTTCTTCACGGTTGAGTGAGGCGGAATCGCGGTGATCGCTGTACAAAATCCTGCCTACACCATCAATTGCTAAGCCGAGCGGCGCATGTGCGGCGGCGGACTCTGCCAGCGAGCGGTAGCGACGTTCGATTGACTCGTAAGTCATGTAAAGTCCGGGCAAGCGGTTATAGCCGAAAATTTCGGTATTCAAAATCGCCATCGCCAAGTCGGTGTAGGGGGAATATCCCGGCTCATCGAAGAAAGCGAACTGCGGGTCAAAGTAGAGCGATAGCTGCCCGCCGTTCGCGCGAATCTCGTCCGCTAGCGCAACCAGCTCGCCCACGCTGCCGAGCGTGCCATCAGGCGTGACCGTGAGCGGCGGCATACTCGACGCGCCGTAAGGCTGCCAGCCATAAAACACAACTTCGGTATTCGGCAGGGCGAGATCGGCAAGAATCTCGCGCATCTGCGGCACGGTGGTCATGGGGATGAAGCGCCACCATACAAGGATGCGCTCTTTATCGCCACCAAGGAATTCAAGATGAATGCCGATATTTTCGCCCGGTGGTATGGGCATTTGACACAACCGCCCTTCGGCGATCAGCACGTCTTGATAGGCGCGAGCGATGCCGACATAATCCGCAGATTCGCCCGTTAAGAAGCGATAACGCAGCACGGCGTTGAACTCGTTGCGTTCGCGCTGGACAACGGTCACGCCCGCGCCACTGCGATTCGTCGCCTGAAAATACGACTCGGCATAGATAAAAGCGCTGTACAAGAAATTAAAGTTGGTGATCACGCCCGACGGGTGGATGTGTAGTTCACCGTATGCCGCGCCTTCTTCTACCGTTGACAAAAAAGCGTTCTCGCCTTCACCATGCACAACGCCATACGCCGGGTACGAGATGGGGATAGGCGTGGTCACACGCGGATCGTAAGGCAGTTCGCCGGTCATGCCGACATCCGTCCCATAATAGCGCCCGTAAAACATGTTCTGCGCCCGTGTTGTCTCGCTGAAGCGGATGAGCGATCCCGCGCCATCGGGGATGACCATATAACCGTCGATCTCCGCACCACGTGCCGCGCCTAAAAATGGGTACAGATAAACCTTGCTCAGGCGGAAGTCAGGGGTTTCCTCAAGGATCGACTCAAACGGCACCTCAACTCGCACGCCATCCGCTTCCAACGTCAGCCGCATCCCGACGGTGATCCCCACTTCGGTAAATGTCACCTGTGCGGCGATCCCATTCTCAAGCGGGGTGATGTCCAGCACATGTTCGCTGTTACCCAAAGAAATACGGCGGTTGGTGGCGCGCGCATCAAAATACTCGATGCTGATGCCGCCCTGCGCGAAGGTTCGCCACGAAGTATTCAGTCGGTCCCCGTCGAGCAGCGTATCCAAGCCGGACTGCCACACGTAACCGCTGCGCTTGTCGGTCAGACGAAATGCCAGCGTGGTGTGATCGACCTCCAGCCGGAACAAGTTATTCTCGGCTGCGACTTGATAAACAGACGGCGGCGCGTCGTCTTGCGCTAAAGCAGACGGAGCGCATATCAGTATGAGGAACCAGATCAGCATGTAACGGGACATGCTTTTGCGCGTCCACCATAATCGTTTACCCACGCAGCCCGACCTCCTGAATGATGGCGAGGATGAACTCGTAAAGCTGGTTGAACAGCACATACAAGATGTAGGCAGTCAAGAGGAAGATTGCCATCGTGAACAGGGTCGCCAGCAAGTTACGCACCGTCTCGCTGACAGTGAAATTGTGAATCTCCTTGACCATGATGATCAGCATGATACCGGACCACACGAGGATGATCTGCATGGAGAAGTTGAATAAAAATACTTCGTTAAGCGTGAGCAGATTGCTGAGGAGTGTTATCGGGAAGGCGAACAGGACATACGGAAACAGGCTGTACGCAGTGCCAATGATTATATGGCGTAAGCTGCCCTCACCATTGCTAATGGACGCGATCAAATAGTTGGCGGCATTCCATACCACAAATGCAATCAATGTGTAAGTGACTTCGGTTTCAAAGTGTATCTGCCACGCGGCAGAATACGGGTTGAACACAAATCCCGTCAGGTACATCGACAGCACGCGCACGAGAATGATCCATACGTAGATCAATAGGGCGAATGTAAGGCTGCCGCGTTGATTCACCTTGATGTAATAGTAACTGTCGGCAGGCTGGCGAATGAAACGGAACATGAACACGAAATCATCGATCAGGCGATACTGGCGCAGGCTGCCCAACCAGCGGCGCACCGGATCAAGCCAGTGGCGGCGACGCTCAAAACGGTTAAACACGCTCAAGCCGACCCAACCGACCACGAACACGCCCAGCGCGCTGGCAAGATAGCGCTGCAAAACCTCATTTCGCAGTTCCCAGAAGGCTTCGCTATACCCTGCACGATCCTCGGCATAACGGTAGTATTCAAGCGCGCCGCGAAAATCCTCCTCGTTGAAATTGGCATCGGCAATCGCTTGATACGCCCATACCACCAGCCCATTGTAGGTCAACACTTCCTCAAAGAATGGACGCGCTTCCTCATAGAAGCCATTCATATACAGGCGCACACCTTCGTGCAGACGACGGGCGAAATCGGTCACGCTGTAAGTGATGAGCGCGTTTTTTCCACGATCCAGCACGACGATCATTTCACCAATCCGTTCGATGGCGGTGGGATCACTTAGCAGCCCCAAGCGCTGATCACCGCGATCTATCCCGCCGAAAGTGAACAGCAGCACACCGTTGGTATCGTACTCGTACAGTTCACCATCGCCATCTACGCCGATCATCAAGCCTTCATCACTAACATGAAGATCACGGAAGCTGCGCGTGCCCCATACCTCATCGATTAAATTCCTGCCGCTCACAGTGAATTTGCGGATACTCTGGTTTGGCTGTGTGCCGCTGGTGATGGTGTAAACAAGCGACTGCGAATCGATGGCTAGATTGGTGGGCGATGCTGCCTCGTTACGGATGAATGACTCCAACTGTTCTTCCGTCAAAAACAACCGCTGGAGGATCATTCTGAGCGACATATCCGCGTCATTCGCGCCGAAGTAGCCGATGAATTCACCCTGTGCAGTCATCATCACCAGCCCATCAATCGACCCTTCGCTGACGATGTACAGGTTACCACGCGCATCGACGGCGATTTTACGCGGCAAAAATTCGCGGTTTGCGCCAAACAACGGTTCGTCCGGTCTACCAAATTGGTTGATCATCGCGCCGTCATGGTCGAGAATGACAATTGTGTCGCTGCCGCTGTCGGCAATAAACATCGTGCCATCCGCATGGACGTATAGACCGGTGGGCGCTTCCAGCACATCCGCGCCGTATTCACCCACAACCTCAAACGATTGATTGAGCTTGAGGATGCGCCCGTTGCCCGTATCCGCCACATATAAAAAACCGTCCGGCGCGAAGAACATATCTTCCGGTAAATTCACGGGTAGATCAATTTGATCTAGGGGGGTATAGGCATCCTGCACCGGCACAAAAAAGCCGCCCGGTCCCAGGGTCCACGTGGTGTAAGGTGTGGTCGCAGCGACAGGCTGCACCGTGACCGCCATGAGCGCGATAGTGAACATCAAAAGGAGTGGGATTCGGTGAACGTTTGCTTTTGCGCTGCGCGTTGGATTTCCGTTCATGTTATTTCAACCCCGAATGCGACATGGTACTCATCACCTGACGCTGAAGGATGATGAAGATAACGAGGTTAGGTACAAACATAATCAACGCTGCTGCTGCTGCTAATCCCTGCCCGGCGACGGCATTCGCGCCCGTCGTGGTAGTGGTGAGCGTGCTGAGATAAAAGGCGAGCGTTCGCAAACTTTCATTGTTGATGTACAGCGTCGAAATTTCGGCATTGTTCCATGCGGCTTGGAAAGTGAGAATCGCAATCGTCGCCAACGCGGGCTGGATCATCGGCAGTACGATTCGCAGATAAATCCACACATCAGACGCGCCGTCAATCTGTGCTGCTTCGATCACCTCATCGGGAATGCCGTCGATGAACTGCTTGAGCAGGAACAAGCCGACGGGCATCGCCAAAACGGGCAGAATATGTACCCAGAATGTATCGAGTAAGCCGAGATTTTCGATTACTAAAAAGCGCGGGATCGTCACCGCGATTGGGACGAACATCAGCGCGATATTGTTCACAGCAAACAAAATCTGTTTGAGTTTAAATTTCTTCTTGGAAAGCGAATACGCCGCCGCGCTTGAGACAAAAATCGACAATGACACGGTGACCACTGTGATCAAAATGCTGTTGAACAGGTAGCGACTGATCGGAATTCCTGACGTAGACAGCAAATTGAGCAAGTCAGTGAAATTTTTCGTCGTTGGGTTGGTGACAAAGAAACGCGGCGGGTAAGCGAACAATTCATCCGGCGGCTTGAAGGCGCTGGAGAAGATGTAAATGATTGGCAGCAGCATCAAAGCCGACAGCGGGATCAAGACGACATAAAACTTGATCTGGCTGATGTGAAAGCCGCGCGGGTTAATCCCACGGTTGCGAACACCTGTGTAACGCTTGATCCATTGGACAGCCATGTTGAGTGTCCCCCTGATTTAGCGATCTGTAGCGAACAAGCGGTTCGCCACGCGCGCGAAGAACAAAACCATCAGCAGGAGAACGACGGACACAGCGGCGGCGTAGCCCATCTCGAAGCGTAAGAAGCCATAGTCTTCGATGTGGTTGACGATCAACTGTCCGGCGTACTGCGGTGTGGGATTCGAGCCACTTAAGAGGACACCTATCGCGCCCGCTTGAAACGTACTGACAATCGCCATGACCGCGCCGAACAGCATTTGCGGCTTCATGGACGGGATGGTGATCAGAAAAATCTCCTGCAAGCGGCTGCTCATCCCGTCGATGGCGGCGGCTTCGTACAATTCTGGGCTGATTTCCAGAATGCCTGCCAGCATCGCTAAGAAACCGATTCCCATACTGCTCCACAAGGTGACGAGAATCATGATCGTCATCAGGTAGTCGGGCGATTGCAGCCACTGCACTGGTTCGTTGATGATACCCGTACTCATCAAGAAGCTGTTCAGGTAGCCCGTTTGATCGCCGCTGAACAGCGTGCGCCATACGACTGCCATGGCTACGCCTGCTGTCATCGAAGGGGAATAGAGGATGAGGGCAAAGATCGTGCGCGGCAGACGTGGAAGTTGTGCCAACATCCACGCGAGAATGAACGCCAGCGCATAGCCGCCCGGACCAACGATCACAGCGAACTGGATCGTATTGGGCAGCACGTAGCGCATGAATGTGTCATCTTGGGTGAGCAGCGAAATATAGTTATCCAGCCCGATGAAACGCGGCGCTTGAATCGCGTCGAAGAAGGTGAAAGACAGCCCAATGGCCGCCAAGACAGGCACAACGATAAAGACAACGAACAGCAGCGCGTAAGGCGCGAGAAAGCCATAAGCGCTGCCTTCGCTCTTGAGCCATGCACGCACACCGGACGGATTCTCGTCAGTGGTTTGCGGCTTGGCTTGCGAACCGGGGAAAGGGACTCTAATCTGCATCTTCCATCCATGCCAAGACTGTATCCATCGTCGGGATGCGGAACTCGCGGGCGCGTTCACCATCGACCAGATAGCCGAACTCCTCCATCTTGCGCTCGATCTCGCGGTTAATGATCGTCACCGAACGGTCAATCGCCACACGGGGATTAACGCCGTCAAAGACGATACGAGTCCAAATATTGCTTAGTTCGCGCTCCTGCATGTAGCTCCCCGGCAGGCGAACGGGTTCGCGCACCCAGCGCGCTTGTTCCAACAGGACGGCGCGATGTTCTTCGGGAATATCCAGTTCGGCAAGCGCTTCAAGGTTAGCGGAAAACCATAGATACTCGCGTCCGAAGTTGAGCAGGACTTGATCCTGAAAGGCAATCTGCGTTTCTGTGGACATCCACCACTGCAAGAAGTGCCAACCCTCTTCTGGCATATCGGTATTGGCGAACATGATACACGTCTGCGCTGATCCAGTTGTCCAGCGGTTTTCCGTGCCATCAGCAAGAATAGTGGCTGGGTACGGAGCAATGCTCCACAAGCCGCCCAATTCCGGCGCGGCAAAACCAAGTTGAATATACGTCGCCGCGTTGGTGATGCCAATCGGCAGCCTACCGTAGCGGAAGCTGTCGAAGAACGAAACAGTACTCAGTGGCATTCCATAGAGGGTGAAGCTTTCTGCCATGAAGCGAATGCCTTCAACAGCGGCATCACTTTCAAGCCCTGTCGCAAAGCCGCCTTCGCTGTACAGGTCTGCCCCCGCGTTGAAGATGTACGGCGCGGTGAACAACAAACCGCGCACGCCAGTTCCGCCAGACAGCGGCGTGTTGTAATTCATGCCATAGCGCTGAAGTTCGGGCAGAATTTCGATCACCTCATCCCATGTATCTGGCACGGGAAGCCCCAACGACTCCATAATGTCGCGGCGGTAGAACGTCACCCAGAAATCCTGCGTTTCCGGGATGGCGTAAATCGAATCGTTGATGATGTACCCCAGCAGCGATCCCGGCGAATAATGCCGGATGAACTGGTTGAATCCCGGCAGCGTGCGAAGATCGTACAGCGCGCCGCGTATCGCCAGTTCAAAGGGGCGGTCAGTGCTGACCCCCAATGCCACATCCGGCTGAATACCCGCCGCGTTCGCCAAGATCAGCTTGCTCTCATCCGGCATGATCGAAAACTTGACGCGGATTCCCGTTTCTGGCGTGAACTGGGTATCTGCCATCCATTGCAGCAGATTAACGTACTGGCGCGGACGATTGACCCACACTTCCAGTTCGTCCGCGCCTCCTTCGGCAGCGGCGAGATATGGATCGGGCTGGAATGAGTAGATAAAGCGGCGCACATCCTCCAATAAGGCAGTACCGAGCGAGACTGTTGGAACGGCGGGCGGCTGATCGGGCGAATGTACGTACAGTTTATCGAGCGTAAGCGGCTGATTTTGCAGCAGCGGCAGCAGTGACCCCAACTGCTGCGCCGCTGATCCCGTGCCTTCAGAAAAGCGGCTGAGATAGACGGGAATGATATCCGGGTCATTAGCAAGAAAACGCAGGTTCTCAATCGCCATGCGGTAGGTGAGCAGTTCCGGTGAGGATTCGCTGGAATCAATCGAAAGCAGCAGCGCTTGATCATCTTCTAGGCGTTCAATGATGGCATTCAAGCGCATTTCGATATCGGGAATGTAGCTGGTGATCTGCCAGTCACGGAAACGGTCTCGGCGGTTACCCGTCAGGCGTTGAATCTCCAGCGCCAGCGTATTGATGTCCAGCAGCGCCGCCTGTATTGTTTCGACAGCAGCTTGATAGGGTGCATGGGTGGCTTCAATGCCAATTACGTTCACACCGGCGTGCAAGTAGACGCGGTATGGCTCGCCGCCACTGCCCAAGGTAACGTTCGTCCAATCCGCCGTATACGGGAATGGTACAGCGTTGAAGGGTTCAAAAGGAACAACACCGTTGACAGTGATCCGCCGGAACACCGTAAAGCTCGTCCGCAAGTTCTGAAGCTGGCGTAAGGTCAGCGCATAGTAGCCATCTTGAGGGACTTCGACTTCATAATAGACCGTGCCACCGCTCTTGATCCAATTGTTCGCAGTGCCGCCCATGATATTCAAGAGCAAACAGTACGTATCGTATGGTGTGACGGTCATGCTGCGGCTGGTGGTTGGACGGATGCTGGTATCGTTTTTGAAAGCGGGTAGTTCCGCCTCTAGCACCACTGAGAAGCTGGGGACATCGCCGCCCGTGTGCGCCGCCCGATACTGCTCGTATGTCGGGTAGGGAGCGAACGGTACAAGATAAACGCTTCCCAAGTACGCCGCCCCATTGATCATCATCAGCCTGAATTGATGTTCGCCCGCGCTGAGGCTCAATTGGAGTGGGTAGGTATCCCCAAAATGGGCGTTGCGCGCTGCGCTCGTCGTCCAGCGCAGGTCGCGCACCTGTGGGATCAGTGCGTCATTGCCGTAGCGATCCTTCGGAAAAACATCGCTCACACCGCGATAGAATACAGGCAGGATTAGCCTCCCGAATTCCGGCGCAGGGAGCGCGTTATCTACCCGTAAGCTGAGTTCCGACACAGTAAAATCGACAGGCGTGGCATGATCGAACGCGATGGTATACATGGCATCAGCGGGGATCGTCGCGCTGAACTGGATCGACTCGCCGCTGATGAGGCGGATGCTGGTCTTAGTGTATAGATGAGCGAGTTCGTCGTTAGCGGGTGGTGCGCCGAATCGATCTGCGGTGATTTCAAGCGCATTTGCAGGACTGGAAAATCCCGCGTAAGGGGTGGGGGCGTGCGGCGATTGCTCGGCGGGTAAGCCCACCTGTGTGCCGGGGGGCGCGGCGACACAGCCCATCGTACTCTGTGCTTCGCCGGGCTGCGCTACAGGCACAAACAGCGCCATCACAATGACCAGCGCCAAGATTATGATCCCCCAACGGAGTGTGCGGTTTCCTGTCGAGCGCATCGTCTGCCCTCCGGTTTTGGTCAACCATAAAGGGCGCGACATGAGGCGCATGGGCGAATCATCTCGCGCCAGAAATAGGGGAACGCTGCCAAAAGGCGAACGTTCCCCGCGTGCTTGTTTATTTCAGCGCTTACTCAGCAATCGCGGCACGGGCTTCATCAAGAATGCCGTTAGCATATTCTTCGAGTTGGGCGGAATAGTCCTCAAGTTTGTACGCATCCGTCCACACATTATCGAAGATGTAGCCCATACTAACATCAAGGTTTTCACCAATATCAATACCGGGGCGACCTTCCCAACGGGCATTGATGTAGCCGGGGACGATCTTCGCCAGCGATTCAACAAGACTGCCGTCAAGGTTTTCGAGAGCGGCGCGCAAACCGGGACGCTCACCAACGAACGACATGTACAGGTCGATGGTTTCCGGCGTAATGGTGACGGGCATACGGGTTGGCACAACATTGGCGGCTGTCGCTAGTTCGGCTTCCATCATGTAGCCTTCGCTGCTGAAACTCATCCAGCGGGCGAAATCATAAGCGGCGGCAACATCTGGGGCGATGGCACTAACCACGAGAATGTCGGCAACAATCGCTTGATTACCGCCGGGGATACCAATAAAGTCCCAATTGAATGTGGCGTTCTCCGCGTAGGACGGAATTGCCCATCCGCCTTCCCACACCGCCCCCGATTCCTGATTCACGAACAGTTCCCATGGTCCTTGTGAGGTGAAGGTCGCGCGCTGTTCTTCGGTCAAGCCTTGCCATGTGTGCGGCACCATCTGCGCGGACAGATCAGCGCCGGCACGGAAGGCTTCGCTGTTATAATTCATGTGAGCGCCATCAAAGCTGAACCAGCCAAGGTTCTCATCTTGCGTGCTGGCATACCAACCCATAATCGGGAAGGGTTCGTGCAAGCCGAGTACACCCGCCTGAACATCGGTCAGCGCGGTTGCGGCGGCAAAGAAATCTTCCACCGATACGCCATAAGCGGGCGCGTCGAGGTTGGCAGCTTCAAACAAGTCTTGGTTGATGAAGTAACCCATGATGAACTGCGCGCTCGGCAGCCCAACTACACGCCCATCAAACGTGACGGCATCGCGCAGAACCTGAGGTACAGCTTCCCAGTCCGGGTCTTCTGCCACAAATTCGGTTAAGTCCGCCACCCAGTCGTTCTGGATATAGTAAGGCGTGTTGTTCGCCATGAATACGTCGGGCAGTTCGCCGCGTGCCGCGAGGTTGGTCAATTTTTCTTCCCAACTGCCGTCGCCAGACATATCGACAAACTCAACGGTGACACCGGGGTTCGCCGCAACATATGCCGCGACGAGCTGACGCTGAAGATTGTTTTCTTCTTCTGTGCCGAGATTCCAGTTGGCATACCGAATGACGACTTCCTGAGCTTGCGTGGGCAGTACAATCGACATCATCACGAGCGCGAGAACGAGGAGAAAGATGATACGCAAGAATTTGGGTAAGTGCTGCATGTTTTTCATCTCTTTTATCTGATCAGTATACAAAATGTAAACATCCGAACACATCAACGCACCCACAAAACCAATTTTTCGCCGCCGCCGTCCTTTCTAGGTGATTTGTTCACCCTAATACGACTTTGACTACATGCGTCTTGCCATCGGCAAAGACCGGGAGGATATTACTCTCGGCAAGTTGCCCATCAACCATGATCGAAGCGATACCACTGCTGACATGCTGCGGGTTTTCAACGGTGATGTCATACGTCGCGCCGCGAAACTGCCGCGTCACGCGGTAACCATCCCATGCCGCCGGGATCGACGGACAGATCAACAGTCCACTTTCTTGTGGACGAATCCCCAAAATCCAGTGAGTCGCCGCGCGGTGAAGCCACTGCGCCGACCCGGTGTACCATGTCCAACCTCCACGCCCGTAATATTCGCTCAACGGTCCATCGACATTGCCGGGGATGGCATACGGCTCGACCTTGTAGGTGTCAATATCAGCGGAACGGTTAGGTGGGCAAATTTTGCGGTACACCTCATAGGCGCGCTCCGGTTGCCCAATTTCGGTGTACGCCCACACCGCCCATGTCGCCGCGTGGGTGTATACGCCGCCGTTTTCGCGCAAGCCGGGCGCATAGCGAGTGACATAGCCCACATCGGTACGAGGTTGTGTGAACGCCGGATAATTTAAGAGCGTGCCGTAATCCTTGAGCAGGTAATCGGTTACGGACTGCATGGCGATGTGAGCGCGCTCGTTATCCGCCGCCCCGCTAATCACCGCCCACGTATTGGGCATCAGGAAGATTTTGCCTTCCTCATTTGTCTGTGAGCCAAGAAGCAGCCCATCATCTGTTGTCGCTTGCAAATACCACGCGCCATCCCAACCATGCTGATTGAGCGCGTGCTTCAGGCTTTCGCGCACAACTTCGCAGCGCTGCGCGAAGCGGTCATCGCCGCGCCGCCGCGCTACCGGGATGAAATCGCCTAAAATCATGTACAAGAATTCCGCCACCCAGAAGCTTTCGCCCTTCATCGCGTTGCCGACTGCGCTCAAGCCGTCGTTCCAGTCATGATCGCCCATCAGCGGAATGCCGCGCGGCGAAAAGCGCGAAAATGACCGCTCAATCGCCCGCTTACAGTGATCGTACAGCGGTTCGGCAGGCGCGTTCAGGTACGGCACTAGCTCATCGAGGATGGCATAATCTGCGGTTTCCATCAGGTAGCTGTGCAAGATGAACGGCAGCCACAGCAGATCATCCGAGCAGTTGGTGCGCGGACCGCCGCCACGAATGCTGAACCACCAGTGGAGTACATCGCCTTCGATAAACTGCTGCGCCGCGTGCATGAGAATTTGCTTGCGAGCGAACTCCGGTTCACCGACGAGAAATACTTGGCAGTCTTGCAGTTGATCGCGGAAACCATATCCCGCCGATACTTGATAGAATGCCGATTTTCCCCATAAGCGGCACGAGATCGCTTGGTATTTCGACCAAATATTCGTCATTACGTTGAGCGCCATATCAGGCGTTTCGACATGTTCACGGTCAAGAAAGCGCGACCAGAATTGGCGCACGCCTTCCAAGGCTTGCTCCGCCGACTCAACTGAAGTGAAGCGCCGGATCAGGTCGTGCGCGTCTTCACGTCCATCCTCTGCTGCGCCGATGACGAACACGACAGTTTTCGACTCGTTCGGCGCAAGCTCAACCCCGATTTGCAGCGCGGCGATAGCATCGGTGAAGCGTCCGGTATGCCCGGCAAGGACATCACTCAACATGGCAGCAGGACGATCATCGTTGTTGTACAGCCCGATGAACGTTTCCTTATCACAGTCGAACGACTTGAGCGGTTCGCTTGCAGCCATGAACGCGGTATAGGGCCAATCGATGTTATTGTGCCGCCCCTTTTCATCCGCGAACCCCCACAAGCATTTGCGGGCGAACACAGCGCGATTTTCTGGCTCGGCATGGGTGGTAATGAACAGCTTATGAAACTCGCGGTGTTCATCTGGCGCGAAACCCAAGCCCCACTCGGCATAGCTGCTAATATCCAGCGAACGCGGTTCATCGCTCTTATTGGTCAGCTTCAAGCGGAACAGTTCCACCGGGGCGCTCGTCGCCACGAACACAGTGAGAACACTCTCAATTTCTTCAACTTGATGGGTGAAGCGGCTGTAGCCGATGCCATGCGCGACCTCGTAATGCTGGAAGGGGTGCATGACGGGCTTGTATGTGGCTGACCAGTATGTGCCGCGCTGCAAATCGCGGATGTAGAAATACTTGCCCCAGTTATCGCGGATGAGGTCTTGGAAGGAGCGTGTGAGACGGTTTTGACCAGCGTTGCCACGCCATGAATAGCCAGACCCGGTTTGTGAAATCATCATACCGTAGTCACCGTTGCTGATGACGTTGCCCCACACACGCGGGGTAAACGGCGTGGTGATGATGTATTCCCGACCGTCAGCAGCAAAATAACCGTAACGGTTCTCGAATATCTTACTCATGAATCCTCGTACAAAAGTGTAAGTTTACTTTTTACGCACCTTGCGTTACTCTGGAAGTGAAACGGTTCACTCTTTTTTTTGAAGGTAGCACACTTATTTTTTGATGTCAACACAAGCGGTGAAAGTTTGTAGAAAATGACCACTATTCGAGATGTCGCAAAGCACGCTGGCGTGAGCGTGACCACCGCCTCGTATGTGCTGAACGGAGTTGGCAGCATTGGCGAGGCGACACGCAAGCGCGTATTGGAAGCCGCTGAAGCACTAAATTATCACCCCAATGCCTTTGCTCGTAACCTGAAGCATCGCAAGACGCAAACAGTGGGAGTGTTCATCTCGCGCTTCAGCGGTTCGTTTTATGAAGATATTCTGGAAGGGATTCATCAAGTCATCCTCGACACTGACTATGAACTACTTGTTTGCCCGGAAAGCCGATCCCCGCGCAGGATGCTCCTACATCGTCAAGTTGATGGCGCGATTGTCTTCGATTCGAAAATCCCCGACGAACCACTCTTGAAACTTGCATCGCGCCGCTTTCCTATTGTGGTACTGGATCGCGCTCTTGAACACGAGTGTATTCTGCCGCTGCTGCTTGATAACCCACAGGGTGTGCGTGAAGCGTTCGTGCACCTATACGCGCGAGGCTGCCGTCGGATGGGGTTCGTCACAGGTGCGGCAGATTCGTTCGATAATCACGAACGGATGGCAACCTTCTTGGCGGAGGCGGAACGACACGGACTGCCTGTCGAAGTTGCAGAAGGAAACTTCACCGAAAGTTCCGGCTATGAAGCGGGGTGTACGTTGCTGGGGAACGATATACTGCCCGATGCAGTCTTTTGTGCCAATGACCAGATGGCAATCGGTTTCTTGCGGGCGATGCGCGAACGCGGCTTAAGCGCTCCCACCGATATTGCGCTCGTTGGTTTTGATGATATTCCGCTCACGCGCATTATGCAGCCGACGATCTCAACCATCGGCGCGTCACGCATCGACTGGGGAATGACGGCTGTCCGCCAGTTGATAGACTTTTTGGAACAGGAAGCGCCGTTTCAGCCGCACCGCATCCCGACACGGTTTATCGCACGCGAATCATCAGGGGGCGTGTAAGAACGTGGTTCTGCGCGTCCACAGGAGACTAAAATACAGATGGATATGCAAGCGCTGCTCATGCGCGAGCTGCACGGCTCAGTTCAGTTTTTATTCGACTATTCCAACCTTGATCCGCACAGTCCCGGCTTCGGCTTAACTGTCGATACCACCAAAGCGCCGGAGATCGCCTCAATTGCTGCCACCGGTTTCACCCTCTCTGGTTGGGTGATCGCCGCAGAGCGTGGATGGCTCACCCGTCAGCGTGCGCTGAAGATCACACGCGGGACGCTGCGAACCCTGCTTGAGCGAGTGCCACATCATCGCGGCTTCTTCGTACATTTTTTGGACATGAAAACAGCAACACGACGCGGAAAAAGCGAGTATTCCACCATCGACACTGCCTTATGTTTGAACGGTGTGATCACGGCGGCTGCTTATTTCGACGATCCCGAAGTCACCGAACTGGCAGAGGCAATTCTCTCCCGCGTCGATTGGCGATTCCTCGTATTCGAGCAGGACGGCTTCGTCCGCTTTCGGATGGCATACAACCCGGATCGGGGCGGCGATTATGTACATGGTGATCCCGGATTCATCAGCCAATGGGACATGGCAGCTGAGCAAAAAATGATGTACTTCCAAGCTGCGCGCCAGTTGGAACCAGAACTCGCGCGCCGACTTTATGACGGTTTCCGCCGCGATACCGGCACTTTTAATGGCGAAACCATCATCATCAATCCCGGAGGGACGCTGTTCGCGTACCAGTTCAGCGAGGCATGGTTAGATACTGCACATTATGTCGATGCTGACGACATTGACTGGTTCAATAACAGCCGCCTCGCTACCCTCGCTAACCGCCAGTTCTGCATCGATCATGCAGATCAGTTCAAAACATATGGCGAAAAAAGTTGGGGAATCAGCGCGGGCGACGCGCCTTGGGGCTATGACGTGAGCGGTGCGACCCCCGCGCTCGAAACTCCCACGCCCAACGGCATTGTCTCGATCTATGGGGCAATCTCCGCGCTGCCATTCACACCCGACGAGTCACTGGCGATGATTAAGCATCTAGTGACCAATCACCCGCAAACATGGGGCAAATACGGATTCTTCGATGCCTATAACCTTGCAACCAATCCGGTATGGTACAGCCAATCACTCTACGGTATCGACAAAGGCTGCTCGATGCTGATGGTGGAAAACTACTTGAGCGGCTTGATCTGGAATGTATACACGAACAGCGCCGAGATTCAAAAGGCGCTGAACGTTCTAGGCTGGAAAAAACGCTAACCCGCTGTATGCATAGGGGACGTTCTTCCGCGCGTCCCGCGAAGGATAACGTATGACCACATTTTCGGTAAGCGGCGGATACTTCCGCCTTGATGATCAACCTGTATTTATCCACGCGGGCGAGTTTCATTACTTCCGCTGCCCGCGTGAAGATTGGCGCGCGCGGCTTCAGCAGCTTCTCGACTGTGGGTTCAACGCAGTTGCAGCATATATTCCTTGGTTGTGGCATCAACCCACACCCGACTTAATGGACGTAGACGGACATTCGCATCCGCTGCGCGATCTCGCGGGATTCCTTGACCTTGCCACGGAGATGGGCTTCTGGATCATCCCGCGTCCCGGCCCGTACATTATGGCAGAGACGATCAACGAGGGAGTTCCACCATGGGTGTTCGAGAAATACCCACACGCATCGTTCGTCAACCAGTATGGCAAGGTCGAAAATATCGCCAGCTACCTCCAACCCGACTTTTTGAAGTGTGTTGACGAGTGGTATGCGGCGGTGTTCGCTGTGCTTGCGCCGCGCCAGATCACACGCGGTGGCAAGATCATCATGATTCAGCTTGATAATGAGATGGGCATGATCCATTGGGTGCGGAATATCATTGATACCAACCCAGATACGATCAACCGGTTTGCGGAATGGCTGGACAAGACATATCACGACGATTCGCCCTATCCATCGCTTGATGTCCCCGCGAAGCGCCTATATCTCATGGATCGCATCCGTAATCCGCAACCCGACTCTGTCCGCGTGATCGAAGATTATCGCCGCTTCTTCCGCGTGTATATCCGTGAATACATGACCAGATTGTGGAATATGGCACGCGCACACGGCATGGAAGTACCACCCGTCGTCAACATTCACGGGTTCGGCAACGGCGGCAAGACTTTTCCAATCGGAATCTCGCAGTTGATCGAAGCGATGGAAATTCCCGGCATGATCAGCGCGACTGATGTTTACCCACTCCACATCGACGAGGGTAACCTGCATCACATTACCCTCATCAACGAGATGACGAAAGCGGTGCAGTCGCCCGAACAAACACTGTTTTCGATTGAATTCCAGAGCGGCGGCAATCAAGATTTCGGCGGCACACAATCCTCTCTGTATGACCTCCACAGCCGTGTTTCGATTTCGTTGGGGATGCGCGCCATCAACCATTATTTATTCTACGCGGGTGAAAATCACCCGATTTTGAGCCCCGTCAAACGTCATGATTGGGGACCGCCCATCCGCAAAGATGGCACAACGCGCCGCCATTATCATCGCTACCGCTCGTTGTCGAATGTGATTCGGGCGTATGGCGAAGCGCTCGTGGTCGCACAGCCCAAAACCGTGACCACAATTGGCTTCATCCTCGATCAGTACATGACCGAGGTCAACAACGAATTCACCCGCCCTTTCACCGATACACTCACACACCAGCGTGATGTGATCCTGTTCGACTTCATCGCGCGCGGGCTGACCCTGACTCACCGCCCGTTCAATTGCATTGAACTTGCGCGCGGCACGCTCGACTCCGCCAAAACGCCGATTCTGTGGCTGATGCTCGATAAGGCGTGCGATGCGCCGATTCAACAAAAGCTAGCGAATTATGTGAGTGAGGGCGGTAAGCTCGTGATTGTCGGGCGGCTGCCCGAAGAAACTTTCGGGCACACACCGTGTACGATTTTGCGTGATGCGCTCGGCGTACAGATTGCCCGCGTCGATCCGCCGTTCACACAAACGCACATTCACGCCTTCAAGGAACGTGACATTCCTGCCTCATTTGTTGAAACGTACACAGGCGAAGTGGGCGAGGTGTTCGCCACTACCGCTGACAGAGACGAAACCGTTGGTTTCATCAAGCAGGTCGGCATGGGGCATGTGATGATGCTTGGCGCGGCATTCGGCGCGATGGTGCCGGAGGATTTGGGTGTATTTGATACGATGGCGACCCGTATTGGGCTGCCGCGCTTATTCAGAATGTCCGATTGGGCAGATGTGCGTGTATCCGAAGGCGATCAGGGCAGTTTCCTGTACATTACCAACTTTCAAGACGACCCGATTCACACGGAAATTTGGATGCAGGGTGAACCACTGTTCAATGGTCATACGATTCATCTCCCGGCACGGCGCGGGGCAATCCTCCCGCTCCATTGGCGAATGCACGACGGGATTACCGTCCATTGGCTGACTACCGAACCTCTCGAAATAAGCGAGAACGATGTCGAGGTGCGATTGTTCACAGACTCCGCTTTCAAAATTCCCTTGGCGCAAATCAGCCTTGATGGGTATCAATGCGTGTCCGGCAACCTGATCGAAAGGGGTGAGGATGGGCGCTTCCTGATAGATGCGATAGACGGAGTTTTCATCTTCAAGAAGGGATAATCAGCGCTTGTTGCGGGTATAACGGCGGGAACATCCCCGCCGTTTCTGTTAGGGTATTTCTTTCTTATCGCCGCGTTTACAGCCATGCTCTAAGGGGAAAGTTTTAGCACCTTCTGCGCGTTTTCGAGCAGGATTTTACGACGGACTTCATCTTTAAGATCAAGCTGCTCAAAGTCGCGCAGCCAGCGTTCCGGCTTCAAAACCGGATAGTCTGAGCCAAACAGCGCCTTGTCCTTGAGCAGAGATGAAATGTACTGAACAAGTATCGGGCGGAAATATTTGGGCGACCAACCAGAGAGATCGATATACACGTTTCCTTTGTGGAGCGCGACAGCAAGCTGCTCCTCTTGCCATGGAACCGCCGGGTGCGCCATGATGATCGTCAGTTCCGGGAAATCAGCCGCTACATCGTCCAGCAGCATAGGATGCGAGTATTTGAGCTTGTATCCTCCCCCACCCGGCGTACCGGAACCAACCCCGGTCTGACCGGAATGAAACAGCACCGGAATTCCTAATTCGGCTGCTTTTTCCCACAGCGGATAAAAGTGCGTATCGTTTGGAAAGAATGCCTGTGTGGTTGGGTGGAGCTTAAGACCGCGCAGCCCTAATTCCTTGACCGAACGCTCCAGTTCACGGATCGCCAGCTTGCCTTTCCATGGGTCTACCGATGCAAACCCCATAAACTGTTCCGGGTATTTTTGGACAATGCTTGCTACATAATCATTGCCTACATAAGACTCGCCGGATGTCGTTTCAGAGTCGATCTCGAAAATCACCGCGAAGATGTCGAGTGCTTTGTATGTCGCAGCCATTTCGTCTGGGGTAACGGGCATGTGACCCGCGCCGAAATAACCTGCCATCGCCTCTTTTTCTTTTGTGGAGGCGTGATCGGGCGGAGCGGGTACATGAACATGAACATCAATTGCGCGCACCATTTTTCTCCTAAATTCGACTAATTGACCGCGCGCGATTTGCCTTCCCAGAAGGGAGCGCGCAGCTCACGTTTGAGAATTTTTCCCGCGCCGCTCATGGGCAGTGGTTCGTGGCGAATATCGACGCTGCGCGGGCATTTGTATCCAGCGATGTACTGACGACAGTAGGCGATCACCATTTCCTCACTAAGCGCGTGCCCAACTTTTGGCACGACGATAGCGTGAACCGCTTCGCCCCACTTATCATCGGGAATGGCGATCACGGCGCACATCGCCACCGCCGGATGTTGGTAAATGACCTTTTCGACTTCGACAGAATAAATGTTCTCACCACCAGAAATGATCATGTCTTTGGCGCGATCAACGATGTACAAAAATCCATCTTCATCCATATAGCCAAGATCGCCCGTGTGCATCCAACCGTTACGCAGCGCAAGTTCGGTGGCTTCCGGTTTGTTCCAGTATCCTGCCATAATGTTGGGTCCGCGCACAGCAATCTCGCCTATCGTGCCACAAGCGACGGGATTATCCCAAACATCCACGATTTTGACTTCAACGGTAAACACAGGCTGCCCCGCCGAACTGATTTTGTCCGCGTATGGACCGCTGGGGTCATGATATTTATCCGTTAGCATACTGACGTTAGGCGCGGTTTCAGTCTGTCCATAGCCTTGAAAAAAGCGGCACTTGGGAAATGCTTGCCGCGCTTTGGCGATCAAAGCGGGAGCCATTGGTGATCCACCGTAATTCATGCCGCGCAAACTCATAACATCGTATTTTTCTCGCCCTTCAACATTGCACAGCATGTTGAGCATAGTTGGGACGAGGGCACAATGCGTGATTCGGTACGCTTCAATCATCCGCAGCATGTCTTCAGGTACGAACTTCGGCATAAAGACGTGCGTCCCCGCGTGCAGCGTGACTCCAACGCACCACTGACAGTCAGCGATGTGAAACATCGGCGCGGAATGCAAGTATGTCCATGCCTCACCTTCGTAAATGTTCAGCAGTGCGACCAATGCATTACTCACGAGGTTGGTGTGCGTGAGCATGACCCCTTTGGCAAGCCCCGTTGTGCCACCTGTGTAAAAGATGCCTGCAATATCAGCGCCGCCGCGTCCGGCATCTGGCGCTGGTTCGGCTGCTTCGAGAATTGCCTCATGATCGAGTAGATCGCGCGGCGGTTCGCCGTTTCCCGCGTAGATCACCTGCTGAATTGAGGCAGTATTGGCGATGAGATGGGGCAGCATAGCGATGTGTGCATCATCCACAACCAGAATTTGGCTGCCAGAGTCATCGATCAAATAGATCAATTCCGACAGCGCCAAGCGAACGTTGAGGGGGACAATCACGCCGCCTGCCCACGGAACAGCAAAGAAATATTCCAAATAGCGGTCACTGTTAAACGACAGAATAGCAACGCGCTGGTTCGTTTTTAGTCCTAATGACAGCAGCGCCCCTGCTAGTTTTGCCACACGGCGCTCAAATTCCGCCCATGTATGCCGTCGATCTCCGTCGATAGTAGCGACTCCATTTCGGTTAATTTGTGCTGCCCGTCTGAGTCCCTGCGTCAGAAACATTTCATTCATAAATGGACGCTCCAAAAAATCTAAGTGCTTGACAGCCAACTACAGGTCGTTTATAGTCTAAAAACATACCGAACATCCGGTTTTTATTATACATAGGGTTTACGAAACTGCAACGTGTTATGACGTATGCCAAATCGAAACTTACCGTCAGCAGCATTCTTGAAGCAGCACGTACTCTGTTTCTCGACAAAAATTATGCAGATGTGACGATCACCGATATTGCGGCGGCTGCGGGCGTGTCAAAAGGCGCGCTGTACCATCATTTCGCTAGTAAAGAGGATATTTACCTGCAAATGATGCACCACTTTTTGCGCGAAATACAGACGGTTACGCAAGGTACTACCGACACCAGCACCGGAACTTGTCGGGAACGACTGCGCCAATCGCTGGTTTCATTCTTGCAAATGCCCGACGAACTGCTAAATGTGCTGCGGCTCGTTCGCCGTGACATCAATATCTTCACTGATCCGATGCGCCATGACTTGATCGCCGCCTATCAAATCGCTGTGCCAGAACAGGTTGAGCGCATTATCCGCAGCGGGATCGAAAACGGCGAAATCAAACCTATCGACGCACGACTGCTTTCATGGGAACTGGTCGCGCTGGTTGAGGTTGCCTTGCGCCCATACAGCCGCAGCTTATTAGGGGGTGCCGAAGATATGGCTGATTTTCTCATTCAACTTTTTCTGGACGGGATCGCCAATAAAACAGCCTAAAGGAAGGATAAATATGCAGCGTGGACTAACCTTTGAGGAGTTCGAGATCGGAGCAGCTTACGAATCACAGGCGCGCACGATTACGGAAGCCGATGTTGTCACCTTTGCCGGGTTATCAGGGGATTACAATCCGCTGCACACCGATGCCGAGTTCGCCAAATCCACACCATTTGGCGAACGCATCGTTCACGGAATGCTTACCGTCGCTATCTCTACAGGCATGTCCAATTGGACAGGGTTGTTCGCAGGAACGACGATTGCCCTTATGGAACAGAATATTCAGTATAAAAACGCCGTCAAATTTGGAGATACCGTTCGCCTCATAATGCAAGTGACCGAAAAGCGAGAAACGTCGAAGCCAGATCGCGGTGTTGTTAAATTTGCCGCACGAATGCTTAATCAGCGCGATGAAGTTGTAGTCGATATGCTGTGGACGCTGCTCCTTAAGCGTCAAATCAACTAAAGGTTACTATTCCATGTTACTTAAAGATAAAGTGGCGCTGATTACGGGCGCAGGAAACGGCATTGGACGGGCGACAGCACTGCGTTTCGCTAGAGAAGGCGCAAAACTTTTGCTTTCTGACCTAGACGAAGATGCCTTAGTAGAAACTCGCCAGCAAATCACGGCGGGGGGGGGTGAAGCCACCGCCGTGATTGGCAGTGTTGCCTCACGCACAGATGCAAAACTCATGGTAGACACCGCCGTTTCGACGTATGGCGCGCTGCACATTTTGATCAACAATGCAGGCATCACCCGCGATGGACTAACCACGCGCATCAAAGATGGTCAAGCACAGTTCATGCCGGAAGAAAACTGGGACGCGGTCTTGGATGTAAACTTAAAGGGGACGTGGTTAGTAAGCCAATGCGCCGCCGTCCCAATGATGAAGAACAATTACGGGCGCATCGTTAATACGGCATCCATCGCCGCGCTTGGCAACATCGGTCAAGCGAATTACTCGGCATCGAAAGCGGGGATCATCGGCTTGACGAAAACATTAGCATTGGAATGGGCGCGCTATGGTATCGCCGTCAACTGCATCGCCCCCGGCGGCGTAAAAACACGCATGACCGAATCGATCCCCGAAAAGATCGTCGCGGGACTGCTTGAGGGCATTCCATTCAAACGCTTCGCTGAGCCGGACGAAATCGCTGCGGCTCATGCATGGTTAGCATCGAACGAAGCAGCCTATATCACCGGACAAGTCTTGTTCATTGATGGGGGGATTACAGCCGGCGCGTAGGCTTTAGCGGGATAATAAACGAATTTGTAGACATGCTCTCGACTCATAGAGATCACGAGAGCGGAGTTTTTGGAAATGTGTTTATGTTTGCAAAAACAAAGGTTACACCCGTAAGCGAAAATGGGGCTTCCGCCCTTCCGCGCCGATTCACGAATCCGTTCGTGTTTCGCCTGCTGATGCTCGCGCTTGTCTCAGTAGGACTGCTGCGGTTGTTCAACATCAACATTGGCTCGATTGGACAGGGCTTGTCCTATTCCCTTGTCGGCGTTGCGGTCTTTCTCACGTTTCGGATTCTGCGCTTGCCCGATTTGACCGTAGATGGCGCGTTCGCCGTCGGTGGCGCGGTGTGTGCGGCGCTGATCGTCGCCGGAACACCTGCCGGGATCACCTTGTTCGCGGCGATATTGGCTGGCGCGTTGGCTGGGCTGATTACCTCGTTGATCACAGTGCTGCTGAAAGTAGAGAGCCTGCTGGCAAGCATCATCGTCATCACGGGCGCATATACGGTAACACTGCGAATTCTGGATGCGCGCAGCAACTTACCTCTGTTAAACGAGGATACCATCCTAACCCCATTTCAGCTCCCAATGCGGACGTGGCTGGTGGACACGTTTGGCAGCGAAATGCGGCGGCAGTCGAACAACATTGTGGAAATCATCGTAATCGGCACCGTGGTCATGGTTGTCCTGCTGATCCTAAACTGGTTCATGCACACAGAACTCGGACTGACGATCCGGTCTTCCGGTCAGAACAATCAACTGGTTCAGGCTGTTGGGATCAATCATCAGAGCATGATTGTACTTACGCTCATGCTTTCCAATGGATTAGTTGGGCTGGCGGGCGCGCTAACCGTGCAGCAACTTGGTTTTGCCGATGTTTCGCTCGGCTTCGGCGTGATCATACGCGGTCTCGCCGCACTCATGATTGGCGAAGTGCTGCTTCGCCCACGCTCGGTGGGTCAAAGAATCGCTGCCGCTGCGTTGGGCATGATTCTGTTCGATATTTCGCGTGCGTGGGTATTTGCGGCGCTCAATCTGCCAACAACAGATATTCGGTTGGTCAGCGCGCTAGTTGTACTAGCGGCGCTGGCAGCACCCAAAGCTGCCGAACGCTGGCATGAATGGCAGACACACCGCAAGCGGAACAAAGAACAGGAGCCAGCATGATGTTGACTCTGCGTAATGTGACCGTGACGTTTAACGCCAGCACGCCGAACGAAATAACCGCGTTAAATAACATCTCGCTCGATGTAGAGGCGGGCGATTTCATCACCGTGATCGGAGCGAATGGGGCCGGAAAAAGTTCGCTGTTCAATGTCATTGCCGGAAGTGTGCCACTTGACAAGGGCAAAATCATTCTCGATCAAATTGATGTCACCGATTGGGCGGAATATCGACGCTCTCTGCACATCGGGCGCGTGTTCCAAAACCCTGCAATCGGCACATGTCCCGGACTCACCATCCGCGAAAACCTGTCGCTGGCGGCGCTGCGTGGCAAGCGACTCGGCTTCGCCGCGGGGGTCAAGGACTCTAACCAGCAGTGGTTCTACGAACTGGTACGCAGTGTGAATCTGGGGTTGGAGACACGGCTTGACACAGATGTGAGTCTCCTAAGCGGTGGACAGCGGCAGGCAATCTCACTCATTATGGCGACGATGATGCGCCCTAAGCTGCTCCTGCTGGATGAACATACCGCTGCGCTTGATCCGAATGCGTCGTCGCAAGTCATCGACTTGACGGTGAAGTTGGCGCGGGAAAACGGCTTGACGGTCATCATGATCACCCACAGTATGCAGCAGGCGGCGGCTATCGGCAATCGCGTACTCATGATGAACCGAGGGCGTATCCTCGCGGACATCACTGGTGCGGAACGGGCGAACTTACAATATGGTGATTTGATCGACCTTTTCCGCAAACTGCACTCGGCATCCGAACTCACGGATCGCGCGGTGCTGAGCTAAGGAGCAGGGATTGGGGGATTCCTAATCAGTGCCGAGAGCTAGATTATTCGTGCCAAATATATCTCTGGAGGACTGCAATGTTTCGTAAATCACTTTTTATTTTCGTGGCTGTGCTGCTGGTGCTTATGGTTGTGCCCGTAGCAGCTCAGGATGACATTCCTACCGTCGCAATCATCAAATTCGGTCCGCTGCCGCCCTTCGAGCGTTCACTACAGGGAACACTTGACCAACTGGCTGCCTATGGATATGTCGATGGTGAGAATATCAATCTGCTGCTCTACGATAGCAACATCGATGTCCCCACCGCCAATACACAAATTGAAGACGCAATCGATCAAGGTGCAGATGTCATCATCACAATCACGACTCCTGTGACGTTGGCTGCTATCAACGCGACATCCGATCTTGCTGATCCGCCGATCATCCTGTTCAACACCGTCACTGAACCCTATGCGTCAGGTATTGCTCAAGCCTCCTGCCTCAAACCCGATCATGTGTGGGGATCGCAAGCCCTACCGAACTTCGAGGCAATCTTGCCGCTGGTATTCGAGGTTAACCCCGACATTCAAACGCTCGGCGCGATTTACAGCACCTCTGAGCCAAACGCTGTGGCAAGCATGGCTTTGATCGAACCTTTAGCGGAAGAACTCGGTCTCGAACTGATTGTTCGCTCGGTCGCTGAAACGGCGGAAACTGGTGAAGCAGCCGAAGCGCTGGCAGACGAAGGAGTCGAAGCGATTTTCATTCCCACTGACAGCACTGTCGGCAACGGGCTGCCTGCCATTCTCGCGGTTGCGGAAGAAACCGGTATCCCCGTTTTCTTTGCCGACAGCGCGCAGGCTTACAGCGGTGTAACTGTGGCAGCGGGTTTAAGCTATTATCAGGAAGGGGTGGATACTGCCCGTGTGCTGATCGCTTATCTGAATGGCGAGATTGACATTGCGACTACCGGACTATCTAAACAACCCGGCACACGCACGGGAATTAATCTTGATTCGGCGGCGGCTCAGGGAGTCGAAATTCCTCAAACGCTGCTGGATATGGCAGACTTCGTGATTGAAGACGGTGTAAGCACAGAAGACGAGCCTGCACTGCCCGATGTCAGCTTTGAAGAATTGCAAGAGCTGGATCAGGCATTTATCGAAGGGCTGTTCTGCTCTCCCGAACGCATCGCAGAACAAGAAGCAGCCCAGTCGGCGGGTGGCGGTTGAGTCTGTTCGCTGCATCAAGCTAACCGAGACACTGAACAAAGCCCATCACATGCGATGGGCTTTGTCCTTTAGCTACACAATATACGGCGTACTCGCTCCCGTCTTGGACATACCTTCGGGATCAAGCGGCACATTGATGCAGGCGGGTTTGCCGCTGGCAAATGCCCGTTCCAATGCGGGCACAATTTGCGTCGGGTCTTCGACAAATTCCCCGTGACCACCTAACGCTGTGACGACCTGTTCGTAGTGTGTCAGCGACAGTGATGTTGCTACGCGCCCCCGTTCTCCAAGCATGTTGAGCGCGGGCGTGCGAATTTGTCCCCATCCGGCATCATTTCCGACGATACTCACCACCGGCAGATCAAACCGCACCGCTGTATCAAATTCAAAACCGTTCAGCCCAAATGAACCGTCGCCGTTCAAAATCAACACTTTTTTGTCAGGATTTAAATGCTTCGCCGCAATAGCGAACGGCACGCCTACCCCTAAACACCCCAACGGACCGGGATCGAGCCATTGTCCGGGCTGCGTCACATTAATCACCTTCGCGCACGCGCTGACAATATCGCCACCATCGCCAATGATGATAGTTTCCTCATCGACAAACTTGTTGATCTCAGCTGCAAACCGGAAATGATTTACAGGCGATCCGTCAATTTGCGTCCATGATTCTTGCTTTGCCGAGCGTTTGTCTTCTTCGGCGCGCATTTCACTCAGCCAATTGTCAAAGCGAATCCCTTGCAATCCTTCGCTCAACGCTTCAAGTATCAGCCGCGCGTTTGCCGTGATTGCTACATCAGCCGTGCGGTTGTGATTGAGTTCATTTGCGTCATTTTCAATCTGTATCAATTTAGCATCAGCATTCCAATCCTCACGCCCATACTTCAGCCGAAAATCCAGCGGTGTGCCAATCAACACAACGACATCCGCGGCACGTGTCGCCGCAGATCGTGCCGACTTCAGGCAGTTTGGGTGATTCATCGGCAGTGTGCCTCGACCTGCCCCATTCGTAAATACAGGTATTCCGGTTTGCTCTGCTAGTTCGCGCAGTGCCATATGAGCCTCATCCCAATACACCTGCGTTCCGGCGATGATCACGGGCTTTTTCGCCGCGCGCAGCAGTTCGAAAATGCGCTGCATCGCGCTTATATCCGGCTGATTCGGCTCAATCATCACCCTGTCAGGGATAGGCATCGTATCGACTGCGTTGAACAACACATCAAACGGTAGTTCGATAAAAACGGGACCGGGTCGCCCGCTCAGTGCTATTTTGTACGCCTTATGAAACTGCGCGGGAATATCCGCCGTATTCTCGATGGTGATGCTGGCTTTGGTGAACGTCCTGAACATATCTGTCTGGGGCATTTCTTGAAGCGCGCCCATGCCTTTTGTTGCTAATGGTGCAGCGCCGCCTAACAGAAACATCGGACTGCGAGCCTGATACGCATTTGCCACCCCCGTGACCGCATCCGTCACACCGGGTCCCGCCGTGACCACTGCTACGCCGATATTGCGTGTCAAGCGGGCGTGCGCGTCCGCCGCGTGTGCCGCCGCCTGTTCATGCCGAAAATCAATGATACGAATGTCATTATTCAAGCAACCATCATAAATCGGCGCGATATGCCCTCCGCACAGGGTATAGATCGTATTCACGCCCTGCGCCTTCAACGAACGCGCCACCAATTCACCACCGTGTAAAAATTGCACTTTTCACCTCTCAAAAATCCTGTTTCTAGGTTGCTGCACAAATTGTAGCCGCTGCACTCTCCCCAACAAAAAAGGCAGTGAGAATTACCCCCACCGCCTTTATGTACGTGCTTGACTCGTTTAGTCTTACTCGATGCTAAACTCGACAATCCCCTCGCTAATCAAGCCGCTGTCCGGGAAACTCTGATAGCTGTAGTACGTTAGGATTGCGAAGTACACGCCTTCCAATGGCAGTTCCGCATCTGCGATCTCCGCCGCCAGCGGTTCGCTGCCACCATCATCATCAACTGCGATGCGCGCCCCCGTGTAATCGAACAGCATCAGCAGCGTGTCAAGTTCATCTGATGGCGCAGACAGTGTAACTTCGTCCCCTTCACTGCCTATAAACGTGATGAACGCCGCAGGATATTCTTCGGTGACTTCAATATCGATGCTCTCGCCAATTTCCAGCCCGTAGGTCGAATACGCGAACGAGCCTTCGGGAATATCAGCGGGCGGAGTATTGCCGCTCACCGTAATTTCAAACGTGAGGTCTTCCCCGTCCTGACCATCTAATGCCGCGTTACGGGTGGAGAACGATGTCGCAAGCACAAAATACGAATCGTCAGCAGGAATTTCCAAATCCTCAATCAGCGAAGATAAGGGTTCATCGCCGCTGTCATCATCGGCTGCGAGAATCAACCCAACCGAGTTGAACACAACCAGATATGGATCAAGGTTGTCGTTCGTCTGTGTCATGCTGATAGTCACCTCGTCGCCTTCGCTGGCATTGAACGCGACGAGCAGCGCGCCGTCAGTGTTCGCAAAGCTCAGGTCGATGCTTTCGCCATCTTCAAGCAAAGGCAGATTCAGCACCGTAGGATCAATATCTTCATCGACAGGAGCATCACCGCCGCCTGTGGTGCCCGTGTCCTTTTGCGCGCTCACAGAAGATACGAGCGCCAGCATCAGAGCAAGTGCTGCCAGTACACGCAGCCATTGAGAACGGGAAATCTTCACTCTAGACTCCTTCAGCAAGATTCGTGAGTATAGTTATGCAGTCGATGTAGGCACCCCCATTGATGCCACCATCTGTCAATAGTAAGTGTAGACCTAATCTGAAATTTAAGCAGCAAAAGACCCGTTAAGACTTGCAACAGGTCTGTAAAAGAATCGAAAGGAAAGTACTCCTCATGACCTCACCCTCACCGGATAACGGGCGGCAGCAGTTGAACCGAGCGCTCATCATTGGCGCGGTTTTCGCAGTCGTCGGTGTCGCAGCATTCGTTGTAATTTGGCTCGCGTTCAGCAGTTTGGATGATGCGCCTCGCTTATTTCTCGCGCTGTGTCTGCCGCCGTTCATCATCGCTGTGCTGGCAGGCGTTTATCGCCTGATTTCAACGCGCGGTACTTCATAACTTGTGCAGCAGATAGACAATTGCAACCGGTGCCAACATTCTTTCCCCCTGCGGTGGTTGATCAGCGTCCAATAGATGGGGTTCGCGCACGGATTGGATTCGCAGTCCGGCGCGTTCACACGCCGTGTGAAACGCGCTGTATTCGTGGATGTAATGCTCAACTGCGTAGACTCGTCCCTGTACGCGAAATGTGCGCTTTGCTCCACCCTTAAACAACACGGGATGCACATCGCTGATAAGCGCCGCGCCTGTGGGCACAAGCACACGTGCAATTTCACACATCATGCCATCAAGCGATGGCACATGCCCGACAGCCAATCCGCACAGCACCACATCTATGCTGCTAGATGCAAGGGGGACGGAATCCATCGCGGCAGCGGCGCGGCATAACGCACGATTTCCTGTCAGCATTGGCACGCTGTTATCGAGCGCGATCACATTTGCCGCGCCGCGTTCGCGGGCAATTTCCGTATAACGCCCCGTCCCGCTGGCGAGATCGAGTACATATTTGCCCTGTAACGGCGGCATCAAGTCGAGCATCGCGTTTTCTTCGGCGCGCATGAGCGCGTTGTGGGCGTGCGGAGGATAATTCCCCGCCCACTTTTGATACGCCTCAAGACTAGGCAGCGTGCGAACCATCGCCCCGCGCCGAAGCACACGACGTAGAAATTGGTTCATGTATGCTCACTTTGAGGAGAATCTTCACGCTGGCGACGTTTGCTCAAATGATACTCACGCTGATACACGAACACATCTTCAACAAACACGCCTGCCGTTAGCAGCACCAAGTCTGCCCATTGCAAAAACGCGCGGTCATTCACGCTGAATCGCCAGCGTAGGCGCGGTGGTAACGACAGCCACATATAGGCTACTCGCCGTTGATCATCGCGCGCAGCATAGCTTTGCAGCGCCCTATACCACGCGGGAAGCAGCACCCATCCGTGTTTGATCAGCATTCCGGGAAAGCGTGTCGCTAGGTACGCCAGCAAGAACGGTGCACAGCTAGACAGAAATACCGGGAAATTTGTGTCGCTAATTTCCATCATCAGCATGGAAAAAAACAGCATGAACAGCGCAATCCACAAGAAAAGCGCAGGCATAAAGAAGTAGCTCGGCAGCGTGTCGCTGTAACTGCGGAGTTGGCGCAGTACGGGGTCTTTGAGCATCCCACTGAGAATGAGCAGCAAACGCCCTAGAAACAGCGCACATGCGCCAGTGAGCAGGCTCAAAAACAGCGGATCCGCTATCATCGCACCGCCCCTTTCAAACATCGTCGCACCCGTTACTAGGTGGCACGCAGAATCGACTATAACGCCAGCAGCGAACGCGCCCCTTTGTGCAGCGGACACACGCACCGTTCACATTCTGCGCGCCCGCCCGTGCGATATTCCCGCCGCAGATTGAGCGCTGCCGCGCTGTTGACAGCCACACCCAAGTCCCTGTCATTTGGGGAAAGTTTGCCCATTTTCGGCAAAAAATAACAGGGGCGCAGCGATCCATCAACTTCTACTACGACGGACAAATGCGGCGCGTTGCAGCGCACAGGCGGAAATGGAGAATCGTCATGCAGCGCACCGAAATACGTAGCCATACGCCGCAGCTTTGCCGGAGACTCAGCGATTCGTCCACTTGCGAAATCGCCAGCGTACCTTTGTTCTAACGCATCAATGAGCGACGCGAATTCGCGCACATCTTCGCGGTTTAGCGCCGTTATCGGCGGATGATGCTCTGCCGGAGTCATTCCCGCTAACGGGATTGCCCCATCATGCCCAAATCGATCCCCAAATGCAAAAGGGTTGCTCACGTCCACGCTTAAAAAGCTGATATGATTCACATCGACAGCTTTACAAACATCAATGATCTGCGCCATCTCACGAAAGTTCGCGCGCTGCACCGTTGTGCGAGTCGTTACGGGAATTCCCCCCGCTCGCACCATGCCGATCCCATCGATGAGCAGATCAAAACCGTCTACGCCCCGAATCGCTTCATACGTCGCCGCTGTGCCGCCATCCAAGCTGACGATCACCTCATCCACGCTCGATAAAACCCTATCGATCTGCTTGCGAAGCAGCAGCCCGTTAGTGAGCAGAAAAACATGCGCGCCTTGGGCGCGCATCCGCCGCGCTGCTTGTGCCCACTCAGGATGCTGCATCGCTTCGCCGCCGCTCAACACAACCCAACGCACCCCCAGTGGCTTGATCTGGTCTACAAGGGTGTCGATCAAGGCTGCATTCATGTTGCGGCGTGGACTGCGCCAAATATCACAGGTCACGCATCGACTGTTACAGCCGTCGGTCAAATACACAATCAAAATCGGCAGCGAACGAAGATGATCGCTGGTGAGGTTCAGTAAATGTCGTATGCTCATAATTACTGGATTATAGTCCCGCACATTCACTGTGGCGAATGACATTCTATGTTAGAATGTGAACCATTCGCGCAGCAAACCAGCGTGTACAAACACAAAAACTAGCCTCATGTTAAATCCTGATTTTCTAAAGAATGGTCCCGGTCCTCGCCTCGCATTTCTCGAAAAACCGGACTCGACCCAAATTGCCGAACTCATGGTCGCCTTTGCCAATACCGAAGGAGGCACGCTTGTCGTCGGCATGAAGGACAACGGCGATGTTGTCGGCAAAACCGATAATGAGGCGCTAAGCAAAGCCCTCAAAGAGGCGGATTTGCTGTGCAGCCCATCTGTAGTCACCGGCAGTTGGGAACCTGTTGAAGCCGAAGGCGCAACCGTCTTCGCCCTCCGCGTGCCACGCAGCATAGAACTCCACGCGCTCACCGATGGGCGTGTCGTCATCCGCAGCGAAAAATCAATCCGCCCTCTCGGCGGTCAGGAAATTCTCAAACTGGCAAGTGCCAAAAGCACAGGCGACTTTGAAAGCGAACCTGTTCCCGGCGCGACACGCGACGACTTCAGCCAAAAGATGCTCGATGAGTATCTCGCTAAGCGTGCCGAACGCACTAAGCGCCCTTACAACGGTAAAATTGACGATTTGCTGCGCGAGATCGGGGCGATTGATGCAGCAGGCAGACCGACGGTCAGCGGCGTGCTGCTGTTCACAGAATATCCCCAGCATTGGCTTCCCCAAAGCGGTGTAGTGTTCGCTAAATTTGTCGGCAAAACCCCGCGCGGCGAAAACGGCTTAGCAGGTTACAGCCGCCGCGAAGAACTGACGGGTCCACTCCCCCGCCTTATTGAAGCAGCGTGGAACATCGTGTGGAGCGAAATGGCAGTCAGCGCGGTTGTCAAAGGCTTAGAGCGCGAAGAAAGCTACGAATACCCGCAGTTTGCCGTGCGCGAAGCCATCGTCAACGCCATCTGCCACCGCGATTATCGCCTGCGCGGGCGACGCATCGAAATTCGTATGTATTCGGATCGCCTTGAGGTCATCAGCCCCGGCGGATTACCCGGTTTCATCACTGTCGAAAACATCGTTGATGAGCATTTCAGCCGCAACCCGCGTATGGTCAATGGGTTATTCCAGTGGGGTTACATCGAAGAACTTGGCTTGGGCATTGACCGCATGATGGAAGTCATGGAACAGGCGGGGCATCTTCCACCGGAATTTGATGCACGCCCCTACAGTTTCGCCGTATCCTTAAGCAATTCACGCGAAAAAGCCGCCGTGCCAGAATGGGTACGTAACACCAATCATCGGCAGGCGCGCGCGCTCCAATACATCAAAGATCATGGTTCGATCACCAACCGCGAATACCGTTCCCTCTGTCAAGGGGTAAGCGCGGAAACCCTTCGTCTTGACTTGGCGGACATGGTCGAGCAAGGTATCCTGTTAAAAGTCGGCTCGAAAAAGGGCACGTACTATATTCTCAAATAGCGTTTGAACAGTATCACCCACGTTAGGGAACGCCAGTCGTTATGGAATCAATCGCCTCAACCCTCATCCTGCTCGTGCTTGCCATTCACGCGCTGCTGCTAACCTTTGTGCTGGTACGCGGCGCGCGCTCGCTCACCATCCGCGCTGGACAATCTGGACGGCTGTGGGTGTCGCTGATGATCCTTTTCTCGGCGGGGGCAGTCGGGTTATTAATCGCACCCGATTTCGTGCTTGTTGAAAGACTCACGCGACCCCTTGTCACCAGTCTCGCGCTGACGGCGCTGCTCGTCGTCTATGGCGCGCTCGTCATCCGCGATACGGGCGCGCGACTGCTTCCCGTTTGGCTGCTGATCGGCTTGATTTGGATCGTAGGCATCATCGCTGCCGCATTCCTCGCAGACCCCGCCGCGGCAGTGCTTGATAACATCATCGCGCTTCGCCCCCCACAAACCATTCTGGAATATGTGGTTGTCGTGGGATTTGTCCTTGTCGCGGTGCTGCTCATTGGCATCACGTTTTATCGCTTCTATGCCGCCAAACTGCCAGAGATCGCCAACCGTGCGTTGTTCTGGGTATTAAACGCGGCTGCCCTTCTCGCCGGCGCGGTGATCACCCTCAGTGGCACAGAATCGCTCTCGATAGTTGGTGTGCTGCTGCTCACAGTCAGCGCCATTGGAGCCGTTTACGCGCATACGTCCTACCGCGTTTTTGATATTCGCCGTGAACTCGCGTCGGCGCTGCGCGGCGCACTTGTTCTTACGCTCACGGCGAGCTTCATCTTCGCGGCGATCATTCTCGCGCGCGGCGGCGATTTCGCGCTTAATCCTGATACTTTTGCCGCACTCGGCATTACGGCTCTCGCGGTTGCTATTTTATACTTGCCCGCCCGCGCCATCTTCGAGCGCATTCTTAATTCTGTCTTTAATACCTCTTTGATCAATGCTGCCGATGCCACTCGACGCTACAGTCAACAGATTAGCGGGGCGTTGGAACTTGACTCACTTGCGGAGATTTCTACCAGCACTCTGAACAATGTTATGCGTGTGCGTCGTTCGATGCTTATCCTCGTCAATGACAAAGGCTCGAATGATTCAGTCGTTGAATTTCAAACGACCACCCCACCCAGCAACATGCAAGAACTCAAAAACGCCCGGCGCATCTTCCCCAAGAACGGCATCATCTACAACAAATTGGGGATTCACCAGCAGCCCCTCTCACAGTTCGATCTCGAATTTAATCCGGTCTACAAAACGCTGCCGGAATCCGAGCGCCAGTTTTTCCGCGATCTCGGTATGAGCGCCTATGCCCCCATCATCGCGGAAAACCGACTGATCGGCGTGTTGGCAGTCGGCGCGAAACGCAACGATGCGCCCTACTACCCGCGCGATCTTGAACTGCTGGCAACACTGGCGAATCAAACAGGGGCGGCGCTTCGCAACGCCCGCCTAGTTACCGATCTACGCCAGTTGAACCGCGATATGCAGTCGCTCAATACGGGCTTGGAAGACGCTAAAGAACAGATGGAGCGGCTCGACGCGGTTAAAACCGACTTTGTGACCATCGCCAGCCATGAACTCCGCACGCCATTAGCGCAAATTCGCGGCTACACCGACATTCTCGACGCGCTCACCGAGCAGGACGAACTCGACCAATATCAAGCTGCCAGCATGGTTGGCAATTTACGTAAAGCCGCCGAACGTATGGAAGAACTTATCACCGCCATGCTCGACGTAAGCCAGATCGACGTAAACGCGCTTGACTTACGATTTGCTCAAACGTCGATGGAAGCCGTTGTCCGCATGGCGATTGAACCGCTTAGCGATGCCATCCGTCAGCGCAAATTATATTTATCCTCGCGTGGGCTTCGCGGATTACCCGTCATTCAAGCTGACCTACAGCGTTTGGTGCAAGCCTTCCGTAATTTGATCGTCAATGCAATCAAGTTCACGCCCGATGGTGGACGCATCGACATCAGCGCCAGTTTGCAGCCCGCGCAAGATCGGGGCGATGTTGATCATATTCTCGTCAAAATTACAGATACAGGTGTAGGTATCGCCAAAGAAAACTTGGAACTCATCTTCCGCAAGTTCTACCGTGCCTATGATCCGAGTTTGCATTCCACAGGGACATACAAGTTTATGGGCGCGGGTCCCGGCTTGGGTTTGACTATCGCGCAAGGTGTAATCGAAGGACATGGGGGGAAAGTATGGGCGGAAAGCGCCGGATATGATCCCGAAACGTTTCCCGGCTCGACGTTTTATGTCCTCATCCCGCTCACGCCGCCAGCCGATGCGCGTCGTGTTGCGCCCTTCCTGCTGTCGGACGCAGTAGCTCAAGAATCAGCGGCTATCCGTTCACAGGGATAGCCGAAATCGCCCGTGCGTCGTTATCCCACGCCAGCGACTGCACGGGCGCATCAACTGCAATCAAGCGCCGGAGCATGGATTCCAAGCGTGCCGCCGATCCGGTTGTGCTGTATACATGCTGCGCGACCACATCCCCTTCACACAGCAGATTTTCGCGTTCTAACACGCGGCGCACCTGTCGCGCTACTGCCGGGCTTGGATCGATCAAGCGTGCGCGCCCGTCATAGTGCGCGTTGATGAGCCGCTGCATGGCATCGATCAAAAACGGGAAATGCGTACATGCCAGCGCGATTTGATCCGCCCCCGCCTCCATCAGTGGAGTGAGATGATCGCGCAAAATCGCGTCACCTTCGGGCGACTCCCAATCGCCGCGTTCGACCAACTGCACCAGCGCGGGCGCGACTTGTACCACCACGCGCACATGCGATGCGTACTTAGCGACTGTCTGCTTGAACAGTTCGCCGCTAGCGGTCACTTGCGTGGAAAGCACGCCGATCACGTTTGTACGTGTCGCTTCGACAGCAGGTTTAACAGCCGGCTCCATTCCCACAAACGGCACATCGGGATATTTTGCGCGCAAGTCGTGCAAACTGGCGGCACTCGCTGTATTGCACGCCATCACGATCACCCGCGCGCCTTGATCGAGTAGATAGCGAGTAATCCCGTCGCTGAATTGGAATAGTTCGGATATAGGACGCGGACCATAGGGGACATGCGCTTGATCCGCGAGGTAATACGTGGGATGAGCAGGTAGCGCGCGGTGGATTTCGCGCAGGACAGACAGCCCGCCCACCCCAGAGTCCAGCACACCAATAAGCGCTGGAGGGTTAGTATTATGCGTGTTCGCGTTTGCGCGCTGCATATTCAACAGCCGCTTGCACGAACGCTTCAAATAAGCGATTCATCGCCGCATCATCACCCGCAAGGTCTTCAGGATGCCATTGCACGCTGATCATGAAGTGTTTGTCGGGCACTTCCATAGCTTCAACCACGCCATCCGGCGCAAGCGCGGTGATAACTGTACCCGGTGCAGCCCGTTCAACAGACTGGTGATGCAGGCTGTTCACTTCAACTTGGGTAGTCCCCAAAATGGATGCAAGACGGCTTCCCGGCGTAATTTCCACTAGATGCGCGCGGCGTGAACGCGGCAAACTGTCTTCTTGATCATGACCAATTGGCGTGCCGATTTCGTCAGGAATATCCTGCACAAGCGTACCGCCGAGCGCGACATTCAGCAGTTGGTGTCCCCGGCAGATACCAAGCGTAGGGCGATCTTCTTCCATTTGCCAGCGTGCCAGAGTCAATTCAAGTTCGTCCCGCCCATGATCGATCTGTATGGTGCGTGGGTGACGTTCTTCCCCGTAATGCTTGGGATCAACATCCGGCCCCCCCGGAAACAGCACTGCGTCAAGGCGTTCGTACAGCTCGCGCAGAGTCGTTTCGTCTAAATGCGTGGGAATATAAACCGGAAGCCCACCCGCGCGGGCGATGGCTTCCGCGTTTTTGGCATACATCCGGTTGTAACGCTTGCCATCAATGACGATGCTTGCGCTGGTAATGCCGATTAAAGGACGGGGCTGTGTCACGATGCTCCCCCCGAACTAGCGGCGTTCCTTCAGGCGGGCAGCCTTGCCACGCACATCACGCAGATAATAAAGCTGCGCGCGCCGCACTTTGGCGCGGCGAACGACTTCGATTTTTTCCACGCGAGGGCTTTTCAGCAGGAAAGTGCGTTCTACACCAATGTTATGTGAAGCAATACGACGCACAGTAAAGTTCGCATCGTTGCCACCGCTGCGAAGACGAATCACCACCCCCTGAAAAACCTGTATACGTTCGTTCGTCCCTTCGACGATGCGAACGTGAACTTTGAGCGTATCGCCGGGACCGAATTCAGGGTGATTACGGTCGGGCGCTTCCAGCGATTTCAATAACTCGTTCACGACGAACCCATTCCTTTCGCACTCAAAAAAGAACGCCACTACATGGGCGTTTTGAATGTCTGTCTCAATCCACAGGCATACAGAATAGCGAGCAGTATATCATGCTCGTGCAGTCACGTTCAAGGTAAAGTTAACCGTCACAACACCTACACCCCTAACTTACGAGCGACCTTTAAAATCCCCGTGATCGATTTCGCGTCGATGATCTCGCCGCGATCAATCATTCCCAGCGCATCCGGCAGCGAAATACGATCCAGTTCGATAAACTCATCATCATCACCGGGCAAACGCGATTCGCGCAGTTCAGTCGCAACGAACAGATGAATAAATTCAGTAGTGTAGCCGGGCGCGACAAATATCCCGCCGATGGATTCCAACTTACCGGGATGATACCCCGTTTCTTCTTGTAGTTCGCGTTCCGCGCACACCAGCGGGTCTTCACCTATATTCAATGTCCCCGCTGGCACTTCGAGCAGCACGCGCCGTGCCGCTACGCGATACTGCCGCACCATCAACACGCGCTGATTCTCGTCGAGAGCGACAACTGCCACCGCGCCCGGATGGGTGATGAGTTCCCGTTTGGCAGTTTTTCCATTCGGCAGGCGAACATCCAACACCTCAAAATGCACGACTCTGCCGCTGTAAATTTCTTCGGTGTGGATGATAGTTTCCTGCACGATGATTTGTCCTTTTTGAAATCAAATAAAAAAGGGCGGGCGAACTCATCAGCCACCCGCCCTAATCATGTACTGTTTATCCGCGCCAGCCACTCCCAATTTACGGGATGATCAGCGAATCCCCAATGAAGATCAGGTTCCAGTTGACGATGCTGTTCGCGTTGGCGATGTCACGCACGGAACGGTTGCACGCCAGCGAAATCTGGAACAACGTATCCCCCTGCTCGACAAGCCACGGCGATGTACACGTCGCAGGACCACCCGGCGTAATACCGGGCTGGGGCACACTCGACGTTGAAGTCGGGGTCGAAGTCGGCGGCGGCTGGAAGCCTGTCGTACCGCAGCCGGGAATAACTAAACGCTGCCCCACGTAAATCAGGTTCGGGTTGACGATGTTGCTGGCTGTCGCAATCTGCTGGTACGGCACGCCATACGCTAAACCGATGCGGAACAGGTTGCGGTCTTGCGCGCGCACTTCATGGATGCAGTCCTCGCCGCTGATGATGGGACCGCCCGTCGTCGGCACAACCACCCCTTGAAGCGTCGGCGTTGCGGTTGGAGTCAACTGCGCGAATGCCGTCAGCGCGATAGAAGTCTGCGTCAGCGGGACGAACTGAGTCTGCGTTGCCTCAAAGACCATCTGCGTTGCCGTCAGGAACAGCGGGTCAATTTGATCAGGCTGCACAAATCCTGTGTCCAGCGTTGGCTCTTGTATTTGCACATCCGGCTGCTCACCACCAGTCGCTAAAAGCGCTTGCTGCGTCTGCTGCACCGAAAATGCCGTTGCTGTCGCGGCGAACGGGTCAAGCTGTGCAACGAAAGTCCCTTCGGAAGTATCCGTAGGCGTGGGAGTTTCAGTCGCATCCATCGTCGGGAAAAGCGTGTCAGTTGGCGTTTCCGTCGGCGGTGGAGTATCTGAAGGGGTCAGGGTAAATGTGGGAGCGCCCTGAGCGACACTGGTCGCTTCCAATACGCTGCCAGCGGGTTGGTAGCAGCCAGCTGCCGCAGCCATGATAAACAAACAGCCCACGATCCACCAACGGCGGGGCAGATTGAACGCTCGCATCCGAGGCTCCTCCACAACGATAAGCGCAGAAGTAATTTAGACCATTATAGCGAAGTTTTACTTGACCACCAACACGCGCAAGTCCTAACCCGCAAGCATGTCAATCAACAAAAAAAGATTAAGCCGTGGGTTGAAGGAAAACAACAGGTGTATGCACATGCTTCTAGGCTTGTCTGCAAGTGTATTGTCCGAATTGTGCGGAGTTATCTGCTTGCTCCGTTGTAGGCGACATATCGAAGCTGTGCAAAGCCCTCAGAACGGGACTGAAACCGTGTACAAGCGAAGAAACGGCGGATGGAAGCACTGAGAATTGAGCGGGTGAAAAGGAGCAGGGCACATTTTTTGCCTGTTGTGACACATGCTAAACCAATTGTGCCACAACAGGTTTGTATATCGTCCAACTAGTGGATATAAGCACTTCCCTGCTGACCGCCAACAGGCATCTCCGTCGCACGCTGTAATGGGAGCGCTACGCGCACAGTTGTGCCGCCTCCAAGTGTGCTGTCAATATCGAGAACACCGCCATGCAGTTCCGTTAGACGCTTGGTGATGATCAACCCTAAGCCCGATCCCTGCTGCTCATAAAGATGGCGTTCAAATTGATTGTATGCGCCAATCTGGTCAATTTTTTCCGGGTCAATCCCACGCCCTTGATCTTTGACCGAGATCACGAAGAAGCCATCTTCAATGTAGGTACTCACATATATTTTGGCGTGCGGCGGTGTAGTTGGCGGCGCAGAGAACTTGCACGCATTGTCAATAAGTTCTTCGACAATGCGCTTAAGATACTCGTCATAAATGGGCAGCGCGTCCACATCCTTGAGATCAAACACGAGATCATCTTCACGAGGAGGTTGTACAGATTGTGCCCGTTCGCGTACATATCCTTCGATGGCAGACATTGGATAATACATTACGCCCGTCTTGAACACTTCACGACGTTTGGATTCTGGGTTGGTGTCGGACAGTACAATTTCCGTGTAAGCGTACATGATGTAGTTTTCGATGAGACGGTAAAGACGGTTCGCTGCCCCGTTGATGTACTGCGACATTTCTTGAACACGCTTGGTATCCAAACCTTCCGCATCCATCATCATAAGATTGGAGAAGCCCATGATTACATTTAAGGGGGTGCGAAGTTCATGCGGAAGCGCCGTGATAATCCGCTCACGAATTCCGTCGATAATGCCTTCAGTAATGACGGTCCCGATTTCAGCTTTTGCCAACCGCGCTTTGACGGTTTCGAGCAGCTCAGTCGCCGTGAACGGCTTCGTCACGTAGTCGTCCGCCCCCGACTGCATTCCTATGCGTTGATCCTGTCGATCCGCACGCGCTGTTAAAAAGATGAAAGGGATGGTAGCAGTCTTGGGGTCGCCTTGAAGCGCCCGCAGTACGTCATAGCCATTCATCACGGGCATCATTATGTCGCAGATGATCAGGTCTGGTTTGAATTCCTGTGTGCGTTGAACACCCACCAAACCATTCTCGGCATCCACGACTTCAAATTCTTCAAAGCGCAGCATCTCGACGATGTCACGCCGCAGAGAATAGGCATCTTCGATCACCAAGATACGTTTTTTGCGCTTCATATGAATCCTGACTCCCGCGTCTAGTACGCAATTACAACATGCAAGATCACAGTATAAATCAATGTGTTTCTATCAATCGTGAAAGTTCTTCATCCCTATTGGGAATTCGCACAATGAAGGTTGTCCCTCGGGGTATGTTCGGCTCAAACCACACGAAGCCGCCGTGCATATCCGCCGCCTGCTTAACAAGCGTTAATCCTAAACCAGAACCGGGTACAGCTTCGCTATATCTAAGATGCACACCGTCGCGGATACGGTAGAACGGCTCGAACAAGTGCTTCGCATGTTCTTCGGGGATACCAATCCCTTCGTCTGTGACGCGGATTTCAAATTGCTCCCGTGTACACATCAACTGACACACGACTTTGCTTCCCGGTTCGGAAAATTTTACCCCGTTAAGAATTAAATTCTTCAAGATGTGATCGATGGCACGTTCATCAGCGGTAACAACCGGCGAACTCATGTCGAGTGTGACGGACACCTCGTGTGTTGGAAATTCACTCTGTGCCCATTGGCGAATTTGATCGCTTAAGGTCACTACATCTATTGTCACCGGATGGAGTGTCACCCGCCCCGACTGTTGGTAAACATTCAGTTCAAACAGCTTGTCGAGCATATCTTTAAGGATGGATACCTGCTGTTGAATCGTCCGCAGTTTTTGCGCCCGTTCTTCGGCAGATTTACGGTCACCAAACATCAACAGCAAATCCGCCGATGTTTGGATGATAGTCATGGGCGTGCGAAGTTCGTGCGACGCATACCGAATGAACATTGACTTAAGTTCGACAAGCTCATGTTCACGCCCTAAAGCCGTTTCAAGCTGGCGCGATAAGGATTTTTGTTCACTGATATCGCGGATGCTGCACACCATCGCCATCGACTCGTCGTCGGGTCGCAGCATGGGCGCGATCATGATGTCACCATCGAAAGTCGTGCCATCGTTTCGCACACAGACCATTTCGATACGCGCCGTCTCCCCCGTTTCCAGCACACTTGTAAATGCGCGTTCCAATGTGTGCCAAGAGTCCGGGTGGCAAATATCACGGAGTGCCCGCTCCGCTTCAAACGGAATATCAAACATCGCCCGGAACGCCGGGTTTGCCTGTTGAATAATGCCCGTCGCACTCACAAGCATCAACGCATCACTCGTACTGTTCAATATAGATTCCACACGTGTGCGCGCGCGGATGAGGTCAGATGTGCGTTCGTTGACACGCTGTTCTAGCTGTTCGTTAACGGCGCGAATTTCTGTCAGCAGCAAGATATTGTCAACGACGACAGCAACATGTTTGGCAAACGCTTGTAAGGTCGCGCGGTCTTCCGTTTTGAAAGCGTTGATTTCTGCGCTTTGCACGTCCAACGCGCCTAAGATGCGGCTGCTGCTGATTAAGGGAATGACGAGTTCACATCGTGTTCGCGCATCTCTTGCAAGGTAATGCGGGTGATCGTTCGTATCAGGCACATAAATTGTGGATGCGGTTCGCACAGCTTCCGCCACGATATGCGATTCAACTGCCGCGTGATCGTCATTCTGCCCAGTATTCACGATGCCCGGATAGCGAATCAACGTTTTATTCGCTTCATCCATAAGGACCACGCCGCAGTCGAGCGCGCCGAATTCTTCAACCACAACCCGTGCGATTTGTACGCAAACTTCGGGCAAATTGGTGGATGTAAGCAGTTGATTGTTAAGCAGAAGCGATGTCGCGTGCTGTAAATGGCGCACTTGTTCGGCATCCTTCAAAACAGTTTCAAACAGACGCGCATTCGTGATCGCTAAAGCAACTTGATCCGCGAACGAGCGAAGCCGCTCCGCGTCCGCTTGTGTGAATTTGCGACCATCAAATAAATCGAGATTCAAAAAGCCGATCACTTGCTCAAACGACTTGATCGGCGCACACAAAAACGATTGTCCTTTTCGCGCTTCCGAAATTTCATGTAGACGAACCCACTGCGGATGCGTGTAAATGTCCTCGACAATCATGGGAACCCCGGTCATCATCACCTGCCGCATGATGGGCAAACGCGAGATAAGATACGGGAATTTCAAGATTTTTTCTGTTGTCTCTGGTGTATAACCCTCCGCCAACTTTACTCGCGCAGTATCGCCTTCAATGAACATTATGTTTGCCGCGTCGTGAGGGACGACCTTCCCTACCGTACTCAAAATGTCACGGAGAATATCATCTTCATTCAAGGATTTTGTCAGAATAGCGATGGACTCGCGCAGTGCTTCCGCCAGCGCCCGCTGTTCAGCTTCCGCGCGCTGCGCGCGCATCTGTTCGCTAACGTCGGCAATCGCCATGACATACCCACTCGGATTACCATGTGCATCGCGAATAGCAGTCGATGTCACATGCACATCAAGGATATTGCCATCCCGACGACGATGGCGGACAATGCCATTGAAACTGCCGCCAGAACGCACTAGCATATTTGCCTGCTCGCGTCGTTCTTCGCTTTCCCATATCAGCGTAAATGCTTCTGTATATGGCTTTCCAATAATGTCTTTGGCTGCGACACCGTACATCTTTTCTGCCGCCGGATTCCAGTACACGACATTCAATTCGAGATTAAGCGCGGTAACTGCGTGGATCATGTGCGTGAGCATCGCGTTTTGGAGCGAAATCTGCCATTCGTGATGCATCACTTTGAATAAACGCCCAATTCGTTTCCGAATCAATAAATCGTTAATTGTAGAAAAAATCACGTCATCTGCGCCGTGCTCAATCGCGCTGATGACCATCGCTTCGTCCCACTGTGCCCCAAATGCGACGATGTACACTTCGTTCATCAGCGCAAGCGCGCGAATGCGCGCGAATATGTCCGGCGTGAAGTGTGTATCACCCGTTCGCATTTCAAACATGATGACATGCGGGTGTGCCGTTTCACATACAGAGAGCAGTTCCGCTTCCCTATGCACCTCTAGAATCCCACAGTCAAAGCCCTCCAGCGCATATCGTACAAGTCTATGCGATTCAGGATACGCACTAGCTACCACAAGTATCGGTTGGAATCTTAAGTGCATCGTCTTTACACTGTGAATTCGTATTAGCAGAAGTTCATGTATTATTCTACCGCCATTATGCCAGCGCGGATATTAGGTTTTTACTAGAGCATTCCAGCAGCCACTAATAGCAGTAGTGCCGTCCCCGCGAGGATGCGATACACGCCAAAACCCACGAAGTTGTGGCGCGCGACATAGCCGAGCAGCCAGCGGATCGCCAACCATGCCACGACTGCGGATACAACCAGTCCCACGGCGAGATAGACGAATTCATCGGGTTGAATTTCGTCCAAACTAAAGAGCAAATCGGCAATTGTCGCTCCCCCCAAAGTGGGAATCGCGAGAAGGAAAGAGAACTCGGTAGCAGTACGCCGATCCAGCCCGGTAAACATCCCGCCAATGATCGATGCCGCTGACCGCGACACGCCGGGAATCAACGCGATAGTTTGCGCGATCCCGACGATCAACGCCTGCCGCATCGTGATGCGCGTGAGATCACTTCGTTCGGGCTGCGCGCTCGACTCTGCTGCGGTGTCTTTTCCCGTTTTGCCGCGCTCGATCATGATCAGGATTACGCCGCCAATGATGAGCATCATCGCCACAACAGTGGGCGAAAACAGCACATTCTTGATCCAATCGCGGAGCAAAAAACCCATTACACCTGCCGGAATCACGGCGATGACAATCGCCAGCCACAACCGTTGAATACTCTCGTCAGCGCCGACATTTCGCACCTGCCGCAGCAGTTCTGCGCGGTAAAACCACACAACTGCCAGCACCGCGCCAAGCTGAATAAAAATCTCAAACGTTCCGCCCGCATTCGCGCGAAAATCCACCAGTGCCGACGCGACGATTAAATGTCCTGTGGACGAGATCGGCAAAAATTCCGTAATGCCTTCGACAATGCCGAGAAATATCGCTTTGATGAGTTCCGCGAGTTCAATCATTGAAAATCCATTCCGTGACAACCAATGCCAGCAGCATGGCTTAAAGCTGGCTGCCAATCCAGATACCAAGTGCCGCGCCGCCGATGCACAGTAGATTCGTCGCTCCGATATAAACCACGCCTTCCAACCAACGATTCGTCTGAAACAGCGCGATAGTTTCGTTCGAAAACGAAGAAAAGGTTGTGTATGCGCCGAAAAATCCGACTGCGATCAGCGGGCGAAGCGCGGGCGACAAATCAACGCGCCGCCCTACCCACGCCAGAAATATGCCCAACAAAAACGATCCACTCACATTGATCACGAATGTGGCATACGGAAAATCGCGCCCCAAGGCTTCGCCAATCCACGCTGACAGCCAGTAGCGCGCATTCGCGCCGATGAATCCGCCCATGCCAACGACGAATATCGTTTCAATTGGACTCACCCGTTTCCCCTTCCCTAAGAACCGCGCGCGCTATTCTAACGCTGTCGCGCCCAAATTGGTTATCCTAGATGGCACTAACACCCCGATCCGCTTTTTCAGTATCCTTAAATCCATATTCACATCAACTGCCCCATGGGAATTCACACTCGATGACCGCTCTCATTGGCGTACTGCGCCGCAACCCAGATTTCACCCGTCTGTGGTTGGCGCAAGCGATCAGCTTGCTTGGCGACTGGTTCAATGCCATCGTCCTTGCTGCGCTTGTCTCCAAATACAGTGATGGTTCGGGCTTGGCGGTCAGTTTGCTGCTGCTGGCGCGCTTTTTGCCGCCACTTTTGGTGAGTCCGGCAGCAGGTGTACTGCTTGACCGTTTTGACCGCAAACGCCTGCTGATCTTCAGCGATGTTGCTCGTGTCTTTATCGTGTTAGGCTTCTTACTGGTCAACAGCGCGGAACAATTATGGCTCATCTATGCGCTCACCATCCTACAATTCGCGGTTTCAGCGGTCTTTGAGCCGGGGCGTTCCGCAATTCTCCCCAGTGTCACCCATCGGGGAGATTTGATTCAAGCCAACATTTTGAGCAGCGTGACATGGAGTGTGATGCTCGCCATTGGCGGCGTGACAGGCGGACTCGTCGCGGGCGCGTTGGGGACTGCCCCCGCGCTCATCATCGACGCAGCGACTTTTGCGCTGTCAGCCATTCTCATCGCCCAAATGCGGGTAGCTGCCCCCGCCGAAGTGGATCAATCTCATGAACAAGCACCTACCCCGCAAAAAGCCTCTATGCGCGACTTCATCGAAGGGCTGCGGTACGCGCGCGCACATCCGCCTGTCGCGGCGGCGCTGCTTGTCAAAGCGGGCGGCAATATCGGCAGTATCGACACAATTTTGATTATCTATGCTACATCGTTGTTTGTGCTGGGCGTAGATGGGCAGCTTTCGCTTGGCGTTTTGTGGGCGGCATTCGGCGTTGGGGCGGTGATTGGTCCGTTCGCCTTCAACCGCTTCAACGATGGCAGCGTGCGACGGATGCGCCGCTTAATCACCCTTGCCTATGCCATCATCACGCTAAGCTGGCTTGTGATTGGCGCAGCGCCAACGCTGGCGCTTGCCGCGCTCGGAATCATCGTCAAGGCAGTGGGCAGCAGTGTCTACTGGACATACAGCTCGGTGATCTTGCAGCAGTCGGTAGAAGATTCCTACATCGGGCGTATGTTCTCGCTCGATTGGTCCGGCTTTCAAGCCGCGACAGTATTGAGCGTCATCGCCACAGGCGCGGCGCTTGAAGTGATCGGCGTTTCAAGCGCGCGCACTGTCGTCTACGCCACTGCCGCCGCCAGTTTAATCCCGCTTGCGCTCTGGGCATTTACCCTACCGCGCATCGAGCGGTATGAACGCGCGCGTGAATCGGCACAGTCCGCCGCGCCCAGCGTTCCTTTGCCTTCAGCTTAATTCTCGGTTATGCGCCCTTTTGGTTTGGCTATGTCTCACGCACAAAGTACTTCTGTCGCTTTACCTGTTCCAGCAGAAACAATCAGCCCTTCACCATCCATCCCCAAATCCGTCTACTTCTCGATCACGTTCGGTATGCTGACAGGTGCTGTCGCGCCCATATTGACAAGCTATGCGCTTAGTGCGGGCGCACCCCCGCTCGTTATCGCTGCCATTCGCCTGACGCTTGCCGCGCTTGTCGTGATGCCTTTCGCGCTTCGGCAGTGGAACGAAATTCGCAGTCTATCGCGCCGTGATTTGCTGCTTGTGGCGTTCAGCGGCATATGGATGGCTTTACACTTCGTCATGGTCGTGTCATCGCTCCAATTCGTCGGGGTCTTGGTCGTGTCGGTACTCGTCACGTCATCGCCCATCTGGACGGCGCTCGTCGAAATCACAGTGCTAAAAACCCGATTCACGCGCTTTTTATTCTTCGGCGTGGCTGCTGTAATTACGGGTAACATTCTGTTCGCACTGGCGGGCGACAGCGGTGGCGTGATAGGAAGCAATCCTGTTTTGGGGGCGCTGCTGGCTGTTGGGGCAGCGATTGCAATCGCCATGCAGCGTGTGATCGGACGTGGTGTGCGGTCAAGATTATCACTGATGCCGTTTCTTTTCTTGATGTTCGGCAGCGCCGCGATCACCTTACAGATCGCCCTACTGGTCACTGGCACACCAATCACTGGATACACGCAGGATGCCTATATGTGGATTCTGCTGCTGACAATCTTCCCGCAGTTGATCGGGCATTCGTCGTTCAACTATGCGCTGCGCTATCTTCCGGCGACAACGATCAGCCTTGTGATTCAAGTTGAGCCGATCATCAGTGCCGCCGCCGCGTTGGTTCTATTCAGTCAGTTTCCGACACCGCTTCAGCTCGTCGGCGCGGCGGTGATCATTATTGGCGTTGCTATTGCCACAGGCGGCAGCTATCTACGTCGTCTCAAATCCAACCCGGTTGCAGCCCCCACAGGCGATTAATTTCAAAAATCGTCGTCGTCCCCCGCGACAGGTAACACCAACCTGTCGCGGTCATAATAGCCTTCGCCATCCACTTGCAGCAAACCGCCGCGCGTCTCAAACAGCCAATCCCACAGCATATCAAGCCGATCTGTATTGAAATGCCCCAACTCGCTTACACGGAGCGCCACCATCCCCGAACATTTGTCGAGAAATTCGCGAATTTGCCCGACATTGATTTCATCAGTCTCGGCAATCGCGTCAAGCAGTTCTTGAATATCTTCGGTGAAAACCACATCGTTCGAGCTGTTGATTTCGATTTCTCCGTATACATCTTCGGCGTACATCAAATCACCTGAAGCCTTGTCCGCCGCATCAGGAAAAATCACGAAATGTTCATCTAGGCGGTGCAGCACCTCACCGATTTCTGCTAATGTTGGCGGTTCACCATCTGGGATGATAAAGCGCATCAAATATGTCATAGCTAAACCCCATATCATTCGCTGTTCTATAATAGAGCGTATCACATCAAGGTCATGCCGCGCATGTCATATGTGCCCCAAAACGTGTGCATGATATTTATGGGGCGACTCACAAGCCGCCCCATAAATATTAGACTAGTGGGAGTGTCCTTAAGCGGTGATTTTTTCGCTCATATTCATCAACTGGCGCACAGGTGACAGCCAGACCAGCCCCGCCGCCGCGAGAATCCCCACAACCGCGATCACCAGCGTGAGCCTCACGTTTATCAGCGCAGCCAATCCGCCCGCGATCAATGCCCCAAACGGACTCACGCCTTCAGCAAGAAAACCTATGCTTCCATTCACCCGCCCAAGCAGATGATCTGGCACGCGCATTTGACGCAGACTCATCTCATTGATGAAATAGATCATCATTGCTGCATCACCGATAATCTGCGCCATAATCAATACTGCGGCTGCCATCATCGGTTCGCCGCCCGCCAGCGGAATCAGTAGGTTGACCAAGCCGCTTGCCAGCAGCGCGCCAACCAACACACGCCCTAACGACGCGCGCTTGGGCAGCCATCCCGCCAATAACGACCCAATTAGCGCGCCAACACCACCGAACGCAATCGTCAGCCCCACCAGCGCGGGCGATAATCCCAGTTCGCGGATCGCGTACACTTCGTACAGCACACCGATAAAACTGCCGAAAAAACTTCGCATCGCCATAGTGATCGCCAGTGTTCGCAGCACCGGATCACGCCACAAGGTTTTTATGCCTTCAGCAAGGTCGCGCAGCGTGGCTTGCACGGCTGATGCTGATTCCGTAACCAAGCGTGGCGGCACGGGTTCAGGCGTGCGAATTAACCAAAAGCTGACAGCCGAAAACAGGAACGACACTGCATCGAAGAAGATCGCCAGCGGCGCAGTCATGATTTGAATTAACACGCCTGCGATGGCAGGTCCGCCGATTTCCGCAAGTGAGTCGGTTGTCGCCAGCTTAGTGTTCGCATCAACGAGATGCTCGCGGCTCACCAACGATGGCAGCAGCGAACGATAGGCTATATCAAAGAACAGCCCGAACACCGCCGTCAGTGCCGACACGATCATGATCAGTTCAATCGACAGATACCCCGTGACCGCCACCAACGGAATCGACATGAGCAGCACCAACCGCGCCACATCGCAAAAGATCATGATCGGGCGGCGACGTGCGCGATCCACCCATACGCCAGCCAGCAGTCCCAACAACAGCACGGGCAGAGACGACACGGCACGCAAAACGCCCAACTGCGCCGGAGTCGCATTGAGTACCAGCACCGCTGCCAGCGGCAGACCTTCGCGCGTAATGCGCGACCCAAATTCAGAAATCGTTTGACCGATCCACAGTTTCATGAAGTCCGGGTGCTTCCACAACCCGGAAAATAGACGAGCCATTTGCAGTTCGCTCCGCACTATACACAAGATTTCACACGCTAAAAGTCCAACGTTGGGAAAGCAAAATCAACCCGGTGCGCGTCAAGTGTGGCGCACGAGCGTAACGTTTCCCCTGTAAACCGTTGTCTTTAGCGAGTGACCCGCGTGTGCATTCCGAACCTGCCCTTCTCGTCTATGGAGATATTTCTAGCGTAACATGGTTTTTTAATCTGTATAGGGTTGGCTCACTGCATTCTCTTTGATTTACGAGTTCAAGCTAAGACCATTTAAGACCTTTTAACAAGTCCCTTAAAATTTAGGGTATGATGAATCCCTGCACATAATACACCTTAAGAACGCTGCTGCCCCGTTATGAACCCATCACACCGACATAACACGCGCTTTGTGAAGGCGAGAAAATTCGGTAAGGAGTAATTGTGAAACCCATTCGCACGTTTCAACGCATGATGTCTTATTTGCGCCCCTGTCGCTGGTCGGCACTACTAGCGTTGATTGGCGTACTTGCAAGCACCGCCCTCACCATTGCCATCCCGACCATCCTGCGCGATGTCGTCGATGTCGGTATTGAACGCGCTGATGGCAGTTACATGCTGTTGGCGGGCGCGCTTGTGATCGGGTTGGGCATTTTGCGCGGCGTGGTCGGTTTCATCTTCCGTTATTTTGGTGAATCCATGTCGCATTACATCGCCTACGATCTGCGTAATCAGGTGTACGACAAAGTGCAAAATCAATCGTTCACCTACCACGACAATTCCCAAACCGGAACGCTCATCACCCGCGCCATCAGCGATGTGAGCGAAATGCAGCGATTTTTCGCCTTCGGTTTAATCGACGGCATTAGCACCGCCCTGCTCATCGGCGGCGTGGCGATCATCATGCTGATCAACAGCCCGGTGCTGGCGATCATCGCCCTGCTCCCGCTGATTCCTCTCATGCTCACGTCAAAGAATTTCGCGGCAGTGGTCGATCCCGCGTGGAAAGCCATCATGGATCGGCTGCAAACGCTTGGCAACCGTATTCAAGAGTCAGCGCTCGGCGCGGAAGTCGTGCGCGCGTTCGCCCGCGAAGATCACGAAATTGCCCGTTTCGCCGCCGAAAACGAACGCTGGTACATCGATCAAGTGACTCTCGTGCGCCGCTGGGGGACGTATCTCCCCATGAGCGGTTTGATCATCGCCTTTTCGACGGCGCTTGTCCTGCTCGTTGGCGGCTGGATGGAACAGAACAATATCGGCGGCGTGACCATCGGCTTGATCGTCGCCTTCAACGGATACGTCCTGCTCATGGCGATGCCGATCCGCTTTCTCGGCTTTGTGATTCTGCTCGTCACACAGGCAGTCACCAGTGCCGCGCGCGTATTTGAAATTCTCGACGCGCCCGAACTCATCACCCAAAAACCGGATGCGGTTGCTGTCAGCGACATGCGCGGAATCGTGCGCTTTGAAAATGTCAGCTTTCAGCATCAGGGCGCGGCGCAGCCATCGCTGCGTAACATCACCTTTGAAGCCCATCCCGGTCAGGTGATCGCCTTGATTGGCGCGACAGGTTCGGGCAAAAGCACCGTTGTCAACTTGATCCCGCGCTTCTACGATGCCACCGAAGGGCGCGTGACCATCGACGGAATCGACGTGCGCGACATGAATTTACACGATCTCCGCCGCCAAATTGGTTTTGTCCTTCAGCAGTCGCTTTTGTTCTCCGCGACTGTGCGCGAAAACATCGCCTACGGAAATCCGGACGCAACCGAAGACCAGATCATCGCCGCCGCCAAAGCCGCAAATGTGCATCCGTTTGTCAGCGAATTTCCCGAACGCTACGACACCATGATTGGCGAGCGCGGTGTCACCCTTAGCGGCGGGCAAAAACAGCGTGTCGCCATCGCCCGCGCCTTGTTAATCAACCCGCGCATCCTCATACTCGACGACTCGACCAGCAGTGTAGACACGCGCACCGAACGCGCCATCCGTGAGGCATTGGACGAACTCATGCGCGGACGCACCACATTCATCATCGCCCAGCGTTTGAGCAGTGTGCAAAATGCCGATCTGATTTTGGTGCTGAAAGATGGCGAAATTATCGAACGCGGGACGCATGAAAGTTTACTCGCGCTCAACGGGCATTACGCCGAAATCTATAACCTTCAGCTTGCCGATCAAGAACGTGTGCGCCGCGAAATTGCCGATTTCAGCCGCCTTAAGGAATACCGCCGCGAACAAACCCTACAAGCCGACAAAGTCGCCACCGATGAATATCGTGCCGTGATCGAAGAAGCATCAGGGGATTAATCCACATGGCAGCGTTTACACCCGAAGTTGACCGCACGCAGTTCGATTGGGTAACCACCAAACGACTCGCGGGCTATCTCAAGCCGCACCGCAAACAAATTCTGCTGGCGGTACTCGCCGCGTCGATCACATCTGCCAGCTTGGTCGCGGGTCCCCCCATCATCGGTTGGATTGTCGATCAGGGGATTCAAACACGCAATCTGCCGCTGATCGGCGTGGGCGTGCTTGTCTTTTTACTTGTCCAAGCTGTCGGCGCGCTAGCATTCCGCGCGCAGATCACGCTCATGTCCTCATCCGGTCAGCGCGCGATCCAATCGCTTCGCAATGATTTGTTCACCCATGTCCAGCGCCTCTCGATTGCCTTCTTCTCGAAATACGAAACCGGACGCTTGATCTCACGGATCATCAGCGATGTGAACACACTCCGCGAGGCCGTCACATGGGCAGTTGTCGGCACATTCCGCGATTTGCTCTCGCTCGTAGGTTCGGTCATCACGATGATCCTGATCAACCTTCCCCTCACCTTGATCACGTTCGTGGTCATGTTCGTGTTGATCATTATCGCCAACTTCTGGCGCATCTACGCGCGCAAAACCTACTTACAGGTGGTCGAAACCAACGCCCGCCTCAACGCCGAACTTGCTGAATCGTTCAACGGCGTGCGCGTGACGCAGGCATTCAACCGCCAGCACTACAACATGAAACGCTTTGCGAGTACATACAATTTGAACAATCGCAGAGCGAACATGCGCGCCACACTCGTATCATCGTTGTTCTTCCCCAGCATTGAACTTGTAGGCGGCGTAGCAACGGGTTTGTTGATCTACGTCGGCGGGACGCTGGTGCTGCGTCAAGAACTCAATATCTTCACGCTGCTCACGTTCGTCTTGTACATTGATCAAGTCTTTCAACCCATACGGATGTTGGCGCAGCGATACAACCTCTTTCAATCGGTGATGGCGGCGGGTGACAAGCTGTTTCACCTCATGGATCGCCCCATCGAAGTGCAAGATCAACCTCATGCGGTTGAAATGCCTCCCATCAAAGGGCATGTACGCTTTGAAAACGTTGGCTTCAGCTATGAAGAAGATGAAAACGTCGTCGTGTTGAAAAATATCAATCTTGATGTTCCGGCGGGCAAAACTGTCGCTCTTGTCGGGCATACAGGCGCGGGCAAAAGCACGATGGTCAAGCTCATCATGCGCTTCTATGACATCGGCACGGGCAGCCTCACCATCGACGGGTATGATATCCGCACGGTTACGCAGAACAGTTTGCGCCGCCAAATGGGAGTCGTGCTGCAAGAAACCTATTTGTTCAGCGGCACGGTCATGGATAACATCCGCTATGGTCGCTTAAACGCCGCCGATGACGACGTAATCGACGCGGCGAAAGCTGTCGGCGCGCACGATTTCATCATGCGGCTCGAAAATGGCTATCATACCGAAGTCCGCGAGGGCGGTTCGCTCTTGTCACAGGGGCAAAAGCAGTTGATCGCTTTCGCGCGCGCCCTGCTTGCCGATCCGCGCATCCTAATTCTCGACGAAGCCACCAGCAACATCGACACCCAGACCGAAAAAGTCATCCAGACGGCGCTTGCCCGTTTGCTGCAAGGGCGTACAAGCTTCGTGATCGCGCATCGTTTGAGTACCATCACCAATGCGGACCTGATTGTGGTGATGGATCACGGCGAAATCATCGAACAGGGCACACATCAAGAACTGTTGGCGCGTGGCGGCGCATACAGCCGCCTGTATACTATGGCATAAAATCGCGCAGGCATCCGTAGGGGCGGTTCGCAAACCGCTCGTTCACGAAACGAGAAACTCACCATGCCAGAAAAAATTCGCTGGGGAATCTTAAGTACTGCGAAAATTGGGCGCAAAGTCATTCCGTCCATTGGCGCGGCGGCAAACAGCGAAATCGTCGCCGTTGCCAGCCGTTCGCTCGACAAAGCGCGCGCTTTCGCGGATGAACTGCTCATCCCCCGCGCCTATGGCAGCTACGAAGAACTACTCGCCGCACCCGATATTGATGCGGTATACATCCCCCTCCCCAACAGCCAACACGCCGAATGGGGAATTGCCGCCGCGAGTGCGGGCAAACATGCGCTCATCGAAAAACCATTCGCGTCTAATGCCAACGAAGCGCAGCAGGTGGTCGATGCTTTTGCCACGCGCGGATTACTCACCGCCGAAGCATTCATGTATCGTTTTCACCCGCAGACAGAGCGCGTCAAAGCACTGGTCGATGCCGGGACAATCGGCAAAGTACAGGTCATCAGCGGCTCATTTACATTTCGCATCGCCAGCGAAACCAACATCCGCCTGAACAGCGATCTCGCGGGCGGCGGTTTGATGGACGTGGGATGCTATCCGTTGAGCCTCATGCGTTTGATCACAGGCGAAGAACCGACCAAAGTCGCGGCATTTGCCAACTTTGGCGCGGACAGCGGCGTAGATGAAATGCTGAGCGCGATTCTGCACTTCCCCTCCGGTGTGCTCGCCCATTTCGACTGTGGTATCCGCGTGATTCGCACCAATACTTATGAAATACGCGGCACAGAAGGGCGTATTCTCACATCAGAAGCTTTCACCATGAACAGTACAACCAGTACCACGATCCGTTACTGGCAGGGGCAGGATTCGCACATTGACCCCATCATGGAAACCATTCCGGCGGTCAATCACTACACGCTCATGGCGCACGACTTCGCGGACGCGATTCTTAACAAGCGTCCGCCGCGCTATCCGTCATCCGACGCGGTGGCTCAAATGCGTGCCATTGACCGCATCCTTGCTGCCGCCCGCGCCGCAGGGTGAGGTTTTCACCCCACCCTCATCGCCGCGTCCACCGTAAATTCTGGCACGGCGATGACATTCTCACCCGCTGCGATTTCGACTCTGCCTAACACCTCCCCACTCGCAGGACTAATCCATTCCCCCGTACCCGCGAATGGCACGGTCAAACTAATCACCGCATCCTGTGTGGGATTTGCATGATCGGTGGTGTTCACTACATACACCGCTGCCGATTCATCCGAGATCAATCCGTATACGCGGATCGTGCCGTTCGCCACCGTCACGGTCAGCGGGCGAATATCCGCGTCGAGTTCCGATGCAAACGCCGCATGTATCGAGATATACCCGCGTTCTTCTACACCCAAATAGATATTCGACGCGCTGTTGCCCGACCTAAAATCTTTGGCAAAGCTGGTGTTGAAAAAAATCAGCCCAGCCGCATTGAAGAACGCTGACCATGTGCGAATCCGCATCCGCTCCGCTGATTCTTCGTCCCAGTTTTGTTGGGCATTCCCCTGTTCCCCGAAGATAATCGGACGCTGCGCGTTTCTCCGTCGGCGGCGGAAATTGTCAATTTGCGCTGCCATCGCGACATCGCTTTCTAGGCGCGGCTCGTTGGCGTACCAATGCGGCGAAAGTATGTCGATGTAATCTAAATCAGGACGCTCCCAACTCGTGCTGATCGGGCGCGCATACGGGTCAATCCCGCGTAAGTACGGCACAATTCGCTCATACCAACCATCACTGGCGCGGCGGCGGGGGCGCGCTTCGTTCATCAATTCCCAAAAATCGACATACGCGCCGTAGCGGTTGACCACATATGCTATCGCCCGTTCAACTGCCGCCATCCCACCTTCGTTGGTGGAGTCTTCCAGATACGGCGGATTGAACCCGAAGATCGTCAGGTATACCCGCATCCCATTCGCGCGTGCCACTTGCACCAGTTGATCGCCCCATTTGCCCGCGTTCTCGTTGTACACGTTGCCTTCCGGCGCTATCCGGTCATACAGCGTGAACGAGCAGTTATCCACGCTCCATCGGAACAAATTAAACCCTGCTTCGCCATATGCGCGAAAATAGGTCTCAGCATCAACGAGATTTTCGTGGATATGCACCCCCGGCGGACGGAGTTCGCCATCCAAACCAAAGTCATCCATTGGCGTGCCGTTCTGGTTTATGTCTAGCACACAGTCAGTGATTCCAAGCGGGTGATATGCCGATCCGTTGTCGAACTGCCAGCGTGTCGGGTTATCAAGGTTTTGCCGCACCCATCCTGCCGCGTCCGATTCCGTGACCCTGAACTGCCCTGCCGCTTCAACCGTCCCCACCGAATCCGTCAGCGCGGCTGTCCACGCCCACTCCCCCACTTGATCCGGCACGAACCGCGCCTTCCACACGTCCGGTTCATAGTAAAACCCACCAATTTCAAATCTATTTCCGTTCGGCGCGGTGAGCGTTAAATCAATTTCCACCGCTTCCCATACGTTTTGATAACCTTCACTTTCCCACCCAAATGTAATTTCATACACGTCATAGCGTGAAATTTCTGCCGGCGCACTAGCCGTTAATGTGCTTTGCACCGCGCTTTGCGCTGCACTCATCGATAACCCCATCATGCACGCCGCAATCACACCCACCGTGCCGCGCATCATCGCCAATTTCTGTCTCTGCATTCGTCATCACCTGCACGGTTGAAACCGTCATCCTCAAGTCGCCTCTTTTATACTCACCTTTTCTCTTATCTGCACCCAGAAACATTTTCAATAATTATTGCGTTAATTCTATCTCAATTCTTGAGCGTAACACATCGAACATCAAAGGACATGGACGACAATGCTTCGCCCTTTCCTCAACACTTCTCGGATTCAAAAAGGGGAGAGCCTTCGCCCTCCCCCATCTTGTGTAGGGGCGGCTCGTGAGCCGCCCGTATATATCCCCGCTGTACACCGCCTAGAACTGCGCCCGGATCTCTCGTTCAATCTGCGCGATGTCCGTCCCGTAGCGCATGCGGCTCATCTGCCGGATTTGCTCGCCCATCAACGGGTTGGGTGTCTGCGATGGCAGCAGCGTCCTCATCGTGAACGCCCGCCCACCTACCCCGTTCACCAGCAGCTTGACAATCGCCGTGAACTGACCGAGTTCGATCAAGTCCTCCGCCGTAAACGTCGGGTAGAACTCCGGTGCGAGCGCGGGAGCATCCTGCACCCCTACCCGGAAGGTGCAGATCGTCCCGACGTTCCCGAACACCGCCTCGCGGATACCGTGATCCAACTGGTGCAAGAACTGGTTCGCCAGCACCAGCGACACGCCGAACTTACGCCCCTCGCTGATCATCGTGCCCAACAGTGGCGTGCTGTAGTTCTGCACCTCGTCAATGTAGATGTAGAAGTCCTTGCGCCGTGCCGGAGGCAGTTTGCTCCGCTGGAATGCCGCTTGCAGCAGGTCACCCAAAATCAGCAGCCCCAAGAACTGTGATGTTTCGCTGCCGATGCGCCCCTTCGCAAGGTTGACCAGCACGATCTTCTGCTCGTCCATCACTTCACGCCATGGCACGCTGCTGCGCGGCTGACCGAGCATCCGCCGCAAAATCGAGTCCTCGACGAAGCGGCTGAACTTGCTCAACAGATACGGCAGCAATTCCGCGCGCCATTGTGCGCTGGCATTTTCGGTGCGGCTGGCGATGTCCTCCCAGAAGTTCTTGACAATCGGGTCGGTGATCTTCGGCAGCACCTTACGCACATAGTTCGAGTCCGAGAGCAGACGGTATACGTCGATGAGCGTCCCGCCTTCGATGAACATCGCCGCCAGCATCGCGTTACGCACAAATTGTTGGAAGATCGGACCGACGATCCCCTGATTGTACGGGTCGTACATGCGGATCAGCATCCCGATGAAGTCATTGGTGATACGGTGGCGATCTGCCTCACTTTCCGGGTTGAGAATGTTCAACCCAACCGGGCGTTCCTCATCCGATGGATCGATGATAATCACATCTTCGGCGCGATGCTTGGGGATACGCATCATCACATCTTCCACAAGGTCGCCATGTGGGTCGAGCAGAAACACGCCATACCCCGCCTCAATATCTTGCAGCGCCATCGCGCTGATGAGCGTCGATTTGCCCATGCCCGTCTTGCCAACGATATAGGTATGACGGCGGCGGTCATCGCGCGATTGGCGGATCATCGACGGGGCGCTGCTGCCTGTGCGCGCGGTACTCACGCCCAAGACTGTGCCGTTTTCGGGCATCCCGACAGGCGGCGATACAGGTTTGCCATCCAGCGAACGCATCCCCGGCACGCCCGCCATCATCGGGAGCGGCAAACGGAACAACTGCGCCGCTTCATATTCCGCCATCAGGTAGCGCAGACGGCGTGTTTTCTCCGGTGAATTGCTGTGACCCCAAGCCTCAACATCGACAAGGCGCAAGTTGCGCTTGGCGGTTTCCAGTTCCGCGCCGCGCAGCGCCCGCATTACGTTATAGCCGCCTGTTTCGCCGTTGTCGCGCAGCGGAGCAAGCAGCGCACTCGCCGTCATCTCCGGCAAAAGCTGACTCGTCCCCGCGTGACCCGCGACGTTGACGCGCAAGATATACGCCGAGCGCAGGTAGTTCATACGGTAGAAATGGATGCGCGATTTTTCCAATTGACTGATGTGGCTCAAGCGCGACATCATCCCCGGCATAGTAATGCCTTCCGGCGACACAGGCATTGGATCATCCATGCCCATCATCGGCGGCTGCGGGTAGCGCGGATCAATGCCGTTTTTGCCGTTTGCGCTCCCGCCAAATGCCGCATCGCTGAACAACGCCGCGTCACGCTCCCAGCTAAACAACTGTGTCGGCTTGAGATGCATACTCACCATCGACGGCTTCCCCTGACGGAGTAGCACCCACAGCAAATTGTGCATGTCCACCGAACCGGGCAAGAACGGCGCAATCGTGTACACACCGTCGAGTTCTGGGCTGCTTTCACGCCGCACGATCTCCGCCGCGTGGTCGATCTCGAACGGCAGCAAATAGGTTTGCAGTTCTGCGTCGTCCGCAACCGCCTCAAAGATATACACCCCGTCCTGCGTCAGCGGTAGTGACGAGCGCAAATCAGCCCATACACTCATCGCTTGCATCCGCACAGCTTCTTCATCACGGTTAGCGATACGCGCCAGCAGCACTACCTTGATTTGCCCTCGCTCCGCGATGTGTGCGTGCGGCAGACAGATGATCCGCAGCGCGAATGTCACATCAAGCAGCAAATCACGGAATGCGCCTAACACTTGCACAAACTCGAAGCTTGCCATCGTCAGCCGTTCCACCCATGCCTGATACGGCAAGTTAGGGCGACCAACTTCACGCACTGCGACTGCGAATGTCGCATAATAATATGGCGCGACCTTCTCGCGTTCCAAGCTGTCCTCGATCACGCGCGCATCTGTTTGTTCGACAAGGATGAACGGCTCACCGCGTTTGCGTCGTTCAACGCGCTCCAAAGACACCATCACATCATGGTCTTTGTCAGCGCTGTCCAGCACATTCTTCGCGCCGTACAAATCCCAGCGCTTTTCGAGCAGCGCAGCGATTCCCTTGCGGGCTTGCTGAATCATTCCGTGATCATCCGACATCGCAACCACACGATAGAAATCTTCGAGCGCAGGCGCGTCGTGCCCTGCCGTCATTCGTGCCTTACCGCGCAGCAGCACAAGATCAATATTCTGCTCGATTTGCATGGCTTGCGAGATAATCTGTATTGCAGTTTCAGGATCACCCGCCTTCAGTTCAGCATCTGCATCGCGGAGCGCGTTTTGAATATTCGCATCCACCGCTTTTTTGAGTTCACGCCGCAGATCAATCACCACCGTGCGATTCGGATTATCCGTGAACGCCGTATCCAACACCTGCTGTGCCGATTTCAAAATGCCTGACCGCAGCAGCCGCCGCGCGATCATCAAGCGGGTTTGCAGCGGCAGTTCCATCCACACCGCCGGACGATCATCGCTCAAGCGGGCGATTTGATGCAGAAGCGCGGGGGTGATCGGCTCGTCTTTGTCTTTCAGCGCCAGCGCAATCTTTTGCGCGGGGTGTTCTTCGGTTGGTGTTTTCGTCTCAAACGTGCTGATCAATATATCAAGTTCCGGCTGCGCGCGATGATCGCTGCCCAATGCTTCACTCGCTGCCCGCACATAGCGGATCGCCGCCGCGGTATCCGTATCCTTGATTAGCTCGGCAAGCCCAATATTTGCCAGCGCAGCAACTTGCCCCAGTTCGATATGCAAGCGATCTCCGGTCAATTGCCGAATCGCCAGTTCTCCACCACAATAGCCACACTTCTGTTCCGGGTTGGCACTTTCACGAAAGCAGTGGGGGCATTTTGTAATGACCGCGCTCAACACTTTCATGATGCGCTGCGCGCCGTCAAGCGCGACTTTGGCGCTCCACTTGGGCGGCATAACTTTGAGCGCCGCTTCATAGTGTGTCACCGCTTCTTGCTTGGATTCCGGCGCGTCGGAAAAACGCAAATTTTCTGCCAAGAGCAGATAGATCATGGGAATACTGCGCGCAAAGCGCTCGCACGCCAACAGCACTTTGGTTGCTTGCGCCGAGTCACCGTTGCGAATCAAGCGCGCTGCTACCGATGCCGCCTGTTCGACCACTTTCACCAATGCCTGCCGCGTCGATTCGGTCATTGGCTCGCTCATCGTATCGGCGCTGCCCAATAACGCGAGCAAATCCGGATGAATTTCGCTTTGCGCTAGCCAATGCTGCACAAGGCGAAGCGTTGCCTTTTCGTAAATAGGATCAGTTGGGCGGCTGCGTTCGCGCGTTTGCACCAAGCACCGTTCAATCAGCTTACCGCCGCGCTGAATGCTTTGCCGCACCCGCCATTCCGGCGGCGCAAACAGCGAAAAAGATGGCGCGGGTGGCGCGTTCAATCGTTCGTCAATCCACTTCCCTACCGCGAGCGCGATTGCAAACGGTACAGAAGGATCGTCCGTTTCAAGCAGCAGCGCATTATCGAAGGTGATCATCGCATCATCAAAATGTCGGTTTAGGCGCTCACGCGCCCCGGCGACCAATTCTTCTACTTTCGTCTTGCGACGCTTTTGTAGATCGCTCACCTGCCGTGAGTATTCCGCGCGATCAGCATCAGGCGCGTTTTCGGCTGCTTTCAGCGTTTCCGCAACAAAGGGGAATTCACGTCCTGCCTCCAAGCAGATTTCCACCTTCAGCAAAAGCGCCGCCCAATCCTCGGCGTTATCCTTCAAATAATCGTTGATCTGAGTCAACGCATCGTCATATTCGCCGCTTTCCAGCAAGCGTCGAATATCGTTCATGAAGGTTCCGCGCTTTTCATCCGCTTGTGGCGTTGTCATTCAGCCAGTCCCCTTTCCCAATGAACACGTCTTTCATATACTAAGGACATTCACGGGTGTTGTTAGCCCAAAAATGAGGGTGAGATGAGAAAATTGTACTGATCCGCGCTAAATGTACAGGCTCATGTCCTAAGGTGATGGGCGCGAATGCAGGGTGGAGACACTGAAGAGAGAACCAAGAGTGGTTGATCAATTCAATGCTTCAGGTGGTTGTTTCAATAGTAAAGACAACTTTGACCGCATCACCACCGAAAAGGTTGATCATCAGGCGTGGGATGAGGCTTTCACACACTACTACGCGAAACTCATTTCGGAAGGTGAAGCCATTGTTCGACGGCGAAAGCTGGATGCGGGCGATGTGGAGATGTACGCGGCAGATGCGTGGAATAAACTGTTTGAATACCGCCGCACGTTGGTTTGGAAAGGTGATGATACCATCCCGAACCAGTTAGTCGCTTATTTTGACAATCTCGCGCGGAGTGCAAGCCGGCGCAAGGGTACTAACCGGGTAAGCACCTTCAGCGAGTTCGACCAGCATTTGAATACGAAGAATCAACAAAAAACATCCCATCACGGCGATATGGACGGCGGCGCAGAAAATTTGCTTTCGCCCCACCCCGCCGCCGAAGAGAAATATATCGATCTCGAAAATATCACAGCGGTTCGCCTGATAGTGGCGAATTCACTCGGCATGATGCCTGATGACGAAGGCATGATGGCAGTTCTATGGTTTTTCATGCAATGGAAACCGAAGCAGATCGCCGATCATTTTGGCAGGAAAGACCTACGCAACAAACTCCGCAGCGTGAAGCAAACCTTTACGCAAAGGCTGCACGAGCATCTAGACAGCCATATTGAGCAGCATCCAGGTAACCATGCTGCCGTTCTGTTGTTGGGCTTGCTCAAGACCTACGCCATCAGCAACCGGGATGGCGACCTCAACCAAAAACATCTCTTTGTTTCACAACTCAACCAGTTCGTCCTGCCGGACGAAATCGAAAACACAGCCAACAGCTGGTATGACCAATTCATCGCAAGTCTCATGCACCGCCGACTGGATGATTTCTAAGGTTAGGCAAATGAACCCTAAAGCGTTTCTGTCTTACAGCCTGAAAGATTCACAGGCGGCGCGAAATATCTACGACGACCTCGTAGAGCAGCACATTAAGGTCTGGGTCGACTTTGTCGACCTAGACCGAGTTGCTACATGGGAAGGACAAATACGGCGAGCGATTGCAGATTCTGCTGTATTTGTTTGGATTATGAGCAGTAACAGCGTTATTGAACCACGAGCATTAGGACAGCTAAAGTACGCAGAGCGTCATCGATCACTGATTGTGCCGTTAATGATTGAACCTGTTGCCCATCCACCAGAACTAAAGTGTTATCGTCTGTTCGATGTTGCCACTAGCCCAGAGAGTTACGAGGAATTCATCGAGCAAGTTCGCGTGCTGACTTCTTCCCAATTTTTACGAACGCGACGGAGAATCTTTGAGCCTACGATAACACCTACTCTAGAGACGATTTCGTATACTGCGAATGCATCACTGAATCTTGCTCGGTACATACGTAGGATGTTGGAGTCTGCTGATCCCCCTATTGCACGTAAAGCATTGGATGCCTATTTAGCAGATGCGCTGGACATATCGATTCTATTCGCCCAATCGTTGTTACACGGAACGTTTCCGATACAGGAATTGGATGATGATTTTCTAGAAGATTTAGCGGGGATACTTCACACGTCGATAGAGGATATTTACGCTGTGTTAAGTACTGCCATGCCGATCAATTTTGCTTCCGACACGCCGCGTGAGGAGACAACAAACTAAACAACGCCCACTGCTACGTATTGCCCGCACTCATGCCGCACACTTGCTAGAGATCATTAGGGGCGCGTCCCGCATTCGTGGACGCGCCCCTATATCATTTACTTGCCCCCACCTAACGGCGAAACCGAGAAACTACGAGACCACGATCCCCAGCTTGAAGTTGTTATCCCGTTCTGTGTGCTAGAAGGATAACTCTGCTGACCTTCCAAAATAGTCACATCAAATGCACCGCCCGCCGAAGTGATTACCCCCGCGTGTATAGCAGCCACGCAGATCGAGGAGTCATCAGTGTAGATATCGGTTCCCCATACAGACGCGCCGCCGCAATCCGCCGGACAAATTACTGGGATCACGGTTCCAGTTTCTCCTGTTAGGCTTTGTGCGTTTTGACTGCATGTCAGCATGACCGCGTCCGCCGGAATTTCGATTTCGGCTGCGCTTTCAGCACTACCGATGCTGCCATGAAATGCAATCACGTAATCGCCAGCGGTAAGATCTCCGAAGCTCGATACCTGATAGTTGATAAAGCCTTCAGCGTTATCTATATCAATGCCTAGCAAATCCCAATCAACGTACATGAGCGAATCGAACGTTGTGCCTTCGACCTCTTCATCACCTACAACCAAGCCATAGCCTTCCAGAGATTCGGTTTCGAGCCAGCACCGTGAACCCGCATCATCGCACGAAACTTCTTCGCCTTCGTCCACAATCGGGTCACCGTCACTGTTTACCAGCGTCACCAATGGATCAAGATCACTTCCCGCGCCAAAGACGTACACACTGACAGGGACACCAAGCGATACCACTACCGGACTTAGACGGATACTATAGTAATCCAGCGTATCATCTTCGGTAATGGACTCGCCTTCGATGATCAGCAGGTACTCGCCGGTCATGTCTGTACCCACCGCGCCCACGACAATCGCCACAGATGCGAGATCATCGCCATCATTGGTAATGTTAATTTGCGCGTTCAAACCGCTGCTTTCAATTTCGCCTGTTGTCGGCAGATTGGCGCTGTAATCGACATTACTGTCATCAGCGCAATCGACAACCGTTCCATCTTCTTCAAGCGCACCCAAGATCGGGTCAAACCCGTCGATGCCAAGCACGGTGATCGTATAATCTCCGGGCGGTAAATCCATGTAGAAATCTGCAACCGAGTCGCTGAACCCCGCGCTTCCACAGTCGAGTTCGTCAACTTGCGCGAACGTTGGAACTGCAATCGCCAACAAAACGAACAGTAATGCGAAGACTTTCATTGTGTGTTGTCCTTTATGAGTAAATTCTTGTTAGATGCGAATGACTGCGCCGCAGTATTCACATGCCAACTGCATTTGATTGGCAACCAACTGCGGCAGCGTTGCACCACACACCATGCATTCCGTTGGGGCATTGCGGATTGCTTGTAGCGTTTCCGCGTCTGGATGAATTGCGCGCTCATCGTTTGCTCCACCGCTGACCATGCGTGTGATTTGTGCCGCCCAGTGTTTCGCTTGAGTCCCGCCTTTGATTTCCACCGTAATCTTGGCATAAGGCGCACCCGATTTCAGGTCGAAATGGAGCATGTCTTTACCGCCGAGAAATCCCTTGTTTTCCGGCGTAACTTTCTCAACGAGATGCAGTGGCACTTCCCATTTAACTTCTTGCGTTTGCTTACCGCCGAACAAACCGAGCTTTTTGCCTGTTGTTTCTTTTTGTTCAAATACCATACGCTGGTCAGTCAGGAACAGCATCCCATCGGGGTCTTGATTGTCTCTACCTGTTGCGACCCATTCGGCTTTTGACACCAAAAACACCGATTCGCCAGCCAAGAACGGGAAGCTGGCTTCGTCACGCTGCTCCAAATACCATTTAATCTGGTTGAGCTGAGTCACCGCTTGGTTGATGTCAGTTTCTAACGTCTTATACATCTCATGCAAACGAGTGCGAATCCCTTCGATGCGCCCTTCAATTGGTGTGACCGCGCTTTCGAGCGATCCCACCACATTGTCCAGCACTTTGGCATTGTCGCCTGCTTCTGCCCCTTTTTGCAGCCATTGTTGAATTGGGCGCAAATCGTCTTCCATACGCCCGATTTCTGTTTCGATCACCCGCTCAACCGATCCCCGTACCCCCTCCCAACGGCGACTGATCACATCCGCCTTTTGTTCCAAATAGGCGGCGAACACATAGCCACGTGAACGTATCTGTGCAATCTCGTTTGGGAGTAAATTCGCTTTGTTGGTCAAATCAGTGAGCGTACTCGCAATATCATTGAAACGCGCCGACTCTATCACAGCATCCGCGCGACTTTTCACCGCCTGAAACTTTGCGACTGCTTGTGCGGTGTCCGATAAACCCATTGTGGATACTCCTGCAAATGCATAAAACAGATCATAACTGTATAGTACACAACTATCCCGCACAACCAGTATGAGGCGTTTCCTCAAGGTGCGCGCTTTCGCAACGCACTATACAATACACACACTTACCATTTATCGCGCTATCGTATCCGATGATGTTATTTCAGGATTTCGCTTTCATGTCGGTTTATACCGTTAGAGGTTTTCTTCGCGCCTGTGGGCTATTCGTTTGCTGCACGCTCGTTTTTGGAGTTTTGACGTTTACCGTCCGTGTCACCAGTGCACAAGAAGTCACTGCTCCGGTTGAGCAAACGCCGACACCTTCACCATTTCCTACCCAAGCGATCCATTTTGTCGGCTACGGTGAAACCCTTCTCTCGATTGCCCGATATTACCGTGTCACTATCATCGCATTGGCGCAAGCAAATCAGATAAGTGATCCCAACACGATTTATATCGGTCAACGCCTACTTATTCCCCCTGCGCCTACAGCCACGCTTACACAATCACCCGCCGATGTGATGAATACGGCAGTAAATGCAGCCGCATCTGTCGCCGCCAACACGGTACTTATTGATACACCAATTTTCACGCCGACTCTGATCCCACCCACCGTCGAGATTCCGACCCTAAGCGCAACCCTAGCGTTTTTTACCGCTGACACCATGCCAACGCCATTGCCTACCAGTACAGCAGCGATTCCCACCGCGTTGATGCTCAATCTACCTACATCCACACAACTACCGTTTGTCAATGTGCCTACAGAACCGACTTCGGTGAACAATCCTCTTGCGAATGCAGCCAATCAAGCCAATATCCCGCTGACAGCAGCGAATGCGCCTAATCTGCCCCCTACCACTGTGAATGGCATCCCAATCAATCAGATCATCGTTATGGATGATCGTGTGCAGACCAACATTCGAGCGATCTACGAAATTGGTCAGATTTTAGGGCGCAATCCCAATGCGTTCTCAAAAGTTGGTGACAGCACTATTGAAAATCCGTTCTTCATGGATCGGTTTGACAGAGGTGACTATAATTTGGGCGATTACGCTTATTTGCAACCTGTGATCGACTTTTACAGGGGATCATTCGCCCGCGACAGCATCGCGGTTCGTGTTGGGTTGCATTCGTGGTCGGTGCTTGACCCGATGTGGGCAGACCCATATCAATGCCGTGGCGGCGAAAGTATGCTGGCATGCGAAATTCGCATTCACAATCCAAGTGTGCTCATTATCCGATTGGGATCGAACGATGCAGGCATACCACGTTCGGTGGATCGCAGCTTGCGCGGAATTGTCGATTTTTGCATCATGAACGGCATCATCCCAATTCTAGGCACAAAAGCGGATAGGTTTGATGGCGCGAACAGCCCGAACAACCAGATCATTCGTCAGATTGCGACAGACTACGGGCTGCTGCTGTGGGAATATGATCTCATCGCAGGGACGCTGCCCAATCGTGGCTTAACGGGCGATGGTGTCCACATGAACTTTACCGCACACGATTACACGCAGCCGAGTGCGTTCCGGTTCGGGCACAGCGTACACAGTTTAACTGGCTTGATGGCGCTTGAAGCCGTCATGAACGTGATACAACAGGATTCACCGTAAATGCGTCGGATATTCACCCGCGAAAATGTGTTCGCTGTCGCGCTTTGCGTCATCGTGATCGCGCTCGTCATCATCACCACTGACAGCGCCCCGCAGTGGATTTATCAAGGATTCTAGGCCGTCGTGGAACTGATCCACATTCTCGTCTTTAGCGCGCTTGCCGCGCTCTATTTCGTCCTGCCTGCCCGTGCGCGGACGTGGTTCTTGTTTGTGGTCAGCGTGATCGTGATCTACTGGCTGCAACCCACACTCAACATTCGCTGGCTTGACTATTCGCTGCCCACGCTTACGCTTGTGATCGTGGGCGTTTCTTGGGCGCTGACCAAACCACGCGATGCTGCCGTTCAACGTGAAGATATTTTCGCTGCGCTCATCATGATTGGGCTGGCACTGCTGCTCGTCCTGCCGCGCTATGTGGAACTTCCGATCAGCATCACATCGCGCCCTCCGCCTATAGAACCGACGCTCCTCGGGTTATCGATTGCGCTTATCCTCGGCGCGGCGCTCACGCGGCTGAAAACGCCGTTATTGCTCACTCTCGGAATCGTGGCAGTCGTCGTCATTTTCGCCATCATCAAGACTGAACCGCTGACAACATGGCTTGCATCGCTGCTACGCGCCAACAGCGGACAAGACGTGACGATTGCCAGCGCTGTTGATGTGGGATGGCTTGGTTTTTCGTATGTCGCCTTTCGCCTCATCAGCACCATCCGTGATCGCCAAATGGGCATTTTGCCCGCGCTCACGCTCCGCGAGTATGTCACCTATGTGATTTTCTTCCCTGCGTACACTGCTGGACCGATTGACCGGGCCGAACCCTTCATCGAGCAATACCGCACGATCACGACGCTCAACCGCTTTGATGCTGACCGTATCACGCAAGGACTCACCCGCATCATGATCGGCTTGGCGAAAAAGTTCGTGATTGCCGACAGTCTCGCTGTGTTCAGCCTCAACGCCGACAGCGCCGCGCAAGCGAATTCATCTATCGCGCTGTGGCTGATGCTGTATGCCTATGCTTTTCGGCTGTTTCTCGATTTCAGCGGCTACAGCGATATTGCCATTGGGATTGGGATTTTGTTCGGGATCAAACTGCCAGAAAACTTTAATCGCCCGTACAGCAAAGCCAATATCACCGTATTTTGGCAAAGCTGGCACGCCAGTTTGAGCAACTGGGCGCGCACGTATATCTACGCGCCGCTGTCGCGTAATTTACTCCGCACCAAGCGATTCTCCAATGACATGGTGGTGCTGCTGTGCAATCTCGCTACCATGATCGTAATCGGTTTGTGGCATGGCGTGACACTGCCGTTTTTCATCTGGGGACTGTGGCATGGAATTGGTTTGTTCACCCATAAGGCATGGACAGACCGCACACGCAAATGGTATCGCGGATTGCAGGCACAGCCATCGCGTGCGCGGGCATGGAATATCGCCGGAATTCTGCTGACGTTTCATTTTGTACTGCTCGGCTGGGTATGGTTTGCGCTGCCGGATGTGAACACGGCGGCGACGACATTTGCCCGCTTATTCGGGATTGGGTTCTAGTATGCCGGGTTGGGCTTGGCTGACCGACTTCACCTATACGCGCGGATTTCTGTTCCGCGTGTTGATCAAAGCCGTTGTGCTGTTCATCGCGGTCAATGTGCTGTTTGCGCTCGTCAATCCGATCCCGTTGCTTGGAAAAATGAGCGTGTATAACGTGCTGGTGCGCGGGCGCGAACGCCTTCCCTACGGCGAACATCCTGCCGCCTACAACTTGAGCCTGTACAGCATCGACGCAATGTTCGCTTCGCACGTTGTCAGTACCCCCAAACCTAGCGGCGAATACCGTGTGTTCTTGATTGGCGATTCATCTACATGGGGCATCTTGCTTGATAACGATGAAACGCTCGCCGGGATGCTGAACGCGGCGAATCTCCAGTTCGATGGGCGAAACGCGCGCTTCTACAATCTTGGCTACCCGATTCTGTCCGCGACGAAAGACCTACTCCTGCTCGATTATGCCTTGCGCTATCACCCTGACATGGTCATCTGGTTGATCTCGCTCGACAGCCTACCCATGAGCGATCAACTGCGCCCGCCGCTGCTGCAAAACAACGCCGCCAACGTGCGTGATTTGATCGCCCGTTACGGACTGCCGATTGACCCAAACGATCCCGCGCTGGTCGATCCCACCTTTATCGATCAAACACTAGTGGGGCAGCGGCGTGCGCTTGCCGATTGGCTGCGCTTGCAGTTGTTTGGCTTCGCGTGGCAGAACACCGCCATCGATCAGGTCTATCCCGACTTTAACCGCCCCACCAACGACTTTGAAGCAGGCGATCTCGCGTGGTCAACGTTTAGCGAACCGGCAGCACTCACGCACGATGTTCTCGCCTTCGCCATGATTGACGCGGGGCGCGCGGCGCTTGATGATATTCCCCTGCTCATCGTCAATGAGCCGATTTATATCGCGGATGGGGCGAACAGTGACGCGCGTTACAACCTGTGGTATCCGCGATGGGCATATGACCAATATCGTCAACTGCTGGCAGACCACGCTAACACGCGAGATTACGCTTTTCTCGATGTGTGGGATTTCATTGAGCCGGAACGCTTCACTGACAGTCCTGTGCATTATGACGCGGTGGGGACACGTCGGTTGAGCGAACAGTTAGCGGTTGTTTTGAGTGAGATCGCTTCAAGGTAAAATGAGGATCATCAAACCTCTGAGTGTTAAGAAGATGGCGAAGTATTGAGATAGATGTCCATCGGTGTCACAAGTGCTTCGCTCAAGTGTTGAGGAAGCATTGAAAAGTTGGTTTTCGCAAATATTCTGAAGGGTAACCTTCGCGTATATGTTATAAGCAGAAAACCATTTCAATCGGAAGTGAGGATCGGTGTGTCAATTTTGAATGAATCAACTGTGCGCGAAAAACTACGCCGCTTCATCACCGCTGAACTGATGCGCGATGACAGCTACGAGCTTGGTGATGACGAACCAATCTTCACGGGTGGATTGATCGGTTCGTTGGAGATGGTGCAGATTCAGATTTACATCGAAGATGTGTTCGGACTGCTTGTGCCTGATCCTGAAATGACCGTTGCCCGTATGAACACGCTCGATCAGATGGTGACGCGTGTCTTACGCGACCAAAAGTAGCGAAACCGAGTTTATGCTCACACTGTCTAGCCGCAACACCTACCACACGCTGCTTGATGCTGCTGTACTAAAACACACGGACGCACGGGCAGAAACCAGTTTCTCTCGCGTTCCTACAGGCGACACCAACCCCGACGCGCCCGCGATCATCTACGTCGCCAGTGATGCCGAACCGATCCACGTTTCGCGGCGCGATTTTCGCGCGCGCGCCGAACGTTACGCTGCCGCGCTGACTCAACTTGGCGTGCAGGCACGTGATCTTGTCGTGGTCGCACACACGCAAAATCTCGAAAGCATTGAAGCGTTCTGGGGTGCGCTGTTGATCGGCGCGATTCCGTCGATGTTCCCGACGCTGACGGAGAAACTCGATCCTGATATTTACATGGCGAATATGGCAGAACTGGTGCGGCTTTCCAATGTGCGTGCCATCTTGACCACTGATACATTCGCGCCGCAGTTGGCAGAACGGGTCGCATGTCCGGTTTATGGATCAAGCCAAATCACCGCCGCGCAAGCAAACGGGGTTCACTATGCCAATCCCGCGCCTGATTCGGTGGCTTTTTTGCAGCATTCCAGCGGCACGACAGGCTTACAAAAAGGGGTAGCACTTTCTCACAAAGCGGTGCTGAATCAACTTGCCAGCTATGCTGACGCGCTGTGCTTGCGCGAGGATGATGTGATCGTGAGTTGGCTACCCCTGTATCACGACATGGGGTTGATTGCCGGATTCATTCAGCCGTTGGTGCAGGGGATTCCGTTGGTGTTAATGTCGCCGTTCGATTGGGTGTCGCATCCGGTACTGCTGCTGAAGGCGATCCAGACTTATCGCGGGACGCTGTGCTGGCTGCCCAATTTCGCTTACAACCATCTGGCGGCGCGCGTTCGCCCGCGTGACAGCGACGGCATTGATTTGTCATCGCTGCGCGCCGTGATCAACTGCTCTGAACCTGTGCGCTACGACAGTCACCAGCGTTTTGTCGAACGATTCGCCGCCAATGGGGTGACGCAAAATACGCTGTCGGTCAGCTATGCGATGGCGGAAAATACGTTCGCGGTTACACAGACTCCACCCGGTACCCCTCCGACGCTCGATATTGTGGATAGATTAGCATTAAGCAGCAGTTTACAAGCGGTTGTTATTGAGCCAAATCATGAACGCGCCGTCGTACAGGTGTCATGCGGCACGCCGATCACGGGGACGAGTGTAAAAGTCGTCGATGAGCGCGGCGCGGCGCTGCCCGAACGATGCGTCGGGGAAATCATGGTAAAAAGCGACTGTATGCTCACGGAATACTACATGCGCTCTGATTTACACCCATTCGATGCCGAAGGTTGGTATCGCACAGGGGATCGCGGATATATCGCAAAGGGCGAAATTTATATCGTGGGGCGCAGCAAAGACCTGATCATTCATGCGGGCAAAAATGTGTATCCGCAAGACCTTGAAGCGATTGTCAATCAAATCGCGGGTATTCACGCGGGGCGCGCGGTTGCGTTTGGCGTACCGGACGAACGCGAGGGCACGGAATTGATCGCGATTGTCGCGGAAGTTGACAGTGATCACTTTGGCGATGACGAAGCGGGAGCGCGCAAAGCGATTTCGAGCGCGATTCGCCAGCAAATCGCGCGCCAAACGGATGTGATCGTGAACTTCGTCACGCTGGTAGATCGCGGATGGCTAATCAAAACATCCAGCGGCAAAATCGCGCGCGGCGCAAATCGTCAAAAGTGGCTCGACGAGCGAAACGGGTAGCGTCATGCGGATGCTTGTCATCGCCTTGCTGTTGATTTTCACTCTCGCCGCGCCTACGCACGCTCAATATGCCCGCGACATGACACCAACACCCATGCCCAATCCGTATCCGCCGCCGCCGTATGCGCTGGATGAAGAAACAATCACCAACATCCGCGACATTTTCGCACTCGGTCAGCGATACGGCAATCGCCCTGACGTGTTCTCGAAAATCGGGGACAGCATCACCGTGTCGCCATATTTTCTAACACCGATTGGCTTAGGCGATTATGATCTCGCGGGATTCGGCTATTTGCAGCCTGTCATCGACCATTACATCGGCACGCCCGCACGCTATCAGTATAACTCGTTCATTAATCCATCGCTTTCGGCGGGTGTAGGATGGGCGGCGTACTGGTCGCTGAGTCCGCGTTATGCTGATGTCGATGTGTGTGCGGAAAACGAACCGCCATTAATGTGCGAATACCGTATCGTGCAGCCATCAGTGGCACTCATTATGTACGGCACAAACGATGTGGGCTACCGTTCACAGGACGATTTCAGGAACGACCTCACGCGCATAGTGCAGATTTCGGCGGGGATGGGCGTGATCCCTGTGTTGAGTACGATCCCGAATCGACCAGACATGCCGTATGAAACCGCGATGTTCAACCACATCATCGCGCAGGTGGCGGACCTCTATCATATTCCGCTGTGGGACTTCTACAGTATCTCTGTTTCACTACCTGACTTTGGTTTGGCATGGGATCGCATTCACCCGTCCCATCCACCTAACGATATAGTGAGTACAGCCAATTTTCAGCCGGAGAATCTGCGTTATGGATACACGCTCCGCAACGTGTCGGCGCTTGAAATGCTCTATACTGTCTGGTGGCATCTCGGTTTAGGTTAAAACTTTAGTATGCGGTGGAATTTAGGCTAACGTTGAAGTAACATGGGCGGCTGATTTCTGCCGATTTGGAGTTTGACGAGTGAAGCGCCCATGCGTAAATTGAATCTTCGCAACACCTCACGTTTGTGGATCATGCTGATCATCGCTTCGGTTTTTGCGGGATGTTCCAGTGTAAGTAACACTACCCCAACCCCTGAACCTGATGCGAACGCCGAGAGTGCGCCGGACACCGCTGGAGAAAATGTTGGCTCTGGCACGAATGATCCCGCCGCCGCCGCGGTTGAACGCTATCTTTTGGCGAAAGTCGCGGGCGATGGCGAGCGTCTGCGCGATGTATTGTGCAGCGAAATGGAAAGCTTGTTTGAACGCGAAGTCCTGTCTTTTAGCGGTGTAGAGGCATCTGTCGATGGCATGGTTTGCCGCCGCGATGAAGGCGGCGACTCGACCCATGTCACTGTGACGTGCGAAGGCAGCATCAACGCGGTTTATGGCACGGAAAGCCGCAGTTTCCCATTGACCACTTATCGCGCCGTCGAAGAAGATGGCGCTTGGCGCTGGTGTGGTGAAGCAGCAGCGCCTGCGGGGAGTTAATCGTAATCTATGACCATTCACCTTGGGTTGATCGGCTGCGGGTGGATTGCCCAAACGCAGCACCTGCCCGCGATACGTGCTATAGACAGTATTCGCGTATCCGCCTGCACAGATCTTGATTCGGCGCGCTGCGCGGCGTTCGCGGCGCAGCATGACATCCCATCTAACGCGCCATCAACACAAGCCCTCCTAGAAAATCCGGCGATCAACGCGGTTGCGATTCTCACGCCGCCATCCACGCACGCCGATCTTCTAGTTGCGGCTTTGGACGCGGGCAAACACGTTTACGTCGAAAAACCGCTTGCGCTCACACTCGAAGACTGTGACCGCATGATTGAGGCGGCGCAAACCAACCCCCATCTCAAGGTGATGGTCGGCTTCAATTTGCGCTTTCACCGCTTTACCGAACTGATGCGCGCGGCGCATGAGAAGTTTGGCAGCCCACACTTGATTCAGTCTACGTTTACCAACGCGGCATACACCTATGATGCGGGTCATTGGCGCGCAGCACAGGGGCAAGGCGGCGATATTATCAGCGACCTTGCGATCCATCATTTTGATCTGTGGAACGCGCTTACAGGACGAAGAATTACCGAAGTGTTCGCGCATCAACAAGGAATAGATGCCGATTCTGTCAGCGTTACGGTATCTGCCCGTCTCGAAGATGCGGCGATGGCAACGGGGACGTTTTCCAACCACGCGATCTATCACAATGCTGTGACTTCGTTTACGTCCAAGGGCGCTGTTCACGCGGATTTCTACCGCTTCGACGGCTTTAACACGACACCCGCACCGAATCCTGTCGGCGGCGCTGGCATGTTGATCGCGCGCGCGCGGGATTTCGTGACGCATCTGCCAGCAGCACGCTCCATCATGTGCGGCGGCGGCGATTTTGCCGGAGCGTATCGACGCGCATGGGCGCATTTTGCCAACTGCATCGAAAAAGACACTACACCGATCAGCACACTTGCGGATGGTCGCGCAGCGGCGCTGGTCGCCATCGCCGCGCATGAATCGCTGCGAGCGGGCATGCCGATCCAAACTGAATCAACCCTTGTATACGGGAGCAAACGTTGACCCAAACGCAGCCGCCGCAGCTCTCGGTGATTCTGGCGACTACGGGCGATTTCACGACGATCCGCCGCACCGTTGAACATCTGCATAACCAGACCATCAGCGACCAACTTGAACTCGTGATCGTCACGGCATCGCCACAGTCACTCAAGCTTGATGCCGCTGCGACTGCGGGCTTCGCCGCTGTGCGTGTGATCAGCGTCAAACATATCCAGACCATTGCATCCGCTAATGCTGCGGGCATACGCGAAGCGAGCGCGCCGATCATCGCCCTCGCGGAAGATCATTCGTTCCCCGAACCTAATTGGGCGGCAGAGCTTCTCAGCGCGCACAAAACGGGGGAATATGCCGCCGTTGGACCGCGTGTGTTGAACGCAAATCCAAACAGCGCAATCAGCCGCGCCGATTACTGGATTGGCTATGGGCGCTGGAGCCGAGAGGACGCGGGTGGCGAAATCGATATACTTCCGGGACACAACTCATCGTATCGACGCGATCTTCTGCTGGCGCTGGGTGACAAACTTGAAAGCTGGCTGGAATCCGAAACAGTGCTTCACTGGCATCTACGCGAACAGGGGCATCGACTGTATTTGCACACCCCCGCGCGCACGCATCACGTCAATTTTTCGCTCGCAAAGTCGTTTTTCGGAGCATCGTTTTACAATGGGCGCGTGTTTGCGGGTGCGCGAAGCAGCACATGGTCGCCACTCAAACGGCTGATCTACACGTTCGCATCAGTACTTATTCCTGTTATTCGGCTGTGGCGCATTCTGCGGTATGCTGAAAATATTGACTTCACCGGAGTCATGGTGTTGTTTGCGGGATTGGTCGTCAGCGCGACAGGCGAAATGATTGGGTATGCGCTCGGCATCGGCAGCGCACGCGAACAACTTCGTCACTACGAATTTTTCCGTGTGCGCCACGTGTGCCACACGGATGTTTGGATTTAATTCAATCAAGGACAACAGAATCGAATATGACAAATACCGTAAACACGCCATTGTTGAGTGTGATGCTGGTGATGCTTCATGATTTCAAAACGCTGCGAAAGACCATCAACGCGCTGCGCGCGCAAACCATTGCCAACCAACTTGAGGTGGCAATCACGGCGGCGCGCGAATTTGCCGATACTATCGACACGTCATTGTTGTCCGGTTTCGCCAAGTATCACATTGTTGTCACAGATCGCATCGCGACAGGCGCACAAGGATGGGTGCTCGCCTTCCCGCATACAACCGCGCCCTACGTGGCGATGGGCGAAGATCACTCTTTTCCCGTTCCCAAATGGGCGGAGACTATCGTTAGAGCGCATGAGGAAGGTTGGCAGTGGTCAGCTCGACTATTGAAAACGCCAACCCCGCCACACGGATTAGTTGGGCAAATTTTCTTCTATGTTTTGTCGATTGGTTCGAGCCGGATCAAGGTACGATGGTGATCGCTGGCGCGGGACACAATTCCTCATACCGCCGCGATGTGTTGATGCAGTACAGCGCCGATCTCGAATACAGGTTGGCTTCAGAGCGCGTGCTTCACATGGAACTCTCGGCAAAAGGGTTTCAAATCTACCTTGCGCCAGAAGCACGGACTTATCACTTGAATCTTGCCAAGCTAAAAAGCTACCTTGAACACAGTTTCTTGGGCGGGCGTGTATTCGGCAGTTTTCGTTCCCAAACGTGGCATTTGACGCACAAAATCGTATATATTCTGGGCGCTCCGCTCATCCCTGTTGTGAGATTGAAGCGCATCTTTACACAATTGAACACGCCGCAAAAACGGGTAAAAAGCCTATTCTGGTCATCACTACCGCTGATTGTTGCTGGATTAGTCTGCCACGCTTGTGGTGAAGTCATTGGTTATGCATTCGGTGCTGGCAATTCGCAGCTGCTTTATACAAGTTTTGAATTAAATCGTCGGCAGCACCTTCTATCGGATGAACTTGCTGCAACGTGGGAATAAGCGATGCTCCCAAACGTCATTATCATTGGCGCGCAGAAATGTGGTACAACCAGTCTGCACTACTATTTGGATCAGCATCCAGATATCAGCATGACGAAAGAGAAAGAACTCGATTTTTTCGTCACTGAAAAGAATTGGAACAAAGGTTTTGACTGGTACCGACATCATTTTGCAGGGATGAAAACCCGGATTCGGGGGGAGTCATCTCCCGCCTATACCCATTTTCCGGTACACAAAGATGTCCCGGAACGAATCGCAAAGCACATTCCAGATGTGAAGTTGATCTACATGGTGCGCGATCCCGTTGCCCGCGTGATTTCGAATTGGATTCATCTGTATGCCGCAGAATTAACGGATAAACCGCTTGTCGAGATGCTGCGCGATCCAAAGAACATCTTAATCACCCGCAGCCGATATTATTGGCAGCTTGAGTTTTTCTTGCAGTACTTCAACCGTTCGCAGATACTTGTTATCACGCAAGAATCACTCAATTATGACCGCGCCAACACACTTCATTGTGTCTTTGAGTTCTTGGGAGTTGATGCCAATTTTACGTCACCAGCGTTCGCAAAGACCAAACACGAAAGCAGCACGAAACGCCGTAAGACGCGGTTGGGATCTGCGATTTGGAAAAGCATGCCGTTTCTCGCAAAATTGCCAACCCGCTATCGCAGTTTCATCAATATCTATGGATTTTATTTGCTCTCTACGCCGATTCCGCGTCCAGTATTACCCGATGACATTCGGCAGGACTTGATCGAATATTTTCGTGAAGACGTGAGTAAGTTACGCGCATTCACAGGGCTGTCACTAGCGGATTGGTGTGTATAAGCCATGCTCCCGATTACGATCATCATCCCTTCTTACAATCGCCCACATAAGTTGGCGACCTGCCTAGAGACACTCACACAGTTGGATTATCCGCCCGATCTGTTTGACATAATTATCGTAGATGACGGCAGCCCCACACCTTATGATTCCATCGTTCAGCAGTATCAAACGCGCCTTAACATTCGCCTTTTACGCAAAGACAACGGCGGTCCAGCCAGTGCGCGCAATTACGCATCGGAACACGTCACCAAACCGTATATCGCCTTCACCGATGACGATTGTTATCCCGACCCCTCATGGCTTCGGCTTTTATCTACAGCACTGTATCGATGTCCCGATGCGATGGTAGGTGGGCATACCGTCAACATGCTCACCAATAACCCTTACAGTGCCACCAGCCAGCTTATTGCGGATGTAGTTTACCGTCACTACAACCGCGATCCTGAACATGCAACCTTCTTCGCCAGCAACAATATCGCTATTCCTACCCAAAAATTCCGCGAGATTGGCAAATTCGATTCCGTGTTCTATAAAGCGGCATCGGAAGACCGTGAACTGTGTGACCGCTGGGTTCATAAAGGTTGGCGTATGATCTACGTCCCGGACGCGATCATCAATCACGCCCATGATTTGTCACTGATATCGTTCATCCGCCAACACATTAACTATGGACGCGGCGCGTATCATTTTCATCGTGTGCGTTCACGCCGTCAATCAGGCAGCATTCGCCGCGAAACCGAGTTTCACCTTAATATGTCGAATTGGCTGTTTGAGCCGATCCACCTTGCATCCAGCCGTCGCGAAAAAATTCGTACTTTCGCCATGCTCATGGTATGGCAAGTCGCCAATGCGGTAGGATATTTCTACGAGTTAGGAAAACATCGGCTTGTTGATCAACACAGAGAAAAGCAGTCTGCACAGCAAGCATAATTAACTTACATACCTGCTAGATGTTTGATGGCGCGGTCCCCGGCGGCAGAATTTGTACATCAGGCATCTCGCGCAGCGCCATCTCTGATCCGGCGGGAATGTACGCGACAACCAGCGTCAGCACCCCTTCACCACGATTGATCGTCGAGTGATAGACACCTTTAGGAATCCAGCAGCACGCGCCGGGTTTACAGCGCACGGGTTCACCATCATCTAACATTTGATCGCCTTCCCCAGAGATATAGAAGATGATCTCATCTGCATCCGGGTGATTGTGGCGCACATGCCCCTTGCCCGGTTCCAGTAGCACCGTGCCAAAGCTGATACTTTTCGACCCGGTTAGGGCATCAGTCGAAAGCATTTGAATTTTGCCCCAATCAAAGACCAGCGTTTCTACGTCGTCGCCAGTCGTCACAAAACAATTACCAAAGCGATGCATGATTCCTCAACCTCTCAAGAAAATTTTTCATCCAAAAATAGGGTAAAACCCAAAATGGTCTACCCCAGTAAAATAGAGTAACAGTTTCCCAGTCGAATGCAATTAGCAAGATGAGTGAGACTGTAAAATGGGTAGAGAATCACAATTCACGAAAGACGGGAAGCGGCGCGTAAAAACGCAGCGCCTCTGTCTGCCGCGTTCGGTGCAGCATCGGTATGTCGTGGAGAACCTGCTGGCACAGGACTTCACCGCTGAGCATGAACAAGACAAGTGGGTCACGGACACCATGTACATTCCGACCTGCGAAGGCTGGCTGTATCAGCTGACGATACTAGACATCTTCATTCGGCAGATTGGTCGGTTGGTCGATGGGACTACACCATGATGCCCAACTCGCCTTGTCAACACTGTTGATGGCATTGCAGCATCACTGTCCACCAATGGTCGGGATCCTGCATTCTAATCGGGTCAGTGAGTTTGCCAACCTACTCTATGCTAAAGCATATGAGGGGAAATTCATCCGCAGTATGAGCGGTTCAAGTTTGAAGCGATTCACGAACAGGTCTTTGCGACTCGCTCGGAATCACGCATGGCGATCTTTGACTACATCGAAGTGTTCTACAACCGCCAGCATCTGCACTCTGGCATCGCCTATGCTGCGCCGTTCACGATGGCAGCTTGAGTCAATGTTTCTCTATTAAACCGAGGTTATACCAGCATCCACTGCCTGACATTCAGCGTTATCCATCGCGAAAATGCGTTGAACGCGGCGGTACAAAAGCCAGCGGTCAACTAGGATAGGCAGCGCAAAGACGATGTTCATTAACCCGAAAGCGAGATACATCAGGCGGTATTGCAGTCCTGACGTAGTCTCTGTGTAGGGACTAACGCGCGTCGTACTGATCGCTGAAACGCTGGCAACCGGCAGAGTCAAGATTGCCTCCGCGACCCGTTCCGGCTCATCAATCTGAACGAAATGCCGTCCCTCTGACAGCAGCAGCAGTTCGGAATTGGGGAACAGCGCGTGAAAAGCGCGTGCGACACCTGCATTCAGGTATTGATCGCCTGCCCCGAAGACGATCCGCACTGGGCGGTCAAACCGCCTGAGTTCCGGCACACGCCGCAGTCGGTCAATATTCGTCCAGACTAGGTCATCGTTCAGCGCGTAGAAGGCTTTGCGCGTCGTATGTGTCGCCTTGCCATCCATCTGCTGATAAAGGAGCGGGACGAAACGTTCACGGGCAGAGGCATCGCGCATGAAATGCCCGACCTGATACCAGTATAAGCGGCGATAGAGATCGCCCTGTTCCATCAACCACTGAAATGCTTTGCCGATGCCAAAGGGACGAGAGAACACGAAAATTGCCTCTGGTGCGCGTAAGGTTGGCATCGCGTGGTAGTAGGTGTTCAACAGTACCAGCCCAGCAACCGCATTCGGATGGTCGAGTGACCAGTCAATCGCGGGCGGTCCCGATGCATCGTGAGCGACCAACACGGCACTTTTTAGCTTGAAATAGCGAATCACTGCGTCGAGATCATCAGTCAGTCCGTGGTGGGTGTATGCGTGATGATCCGGTTGGTCGGACTGTCCCCAGCCTAGAAAATCAAACGTAATGACCCGTCGTCCTGCTTCGACTAGGTGCGGGATCAGGGCATCATACAGATGCAGGTTGTCTGGGAAGCCATGCATCAGCACGACAGTCGGCTCTGCACCGGGATATTCCCGCGCATAGAGGCGATGTTCATCACGAGATACGTGGTGTTCGAGATAAGGGATGGTCATAATCTGAGGATACTCCGTCTGAATGCGATACTTTTATGATACCGAACGGTCTCTTTTTGTCAACAAATTGGCTCTTATTCTCATTTTTCAGATGATGATTCTCTGTTATACAATAAGACCGATTAGTATCAATATAAGGTGAAGCAGATGGGCACAAAGGGGCAGCAAACCCGCGAACGGATTGTGGAGGCATCGGCGGCATTGTTCAATATTCGCGGATATGCTGGAACGACGATGTCCGACATCATTGAGGCGGTAGGGGTTCAGAAAGGCGGGATTTACCGGCACTTTGACAGTAAAGAGGCGATCATGTTGGCTGCTTTTGAGTACGCTATGCAGCGCCGAATTGAAGCAATACAGCAGATCCTCGCGCCAAAAACTTCAGCCGTTGAGCAACTTCACGCAATCTGCGCTTCCTTTATCGTCCTGCTGGAACCGCCATCGCTGCCCGGTGGCTGCCCCATTCTGAATGCCGCTGTCGAAGCCGATGACTTGTATCCACCGCTGAGAGAAAAAGTACAACAGGGGTTGGACACCCTGCGGGCATTAATTCTGCAAGTGGTCACTGAGGGCAAAGGGCGTGGTGAGCTTCAGCCCTATGTCAATGGCGATGTAGTCGCAACCCTGCTGATCGCTACTTGTGAAGGCGGGTTGATGATGACCAAACTCTATGGAGATCGCGTCCACCTGTATCGGACGATAGATCACCTGCGCGCCTATTTTGAAATACTCCGGGCGTAGGCATCGAAACATAGATGTACGTCGTCAAAAGTAATGAAACACACGAGGCTGGACTGACCCCGAAATGGTGGATGAGCAGATACCGCATGAGCTGATGAAAATACAGGTTGATCCTGAGCTGATTCCACTTATCCGGGGCAGCTACAACGAAGAGATTGCCGACAAGTTGGGGCGAATGCGTCCTGACCAGCGTACCGACCTCGAACGAAAATTGAAGGATATTGATGAAGAAGAGGCGCGGGCGCTGCGGCTTTACACCATTGGCAAAATCACAGATCGGGTCTGGAAAAATCTGTGGTCGGAATGGCAGGATCGGCGGCGCACCCTGCGTCATGCGCTGGAGTCGTTACAGGCGCACAACGATGTTCACATCGCAAATTTGGATGCAGCACTCACGATCATTGCAAAAGTGGGTATACTGTATAACAAGCTGGAACGCAGCAGTCAAAAAAAGCTGCTGCATGAAATGGTCTATCGGGTGGTTGTTTGCCCGAAGGGAACCATACGGCGGATGGAATTGCTGCCACCGTTCGCGTATCTCAAAGAAGTGACAGATCGCGTGCGGAAGGGTAGCGGTTTTGAGGGAAAAACAAAGACCAGCACAACGGCTGGTCAATGTTCGAGTTTACTCTCGTTAAGTGACCCTA
>DAOTZD010000024.1:0-78522 GCA_034434595.1 Anaerolineae bacterium
GTGGTCTACAATGTTCCGGCGGGCGCACTCGCTTACTTCGCGGCGGATGCCAGCACCTACACGGGCTTCAACCTGCCCCCGGGGACATGGTACATCAGCGAATTTGGTGAAGAATTCGCCAAGGTCTGGATCGCTTGCTCGGCACGTCCGATCTGGATTCCGGTTGAAAACGTCGTTCGCTAAGTGTTGTATCCAGCGGACGCGCAGAAGCGCGTCCCTACCAAAGCGATGACGGCTAAGGTACAAAAGCATGGGCGGGGGATAGTTCCCTCGCCCGTTTTTGTTTTCGCTCGTCCTCTACGGCAGCCACAGCGGGAACAGATCAGCACCCGAATTGTCTGTGAGGTTGATTGGTGAGCTGCCGGTCACCTGCGCGTAAATTTCCCAATTACCGTCTTGGGCGGACATATAGACGATGATTTCCCCGCGCGCCACCATGCCGACGGGCGTATTCGGCACGTCCGTCTGATGAATGGGGATCGCGGGCGGAATTTCTTCGCTCGCCTGAGCCCAATCAATCGCATACAGACCTATCTGCCCATCGTTCATCAAGCCATCGCGTTCGCTGGCGAATACGATCCAACGTCCGTCATCGCTGAACACAGGCGACCAATCATCGGCAGGCGAGTCGGTGAGGCGGCGAATTTCTCCCCCGCTGACCGGAACAGTGTAAATATCGAACTGACCGCCTTCACGGTCACTCGAAAAAGCGACTGTCGCGCCATCCGGCGAAATCGCGCTGTACCAGTCGATTCCGCCGCTTTGCGATAGATTCGTATCTGTCGTGCCACTGCCCCCTTCATTGGAAAGGCGGGAGTAGACTTCCAAGTTTAAATCGCGCAGCGACACCAACACTTGGTCGGCGCTGTTGGGATTGGCGCGCACATCCCAATCGCCGCGTCCATTAGCGAGAATATCCAAAAATGTGCGTAAATCTGCTGTTGCTTGAACAGGATTGCTCCCGTCGGCGTTCATCAAAAAGCCCGCCATTTGATCGCCTTCAGCACGGACACGATCCGACAGAAATGAAATCTGTTCGCCATCAAGCGAATAGGACGCGAATCCGTCCTCATCGTCGTTGTTCGTCAAGTTGACGAGCGCCATCGTCGCCAGATCGAGCGTATACACATCGTAATCGCCATCCCGGTTGGACATAAAGATGATCTGTCCACTAAGCGATGTGTCTGTCACATTAGCGGATAGATTCGCCGCATCGGCTTCGCTTCCGGGTGCGACAACGGGTTGACTCAAAAAGAAGGCAATCACGATGATGATGAGGACGATGAGCAGCAGTGTGATCACGGCACGCCGCCGCAGCCCGCGCCGGTGGTGGGGAGGTTTAACCGTTCGACCTGAAGGGGTGGACATGCACGCTGCTCCTGTCAATGGGCATCGATTATGTCCGATTATAGCGCACGGGTGACAAGCATCGCATCACGTCGGGATACCTTGCACTAATCAATCCTCTTTAACCTTTCGATGATTGAAGTGGGTCATTTGTGTGAAAGGCAGTGATGCCATGTCCAGTGCGTTTCATCCTGTCCCGCCGCCACCTAAGACGGATATGGACACACGTTTCAATCCGCATATGCTCACTATTCCCCTCATCATCACGGCGGCGCTTTCGCTGATTGGGCTGGCACAGTGGGTGTGCGGCGGCGATTGGCTCACAGGGCTGGCATTGGTTTATGTCGGCGTGTTCGTATCGGCAGGGATCGGCGTGTATATCGCGCTGCCGCGTCTCAAACGCCCGATGTGGCGGCGCGTGATCATGCTGATGGTAGGCGGACTGCTGCTGGTGATCGCCTTGTGGAGCGATCATGGCAACATGCAGATCGAAGGCTTGTTTTTCGGCGTATTGATTGGCGCGGCGAATTACATTTTGCTGCATTACGCCATCGCCAAAATTGTCGGTCCGCTGGCGTTCGGGCGCATGTGGTGTGGATGGGCGTGCTGGTTCGGCATGGTGTTCGACTTTCTGCCGTATCCCTACAGCAGGTTTCGCCGCCCCGCCAAGTGGGGATGGCTGCGCTATGCTCACTTTTTCGCCAGCCTTACGGCTGTGCTGCTGCTGTGGTTGGTGTTCCGCTACCGTGATGGCGCGTCAGGTACAAGTGGACTGCTGTGGTTCGTCGTCGGGTTGGCGTTGTACTACGTGATCGGGATCGGAATGGCGTTCGCGTTCAAAGATAACCGTGCCTTCTGCAAGTATCTTTGTCCGCTGGCGGTGCTGCTCAAAAGCGGATCGCGCTTCAGCGTCCTCAAGGTTGATGGAATCGCGTCCTAGTGCGATTACGACAAGGGATGTATCGCCTGTATCGAGATGTGCCCGATGAATATCCGCGTGCCGGATTACATCGCCAAGAATCAGCGCGTGCTTTCGACAGAATGTACGCTGTGCCAAACGTGCATCAACATTTGCCCGAATGACGCGCTCAAGCTGTCGTTCGCGCTCGATGCAGGTGGGCGCGAACATATTGATTACGCGCCCACCGCGAAAGCGACCCGCGCGGTCAATTGGCTGAACGAATCGCCTTAATGAGGCGAAACAAATTTCGCTCTCGCCCTACCCATCATCTTTGTGCGTGATTGATACGGCGGGCGGCTCACGAGCCGCCCCTACGGTCGAGTGTTTCTTGGATTGCCAGATCGATGAATACGGCGCTTGTCCAGCCGAAGATGGGCGCGGCTTTGGGTGGACGTTCCGCCGTGATTGGATCGTAGTATTCGTAGATGTCGTGGTGCTGCATGATCAAGTTGAGCGTCTTGCGGCGCAGTTCACGCGCCAATTCTACGCGCCCGACGCGCATCAAGGCTTCGATGAATAAATAATTGATATTTACCCACGTAGGACCGCGCCACATTTGCTTAGGGTCGAATTTAGGATCGTTTAGCGCCACTGTAGGCAGGGGATACGCCGACCAGAACAGCGCCGGATTCTGCAAATGATCAACCAAACGACTGACCATCGCCTCTGACCAACGTCCAACCCACAGCGGCAGCAGGTGAAACAGCGTCAGCACCGGCACAGGCTGACCCAGATGGAGCGCATTGAACACACCTTTTTCTTCGTCCCACAAGGTCGCGTAGATCGCGTCTGCGAATTCGCCTGCCTCACCGCGCCACGATTGCGCCTCGTCCGGCAGCCCAATCAATTCCGCGATGTGCGCTAGACTTTCGCATTGGAGACACAAATAGGTATTCAAATCTGGAGCGACAACGGGCATTCCTTCGTCCCATAAAGGGCTGTCATCCAAGCCGGACGAAAACGGGTGGCGATATTCGCACAAGAATCCGTCACTGCGGCTGTGCGTCACCCACCAGTCATGCCAGCGGCACAGCGGCTCATAGATTTCCTGCAAGAAATCGAGATTGCCAGATTTTTCGTAGAGTTTAAGTGCCGTCCACGCCGCCAACGGGGGTTTGGTCACATCTTCATCGACAGGCGTGGTGAGATGTGTCACCAAGCCTTCGTCGTGGATCGCGTCCGGGAGCATTCCGTCCTCACGCTGATGATCCAGCACGATGCGAATTTGGTCTTCTGCCAAGCGCGCGTTCAAGTGGCGATAGGCTATCGCATGGAAGAACTGATCCCAGTGCCACACGCCGACATAGTGGATTTTGGATGGCACGCACGCTTCGCGGGTGAAAAAATAGCGCGTATTTAAGAGTCCGGCGCGCATCACCCAAAGCGCGTATTCGTATTGATCGCGGTATGGTTCGAGTACGGGAGGCGCAGCATCGAACCATTCCTGCCAGCGCTGCCGGGCTTGTTCGCGAACACTATCCGGGTGGGTGATGGCGCGGTTATATGCCAAGCGCGGGGTAATGTTGAGCAGAAACACTTGATCGGCTGCGGCATTGACGGTGAGCGACATTTCAAACAGGTCTTCATTTATGCGCGTGAGCATGTTGCTCTCGATGGGGGCATTGGTGGTATAGGCGACATTGCGTTTGCCGCGCAAAGTCGCGCCGCGACGGTCAACACTGCCATTTTCGGCGTGGATGATGCCCGACAGGGTGAATCGCCCTTCTGGCAAGCGCAGCATCAGTGTTTCGGGATCGACGAATATCCACTCGAAGCGCCCAATATCGCTCACTAAGCCAGCCGCGTGGGGATAGGTGTCTGACGTGAGCGTGTAAGACGCGCCTTCGGAATTTCGTATGGTCAAACGCTCAACAATGGGCGGGCGCTGACGATAATGCCCGACCTGACGTTCCCATTTCGCCCACCGTTCCGCCAAGCGCACAGCGATTTCGTTATTGCGAAGAAACAACAGCAGCCGCGTCCCGCGATCCGTAAAGGGAATATTGGCGAGATCAATCCGGTTGTGCAGGCGCTCGATTGCAGACATGCCGACTTCGTATCCTCATCTCCATTATCAATCACGTTCCCTAAGCATGACACAAAACCCCGCTTCATGAAAAAATTTGTAGACGTGTCCATCTGTGAGCAATCCACCCGCCGTTGTGATAGGATTGTGCCGACACGATCAAGTACATACGGGGATAAGCACATGCGCCTAGCGGTGTTTTCCGATTTACATGGGAATTGGACAGCTTTTCAAGCGGCGCTGGCGGATTATGAACAGCTTGGCGGCGCAGATCATGTGTGGGTGTTGGGCGATCTCGCGGCGATGGGATCGCGCCCATCTGAATGCATCCGCCAAGTGAAAGCGATGGCGGATGCCGCTGAAGCGGCTGGCAAAAAAGGCACATTTCGCATGGTGCGCGGCAACACGGATCGCTATCTCGTCACAGGGATGCGTCCACGCGCGTCGGCAGTCGAAAATGCGGACGATTTCGAGCGTATGCGTAAGCTGCAAAATACCAATAACTTAGGCTTGCTGTGGGGCTTGAACCAGATCACATTTGAGGATTATGAAGTGCTGCGAAACTTGAGCAGTGAATGTGATCTGCACGTCGATGGCTTCGGCTATATCATCGGCTATCACGGGACACCGGGCGATGACGAAGGCTTTCTGAAGCCGGACACGTCCGAAGATGAAGCGGCTGACGCGCTGATGGAGCGCGAAGGGCATTTGGGAATCGGCGGGCATATCCACGAGCAAATGGATCGACGTTTGAAGTACAACCATTGGCGCGTGATCAACGTGGGGAGCGTCGGCATGTCCTTCAACAATCCCGGTTACGCTCAATGGGGATTATTCACGTTTGAAAACGGCGACGTGCGGGTCGATTTGCGTAACATCCCGTATGATGTCGACGCGGCGGTGGCTGATGTGTACGCTGTCGGGTATCCCGCCCCGGAATGGCTGGAAAATCGCTTACGTAATGGAAATCGCTAAAGGATCACCATGCCTGACCGCGCCAAACTCCTAGATGATCTCGATGGATTGAAAAAATACGGCGTGCTGCTCGCCGTGCAAATGGGGGGCGTTCCCAACGAAATTCAACTGCTGTTTGAGACAGCAGAATTCGATGAAGCGGCGGGTGGTCTGCGCCGTTTGAACAACTATGTCCTTCGCTGTTTGGGCGTGCGCGAACACAAAGCGAGCGTCGGCTTGTTCGGGCGGCTGACCTTCATGGACGAACATCCCCTGCTGCACCACCACAACACGCCGCGCGTAGCCGTCACGTTTGAAGGTGTTCCGGCTGACCTCAACGAAGCGGCATTGGATATATTACAGACTTACGCCAGCACGTATACGCTGTGGCGCAACATGATGGAAATGGGCGGCGATCTCAATAACACCATGCCGCTGATCGAACTGCTGGGAAAGCAGAGCGAAGGCGCGAAAATGCTCGGCGTGATGCCGCGTCCACTTGCCGAACGGATGGGCAAAGTGTTGGAGCATCACGGCTTGGCAGTTGAACTTACACAAGACCCTGAATGGTCGGATACCGATGAGCATGGACGCTCGAAACTGTCCAAACTCCTGCTCATCGATCAGTCATTCGTGATAGCGCTCGATTTCAGCGTGGAGCAGTTGGGCAAAAAATAAGCGCCCTGATCAACCGCCGCTGATGCTGTACTGGCGCAAGCGGCTGTATTCCAACACGCATCCCGTATTGGTGATTTGTCCACCGTGCGAATTCACGGTGATGAATCCGCTGCTGTCGGCAAGCCAATGCACGGCGATGAGCGGCAAATCGCCGCCTGTCGTCATGTTGAGATCGGCAATACTGCGCCCATCATTGACGCATGTCAGCGCGGGGCGCGGTCCTGTGCCGATCAACTGGCGCGGGCTGGTCGTGCCCGTTTCGAGATCAAGCACGCTCAATTCCGCGTGTCCAAGAATGTATAATCCGCCCTCAAAACGGTCTGTTGCCAGCACGGCATAGCGTCCATCAGGGCTAGGATAAATAGTGGGAATGGGCATTTCGACGCTGGTGAGCAGTTCGCCATCCGGTAGGCTGTACACGCTCACGATGCTGGCATCGCTGTTGATGTTGTCCGGTTCGGTGAACGCGGCTGCGTACAGCAGCCCGTTATTGGGCGCAAACGCGGCTTGAATCCCTTCGACTTCTAAGAGGACTTCTTGGCTGGCGATGTTCACCACCGTGAGCAGCAAGCCATCGTCATCGAGAACGGTGGCATAAGTGTGATCCGGGCTGAACGTAACCGAATAGCCGATGTACGAGGTAAACTGCCCCAAGAAAGCGTTCAGACTGTCATCGCCATCAGGGTGCGCGGTAAGTTCGCCAGTGGCAGGATCAATCGCAAAGCTGATGAGCGTTTCGCTTTCATTCAAAATGCCGTAAAGCCTAAGGCTGCCATCAAGCGCGAAAGCAAGCGGATTCATCAATGTCAGCGTAAAAAATGTCTCGAAGTCAACATCATCCGTGATAAGCGGCACAGGATCGAGCAGCGTTCCCGTATTCATATCAAACCGCTGGAGCGCCACCAGATCACTGCCGCAGTTGTCCATCAAGACCCACAGCACGCCTGTATCCGGTTCAATGGCACTTGCGACGGGGCAATCCCCGCCGATGTTCTGCTCGGCTCCCAAGACCGCATTGGGCACATCTCCTTGCGCGTACAGTACAGACGCGCCACCGATCAGGAATATCGCCGCTATCAAGCAGCCGATTTTGTTTTTGAGCATTATTTTCTCGCTTGTATTTGCTGATTCCTCTGTCAAGCATAGACATAGCGTTGATTTATGCAAGCCGTTAGACAATCCGAATCCATTGGTTTAGGCGATCATCCAATCTGCGGTATCATGAGGGGAATTCGATAATAGACAACCCATTTCAAAATTCCGTTTTTACGCGGGCGAAACGGCGGGTCGCCCCTACAGATGTGATTTTTGGAATAGGTTTTCATCCACCCAACGCAAAGGGATTTTGTTGATCGCTTCGTTCGTTCGCAATCTACGTGATCTTCCCTCGTCGCTCACGCCGAGCGCGATTTTGTCCGGTCTGCTGGTGATCGTTATCGGGTATGCGTCGTCGCTGGTGATCGTGTTCCAAGCTGCCAGCGCCGCCGGACTTTCGCCTGATCAAATCTCGTCGTGGGTGCTGGCGATCACATTGGGATCGGGCGTATGCAGCATCGTGATGAGCCTGATGTTTCGGATGCCCGCGACAGCGGCATGGTCAACGCCGGGTGTGGCGCTGCTTGTGACCAGCATCGCCAATTATGCGTATACTGAAGCCATCGGCGCGTACATCATCGCCAGCATCGCCAGCATCATTTTGGGGATTTCCGGGCTGTTTGGGCGTGTCATGTCGTTGATTCCACAGCCTGTTGTGCTGGGGATGCTGGCGGGCATTTTGATCCGCTTCGGCTTCGGGTTATTCAATGCCCTGCCGGATCGCCCGTTGATCGTGCTGCCGATGATCGTCATCTACTTCGTGCTGCGGCGGATCAATTTCCGCGCTCCGGCGGCGATTGCGCTCATCATCGGCTTGGGGATCGCCCTGTTGGCGGGCGACATTGATACCAGCCAGAGTATCGCGCTCAGCGTGGCGGCTCCTCTGCTGACAGTGCCAACATTCACGATCAACGCGCTGTTGGGGATCGCGCTGCCGTTATTCGCTTTGGCGCTGACGGGACAATACGCGCCCGGTCAAGCAGTGCTGCGCGGATCGGGCTATCAACCGCCGATTGACAAGGCGCTGATTGTGACCGGACTGGGTTCGCTGATCGGCGCGCCGTTCGGCGGTCACGGCGTGACTTTGGCGGCGATCACGGCGGCTTTGGTGACAAATCCCGACGCACATCCCGATCCTGACAAGCGGTATTCGGCGGGCGTGGCGGCGGGATTCTGGTATATCATCACGGGGATTTTTGGCGCGGGGATCGTCAACCTGTTTGCGGCGCTGCCAGCGGCATTGATCGCTGCGACAGCAGGCTTGGGTTTGACGAGCGCGATCCTGTCCTCGCTGGCGGGATCGATGGCGGATGTGAAAGGGCGCGAAGGGGCGCTGGTGGCATTGATGTGTACGGCGGCGAATTTTTCGCTGCTGGGCATCGGCGCGCCGTTCTGGGGTTTGGTCTTTGGCGTGCTGGTCAACTGGATAATGACACAGCCCGTTACTCAAAATTGGTTTAAGAAAGAGGCATAACATGGAACTTCAAAACGCGGTCGCATTGGTCACCGGCGGGGCAAGCGGATTAGGCGCGGCGTGCGCGCGCTTGTTTGTGAGTCAGGGCGCGAAAGTCGTCATCGCGGATCGGGACGCGGATCGCGGGGCGGCGCTGGCATCGGAGTTGGGCGCGAACGCGGCGTTTGCTCCGTGCGATGTGACGGACGAAGCACAGGTGCAGGCGGCAGTCGATCTCGCCAAATCGCAGTTTGGCAAGCTGACTATCGACGTGAACTGCGCGGGGATCGGCATGGCGCTGCGGACAACGAGCAAAAACGGCGCGCATCCACTGGATGTGTTTGAAACGGTGATCCGCATCAACTTGATCGGGACATTCAACGTGATCCGCTTGGCGGCGACGGCGATGGCGCAAAACGAGCCGACAGCAGGCGGGGAACGCGGCGTGATCATTAACACGGCGAGCGTGGCAGCGTTCGACGGTCAGATCGGGCAGGCGGCGTACAGCGCCAGCAAGGGCGGGATCGTCGGGATGACGCTGCCGATTGCGCGCGATTTGTCGCGCGATGGGATTCGTGTGGTGACGATTGCGCCGGGCATTTTTGACACACCGCTGCTGGCGGCGCTCCCCGAACCCGCGCGCGTGAGTTTGGGTCAACAAGTGCCGTTCCCATCACGGTTGGGCAAGCCGGAAGAATACGCGCAGTTGGCGAAGCACATCGTCGAAAACGAGATGCTCAACGGCGAGACGATCCGTTTGGATGGGGCAATCAGGATGGCACCGAAGTAGGGGGGTATCTACGGCTTTAGAGCGTTATCTGCTGGCTGCCCATATAGTTAAGCCAAAATAGGGTTATTGCTTCTTAAGTAAAAGCGGTCATGCGATAACCCTATCCCCCGATATTCTCAACTTGCTTGACACGCTATCAAATAACCAACTTGACGAACTTCGCCACGAAATGGACCAGCGAACCAAATCCAATCGCCGCGACGGAACGATGAACCTTGGTATTTTGCTGAACACGTGCGTAAACTCCAAGCACGCGCGGCACGGTTGATCTTCAAGCAGATGCGCTCGCTGCTACAGTGATTAGGTTGCGAGATCGAGGCGCATCTGGTACTGGTTGAGTTCCATGCGCGTGAAGCCGTTCTTCTCGAAGAAGCCGAGAAATTCTTCAGGGCAGATCGGCTGGATGATCCAGTGTTTGGCGGGATGCGCTCCCCACAGCGCCGAAAGCAAGCGCGATCCGTATCCACGCTGGCGGTGATCCGGCGGGACGTTGATGGCGCGAATAGCGACTGTCTCATTGGCGGGACTGCTGATGATGGCGACGGCTTCGCCTAGGCGATAGGCGCGATCCGGCGAACCGAGCCGGATGAGATGGGAGGCGCTGACCTGCCACGCGAGATCGGCGGGGCTGTGCGCCATGATGAGACGTGCCGCGTCGAAGATGTCGATTTCGGTGAGGTCGGGCGATGGATCGCCCTGCGGCTGACTGAGCGTGCAGCCGATCAAGCGGCGAAGGATACGAAACCCTGTTTTCTCGTACAACTTAACGGCGCGGACGTTCTGCTCGAAGACTTCGAGTTCGATGTGCCTATCCCCGCGCAAGCGGGCTTGCTCGATGAGGTCGGTCATGAGGTGATAGCCGACCTGCTGCCCCTGCGCTTCGGGGGCGATGCCCATCGCGGCGAGGCGGCTCGTCCAACCCTGCCGCGCGATCAAGCCGAAGCCGACGGGGGTTTCATCGCGGTAGGCGAGGGTGCTGAGGTTCAAGTTGATGCCGTTCTGGGCGATCATGCCCGCGAGTAGGGGGGCGGTCATGTTGACTGTTCCGCCGATGTAGCCTGTGAAGGCGTGGGTGAACAGGGCGGCGAGATCGGGCAGGGAGAGATCGACGGCGGGTTTGTAGGTGAGGGTCATGGGGTATGCCTTGTGTGGGTAGGTGGGTTTGAGATAGTACGCACAAGTATAGGGGAGGGTTTGATGGGGAGGGAGGGCGGAGAAGCATTAAGGGCTATGTCCTTTATGTCCCGTTTTGAGGGGTTTTGGGACATAGAGAGTACGGAATTAATGCTGCGACAATTGTGTGAGCGAGATGAAACTCCGAAGCATTAAGGTAGGCACTAAAAGCGGGTGAATCTCGAAAATGGGAGGGCCGTTTTGTGTCCCGGTTGTTCAAATACGGCAGGTTCAAGACCTTTCCCCTGCCCTTCTCCGGCGATGCTTCGCATCGTTCGCAGGGAGGGGAGAAAGAGAGCCGGTGGGGGCAGCGGTGTAGTTTGGAAAGATTTATGTGTACAGTGTCAGTAATGAAGCGTGATGTATGGTATTCGCTTGATCGCCTTTACAAGAAAAACGCGGGTTATAATGTATGCGTTGAAGAAAGGTCTACACGTATGTCAATCCAGATATTTGTTAGCTATGAAAGACTAAGCGGGTCCGCAATCGCTGATCAAATGTATGCTTTCTTCAAAGGCAAATACGACGCAAGCAGGCAGTCCTTTAGACCATTTCTCGATAAAGACACCTACGGGGCAGATGATTGGTGGATAAATATATGTGAGAATATTCGCGGACGGTCCCACTTTTTGGCACTGCTTTCAATTGGATATATGAAATCACCCTACTGTCTTGAGGAAATTCATTTTGCCAACCGCACGTGTGCAAACATCATCCCAGTACTCATTGATAGTGGGCTACAACCAGCAGAAGCCGAAAAATTTCTTAAAAAGATGGCGAAGCTAGCAGGAAAAACACCACCGCAAACCATACAAATCATCGATTGTTCAGAAGCTGCACAGCACGGGATGATTGACAATGATGGACTTAACAATATTTGGATTGCGGTGAACAGACACCCTCCCCAAGAGTTTGATCGTAGGTATCAACTGCAACTGCCGCGAAAACCAATCGTGCCAGAAGAAGCGATAGAGAATCTCAAAGTGAGTTTGTCGGACGATATTATCCTAGACAGCGCGAACATCCTGCGCGAACTGCGCGCATTATCATTCAAAGAAGCCTTTCTAGATGAAGTTGAAGAATTTATTGAAAAATTGGGCAGCAAGTATGATCAGTTTTCGCTTGACGAAATCCGCGAAATTGAATACATCAGGAAGCGATTGTTCAGCACGCATGATGTTCGCAGTACCATGCTTGGCGAAGCAGCACGCAGACTAGGAATATCATCGATATATCCGAGTCGCAATGCCGTTCGCGACGATATTCGGGATGCAATCAATCCGAATTTAACGAAGAATATCCTTTTGCTCGGCGTATCTTTGAATGATTTTGAGCGCGCCGCGGGGGATTTTAACGACTCATGGCAAGCAATTCGGCATCTTGTTGAAGATGCGGTAAAAAATTCAACGCAGGAGTCTCAATACGAAAAAGGTCGCGCTAATCCAGAGAAAATTTCGATCAAGATATTGATCGCCCATCCATATTCAATGGGTGCGGTATTGCGGTCAAAAAGTGAAGATAAAAATCTATCTCCAGATCAACGGCGCTTAACTGGTGAGGTTCTTCGCACCGCTGGTCAACTGAATGCAATGCAGCAGGAATTACGGAAACGCGGTGTCGATTCGATTGAACTGGAAGCAAAACTGTACATCACAGCGCCGATCCTGTTCCTGTGCTGGACTGACAATAAAAGTTTTGTGCAACAATATTATTTTTGGGATAAGCATGAAGCAGCAACCATGCCCATACTGGCCTATGAAGCAGGGGATACCACAGGGCAGCGGGTGCATAAACAGCTCCAGCACCATTTTGAGTGGATATGGAAACACGCTTCAGTACCGGTAGGAGATTTCATCGCCGGGCATCAACATGGGGTGGATACAGGTCTCTATCAAGGGGGGGCGCTTAATGTATATGCCAGCAATGATGAAGCGCGGGAGCGCATGTTGTATTTGCTTAAGACGGCAGAGCGACGAGTGTGGATACAAGGGATCACGCTTTACAGCTTCTTTGGTAGAAATCAGGAGCTAAGCAAAGCATTTGAGATAGTGGTCAGAAAAGGTTTAGACACCAGAGTACTGCTACTCGATCCCATGTCCGATCAAGCCAAGTATCGGTCATATCGTGAATATCTGATTCAACAAGAGCAGCAAAACGCAGAGTCGGTTAGTTACACAGAATATCTGAGCCAAGAACTGTATGAAGAAATGTTTCTGAAATTACATTCAGAAATTGTACAAAAAGCGATCCGGCATCTAAAGAATGTCGCACACAGCCCACACTTTGAATATAGGTTATTTGATTCTGCGCCTGCATGTTTTCTGATGGTGGTTGATGATCATGTCATCGTCGAACAATATCACTATGGTAACCGTGTTGAAGAAAACGACAGCACTTCTCAGCCAGTGTTAGGGAAGGACATGCCCAAAATTGAATACGGACCCAAAATACCTGAAATTTTTTTGGCGACGGAAGGCGAAAGCGTAGAGGCAATAAACCCGGTTGTTATGGATGAGAAGTTTTTTGAAGCTGAAAGCCATAGCGGCAGCTTGAGCCACGTTTTGATAGATCATTTCGAGTACGCTTGGGAAACAGCTCATACCCCTACACGCTAAGAATGGGGGTTGTTGTGCGGCTGATTATGCAATTCACACCAAACGCAAACGCGCGCGTAGGGGATGCGTAGGGATTTTCGCGGAACACGGTATCCGTGATGGTCGTCTTGTGACTGTGCAATTCAATCAACCTTTTCGGAATTGGGGTTTTTGGGCGGGCGCATCGCGATGCGCCCCTACGGAACGATTTTGAAAGGGGATACAGTCAGGAGACGAAAACTCATGCGGTACAACTTCAAGAAGTGGATCATGGTCATTGTGGCGGGGATCATGCTGGCGGCGAGTGTGCCAGCCTTCGCACAAGAATCAGCGGCGGGGATTTTGCCGGAATGCGGGACGCGGCATTTGGTGCAGCGGGGCGAAACGCTGTATTCGATTGCGCGGCGCTACGGCGTAACGGTGGCGCATTTGACCGAATTGAACGGGTTGAGTGACCCGAACCGGATTTTGGTGGGGCAATCGCTGTGCATCACCGAAGCAGCGCCGATCCCGACGACGTATGTCGTGCAGCGCGGCGATAACCTGTTCCGAATCGCGCGGCGATTTGGCGTGAACATGACGGTGTTGGCGCGGGTGAACAATCTGCGCGATGCCAACCGGATTTACGTCGGACAAACGCTGGTGATCCCCGATGTGACGATTCAATCGTAATGTGTATGGGGTCGAAAATCGACTACGCCCGTAGGGAAATGTCCCTGCGGGCGTTTTTGTTTGCTGGGGTGAGAGACCCTATTTTCACTTGGGACGGGCGGCTCACGAGCCCCCCTACAAGCGAATTGTTGAAGAGTCGAATGGTTTCTGGACGATTGATTATCCGCGACGGCGCATGAACTGCACCATGAGCATGAGCGCCAACAGCAGGCGCATTTCTTCCTGCTGGTTGATGTCCCCGACGTGTTCAATCGTGAATACACCCTCAAAGAAGGCGGCTTCTTTCTTGATTTTGAGAATTGGGGCGGTCATGTCTTCGGTAGAGCTGCCGCGATAGACCGTGAAGGACGGATGCAGCACGTAGCCGGAGAGCATGCCCACGAACGGGATTTCCTGAAACAGCGTGTCCAGCACTTTGACCCACGGATTGTCTTCGCGGATATGGTGCGTTGGCGTTTCATCCGGCGCGTAGATCATGTAAGTAGCACGCCAGATGGTCATAAGGGCTTTCGGCTGGACGTATCCAAGCGGCTGACCGGTGGTGGAATCGGTGAAGTAGTATTTGGCGCGAACATCGAATACACGGTCAGCATTGATGCGGAAGATTTCCTGCGATTTGCTCTGGTCGGTGTAGATGCGAACATCTTCTTTCAAGTTCCACAGTTTTTGATGGACATAGGCGACCTGCCGCCCGGATGCATCGGTGACGATGATCTGCGGGGAGAGGGCGATGAGCTTGAAGCGTAGGGTCAAAGGATAATTGAAGTATGTCACGGATAAGTGTCCTTTTGGGATGTGTGATAGGCAACTGTAGATGAGTATCGGCAAAAGTGGGCGCGCGCGCAATCGGGGGTGGGTTTAGCACCGGTATGCGGAATAATTGGGATATAAGTGGACGCGCAAAAAGGGTTGTCCGTCGTTGTTTTTACCTCACCCCGCACGAACTTCGTTCGAGTCGTCCCTCTCGACGATGCAAGCGACGATGCAAGCATCGTTGTGGCGAGGGGCAAAAACGTGTGACAGTGAATAGGTGTCAAAGATTGGACATTTGAAGATCGTTTTGTAGGGGCGCGTCGCGACGGTACTCCGTAGAAAACTTCGCTTTGACGGTTGTCCTATCTATCGTTAAAATTGAACCTTCAAGCCTTAATGTCGGTAAATTAAGGGACTTCGCAGCGGTTTTATACGAGGTCAACGAGCGCGGATGGGGGTCGTCTGCCCGATCCCCGTTGAAGTTGAATCAATGTTTTAAAGTCAAAAAATTATCTTTTTTGACCACAAACCCAGCGTCACCATCCAGTTCAAAATAGGGGAGGATTATCCTTTGGGTGCCGGTGTTTTAATGGAGGTCAAAGACCTCGTTACACGATTTTATACGCAAGAAGGCACGGTATATGCCGTGAACAATGTCTCGTATAAGCTGCATGAAGGCGAGACATTGGGTGTGGTGGGTGAAAGCGGCAGCGGCAAGAGTGTTCACGCCCTGTCGATTATGCGCTTGATCCCCAACCCGCCGGGAAAAATTGAGAATGGCGAAGTGAATTTTCAAGGACGCGACCTGCTGAAGCTCTCGTCGGATGAAATGCGCCTTGTACGCGGCGCAGACATCGCCATGATCTTCCAAGACCCGATGACCTCGCTCAATCCGGTACTCACCATTGGGTCGCAGATCACCGAAGCGTTGAAACTGCATCGCGGGATGAATGATGCGGATGCGAGTAATCGCGCAGCCGAACTGCTGACGATGGTCGGTATTCCCGATGCGAAGCGTCGTTTGAAGAACTATCCCCACCAGTTTTCGGGCGGGATGCGCCAGCGCGTGATGATTGCGATGGCGCTGTCGTGCAACCCCAAACTGCTGATCGCGGACGAGCCAACAACGGCGCTTGACGTGACGATTCAGGCGCAAATTCTCGACCTTGTGAAGCGTTTGCGCGATGAATTGGGCATGGCGATGATCTGGATCAGCCATGATCTTGGCGTGGTTGCCGGACTCGCGGATACCCTGCAAGTGATGTACGGTGGGCGTGTCGTCGAACGCGGTCCAGTGAAGGATGTGTTCAAGGATACGCGCCATCCCTACACGCTCGGTTTGCTGAGATCGCTTCCGCGCCATGACACTCGCCAAGCAGGTGAGAAACTGGTGCAAATTGAAGGACAGCCGCCGGACATGCGAAAAGTGCCGAAGGGATGTCCGTTCGCGGCGCGCTGCGATTTCAAGAAGCGGCTTAATTTGACGATTTGCGAAGAAGAAATGCCACCGCTGATTCCGGGTCCGCAGGCGAACCCGGAACATGTCAAAGCGTGCTGGGTAGATGTGCGTAACGACGAACTGCTCGTCGGGAATCGGGAGGTGGCTCATGTCTAGTATCGCGCCCACGCCACATGTCACGTATAAGCCCAAGAGCAGCGAAGTGATGCTCGAAGTTACCAACCTGAAGAAACACTTCCCGATCAGTTCGGGAATTATTCTCCAGCGGCAGGTTGGCGCGGTGAAAGCCGTCGATGATGTGAGTTTTCAGGTGTACAAAGGCGAAACGCTCGGCTTGGTGGGGGAATCTGGCTGCGGAAAATCGACCACCGGACGAACGGTGCTTCAGCTTTACAAGCCGACTGCGGGATCGGTCAAGTTTCAGGGGCAAGAACTGACGACGCTGCCATCGGACGAACTGCGCCGGATGCGTAAGCAGATGCAGATGATTTTCCAAGACCCGTTCGCATCGCTGAATCCGCGTATGTCGGTGGGCAACATCATCAGCGAACCACTGCGTATCCACAAGACTCCCGAAGCGGAAAATAAAGCGACTCTGCAAGAATATGTTGAGGCGTTGATGGAGCGCGTGGGCTTGAACCCGTACTACGTCAACCGCTACCCGCACGAATTTTCGGGTGGTCAGCGCCAGCGTATTGGTATCGCGCGCGCGCTGGCGCTGCGTCCGAGCTTCATTGTGGCGGACGAACCGATTTCGGCGCTGGACGTGTCGATTCAGGCGCAGGTAGTCAATCTGCTGGAAGAACTGCAAGACGAACTCAACCTGACGTATCTGTTCATCGCGCATGACTTGAGCATGGTGCGCCACATCTGTGACCGTGTGGCGGTGATGTATCTTGGCAAGATTGTCGAAATTGGTCCGACGGACGAAGTGTACGACAATCCACTGCACCCGTATACACAAGCGCTTCTGTCGGCTGTCCCGGTGCCTGATCCGCTGGTGGAACGCGAACGCACGCGCATCATTTTGACGGGTGACGTTCCCAGCCCCGCGCGTCCGCCGATTGGCTGCAACTTCAACACGCGCTGCCCGGTGGCTGTGCCGGGGATTTGCTATCAAGAGCCTGATCCGCCGCTGGTGGAGATCACGCCGGGGCATTGGGCGGCGTGCCATCGCGTGACGGCAGAAGAACCGTACAACTACAGCGTGGTGTAGGGAAAATAGGGTTTGAAATGGCGGGGTCGAGACCCTGCCCTACAAGTTGTGATTGGTGACGGGGATGCCGAGTGTCGGTGTCCCCGTTTTGATTCTGTACGCATGTATAAGAGCGGTGGTTTGCGGTTGGTGGATGACTGGCGAGCCGCCTACAGGTGGAATTGGGTTGTGAGCGGGGGGACAGCGGGCGGCTAGCGAGCCGCCCCTACAGACGCAGTGGTTCGCAGGTGAGAATTAGCCCGTTGTGAGCGAGACAGCGAGGGCGATGATCAACGCGCCGACGGTGCAAAAGACCACGCCTTTAATCCAGTTGATCGCTTCACGCCGAAGGCTGAGCAGTTCGGGGTGATCCCATGCTTCGGGGATGAGCGCGAATTTGGGGCGCATGAAGCCGAGCAGCAGGGTATCCAGCACCACCGCATCGAACAGGTTGAACACGTTGAGGACGACGAATAGATAGCCAAACACGGTGAGAAATCCCGCGCCGGCTACCTCACGCGCCATCAAGAATGGAACGACGAAGATGCCGACGAGAAAGGGCGCAAGAATGATCCACTGAAGACGCTTTTCAGACGCGGTCAGCGGCGGCGCGAGTTTGCGGATTTCTTCAGGATAGTCTTGCAGCCAGACGCGCGGATTGATAAGGAGCGAAAGCACGATCAACGCGCTCATGAGAATTGCGAACAATGCGCCGTCTATGAGTGTTTTTTCGAGCGTAACCATGAGAACCCCCTTGCAAATTTCGACTTGTCTAAATTAAGTGTAGAGCAATTTTTAGGTAAGTAAATTTAGGCTAACCAAAATATTTGCAAGTTTTTATTTTTTGGGGCATTCACCTCACCCTGCACGGACCTTGTTCGTTCTGTCCTTCTCTGAGTGGTTGAGGAGAGGATGGTGCGATATGAAAATAAGCGGACGCGCAGAAAGGGTTGTCCTCAGCGTCGGCGGGGAATGGACGAAACAAGTTTCGCAATGGACGAAACAAGTTTCACATCCCGCGCCTGATCTTTGCACCCGCTGAAGCGGGCTGGTAACGCGGCTGAAAGTGAAAATGTGTCAAAGATTGGACGTATGAAGGTTGTTTTAGGCGGGCGCGTCGGGAGAAACAAGTTTCTCTCGCGCTCCTACAAAGGGTGTGTTTGAGATAAAGCGGGCTTGGCACAGGCGAAACAAGCAAAGAGCGGGCTTGTCGCGACGCGCCCCTACTATCCGACACTTTTCGTGGAGAAATGACGTATAACTATTGAATAACCAATGGGCGAGGAATTTATGCGTTTGCCCACCGCTTTTGCACATCCACGAGGGGTCACGCTACAATGGGATTTCGTTAAGAACCCAAAAGAGGGATGTGACGGACAGGCAGGGATAACATCGATCATGGCATACGGTCGGCTGGAAGTGTTTTACCCCGATGGCACGTTCAAAACGTTCCTGCTGAACGAGCCGAACATCTCGATGGGGCGTTCGACGGGCAATATGATCGCGCTGGATGTGGATGGCATTTCGCGCTATCACATGAGCATCGCACACGTGGATGGGGAAACCCGCGTGACCGATCTCGACAGCGCGAACGGCACGTTCATTGACGGGACAAAACTGGAAAGCAACACCCCGCGCACGCTTTATGGTGGGGAAGAAATTCAAGTGGGCGAAGTGCGAATGGTGTTTCACAGCTTTGACGAAACGCCGACGCGCCCGATCCTTGTGCCGGAAGAAACGACGCGCCGCATCGAGATCAAAGAGGCGGAATTTACGCTGGCGATCATCGAGCCGGATCAAGCCGTGTCTCCGGGCGCGCACATCAGCGCGCAAATTACGATCAACAATAACGGGTTGGAGAGTGACCGCTACACCGTCGATGTGAGCGGGGCTCCCGCCGATTGGATGCGAATTGACCGCCGCGAATTAGAAGTGGCGGGTGGCAAAAGCGGTGATGTGGTGATCAACTTCAAACCGCGCCGCCGCCCCGACAGCACGCCGGGGGATTACCCGATTACGGTGACGGTGCGCTCGAAAAGTCAGCCGGCATCGCCGTTCAACGAATTGAGCGCGAGTTTTGTGCTGCATGTGCTGCCATATGGCGGGTTCGGCATGGCGCTGGAAACGCGGCAGGTTCGCACAGGGCAGCCGTTCCGTTTACACATCCACAATCAAGGGAGCGCGGCGCTGCCGCTGACGATAAGCGCGCGCGATTTGAGCGACAGCTTGCGGGTGAATGTGCCGCAGCCGCGCTATCAGCTTGCGCCGGGTCAGCGGGCGTTGGTGCAGGGGCAGGTGACGACAAAGCGGCTGAAGCTGTTCGGTGAGCCGCGCCGCTTTCCGGTTGATCTGCTGGTGCGGTCAGGGGATGCGGCGGGGTTTTTGGCGGCGACACGGCTGTATGTGGTGGAACGTCCGCCGCTGCCGTCGTGGAGTAAATATTTGATCGGCGGGCTGGCGGTGGCTGCCGCCGCGCTGATTTTGGTGGGCTTGGCGATTTTGTTCCAACCGCCAAGTATGCCCGTAATCAACCGCTATGATATCACCGAAAGCGTGCGCGAAGGCGATTTGGTGACGCTGAGTTGGGATGTCGAAAACGCGGCGAGCTACGCGATACTCGTCAACGGGGTGCAGTATGGGGATACACTGCCGCGAGAACAAAACAGCGCGCAGCTTGACCTGCCGAACATCACGGGCGAAATTAGCGTGACTCTGCGGGCGATCAATAACAGTGAGATGGCGGAGCAAACGCGCACCGTGGTGATAACCCCACGCTTTGCGATCAGCGATTTCAGCATCGCGCCGACACTGCTGCTGCGGTATGTAGCGCAGACGGTTAACTTGAACTGGAATGTTCCCGGCGCGACAAGCGTGCAGATCACAGGGTTGGAGTCGTTCAGCACCGCACCGCTGCAATCGAGCTATGCCGCCAGCGGGACCATCAGCGTGATAGGGATTCCAACGGTATCAACGCCGCTGACGATCACCTTGGTGGCGACCAACGAAGCGGGCGAAAGCGTGACAGACACGCGCACGATAGAACTGCTTGATCCGCAGTGTACCGCCAGCACGGGCGATGTGGCGCTGTATGGCGCGCCGGAAAGCGTTGGGCAAATCGTGGCGACGATCCCGGCGGGGACAACAGTAAGCGTCAACGCGCAAGACAACAGCGGCGGGTGGCTGCGCGTGCTGCTTCCCGGCGGCGCGGAAGGCTGGGGAAACGTCAATTCACTGACATGTGTGGGCTTTATGCCAAGCGATCTGCTGCGGGTGATCAGTGTGCCGACAGCGCTGCCCGATGTGCCAACGGCGACCCCAACGCCAACGCTTCGTCCGACGCTGACTCCTACGTCAACGAGTGTGATGGTCACACCAACAGCGGGGGGATGAGGATTAGCCTTCCCCCCCGCCCGACAGCGCCGCGCTTATGCCATGATGGCTTCTGCTGGAGAAGAAGGTGAACTTGCGCGCACTTCGTTCATCAGCCACATATAACCATCTTCAAGCGTGGGATCGGCGGGCTGGGCGTGATAGTGCGCTGCTGGAGCGCCCAACACGCGATACTTCACACCATCGGCAAGCTGAAGCGACGATACCAGCGTCAAGCTGTCGTCCGGGCGCTCGATGCCGTTGTTGATCACCCACACATGACCGCGCGCCACGCGCACCAGTTCTGACGGCGCACCCTGAAAGACCACGCGCCCCTGTTGCATCACCGCCAGCGCCGAACAGCTATAGCTGATGTCCTCAACGATGTGCGTGGACAGGATGATTGTGCGCTCCGTCGCCATATCCGAGAGCAAATTGCGAAAGCGCACCCGTTCTTCGGGATCAAGTCCGCTGGTTGGCTCGTCCACGATCAACAGGCGGGGATTGCCCAACAATGCCTGCGCGATGCCGATGCGCCGCTTCATGCCGCCGGAATAGGTCTTGAGGCGGCGTTTGGCGACATCTGTCAAGCGCACGGTCTCGATCACGGTAGCGATTTGGCGGCGGCGTTCGGCTTTATCGACCACACCCTTGAGAATCGCCATGTAATCGAGAAATTCGTAGGCGTTGAGGTTGGGGTACAAGCCCAATTCCTGCGGCAGATAGCCGAGCATGCGCTTGGCGTTCTGGCGACCTTCCCATGTCGCCAGATCGCAGCCAAACACACGGGCATCGCCGCTGCTGGCGCGGATCAAGCCGGCGAGAATTCGCATGAGCGTAGTTTTACCCGCACCGTTGGGTCCCACCAGCCCAAACATGCCTGTGCCGATAGTGAGCGAGATTCCGTCAAGCGCCTTGACGCGGCGGTTATAGGTTTTGCTCAAGTTGTGGATTTCGATCATGATAGATTTTCTCCCATGAATTATCGTGCCGCGCGAAAACGTAAGAATGCCCACATGACGATACCGACTATCAGCAGCAGCGGGATGAACGGGACAAACGCCGTGAACGTGTCGCTGAACATGCGCGCCACAAGGTCTTGATAACCGAGATTCAATTCCCCGACGTTATTACGGTTAAAAAAAACGTTGTTGATGTATGTCCCGGCGATGACCGTGATGGCGATGTAAACGCCAAGTGGAATCAAGAACAAGCCGACCAGCACACCGCCGCGCCGCGACTGGGCAAATGTAGGAACGATCACGGCATACCCCGCGCCGATGAGTGAGCAGGGGAGCATCAAGAACAGCCAGTAGCGGACATAAGTCCACATATCCAACGCGCCGTAGCGCGACGCGACATAGATGCCGTACAGCACGCCGACGACTACAATGCCAATCATGAGCCCAATCCACACGCTGACGAGCTTGCCGAGCAGATAGGTCACGCGCGGCAGAGGCATGGTGTCGAGCAGTTCGCGCACTTTGAACTGACGGTCAAGCGGGATGGTTTCGGACAGCATGGGCATGATGGCGATCAGCAGGATCATCAAACTGGGCGCAAGCACGTTGAAGGCTTCAAACGTGGACTGCACGACTAGAAAATCAACTTCGGCATACCAGCGTGGGATAAAGTTCTGCGTGTTATCCACATGCTGTTCATATTCCTCTTGCGTGCGGGCATCAATCGTCGTGATGATGGTCGTATCGCCGTCAAAGCGAACGCTGGCGATACGATTCACGACTGACCGCTGCGAGTCGATGAGTGTGGTCAAGCCGAGCGCGCCGACCAAAAAGAACACGCACAGCACGATGATCGCGCGCCGACGGAACTGCATGAGCATTTCGTAGCGGATCATGCCGCCGAATTGTGACAAGGTTGTATTCATCAAGTGACTCCTCGTTTATACGGCGGTATGTGCCGCGCCAATTAAGTGTTCCGGTTCGCGGATGTGCCAGAATGTCAGCGCGATCAGCACCAGCCCGAAAGCGGTCAAAAACACGCGGTTGATCAAGTAGTGATCGGGTGTCAGCACATCCAGCGGGGGATACATCACGATCAGCCAGCCGAGTTCAAACAGCTCGATCAAGACGTATGCGCCGCCGAATAGCATCGCGCCGCTGAACAGGATCACGATCAGCATCCCGTAATTGGATCGGCGGGTGATGATGGAAATCCACATGCCCAAACCCGTCATGGCGATCATCGGGGCGAACCAGCGCACAAGCTGATCGACAAACGTATCGGTGGGAAAAAGGCGCGTGAAAAATACTGCCCCCAACACGGCGACGAGCGTGTTCAGCCCGACGACGATGATCAAGCGTTCGAGCAGCAGATACGCTGCCGGGCGCGGCGATGCCAGCAGCAGTTCAAGCGCGGGTTCGTCGGCAGGGGCGAACATCAACGCGGCTTGCACGCCCGCGACGAGCGATCCCACGCCCGCCACCGCCGAAAAGCCGATGCTCATGGCGACGGGATCGCGCGCTTGCGCCATGAGCGCGAGAAAGACCATGCCTAGCAAGCCTAAAAGCGGCTGCCAGAAACCGGTGAACAAGAGTGAGCGTTTCCATGCGAACGCCCAACGTTGAGCCGTCAAGATTGCCCCCATTCGTGTGTAATGTGCGATTCCCGATCCGCCAGCCATACAGCAGCCAGCGCGCAGATTGCCGCCGCCGCGAACAGCAGCGGATAGGCTTCGACGTGCAGCAGGTCGGGCAAGCGTAGATCGGAGAGGATCGGCAGTTGGAAGTAATGGCGCGCGACCAGCACTGTCCAGATCGTCAGCGACAGCATGACGCTGACCAGCGGCTGGAAAAACAGCACGCTCAACAAAAATGCCAGCGACGATAAGAACGTCATCGGCGCAAGCCACGACAGGATCACGGCGCTTAAGGCGAACGAATCGGGCGCGATGAGGGTGACGACGATGCTGGCGATCAGCGACAGCGTGAGATTGAAGGCGAACACCAGCGCGATCCGCGCCAGCAGAATCACACGGCGCGAGATCGGCGCGGCGAGTTCAAGTTCCAGCGCGGGATCGCTGTCCTCGCCGTACAAAAACGCGATCCCGATGGCGCTGACAATCGGTGAAAGCAGCACAAACGGCAGCGTACTCGTTGATCCAGTGAGATACGCCTGTTGAAGCACCACCGTGACGACGAAACCCAATCCCAACACCAGCAGCGATGCCAGCCACGTCATCATGCCGATCATGCGGGTTTGCGCGCGCACAATCAGCCACGCTTGGCGCACCGCCACCCCTTTTCGAGATGATTCATGTAGGGACGCGGGAGAAACAAGTTTCTCCCGGCGCGCCTGCTTGGAAGCAGTGGGAACCGCTAGGGGTTCAGCATACAGCGCGTCGATCAAGCGGGCTTTTGCGTCCGCATCGGGCGCGGGATCATCCCACGTTTTCAGCCATGCGCCGACAGCTTCCATCTCCGCGTGATCGACGGCGGGCGCGGGGGGTTCCGGTTTGGAGGCTGTGTTCCGTCCGTGACCGTTCAAACTGAAGCGGTTCATGCGTCCCGTTCCTTCTGCGCGTCCACCATCGCCGCGCGCAAACGGCTGATCCCGATGGAGAGCCGCGATTTGACCGTCCCAACTGGCACAGCGAGCGCGTCCGCGATTTCGGCGGCGCTGAGCGACTGGTAATAGTACAGCACAATCACCTCACGTTGATGATCCGGCAGCTTGGCAAGCGCGGCGATGACTGCCTGTGTTTCGTCGGCATGGATCAAGTCCTCATCCGCTTGATGTTCGTCCGGCACATCCGGCAGATCATCGCTGGCGGCGCTGTCGGTGCGGCGGGATTCGGCGCTGGTGTAGTGATTGCGCGCCGCGTTGGTGGCTATCGCGTACAGCCACGCCTTGAAGGGTCGCCCCTCTTGGTACTGGTGGATGTTTCGCAGCACACGCAAAAATGTTTCTTGCAGCAGGTCTTCCGCCAGCGCACGATCCCCGCCCGTCATGCGATACAGGTAGCCTAACAGCGCGTCATTATGGCGTTCGACCAAGCCGTTGATCGCGCTCTTTTCGCCCCGCTGCAAGCGGAGCGCCCAGATTTCATCCTGTACGCTGGTGATGGTCACGTCCGTTTTCCAGTGTCAGCCGCATCCTTCTATCCCTGATACAATCATGATCATGAAAAGTTCACGGATAGATTTGTGAGTTTGCGATTTTTCGGGGAACGTGGCGCAAATTTCCGCCGGAGGCTCGAACCCTCCGGCGCTGCAAGCGGAGAAATTTACCAACGAGTACCGATAGAATTGGACATTTCACATGGCATGGACAGAATACGAAGCAGGCGGCACAATCGGCTTGCAGGGGACGGAAGGCGGGACGATCTTCCGCGATGAAGAATATGTCGGTGAATCGGCAGGGGCGCGCATCACACTCGAACGCGAATGCAAATTCGCCCCTTACGCGATCACCTGCGGCGTGTACGGTTGGTTGGTGCATACCCGTTTCATCGCTGACGAACCCACCGCGATCAGCGAATACGAGAAGATGCAGCCATCACTCGCGCGCATCGTGGACATGATCGGCGCGGATGGCACACCGGATGATCCTGATGCGCTTGATGGGGCAGTAGCACAGTTCACCGAACAGTACGCCTAGCTAAACCTGCTTTAAGACTTCTTGTACCCGTGCCATCAGCGCCGGATCGACCAATTGGCGCGTATACCAGCCTTTTGCGACCTGCGCCACGCCTTGAGTCGTCAAATAGTTCACCGCGAAACCAATCGCCAAGCCGATGAATGGGACGATTTTCGCCGCCGCTTTCTCTGCCACCACCAGCATGATTCGCCGCGCGACATACGCTGATAACCGCTGTCCGCCCTGCACCAGCAGATCACGCCCGCTGACCCGCACGAGCGATCCAAGCGCGATAGTTTCGTTCAAGTCAAGCAGATCGCGCGGCTCACCCGGTTTATTCCCGTGATATGCCAACCCGATGAAGTAGAGTGTTTCGCTTTGCAAGCGTCCGGTGGTGAACAGATCGATTGTCAAGCCAAGCGGCAGCACAGGCAGACCGCCCACGCTCGTAATCGCGCCGATCACGCCGGAACGGAACGCCTGCCGCCGGATGATCTTGTTCACCAACTGATCCGTCGAGAGGTTCGGGTTGCTGGCGCGGAAGCGGTCATAGGCTTTCCGCATGTCCGCCACGTCGGGCTGCAACCAGCGCGAGGCATTCCGCAGCACATAAATCGATACCACGACGAGAATAATCAGGGGGATCACGAAGCACAGCACCGCGCCCCATAAAAGCTGTTGTTCCAATGGCATCGCTTTATCTCCCTATATGCGAAATGGTCAGTTGTCTATTTTGCCACGCTTGGCGGCGGTGGTAGACTCAACACCGCCTAAATATCCACTTATTGGAGAAACACTTCATGACCCACTATGAAACGATCCTTGTCGAAACGCCCGTCGAAGGCGTAGGCTTAGTTCGGCTGAACCGCCCAACCGCCCTTAACGCGCTCAACTCCCAGCTTACGGGCGAAGTTTTCAGCGCGCTCGAAGCCTTTGACCGCGACGACTCGATTGGCTGCATCGTCCTTACGGGCAGCGACAAAGTTTTCGCGGCGGGCGCGGACATCAAGCAGATGGCGGATCAAAGCGCGATCCAGATGATGAGCGATGATTTTACCCAATGGGAGCGTATGACCAACATCCGCAAGCCGATCATCGGCGCGGTCAGCGGGTGGGCGCTTGGCGGCGGCTGCGAAATGGCGATGATGTGCGATATGATCGTCGCGTCGGAAACGGCGAAGTTCGGGCAGCCGGAACTTACCATCGGCATCATCCCCGGCGCGGGCGGCACACAGCGGCTCACGCGCGCTGTCGGCAAAGCGATTGCGATGGAAGTGATGTTGGGCAACCGGAATTTGACCGCGTCAGAGGCGCTGGCATATGGCTTGGTCAACCGCGTGTTCCCGCTGGATACCTACCTGCAAGAAGCAATCGCGCTGGCAGGAAAAATCGCCGCCATGCCGCGCGTTGCCGTCGCGCTCATCAAGGACGCGGTCAACAAAGCGGAAGAACTCTCATTGAGCGAAGGCTTGGACTACGAAAAGCGCAACTTCTATCTCGCCTTCGGTACGGAAGATAAGACTGAAGGGATGCACGCCTTCATCGAAAAGCGTCCGCCGCAGTGGAAACATCGCTAAGTTACACGTTGATCTACACGGGCGCGCTGCACGGCGATCTTGACCTGCTGCCGCGCCTGTATACGTTTTTGCGCGCCTTACGCGCCGAATATGGGGCGGATAGAACCCTCACATTCGACATCGGCGAGGCGTGCGTCCCTAATAGCTGGCACTGTGAAGTCACAGGCGGGCGCAGTATGCCCATCGCGCTGGATGGCATGGGATTCGATGCCGTGAACGTGAGCGCCATGTTCAGCGATGAAGCGCGCGCGAAAATCAACGAGAGCGTGCGGATCGCGCTGGTCGATGATGATCACCCGTATGAAGCGGACGATCTTCGCCTTGAAACCGCGCCAAGCGACGTGACCGACTTGCGCTTGCATGTGCGCTTGATCCCCGCCGCTGACACCGCGCTTGATGCGGCGCTCGATTCAAATGTGCTGCATCTACGCGGCGTGTCGGCGGGGGAGATCGGCATTGTCACTGTGCGGCGTGAGCGCGGCACATGGACGCTCATCAGCGCGGCGGTGTACGCGATGCCGCCGAACACGCGCCCCGATCCCACCATCGCGGCGGTGGTCGAGTTTGTGGTCAGCGAAGCGAAGTACGCGCAAAAGCGAAAAGAGCAGAAAGGCGCGGCAGATCACCCCGAATAACAAAATATCTGGCTCATGTAACGGGCGGTTCACGCCCCCCTACGTATGTCGAATGGTGGCACATCGCGGCAACATGGTTTTAACGGGTTTGGCACACCGTGCCCCACGAGATAGACTCTCCTCTCAATAGATACTTTTTCGTTCACCCAATTAGGACATCCCATGCGCTCACAATACTTGTTCAACCGCGATTGGCTGTATACGCCGCGTGAAGTTCCGTTCGCCGCGCCCGACAGCGCCTTCGAGCATCACGTGCATATTCCGCACACCAACATCGAACTGCCGCACCACAACTTTGACAACCTCGATTACCAGTTCATCAGCACCTATCGCAAACATTTCACGCTGCCCGAACCGCTGAATGGTCGGCGGTTGTACATCCAATTCGATGCCGTCATGATCGCCGCGACGGTGACGATCAACGGGCACAGCTTTGGCGAACACGATGGCGGCTATACGCCGTTCAGCTACGACATCACCGACTACGTGAAAGAAAGCGGCGATAACGTGCTGCAAGTGCGCGTGGACAGCACTGAGCGCCCCGACATTCCCCCATATGGCTATGTCGTGGACTATCTCACGTTCGGCGGCATCTACCGGGATGTGCATCTGCGCTATGTCGAGCCGGTGCATGTGTATCAGGTGTTCGCGCACGCTTCGGGGCTGCTGGCGGGTACGCCGAAAGTCGAAGTCGATGTGTGGGTGAAGAACCAGAGCGCCAGCACGGCGACGGTCAGCATCTTCGCGTCGATCAACGACTCGGCTGCGTCCACGATTGCGAGTGATGATGTGCAAGCAACTATCCCCGCGGATGACACGCACAAATTCACGCTCACGCTCGATTCGCTGCCGCAGATTAAGCTGTGGTCGCTCGATTCACCGACGCTGTACGGGGTACATGTCGCGCTCAACGATTCCAACGGCGCGGCGCTCGATGACTTTGGCGCGTTCCCGTTCGGCTTCCGCGAAGCTGTGTTCAAAGACGATGGGTTCTACCTCAACGGCGAAAAAATCCAGTTGATCGGCTTGAACCGCCACCAGACTTATCCCTATATCGGCGCGGCAGCGCCTGCCCGTTTGCAGCGCAAAGACGCGGATATTCTCAAGTATGAGTTGGGCGTGAACTTGGTTCGCACGTCGCATTATCCCCAGTCGCCGCACTTTCTGGATCGCTGCGACGAGATCGGCTTGCTGGTGTTTGAAGAAATTCCCGGATGGCAGCACATCGGGGATACCGACTGGAAGGCGTTAAGTCTGCGCGACGTGGAAGCGATGATCGAGCGTGACCGCAACCATCCGTCGATCATCCTGTGGGGCGTTCGCATCAACGAATCGTGGGATGACGAAGCGTTTTACCGGGCCACCAACGAACTCGCCCACGCGCTTGATCCCACGCGGCAAACAGGCGGCGTGCGCTTCTTTATGGAAAGCCAGTTTTTAGAAGATGTGTTCACGTTTAACGACTTCTCAAAGGGCGTGCGCGATCCGATTCATACGCCGCACTTGATCACCGAATTTAATGGGCATATGTACCCGACCAAGACGTTTGACCAAGAAGAACGCCAAGTCGAACATGCCCACCGTCACGCGCTGATTCAAGACCTTGCCCACGCCAACCCGCGTGTGACCGGGGCGATTGGCTGGTGCGCCTTTGACTACAACACGCACCGCGAGTTTGGCAGCGGGGATCGCATTTGTTATCACGGCGTATCCGATATTTGGCGCTTGCCCAAGTTCGCCGCCGCCGTGTACGAAACGCAGTTGATCCCCGCCAGCACTCGTCCGATCATTCGCCCGCTCACGTTCTGGACGATGGGGGATCGCAGTGAAGGCGGCAACGATCCGATTCTCGTTTGCACCAACGTCGATATGCTCGATGTGTACGCGGGGGATCAGCATTTGGGGCGCTTCAAGCCGGATCGGGAAGCGTATCCGCATCTGCCGCACCCGCCGATCCGCGTGACAGGCGGCGGTCAGTTGGGCGTGTGGGGCAAGTCGTATCAGGATTTACGCATCGTTGGGTATGTGGGCGATCAGCAGGTGGCGGAACACTGGATCGCCGCCGATGGCGTGCCGAAACGCTTTGAACTCGTCGCGGATGACAGCACGCTCAACGCCGATGGATCGGACATGACGCGCGTGGTGTTCCGCATCACCGATCAATACGGGAATCGACTGCCGTTCAGCACCAGCGTGATCCAGTTTGACATCAAAGGCGAGGGCGATCTCGTCGGGGAAAACCCATTCCCGTTGATCGGCGGGCAAGCGGCGGTGTATGTCCGCACGCGCACCACGCCGGGGACAATCACGCTGACGGGGCGGGTGCTGTCGCCGTATAAGACGGGGTTAGAACCCGTTACGGTGACGATTGTGACGAAGTAAAATCAAGAGATTCACCGCAGAGAAGGACGGAACGAGTTCCGCGAGAACGCAGAGAGTTTTTACTTTGCGTTCTCTGCGGTGAATCTCTTTTTCTTTTCTCTTTTTACTCATGCGCTCAAATACGCGAAAATCCCGCGAATCGCTTGAAATCCCCCGAAGATCACCGCACCCCACGCGACGACATAGGATCCGCCGCCGGGATTGCTCGCCGCTGCCGCATACGTCGCCGCCGTGATGACGATCCCGATGATGGCGATGACTACGCCAACGCCGATGCTTTTCAGCGCCGATGACCGCCGCGCGGAACGGCGCACGCCGTAGATTTGCGAGACGAACTTTTCGGCTTCTCCACGCGGGATATTTGCGCGCGCCGCCAAATCATCAACAATCTTATTGCGCCGCTGCCCACTGTTGATCTGCTGCGCCACCCACATCGCAACGGCATTGATGCCCGCTTGCGGGTCGCGGGGTGGGCTGTCTTCAAAGCTGTAATTGGATGATGGTGACGATGACGAAGCGGATGTATCCAGCGGATGCTGTTTATTCGCTGAATCAGACATATTATCCCCCTTGCATAATAAGATGCTGATTTTATTGTATGAAGAATTTTGTTTCGTGCATTTGGCGGGTTGCAGAATTTCCCCCCAACCTTTTGGGTATCAGCGGATATTGATCATGAACAGCGCGCACACCTGATCACCGTGCAAAGCGATGTTCGCGCTTGTACGTACAGCAAATGACCGATGTGTGAAAGAGGGGTGTGTGGCTCAATACAGGGCAGCAGCACGATTATCAGAGACAGCCGACGACGCTGATCCGGCGCGCGCGATTGCGCGCTTGCGGCGCGGCGATCTCGGCGGACTAGAGCCGTTGGTGCGTGTGCATCAGGTCGAAGCGACCCGCGCCGCCTATTTGATCGTCCGCGATGCGGCGCTGGCACAGGACATTGTGCAAACAGTGTTCGTGCGCCTTGCCGAACGCATCCACCAGTACGATCCGTCCCGCCCGTTCAAGCCGTATCTGCTTCGCAGCGTCGTCAACGACGCGATCAAGGCAGTCGAGAAGGCGAATCGGCAGGTGTCGCTGGATGCGCCAGTGAGCGCAGTCGATGAGGTGTCGCTCATCGATCTGCTGCCAGACGATGCGCTTGATCCAGCGGCGGCATACGAACGCGATGAAATCCGCCGCTTGGTGTGGGACGCGCTCGATCAACTGCCCGCCAAAGCGCGCGCCGCCGCTGTGATGCGCTACTTTCTCGGCTGGAGCGAAGCGGAAATGGCGGAAGCGTTGGGGGTATCCGTTGGAACAGTCAAGTGGCGGCTGCACGATGCGCGGACGCGCCTCTCCAAGCTGCTTGCGCCGCTGGTCAACGCGATTGTCCTCAACGCGATTCTTTATGCGTTCGCCCTCTGTGTCATCGTCATTCGCGGTCTAACACGGTAAGGAGCGCCATCATGCCAGAAAAACGATCCCTGACCGCGCCCGAACGCGAAACCTTGAGCGCCACCCTTCATGAGATTGCTAGAGAAGGGATACCAGACGACATGAATTTGATGCCCGAAATTGAAGCGCGTATCGCCCGCCTTCCGGCGCGCGCAGCGCGATCCCGTTTGAGTTGGATGCTCGCCATGATCGGCGTGATGCTGTTTTTCTCGGCGGCGGTCTATGCGGTGGATCGACTGCTGCAAAACGCCCGCGATCCCGGCTTAATAGCGGCGGGTGAAGCCGATTTGCTCACGATCATCGAAGAAACACAGATCATCGACGGTGTATCGGTGACGCTCCACTTTGTTTATGCTGACGCGAATCGCATTTCGCTCGATGTGAGCGCGCGTGGGGAAGCGCCGCCACCCATCGTATACACGCTTGGCGAAAGCCGCCTCACCGATGCCGAAGGACGCGCCTACGAATCGATCTTTGGCGGCGGGGGTGGTGGCGGTGGAGGCGGAGGCGCAACCGACCCGAACGCGCCGCTTCCCTTCCATACGTCGCAAACAATCTCGTTCGACGTGCCGTTTGAAGAACTCCCCGCCGCGCTCGACCTTTCGTTTGAGGTCGATCTCATTCGCAGCGACATGACGACCAACGAAACGGTTGGCACAGCGGTCTACACCTTCACCGTGCCTGTGCTGGCAGGGCGTGTCTATGCGCCGGATGTGCCGCCCGAACAGACGATCAACAACATTACCGTGCGCTTTGAACGGTTCACGGTCACGCCGTCATTAGCGCGGGGACGAGTGTGCATCATCCCCATTGATGAGCTGCGCGGGGAGCGCGTGTGGTATCTCAACAGTGTGCTGCGCTTAAACGGGGATGCCATCAGCGCGGATCAGAATTTGTCCGCATCCGAACTTGAACCTGATCAACTGCGCGATGCGCCAGAATGGTGCTACAACATTCATTTCAGCGATGCCTACTATGATCTCGACCCTACTGGGGATGGCATGTGGGAAATCGAGTTCACCAGCTTATATGCCTATCATGGAGGCGGCTTCAGCATGGGGATCAGCAGCAGCGACGGTGTGCGCGAATACACCTTCACAGGCGATGCCGATCTGCTAACGCAGGTGCAAGCCGCGCTTGAGGAGTCCGTCATAGGATTGGGGTTAAACGTGCCTGTTGAGGTGATCACGGAAAACGAACCCGCGTCGGGGTTACGCATTCGCATTCCGCCGAACACGACGGTTGATCCAGAGGAGATGGATGCGGCATTCCAATCGGCGCTGGAAGATGCCCTGTGCGACACGATTCCGCTTGGCGGGTCATTCGCATTCACCCTGCCGCCCGCCAATTAACGATAGGCTCATGTTCATAACGAGTGATCGTTTGTAGGGGCTTGGCGTGCCAAGCCCGTTCTCGTGGGCGACCCAGTGGGTCGCCCATAGGCAGGAAGTTAAGCGATTCGCGTTGAGTGCGGGGGTCGAAAACCGGTTTCTTTGCCCTCACCCCAACCCCTCTCCGCCAGCGGAGAGGGGAGCGTGCTGTGCCATTGGCGTACAACATCGCTGGAGAAAGCTGTTTGTTTAGGGCAAAAAATCCTAAAGGTAATGCCTATGGGCGACCCATGCGAAACGAGTTTCGCCAGTCGCCCATACAAAAATTACTATCGCCCGGTCAGTGGGCGGGGTGAATCTCTTACAGCCCGTAAATCTCGCCGTATTTCTGTTCGAGATACTGCATGTAGTACTTCGACTGAATCCCTTCGCCCGTGATGCGGCGCGTGAGTTCGTCGGATGTGAACTTGCGCCCGTGCTGGTGAATGTTCTCGTTCAGCCATGTGCGGAGCGTGTCGAATTTGCCGTTCGCAATATCCGACGGAATCGATGGACGATCCACAATCGCTTTGCGATAGTACTGCGCCGCCAGCATATTGCCGAGCGCATACGTCGCAAAGTAGCCGATCAACCCCGCTGACCAGTGAATATCTTGCAGCACACCGAGCGCATTCGTCGGCGGGGTCACGCCGAGATACGCCTCAAAGCGTTCGTTCCACGCTTGCGGCAGCTTGTCAAAGTCGATCTTGCCTGCCACCATGTCCATTTCGAGTTCAAAGCGCAGCATGATGTGCAGGTTGTAGGTCGCTTCGTCCGCTTCCACGCGGATAAATGACCGCTGCACTTTGTTGATCGCCTTGTAGAAGCTGTCCAGATCGACCTTGCCGACCTGCTGTGGGAACGCCGCTTGCAACTGCGGCAGCGCCCACGACCAGAAGCCTTTGCTGCGCCCGACGATGTTTTCCCACATGCGGCTCTGCGATTCGTGTACGCCAAGCGACGTGCCTTCACCGATCAGCGGCAGCGCGTCTACTTCATCGCTTACGCCCTGTTCGTACATGCCGTGACCGGCTTCGTGCATCATGCCGAACAGCGCCGGATTCAAAAAGTCGGGGTAAAAGCGCGTGGTGATTCGCACATCGCTGTTCGAGAAGCTCTGCGCGAACGGATGCACACTCACATCCTGCCGCCCGCGGTTGAAATCGAACCCGAAGGCGCGGATGATGCTCAAGGCAAATTCGCGCTGTTTGTCCACGTCATACGGCTGATGCAGCAGGCTGTCATCGACACGCGCCGCGCGGGTTGGTTCGGTGATCGCCGCCACCAGCTTGACCAACGGCTGACGGTGCGCGTCGAAAATCTGCTTGACTTGTGATGCGCGCATCCCGCGCTCGAACATATTCAGCAGCGCGTCATACGGATGCTCACTGTAGCCGAGATAATCCGCGATGCGGCGGGTGTTGTCGAAGATTTGGCGCAGCATCGGCGCGAACGACGCATAGTCGTTTTTGGCGCGCGCATTCGCCCACACGCCCTGCGCCAGCGAAGTCAGCCGCGATTGTTCCGCGACCACTTCTGACGGAATTTTCGTCTGCTGTTCGTAGTCTTGGCGCACCACACGCACTAAACTGGCTTCATGGCTTTCGTAGGGCAGATCGTTAATTTCAGCCGTCGCGTCGTCCAGCAGACGTTCCGTTTCCGCGCTGGTGAATTTTTCATGCGACATGCGCGCCAGCGTCGAAAGTGTCGCCGCGCGCGATTCCGCGCCGCCCGCGGGCATCAACACCTGCTGATCCCAACCAAGTAACGCTTGTGCCGTGTTCAGGTGTTCAATATCGCGCAAATGCGCTACCAGCGCATCAAATGACTTTCCCATGGTGTGTCTGCATCCTGTGTGAACGTTCAAATCTTTTCAAACGCGCACAGTCTAACAGACACACCCTCAAAAGTCACGGTTACGGCGCGAGATTAAGCCCTTCCAAGCCGATCAGCGTACACGCCCCGCCGTCTACACACACGCTGATTTCCGCCGGGCTGTTGATGATAAACGGCGCGCCGCCGAACAAGTCAAAGGCTTCGCTCGCCGCATCATCGAGATTCACGATTCGCCCGCGTGTTTCGGTATCGTCATCCGCATACGACATGACAAACAGTAGGTCGCCCCACGACAAATCTTCGCCATCGGGCTGCCTGAACCCCCACAACGCGGATCGTCCGCCAAAGCGCGTGTTGACGAGGATCACTTGTTCAGCGTCGGGAGTCACGTTTAGTCCGATGAGAATGCCCGTCGGATCGATGCTCTGTTGCAGCAGACCGATCAAAATTCCGGTGGCATCAACGCTCCCTTGCAGCAGACCAATGAGAATGCCTGTGGGATCGATATTTTCCTCAAGCAGCCCGATCAAAATCCCCTGTGGATCAATGGCGCTGTCTCGCAGCAAGCCGATCAAGATGCCCATTGGATCCGTCGGCTGAAGCAAGCCGATCAGAATCCCATCGGGATCAATTTGTTCGCCAAGCAGCCCGATCAAGATGCGGTCCAAATCGGTTTCCAGCGTTTGCGGGTCGGGCAAATTCGCGCCATCTTGCGGCGGCAGATCGACGAAGAACAGGCGGCGAGAATCGCCTAACACCACCTCCACCGTTGACGCGGCGGGATTGCACGGATCGGTAGGAATCGCATTGAGTGCGAATATCCCTGAACCCGCGCCGCATACTTCGACAATATCGAAGCGGACGTTTTCCGGGATGGGTTGCAGCGGAATGATGCGGCTGATCACGCTGCCCACGCTCGACAAGATGCTTGGATTGGTCACGGTTTCCGCCAGCGCCGAACAGTCGCCGCCGAAGCGCAGCACATATTCAACAATCCAACCACGATCCGTCAGTATCCAGTTGTCCCCGCCGATCACACGGTAGCGCATAATCACGTTGACGACTTCAAACGGGGTGAGTACGCCAACAATCGGAGCGCCAACATTGGGTTCGGCGCGGATATTCACGTTTTGTGTCGAACCCGTCGCGGCGATGCAGGTGTCAGAATTAGGCAGCGGAGGAATGTTGAACGTGGTGGGCGTAGGCTGATTTTCTGGCGCTTGCCCCGGCGGACAGCCGTTATTTTCACTACTGCCGTACACTGTCGGGCAGAGATCGAGAAAGTCGGCGGTGCCGTCGCCGTCAGCATCGGGGAGTTGATCCGGCAGTGGACAGCCATTATTCAGGGGCGAACCCTGCTCATTCGGACACTGATCTTGTGAGTCTGGTACACCATCTCCATCCCCGTCGAACACTTGTAGCGCAAAAGCAGTCGTCGAGGACACGAACAGGATTACGAGTAGAGATACCCTGATGACGCGCTTTATCATGATTACACTATATCACTCACTGATAGAGGCGATTCAGAGTTAACCTTACGCCCACCAGAAATATGGCGCAACGCACAAAAATAACTAACAAGTCATGAAATCTTTACAACGCGCTGATCGGCTGCTTCGACATATAGGGTAGTTAGGCAGTCCAATAACGGCATTTGATGAACGGAAGCAAAGACGCATGGCGAAGCTGAATTACTTGATGAATACGTCGCTGGACGGTTATGTCGAAGACGAACAGGGCAGTCTTGGTTGGGCGGGCGAAAACAAGGAAGTGAACACCTACATCAGCGAACTCTCGTCGCCTGTTGGCACTTTTCTCTACGGACGCAAGATGTATGACGCGATGGCGTACTGGGAGAAAGAATACGCAGACCACAATCATTCCCACTATATGCTCGATTGGGCGCGTTTGTGGCAGTCGGCGGACAAGATCGTCTATTCCAGCACCCTAGCCGAACCGCGCACCGCCCGCACACGCATTGAACGCACATTCGATCCTGATGCAGTGCGGCGGCTCAAAGCCGAATCCCGGCGCGAACTGACCGTCAACGGTCCTGAACTCGCCGCCCATGCCATCAAAGCCGGTCTTGTTGACGAGATTCAAATGCTCGTGTGGTCTGTCGTCATTGGGGGCGGAAAACCATTCTTCCCGCCGGGTGTGCGCTTGGACTTGGAACGGCTCGAAACGCGACCCTTCCGCAATGGAGTCATCGCTGTGCGCTACGCCGTTCGCGCGGTGGATGGCGTGCTAATTCCAGCGCACCCCGTCTAGAATTATCGGCGCGGGCGCGATCTCGGTCACGCTGCCATCAAGGGTATTGGCGATGCTCAATCCGCCGTTCAGGTCAAGCGCCACATATGCGCCGCCGGGCGAAAGCACACCCGCCGACGCGCCTGCGAACGCGAACACATTTAACCCGTCGCTGGTGACGACTGCGCCGTTTTGCGCGGTGTACACGATAGTCCCAAACCGCACCTCGAAGGGCATGGCGGCGGCATCGTTGACGAGGACATTGAGTCGGTCGAGACAGTCGCCCGTATCGACGCACGAAGCACCGACTGATTGAATGGCGCTGTCGGTGCGGAACAGTGCGCCGCCGTTCACCACCATGATATCCAGCGCATCTGGCGGAAGCAGTTGAACCCCGCTTTCAAGCGGTTGATCTGGCGCGCGCGCCGCAAGCACGCGATTGGCGCTGTCACGATACACCAGCACATCCCCACTCCATCCGAGCAGCGTGACCGGAATCGCCCGCCCGCTGTCGAGCGTGACCGTCGTTTGACTGTCCACATCCGTCACGGCGATCACGCTGGTGCCATCGCTGTCATAGCCCCAATACGCCACCGCCGAGCCATCGTCCGACCACAAGGCGCTGTAACGCGGCGCGGGATCATTGTTCAGCGGCGCGGCGAGTGTCGGCACGCTACCGTCAAATCGCCCGACGAAATAGCGCCCGTTCAAGCCCGCCTGAAAAATGATCGACTCGCCATCCGGCGACAAACTGCGCCCGTAAGGTAGGAAATTCGGTGCTTCGCTGAATGGGGATACCAGAACCACAGGCGGTTCTAGCCCGCTGATTTCGCGCAGCACATCACCGTTATCCGCGTCATACAGGCGAATCGTACCGCCGCTGCCAATCAACACGCCGCGTCCGTCGGCTGACCATTCGCCGCCCACAATGCCAGCGGGTACGTTGGCGATCTCGTTCCATGACTGCGTGTTCACATCGCCCACGCGCAAACTGACTGATCCGCCCTGTTGGACAGCGAAGAAAATGCGATCTCCATCCGGCGACCACGTATAGCCAACCGGATCGGCTAAAAATTCACCCGGATTCGTCACAATCCATCGGAACCCACCGTCGCCGCTGACCACCACCAACTGCTGTGAACTGTTGACATACGCCAGCAAATCACTGTTCGCCTGCGCGTGGATCGCGATGCCAATCGTCAGCATCAGCAGAGACATAACCATGAACAACACGCTTCGCACGTTCATGAGGAATTTCCGCATCTCGCACAACCTCTTTCTCATACCAACTCAGCCGCCGCGTTGTTGAACCTTTACCGCGCGCAGCGGCTATTATCACCATTGATGTGCATCATCAATCGTGATTTTTACCGAACAGCATAGCACATTTGCACGAGCGCCGTCCCCTAATCGCGGGGTGTTTACGACAAGGTGGGTGTTTTCAAAACGGGGCAAAATTATTTATCTTGCGTTAAGGTTTGCGACGTATGCATAGCTAGGACTTAAAACTTGCTGATAGATTTTTATCCTTTTGGCGCGTGTTACCGATAAGTTGGATATACTGTAACAAATCACAGTAGAAGGACATTTCTATGCGCGGAAGTGTGCGCCGGGACACCGTTCTTGATGGACGATCCTTTGTATTTATCGCCCTTTTTGCCGTACTCATGACCGGATGCAGCAGCCTGCCGGGACTGCGCGTATTGACCGGACAAGAAGACGAACAGACGGTTGCTGACCGCACAGTACAAATCGTCGAATTAGTCATGGCGGACAAAACTGGATCAACCGATCCGTCGATCATCGCCGCCGCTGACCGCATCGAACAGGCAGCCACCACCATCGACATTGTTGAAATTCGCCAAAATCAAGACACAGGCATCTTTGAAATCAAGATGCTGTTCCGCCCCCCGCAGACCGAAAACACGCTGCAAGGACAAATTCAACAGCTTGAGGCTCTCCGCCGCGCCTTTGAATTGAGCTGGCAGGGAACGCTGCGCGAAAGCGTCGGCTCGGAAGTGATCCGCGTGACGATTTTGCAGCCCGCGCCGATTGACACATTGAACGCCGGTGTCGCCTATGCCGGCATCGTCGTCGCGGAAGGCGATATTGAACGTGCCGCCGCCATCAGCTATTTGTCGGGCGAACGCTCGTTGATTGCGTTTAACGATCTCATTGTGGACGGCACGCTTGCTTATTACAGCCCGGAACAGCTGACGTTCTATGAGGGCAGCCCCAATCACCCGATGTTTATGCTGCCCGCTGGGCAATAATCCCAGACATCCCGGTAATAAATAGCAAGGACATTTGACCTCATGAGTGTCATCAAATCGAACGGGGGGGTACCACCCCATCCCCCGCAGCGCCGCTACGAATGGGAAAGCGAAGAAACGCTGGTCGAAGAACGGCGGCGCAGACTTCGCTACCGCTTAGGACGGTTGATCAGCAACAATTGGTTTCGCACCCTGATATTGATCCTCATCATCGCCGCGCTGATGGATGCCGACGTGATGCGCGCCGTCCTGAGCTTCATTCCCCAGTTACTTCGTTTGGTGTTCGTCAGCGCGTTGATCATCGGGCAGTTCGCCGCGATGTTCTGGCTGCTTGGACGTTCGCGGATGTACACCATCTGGCCCGGTCAGGAAGGGGTGAGCTTCGCGGACTATCGCGGTCAGCCGGAACTGCTTGACCAAGCCAAACAAATGGTCAAACTGCTGCGCGGCGTGCGCGTCTTTGAAGAAGCGGGCGGCGAACCGCTCAACGGGCTGCTGCTCGAAGGACCTCCCGGTACGGGCAAAACATGGCTGGCGCAAGCCATCAGCACCGAAGCGGGCGTACCGTTCTTCTTCGTCGATGCCTCGTCGATGAACTCGATGTTCGTCGGCATCGCGCCGCTCAAAGTCGCCAACATCTACCGCAAGGCGCGCCGCGCTGCCAGAGAATACGGCGCGTCTGTCATCTTCATCGACGAAATTGACGCGATTGGTTCGCGCGCGGGGGTGGCGGGAGTCGGTGAATCCGGCAATTATGCGCCAGAGAGCGAACGAATGTCGTGGCGCAATCGTTTGCCGATCATGTTTGGCGGCTTCGGCGCGAATTCCGGCTTGTTGAGTACCCTGCTCATCGAAATGAGCGGCTTCAGCTTGGAGCATGGCTGGTGGGCGCGCAAAAAACGCGCTTTCTACAAAACATTTTTGCGCCGCAAACCGCCAAAGCCACAAAAGCGCGTCCTGACTATCGGCGCGACCAACCGCATTCAGGCGCTCGATCCCGCCCTGCTGCGTCCGGGTCGCTTCGACAAAAAGATGCGTATCGACGCGCCCGATCTTGAAGGGCGGCGCGACATCATCGAATACTACTTGAGCAAAATGGCGCACGACGACAGCATCGATCCGCTGGTGCTGGCGAGTGAAACGCCGTTCTACACGCCGGCGGACTTGAAATATCTGCTCAACGAATCGCTGCGCTACGCGCTGTTTGATGGGCGCACCTACATGACCATCCGCGATATTCGTCTCGCGCAGCCAGAACACGAAATGGGCTTGCGCCAGCCGATTCGCAATCTCGCGCCGGAAGACAAATATCGCCTAGCCGCGCACGAAGCCGGACACGCCATCGCCTATCGTTTGTTCTGCCCAACCTATCGCATCGCCCGCATTACGATTATGCGGCAGGGCATGGCGCATGGGCATGTGCGCGCCTATCCCGCGACTGAAGAACATCTCGCGCTTTCCACCTATGACAGCCTGATGAATCAACTGCGCGTGAGCGTAGGGGGGCGCGCTGGCGAACTCGAATTCGTCGGGCAGGGATCGCAAACGTTGGGCGTAGGCACGGGATTCGGCGGCGGCACAGACTTCGGACGCATTCGCGCGGTGCTGTGGTCGATGGCAAGCGCGGGCATGTTCGGCGCGTTGGGGGCGATGCTGCAAGGCACGAACTACCCGCCCGAAATGCGCGATGCGATGGAAGAAACCTTCCGCATGGTCTTGGATGAAGTTCGCGCCGCGTTCCGGTTGCATCAGCAAATGGGCAAGGATTTGGTCGAACTGCTGCTTGAAAAAGAAGAACTTCTCGCGGATGAAGTCGAAGCCTTCTTCGATAAGTATGGCTTCTACACGCCCAAGATCATGCTGCCCGGTCAAGTCGAATCCACCGCCGCCGACAGCGGGGCGGATGCCAAACGCGGACAGGATTGATCGACGTGGCAAGCGCACCGGATCACCCACCGCAGACCACCAGCCCCGCGCGGCAAACGCAGCGGATCGCGCGCACGCGCCTTTCGCGCGGCGTAGGCGATTCCAATGCCGCCAAGTCGATGCAGGGGCGCGAATTCCACTATCGCTGGGTGTGGCAGTTGAAAAGCCCGCCCGAAGCGTTGTGGAGCTACGTCGCGGATACCCAGCGGTTCAATCGTGATGCCGATGTGCCGGCAATCATCCAGCTCGATCAGCTGGCGGGCAGCCGCCAGCCCATCATCAACAACCGCCGCCTGCTCAAGATGCACCGCATCAAATTGGGACCCATCAAACTCATCCCAATTGAGTGGCACGAAAACCCGTTCGAGTGGATCAAGCCCAAACGGTTCGGCGTACTGCGCGAGTACATCAACGGTCCGATGTACTACATGCGAACGCTCACCCACTTGAACGCCAAGCCCGATGGCGGCACCGAAGCCATCTACGAAGTGTGGGCATACCCGCGCAACCCCCTCTGGGCGCTGGCGGTGATTCTGCAAATCGGCATCTTAAGCGCGCACCAATTCCGCGCCGTGTTCAACCGCTATGACGAAATGGCGCAGCGCCGCCAAACCTTTGATGTCACGCTGTATAAGCCGCATCTCGCCCCCGGCGGTGTGGCACGCTTGAGCATTCTGCGTGAAACCCTGCTCAAACGCGGCGTGGAACTGGGCATCCTCGACAAGCTGATCGACTTGATCGTGCGCGGGGATGATCTCACGCTCATGCGGATTCGCCCCTATGCCCTCGCGGATGCGTGGGGCGTGCCGCGTAAAATGGTGCTGGAACTGTTCCTGCACGCGACTCGCGTAGGACTGCTCGATTTCCGATGGGAACTGCTCTGCCCGCTGTGCCGCGGCGCGAAAGCATCCGCGCTGCATTTGAATGACCTGATCGAGCGTGTTCACTGTGATGTGTGCAATATTGACTACGACGTGAACTTCGATCAGTCCGTCGAATTAGTGTTCACGCCCAATTCGTCCGTGCGGAAAGTGGAGCTCGCTGATTACTGCATCGGCGGACCGCAAATCACGCCGCACATTCTTACACAGGCGCTGATCAAAGTCGGAGAACATTTCAACTTTCCGCTGCCAAGCCAACCCGGACGCTATCGCATTCGCACCATGCTGCTCAAAGGCGGCGCGTCCGTGCTGGTCGATGACGATGCCCCGCCCACGCGCGCGCTCAAAATCACCGATGAAGGCTGGGGACGCGAAGAACTCATCTTCGCGCCCAATTCCGCGCTCACCGTGGAAAACGCGACGAGCGCCGATCAGTTGTTCATCTTAGAACGCATCGAATGGAGCGACCAAGCCGTCACCGCCGCCGAAGTCACGTCGCGCCAGTTATTCCGTGACCTGTTCGCCAATGAGGCGCTGCGCCCCGGCAATCAAATCAGCGTCGGCAATCTCACGCTGTTGTTCACCGACCTGCGCGAATCGACCACGCTCTACCGCGATATTGGCGATGCGCCCGCTTTCGGCTTGGTCATGAGTCATTTCGACGTACTGCGCGAAATCATTGACAGCGAAGACGGCGCGATTGTCAAAACCAACGGCGATGCGTCGATGGTGGTGTTTCGCCGCCCGGTCAATGCTGTGCGCGCCGCGGTACGCATCCAGCGCGCGATTGCCAATCGCAAGCTCTTGCCCACGCTCCATCTCCCGCTGGCGATCAAAATCGGCATCCATGCGGGAAGCTGCATCACTGTGAACTTGAATGACCGCCTTGATTACTTTGGCTCGACGGTCAATATCGCCGCGCGCTTGGAAAGTCTCTCTACGGGCGATGATATTGTGCTGTCCTCATCCGTCTATCTCGATCCCGAAGTCGTCGAATATCTCAAGCAAGATGCGACACTGGGAATTCAGGCATTTACCGCCACGCTCAAAGGTTTCGGCGGCAAAGATTTTGAACTGTGGCGGCTGACCACCGCGAATGCTTCCGTCAGTACACGCGATCAATAGAGAAACCTAATGGCGAACCTTGACTCGTTTGACAAAAACACACAGCTCGATTGGGAATTGGAAGAAACGCTCGTAGACCGACGGCAGCGCCTGCCCTATAAAATCAGCCGCTTCTTTCGCAGTACATGGCTGTGGATCGGGCTGATTACGCTGTTTACATTCGCCCTGTTCGATGCGGGGGTAATGCGCTTCTTGATCACGGTTATGGAGCTTGGGCTGCAATTGGCGATCATCATCGCCACCTTCCTGTTCCAGTTCGTGTTGATGTTCTGGTTCTTAAGCCGCACGCGCATGTACACCATCATGCCCGGCGCGGAAGGTGTCAGCTTTGAAGATTATCGTGGTCAGCCGGAAGTGCTGGAACAAGCGCGGCAGTTGGTCATGCTGCTGCGCGGCGTGCGCGCCTTTGAAGGCGCGGGCGGCGAACCGCTCAACGGACTGCTGCTCGAAGGACCTCCCGGCACAGGCAAAACATGGCTGGCGCAAGCCATCAGCACCGAAGCAGGCGTGCCGTTCTACTATGTCGATACGTCGTCGCTGCAAGCGATGTTTATGGGTATGGGAACGCTCAAAGTCTCGCGCATGTATGCCAAAGCCCGCAAAGCCGCCAAAGCATACGGCGCGGCAGTCGTCTTTTTGGACGAAATCGACGCGATTGGCTCGCGTTCCGGCGTGAGTTCCGTCGGCGGCGGCACACAGGGCGGTTTTGGCGGGTTCGGCGGCGGCAGTATGGGCTTGTTGAGTACCATGCTCATCGAAATGAGCGGCTTCAGTTTAGAACACGGCTGGCGCGCGCGCCTTCGCACATGGTTCTACAAGAACATTCTTCGCAGGCAGCCGCCCAAACCGCAGAAGCGCGTCCTCACCATTGGCGCGACCAACCGTATTCAGGCGCTCGATCCCGCGCTCTTACGTCCCGGACGTTTTGATAAAAAGATGCGTATCGACGCGCCCGATCTCGAAGGGCGGCGCGATATTTTCGAGTATTACCTAAGCAAGATGGCGCACGACGAAAGTATGGATCCAATGGTGCTGGCAACGGAAACCCCCGGCTATACCCCCGCCGACATCAAATATCTGCTCAACGAAACGCTGCGCTATGCCCTCTTCGATGGTCGCCGCTACATGACTTATGTCGATTTTCAACTCGCGCAGCCGGAACACGAAATGGGCTTGCGCGCCCCCATCAAACATATGTCGAAAGAAGCCCGCGAACGCATCGCCTATCACGAAGCCGGACACGCCGCTGCGGTGCGTCTGTTCCTGCCGGAGCATCGCATTTCGCGCGTCACTATCATCCGGCAGGGGATGGCTTACGGGCATGTCGTCCACTATCCCGCGCGCGAATCCTATCAAGGCATGATGACACGCGAGAGCTACCTCAACCGCCTGCGTGTCGCTGTCGCCGGCAAAGCCGCCGAAATCGAGTTTTGCGGCGCGAAAAATCAAACGCTCGGGGTGGGCGGCGACTTCGCTTATATCCGTTCCGTGCTGTATGCCATGGCGATGGCGGGAATGCTTGGTCCCTTGGGCGGCGCGCTGTCGATCAACCCGCAAAACGGCATGTTGATCCCGTCGCAAGAGATGGGCGAAGCGATGGAAACACTGTTCCAGCGCACCCTCATCGAAACGCGCCAAGCCCTGCGCGAACGCAGTGAGATGCTCCGTGCGCTGGTGGAACGCCTGTTAGAGCAAGAAGAAATGCTGGCGGATGACGTGCGCGCTTTCTTCGATACTTATGGACTGCACACGCCCGATCCCGCGCTGGTGCGCGACGGGGAACTCATCGATCTTCTGCCGCCGCCCACGCCCGAACACGCGGGGGGACGCAAACCCGCCGCCGACGAGAAATAACCGCATCTATCGCAGGGTGCAGCAAAGCCCCTCTCCTAACGATGCTTGGCATCGTCGAGAGGGGCAGCTTACAGAGCGAAGCGGCGCAAGGCAAGCGGGGTGAGGTTCAGCTATCCATTCCCCATCGGCGTTAGCGAAAACAACCCCAACCCCATCACTATCGGCTGCAACGGCTCGTCGATCTCCATGTTGAGCAGATACACGCCCGCGGGCGGTTCATCCACGCCATCATTCGGGATCGCGCTGAACAGCATATAGAACGTTTCCGGCGCGGTCAGCCGCGCCACGCCGAACCATTCGTCGCTCGTCAGCAGCGTCGATTCTTCGCCCGTGTCCGGGTTCAGCCTGTGGATCGCCGTGCTGTAGCCGCCATCATCACGCGCGGTGCGGCTGCTGTAGATCACCATGCCATCCGGCGCGACTGCCAGTTGATCCGGCTTGTTGGCAGTTTCAATCGTGTCGATAGTGCGGTCCGCCAAATTGACGCGCACCAATGCATGGTCATGCTGCGGCGGGTTGAACGTCCAGCGGATGGCGTACAGCGTTTCCCCATCGGGGCTCAAGGCGGCGCGAATCAGCGATTCCCCGCCCTCTACAGCCACATCATCGCCCGTTTCCGGGTTGAACAGCGCCAAGCCCATCCCGCCGCACGTCCGGCTGTGCAATATTCCATACGGTGTATCTTGCAGCATCATCGCGCTGCCAAGAAATCCCGTTTCGCGCTCATACTGCGCCGCCGCGCCCATTCCGCCGCCGCCGTCACATTCGAGCGTCAGCTCAAATGCGCCGATCTGTTCTGCTGTTGCCCAGTCTTGCGCTTCGATTCGCATCATGCTCGCCATATACGGCACAGCGGGATCAAGCACGCGGTTTTCGCCTTCGCCCACGTAAATGACAAATCCATCCGCGTCGAAAATCGGCGTGAAGCCTTCAACTGCCCCGGTATCCAAGCGGAACGTGCGCCCGTTTTCGAGATACGACACCCAGATTTCCAACCCGTTTCCCGCTGATCCAGCCCCCGCGCTGACGAGAATCGCCAGCGCATTCGCCGCCGCGTTCCAGTTGTACCCGCGCACAATTCCCGGCAAATCGATCACCGTCGGGTTGGTGAAGCCATCGTACACAATCAAGTGATTGTCAATCGTCCCCGCTAACGGCATCCCCGCCGTTTGCACCTGCGGCACTTCGATATTCGTCACATCGCTTTGTGCGTGGATCATCCCTGCCGCTGCGATACTCAACATCAATGTGAGAAAAAATACTGCGAACTGTCCCCGCATGAGGTGTGTCACTCCTAACAGCTTGTCGATACACCATCTATGACGATCACCCGCCCGAATTTGTTGCATCCGGTTTCACAACTCATGTCCTCTTTAGCTCGTATTGATTTACGGATCACATCAGCGGCTTACTCTATAGCCATTAGGGCGCACTGTAAGGGGAATCATCCATGCCGATTGAATTGTATTGGGATAACGACGAACAAACCGTCATGCTGTGCGAAATTCGTGATCCGTGGACGTGGGATGACTTGTTCGCCACGCTCGAAAAAATGAAGAAAGTCACTGACCGCGCGAGCTATACCATCGGCGCGATTCTCGACGTGACCGGCGGCGTGAAACTCCCCGGCGGATCGCTGTTTAGCCCCGCCACGCGCGATAACGCCCTGAAGATGATCAAAATGGGCGAAGGCGGTTCAGGACCCGTGGTTGTCGTCGGCGCATCTCCCATGATCAAGGCGATCCACACCGCCGCGCTCACGCTGGATCGTCACGCGGCATCGCACTTCCGCTTCGTCAAAACTATGGACGAAGCGCGCAATCTGATGGCGCAGATGCTCCCCAGCCACCAAACCGCATAGAGGCAAGCGGACAGGGCAACCCCTGTCCCTACAATTAATTGCTAACTCCCCCTTCCTGAATTCGGTCTGAGAGGGCGATATTAAACCGAATGGTCGCGTAGGGGGACAACGCAAGCGTTGTCCGGTTTTGTTATAGTTCGGGCGCGGACAGGGCAAGCCTTGTCCCTACTATTCCTTCCACCCATACTGCTTGATCACCCCGCGCGAGATCACCATGCGATGCACTTCGCTCGCGCCGTCATAAATACGGAACGCCCGCGCCGCCTCATACCACCCGCTCAACGGCAAATCGCGCGAGATTCCCATTCCGCCGCAAATTTGCAGCGCGCGGTCAATCACCCGGTTGACCGTTTCCGCGACGAACACCTTGCACATGCTCGTTTCGTTGCGCGCTTGATCGCCGTTTTGCAGCAGCCACGCCGCTTGATTGATCATCAACCGCCCCGCGTGTAGTTCCGTCGCGCTGTCCGCCAGCATCCACTGGATCGACTGGTGTTCGCTCAACTTCTTGCCGAACGCTTCACGCTTCGTCGCATATTCTGTCGCGATTTCCAACGCCCGCTGAGCGATTCCCGTCCAGCGCATACAGTGAGTCAGCCGCGCCGGACCCAACCGCGCTTGCACAATCGCGAAGCCTTCGCCTTCTTTGCCTAAAATCGCGCTTTGTGGCAGTCGCACATTGTGATAGCGGATTTCCCCATGCCCGCCCGGACCTTCTTCGCCCATAATCGGCACACGCCGCACCAACTCGATCCCCGGCGTGTTGATCGGCGCGAGAAAGATCGTCGCGCCTTTCGTCGTCGGCACATCGGGATTTGTCCGCGCCATAATCAGCAAAAATGATGCCAGCCCCGCGCCCGTCGTAAACCACTTATGCCCGTTGATCACCCAGTCGTCGCCGTCGCGGACTGCGCTCGTTTGCAGCATGTTCGGGTCGCTCCCAACACCCGGCGCGGGTTCGGTCATCGAAAACGCCGAGCGAATTTCGCCCGCCGCCAGCGGCACAAGATACCGTTCCCGCTGTTCATCGTTGGCGAACAGATGCAGCGTGTGCATGTTGCCTTCGTCCGGCGCGGCGCAGTTCAGCGCCAGCGGACCCAACATGCTCCGTCCGGCGGCTTCAAACACAGGGACGATCTCCGTGAGCGTCAGTCCCATCCCGCCCAATTCCGGCGGAAGCTGCGGTGCCCACAAACCCGCCGCTTTTGCCTTCGCCTGCACCGCTTTCAGCATGTCGGCGGGGATGCCATCGTGCGTATCGCGGGCATACTTTTCGAGCGGAATCACTTCCTCATCGACGAACCGCCGCACCCGCGATGCGATCTCTTGCACATGAATCGGTATCGTAAAATTCATCGTTAAAATCCTTTTGCAAAATTGGCGCTGCAATCTAATCTTGGTTTGATTATTCGATAACTCTATCGTGAGGGAGAGCGATACGCTATATGATCATCCACACCTTGTTAGCCATCGCGGACGACACGCCCATCACCTTGACTGATCTCACCGTCAGCGGATGGGGACGCGCTTTGATCTTTCGTGGACTTGCAGGGGAACGCCCGTTCACGCTCACCTTCGATGACTGCCGCGAGATGCGCTGGCGCATCTACGCCCATCTCGATGTGAGCGAACCTACGCCGCTGGTCGAATTTGCGCCCGGGCGCGATCAACATCGCAGCCCCGCGCAAATGCTCACCGGGCATTTCGGTTTAAGCGTATTCTACGGCGCGCTCCACGCCCACTGGCACGCCGCCTAACGCAATACCCGCTAGGGCGGATTCTTGCCCTGCTGTGTTCATCCTTCGGCATAGGCATCGCTCGTAAGCTGCCACATTGGACGCACATCCATGTCCAAATCGCTGTGCAGCCCGTTTTGCAGTCGATAATGCGCCGCCGCCGCGATCATCGCCGCGTTATCGGTACACAAATGCAGCGGCGGATAGCGCACGAGCAGATCGGTCTGCTGCCGCATGGATTGGCGCAGCAGTTGATTGGCGCTCACGCCGCCTGTGAGCAAAATTTCCGTCGCGCCGTACTGCTTTGCCGCGCGCGCCGTTTTATCGACCAGCACACCGACCACCGCCCGCTGAAAACTCGCCGCCAAATCGTTGATCGACACATCCGAACGCAGCACGGCTTGTTTTTCCGCGCCCACTTCACGCCGAGATTTGCCGCGCATTCCGGCGGGTGGCACAGTCGCTTCGCGCATGACCGCCGTTTTTAGCCCGCTGAAACTGAAATCGAACGACATATCGAGTTTGGCGCGGGGAAAATCATACGCTAACGGATTGCCTTGCAGCGCCGCGCGTTCGATGTTCGGTCCGCCGGGAAACGGCAGACCGAGCAGCCGCCCCACTTTATCGAAGGCTTCGCCCGCCGCGTCGTCAATTGTCCCCCCAAGCCGTTCATACTGACCATGATCGCGCATCAGCAGCAGTTCGGTATGCCCCCCACTGACGATCAAGACCAGCACAGGAAACTGAATCCGCCTGTTCGGTTCGGTCAGCCACAGCGCGTACACATGCCCTTCAAGGTGATTGATCCCCAACAGCGGTTTGCCCGTCGCCAGCGCCAACCCTTTCGCGTAATTCACGCCCACTAGCAGCGATCCCACCAAACCCGGACCGCGTGTGACCGCAATCGCGTCGAGTTTGTCGTAGCTCACGCCCGCATCGCCCATCGCTTGATCAACCACGTAGCTGATCGCCTCAACATGCGCCCGCGATGCGACTTCGGGGAACACGCCGCCATACTGCGCGTGCAAATTGATCTGCGATGCCACCACATTCGACGCGACGGTGCGCCCGTCAATCACCACGGCGGCGGCGGTTTCATCACACGAAGATTCAATGCCCAATATCATCGTCATGGAACAAATTCCTCAACCCACACCACGTACCAACCAATACCCACGAGAAGAAGCGTTGTCTGTAGAGGCGCAATCTACTGCGCCCGTTCGTGATCCGCCCGCTCATCATTTTGAATTGGCGCAAACGCACTCGCCGCATACACAATCCAAAAGATCATCGCCGGGAACAAATAGCGCGGAAGCGCATATAACACCAGATGCACCAGCGTCACATAAGCGAGAAAACCCAACATGGGCAAACTGATCCGCCAGTTGCGCCGCGTCTTGATGATCCCGATCACGCCGAGCAGAATAACACCGTAATGAAACACGTACAGGCTCAACTTTTGCCAAAAATAATCGCCCTGTGTCAAGCGCATCAAGCCCTCAAGTGACCGATCCTCTTGCAGCCACGTCACCGCCAAATCGCGCAAACTTTCACCGCTGAACGCCGTCGTCGCGTGCGGCATCAAATACGCCCCCGCGAGTTCGCTCACGCGCCGCTGCACCCACCCCACCGGATCGGCGGTGATGCTTAACGCGGCGGCTTGCGCGTAATCTTCTTGATGCAGCATGAAATCTTCATCTTCAGGATCACCTGTAGGCAGTTCATCTTCGCGCCCCAGCGATTCCATCAGCCGTTGGTCAAACACATACGGGTCATCCCACCCGCTCGCCCCAATGTAGATGAACGAGAACAGCCCATCCCCCGCGATCACGAAGCGATTCCAGCGCGCAAGGTTGTAAACCGTCCATGTGAGGACAACCGCCGCGAACACGGCGAAGAACACCGCCCCGCGTTTGATCCCCGCCTTGCGATACAGAATCACCAGCAAGACCGCCAGCGCGAACGGATACGCCAGCAGCACGGCGCGCGTCAGCGTTGCCAAACCGAACAGCGCCGCCGAAGCGATCAGCCAGCGCCATCCCACCCCGGCTCGTGCGATGTATTCGATGATCAGCGACATCGCCCCGGCGAGCAGGAACATATACAGCGTTTCCGTCGTCACCTGTGCCGATTCGATGATGAAGGCGGGCGAAAACGCCACCAGCGCCGCCGCAGTCAAGCCAACGCGCGAACTATCTGTCAGGCGCAGCCCTAATCGATACGCGAATAAGCACATCGCTGCGCTCATCACCGCTTGCAGGATGCGAATCACAATCACCGACGTTTCCAGCGGCAAAAACGCCTGTGGAATCCCCACGAAGATCAGGTACAACGGCGCGGGCGCAAGCGTGCTGATCCCCATCGGTACATCATCGCGCGTTTGCCCCGTCATCAATTGGTAGCCCGTGATCAAATACCAACCGGGATCGTTTCCGCCGGGCAAATACGGGATGTTGTGGTTTTGCGATAATCCGTAGCCCAAGCGCAGAATCAGCGCCGCCGCCGCGATGGCGATCAACACACCCCATCCGCGCCGCGTCAAAGCGGCGGTGGGTGAAATATCCCGACTCATGGCGTGTAACTCCAGATTGAGAAATCCGTCCCACGCACGCGCACTTCTTCAACAAATCGCGGATCAGTTTCTTCTTCGTTCGCAATCGGGTCAAGCTGTGGGCGATCCGGCGGAAACAGCAGATAATCTACACCGTAGCGTTGGGCAATCTGCAATATCGTGTCCACATCTTCCCACGGGTACATGATCGACGAATAACCTACATAGCGCAGCATGAATGGGTCTTGTGCCATCAAGATGATCTGCCCGTCGCGGTTACGGTCAACCATGGTGCGTGCCACTGCCGCCACCCGCTCCATCGACGCGAGATAGCGCGACGTTTGTTGTTGGTCAAGCCGCACCGTATCCACTGCGAACGCCGCCAGCAGAACCAGCGTCATCAACCACAAACGGGTTCTGGCGATTGATCCCGCCACCATTCGTTCGATGGCATACGCGCCAATCGGGATCAACAGCGGCAGCAGCGCCAGAAAAAATTTCTTGAAGCTCCCCGCTTGCGCCTTATACGGGATAAACACGGTGTACGCCACAAAACCGCCCGCCAACAGCAGTAGGGTAGGCGCGGTTGCCCGCAGCCGTGCGCGGCTCACAGGATCGCGCCGCGTCAGCAGAAGCAGCAGCACGCCGCCCGCGACTGCCACAGGCAGCACCACCCCCAAACTCGTCACCATCATCTTGACCGCCGCCGCCATTTCAAATAACCGCTTGCCGATTATTTCCTGTGGCGTTTGCGCCGCTAGCATCGTTTCTAGTGTGAATGCCCGCCCAAAAGCGTAGTGATCGTTGTGGTGGGTAAAAAAGAACATATCGGTGGTTTCGGGCGATCCCAAACTGCCAATCTCGTTGAGGTTGCGAATCAGCCACGGTACAGCGACGAGAATCGCCGTTACGGTGTAGACCACCGTCAGCGCCGCTGCCAGCCGCCGCCCGCCCGATAGGATCGTCAGCGCGTCCGGCAGTGACCGCCACAAAAGGCGAAGAATCAGCCAGTAGCCGAACATCATCGGCAGCAGCAGGATGCCATCATTACGGGTGAGATACGACAGCCCTGCCAGCGCCCCGGCGACGATGAATACCAGCCAGCGCCGCGTCGGGCGCACCGTCGTTTTACTCGCGTACACCACCAAACAAATGGATAAACAGACCAGTAGAGAAAAGGGAATCGTCGTATCGGTGCGGAGCGAGTTCAGCACCAGTTCGGGCATCACCGCGCACGCCGCCGCCGCCCACAGCGCCGGATTCGGCGCTAAATGAAGCTGGCGCGCCCCCCAATAACTCACCGCTGGCAGCGCCGAACCCATCACCATGAACAGCAGCAGCGCCGATGGCACACTGATCCCGTTCCACGCCATCGGGATCGCCGCCAGCGCCGCCGTCAGCGGCATCCAATGTTCTTCAGGATGCACAATCGAAGCGGGTGGGGCGTTGTACTGCCAGATGTAATCAATTGTGAAGCCGTGACCTTCGACAAGGCGCACGCCCATGTTGTAGTAGTGGTTCGGGTCAGCGATTCCGGGATGACGCACCCATGCGGACATCAACGCGGCGCGCATCAGCAGCGCCAGCATACAAATGAACAGCAGTCTAACCATCGGCGGACGAAGTATTTTGGGCACAATCACGCTCTCAAGTACGTTTGGGTTATCCTCTAAACTGAAAAACCGCGATTATAACAGATGCCCTACGCACAACCCCGCGTCCGATCCCACATCAACGCACAGAAAACCCTTCTGTAGGGGCACGACATGCTGTGCCCACAGCCGCACACAAAAACAAACTCCACATTATTTCGACTTACCGACATACTGCGCCTTTCGTTGTTCAACCATGCGCCGCACCAAATCCGCCTTCAGCAAACCTACCGATTCCTTACCCGTTCCGTTTTCCTTCTACCGTTTCCCAACTGTAAAATGCGTTTTTTAAACGTGTTCCAACTTTTTACGAACCACACATATAGATTTATCGGGAACATGCCGCTGCTTTTTATCGTGATGTTTCGTCTGCCGCACAGGAAATCGCCATGAAAAAACCTCTCTCCACCCAACAATCACCCGCCAATATCGCCGCTGTGTTACACCTGCTTGACGACACCCCGCGCGAACTGGATCGCCTGTGTTCACCCCTCACGCCCCAAGCCTTACACGCGCCTATGCGCGACGGTGAACGCACTCCCACCGAAGTGATGGCGCATTTGATCAATGTCGAAGCCATCGACACACAGGCGATTCTGCTGGCGCTTATGCGCGATCAACCGCTGCTGCATGACATTCACGCAGAACGTGACTACGCTAAATGGACACAATTTCAAGCATTCGAGTTCGGGGAACTGCTGGCATATTTCGCTCTTCGCCGCCAGGTACTGCTGCGCCTTCTGCGCTCACTATCAGACAGCCAGTGGAGCAGGACAATCCGTGAAGAAGGCAAACAGCGGCAGGAATCGGTGTATTGGCGCGCGCGGAGTTTGGCGCTCCACGAACAGGAACACCTAACTGATTTACAACTCAAATTAAACGGAAATTAAACATCTCAACGCTATCTCAATGGTTGAGCGTAACAGATCGGACATCGAAGGACATGGACGACAATGCTACGTCGTCACGACAATTCTTCGCCATGTCCTCAATGAAACGGGTTATTGTACGCAGCTGCCCTCACGAGCCGCCCCTACAACGTATGTGCATTTCACCGTACCGTGAAGGTACACGTCCCGGTTTCGCGCGGTGTGTTTGTGCCGGGACCATACTGCTGTATCCCGTCAAAGATCGCAGCCCGCCATGTAACCGAATACGTGATGGTATGCGACCCCGACAGCAGCGGCGCAGACGGCACCAGCCAATCGACTGCCCACTGCCCGCCTAGCTCGCGGATACCCGTGTTGTACTGCCGCCAGTTGGTGAGCTGCACCCCATCCAAGCGTACGTCATAGATGGCGTTGTCGATGTGATCTTGCACCTGCTGCCGCGTGCTGGCAACCCACCGCCACCATACATCAATCGTCGAACCCACCGCGAGATCGTTCGGGGGCGGTTCGCCAAAAATCGTATTATCGCAGTACGCCAGCACATCCACTCCCTGCCGTGACTGCGGATTCACCGGGACGGTTGTGCCAGCCCCCACTGGCGGCTGTGTCGCCGTGCCAGTGATCAGCGGTCCGCCTGTTGGACCGCCCGCGAGATTGGTCGGCTGCGCGGTGGGCAGCACCACCCCACCGACGAGCGCTGTCGCCGTCTGGTTGATGGCTTCAATGTTGGGCAGTTGAATTCCCCCTCCCGCCGTAGAAGAAGCCACAGCGATCAACGGGACGATTGACCCTATCGCCGTGGGTGTGACCACCGAACGCGGCGGAGTCGGCGTGATCGTGCCGCCGCCAAAAATCGACGTGGGAAGCGGCGTTCCTTGTGCCAAAAGCGTCAAGTTTGGCGTGGGGGTCAAACTCGGCAGTGGGGTTTCTGTCGGCTGCAAACGCACCAGTGACGACGAAATCCACCCTTCATCGCCGTTTTCCATGCGAATGTTGAACCACGCGCCATCACCGTTTGTGCCAAGCACTTGAAAACCCGTTCCCGGTGGCAGTGCGGCAACAGCATCAAAGTTCACGCCCGGTCCCGAACGCACGTTTACCGCCTGAACCGAATACACGCTCCCTAAAATGGGTGGAGTCGCCGTCGGGGTGAATGTGTTGGTCGGTGACGACGGAATCGGTGTATCGGTTTCAGTATGCGTCATCGTGGGCGACGGCGTGCGCGTTGGGATCAACGTCGCTGTAAAACGCGGTGTCATGCTGACGATTGGCGCAAGCGTGTTCGTCGGGATCACCTGCGCGACTTGGGTAGCATCGCCCTCACACGCTGCCAGCAGCACCACCAGCGATACCGCAAGCATCAGAATCGCAAGAAGCTGTCGTTTCATGGGCAGTTCATCATATATCAAATATGCTGCATCCGAATTCGATTTTGCGATGTCAGAATAGCAGCAAACATCGGACGGTGCAATCTTCAGAGGGAGAACGTCGGTTTTGGGGTGCAACTTTATGAAGGCTCAAGTCGTATCAAAATCAACGGGCATTAACGGACATTTATACGGTTTTTGCACTTTGCCCGTTGATTTTGTTTACCGCGTTCCTTTACACTCAAACTGGAACACCCACAACATCGGATTCCACACATTTAGGAGACAAATAGATATGAAGCATGTACGGTTTCTGCTCGTCCTCGTCGCGTTACTCGCGTTCACCGTTCCGGTGTTCGCACAGGACTCGATGACCCTCGGCTTGAGTGAAGAAGATTTCAACCTGTGGACTGCGGCGAATGCAGCAAGCACCAGCTTCGATACGCTCACCTATGCATTTGAAGCCAGCTTCAACATCGAAGGCGAAGATGCGGGTTCATTGACTGGCGAAGGTGTAATTGGTGAAGGCTTCACCCTGTCGGTGACTGGTGAATTGACTGCTGAAGGCGAAACCATTCCGGCTGCGCTCGATGTTGTTGCATTGGGCGAATCGGTGTTCTTCAATCTCGGCGGCATGGGCTGGTACGAAGTGACCGGCGAAGATGCTGAAATGCTCATGGGTATGGCAGGTGATATGGGGGGTGTCCCCTTCGATCCCAGCGCCCTTGCTGAAGGCGACCTCAGCGGGATGGGCATGGATGCAGATGCGCTCGCTGGCATGGATCCGAGTGAACTGCTGGCTGCATTCAGCGCCGAACGTTTGGCGGATGAAGGCGAACTGGCGCACTTTGCGCTGACGATTGACCTCGAAGCCCTTGCATCGACTGAAGCGTTCCAAGCTGGTTTAGAAATGGGCGCTGAATCGTCGGGCGGCATGTCGTCATCGGATGTGGAAGACATGATGGCGGCGCTCGCTGGCGCGACGATCACGGTAGATCAGTTCATCAACAGCGGCAGCGGTCTGGTTGACCGTACCGTGCTGACAATTGCGGGGTCTGGCACCGAAATCGTGTTCGATCTGACCTTTGCCTACAACGAACAGGTTTCGATTGAAGCGCCGTCGGATGCACAGCCTTTCCAAGAACTGATGCAAATGTTGATGGGTGGCATGGGCAGCATGTAAGGTGGTTCGCCTTACCCTGTTAAACCGATCATCGAAGTGACGAAGTAGGGACATCTTGTAGGTGGATGTCCCTACTTTTTTTATACGCGGGGAGAGTCGCGCAAGTGCTGGATTTCACTAGAATGAAAATGGTGACGTTTGCGACACAACACTTTGCAATCAAGGGAGATTAACCTATGAAGCATCGGAAGACATTATCAGCGGCACTCATGCTCATTGTGGCGCTGTTGGCGTTGGTGACGAGCATCACGCCTGTCTTGGCGCAAGAATTACCCGGTTTAAGCGAAGAAGATGCCGCCCTGCTTAGCGGCGCGATCCAAAACACCGTCTTTCAGGACAGCTACACATTTGAATTTGTGTTCTCGCTAAACGCAAACGTAGATGGTCAAGCAGTCAACACCACAATCAACGGCAGCGGTATCGTGATCGGCGGCGCTTCGCTGGAAACCCAATTCCAGCTTGCTGTGGACGGTGAAGCCGAAACCCCCGATGGAACTGTTCCGCTGGTCGCAGAAATCCGCGTGATCGATAACGTCTTATATCTCAACGCCGTCAACCCAGATACAGGGGAAGAGTCCGGTTGGCTTGGCGACACGCTCGATAACATTGGCGCGAGTATGGGGGCGGCATTTAGCAGCGGTTTCTCGGCGGAAGCGGGCATCAGCCCGGAGGCGCTGATGGGCGGTGGCATGATGGATCAGGCGCTCGATCAGTTCGGAGATTTTGATCCCACGGTCTTCTTATCAGTGGAACGCGGCGGCAGCGAGAGCGTGGGCGGCGTGGATACGACGCGCTTCACCTACAACTTTGATATTGCAGAACTGGCATCGAGCGATCAAATCGCGGGATTGCTGTTTGGCGCGATGGCGGGGGCGGGTCAAATGCCTGAGATGCCATCTGAATCGCAAATGGCGATGCTCGCGCCGATGTTGTCACAGTTGTTTGGTGAAACATCGTTCACGATTGACCAATATATCGACGAAGCAGAATCGTTGGTGCGCCGCACGGTGATCACGTTCAATATGAATCTCGACCCATCCATGATGGGCGCGACGGGTGAACCCGCGCTCATCAACTTGTCGTTCGATGTCACACTGGACAATTTTGGGAATGCCCCCGAAGTTGAAGTGCCAGCTGACGCGCAAATGGGCTTTGCCAGCCAGCTTGCGCCGGGCGGTTTTGAAGCGCCGTCTGTGGCCGTGCCGACATTAGCGCCCATGCCAACACAAGAAAGCGCCGATGCTGAACCGCAAACGAGTGATTCGGGCGGGGACTTGGTTATCGAAGCGAATGTCCCGCTAACGGTCGAATACAATGGTTCGCCAGTCGATATTGCGTATGAATCGGCGGGCGGCGAAGTCGTTACAGTTGTGGCGCATAGCCTAGAAAACACACTTGATACCACCATCGAAGTGATTGACCCCAGCGGCGTGAGCTTGAGCCGCAACGATGATCACGGCAGCGAGCGCGGCGGACTTAACACGTTTGACTCCTTGATTAGCGATCTTGAACTCGAAGACGCGGGAACATACACGATTCGGTTGGATACGTTTAGCGGCAGCGGCGAAGGGAGTGTAGAAGTCACCGTCGAAAACGCGGGCGGCGCAGAACCCGGTAAGGGTGACGAAGGTGGCGGCGCAGCGGTTGAAGGCGAGCAGGTGATCGCCGCTGAAGTGCCGGACAACGGCGACTTTGAATACGAATTTGAAGGTGCGGCGGGGCAGGTTGTGACGATTGCCGCGCGCGCGACGGATAGCTCGTTTGATCCCGTGATTGAACTTGATGACCCCAGCGGTGACACAGTAGCGGAAAATGACGATCACGGCACGGATCGAGAAGATTTGGCGCGGTTCGACTCGATGATCCAAGACTATGAACTGGAAAGCAGCGGGACGTACACGATTCGCGTGCGCGGTTTTGCGGGTTCGGGCGGCGAATTCGATCTGCTGCTAAGTATCGCGGGTGAAGGCGAGAGCAGCGGCGGCAGTCAAACGTCGGGTGCTTCGGATGTCGTAACGGACCGAATTCGCGCTGGCGACACGTTCCAATACGAACTCGACGCGAATGAAGGCGATATGTATACCGTCACTGTGCGTGCGCTTGACGAAGACCTTGATCCTGTATTGGCGTTGTATGATGCCGCGTCGGGTAGTTTTGTCGCCAGCAACGATGATCATGGTTCAAGCGACGGAAGCTTGAATTTTCTCGATTCGCGTTTGGAACGCTTCATCTTCACAGAGAGCGGCAGCTACATCATCGAAGTCAGCGGCTACGGCGATTCGTCGGGGGATTTTGAACTCACCGTCGAACAAATCATGACAGACGCGCCTACGGGCAGCGGCGATGAGGAGGTGTTTACGGGCGAAATCGAGGCTGGCGATTCGTTCATCCAAACGTTTGAAGCTCGCGAAGGCGATATTGTCACCATCACCGTGCGCGCACTAACTTCCGATTTTGACGCGAGTGTTTCGCTGATCTCACCGGATGGGGTGGTGCTGGCGGACAACGACGATCACGGTGGTAGTGATGTGAACCTGAGTTTTCTCGATTCGCGCATCAACAACTTCATCGTTACTGAAGATGGCGAATACACCATCGAAGTGACCGGCTATCGGGACAGCGAAGGCAGTTTCGCGCTCATCATCAACGTCAAGTAGGCGAAAAATAGGCGGGTGCGTGGGGAAATTATCACCGACGCGCCCGCGCTCATTCCCTTATTTGAGTCTTGACCCTCTCATGGGGGTATGATATGCTTTCTTCCACACAAATTTGTGCCTGTAGCTCAGTGGATAGAGCATTTGCCTACGGAGCAAAGGGCCGGGGGTTCGAATCCCTCCAGGCACGCACAATAAAAAGCCCATCTGAAGTTGTCAGATGGGCTTTTTATTTGCCTTGCGGATACTATTCCAACTCAAGAATTTGGCTTCTATCAGCAGTGCAGTAATTGCCATGTAGAACAGATCATGAATTCTGTTAAAATTTCAGCGTGAGGATGTAATCTTAATACTTTTCCGTTGTATAAATGTAAGTCAGTTGTTAAATAAAGATGTCGCATCGAGCGATTTTGACTCTGATTCAAACCAACATGTCAATGGTATACACAGTGAAACCACACAAGCTCCTCATAATACTGGTCATCGTTTTGATGGCTGCCGTCCTTCCCGGTGTTCAAGCACAGTCGGATGATGATATAACCGTCGGGCTGCTGCTGTTTAATCCGCTCACGTTCATCGATGAAATGCAGAACTACGGCTACATTGATGGCGAAAACATCAGCTACATGATGCTCAACTTTGAAGGCGTTGCCATGGAAGATTTTCAGGCAGAATATGAGCGCCAAGTTCAAGCGATGATTGATACGCCTGTCGATGTATTTGTCGTGACGAACGATACCGATGCGGTGAACCTTCGCCCACTTGCCGGCGATATTCCGATTGTGTTCACGATTTCGGATGATCCGGTCACGACAGGGGCGGTTGCTGACATGATCGTGCCGGGTGGATTGACCACTGGCATCGTGAGCAATCAGCATCATACACGCCGTTTGCAGCTTTTGACGGAAATCAACCCAGAAACCGACAGCATCTACTATCTCTATTCAGCATTTGCCATCGAAGGCGAAGCCGTGTTGGCACAGGTGTCTGCTCTGGGAGAAGCCTTAGGTGTGGAAGTTATCCCTGCGCCAGTCGCAGATGCAGCGTCGGGCATCGAAGTTTTGCAGACAGTACCCGAAGGCGCGGACTGGTTGTTCTTGACTCCGTTCCTGCCTTTCGATCTGGAATTCGCGGATGCGCTGGTAAATGCATCAATGTCGAATCAAGTTCCCATCGCTGGTTTCCTTGCTGCGCCAACCCCCGGCTATGCTGTCATCTTTGGTCCCGATTTAGACCTGATTACCCGCCAATCTGCCGGAATTGTCGACCAAATTTTGCGCGGCGCAAATCCGGGTGATCTACCGGTAGCCATCGCGGAAAACATCCTCATTGTGAATGTTGAGGTTGCAGCTTCGCTGAACATGGAATTCCCTGATCCAATTCTGCGTCAGGCGAATCAAATCATTCGACCCGGCGACCTCGACAATTTCGTTTCCCCCGGTACCTAGCGGCAGTTTTGACACGAGCATGAGGAAGCAGGAATGGCAACAAGTCTTCGTACCCGCCTGATATTGACTTTCGCGGTTTTGACAATCATCCCGATCAGTATTGTGGCTGTGTTTATTTCGCAGCGCGGCTTCAACGTGCTTCAAGATCAGTCGGCAGCGTTTCAGAATCAATTGGCGCAGCGCACAGCCGATAGATTGGAAGCGTTCTTCAACGAACGTCGTGTCGAACTCTCGACGTTAATCAATGTGTTCGGTTTTGGCACGCTCGACGAAGATACGCAGCGGAGCGTGCTTTCGACCTTGTTGAGCCAGCAGCGGTCTTATTATCAATTCGCGCTTGTCGGAAGCGATGGCAGCGAAACGCTCAAACTGACGCGCGGTGAGGTGATCACCGACAGCGATTTGGTCAATCGCAGCGATGACACCGCCATTCAAGCGGCGTTTGAGTCGGGCACTGTCAGCTTTGGCAGCGTGTACTTCAATGAAAACGCGCGTGACCGTTTGATCACGATTGCCGTGCCCATTGTCGATTTGGTGACGGGTGATGTCGAAGAAGTCCTTGTTAGCGAAATTCGCTTCCAAAGCATCGGTGACACCGTACTGCGCGAAGCAAGCACCGAAGCAGGACAGGATGTTTTCGTCACCGACGAAGATGGGCTTATTCTGGCGCACCGGAATCCTAATTTCGCCATTCGTGCAAACGTTTTCAAACCGGATGTGACGAGTGGGCGTACTACAGGCTTGAATGGTGACGATGTTATTCTCTCTACCCATAATGTAGTGCTCGCCAACCAAGAATTGGTGATTGTCGCTCAAATTGACTATGCCACCGCGACTTCATTAGCAAACGATCTTTCAAACATCGCGTTGATTGTCACGCTGGCAACGCTGGTCATCAGTATTTTGATCGTCGGATATTCAGCGAATCAAATCGTCAAGCCAATCATTCAAATGTCGCGAGCGGCAGCCGCTATTCAAGGTGGCAACTTGGAGGCGCGCGTGAGTGAAAAAGGCAGCGACGAAATTGCCGCGCTGGGGCGTTCGTTCAACCGCATGACGGCTGACTTGCAAACCACGTTGAAGGGTCTGCGTGAGAACGTTACCCAACTTGAAGCATCGAACCAAGAGCGCGAGAAGCTGATTAAAGACCTGCAAGCCGCTAAGCGGCTTGCCGAAGAAAACTCGCGCTTGAAATCAGAGTTTCTGTCCACTATGTCGCATGAACTGAGAACACCGCTCAACGCGATTGAAGGCTTCACTGGGGTGGTGTTGAAACGCATGGGCGGCGCTCAATTCAACGACAAGACCGAGGACTACCTCAAACGAGTACAAAACAACAGTCGTCGTCTGTTGCAGCTTATCAATGACTTCCTTGACCTTTCCCGCGTCGAAGCAGGACGATTGGAGCTAGCCAATCAACCGTTTGCGCCATTGGCATTGGCAGAACGCTGGAAGAACGAGATCGGTGTTTTGGCGGAAACAAAAGGCTTAACGATGGAAGTGGAAGTTTCACCTTCCATGCCAGCGACTCTGTATGGAGACGAAGAAGCAATCTCGAAAGTTGTCATCAATCTGCTGAGCAATGCTATCAAGTTCACTGAAACAGGCGGCATCAAGCTCAAAATGGATCACCAAGACTCCATCTGGAATATCGCTGTTAGCGATACAGGTATAGGTATTGCGCCTCATGCGCGCGAATTCATCTTTGAAGAATTCCGCCAAGTCGATCAATCATCTAAGCGCAAGTATGGCGGTACGGGGTTAGGGCTGGCAATCGTGCAGAAATATACGCGCGTGATGGGTGGCAATGTCAGCGTAAAGAGCGATTTGGGGCAAGGAAGCACGTTTACTGTTACACTGCCTTTGAAGACCACTGCGTGATACGGAGAACATAGATGCCAGTGCTGCCTAACGATTTACTTCTCGGTTGGGATATCGTCGTGATTGACGATGAAGATGACAGTTTGCACCTTGCCGAAATCATTCTGCTTGAGTACAGCGCGAACGTGACCACTGCGACCAACGGGCAGGAAGGTCTAGAAGCGATCCGCAGCGTCAAGCCGAAATTCGTCATTTGCGATTTGTCTATGCCTGTGCTGGATGGTTGGGGGCTGCTTGCCGAATTAAAGAATGATGACTCGATTAAGCATATTCCTGTCATCGCTTTAACCGCGCACGCTATGTCGGGTGATAGTGACCGCGCCATCAATTTCGGGTTCAACAACTACCTGACCAAACCGCTGACTGTCGAAACATTCATCGAAGATCTGATCCGGCTGCTCATGGCAATTCCAGCTTTAGCAACCGATTTGAACATCTAATCTAATAAGGTATACTACAATGACAAAAACGGATTGGCGGATTCTAGTAGTTGAGGATGATCTTGATGGGCAAGCCTTGATGTCTACCCTATTGAGTCATTTGGAAATTGGGTTGGATGTCGCAAGCAATGTTGCGGAAGCAGAAGACTTTCTGTTCAACAGCGGCAAGCAATATCAACTGGTCATCATCGACTTGGCACTACCTGATAAAGATGGGTGGCAGCTTCTCTCTGAAATTCATGCTGACGCGCGAATGAATTCGCTGCCTTGCATTGCCGTCACGGCATATCACAACTCAAAGCTCCGAGAAGATGCGATTCTTGCTGGGTTTAAGGCATATTTCCCTAAACCAATTGATACAACGTCGTTTCTGAGAGAGCTTGAATCAATAGTGTTTTAGGGGCGTTGATTGTGGCATACAAAGTTGAGTGGGAAATCCCAGAAGCAGTGCTATCACTGAAACTATCTGGCGCGGTAACATTTGATGATTTCGTTGAAATTGATCGCCTAATCAACGAGAAAATCAAACAGCTTGATTCACAAGCAGTGATAAAGCTGCTTGTCGATGTCACCCATACGAGCAGTGTGCCGCAGTTCTACCAACGGCTGAGTTCGACACAAACGTATGCCAACCAAATGAACTCGCCTCTAAAGCACATCATGATTGTTTCTGGGGACAACAAATTGATGCGCTTAGTGATGCTGCTCGTCTTTAATTTGTGCCGTCCTACGCTGTTGTTCTTCAAATCGCACGATCAAGCACTTGCGTTCGCGTTAAGTTCCAACTCCGTCAAACCACAAGGTTCAATTTAATGTAGGGCAAAGCACGGGAAAATTGTTCGACTTGTCGCCCTGCAGTGAACAAATCCATAAAAAAGGCGCTGAACAGTCATATCAGCGCCTTTTTACTACGTTATGATGGGCGCTCACAGGCGCGCGTAATACAGTTCGTTCCAGCGCAGTTCGTTCTTGAAGTCATGCAGCGTGGTGGACTGGTCGATTCGCAAATACTCAATTCCGGCGATTTCGGCAAAATCAGCCATATGCTCTGCTGTTAAACATTGGCTGAACCCTGTGTGATGCGCGCCGCCCGCGTAAATCCACGCTGCCGCGCCGCGCTTGAGATCAGGCTGCGGAATCCACAGCGCGCGCGCGACAGGCAGTTTCGGCATCGCGTGATCCGGTTCGACCACATTAACATCATTGACGATGAGCCGGAAGCGATTGCCCATATCCACAATGGACGCATTGATCGCCGCGCCCGCCGGGGTGTTAAAGACCAAGCGTGCCGGGTCTGCTTTGCCGCCAATTCCCAACGGATGCACTTCAAGACTTGGTTTTCCCTGTGCAATTGACGGGCAAATTTCCAGCATGTGCGCGCCCAGCACTTTTTGACCAGATAAGTCAAGATGGTAGGTGTAGTCCTCCATGAAGGATGTTCCCCCCTCAAGCCCTGCCGACATGACTTTCATCGCCCGCAGCAGCGCCGATGTTTTCCAGTCGCCTTCACCGCCGAATCCGTAACCATCCGCCATCAACCGCTGAACCGCCAAGCCGGGGAGCTGCGCCAAGCCGTGCAAATCTTCAAACGTCGTGGTGAACGCTTTGAAGCCGCCTTCTTTCAAGAAGCGCCGCATCCCAAGTTCGATGCGCGCTGCTTCGCGGACGGACTCATGCCGCGCGCCGCCCCGCCGCAGGTCAGCGGCGACGGTGTACTGCGACTCGTATTCTTCGATGAGCGCGGCAATTTCGCTCGCGGAAACCGCGTTAACCCGTTCGACCAAATCGCCCACGCCGTAGCCATACACTTGATAGCCAAAGCGCATGTGCGCTTCAACTTTGTCGCCTTCCGTGACGGCAACAGAACGCATGTTATCGCCAAAACGTGCTAAGCGCGCGTTTTTGGCATCTGCCCACGCACACGCCGCTCGCGTCCACACGCCTAAACGCTGCTGAACATCGGGGTCACGCCAATGCCCGACGACGACTTTGCGATTGAGGCGCATCCGCGCCGCTATGAACCCGAATTCACGATCCCCATGCGCTGCCTGATTGAGATTCATGAAATCCATGTCGATTTCGGACCATGGAATGTCCTGATTGTATTGAGTATGCAGGTGAGCAAGGGGTTTGCTGAGCACCTTTAAACCGGAAATCCAGTTCTGCGCTGGCGAAAATGTGTGCATCCACACGATCACACCAACACACTGCGGCGCGGCATTCGCCTCCAAGCACATCCGATAGATGTCGTCGGCGGTTGTCAATACAGGCTTAAAGATAACTTTTGTGGGAACAGCGGGCGCGTCGTTAAGGGCAGCGGCAATCGCCTGTGAATGGATAGCGACCTGTTCGAGCGTTTCCGGTCCATAGAGATGCTGACTGCCCGTCAAAAACCAAACTTCATAACTGCTCAAATCTATCATCGAAAGTGACCTTTCAGCGAGGTTTATTGCCCATATACGTTCTGGTAGCGGTCATAAAGCTTATCGATGTCCGATGGATCGATGGTGAGGGGTGTGCCAATCTGCAAGGCTGTCCACACAATCGCGGCGTTATCTTCGGTCATAACCGCCGCCTTGACCGCCTGTTCTGCGCTGCGACCCAGCGCAAATACGCCGTGATTTTGCAGCAAACAGGACGGGCTGCGGCTGTCTTTCAGCGTGTCCACAACCACCTTGCCGATTTCCTCACCGCCGATCAGCGCGAACTGACCGCACGGAATTGCTCCCCCAAATTCATCGCCCATCGCTGTGGTGATGCAGGGGATTTCTCGCCCAAGCGCCGCGAACGCGGTGGCATAGCGAGAATGGGTATGCACAATGCCGTTCACATGAGGCATATGTCGATAGATGTAGCAGTGTGAGGCTGTGTCCGATGAGGCTTTGTATTCCGATTCGACGATTTCGCCGTTGATGTTGACGATCACCATGTTTTCCGGGCGCAAATCTTCAAATCGAATACCGCTTGGTTTGATGACGACCAGATTGGTTTCAGGGTCGCGGGCGCTGATATTCCCACTCGTCCACGCGACTAGATGATTTTTAGGGAGTTCGGCGTGTAAGTCAGACACCAGTTGGCGGAGTTTTGGCAGCAGCATGATTAGTCTCCCCGCGCATCGTTGCGGATTTTCTTCAAGCGTTTCATCACGTCGTTCGCGCCGCGCCCGAAGTAGTCATACAGCGTTTTGTATTCAGCATACAGCTTGTCATATACAGCTTGATTCGCTGGAATAGGTGTGACGACTTCGGCTTTGAGTTTGCCCATTTTTTCTGCTGCCGCATGGATGTTGGGATACACGCCCGCCGCAACCGCCGCGTGCATCGCAGATCCCAAGGCGGGCGATTGGCTCGACCCCGCCAGCTTAAACGTGCGTCCGGTCACATCGGCGTATATCTGCCGCAGCAGCGCGTTTTTCTCTGGCAGCCCGCCTGCCGCGACCAACTCTTTGACCGCTATGCCATGCGCTTCAAAACTTTCGATGATTTCGCGCGTGCCAAATGCCGTTGCTTCAATCAAGGCGCGATAAATATCCGGCGCGCGTGTGGCTAGCGTCGCGCCGATCAACAGCCCGCTTAAATCGACATCAACGAGCGTTGAGCGATTGCCATTCCACCAATCGAGCGCGATCAGTCCGTGTTCACCAACTTTTTGTCGTGCCGCTTCACGCTCCAGATATTCATGGACGTTCAGCCCTGCGTCTGCCGCCGCTTGGTGATATTCCGGCGGCACAGCATGATCGACAAACCATGCGAAAATATCGCCTACGCCGGACTGCCCCGCTTCATAGCCGTACAAACCGTCAATGATGCCGCCATCGACCACGCCGCACATGCCATCCACATTTTGCAGCGTCGTCCCGGAGATGATGTGACAGGTTGAAGTCCCCATAATCATGACCATCACGCCGGGTTGAGTCGCTTTGACCGCCGGGGCGGTTACGTGAGCATCGACGTTGGCGACAGCGACAGCGATATTCGGCGGCAAGCCGAGCCGCGCCGCCATAGATTCGGTCAGCGTGCCGGCTTTGCCCCCCAATGGAGACAGCCCGCCGGGAACTTTTTCAACAATCACGTTTTTGAATCGCGGGTCAAGCGCCGCGAAATATTCCGGTGATGGATACCCGCCGTCTTGATACAGCATCTTGTAACCAGCAGTACAGGTGTTGCGCGTCATGACTCCAGTTAGCTGCCAAACCACCCAGTCGGCGGCTTCGATGAAAACGTCGATCTGGTTATAGAACGAAGGATTTTCGTCCAAAATTTGCAGCAGCTTACTGAAAAACCACTCGGATGAATATTTGCCACCGTAGCGTTTCAGCCATGTTTCGCCGCGCTGACGCGCCACTTCATTGATGCGATCCGCCTGCGGCTGTGCCGCGTGATGCTTCCATAATTTGACATAGGCATGGGGTTCGTCACGGTACGCATCGAAAAAACACAGCGGCGTGCCGTCGCGCTTGACAGGCATCGGCGAACTGGCAGTGAAATCAACCGCCAAGCCGACCACCTGCCGCGGGTCAATACCGCTCGATTGAATGACCGCCGGAATCGCGTTGGTGAACACATCGAGATAATCCTGCGGGTGCTGGAGCGCCCATTCGGGCGGAAGCCGCTTACCCGATGGAAGTCGTTCGTCCATCACCGCGTGGGGATAGTCAAAGATGGCCGTTGCAATTTCGCTGCCGTCACGGGTATCGACAAGCAGCGCACGCCCGGAAAGGGTTCCAAAATCTACACCAATGGTATACATGAGTCGTTCACTCTATTTCAATGCCATCGTGCTTCCGCGAATGACTAAGTCGGGATACAAAACCCGCTGATGAACGGGCGTTTTGGGGCTTTTAATGAGCGAGACAAGATAATCGACGGACTGTTCGCCCAGCGCCTTGAAATCTTGATGCACGGTTGTCAATGCCGGCAGAAAATACGCCGATTCAGGAATATCATCAAAGCCGACGACGGACACATCTTGCGGAATGCGAATACCACGCTCAGTGAGCGCAGCAATCGCACCTAATGCCATTTGATCGTTGCCGACAACCAACGCGGTGAACGACGCGCCAGCTTTCAGCAGCGCGTGAACCCCTTCATAGCCGCTTTGCGCCGACCAATTCCCTTCAACGCTCATGTGAGGCGAAAGCTGGTGCTGCGCCATCGTGTCAATCCAGCTTTGGTGGCGCATAATCGCGTCGTACCAATTCAGCGGACCGCTGATTTCGGCGATCTGGCGGTGTCCAAGACTGATCAAATGCTCAACCGCAAGCCGCGACCCATGCGCTTGCTCAATGACTACCGACGCGACACCGGGCTTGGGCTTGGTGTCAATTTGGATGAAAGGAATATCGCCCAACAATTCGGTGATTTCCGACACAAAATCGGTCACGACAGGCGCAATCATGATGATCCCGTCAATCAACAGCTCATGGAGTTCGTTGATTGCCGCCCGCATATCGTCATAACTAAGCTGCTGCAAACTGCTTGGCATCACCCGAAAGCCGTTCTGCTTGGCGTGCTGCACCACGTTTTGCAGCATTTGACCCGGACCATAAAAAGCGGTGCCAAAACTGATGATGGCAATCGTATCGGACCGGTTGGTGACCAAACTACGCGCCGCGCGGTTGGGGTGATAGTTTAGTTCCTCAATCGCTTTTAACACGCGCTTGCGTGTGTCCTCTGCGACATTCGAGTGATTGTTGATCACCCGCGATACCGTTTGATAAGACACGCCTGAAGATTTGGCGACATCATGGAGCGTGACCGTTTTTTGCGATGATTTCATTTTGTCGTGTCCCGACATAATCCGCTGAAGTCCGAAATTAACCTGTAGTTAGGTTACGACATAATGTCAAGATGCGGCGTTAGGTCGATTGAGCAGGGCTGGGCTGATTTGCTGCCCCGCGCTGCTTTACCCCCAACAAGCCCTGACGACTGCTCAACAGCTTTTGCAAACCGACGAACGCGAACAACAGCACGCCGATCACGATCTTGATCCACCAAGGGGTGAGCGAGCCATCGAGTGTGAGATACGTTTGTATCGTTCCTAACGTCATCACGGCGATGAAGGTGCCGATCACATAGCCCACGCCGCCTGTAAGCAGTGTTCCACCGATCACGACAGCCGCGATCACGTCGAGTTCCAGCCCAACGGCAATCGTCGAATCGCCCGACTGTTTGGAAAGCGACAGCACAATTCCCGCCAGCACTGCCAAGAAACTGTTCAACGCATACACGGTGATCGTTGTGCGTCCAACGGGAACACCGAGCAGCAGCGCCGCGTCTGCGTTGCCGCCAAGCGCGTAAACATTGCGCCCAAAGCGCGTGAAGTGCGCCAAAAATATCCCCATAATCAACGTCAGTAAGAATACCGCCGCTGCGAACGTGAAGCGTCCGCGATCAGGAAAAATGTAGACCAAATCGGAAATCTGTTCGTAAAATGGATTATCAATGCGGATCGAATCGGTGGACATGACGTAAGCCATGCCGCGCGCCAAAAACAGACCTGAAAGCGTCACGATGAACGCTGGAATTTTGAAATGGTGAATGATGTAACCCATCGTCGCGCCGAACAGCGTACCAATCGTCAGCATCACGACAAAGGTCAAGACAGGGTCCCATCCGTTCCGCCCAATCATGAGGGCACAAAACACGCCCGTGAACGCAATCACCGAACCCACCGAAAGGTCAATGCCGCCGGAAATGATCACGAATGTCATGCCGATAGCGGCGATCCCCAAGTAGGCATTATCGCGCAGCAAATTGCCGATGACGCGCATCGATCCAAAGCTGGAGAACTGGGAGTAGGCGAACAAATACATGACGGCAAAGACGAGCAGCGTCATGAGCAGCGGAATAAAACGCGATCTCATGAGGTTCTCCTGAATGGCTGTGCGACAAAGTGCCTAAATTCTGGCGATTGTAGGAGCAGCACGGCTAAGACGACGACAGCTTTCACGACGAGATTCGTGGTCGGGTGCAGCGTGCTGACATAAAGACCGGCAAGCAAACTTTGGATGATCAATACGCCGACAACGCTCAAGCCCAGATAAAAGCGCCCGCCAGCCAGCGACGTGCCCCCAATGACAACAGCGAGAATCGCGTCCAATTCCGAGAATAACCCCGCCGTATGCGGATCAGCCGACTTCACTTCCCCCGCGACAATCATTCCCGCCACTGCCGCGCACACGCCAGACAGCATGTAAATGAACAACTTGATCACCCGCGCTTGAATGCCTGCGTAGTAACTGGCGCGGTCATTCACACCCACCGATTCGATCAGCAGCCCCAGCGCCGTGCGCCGCACTAGCAGCATCACGCCGATCAAGACCGCCATAGCAATGAAGATGGGAAACGGCACGCCCCCCACCACACCGCGCCCCACAAATGCCAGCGTTTCATTTGTAAACGTCGGGGATTGACCGCCCGTGATCAACTGGGCGACACCACGCCCCGCCACCATCAAGATGAGCGTGGCGATGATCGGCTGCAAGTCGAGAAACGCCACCAGTATGCCATTCCATAACCCGCACAACGCGCCAATCAAGAGCGTGATCAAAATCACAAAGCCGGGTTGATAGTAGAACTCCGTCGCGCCCGCTTCATAATTACGAATCAACACAACCGCCGTCGCTGCCGAAATCGCCATCACCGCGCCCACCGAAAGGTCAATGCCTTTGACGGCGATCACCAACGTCATGCCGACAGCAAGCACCGCATATGGCGCAGAATTGTCAAGAATATTGATTAGGCTGCCCACCAAACGATCATTCACCATGCGAACTTCAAAAAAGTTGGGCGAAATCAGCCAATCGACCAACAAGATGAGCAGCAGCGCCAGCAGCGTCCACACCACACGCGAATCGCCCTTTGGCAGTTTCAACAACCTGCCCGGGCTGTCTGTCCCCGCTAAAGTCTCTTTTTTTTCCAAAGTCATTGAAACCTCTTGTAAATCAATCTGTCGCAATCGCTTTCATGATGGTGTTTTCGTTGATCTCACTGCCTTCGAGTTCGCGCAGTTTCTTGCGGTCCCGCAAAATGACGACACGATCACTATAATCGACGATCTCCGCCAGTTCAGAAGAAATGATCATCATCGCTTTCCCCTCTTTGGCGAGTCGCTTGATAATTTGGATGATTTCGGCGTGCGCCCCTACATCAATCCCGCGAGTGGGTTCGTCCAAGATCAAAAATTCTGGCTGCGACACCAACCAGCGCGCGAGAATGACTTTCTGCTGGTTGCCGCCCGAAAGCTCTTTGACGGGTTTTTCTGTGTCCGGCGTGACAATGTGCAGCGCCTCGATCATTTCATTGGCGAGCTGTTCCTGCTTTTGACGCGACAAATAGTTAAACCAGCCCATGCGCGCTTGCAGCGCCAAAATGATATTTTCGCGCACACTCAAATCACCGATGATGCCTTCGACTTTACGGTCTTCAGGACACAGCCCGAATCCGTGCGCGATGGCGCTGCGCGGCGATGTAATCTCGACCCGTTCGCCTTTCAAATAGGCTTCACCGCGATCATTCTGTTTGATGCCGAACATCAAATGCGCGACTTCCGTTCGCCCCGACCCCAACAGCCCTGCTAACCCGACGATCTCTCCCTGTCGAATTTTTAAGTCAAATGGTTCGAGCATCCCCTGTCGCCCGTAACCGTGAACTTCTAAAAACGGCTTCTCGTCAGTGCGGTCTACTGTCGCTGCTTCACCTTCATCGCGCGTGATCTCGGTGAGTTCTTTGCCGAGCATTTCCGTGATGAGCTGAACTTTGGAAAGTTCGGTGACGCGGTGTTCACCAACTTTTTGCCCATTGCGAAGCACTGTGATTCGATCCCCAATTTCATAGACTTGATCCAAAAAATGCGTGATCAAGATGATGCCGATTCCACGTTCTTTCAAGGATCGGATAACAGAAAACAGCATTTCGACTTCGTGACGATCAAGGCTCGAAGTCGGCTCGTCTAAAATCAGCACCTTTGCCGATAAGTCAACGCCGCGCACAATCGCCACAATCTGCTGAATTGCCACCGAATACGCCGAAAGATTGCGCGTGACATCAATATCCAAGCCGAAACCCTTCAGCAGCGCCGCCGCCTGCTTATTGATGGCGCGCATGTCGATCATGCCGTAGCGCATCGGCTGTCGCCCCAAGAAGATGTTTTCCGCTACCGACATCGTGGGGATGAGGTTGATTTCCTGAAAAACGGTGCTGATGCCTAGTTCTTGGGCATGGCGGGGACTGTGCGGCTCAATGACTTTCCCCTCTAACAGGATCGTCCCCGCGTCTTTGCGATGAACCCCTGAAATGAGCTTTATCAGGGTGGATTTTCCTGCTCCGTTTTCGCCAACTAGTACGTGAACATCACCGGCATACAGCGTGAAGTCCACGCCCGAAAGCGCCACTGTTGACGGAAATGTCTTCGTAAGCCCTTTGACTTCTAATAACGGTATCGGTTCTTGTCCACTCATATTCATAAGAATTCCATAGTTGGTGTAAGTTCAAGATCGAGAGGGTGAAACACCGCAAGCGAAGGGGGAGATATGAGAGGCAGCATATACCGTTTGCTCCCTCCCATATCAACCTGTTAAACGATGTTCATTTTTCCGCAGACCCGTGGCAGGCTGTCAGTCTGCTTTAGTGAACCTCGTTAGCGGTCAGCATCATACGCCGCGCGCGACGTATACAGATTGCCATTCACCGGAATCCATTTCGGCAGTTCTTCGCCGTTCAAATGCGCCACAACCGCATCGAACGCCGGACCAGCCATGAAGGGGCTCAGTTCAACTGTCGCGTTGGTTTCGCCAGCGTCCATCGAATCGAAGATGTCCGGGATAGCATCCACCGACACAATCAGAATGTCTCTAGCGGGAGCCAAACCAGCTTCTTTGATGGCTTCAATCGCGCCAATCGCCATGTCGTCATTGTGTGCGAATACGGCACAAATGTTGGCGGGGTCTTCAGAGCTAAGGATGCTCTCCATGACCGCCTTGCCTTCGGTACGCACGAAGTTGCCCGTTTCCGAATGGATGATTTGCATGTTGGGGAACAGGCTGATCACTTCCGCAAATCCGGTGTGCCGATCTTCCGCAGCAGCCGAACCAACCGTCCCGTACAGTTCGACGATGCCGCAGTTACCGGAAGTCGCCTGAACCAACCATGCCGCCGCCAAACGTCCTTCATGCACAAAGTCGGACGATACACGGGTGACATACAGGTTAGGATCAGAGTCCACGTTGCGGTCAACGATGATCACCGGAACGCCCGCGTCAGCGGCTTCTTCCAGCACATCATCCCACCCACTCGAAATCACGGGAGCGAGAATGATCGCATCGACATCGCCCTGCGCCAACCATGCGCGGATCGCGGCGATCTGGTTTTCTTGGCTTTGCTGGGCATCCGAGAACAGCAGATTGATCCCGCGTGCTTCCGCTTCAGCGAGCGCTGCTTCGGTGAAAGCGGTACGCCATGCGCTTTCCGAACCAATTTGAGAAAAACCGATAGTAAGTCCCGCGCCGCTATCCTGCGCGCTGACGAACGTGGCTGATAGGACGAGGACGATCAAAACAAGTATGCCTAACTTGGTGAATCGCATTTCAAACCCCTTGTCTAAACAAGTGCAGAGGATTTTTGTAAAAGTGACAGCGATTTTACGCTGGTGCGTTCAAATCAATCCCGATTCCAGCACACCCACAAGCCGTCGCGAATAGTTCAGAAATTCGGCATTGATTTGATGCTGGTTTAAGTTCAAACTTTGAATGGCACTTGTATGGGGATGCTGTGGCATGTTGACCCCGTGACACACAGCCCCATCTTGCGCCACTTTTGTCGAACCCCCATCAATGTCTCGACTCCCTATTTTGAAACTCACCCCTTCGGGCATTACCTCTTGTGTGGTTTTGGAAGTCTTTTTTGCTCACTTCAATCACATCAGCTTATATCATCCTCCTTTGTGAACTCTACGGACACATACGTCATGTGAACGCTCTCATAGCGTAACATAACGCAAAATCCGAGTCAAGAAATCGTCCTGATTAACAGCATTTCAACATCAACATACACAAAAGCCGCCGATTTCAGCGAGAAATAATGGAATTTTCCCATCATTCGGCGGCTTTAAAGATGCTTCAAAACGTTTTGACAAAATGGATTCCCAACCCTACATTTGCTAGAACTGTATTGTTTTGCTGTGAACCTTCACAAGCCTGTTAGAGATTCACATAGCAAGCTGCCCCACTTGCACGGTTATTCGCCGGCAGCCCGGTTTAGCGACACCGTATATTCGACAGGCGGCGCATCGACAATTCCGCGAATGTTGAGCAGCAGCGTGCGGTTAACGGTTTCCGTACCGGTGATAATCTCAACGGCGCGACCATCCGCATTCGTCCCATTGACGCTCACGGCGATTGGTTCGCTGGCGGTGCGCGAGGGCATCAACCGCGCGAAAACGACTTCCCCTTCCTCTGGCGTGACGACGATCTCATACGGATCGCCAATTTCGACTTCAATCGTGAAAAAATCGCCATCGCATGTATCCGTTTGCCCCGACGCGCGCTCCCCCATCCCAAGCGGGCGCGCATCTTCAAAGACAGCGGGTTCAAGACTCAACGTATAATCGCCCGTATCGCGGTCAGGCAATCCTAAATATCCGCTGACAACGGCGGTGTAGGTTCCGGTAAAGCGAAGAAACTGCGCGCACAAAAATGCTTGGTAATCGCCGCCCGAAGCAAAGTCGATGGCGATGGCGGCATCCCCGTCCGGCGGGATCAGTTCGAGTGTGCTGTCTAAGTCACCGCGCACACGCAAATTGACAAACTGCCCGCTTTCGCCTTCAAACTGCCACGCATCGCGCTCCGCTTCACCGATGCTGCCACTGACGGTTTCGTCAAAAGCAAGCGTTCCAACGATGGCAAAAGCATTTTGGGTCGGCAGGAAATCAGTTTGATTGAACGTTGGCGTGGGGCGCGTCCGCAAGATAATACTTACCAGCACGAAAATCACAATCAACCCGATCAAACGGATGAGCATCGTGCGACCACTGCCGTCGCCCCTCGTCACGAAACGCACAATGCGAATGATGAATTCCATGATTCTCTCACAAATGAAAGCACCATTTTAGGTGAGAACGACTTAAAGGGAAAACCTGCCTCAGTCCCAACCTTTACACAATCTTGATGTCGATGCGTTTTCTATTGTTTCTATCTTTACACCCGCAGGCTTACAGTGAAGATGGAACAAATCGTTTCTCACCGTTTTACATCAGGATTCATCATGAAATCCATCATGGTTCAAATGTCGGATCATTCGTGGACATTGAAAGCTGTTCATCTCGCGTGTGCGTTAGCGCGCGGGAATCAAGCGTATGTGGTTCTGGTTCGCATGATTCCGGTGACGCATGCGGGGCATTTGGGAACGCCGCACGGGTATCGCGCTGCCACCGTCGAAGAACAGCAGGACATCAAAGAATATGTGTCCATCGCGCAAGACTATCAGGTGAAATTCATCCTCCAGCCCATGGAGTACATCACAATCGTGGATGCCATCATCGACATCGCAGAAATCCTTGATGCCGAGTTTGTGTTCGCCCATGTCCCCAAAAGCGTCATCCCCTACTGGCAAAAATTCCGCATCTGGCGGATGGAACATCGCCTTATTGCACAAAATCGCCGGCTTTTCACGCTCAATGATGCGGCGGCAGAAGATCGGGTTCCGTTTGTCGTGGGTACACGTCCACACATCCCTGTTTCTCGCTAGTTCGCACGCTCAATCTTTGCAAAAACCTCACACTAACCAACATACAGGAAATGTGATATGTCAATTCACGAAGCCCAAGAACGTTTTGCATCGCTCGTTTTTGGGAAACGGCTTCAAACTGCGGATATAAGTCATCAAACGGCTTCAAACCCCGTGGCATTGGCGGTACTCGCCAGTGATGCGCTCTCGTCCGTTGCCTATGCGACGGAAGAAATTCTGCTCATTCTCAACACGGCGGCGATTGGCAGTTTTACCCTGTTGAACTTTAGTGGCAACGCCGTATCCATCCCAATTGCGATTGCGATTGCCATCCTCATCGCCATTGTGACCATCTCATATCGTCAAACCATCTTCTCGAATCCGGCAGGTGGTGGCGGTTATCGTGTCGCCAAAGAAAATCTGGGTGAAGAACTCGCGCAGGTGACAGGCGCGGCGCTACTCACCGACTACATTTTGACAGTCGCCGTGAGCATCAGCGCCGGTGTCGCCAACGTTATCAGCGTCATTCCCGATCTGCTGCCCTACCGTGTCCCCTTGACAGTCGGGATCATCCTGTTCATGACGGTCATCAACCTGCGCGGTGTCAAAGAGAGCGCCCGTCTGTTCTCGATACCCACCTATTTCTTCCTGTTCAGCATCGGTTTCACGCTCATTCTTGGATTTATGAAACTGGCGACAGGAACGCTCGGCACAGTCGTTGATGTCGAAGCCATTACCCACACCACGCTCGAACCGATCAGTGTGCTGCTGATTTTGCGCGCGTTTTCATCAGGTTGTACCGCGCTTACAGGAATTGAAGCGATCTCGAACGATACGCAGCTTTTCCGCCAGCCGCGCGCCAAAAATGCCGCCAATACGCTCGTCGTGATGAGCGTCATTTTGATCGCGCTGTTCTTGAGCATAACCGTGCTGGCAAACGCTGTTGGAGCAGTACCGTCACACGGCGAAACAGTTATCAGCCAGCTTGCTCGCACCATCTACGGCAGCGATGGTATCGGCTATTTCGCCTATGTCCTTACAATGGCGGGTGCGTTCGCCGTGTTGTTCATGGCGGCGAATACCCCATTTGCCGACTTCCCACAGCTTGCCGCGCTCCACAGCAGTGACGGCTTTCTGCCACGTCAGCTCACCTATCGCGGACGGCGATTGGTCTTTAGCTGGGGCATTTATACCCTCTCTGCTGCCGCAATCTTCTTGGTGATCATCACCGGCGCGCGCGTCACCAACTTGATTCCGCTGTATGCAATTGGCGTGTTTCTCGGCTTCACCATCAGCCAAGCGGGGATGGCGCGGCGCTTCTGGCGTGCGGGTCATGTCAAACCGGGTGAATTCACATGGGGATTGGAAACCAAAATCTTCTTCGACCCACAGTGGATGTTCAAGTTAGCCATTTCGGGCATTGGCGCGACGATCACTTTCATTGTGATGGTGGTATTCATCGTCACCAAGTTTGTCGATGGCGCATGGGCAATTGTCCTGCTCATTCCAACGCTCGTCTGGGTATTCTTCCGCATCCACCGTCACTATAAAGAGACAGCGGCACGGCTCAAGCTGATCGAAACGCCCGTGTTCGATCAAAAACCGCTGGTATTTGATCCCACACAGCACAAAGAACTCGCTATCTTCCTATGCGATACATGGTCAAAGCTCTCGGTCAAAGTCGTCAACTCGATTTTGAAGCGCAGTATTCCGGTCAAAATCATCCACATTGATGTTGACCCGAAACGCACGGCGGCGTTCCTCAAACGCAGCGCTGAAATCCGCGAACTCAACGGCTGGGATGAGAGCATCACCATGGTTGTCGATGAACCTTACCGCGATCTCTACCAGAGTGTCGCCACCATCTTAGAGACGATTCGGCGTGAGTACCCAGGCGTATATGTGCATGTGTATATCGGTGCGCTGCGTACTCGCTTCCCGTTCAACCTTCTGCATATGTCTACCGATCGCTTCTTGCGCGATGCACTGCTCGAATCGGATGAAGTTTCGCTGACGATTAAGCAGGTCAATATCGATTTGCTTCCGCTTCCACCAGACTTCAAAGTAACCTTTGAACACGCCAGCGATCAGCACCACCAAGAAGTCGAACACGCCGAAGAAGCGGCTTCCACACCTGCGCCCGTTCCCCCGCTGCCACAATCGACTTCATAAAGCCAATATCTGTCAGAGACAAGCTGACAATTCACTAATTTGCTTGTAGGGGCGACCCGCCGGAACTTGTTCCGTCCGGGTCGCCCGATTTATTTCAGCGCCACAAAACGATACCCTACCCCCGGCTCGTTCAAGATGTAACGCACATTCCGCGCGGGATTTTCGTGCAGTTTCTTTCGCAGTTGATTCACGAACACGCGAACATAGTGATCCATTTCGGAATATTCCGCGCCCCACACCGCGCTCAAAATCGCGCGATGTGTCATCACTTTACCCGGATGCGTGGCAAGCACGCGCAGCAGTTCATATTCCGTCGGCGTAAGATGCACTTCTTCTGCTTCGACATACACCAGCCGGTTCACAAGGTCGATTCGCAGATCGCCCACCACGATTTCCGGCTTGGCGTTGGCAGTCGATTCCGACGCAACGGCGATGCGCCGCAAAATTGCCAGCATCCGTGCATGAAGTTCTTCCATACCGAACGGTTTCGTCAGGTAATCGTCCGCACCCACGTTGAGCGCCGTGACTTTCGTTTTTTCCTCATCGTGAACCGACAGCATGATCACGGGTACTTGCGACCATTCGCGGATACGTCTGCACACTTCGATTCCGTCCGGTTCAGAGCCGAGCGAAATATCCAGAATCACCATATCCGGCGATTGCTGCGATGTGAGCATAATCGCCTCATCCCCGTTGGTCGCCGTGATCACGTCATAGCCATAGCCGCCTAAGCCGATCTTTAACTGCTTGCGGATTTGCGGTTCATCATCGACGACGAGAATTTTCTGCTTCATATTGGCGCTCCCGCTGATGTTCCTGTTTTGAAAGGCAGCGCGACCACGAATGTCGCTCCGCCTTCTGGTGTATCTTCCACCCACAGCCGACCCCGATGCGCTTCAACGATTCCTTTTGCAATCGGCAAGCCAAGCCCAATATGCCCATCTTGACCGCGATAGAACGGCTTCATGATGTCTGCCTTCTCTGCGTCGGAAATCGTCGCGCCATGATTGACAATCTTAAGGTGAATTTCTTGCACGTGCTGTTGCGCCGTGATTTCGATCTGACGTTCCGGCGGTTCGTAGCGCAGCGAATTATCGACAATGTTGCTGACCGCTTGTCGCAGCAGTCCATAATCGCACAGTATCAGCGGCAGATCATCTGCAAAAGACGTTTTTAATTTGTCAAGTAGAAAGCAAAAAATGAGTGAAAAACCAGTGTAAGGCGAGCATCAGAAAATCAAATACAGCGCTCTGGTTAAATCCACAGCGCATGGAGATGGAGCATCAGTTGTGGAA
>DAOTZD010000025.1:0-97992 GCA_034434595.1 Anaerolineae bacterium
GAAAAAGTACTCTTGATAGCGAATGGGTGCTACCCCATCACGATTGAATATTTCGATACGAACCAAGAAGCGGTGATGGAATTCAGTTGGTCAACGTCGCCGCTGGTAGACTTCACGGACATGGCATCGCCGGATTGGGGATTTGTCCCGTCGGTTCGCGTGTATCCTGATGGAGCGCAGTTGTCTACACCTACACCAACCCCGACCTTAACCCCTACAGCTAGCCCTACAGCAATTCCAACGGTCGCTCCCGGTTCGTGTCCAATAGTCGTAAATACTCAAATTGCCCTTCGCTTATCACCAACACGCAATTCTCCAAGAATTACGACCATTCCCATAAACACGGCACTGACCGCCGTTTATCGACTCGATTCCCAAGAGGGAAGCTGGCAAGAGATTTGGTACCAGGTCAATTATTCAGGCAGTGATGGATGGATTGCCGCTAAAATTGGCGCAGATGAATATGCTGCACTCAGTTGTATTTTGCCACTCCCTTATCCAAGTGATTGGATTGCCATCGCGCAAATACAAGCGACTGACATTCCACAAGGTTGCGACATCGATTTCTATCTACGTAGCGAGCCTTCTGCCCTTGTTTTGGCACGACTTGCCTATGGGGAGGCGGCAGGTTTCACTGTGTTGAACCCCAATACGTTAGATGCATTGGGAGGTGTTAGCTATCTTGATGCCAACCGAGTTGCTTGGATTGCTCGCATGGGTGCTTTTCTAGGACTTGGAAATTACGGGCTCGGCTATGCCGGACGATCTACGCCCATCGTTGAGGAAATACTGCGGCAGGGAAGTTATGCCCCAATAACTGAGCTAAGGGCTGAACTTTCAGCAAACGGATGTAATCCGTCTCTGATTTCGTCTGAACCCAGCCCTAATCTGCGTAGGATGGTCTTTCCAACAAATCAACCTGCAACAAATGGCGACTATGGGTACGTGCAGCTCTATGAGTTGTGGCGTATTTATCAAGATGTTGTGAATAATGTCATCAATGCTCCGTGGACAAATATGCCAAACGATGTTCGAGGTTATGAGCAATTCAAAGGTATTCAGGCAGGTCAAGTATGCCCATCCGGTGGAAACAATCTAACCCGACCCGGATCAGGCTTATCGTGGGCGGCAAATCAGCCCTATCCACCGCGAACAGTTTATCAGTTTAGTGATCCCCTATATGGAGGCACAAACGGGGTGAATCACAGCTTCTTCACTTGCTATCAAGACATCTATCATCTTGATGATTGGTTTTGGGCGGTCGGCATCAATCAGTTAACGAATCCAGCATCTAACAGTTTTCCGCGCGAGTTTTGTGCCATAGATTTAGTCAATCCACAGTCACCGAGTGATCTTTATGTCCTTGCACAATTGAGGGGGCTGGATGGCAATTTATGGCCACCGGGTATGCCCAACAATCCTGCCTGTACCCTCTTTCCCTAAGGAGATCATACATGCGTATTTTACGCCTAATAATAGTCCTAGCTCTGCTTTTCATTGCTTATCAAGCAGGTGCTCAAGTGGCTTCTCCATCTCTCTATATAGTCGGTGCATCAGACACCGAGTATGTGGTGAACAGCTACAATCCAATCACCCAAATGGCAACTGCACTATATACGGTTTCGACATCGGCACAAGGGGTTTTATCCCAATTGTTCCCATTGGCTGAAATTGATGCGCTAAACGCCTACTTGCCCACATATAACGACACTATCGGCATCCGCCATCCGATCACGAATTTGTCCGTCCTGCGGACGGATGCACGCATCGAAAAACTTGCTGTTTCACCAGATAATCAGCAAGTTGTTGCTCAGATCATTTACCAAACTTGTTTTGTGCCGCAAAACCCTGTATGTTATGGCACAACGCAATTGGTTTTGATTGACTCCAGCGGTCATCGTGTATTGCTCAATCTCGGCTCACATGATACACAATTTTCTGACGTGCCATATCAGTACCCAGAACCAGAAACAAGTATCTGGTCTTTAGAGTGGACACCTGACCAACAAGCGCTGATCATCGGCGTAATTGACTGGCGTTCTGCTCGTAATCGAATCGATCAAACACTTGTGGTTGTTCCACTCAACGGTGACAGTCCGTTCAAAATTGGTGAGGGAGCGGCTTGGGCAATTGCACCAGAGGGAAACCGACTTGTCGCCATGTCGTACTACAATGCTGATGGCGGGCAATCAAATAACACTTTTTATGTGATTGATTTCGACCTTCAAACACGGCAATCTTCTCAAACATCATACACATTTCCGGGTTATTGGGTTGATGAAAGAGTCGGACTTGCTTTTGCTGGAGACGCTGTTGTATTTCAGCGTGGGTTTGACAGTTTACGTGGAGAGGCTGTAACGTCTGATACAGGTGGGGGGCTAGCCGTCTTTGAACCCCAAACGGGAGAAGCATCCATGCTCCTGCCCGAAACATTTTTCACAGAAATTCAATCTACTCCTGATGGTTCGCAATTAATCTTGGAGACTAGGGAAGGTTTACTTGTAAAAGGGAATTGGATTACTGATACGTTTGAGCTTACACCGCTAAGTTTACAACCTGTTGCAGATTGGAGTTTGAATGCTCAAGGATCGGTATTAGTACAATACGAGGAAGTTGCAGCGTACCAAATAATCCAACCGCAAAACCCTATGAGTGAAATTCTGAATTTGCAAGCGATAGTTCAATTACAGGAGCAATCGCCTGCTGAGCAAAGCCCTATCATCGATATTGATTGGTAAAAACCCTACGCGACGATATGTTGATTCACCCCGCCAATTTTGCACCGTGAATCAACCTATCGTCGCTCAAATCCACATCACCCATCCCACAATGCGGACATCAACGGACGTGGTATCCCTATTCTTCCGGCGGCGACCACCCGAACGGTGCGTCGTCGCCCATCAAGCGGATCGCTGGCATGGGGGCGTTATCGCCTAACTCGGCTGTGACCGCCGACGCGCTGATGCCGTTCGCGCGCTGTGTTGCGGCGGCGCAAATCGCCCGCATAAAAGAGATTGTGAACCCCGCCCTTGTTGGGCTAATTGGAGACGCGATTGAACTGTTGGACGATTCGGAGCAAGCGTTGAACGACGCGAAAGCCACCACCAACCCGTTGACACGGACTGACAAGCTGCTGGACGCGATTGCGTGGCATGAAGACACGATCACGACGCTGAAGAAAAGTGTGTTTCTGTACCGTGACGGCGTACAGAAGATCAACAGCAAGTTCAGTTTTGACTTCTACAAAACTGTTGAACAACAGACTATTGACAAGCAGCTTTCACTTTTGGATGCTGTTGAGGCGAGTTCCGACTGCGATCCTGAATGTTTGGCAGCCATTGTCGTGACCGTTTTCGGCGCGGCTGTCGGCGTGATTGTGACTGGGCTGAGTACCGAAATCCGCGCTGTAGTTGGCAATGAGTTCAGCGCTGCGAATTTGACCTTAGGACAACTGATTGCGCGTGCTCAATACCTAGACACAATCGAGGTGCTGCGAGATGAATATGGCGTTAATTTAATAGGTCCTAACGCACTTGCCCTTAGCCTATGGATGTCTAATCCTACTTCAGACCTCTTTCTCATCGATCAGATTTCAGAAGCCGTTCAAATAGAGGCGATGACGCTATCTGATTTCGTTGGTAGCTGGGATCTTTCCGATGGGCTTCTGCGCCCCAACGATGGAGTTCCAACCAATCCTTCGGATTACTTGATTTCACTGCAAGCTGCGACCACACCTCAATCAGTTTTCAAAATTGTTTCTACACGCAACAGCGCCTCCTTTGTTGCAATTCTAGCAAATAGTCGATACCAGACGGATACAAGTCGTCTTTTTGGTTTCCTCAATGGGCAAGAATATGCAAAATTCGCGCGCGCAATAATCGAAATTGATCGTGATTTGTATGACGCGACTCGTAACATAACTGCAGCGTCACGTTTGTGGAGTACAAGAAACTGGTTGCCTACATCAAGTAGGCTTTTGCGAACAGATTGGTCTTCGGAAATTGGATTTACAACGCCGTCTGGTCTCACGCCCACGATCGATCCAACCTATAGTTTGGCTCAAAATAGCCCACGTGCCCTTATCACTTCATGGCGCACATGGGTAGCGAACACAAATCCTCCTCTATGTTCGGAAGATCATGTTTTGTGCCCTGAAACTGCCAACTGCTATGTCGAAGCAGCGTATACATCAACCAGCAATGCCAGTGACTTAGAGTGGTGTGGTGCACCACGCAGTGATTACTGGCTACCTTTTTTCCCAACATCAATTCTTACTGGTTGCATACCTGCTAGACGCTCCTTTGCGCGAGGTACAATTGCTCTCTGGAGCGAGTTTGGAATACTCGAGTCAATTGAGTCTATCGTTCGCTGGGTTAACACTTTGGAACATGGTGCTTACTTCAACGAAGATACGGCGCATCATCGGGCTGCCAGAATTGATCTTATGCAGTATCTTCATTCAGTTTATTTTCGCACTCAACCGGATGATCGACTTGTTGAGTACATTGCTGGGATGTCAAGCGCTATCTTTGAGTACGACAATGTGGATAAAGTCGATCACCGCACCTATCTTTTCTTAAGTGAAATACTGACTCTGCCTGATGAATATGTATTTCAAGTCACAGGTATATCGAAGTTCGCTCTAGAAAATTATGATATAGATTGGAACACCTATAACACCAGTTTATACAGTACTAGAATTCAGAATGCAGTCGCAGCAGGAGCTACTGCAACATTCGGAAGCACAGAATTCAACAACCTGAGTGACGAAGAGCGTCGAATAATTATTCGACGTTACGCAAATATTAGTGAAGGATGGGTTGACTACATTTCCGGAATTGAACCCGCAGAAAATCCCGCATCGTTTGACCCTGAGTCCCCAACTGCAATCCCGGACCTGCAAGGTGGCGTTTTTCTGATGACGGCTGCCCAGCTTGGATTCGTTTATACACTAGTGGGTAATTGATGAGGAACAAAGTAAACCACATGGGGATGAATGTAAATCGTACCGTTCTATTCACGCTTTGCATCATGTTTGGCATGATAGCATATGCCCCTTTTGTCGCCAACACTTTAACAATCGAAACATGCAGGACAGTGGATAACTCTACGCTCAACCTTACCCCAGAAATAGGTCCATTTGTATATGTTACGGCGGGGGAAGACGGACGTAATCTGCTTCACTCACTTGATAGCTCGCAAGAAGGACTACCTATCCCCCTTGACTCGTCTTTGACCTTGTCTCCAAGTAGGCGCTATGTCGCTGGCATAGATGTACTCCCCGACTCGTGGCGTATCGGGGTAATTGATGCAACTGGTGAAGTCTTATATTTGGGCGCTGACACTGAGTACCATGTTACAAATCTCGTTTGGCTGGGTGATGAGTATTTGCTTACATTCCTCCAAGTACCCAGTGGAGATCCATATGGCTCAGAGCAAGAAATACAATACTATTGGATCAATCCATTTGCTCGCACCTATTCTCTTGAAGTCCCACCTCGCACACTTCCGTTTTACAATGAGTTGCCCAATATTCCACTGCCTCAATTCTATCGCTTTTCGTTTGATGGGCAGTATATGTGGCTAGGTGAGTCCCCTCTTTACAATTTTGTGAACGACGAATCGGTGTACCTTGATGGTTTTCGCGGCGGTGTTCCGGCGTACAGGTCTCACAGAGTGCTTAGGATTGATTCGGCGAACTTTGTGAGTGAAGGTACATATCAGGTCTTCATTTACGATTTTGAAAGCGAGATGGAGCAATTGATCGCCACGTTTTCTCCATCCGGTCAAATGCCCCCATACTACGATCAGGAGAATGCTTGGTCTCCAGATGAAGATCTATGGGCGTTTACCATATACCGTGACACATTGCCGCAATATCGACACCTCAATTTGCTTGTTCTGGATTCAGGCAGCATTATCTCGACTTGTTTTGGTCTAGTCGGTGCGCTTGGTTGGTCGCCTGACAGCCGCTACTTGGCGCTGCAAGGTGTCCTCGAAGGCGAAGATATGGATGAGTCGTTGGGCGTGTATATCTACGACACACAAACGGGCGACATCTATCAGGCTTATCAGGGGCGCGCGGATATTATCGGGTGGATGGCGGCAGAGTAAGATCATGAAGCAGGTTTAAACAAAATCCACCCGACGATACGTTGATTCACCCCGCCAATTTTGCACCCCAAATCAACCTATCGTCGCTCAAATCCACATCACGCATTTCACAATGCGGACATCAACGGGCGTGGAATGCCTATTCTTCCGGCGGCGACCACCCGAACGGTGCGTCGTCACCCATCAAGCGGATCGCTGGCATGGGGGCGTTATCGCCTAACTCGGCTGTGACCGCCGACGCGCTGATGCCCTGCCGCCGTTCGCGCGACGTGTTGCGGCGGCGCAAATCGCCCGCGTAAAAGATCACCTTGCTAGGGCGCGGGTCGAGCGCGATGCGCGCCACGCCGCGCGCCAGCACATCGGCGGGCATGGGGGCGATGCGCGAGAACCCCAACCAAGACAGCGGCGGGATCAACCCGAACAGCGTCATCAGGCGATAAAACGGATTGCGCGCAGCGCCGCGACGATACACCAACGGCGCGCGGATCACGCTCGAACGCAGCCCGACACGCTCCATATAGAGTTCGGCTTCGCGTTTGGCGCGGATATAGCCTTCGTTGACCCAAGGCGCACGCGCCGCGCTTATCAACACCATATGCGGCACGCCGCCGCTGACACACATATTCGCCACGTTGCGCGCCGATACCAGATTCAGCCAATCGAACGTCAAGCCCTGTGTGGGATCGGCAACCATGCCGCCCACCGTGTGAATGACGACTTGATGCCCACGTGCGCGCCCTTTTAAGCTGGCGGGATTCCACACGTCCGCGACAAACCAGCGCGCGCGCTGCCCCAACCCGCCGAGTTTGTCCTCTGCGCCGGGACGCACCAGCAGCGTAACTTCCGCGCCTTCAGCAAGCAGCGCGGCGGCGATGTTATCGCCCAAAAACGTTCCACCCCCCGTGACCAGCACGCGGCGCGGCGATTTATTCACAACCATAGACCACTAACTATCCTGTGCGAGTGCAAGTGCGCGGTTATTCTGGCACCATGTCGTCGTGCGGCGCATCCGATGCGGGACGGCGCGGCGGCGTGGGATCGCGCGGGACTTCCACTGGCGATGTGTCGCCGCTCATGCTGGTATCCCCTTCACCGGACACGCTCGCATGATGCGGCACGGCAGGCGCTCCGGTAGGCGCGGCGGGTACATCTGCGGCGGATTTGCCACGTTTGGCGGGTTTCGCGGATTTATCAACGGGTGATGCGCCCGCAAACGTGTTGGCAAGTGTGCGCGTGATCTCGGCGCGTAAACGCTTACGGAAATCGCGCATTTTTTCGGTGGGGCGCTGCCCATACAGCGAATAGGTCAAGTTTTCGTGGATCACACCCGCGCTGCGATCCGTGATGACCATTTCCGGCTCCCACGAGTCGATCTGTTGATAGCCATCCCCAACACACTGATGCAGTTCAAACACGATTTTCACCGTGCCATGTTTGCCATCGACGCGCACATCCAGCGCGACGGGGAGCGACGCGCTGCGGCGGCTGACTTTGCCCGTGAATTCGTTGGCGAGTTTCTTGCCAATCGCGCGCATGGCGCGTTCCGCGCGCGGCGCATCGAGCTTCTCGCTGCGGCGGGCGGCGCGGTCAAGGCGCTTGACCATGCCCGCATCTCCGATCACCTGACTGCGTGAGACACGCCCGTACATATCGTATTGGTTCAGGCGCACCCCAATGACGCGCCAGTTCTTCAGTTTGCCGCCTTCCGCGCCGATCAAGACCTTGCGCGCGGCGTATGTCCCCGGCTGGCAGGGCATCGGCAGGGTATCAGCTTGCGCGTGGGGCTGCCACAAGGCACGACGACCCGCTAGCGAATTGGGATCGAGATAGGCACTCTGGGCATAGGGCGGCTGCCACACGCTGAACGTCGCCGGACGGCTGAACAGCGCGCGCAAAATGATCGTAGCGATCCAAATCACGATGACGAGAATGCCAAGCCCTGCCAGAATCGCCGCGATGATGGCGCGTGTGGTTTGGTCAAAACAGATATTGAGGACAATCTCGCCATCACATGCGCCGGGGGGCAACACCGTCTGCGCGCCGCCTGTTCCAACGGGCACAGTTGGCAGTACGGGAATTTGTACACTAAAGCGGGTGGTGTTGTCCCCGATGAAATCGCTGCCCGGACGTTCAATGTCCCCGATGCCGACGGTGGCGCGAAGCGATACGCGCTCGCCGGAAAACTGCTGGAACACGAACACCGGGAACGTCAGCCGCACGGGATACACGCCAAACTGCTCCAGCGGCGGAATCGCTGCTTCCGCACCCGGGATTTGATCGCCCTGCGTGGAAAGGACGCGCGCGGTTGTGGACGTACTGGCAGCGCCGCCATTGTTGACGACATCGAACAGCACAACAACCGTTCGGTTCTCGTCCGTCAGTTCGTGACGGATATTGCGAATGGAGTAATCCGGCGGCGCTGTGGGGTCTGTTTGCGCCCACACTGCGCCGGTCACACCCCACAACAACGACACCCCGATCACCCACAAGCTGACCACCGAAGCGACAGCCGACATTAGTCGAATTCCCCGAATGCTACGCATGAGCTTCCTTCGCGCGTGAGTTCCCATCCAGCCTGCTCTAACTATAGAGCCAAAACGGGTTCGCTTCAAATAACGGCGTATGTAAATGTGTGATCATTTCGGGCACGACACGGCGTGCCCCTACAACATTATGCCTATGCTTTGAGACACTTCCCAAAATAACGGCGTTTGGGGGACGGGATTTCGCTGTCCGTTTTGTGTCCAAAATGTGTCCGGGAATAGAGGACGAGCGGCAGGTCGTTTTGAGAGGCTGTAGATGCCGAAGGTTCACACACCGTGAACCGCATCTACAGGAGCTTGGAGCGATGCTTAACGCGAAGAACGTTCTCAATAGTTCGGGTACTGTTCCGCCGGTGCCCCCGCCCGCGCGCAGTTCGGGTACTGTTCCGCCGGTGCCCCCGCCCGCGCACTAACCCGCTGCCGAACCGCATAACGCAAGTTCCACACGAATACGGGGCGAACATGATCGGGATCAACACCTGATCATGCGCGCCCCGTATCGTTTTATGCGTTCATGCGTAACTGCTGCGCTTTTCCATATCTTGCGTGACGATGCGGATTTCATCAAAGAGCGCGGCGCGGCTGCGTTCGTCCGCGATAGTTTCGCCAATGCTTTTCGCTTCTTCCATGAATGCATGTGCGCGTTCAAAGTTGAGGCGGGCATATTCGAGATTGGCGCGCTGTAAAAGGCTGTGCGCCATTTGGAACGGCATGTTCAAAGCGGTCCACAAGGCAAAAGCCTCTATGAACTCGCGTTCAGACTGGTCGTGTTCACCCGTGAAAATACGGGAAAGCGCCATCCCTTGCAAGCAGGCAGCGCGGGCATGAACAGCGCGCGAGTTGCCTTGATATTCCGGGTGCATTGCATACTGCTGCAATGCTACTTCATACCAGTGAACCGACTCCGCATAGTTTTTCTGCGAATATAAAACCGACGCGCGTGTGAATGCTACACGTGGAATGGAACGATTGGCGATATGTTCATGATGCATCTGCGCTTGTTCGAGCAAACGGTTGGCTTTCTCCCACTGGCGGTGCAGCACAAACATATCCGCTTGTACTAGCAGCGCCATACATGCGCCGTAGTGATCGTGCAGCATTCTAAACAGCGAGCAGCTTTTTTGGGCAGTTGCAATTCCGCGATCTGTTACATGATGACAGAGATAGACTTTCGCCAGTTCGAGATAGAATTCGGCAAGCAGTTGCGATGGCGCGTAATCCGCGACCAATGAGAGCGCGCTTTCGATCTCATCGACGGGAAGTTTTGCCGAACGATCTCCCCCTAACGCAACCAACATCTGAATCTTATGGCGCAAATAATCTTCCTGCGCGATACGGAGCGATGGCGGAATGCTGTCATACAAATCGCGCACTTCAGCATAACGCGGCGATGTGTGATCGCGATCACGATGGTAGTATTTCCGCACGGTGTCTTTGACCTGCGGAGAGATTCCGATGTTGAGATTGTTGTCGAGTTCATAGACGGCAGTATCGAGAAGATGCTGCCACAATCTCGCATCAAATCGATCCGAGAGCGCGACTAAGTCGATGAGAAGCATCATGGCGCTTTCACGTTCCTGTACCGCGTTGCTAAACAGCAAGCACAAGATGAATTCGCGCATCATTTCGTCGCTGCCTAACAGCCACTCAATATCCTGTTGAGAAATTTTCTCACGGATGATGTTCAGCATTTCCGCACGGCGCTGTGCCCGCATGGTTTTAAGAAACTGCTGTCGCTCCGCCGCACTGATCGCGCCGAAGAAATCGCTTTGTAAATCGGCTGTCATATTGAATGCTCCAGCTGTGTGGGGTTACAGGATCGTTACACATAATGGATACCCGAAGGCTTTTTGGCACATGCGAGCATCCATAGTTATAGCGCGGATTTAAGCGATGTAAATATGTGACAGTTGCGAGAACACTAATGATCCCAAAGGTGCATCGGTGAGGACCCGACTATCCTGATGCGCGGCGGAAAGCGTCTGCGCCGCGTCCGGCGTGATGGCGACAGCCATACCCAGCGCGAATGTCCCCACTTGATCGAACGCCGCCGACTGCACACGAAGCGTACCATTTGCCGATTCAGGCGCGCTCCCCGCATCCAAGACGACGAACGATTCATCCGCACCTTGACGGATGAAGAACAAACGATATTCGGGACGCATGTGGGTATACATGCCCAAAAGGGTGACAAATGCGCCGCGTTCGATGCGCGCGCCGTGTTCCGGCTGCAAAATGCCGACCATCAACACGCCTGTGCCTGTCGCGGGTGCGGTGGTAACAATCGGCGCGGCTTCCGCTTCGGGAGCAGCAGTGTGAGCAGCAGCGACCAGCGGCGAATCGGTCAAATAGGAGAGTGTCAGCGGGCGCAGCGTCCCTGAAGACGGCATATCCGGCGGGTAGAGATCGGTATTTGGGAAGGTGCGAGTATGCGAATACAACCAACTGCCCCAAAAGTTAAGCATACTGGCGAGATAGTCACGGGTTTGGGGGGCGGCAACACTCGTGCCCAAACGCCGCACACGCTCGATGAGCGATTCTGCGGCGGGGACAAGCGCCGCCACATCGTCGGTGTGTTCCACTTTTTGAAGCAAGTCATGATGCGCGGCATAGGCATCATCGAGACGCATTTCTGCCATCGTCAGTCCTCTTGAACGCAAAAATCAAACGGCACGATTACAACCATTTTATGCTGCGGGCGGCTCACGAGCCGCCCCTACAATCGCGATTTTTGAAATACACTCTAGTCAGCGTCATTGGCGAGTTTGCCTGCCAATTCGAGCAGGGCGGTTGTTAAGTCGTTGAGCGCCTTGTCCGCCAAGAAATAATGTCGGCGCAGCGCGGTATCGAAAGCGCGCACTGCTTCCGAAAGAACGAATGCGGCGTTGACCGGCGCTGTGACTGCTTCGCCAGAAACCAATTCGAGCGCGCGGTCAATCCTTTCACCTAAGGTATACAATTCAACCATGAATGGTTCGCCCGTGATCCCCCCAGTTTCGCGTGGTTCTGTGTTTTTTGCCGGAAGATTGAGCGCCCCAATCGACGTGGCGAACGGAATCAAGCGGCTGTCGAGCGATGACGCGCGCGTGTAATCCCACGCGGTTTGAATATCCTCAGCATCCCAGAGTGCGGCGGGCGCGGTGGTTTCGTCGCGGACACGTCGAAATGCATTGGTTAGGTCTTGCAGCATGTCATGGATCATGACGCGCTCATCAAGCCGTCGATGGAGCGTGCGGAGTTCATTTTCAGCGTCGCTTTTGCCGCCATCAAACTTGAGAGTGATGCCCGCTAGATCGCGGTTCACGTCAAGAATCGCTTTGTCGCTCATGTTGAGGTGTGTTTGAACTGCGAGACGAAGCGCGCGGGCGGTGCGGCGGAGTCCGCTTTCGTCACCGCTGTTGAGCGCCGTATCGAAGCGAAGCGCCGCCGCGACGATACTCGCGCTCCATGGATCGCCCTGTATGCCCCCATCGGCGCTTTCGACAAACGGCGTGACGACAATCGCCGTGCGCGGATCGCTGGCGAAGGCTTTGAGCTTTTCGATGTGCGTTTGGCAGAGCGTCCACGTGCTAAAGACAAGGTTAAGATCGCCTTCGGGGGTGGACACCGCGCGATTCACTTCTTTTTCGACCAGATCGAATGTGCCTTCGAGCGTTTGCAGAATATCGTGCAGTGTTTTCCAGTTGGCGATGCGCGTGTACATATTCGAGAGCGCAGAAAGCTGGCGGCGCACTTGATCGCGCAGTTGAATCTGCGTTCGCATTTCCGGCGCGGCGGTGATGGTGTTCACTGCGGCGACGATGCGCTCATTTTGGCGTTCGGGGAAGTCGATGAGTTGGGCGCTGGCGGGGCGCAAGAACAGCACCGGGAGCGCAAATTCACGGGTGAGCGCGCGTTTTTTGCCCTGTTGACGGTTAAAAATGGCGATGCGTCCTTCGCGGATCGCGTCGTCGATTTCGCCGCCGCGCGCCAGCGCGCCGTAGAGCGCCTCGCTGAAAGCAATCGCGGATCCGTCGCTGATTTTGGCGCTCATGGCGATGACGGCGGGCAAATTGGCGCGCTGCATCAGCTTAGGGGCGATGCCCAACAGCGGAATCGTTGTACTTTCGATGGCGCTGTCGCACGCATTGAGAAACGCCAAACGCAGTGAATCCACCCCCGCAAGATTGACCGCGAAGGTTTCCGCATCAACAGCATGGGCGGTCTTGTCGGGCTTGGTCAGGGCGAGAACAGGTGTCGTGCCGGAAAAATCGCCATGCCCGATAAAATGCAGCACGGCGATCTCTTTGGCGCGCAAAGTGGACCGCAGCGTCGTCAGCGATGGATCGCGCAGTTCATGGATTTCGATGTAGCCCGCGTCGAGCATCGGCTGAACGGCTTGGCGCACACGGGCGATTTCGGCATCGACGTTGAGTGCGGGCAAATTCGACGGTGATGCCGTGACAATCAACACTTTCAGCGGCGGCGGCGTGACCAATGTGCGAATGGGCAAACCTTCGACGGCGACATAGCGCGTGATCGAAAAATCTGCTGCCAGCGATAAAAAGCCTTCGGGGGTGCGGTGCATCAGTTCAAACGCCAGCCGCCGCAGCGCGCCCGGTTCAACCTGAAAGCGAATACGGATGCGGTCACCATTGGCGCGCGCCGCCCCGATGGCGCTGCCCAAAATATCTTGCACACGGTTGTCGAAGATGAGCGCGTTATACAGCGATCCACCGATACTTTCCCATGTCACGTCGGCGGGCAGTGCATCAATCACCGTGTCATCGAGATTGGGCGGCACAAACAGCGGCGGCGATCCATCAGCAGGGGAGAAGTTGAAGCCGTTCGGCACGTCGGCAAGCGGATAGCGCACAGGGGAATCGGTGCGCCCGTGCGTGCTTTCAAGGACGCGGAGCGCGTAACTGCCGTTTTCGCCTGCCGCGATGAGAATGTCAAAGTTGATAATCGCCATAATGCCTGCCGAACAGTAAGAATTTTCGCACGGAAAAGTGAGTTCACAACAGGTTCGTTTTAGCGCATTTGGTGAGTTTTCTCAAACCTTTCTTCAAAAAGATTGGCGAAAATGTTTATGCGCTAGCTCATTGAGCATGTTAAATTTTATTGTTTGTTCGGCATGTTTAGGCTAAAATCCCCGTCCGCAGTCTAACAGCCTCCGCATCCTGCGCGAATGATTTTTGGTGAGTTCGCGGGGCAAAACACATGGAGAAAAAGATTACATGAAAGCTCGCATGTTTGTGTTACTCATCAGCTTGATTGCGCTGGTGATGCCATTCGTGGCGGTATCGGCGCAAGAGCCACTGATCGAATCGGTGTGCTTGGTTACGGACTTGGGGCGTATCAACGACGGTACGTTCAACCAATATGCCTATGAAGGTATGGCGCGCGCCGCTGAGGAATTTGGGCTGGAATCGCGCTATATCGAAACCCAAGCGCAGACGGATTACGCCGCCAATATTCAAACCTGCCTTGACGAAGAATTTGATGCGGTGGTTACAGTCGGCTTTTTAATCGCGGATGCGACGTTTGCGGCTGCCGAAGCCAACCCTGATGTGTATTTCATTGGCGTTGACCAATTCGTGGCAACCCCACTGCCGAACTACGTCGGTATTCAGTTCCGCGAAGATCAGGCGGGCTTCTTGGTCGGCGCGATGGCGGCGCTCATGACCGAAAGTAACATCGTCGGCGGCGTGTACGGCGTTCCCATTCCCCCCGTTGTTAAATTCCGCAACGGCTATGAACAGGGCGCGCGCTATATCAACCCAGACATTGACGTGCGCGGCATTTACATCGACGACTTCCTCGCGCCGGATCGCGGTGCGGCGGCAGCCGAACAGCTTATTGGCGAAGGCGCGGATGTGATTTTTGGCGCGGGTGGTCCGACGGGTTCGGGCGGCATCAGCTTTGCGGCGGCGGCGGGTGCGCTCGTCATCGGCGTTGACCAAGACGAATATTTCACCACCTTTGGCGGCGGCGAAACCCCCGGCGCGGAAAACCTGATCACCAGCGCGCTCAAGCGTGTCGATAACGGTGTGGCACAGATGATTGAACGCTTGGTGACGGGCGAAGGCATTGAATTTGAGACTGGCATGTACGTGTTGGAAGTCGCCAATGAAGGTATTGGCTTCGCTCCGGCGCACGATGCCGATGTTCCCGCCGAAGTGACCGCGCAGGTGGAAGAAATCCTCGCAGGCTTGATTGACGGCAGCATCCAAACGGGTGTCGATCCGGTCAGCGGCGAACTGCTGGCAGCAGTACAGCTTCCCGAAGTTACGCCATTGATCGAATCGGTGTGCTTGGTGACCGACTTGGGGCGTATCAACGACGGTACGTTCAACCAATATGCCTATGAAGGCATGGCGCGCGCCGCTGAGGAATTTGGGCTGGAATCGCGCTATATCGAAACCCAAGCGCAAACCGATTACACCGTCAATATTCAGACCTGCCTTGATGAAGGTTATGATGCGATTGTCACCGTTGGCTTCTTGATTGCGGATGCGACTCTCGCCGCAGCACAGGCAAACCCAGATGTGTACTTCATCGGCATCGACCAGTTTGTCGCTGAACCGCTGCCCAATTACGTGGGTCTGCAAGCGCGTGAAGATCAGGCGGGTTTCTTGGTCGGCGCGCTGGCGGCGCAAATGACCGAAAGCGGTATCATTGGCGGCGTGTACGGCGTTCCCATTCCGCCCGTTGTGCGTTTCCGCAACGGGTTTGAACAGGGCGCGCGGTATGTCAATCCCGATATTGATGTGCGTGGCATTTACATTGACGATTTCCTCGCGCCGGATCGCGGCGCAGCAGCAGCCGAGCAGTTGATCGGCGAAGGCGTGGATGTGATCATGGGTGCGGGTGGTCCGACGGGTTCGGGTGCGATCACGTTTGCCGCACAACAGGGCGTGCTGGTCATCGGCGTTGACCAAGACGAATATTTCACCACCTTTGGCGGCGGCGAAACCCCCGGCGCGGAAAACTTGATTTCCAGCGCACTCAAGCGTATCGATAACGGTGTGTATCAAATGCTTGAACGCTTGGTCAATGGCACGGGCTTCGATTTTGAAACCGGGATGTACGTGTTGGAAGTCGCTAACGAAGGTATTGGCTATGCGCCCGCGCATGATAGTGATGTGCCGGCGGAAGTCACCGCGGTTGTCGATGAAATTCTCGCGGGCTTGATCGACGGCAGCATCCAGACGGGTGTTGACCCCGCAACGGGCGAACTCCTGCCCGAATAACCACTAGCGCTCTGTAGTATAAAAAGAGGGTGGGGTAGGGACGCGCCGCTGCGCGTCCGCCTTCACCCTCTTTTTGATTTAGCCCTGCCGTCGATTATTCGGCGGCGCGTACCTGCGCCTGATACCAATCTTCGGTCACTTCAATGGCAGCCATCAACACATCGTACACATCAGCAGGCAAATCCGCCGATTCTGAACCGAACGTCACTTCGATGTGGGTGTTTTCGTTCATCCCCTCGAAGTGAATTTTGAGCGTACACGGCACACCTTTTACAGGAATCGTGTAGCTGCCGCCCTTGTTAAGCAGCCGAGTATCAATCTTCGACAGAAGTCGCTGTAATATAGGATCATCCGTTTTGCCTGTGTACAGCGTGTTTTCGCTGCTGTCGAGCGCGGCGCTACCCTGCCGCGTGATCAATCCGTCATGGCTGACGAACACCGAAACAAGGGGCTTATCATCGCCAGACACGCTCACGTTAACGGCTTTCACATCTTGAGGCTGCATGTTAAGTTATCCCATAAGTTGATTCGAGTTCTTCCGGCGATAGTTTGTCTTCTTCAACGACATTGCGTGCGCCCATGCTTTTTAGATCACTAATATCCAAGCCCAAATCTTTGTAATCTTCATATGCCTGATTCCAACCACTTGGCGTAATATCGCTGATATCACGGTAGAAGGTGGTTCTCGCCTTGATTTCGGGCATAGCGAGGATGGTGGCGATTTCCCAATCGGTAAAGCCCGGTGAGTTGTAAGTCACCCACTCTTTTTCATTAGGCTTAACCAGCTTGCTCTTTTCTTCCATGGTGTATTCTGCGCCCATGAATTCCTTGTGGCTGAGATAGCGGCGCTTGGGGTTTTCCTGCTGTTTGAGCTTCAAAATCTCATTGTATTTCTGGGTGATGATTGCAAGATTGGTCTTGTTGTAGCCTTTCAAGTTGAACACTAATCCACCGCCTGTACCGCTGGCGGCGGTTTTCATCGCGCGTACCAAATAATCGGTCAAAAAGTCTTTATAAAGTTCGCCTTGCGGCTTTTGGGGCAGACCAAACCGATCCGTATTGTTCTCTAAGTCTCGATAGTTCACACTTTCGGTTGCTTTGGTCAAGTTTTCCAGCAGCTTGCCTTCGTTGCGCGACAGCACCAGTTTGAAGGCTTTAGAAGGATTTTGCGTGTCTTGAATGGGTTCCAACTTGTCTTCGTCGGTGATGTCGCGCTGCACTCGCGGTGTGTGAGTCTCAGCGCGTTTAATCATGCGCTGCACGGTTCGATTTCCGTGTGCAGCGCCGACAGCTTGCAGAACGTTCAAGTTGAGCAGAGCGCGCGTCGGGTGCGCCAGCACTCGCTGAAGTAAGGCGGATTCCAATGCGGGCGTTTCCGCGTCGGTTTGGGCGCGCTGTGCGGATTCCAACTGAGATTCATCATATTTGCGACCTGTGACGGCATGTTGGCGTTTGTGCATGTGCATAGCGCGACAAACCTTGCGATCATATCAGCGATCAAATGAGTGATTGGGTTGCATTGCGGCGGCGGCGCTGCGGTGGTGGATGGCGAAGATAGTTTGAGTATATGCAAAAAATGAGGGATTACAATAACGCTCTATGCAATCGCGGCGTTGTGATTTTCAGTCATATGCCCTCAATCAAAGCGGCGAAGCAAACAGTATAATCCCCATTGTGAACACGCACAGGAACAGCAAATGTACGACATTGTCATCAAAAATGGCACCGTTATTGACGGGCTAAATCATAAAGCCGTTCAACAAGATGTTGGCATTGTGGGAGATCGTATCGTTGCTGTCGGGGTGCTAACTGATGCCGAATCCGTAGAAACGATTGATGCATCAGGGTGCTGTGTCGCGCCCGGCTTGATTGATGTGCATACCCATGCGGATGGATGGCTGCTGCAATCGCCTCATTTTGCGCCGCGCACAGTGCAAGGAATCACGACAGAAGTCCTCATGGCGGATGGCATCTCTTACGCCCCGGTCAGCGACGAAACGACGCGCGAATGGCTGTTTTATCTGCGCTCGCTCGATGGTCTGCGATTCAGCGACTATACAGGCTGGGAAAATATCGCGGATTATATGTCGATCCTTGATGGACATACCGCGCAAAACGTCATGACCCACATCCCCTATGCGAATTTGCGCGCTCTCGCGCTCGGTTGGGGACGCGCCGCGCCTGACGACTTCCAGATGCAGCAGTTACGCGCGATGGCAGTGCAGGGCATGGCTGAAGGTGCTGTGGGATTGTCTACGGGCTTAGATTACATCTCCGAATGCTATGCCACCACCGACGAACTCGTAGATGCTTGCCGCGCGATTTCGGATTTCAAAGGTCTATATGTGACGCATATCCGCTACAAAATCGGGCTGCTGCAAGGCTTACAAGAGGCTGTCGAGATCAGCCGCCGCGCCAATGTTCCGCTGCATGTCTCGCATCTGAAATCACGCATACCGGGCGAAATTGAAGCAGTCATCCAATACATCAACGACGTTGCCGTGAACGAAGTCGATTTCTCGTTCGATTTGTATCCGTTCGCGTCCAGCTCAACAATGCTCAATTACCTGCTTCCCTATGAAGTCTGGGATGATGGTCCTTTGGGCGCGGTGCGTCAGCTCACATCGCGGACGATCCGCACACGCTTTGAACGCAGCCTCACCGATGAAATGCTGCGTATTGCCCATATTGCGTGGCTGCCAAGCCGCGATAACGCCGTCCACATAGGCAAATCACTGCGGGCATACTGCGATAGTGTTAGGAAGCCAGTAGGCGATGCGCTGTGCGACCTGCTCATCGAAGAAAATTTGGCGGTGCTGCTGGTCTTTCGGTGGACAGAAGATGAACGCATCGCGCCGTTCTTGGGGCATCCGCGCTCGATGATCGCGTCGGATGGCATCTACTTTCCACAGGGTTTGGTGCATCCGCGCGTGTTTTGCACACCCGCGCGAACCCTGACGCGCTGCGTCAACGAGTGGAATCTCTTTTCAATCGAAGAGGCGATCTACAAGCAGACCGGCTTTCCCGCGCAGCGATTTGGAATCGTCAATCGCGGCGCAGTTGTAGAGGGGTACTTCGCGGACATCATCGTCTTTAATCCGAACGAGATGTTTGAAAATGTGACCTTCACCCATCCAACGAACGCATCCATAAGGATTCGTCACGTACTCGTCAATGGCGTGGGGATTATTCGCGATGGCAAACCGATCACAGACACATATCCGGGTCGATTTCTGCGCTATCGTCGCTAACTGAATCAACCTATCGCCGCGTGGGATATTTTTTGCTCACTGCCAGCAAACGCGGTATGTTTAGCCCATTAATAGCCTGCCGCATGGACACCCATGACCACTAAAGACACCGCCCGCCAACACATCGCCGCGCTGGTTCAGCGTTACCACAACACGCCGGAAAAAGAGCGCCGCGCCTACAACGAAAACCAGACGCGCATCAGTTTCATTTTGCCCTTGTTTGAGGCGTTAGGTTGGAATATCAGCGACCCCGCCGAAGTGAGCGCAGAAGAAAACATCGCACGTGGTTTTGTCGATTTTGGCTTCTACATCAACGGCGTGCAGAGTTTCTATCTCGAAACCAAGCGCGTCAGCGAATCGATCAACACCCGCGAACACGTCAATCAAGCGATCAATTACAGCTATTTGAAGGGCGTGACGTGGGCGGTGCTGACCAACTTTGAAGAACTGGCGCTCTTTAACGCCGATTGGGAAACCAAACATCCCGACGAATCGCATGTTTTCACCTTCCGCTTTGAAGATTACGCCGAAGTCGAATTTGAACGCTTGTGGATGCTTTCCCGCCCCGCGATGCAGGAACGCGCGCTAGACAAATATGCCGAACGTTACGGCAAAAAGACGCGCAAGCAGCCCATCGCCGATGTGTTATTCAAACAGTTGATCGGATGGCGGCGCGATTTATTCAACAATTTCCGCGCCTATGGCGGCGTGTTCGCGGGCGACTCCGCACAGGTCGATAACGAGATTCAAAAACTGTTTGACCGCCTGATCTTTTTGCGCGCGGCTGAAGATCGCGGCATTGAGTCCCCGCATTTGAAAGAACTCACCCGCGCGGGAACATCCAACCTGTTTGACCGCTTGATCAAGCTGTTCGCGCAAATGAACGGCGTGTACAACTCGAATTTGTTCGAGCCAAGCCAGCTAGACGCGCTCAAGTTGAACGACGATCTTTTGCTGCGAAGCATCATCGAAGGCTTGTATCGTTCGCCCAATTTTGGCTATGGCGAATACGATTTCCGCGCCATCAGCGCCGATGTGTTGGGCAAGGTTTACGAGCAGTATTTAGGCTTCAAAGCGACTGATCCCGTCGGCAAAGAGGCGGTTGGCGCGGAAAAAAGCAAGAAGCGCAAAGCACAGGGCATTTTTTACACCCCGCAGTTTGTCGTGCGCTACATTGTGCAAAACACGTTGGGAAAACTGCTGGCGAACGGCGCAGACCCGCGCACCATCCGCGTGGTTGACCCCGCGTGCGGCAGTGGATCGTTCCTCATCGAAGCCTTTGACGTGCTGGATCGCGCATGGAAAACCGTTGAGCCGGACATGCCCGCCGCCGAACGCCGCCGCCGCATTTTGATGGAGAACCTGTACGGCGTTGACCTTGACCCGCAGGCGGTGGAAGTCACCCGCTTGAACTTGGTGCTGCGCGCCAGCTTGGAACGCGGCAGACTGCCGCTGCTGACGCACATTCAGCGCGGCAACAGCTTGATTGACGATCCCGCTGTGGCGGGCGATGCCGCGTTTGATTGGCGCGAACGTTTTCCACAGGTGTTTGAACAGGGCGGCTTTGATGTGGTGATTGGCAACCCGCCGTATGTGCGTCAAGAATCGCTTGGCGAAGCATTTAAGGCGTATGCCGCAAGTCGCTACCAGACGCATACAGGCGCAGCCGATCTGTACGTGTACTTCATCGAAAAAGGCATTGAACTGCTGCGCCCCGATGGACTTTACAGCGTGATTGTGGCGAATAAATGGTTACGCGCCAATTATGGGCAAAAACTACGCCGCTTTTTGACCGCGCAGCATGTTCAAGAGATTGTCGATTTTGGCGATTTGCCTGTGTTCCCCGAAGCTGTCACCTACCCTTGTATTCTCACGGTGGGCAAGTCCACGCCTACGGATGGCACCCTGACGGCGGTTGTCCCCGCAAAAACGCTCGAATTTACCGATCTCCAAACCTATGCCGACACCATCCGTTTCGTGACGCTTCAAAATGAACTCGACCCTAAAGGCTGGTCGCTTTCATCGTCCGTCGGTACGCACTTACTAATAAAGCTCAAAGCGATTGGTGTACCGCTTGGCGACTACATCAACTATCAAAATTTCTATGGTATCAAGACAGGTTTGAACGAAGCCTTTTTGATCAGTGAGTCCACTCGGAAAAACTTGATCGCCCGTGAACCCGCTGCCGCTGAACACATCAAGCCATTTCTCATGGGGCGTGATGTGCGTCATTACCAAACCCCGCACGCGGAACAGTATTTACTCTTGTTTCCAAACGGCTGGACTCGTCAGCAAATGAATACCACATCGGTTGTAGATGAATGGGATGCGTGGGAATGGTTTAAGTCGCAGTTCCCCGCGTGCGCGGCGCATCTTGCTCCTTTTTCCGACCGCGCCCGCCGCCGCGCGGATCAAGGGGAGTTCTGGTGGGAATTACGCCCTTGCGCCTATTATAATGCGTTTGAGAAACCCAAGATCATCTATCCTGATCTTGCACAACGTGGCGAATTTTTGTTTGATACCAAAGGCTTATTCTGTTCCAATACAAATTATTTTTTTCCTTGTGACGATCTCGCTATCTTGGGAATTCTGAATTCACGTCTAATAACGTTCTTCTGCCAGCAAACCTTTGCAGCTTATCGTGGCGGGTTTTATCGCTTTTTTCAACAGTATGTAACCCAAATCCCTATTCGTCGCCTCAATTTGGACGATCCCGCCCAACGCGCCCAACATGACCGCATGGTCGAGCTCGTCCAAACCATGATCGCGCTCAAACAGGAACATGCCGCCGAACTCATGCAGTTTGGCGACCAGCGACGCTTGCTCGAAGAACGCATCGCCAAAACCGACCGCGAAATCGATTCGCTCGTCTATGACCTCTACGGGCTAACCGACGAAGAACGCGCCCTTGTCGAATCCACCGTGACATAAAAACCGCGCACACACTCAAATCCCCACCCTGCGACTCTTTCTCCCCTCCCTACGCAGTGGGGAGGGGTCGGGCAAGGGGTACTTGACATACCCCTTATACTAGTTTTGCGCCAGAACAATCGTTCTAAATTCAAAGGGGGTTACATGACTCAACCCAAGCGGAAACCGCGCATCACACAGCGCCAATATGACCGCCGCATTGAGGAACTTCACCGCCTCATCATGTACGGCTACAGTCACGCGCAAATCATGGAAAGATGTACTGACGGCTGGAATCTCTCCAAGCGTCAGGCGCGCCGCTACATCGCCGCGGCATACGACACGTTCAATGCAACAGCGGGCATCGATCCCGAAACCCATCTCGGTATCGCGCTCGAACGCCTCAATGACCTGTTTAACACTGCCAACCGTGCGGGCAATGTCCCGCTTGCCCTCACCGTCCAGTTGGAGATCAATCACTTGCTGCATTACGTCAAGCCGCGTCCCGATAACGCCGCGCGCTTGAAACGGGCGCTCAAAAACGTCTCGGCAGAACTCGACGCGCAGACCTCCATCGAGTACAAAGACCCCGTCTCGCTCCGGGACGACATCGCTGATGGTTACAAAACAATTATAGACGAATAATATCCTCAAGATGTGTCCACAAAAAATCAAAAACGGTCATATGTGGACACATCTTCTCTCAGTTTTTATATCTTTCCATAGGGATTTTGACACATCCTCTCTCAAGCCATTTTGACCCTGTGACACATCTTTTCCCTCAGCCCTCCCCATACGCGGCAAAAAAAGAGCGCATCTGACGACATTTTGTGTCATCAAACGCGCCCCTCAAAAAGCGTCTCTCCGCTTGCTTGGAAGCTGTTTCGCTCGTCCACGACCCTTTAACTTTAGCCCTCTAACAGACTTAAGTCATGAGCGACCAAGTGTCGTTCCCCTCTATACGTCCCCATACGAAGGGTGTTCACGAGCGGATCTCCCCCTCCCTGAATTCGGGGAGGGGGGTGGGGGGTGGGGTGAAACAAAACGTGCTCTAGCGTGCGTACTCAACCGCCCGCGTCTCGCGGATCACCTGCACCTTGATCTGACCGGGATACTGCATCGTTTCCTCAATCTTCTTGGCGATGTCCCGCGAGAGGCGTAACGCGCTCAAATCGTCCACCGCATCCGGGCGAACGATGATTCGCACTTCGCGTCCGGCTTGCAGCGCGTAGCTCTGTTCCACGCCTTCAAAACTGTTGGCGATTTCTTCGAGCGTGCGTACACGGCGAACATACGCATCAAGGCTTTCGCGGCGTGCGCCGGGTCGCGCCCCGCTGATCGCGTCGGCGGCTTCGACAATATACGCCTCGACGCATTCCTGTTCAACTTCATGATGGTGGCTGGCGATACAGTTGACCACCTTCGCCTGTACGCCATATCGCTTGGCAAACTCCGCACCAATCATCGCGTGCGTGCCTTCAACCTCATGGTCGATGGCTTTGCCAATGTCATGGAGCAAACCGCCCATCTTGGCGATCTGTACATCCGCGCCCAATTCCCCCGCGATCATCCCCGCGATGTGCGCGGTTTCGATGGCGTGGGCGTGCTGGTTCTGCCCGTAGCTCGTGCGGAACTTCAGCCGACCCAGCAGCTTGATCACTTCGGGATGCAGACCTGGAATGCCGGTTTCATAGGCGGCGCGTTCGCCTTCGGTGCGGATCGTCTGCTCGACTTCCGTCCGAGCATCTTCGACCAGCTTTTCGATGCGCGCGGGGTGAATGCGACCATCCACAACCAGCTTTGCCATCGCGCGCTTGGCGACTTCACGGCGCACAGGGTCAAAGCTGCTAATCGTGATCGCTTCGGGGGTGTCATCTACGATCACGTCTACGCCTGTGGCAATCTCAAAAGCGCGAATGTTGCGTCCGTTGCGCCCGATAATACGCCCCTTCATCTCGTCGGATGGAAGCTGCACCACACTCACGGCAATTTCGCTCACGTGTTCGCTGGCAAGACGCTGCACCGCCATCGAAATGACTTCGCGGGCGCGGGTTTCGGCTTGATCGTTCGCTTCGGCTTCCACTTGGCGGATGATGCGCGCCATATCGTTGCGGGCTTCTTGTTCGGCAGCAACGAGCAGTTCGGCTTTTGCTTCTTCAATGGTCATATTGGCAACCCGCTGAAGTTCCGCGAGATGGTCGTCCGTTGCCTTCTGTAATTCCGCCTGCATTTTATCGAGGCGGCTTTGACGTTTGTTCAGGTTTTGCTCACGCTGTTCCATGCGCTCATAGCGTTTGTCGAGGTCTTCACGGCGGCGCTGTAGGCGTTCATCCTCTTTATCCAGTTCGCGGCGGCGGCGCAGGGACGTTTCATTCACTTCGTCCAGCAGCACCTTTATTCTTTCATCCGCTTCGCGCTGAAGTTCCACCGCTTTATCCGCGGCGGCTTTGATAACCTTACGCGCTTCCGCTTCTGCCAGTTCGCGTCGATTTCTCCCCTGCGATGTCTGGTAGTAGTTGAGACCTGCGACACCTACGCCAGCGCCTACCAGCAGCGAGACCACTGCAATTAGGGCTGCAACGACGATGTCCATAGGTATGTGCGGTATCTAGGCTCCAAATTGGGGAGCGTTCCGCGTTCTCCTTTCTAATTACTGCTGCGAAAGTCCGGTGTTATTTCTAGTCGTTCACTTCGTCCATGTCCGCGCCATCTTCCCCCGTTGATGAGAAAAAATTGGGGTCGTCCGCTTCCAGTTCTGCTTCCAACTGGCGAAGCGTACTTTTGATAACGCTGTAGCTGAATCCGCGACGTTGTAATAAGCCGCTGATCTTCGTGCGGAAGTCGATACGGGTGCTGCCGCGCAGTCGCAAAGCCCGGTTGTGTGCCGCGCGGTATGCCATTTCGTCTTCTGGGGCGCTTTCGCCCACCACTTCCGCGATGATTGGGTCTTCGATTCCCTTCTGGCGCAGTTCGTACTTGAGCGCCTTAGGGCTTAGCGGTTTACTGTTGCTGCGTTCGTTGACCCAAAACGCGGCGAACGCATGATCATCGAGATAACCCATCGCGTCCAGTTTTTCGAGCGCGAGTTCGACCACGTCGGCGGAAATGTCGTGTTCTTCCAACTTCCGCCGAACTTCCTGCACGCTGCGCGGGCGGTAGCTCAAAAAATGGGCGGCGGTATCCATCGCCCGTGACACCGCATCGATGCGGCGGAGCGTGTCAACTTCACCGTCCGTCAGCACCTGCCCCTTACGCAAGCGCGCGGCATCATCAAGGCTTAGGCTAAATGCATAATCGCCATCAAGATAAACGTTCACCCGTTTTTTATTGCGCTTCTGCACTTCCATGCCCGTGACCGTCGCCATCGCTTCCCCCCACAAACCGGAAAAACTGCCCGATTTGCGAAAATAAAACAGCCGTGATCATCTTTAGACGAAACCACGGCTGGCAATCGACTTCCTAAGCGAGATATGGTAAATGTGCCTGCGCGCTAGCGGACGCTATCGCCGCCATTCGCGCACGAATGGCAAACGTTAGCCTGTTGCGATGTATATCACCATGAAAGACGGTATCGCGGAGCGAATCTCCCCAACGACTGGTCTTATGAGCAAAGGCACTTGAATATATTGCACGTTTTGTCTATTCCATTCGCTGTGTTGTGTGAAACGCACAGCCCACAGCGAATTTACGTAAACCGGATTAGGCACCATTACCACATCGCCCGTGTGAAGGACGTTTGATTTTCCAGCATGGCGTTTCTCCCCTGACGGACAAACGCTGCGCGGTTTCGGCAAGACTTACAAGCAGAAAAACGCCCGTAAGTGGGTACTCTCGCTGACCATGAGTATAATTTGTATTATGCACAAATTGAGCGTTTTGCACAACTAGGAAATTTAGACCGACCATGACACAGTCCGGCACAAAAGAAGCCTTTGAGCGGGTACAAGCGGCGTTTCGCGGGCATCAAACGCTTCAGTTGATCTATCTGGGCTTGGAATTGGGCTTGTTGGAATCGCTGCGATCACAGCCCGCCACGCCGGATGCGTTAGCGGCGGCGCTGTCGCTGCACCCGCCGTATGTGCGCGTGTGGTGCGAAGTCGGCACCGCGTTCGGTGTGCTGGCAGTTGATGACGCAGGCAGATACCGGCTGGCGGCAGGGATGGATACGGTTTTGCTCGATGCCGATCACCCGCGATTTGTAGGCGCGTTCGTGCGCGGTTTCATGACCTTTCTCGCGGACGATTTCGCGCGCTATCCCGATGCGTTTAAGCACGGACACATCCATGCGTTTCACCAGCACGGCGAAGCATTTTCGGCATGGGTATCGAATGTCACCCACCCGATGCAGCGCTTGGTAGCCGGAAAAATTCTTCCCGATCAATTTGGATCGGGATTGCAGGCGGGAATCGACGTGCTGGATATTGGCTGCGGCGCGGGACAGTTCGTATTCAAGCTGGCTGCGTTGTACCCCAACAGCCGTTTCACAGGCGTGGATGCCGATCCGCATGGGATCGAATTAGCGCAGCGCGCCGCCGCGATTAACGGCATGGGGGATCGGACGCGGTTTATTCATACGGGTGGCGAAACGATGCCGTTTGAAAATGCGTTCGATTTGGCGGTGATGTTTGAAGTGCTGCACGAGCTTCCGGTAGAAGTCCGCCCCGCTGTAATGCGAGCGGCATATCGCGCGCTGCGCCTGGGTGGAGCACTGTTCATCCTTGATGAAACATGGGCGGATGATCCGCGCCAGCTAGTTGAACCAGCCTATCATATGTCGGTGCTGGTACAGTTCAGCGAACTGCTGTGGGGAAATGTGGTGTATACGCAAGATCAACAAACCCGCCTGCTGACAGAGGCAGGTTTTGTCGATCTTCAACGCGGCGATCTAGGCGGGACATTCACGTTGATCACGGCGAGAAAATAGCGCATATATCACTGATGGATGTTGACTTTCAAGATTCGGTAGTCAGGCACTTTGGCAGATCAGGTGCGAGTCTGCCATCGTCCTTACAAGCTTCTCCTATCCCACCGCGTTGAAGGTCGGGCAATCGCTCTCAACACGCCGATTGTTAAACTTATCCCGTACTCAACCATACCGAAAGGCGCGGAGTGAGTTCTGTTTTACGCCTGCGCCTTCAAATGCGGGAACAGCAGCACATCACGGATGCTCCGCTGATCAGTCAGCAGCATCACCAGCCGATCCATGCCCATGCCAAACCCACCGATGGGAGGCATCCCGTAGCGCATCGCCCGAAGGTAGTCCTCGTCGAGTGGGGTTTCGTCATCCGTCCCCGCGCGGAACGTCTTTGCCATCTCCAAGAACCGCATTTCTTGGTCACGCGGATCATTCAGTTCGGTAAAAGCATTCCCGAACTCCATTCCGTTGATGTAGAACTCGAAGCGTTCCACATGCACATTATCGTAGCTCACTCGCTTGGCAAACGGCGAAATGTCCAGCGGGTAATCGAGAATGAACGTCGGTTGGATCAAGTGCGGCTCGACCATCTCTCCCAACAGGTGTTCGACCAACTTGCCCCACGGCTGATTCGGCGCGAGTTTGGCGCTCACGTCCCCACCCAGCTTGCGAATTTCCGCTTCAAGCGATGCCGCGTCCCGATACTCCATGTAGTCGATCTCGGCATAGTGCTTGATCGCTTCACGAATCGTCATCTTTTTCCATGGCGGGGCAAGGCTGATCTTGCTGCCCTGATAGACAATATCGGTTGTGCCAAGCACTTCTTGCGCCACACCAGAAACGAGCCGCTCGGTCAAGTCCATCACGCCGTTGTAGTCGATATACGCTTTGTAGAACTCCAACATCGTGAACTCGGTGTTGTGCTTAAAACTCACCCCTTCGTTGCGGAAGTCGCGCCCGATCTCGTATACCGCGTCATACCCACCCACGATCAACCGCTTCAGGTACAGCTCAAAGCTGATGCGTAAATATAAGTCCTGATGCAGTTGGTTGTGATGCGTCACGAAAGGACGTGCCGCCGCCCCGCCGTACACGGGCTGCAAGATGGGCGTTTCTACTTCGATGAAACCTTCGTCATCAAAGAATTTCCGGGTGGCGCGGATGATTCGCGCCCGCTTGCGGAATACTTCGCGCACGTCGGCATTCACAGCAAGGTCGGCATAACGCTGGCGATACCGCTGCTCCACATCGGTGAATTCGCCATACTCAATCACCGTGCCATCTTCCTGCTTCGCCTGTTTGATTACGGGCAGCGGTGACAGCGATTTCGCCAGCAGCGCGAACTCGTTCACACGCACGCTCACTTCGCCTGCTTGCGTCCGCATCATCGTGCCGCTTGCCTGCACGTAATCATCCATCTCGATCAGCTTGTCGCGCACCAAGTTGTAGATGTTCTCGTCCATGTCGTTGACGCGCAAGAACAACTGCACACGCCCGCTTTCATCTTCGATGTGCAAAAACGACACCTTGCCCTTGATATTCACGCGACGAATGCGCCCCGTGACTGTCACCGTTACCGGCGGAATCGCTGCATCCGCTGGCGCGGGCGGCGTGAATCCAGCGGCGGTTTCGGCGGCTTCATACGCGGCGATTGCTTCTGCAGCAGTATGTGTGCGCTTCACACGTGCGGGGTAGGCGATGATACCTTTCGCTTCAAGTTCGTTCAGCTTATCGACGCGCTCTTGTTCAAGACGGTTAGGTGTCCACATGCCGTTGATTGACCTTGTTGTGTGTGATTGAGATTTGAATTTGCAGAACAGGAAAATATCGAGGGAGGGATTGCACGCAGCTCTGCATCATCCGTAGGGACAACGCTTGCGTTGTCCGCCAAAAAGCCGGACACGGCAAGTCCTGTCCCTACAGACGAAACGATTTACGCTTAGGCAATCGCCTTGATGGTGAACGTGATCTCACCACCCGGCGCATGGACGACAACCTTTTCACCCACTTTCGCGCCAAGCAGCGCCTTGCCAAGTGGGCTTTCCACCGAGATTTTGCCGTTATCCGGGTCAGCTTCCGCCGAACCGACAAGGTGATACACTTCTTTGGTGCTTTCGCCCACTTCTTGCACCGTTACGTGCGCGCCAAGCACAACCGAATCTTTCTTCTTGTTCGTTTCCTGAATGATCTGCGCGCTGCTCAAGATGGTCTCAAGGCGCAGGATTTCGCCTTCAACAAATGCCTGTTCATTCTTGGCATCTTCATATTCGGCGTTTTCGCTCAAATCGCCGCCTTCTTCGAGAGCTTGACGCAGACGTTCAGCCACTTCATAGCGTCGAACTTCGCGCAGTTCTTTCAAACGCGCTTCCAAGTTCTTCAGCCCTTCGGGGGTGAGGTATTGCGGTTGGTTACTCATACCACGACTCCTAATATTGTGCGCGAATCCGCGTGGAACATGCCTTTCTTACTGCTTCTACCTGCTGTATATCCCTAAAATCAGAAAGACACAGCAAACGCTGTGTCTAACGATGGGTCTTGTCCAGTTGAGATGCGCGTTCTCGTTGGCGTACTGCTTACGTCTATCTCGCAACTGCATATGTAACGTGATCTGTGCGACTAAAATATCACGCTTTACGCTGGGTGTAAAGTAAAAAAGCCGTAAGCATGATCATGATCACTACCGCGCTGTGGTAATTATTCCTACGTCATGCCATGCAAGCGGACGGTCACTGTTGTGCCTTTGTCCTTCTCGCTTTTCACTTCTGTCGTGCCTTCCAGCAGCTTGATAATGCCGAACGCCACCGGAATTCCTAACCCGCTTCCCTTGTATGTGCGGACGTATTCGTTCTCCGAACGGAAATACACCGTCCCCAACTGCGCGCGTTCTTCGGGGGTCATCCCGATTCCGTTGTCCTCTATCGTGATCACCACATCGTTGCCATCAGCGGCAGCGCGTACCGTCACCACACCGTTTTCCTGCGTATAGCGCAGCGAATTTTCCACAAATTTGCCCAGCGCCCGCGCCAGCAGTTCGCCATCCGTGTTGAGAATCGGCAGTCCTGACGGCGTATCGAAATTGAGCGTGCGACCAAGCTGTTCCGCCAGCGGACGCATATTCTTTTCCACCATCATGGCGATGTTCTTGTACATATCCATTTTGAGCGTGTATTTAAGCGTGCCCGCGCGCAGCTTGTTCATATCGCTCACATCCATCATCAAGCCTTCCATACGCTTGGCGTTGGTGCGAATCACGTCCATGAACTGCTTTTGCATATCGGTCAGCGCGCCCATCGCCGGGTTCGCCATCATATCGCTGTAGCCGCGAATGCTCGTCATCGGCGTGCGTAACTCATGGATAGCATGACCGAAAAAGCCCGCTTGCTCTTTCTTCAGCGTTTCCATGTCGCCGCCGCCCGCCGCTTTCTCCGCTTCTTTGGCTGCCGCTTCTGCTTCGGACTTTGCCAGTTCCAGCAGCGCCGCCACTTCCTCAAGCTGACCGGGTAGGCGCACCGGAATAATCGCGCCTGTGCGCGCCTGCTGAATTAGCGCATCGAGCGCCGCTTGCGCCCGTGTGAGCGCGCTCGTTTGACGCGCGTGTGTTTTATCGGCTTCACCCGACGCGGAAGCGGCGGCTTCCGTGTTCACGGTGTTTGGGGTCGCGTTCGGTTCAGTCAACGTCGATCTCCTTAAGCGATGATCGATTGAAACAAGGAATAAGCAAAATCAGCGGCGAAACGAAATCCAGCATAAGTCTACAGCGCGCATCAACCACAATGCACGCTATTGTACCGCGAGTATGCCAGCTTCACCGCTCATTCCATAGTTACATTCCAAAAACGCTCGGCATACGTCGGCGGCGGTGGAGGGGGCACAACAGAGTAATTGGGGGAGCCACCCCCAGATGCGCCCAACGTGCCTGTGCCGCGAAGCGTGCCTGTGCCGCGTAATGGTCCAGTCCCGCCGCTGGAAGTTGTCGTTGGCGAAGCAGAGACGTTCATGAAGGTGCGCGTTTGCTGTTCCATCGCCGCGATGTCCTGCCACAGCACGCCCACATGCGATTGATAACAGCGCATCGCGTCAAACTTCGCCTGTACGGCTTCCGGCGGAAGCACATTCACCACAAGACTCAGCAAATACGGTGGAAAATTCATGCGGTAGCCTTGCAGCGCATAGCGGACATTCGGGCGGCTGCTCCCGGATGCGCCAACAGACGCAGCCGGGAATTCCTCATAAAACCGCAGGGGAATCAGCTTGCCGCTGTGCGTGAGCTTGAGCGCCCAATCGCGCGCGATACGGTGATCGATATGCGTATCCGCGCACAGCGGCGCATAGATGATCGCCGCATCCTCACACGGACACGCCATCTCCAAAAGGGTGATGTGCGCGTCGTCGCCCTGTTGCATATCGCCGTAAACGCTGGCTTCATTGGGATACAGCGGCACACGCACGCCGCCTGCTCCGGGTGCCATGCGAAAGATGCTTTCATAAATGGGAAGGTGGATAATTTGCGCGCCAAGAATATGCGCTGCGTGCGCGTCCTCCATGCGGCGAACCGCAAGCAGATTGCGCCCTGACTGCCAGCGGGCGCGAACTGCTTCGAGCAGCGGCGTAGAAGGCAGTCCAACCGGCGGCTCGCCCGCCATCGTGGTGACGATCACCACCCGCTCGTGGTGCAGCGTGAGATTGGCGATGGTGCCGCCGCAGCTAAGCACAACGTCGTCAAGATGCGGTGAGATGAAAAGATGGCAGGACATATATTTTTCTCCTGCAAACACCTAGTAGGGCGAGGTCAAGACCTCGCCGCGTCCGCTGTGCCCGCTATATCGCATTTTCCGGCGCGATAGGGACACTAAACGAGAACTTGCTCCCTTTGCCCACTTCGCTTTCAACGCTAATCGTGCTGCCCATTTGCTCAACAAGGCTGCGCGTGATCGCGAAACCCAAGCCCGTTCCCGGCTGCGAACGAGTGAATTCATCGCCCGCGCGCCAGAATTTCTTGCCCAACATCCGAAGCGCCTCCGGCGACATCCCCACGCCAGTATCCGTCACCGAAAAGCGGATCGTATCATCCACTCGTTCCGCAATCAGGCGAATCGTGCCGCCTTCTGGCGTGTATTTGTAGGCGTTGCTCACCAAGTTATTCAGCACTTGCAGCAAACGGTAGTAATCCACCCACATATCCGGGAGATTGCTCGGCACTTCTTCGATATAAGTGTGTTTGCGCGCCTGCATCTGCGTCATCACACTGTCGCGTACCCCTTGCACGATTCCCAAAACGGGGGTGCGTGTCGGTGTCATGAAGAAGTGTCCGCTTTCAATCCGGCTGATGTCGGCAAGGTCGCTGACGAGCATTTCCATCCGTTCGACAGTTTCACGGATGCGGTTCTGGAAATATACCTGCTCATCGGTCAAGCCGCCGTCCATCAGCGTGAGATCGGCATAGCCGATGATGCTCGTCATCGGGACTTTGAGATCGTGCGCCACAATGCCGACAAATTCGCTCTTGGCGAGATCGGCAGCTTTGACAGCCGCATAGAGCGCGGCGTTTTCGATGGCGACAGCGGCGCGCGCCACAATCCGCTCGACTAAATCGCGCTGGTCATCGCTGAACCCGCCGTTGGTTCGCACCAGCACGACAGTGGCGACGACTTTGTTTTCGCGCCGCGCCGGGACGATCATAATGTGTTCGTCCTTCGGGCTGTCCCCGTCAATCAAAATCGTCTGCTGGTTGACAATCGCATCCGCGACAGACGGGTATAATTCTTCAAGGTAAATGGGCGTATTTTCATCGGTGGGGTAGCAGTAATGATGCCGCGCCACAACATGATACGTGCCGTCTTCGGTTTCTTCGACAATCCCCAAGTGTCCAATATCGGCGCTGCCGATGCGCGCCACCCAATCGAGTGTCGCGCCCATCGCTTTGTTTAGGTCGAGCGTTTCGCTCAACTGCATGTCGATGCGGCGAAGCTGGCTCAATTCATGCAGCCGCGCGGCAAGTTTTTGATCCGTGGCGCTGAACAACTGCGCGTTGTCGATGGCGACGGCGGCTTGCCCCGCAAATGCTTCAAGCGCGCTTAAATCATCCTGCCGGAACAGCCCGACGATGATGGAGTTTTCAACATACGCGACACCGATCACGTTGCCGCGAACCCGCAGCGGAGTCGCCATGATGCTTCGCAGTGAACGCTCAGTGATGCTTTCTTGCATCGCGTAGCGGGGGTCTTCGCTGGCATTCAGCGTGAGCACGCTCTCGCCTCTATCTAAGACTTGATTGACGATGGTGCGGCTGTAATTGAATTGATCCCCCGCCAGCGTTTGCTGATCGTAGTTGCGCGCGACTTCGACTTCGACTTGTCCATCATCGTTGCGGAGCATGATGAATCCACGCTCCGCCCCTGTCAGTTGGATGATGGCATCCATCACTTGATCCAGCACTTTTTGCAGCTTCAGCGAATCGCCCAACAACCGTGAGACATTGAACAACGCCTCATAGCGCCCCTGCTGCGAAAACTGTTTATGTGCTGCTTCCATACGGTTGATGAGATCGACGGTTTTATCGAGCTGCCGTTCCACAAATTCGGGATCAATTCGTCCGCTTTGTAACTGCCCGCGCACGATCAACAGCGATTGGCGCATACTCTCAAATTCGTGATCGTCAACCTTGTTGGTGCTTTTGCTGATCATAGTGTCGTCTTTGTCGTACTTTCCGTCGTGAAGCGTTGATAATAATCGCAGTGGGCGGTCAGCGGACACCGTTCGCAAAATGGACGGCGTGCGGTGCAGATTTCGCGTCCCAGCCGGATAAGATTGAGATGAAAAGCAAAATGATCATCCGGCGGCACAATTGATTCCATCAGCGGGTGGGCTTTATCCGCGCTGATCCCTTCCGGCAGAAAACCGATGCGCTGCCCGACGCGGTGAATATGCGTATCCACCGGAAAGGCAGGGCGTTGAAACGCAAAGCATAACACAATCGCGGCGGTTTTTGGTCCCACACCATCCATGCGTGTGAGCCATGCCCGCGCATCCTCCAGCGGCAAATCCGCGAGAAAATCTATCGAAAGTTCGCCGCGTTCTTCATAGATCGAGCGCAGTACATGTTGAATGCGCGGCGCTTTCTGGTTTGCTAATCCCGCCGGCTTGATGGCTTCAATCACGGCTTCTGTCGGCGCATTCATCACCGCGTCCCATGTTTCAAAGCGCGATTTCAGCGCATCGAACGCTTTATCGCGGTTGCGGTCATTCGTGCTTTGGCTCAAGATGCAGTCGATCAGTTCATCCAGCGGCGGCAAGAAGGGTCGCCAATCGGGATGCCCAAACACCTCATCGAGAATGACTGCAATCGGCGCGTATTTTGCCCGCCGCCGTTCCAGATCGGCACTTTGGGCGACTGCGCCTGCTTTCGCACGCGCGCTGGGCTTGCTGGTCGCTGGTTGAGGTGATTTTTTCGTCATATCATCCATTTTAACGCAAATTCACGCCTTCGATCACATGCTCATGCGTGCATATTATACGTGGTTACTGCGGCGTGAGATTCTCCGCGGCAGTCGGAATCAGCGTCCCCAAATACGCCGCCGACGCGATCAAGCGCAGAGAACCATCATTCACATCAATCTTCCATGTTCCAATCGCCCCCGTCCCTGCCGCCCCCGTCGAAGTCGTGACCAGAATCGCGCTGCTGTCCTCTGTCCACGCAATAGGGCGGTAGAGAACACCGCTGGGCTGTGTGAGCGTGCGCTGTGTGCCGTTGACAAGATCCACCAGAATGAACACCATCTGTACGCTTTGTTCTGCGGTCCCAAACCCGCGAATTTGCGCCAGCGAATACACCGCGCGCGCGCCATCGGGCGCGATCAGCACATCGCCATTTTGCGTGAATCCTACTAGGCTAATCGCCGCGATCTGCCGCGTGGTCAGCGCTGGATCAGCGGCGTTGAGGTCAGTCACGCGCACGTCGAAGCCGCTTAAGCCATCACGCAGCGCTAAACGGACGAATCGTCCCGCGCCGATTCCCGCGCCGCAGAAGCATCCCGGCTCACCCGGCAGCAAAACTGGTGTGCTAGCGGAATCAGTGAGATCAAGCGCGAACAAGCCTGCATACTGACGGAGCGGCGCGAAATCGCCAATCGCGTCCGGTTGATAGTCCATGTACAACCGTGATCCATTGTCATTGAACGCGACAGGGAAAGCGCGCACACCATCGCGCGGGGCATCGACAAAGACTTCATGACCAGTTTCGCTGAATCCGTTAATCGTCCCCGTGTCGGCGGCATTGGCGACATACGTCCGCGTCACAAGCGCGTTGGGCGTGCCTTCGGTGATCGTCCACGCGATCCGCGAACCGTCCGCCGCGACGATCCAGTCGATGCGGCGGGCGCTTTCCGGCTTTTGAATAAACGGATGCGGGCGCAGCGTGCCGTTGGGCAGCAGCAGCATGACTTGACTGCGTTCGCTGTCGAAATACATGACGCTGTTTTGCAGCACGGTATAACGTTCACCCGCCACCGTCACCGAAAATTCTTCCCCTGTGAGCAGATCGACAAAGATCACGCGGTCACGCCCGCCACTATCAACATCGCGTTCGATAAAGACCTGTCGCGGGTGCAGCCGTTCAGGGAGATCAGTTTGCGCGTTGATGGGAAGGATGCCGATGAAAAATAGGTAAAACACCCCTAACATCACGCTTATGTAGGGGCGGCATATATGCCGCCCGCCGCAAAAGACGGGCGCGATATATCGCGCCCCTACATTACCAGCGGGCGCATTACGATTCCGTTCATTACCAACGGGCGCATCACGGACGAAACAAGTTTCGCGCGCCCCTACAGACACCATGCGATTACTCATGCTCAATGATTTCTACCACACGCGGGAGCACCTCACCGGATGGCGCGTCCAGCCACACGTCGCTGATCGCAGTGATTTCGCTGGCTTCCGGGTTCACGTCAATGACCACGCCGCCATGCTGCTTGACGAAATAGGGAAGCTGTCCGGCGGGATACACCACGCCCGATGTCCCGACCACGATCATTAAATCGCTGTTTTTGGCGGCTTCAAATGCTTGACTCAGTTCGCGCTTGGGTAAGTTTTCTCCGAACCACACCACCGCCGGACGCGCGAACTGCCTGCAGTGGGGACACAGCGGCACACCCGTTGATTCATCCACTTTGGCGCTTGTCACATCGACAGGTGTGGGATCACCTTGACAGTCGTACAGGCATTTGTTTTCGGCTATCAAGCCGTGCAGGTGGATCACGTGGGTGCTGCCCGCTTCTTCGTGCAGTTGGTCAATATTCTGCGTGATCAACGGATAAGCGGGGAAGCGTTTTTCCAGCGCCGCTAATGCGACGTGACCGGGATTGGGCTTGGCGGGGCGCATGATCGAACGGCGGAACTCGTAGAAGTCCCATACCAGCTTGGGATTGCCGATGAAGGCGTTCCGCGTGGCTAAACGGGTGGGATCGTACTGTGCCCATAAGCCTGTTTGCGCGTCACGAAAAGTTGGCACGCCGCTTTCTTTGCTCACACCCGCGCCTGTCAGCACGGTCAGCCGTTTGGCAGCGCGGATGAGATCGGCGGCGCGGGTGATCTTGTCTGAATCAAAGGGCATGATGCACATTCACTCTCATGGAAGAAGTGCGTGAGATTATACGGCGGGGCGGTAAGGGGAATCAAAAGTTAACCTGTAAAAGGATTCGTGTGTCTTATGATTGAGACACGAACCTGAAAGGCGAAATCACGCATGGAATATACGATCAACTGGTCGCCAGAAGCCGCCGCCCTGCTCAAGGCGGGCGAGATTCAAATTGACCGCTTCAAATGCCCGGATTGGGACACCATGATCGCGGACGCGGAAGGTGATGCTCCTGTGTACGTGCATTTTCCGTTGGTGGTGGGACGCGGCACACTGGCGACAACCGATTGGGCGCGTATCGACGCGCTGATGGCGGCGACCAATACGCCGCATGTCAATTTGCACCTTGAGCCGCTGAAATCGGTTTTGGGACTCGATGATAACGGCATGATCGCGCACTGCATCCGCGAAGTGGAGGCGGTTGTGGCACGGTACGGATCAGCTAACGTGGTGTTGGAGAATGTCCCCTATCGCGCTGACCAAGTTGACAAATATCGCGCGGCAGTGCTGCCGGACGTGATCAACCGGATTATCCGTGAGGCGAACTGCGGCTTGCTGCTCGATATTGGTCACGCACGCATCAGCGCGCGCACGCTCGGCATGGATGTGCGCGATTATCTCGCGGCGCTGCCGCTCGATCGCTTGGGCGAACTGCATGTGGCGGGCGTGACGACATTTACGCAGGCGCATCTCGATAAGGCGCTCGATTTTCCCGGCTTCAAAGACTACTTCAAGAAGTATGAGGGGCAGCAGATCATCGGGACGTGGATCGACCATTTCGGCATGGAAAGCGACGATGACTGGACATATCTCGCGTGGGTGATGGATCGTGTGCGCGATGGTGTAGCGCAAACACCGCGCTTTGTCTCATATGAGTACGGCGGGATCGGCGCGCCGTTCGGGTGGCGCAGCGAACGCGCCGTGATCGCGCGCGATGTGCCGAAAATGTACGGAATGGTGCATGGCGAAAAAACCCGCGCATAGCGTCTGTAGGGGTTGGCGTGCCAAACCCTCGTCGATATGTCTATTTGTCGCGTGACAGTGCGAACCCACTCATGAACTGTTTTTGCAGCAGCAAGAACACGATGATCGGCGGGATGCTGGCGATGACCGCGCCGAGCATAAGCGGTCCAAAGCTAACGCTGGTATCCGCGCTGATGAGTGTGCGTAAACCGACCTGCACCACCTGTCGCTCCTGCCCTTGAATGATGAGCGCGGGCCACAGATACATATTCCACACGTAGATGAACTGAATCACCGTGAGCGCGCCGATGGCGTTCCAGCTAATGGGCACAAGGACTTGGATCAAGAATTGGAGCGGAGTCGCGCCGTCTAATTGTGCGGCTTCGCTGAGTTCCGCTGGAATGTTGGCGAAGTGCTGGCGGAATAAGAATGTCCCTGTCGCGCTGGCGATAAACGGCAAGATCAACGCGGCGTAGCTGTTGCCCCATCCCAACGTATTGACGAAACGGAACAGCGCGATCACCAGAATTTCTGTCGGCATCATCAGCGTGACCAATACAAACCCAAACACGATCCATTTGCCGGGAAAACGGAAATAGACGAATGCCAGCCCTGCCAGCAGCGAGAGAATCGCTTTGCCCGCCGTGACCGCCACAGCGATGATGATGCTGTTGCCTATGTAGCGAAAGAGTCCGGCGGTGTTGACGACGATATTCCAATTCGATTCAAGTTGGCTGCCAAACGTGAAACGATAGGCATATACATCGGGGTTCGCCTGTGTGCTAACGATGATGGCGTAATAAAGGGGAAAACCGATAATGATGCACGCGATCCACAAAAAGACGTGGACGAACCAACGTTTGGGCAGCCATGACCACTGAACGATGTTGGAACGAGAGGTAGTCAGCGTATTGGATGGAGAAATGGCACTCATGAGGAAAATTCCTTCTCTGCTACGCGCCATAAGTGACGCGCTGACCAGCCGTGCGGAACTGGAAAATGGTTAACCCAATGACCATGACGAACAGCACAATCGACTGCGCGGCGGCTTTGCCAAGATCGTTGTTGACGATGCCGACTTCGTAGATGTTGTACATCATTGTCGTTGTCGAGTTGAGCGGTCCGCCGCCCGTGAGCAGGTCTATCGTGCCGAAGGTGTCGAAGAAGGCATAGGTGGTGTTGGTGATGATCAAGAAGAAGGTGATCGGACTCAACAGCGGAAACACCACGCGGAAAAATCGCTGCACCGTGTTCGCGCCGTCGATGCTGGCGGCTTCGCGCAGATCGTCGGGGACGTTTTGCAGCCCCGCTATATAGAACAGCACGTTGTAGCCTAAACTTTTCCACACACTGGCGATGATCACGACCCATGGCGCGGCTTGTGGACTGTTCAGCCACGGGACGCTCACGCCGATGGTGCTGTTGAGGAAATAATTGATGATCCCGCCGGTGGGGTTGAACAGCAGTAGGAAAATCGCACCCGCGACGGCGGGGGAAATGGCGTAAGGCCATACCAAGAGTGTGCGATAAATACTCGCGCCCTTGATAGGCTGAAATGCCATGAGCGCGATGAACAGCGAGATCGCAAGGCTGAAAAAGACAATCGCTGCCGAAAGCACGAGCGTGATGCCGACACTGTTCAAATACTGCGTATTGCTGACCAGCGATGTGAAGTTATCGACGCACACGAAGGCGGTGCGGCGCGCGCCCAAGCGCGCAAGCAGGGTCGAAAGCTGGAAGGTATCCAGCGATGGGTAATACAAGAACAGCGCCAGAATGATGAGCGTTGGCGCGAGAAATAAAAATGGGAGCAGCCAGCCTTTGAAGTAGCCCGCCGATTTTTGTTCGGCGGATGCGCGTAGATGGCGGGTATACCACAGCTTGGCGGCAAAATCCGCGCCAGAAATAAACGCCGCCGATCCCAACCCGACAAGCAGCACGCCGAATATCGCATCAACCGCGGCGCGTTCAGGTTCAAACATGCAGTAATTCAACGGTTGTACGAACACCAGCGATCCCACCGCGCCCGCCGCCGCACCGATCACCGTGCCGAGCAAGGGCGCTGCTTGATAGCGGTTGCAGCGCCGAGAGAGGATGAACGCGCCCACCGCCGCTGCGATGAGCGTCAGTACCCATGGGAATACGGACGGCATAAGCAAGTGATCTCCGAGTCTAAATAACAAGGGCGATTCACGGGATACGCACCACGCGCTGCCGGAACCGCCCTTATCAACTAATCGCTTGCAAAACGCTTATTCTGCGTTCAGCAGGTTGTATTCTTCGAGAATGGTGTTGGCTTCTGTCTGCGCTGCCGTCAGCACGTCTTCGACAGGAGTATCGGTCAGCAGAACCGTATCAATCGCTTGCGTGACGACGTTACGGATCGACGGGAACGCGCCAAGCAGTGCGCCGCTGGTCGCCGTGGTGATTTGGCTCTGCGCGAGTTGATCGGCAGCGACACGGAAGTTCGGGTTTTCATCGAACCAGCCCTGTTCCGCCAGCAGTTCGTTGGCGGCGTTGGTCACGGCGATATAGCCTGTCACCTGATGCCATGTCGCGGCGTTTTCCGGCGTATTGATATAGAGCAGGAAGCTGAGCGCGCCATCTTCGACTTCCGGCGACAGACCGTCAACGAGCCACAGGCTCGCGCCACCGATCAGGTTGCCCGTCCAGCCGACTTCCTGATTGTAGGGGAGGAAGCTGGCGACGACTTCGTAGCCGTTGGCGGGACCATAATTGGTATAGTCGGCGGTGTTGCTGCTGCTGTACGCTGCCATCGCCACCTGTTGGGTCGAGAAGGCTTGGTCAACCGTACCCCAAGAATTGCCACCCTGTGCGCCGCTGTAATACAGATAGCCCTTGGCAACTTGTTCGTCGAGGAAGTTGAGCAGGGCAACCGCGCCCGCGCTGTTAAGCGTCACTTCGGTAGCGCGTTCAGTGCGACCATTATCATTGTTGGCAAGCGCTTCGTTTTGCTGCGCGATCCACTGTTCAAAGAACCAACCGTGATTGGGGAACGTCCAGCAGAATTCCGGCGCGTTTTCGAGCGCCATGATCGCTTCGCACGCCGCGTCGAGTTCCGCCCATGTTGCTGGCGGGGTGTCGATACCAGCCGCGTTGAGGATGGTCATGTTGCTGAAGAAGATCGCCGACGAGGTGTTCCAAGGCATCGAGGTGAAAACACCATCGAGCGTGTAATAGGACGCAACTGGACCGACAAAGTCATCGAAGTTGACAGGCAGACCATTGACTTCAGTACGTCCGTTCAGCGCATCAGCAATCGGCTTAAAGTAGCCGCTGTCGCGGGCATCTTGTGTGGCGACTTCAAAGTACTGCACAATCGCGGGAAGCGCGTCTTGTTCAGCAGCGAGTGCTGTCGCGGCGAATAGTTCTTCGTAGTTGGCATAGCCTTCGACAACCACATTGTACTGCGGGAACATTTCGTTAAATTCCGCCGCGCGATCTTGTGCCCAACCTAGACGCACATCATCGGTGAAAGCGATCCACACCTTCACTTCAGCGGGTTCTTGCGCGAATGCGGGAATGACGGCGATCAACAGGCTAACCAGAACGAACAGCAAAACATTCTTACGAACCATAGAGAATTATCTCCTTAAGACTTACGTTACGTTATGTAAACCTAAAAAGTCAGTCTAGTCACACCTGTTTAAATTTCGGAATATGTCTGTGTAAATGGGTGTTAAAGGTGCAAGAATTCCTTTAACAAGACGCAGTCAATTAACGAGTGCATTTGAAAGAAACCAAAAGCGCACGACATAATCGCCGTGCGCTTTTGTAAGTTGAGGTGCGGAATGATATTCGTTACTGCGCTGCGTAGGCTTCAATGGCGGGTAGGAACGCGCCTTGGTAGTAGGTCTCGCGGTCAATACTGGTGCTGAGCAGGACGATCAAGCTGGTCGCGCCGTCACCTTCGGCAACTGCCACATCGACGAGCAGCGAACCCTGTGCGCTTGTTTCGTAGAGCGACCACATGCGTCCGTTCGCGTTGAGCGTGTTGGAGACTTCAGGGAAGCCATCAATCCCTAGCTGTTGTGTCAACAGCGCGAGCAGTTCATCGGCTGATACGGGCGCGGACTGCTGTATGATCGCTACACTGCTCGCCGCTGATTGAGCATAGATACCGGGCGCGATTTCCTGCCAGCCTGCCGGGATCACGCCGCTGATGCCGAAGGTATCATTGGTGAAGGGTTCGAGCGCGAGTTCCATGTCGGGGACGCGGAAGGTGATACCCATGCCATCAATGCACGACGCATCCGGTTCGGCTGCCGGGTCGTTCAAGAACTGAACAATGATGCCCACCGCACATTGACTCGCCAAAGCGACACTGTGACCGACCCCGGGAAATATATAGGTGTAGGCATTGGGCAGATTAGCAGTCACACGCTCGGCATAATCGGGCGGCGTGACAGGATCAAATTCACCACCGAGCGCCAGCACAGGAATATCGGTAACGAGGGGGGATTTTACGCTCACATCGAGCGTTTCGACGGGGAACGCTTCGCATAAATCGATCAAGCTGTTTTGCATGATGACATCGAGATCGACACGTCCGCGAAATTCCGGCGGGAGCGCTTCATAACGGGCACGCAGATCGGCTTCACTCGTGAGCAGCAGGTCTTCCGCACATTGGACACTGAACTGCATCCCGCGTTCAATCGCGTAGTAAGCGCCCAAGAACTGACTGGTCAAAGATTCGGCGATGGCGGTGTTACCGTTCGCAATCTCGGTGATCGCTTGCGGCAGCACCGGAATATCAGGTGTGCGGTAGAGGTAGTACAGAACTGCGCCGATAATCGCATCGCCTGTGAGCAGTGACGGATATTCAATCCCTGTCGTTGGGTCGGTGACAGTGAAGCGAGTCGGATTTTCGTTATACTGCGCGACGGTACTGCGAAGGGTGGATTCCAAGTCGGGGTAGGCTTGCGCGCACACAGAGTCTGCCGCGCACGCATCGAGTACGCGGTCAATCGCGCGGAAGGCGGTATCAGTGGAGTTGACCAAGAAACTTTCTTCCAACGGCAGCACCGAGTCGATGACAGCGGCACGCACCACTTCAGGGTAATCGCGCATGACGTGCTGCGCCAACAGCGATCCATAGGACACGCCGATTAAGTTGACTTGTTCATACCCAAGCGCTGCCACAATATCGCGCACATCGGCGGCATTTTCGAGCGAGTTATACGCATCCAAGTTGATTCCCTGCGCTTCGAGATTGTTCGCACACTCGATAAGCGCTGTGTTGTTGGCAATCAAGGCTTCTTCCGGTGTGACTTCCGGCGCAAGCGCGTTCAACTGCGCTTCGATCCAGTTGGGGCATTCAAGCGCCGGTTCGCTGCGCCCCACGCCGCGTTGATCGAACATGATCAGCGTGCGCCCACCCGCCACCTGCTGAAAGACGGCACCCGAAAATCCCGCGTTGGGCGTGGTGATTTCGCCGGGCCCCCCGGAAAGCAGCAGCGCAGGAACATCGCTGTCATCGCCGCGCAAAATGACGGTGGCAATGCGAATAGTGGGTGAGTCGGGGTTGGCGCGCGTTTCCGGTACCGTGACAAATCCGCATTCGACATTGTCTGCCGCGTTGAAGGGACATTCCGTCGTTTCATAGGCGGGAAGTGCGGCTTGTGCTTTGAGCAGACGTGCGCCCAACGTGCCAATCGCAAAGCCGATGGCAAAGATCACGATGACTCTGATGAGAATAGTAAGGTAGTGCGCCCACCCGCGTCCTAGATTGTTTTTTCGCATTGGCGAAGTCTCCATTCACGTTTACAATTGTTTTTCAACGCTCTGGAATCACGATAACAAAAGTTTTTCAACGTGTCAACGTTAAAAAGACTTTTTTAACGATGGCTTCACATTTGACACGGATATGTCTGTTTGAAGGGGGAACACACATGGATGACCAGACACTTCCCGGCGCATCATTCGAGCCGGAACGCGAAAAGCTCATTCAAGGAGTGGAGTCGCTTAAGGTGTATTTTGATCCGCTTCGGCTGAGAATCATCCAAGAAGTTGCCGATCAAGCACGTTCGATTCCTGAAATTGCGGAAGCGCTCAATTTACCGTTCACACGGCTGTATTATCACATCAATTTGTTGGAAAGCGCGGGATTCATCAAACTGGTGGATGTGCGGCGCGGCGCGGGCGCAATTGAAGAAAAATACTATCGCGTAGCAGCGCGGCTGTTTGTGGTGGATCGGTCACTTATGACACCCGGCACGGCACGCGGAGATGAGGGTTTAGAAGCGGTGCTAAACACGGTTTTGGATGGTACACGCCGCAGTATCTACGATGGCATTGATGCGGGGGTGCTTGATCCTGCCAAGCGCACACCTGATCCGTCCGCGATAGTCATTCTTCGCGGTGTGTTTACGCTTACGCCAGAACTGGCAGAAGATTTTCAGCGCCGCATCAAAGAACTGGTGATCGATTTCAATTCGGTTCAAGTGCCCTCACAGGAAAACGCGCGCGAATACAATCTCGCTATCGTGTTAAACCCGACTGTTTTGAAGGGTGATGAACCTTCAGTCGATGTGGATACTGCACCGGAAGGGTGAGCATAAAGCAAAATAAGCTCGCCTAAAACTAGGAGTCGACGTTGAGTTCGCCTGTGCGCCCCATGAGATCAAGCGTTTGTTGTTCAAGCTCCCACAAGTCCATGCGTTCGCGTTCGCGCAAAAGCTGACGCAGACGCGGGTAATCCGCCGCGAATTCTTTGCTCCATTCGCCCGCGAATTTACCCCCGCGAATTTCTTCGAGTGTAATCTCCATGAGGCGTTCAAGGCGGCTGTCGTTAAAGCGTTCGTAGCGGCTCAACACGCCGTATTGGGCGGGAAGCGAATTGAGCTTGAGCGCGTTCATCAAACCGTGCTGCGCCGCCGCTTTAAGATAGTCTGATGTTTCACCACTGATATAAAGTTCAGTGAACACCGCTTCTGGCGGGTATCCCATGCGAATCAGCAACTGCGCCGCCGTGATGACCACGCGATGAAAGATCGGCAAGACGGCTTGCTGCAAGAACAAGTCTAGTTCGCTCTCCTGCTCAAAGCGGATTTCAACCGCGCCCGCCTTCAACGCGCCGATGGCTTTTGCCAATGCCAACACAGTCGCCCATGCATTCGGGTTTGCCTGTTGACCAACCGCGACAAAACTGGCGAATCCTTCGCCGCTAATGTAGCGTTCGCGCACACTGGTGCCTATCGTGCGCGCGGACACTAAACCCACATCGACAAACGGCGGCGCTTCAATAAACCCAAACGCGATATTATACGAACTGCTGAACACGAGCATGTGTCCGCGCCGCAAGTGCGGAGAAATTTGCTCCAAGTAGATTTTGGGCATGGCTTCGTCGCGCACCAGCGGCATGATGATGTCAGCGCGGGTAATGGCTTCGTCGATGGATACGGGGGTGAAACCTTCGGCGCGCACTAGCGAATGGCGCTCTGGGTTGGGTTCGCTGACGATTACATTGATCCCGCTGTCGCGCAAGTTCAAGGCGACAGGGCGACCCATATTCCCGTAACCAATGACGCTCACCGTTCTGCCGATCAAGGCGTTTAGGTCGCCGTCCTCATCATGATAAACAACCGTCATTTTCGACTCGTTTCACGTGCGATAGATTACATCGCGTATAATCAGCAGGTATTTACAACCATAGGGGATGGTTTATATGGCACAGCACATCATCCGACAATATCGTGTCCCGCGTCGATCCGCAACCGTTGTCTTGCTCAATCTCGCGTTTCTGCTGCTCATATTGATGAGCGGATGCGCGACGCTTGAACAGATTGCCAGCGGCGGCGCGACACCGACTCCAACACCGCTTCCGTTTGACCGTTTCAACGGCGAAGAAATTTTCGCGGCATGGCAGTCCATGGGGCTGCCGCTGGAAAATATCCGTGTGGATATGTCGGTGGGACGCGATGCCCCGCTGACGTTTGTGCAGCGGTACGTGTTTGAAATTCCGCGTATCGCGCCGGGCGGCGGGCAGGTGGTGATCTTTAATACGCCTGAAGATTTGCAAGCATGGACGGATTGGATTACCACATTGCGGAACGATCCCGAACAACGGCGAAATGTGGTGTATGTGTACACCAACGCAAACGCGCTCATCCAGCTCAACGCGGATTTGACGAATCAAGAGGCGGCGGCATACCGAACGGTGTTTGAAGGGTTGTGAGTAAAGCGTGAATAATCAAATTTTGATTGCGACGAGTAATCCCGGCAAACTGCGCGAGTACAAGATTTTACTCGCAGAGGTTCCCGTCCAGTTATTGAGCTTGCGTGATGCGGGGCTAGACTCGCTGGACGTGGAAGAACCATTCGCCACCTATGAAGAAAACGCCATGCATAAGGCGCGCGTGTACGCGAAAGCGGCGAATATTCCCGCGCTGGCGGATGACAGCGGAATCGCAGTGGATGCGCTGGGCGGGAGACCGGGCGTGTATTCAGCCCGGTATGCTGGGGGCGGTGACCGGGATCGCTATATGAAACTCTTGGGGGAACTGAAAGGCGTGGATGATCCGCAGCGCACAGCGCGCTTTACGTGTGTCACGGCGCTGGTATTCGCGAAAGATGCGCGCCCCCCCGTGATCACGCGGGGTGTGGTCGAAGGGCGAATCGCGCATGAGCCAACCGAAGGTGGGCAGGTGGGATTCGGCTATGATTTCGTGTTCATCCCTGATGGGTACGAGATCGCCTTGAGTGCGCTGCCAATGGACGTGAAAAATGCCTTGAGTCACCGGGGAATTGCCCTGCGGGCGATGCTGCCGATGCTGCGGGAGATTTTTGGGTGATCAAGTAGAGCATCCAAAGTAGGAAAATGCGTCATAATGGTCGTAGGCTGGATTGTCTACGAAAAGGATAACCACGATGCCACTAGTTTCCCTTGCCAGAGAAGAACAAGCTGTACAAGCCGCCGCCGCGCAATCTGCCGATACCGCACGGGGTGGTCGCGGTGGATTTGATGAGGATCGTCCGCGTTCGGGGACGTTCAGCACCCCATCAGATGTGCTGCCGCCTTCGCCCGCGCCGCTTGCGCCGCAGCCCGCCGCACAAACCGCGACGAACAATCTCGACGGCATCACCAAATATATCCCTGCTGAAACGATTGCTTTGTATCTCGCTTTTTTGCCCGCTGTGTCCGGTCAAGGGACGATTGCTGGCATTCTGCTGATACTGGCGCTGGCGGCGTTCACGGTGATTTTCTATGTGCTGGTGACAATGACGGCGGATCAACAACTACCGGAAAAGCCCGCGCTGCCGCCGCTTAAGCGCAAGAAAGTGCGCTGGAATCTTGGCGCATCGCTGGTGTGCTATGTGGTATGGGCGTTGGCAATTCCCGGCAACCCAGCAATTGACGCGGCGCAGGTATCGCCTGTGCTGGTGAGTCCGCTGGCGCTGCTGATCTCGACGATTTTGACGCAGTTAGAATCAGCCTTCGGGATCAATAAGTTGTAGGAGATAACCTCACCCCCCAGCCCACTCGTGAGGAAAGAACACCTTTTGAATTGAGGCGAAATTTGTAGGGGTTTGGCACGCCAAACCCGATACATAAACTCATTTTTTGAGAGGGAGGTTTCAAAAAGCACTGGGCACGGCATGCCGTGCCCTTACATTGTTTGACAGTAGGATAGATTCATCCTGCCCCCGGATAGCGGATGGGGGGATAACCGTATTTAGCTTCCCATTCGCTCCGTAAGATGCCCATCTGGATAATGTCGTAATACACGCCATCACGGTAAACCACACTCCGCAAACGTCCCTCTTGGACAAAGCCGACCTTCTCGTAGGATCGGATGCCAGCGGGATTGTAATTCATCACTTCCAACCCCACGCGGTTGAGATTCATCTCCATAAAGACGTACTTAAGCAGCACGCGGATCGCATCTGTGCCGTAACCTTTACCACGTGCGGCGCGGTCGCCAATGCCGATAAAAAATGAGCAATGACGCGCTACCCACACGATGTCTTTGATGACGAGAAAGCCGACGAGATCGTTCATATCGAGCGTGCGAATTGCAAACGGGATTTCGTCTTCTTTGCGATCCATCTCCATGAACCACTCCTGCATCCCTTCGACGGATGCGGGATAGACACGTCCGCGCCGCAGATAGCGCGAAAATTCCATATCGTGTGTCCATGAGGCGATGATTGGCACATCATCGCGGGTGGGTTTGGCAAGGCGGACAAGATCGCCTTCAAGCAGTTCGTTTCCCATGAATGGGGCTGAGGTCATGGTGGATACTCCTTATAGGTAAGGGTTTTGTGAATCAGTCCCCACCCCCTAACCCCCTCCCCGCTGACAGGAGGGGGAATTTCGTTGCGCGAAAGGTGGGGTAAAAAGCAGAAAACGCATCTGAAATGATTTTGTGCTGTGAGTTATTTTTGTTCCCTCATCGCATCCTTGGCAGCGCGGATGCCTGACTCGAATGCGCCATGAACCGTTTGCGGGTTGGTGTCATGGGCGGTTGCTTCGCCCGCAAAAAACAGGTGATCGCCTTCCGGCGCGGCGAGATCGATGCGGGCGGATGCTTTGCCCACAGGAATATAGGCATAGCCGCCGCGCGCAAAGGGATCATCGCCCCATGAGACGCGCATCGCGTCGGTGACAAGGCTTTCGAGCCTAGCTTGAGTGCAGCCGTCACCGAGCAGGGCGGCGAGTTCGCCTAAGCCGTGCGCGAGTGCGGCAGGTTCGCTCATTTCATCGATGCGCGCGGCGGGCGTGACTGTGACGAATGCTGAAATGACGGCATCATTGATACCATCTTTTTCGCGTCCATAGGAAGGTGTCCACCAGCGCGTCGCTAGACCGGGATGGGCGAGAAAAATCAGCGATTGATCCCATACGCGCTCACGAAAGCGGTAGATGAGTTTCGTGGCGCGTTCAGTTTTGAAGGCGGCGATGGCGTGCTGTTTGCGGTCACTCAACGGCGGATCGAACATGATGCCACCCGCTTGAAGCACGCTCACAGGCAGGGTGACTATGCAGTGATCCGCCGTGTAAATCGTGCCATCAGCGGCGTAGGCGATCACTTTTGCGCCGCTGTGCTGAATTTTGGTGATTCGCGTGTTCAGCACGACATTGATTCCGCGCAGCAGATGATCGAACAGCGCGAAATAGCCTTCACGGATGCGAAATTCGTCTTTGCCCGCGTGATCGACCTGCATTTCGCGGATCAAGTCTTGGCAGCTTAAGTCTCCAACAGGCGCGCAGCAGGTTTGTGCCAGCAGAATATCTGCGATGTGGATGGCTTTCGCGTCCATGCCGATCTCGTAGAGGTACGACGCTAATGAACGGTCATGGTCACGGTACGCATCGGCTTTGTCGAGCAGCGCACGCCACGCCGCGAGAATCGCCAGCACGATGCGGCGTTCGTCAGCCGGAAGCTGATCCGGCGGGAGTGCTTTGGTGATGCCGATATCCGGGTTCGCCCACCACAAATTGGTATAGCGCGGGATCGGGATGTCGCTCAAGCCCGCTTCGCGCAGCCATGTGCGGGTGATGGTCGATTCGCCGTGAATGAATTCGCCGCCGAGTTCGACTGGAAATTCCGCGAAGTCGTAACGGGTGAATACGCGCCCGCCGATGCGGTCACGCGCTTCGAGAATCAACGGATGATGCCCTGCGTCTTGGAGTGTTCGCGCCGCCGCAATACCCGCCGCGCCCGCGCCAATGATGAGAATGTCCATGTGTGCGTGTCCGTGTCGATAGATACAGTGGATATTGTGGACGCAAACGGGGGAAAAACAACCCCTCCCCGCTGTCGCAGGAAGGGGAGCAAGGCGCGACGTTCACACGTATGAATGACGCGGTTTTAGGGGGAAAAATTCGCTCAATAGGCGAGAAAGTGTTAGCATTCGCGGCAGAAGTTGAAATATTTCATTAAAGGGAATCGCATGTTTGACCGTCTCAATCGCGACCGTATCACAGCAATCCTCATGCTGCTGCCGTCGATTGTTTTGGTAGCGGTGTTCGTGTATGGATTCATCATCCAAACAGGCGCGACATCGCTGACCGACTCGAATGCCGTCCAGCAGTTGAGTCGTATGCCCGCCAACAACGTGGGGATGCGTAACTATGAAGAACTTTTCAGCGGGGTGCTGAACAATCGCTTTCGCATCGACGTTGTGAACACGGTCTTTTTTACCATCCTGTTTATCGCCGTATGCCTAGGATTGGGCATTGGCTTGGCAATTTTGCTCGACCAAAAAGTGAAGGGCGAAAGCCTGTTCCGCACGATTTTTCTGTTCCCGATGGCGCTGTCGTTCGTCGTCACAGGCGTGGTGTGGAAATGGTTGTTCAACCCAACCAGCGGTTTGAATGTGCTGCCAACGTATATCGGGCTGCCGCCGGGAACAAGCAATTGGTTTGTCGATGAAGGGCGTGTGCTGGAGTTCAACTGGCAGGACTTCGGCTTGATCATCGCGTTCGTCATACTCGGTGTCGTGATCGCGCTGGCGCTGTGGCAGTGGAGTAAGAAACAGTCGCAAGCGGCGGCATTTTTCGCGGCAATCGCGCTGCTGGTGCTGGCGTGGATTACGTTTGGCGATCCGCGTCAAATGACGGCGCTGCCGCGCGCGGAAACGCATGGCTTCAACGTGGCGCTGATCGCGGTGGTGATCGCCGCGGGATGGCAGATGAGCGGCTACACGATGGCGATGTATCTGGCGGGGCTGCGCGGGGTAAGCGAAGAACTGCGCGAAGCGGGGCGCGTCGATGGCTGCAATGAAATCGGCGTGTATCGTCATATTGTGCTGCCGCTGCTCGCGCCGATCACCTTGAGCGCGATCATCATTCTCGGTCACATTTCGCTGAAAATCTTCGACCTTGTGTATACGCTCGGCGGCGGTGACAACCTGTACATCGATATGCCGGGTATCAATATGTGGTACACGACGTTCCGCGCGCAAGAATTCGCGCGTGGGGCTGCCATCGCCATGATCATGCTGTTAATGGTCGCTGTAGTTATCGTTCCGTATCTGTGGAGCAGTTTACGCGGAGAAAATAAGTCATGAGTGCCGCTGCCCAATCGCTGTCGCGTCAAGGCGCGACAGAACAGCCTGTCAAGTCGTCACGCCGCAGCATCGGGCGCTATGTCGTCTATGGGCTGCTGATCCTGTTCGCCGTGATGTTCTTGATCCCGGTTTACATGGTGCTGGTGACGAGCTTTAAGAGCATCGACCAAGTGAACCTGACGACGATGTGGAATTTCCCGACCAATTTCACGCTCGACAGCTTTACACGCGCGTTTGAACGTCTTGCGCCGAATTTCTTCAACAGTGTGCTGCTGGTCGTCCCAGCGACGGTAATTTCGGCTGCACTGGGATCGATGAACGGGTATGTGCTGTCGAAATGGAAGTTTCCCGGCGCGAATGTGATCTTCCCGCTGATGTTGTTCGGCATGTTCATCCCGTATCAAGCGATTTTGATCCCGCTGGTGCAGTTCTTACGCGGCATCGGCATGTATGGCAACCTGTACGGGCTGATCATGGTGCATGTGGTGTACGGCATCCCGATCACGACGCTGATTTTCCGCAACTATTACGCGGAAGTGCCGAATGAACTGCTTGAGGCGGGCGCAATCGATGGGGCGGGGTTCTTCGGTATCTACTGGAATGTGCTGCTGCCGATTTCGCTGCCCGGTTTTGTGGTCGTGATCATCTGGCAGTTCACGCAAATTTGGAACGAGTTCCTGTTCGGCGTGACTATCATCACACAGTCGACGAGCCAGCCGATCACGGTGGCGCTGCAGAACTTGAGTGGCAGCCAGATTGTCGAGTGGAATGTGCAAATGGCGGGGGCATTTTTAGCCGCTTTGCCGACTCTGCTGGTGTATATCCTGTTGGGGCGCTACTTCATTCGCGGTCTGCTGGCGGGGAGCATCAAGGGATAGCAAAGCAATTCAAGGGGAAGGTTCGCGCAGGTCCCTACGAAAAAATGATTCGTAGGGACCTGACTCAAGCAGAAAATCATTTACCGATTGCGATAGGTTGCGGATTCGGGTGTTCCAGCGCGGGAATATCGTCAGGCGCACGATCAGATGTTCGGTGGCGATCACTGCGACGGGTGATGAGTTTGTCGGTGACGATCAAGAACACGCCGAACACGATCACGCCCGCGCCAACGAGCGCTTGTGTCGAGAAGGTTTCGCCCGCAAGAATGACACCGAGCATGAGCGCGATAACCGGATTGACGAAACCGTAAGTGGCGACACGTTCTGGCGGCACGACGCGAATCAACCACACAAACGCGGTGAAACCTGTGATCGATGGGAAAAACATCAAATAGAACATCGCGGCAATCGAGCGCGGGGCGATGTTGGCGAGATCAAGCTGCGCGGCATCCCCGCTGATGATGCTCAACATGACAAGCAGAATCCCACCCGCCAGAAGCTGCATCCCTGTAGAAAGAAGGGGGTTTTGTGGCAAAGGGGCTTGCCGGGAATAGAGCGATCCCATCGCCCATACCAGCGCCGCGCCAATGGTCACTAAGCCGACAATTGGGTTAACGTCGCCTTGCAGGCTTTCCGGTCTAACCAGCAGCAAAATCCCGCCCATGCCCATGATCATGCCGATCACCGTGCGCGAATTGGGGCGCTTGCCACCCATGACAAGCCATTGAAGCAGCACCATCCACAGCGGGAGAGTCGCCAGCAGCACCGCCGTGATCCCCGAAGGAAGTCCCTGTTTTTGCGACCACACGATCATACTGTTGTTACCTAAGAACAACAGCGCTCCGGCGATAAATGCGGCTTTCCAGTTGGCGCGCGTGGGTAAGGGCGCGGGCGCGCCCAGCAGCCGCGTGCGGCTGACCGCGATTAAGATCACACCCGCAAGGATGAAACGCACCCCCGCCATCAAGAAAGGGGGGATGGTTTCGATGGCAAAGCGAATGCCAATATAACTTGATCCCCAGATGAAGTAGACGGCGGCGAATGCCGCGACAATCAGCCATTTTGACGGGGCAAGCGGTGTATGCCGCGCTTGTGTGGGCGGGTTGGGCATTTGTTCCATTGAGCTTTCGACTCCAGCACATCAAAAAGGCGCGGATTGTGAGGTGATGTTCCGCGCCTTTTTATAATTGTATGTCTAGTGAACATCAACCACCTGAGTCCATGCAGACCATCACATGGGGGTATTACGAGATTGAGTGCGTGCGTAATTTCTCATCTACTTTGCCGAAAGCAGATTAAAAAACCCTTACGCTTGCCCTACGGAACAGGCATATGAAGCAAAAAAGCTGGTAAACCTCAAGGCGATCCTGTTTTGAGGAGGATAGCAATTGACGCAATTTGCAAAGAATCATGTGATCGTCCTGTGTGTGCTGTTGTTGAGCGTGGCACTGGGTTCCAGCGTATACGCCCAAGATGCAGCCCCGTCCGAGCAAGTTCAATCGTTTGAGCAAGCCTTGATTGATATGGGATTGGTCACGTCGGTCAACATGACACAAAGCGAAAACGAAGCCAGTGTGACGCTTGATTGGGCATATGTCGATCCGCTGCGGATCACCTTGCAATTCACAGCGGTCAATATCGATCCAACGCTGCTGACGATGAGCTTGAACCGTGCGCTGCAATTGACGGATAGCGAAGGGAATGTTTTTGGCTACCAATCCCTGCACATGAACCCATCGACTGATGGCGACACGCGCACGACGATGGTGATCAATTACTACACGTCGGCATTCAACCCCGATACTTCAGTTTACATGGAGGATTATTTCGCGGATCGTCCCGACGACAGCGTCGAGTTGGTCTTTAGCGTGCAGATCGGCGGTTTTCCGCTCCAAGCATGGGATATTGCCATGCTGCCCCCCGACAACCCCGCTTTCAGCGGATTAAGCGAAGGCGAAATGCTGCCGTTGATTGGAAATTTCCAATTCGCGTTTGCCGCGCCTGTGCAGCCCGCGCAGATTGTCGAAGTCAACGAGCAGGTAAACGCCGCCGTCTTGGCGTGACGCTCAACACGATGACGGTCACACCGACGCAGATCGCGGTGGATGTGTGCGCGGAACTGCCGGATGGCGGCGATTGGCAGCCGCAGGTGAGCCTTGCTGTCGATGGTGTGCCGAGTCGCCCAATGGGATGGGGCTTGAGCAGTATGCCAAGCGAGCAAGACAGCGCGCGCTGCTTCGATTTGACATTCGATGCGCTGGTGCTGCCGACAACCAGCGAAATCGAGTTCAGCATTTTGAGCATGAATCGGGGGATGAACGAGAGCGGCGCGGATTGGCAGCAGATTCAGCCTTTGATGGCTGAATTGGGCTTTGAATATGAAGTTGTGGTCGAAAGCGGTCAAAATGGCGGCGGCGGGCTGCGGCTTGAGCCGACGACAATCTATGATCAGCCGGGATTTTTGGACGCGGTGCGCCAAGCGCGCTTGCAAGCCGGATTGATCTACGAAGGTCCGTGGGTGTTCAACGTGGATATTGACTAGCAGCACGGTACAATCGAATATCAACCATCGAGCGGTGGTGTGTCGGGGAATGATCCGGCTCACCACTGCCGTATATACGCTGCTTATCGAATAGAGTTCACCATGCCTACAATTAACCTTATCACCGAAGTTCCGGGTCCCAAGAGCCGCGCGCTGGCTGCTCGCCGCGAAGCCGCGACCCCGCGCGGCGCGGCAAAAGCATCGCTGATTGGCATTGAGCGCGCGCATGGCGCGGCTGTCACTGATGTTGATGGCAATACGCTCATCGACTTCGCAGGGGGAATCGGTACGCTTGCGGTTGGTCACACGCCGGAAAATGTGGTCGAGTCGATCAAGCTGCAAGCCGAAAAACTTATTCATTTTTGCGCCATCGTCGGCACATATGAACCGTATGTGCGTGTGGCGGAACTGCTCAACGAAGTCACGCCGGGAAATCACGCTAAGAAAACGGTGCTGCTCAACAGCGGATCAGAAGCGGTGGAAGCGGCGGTGAATATCGCGCGCAGCTATACGGGTCGCCCCGCCGTGATCGCGTTTGAAGGCGCATATCACGGACGCACCAATCTCGCGCTGGCGCTGACGAGCAAATATGGCTTGTTCAAAAAAGGATTTGGTCCGTTCGCGCCGGAAATTTATCGACTGCCATTCCCGAACGTGTATCGCCGCCCATTAGGGATGAGCGAAGATGATTTTACTGATGATGCGATTACGCGGCTGGAATTCGCCTTCACGGCACAAGTCGATCCATCGGCGGTGGCGGCAATTGTCGTGGAGACAGTTCAAGGCGAAGGCGGATTTGTGCCTGCGCCGCCGCGCTTCTTGCAGCGCATCCGCGAGATTTGCACCGAACATGGCATCGTGATGATCAGCGATGAGATTCAATGTGGGTTTGGGCGCACAGGCAAACTGTTCGCGGTTGAACACTACGGAATTGTGCCGGACTTGATGACGATGGCGAAGTCGATGGGCGCGGGGATGCCTATTGCCGCCGTGACCGGACGCGCGGAAATCATGGACGCGCCGCATCCGGGCGGTTTAGGCGGCACATACAGCGGAAATCCGCTGGCGTGCGCGGCAGCCATCGAAGCGATTGAGATGATTCGCCAGCCAGAATTTTTGCATCGCGCGGAAGCAGTGGAGGCGCGCTTCCGCCAGCATTTGCTCGATTTACAGCGAGAAGCGCCGCTCATCGGGGATGTGCGTGGGCTGGGTCCTATGCTGATTATGGAACTTGTCAAAAATCCGCTGAGTAAAGAACCCGCCGCGGAATTTGTGCCGAACATCATCCAAGAATCGCTCAAGCGTGGGTTAATCGTCATTCGCGCGGGGATTTTCACCAACTGCATCCGCTTTTTGCCGCCGCTGAACATCACCGATGAACAGATTGACGAAGGTATGGAAATCCTCAAAAATGCCGTGCGAACAGTCGAAGACGCGCGCAAGGTGATGGCATAATTTGTGCAACTTCGCCGTGACATTGCGCGTACATAATGGCGTTGATAGTCGTTTGAAAAGGATGACGGCGTGACGCAGCCTAACCCGTCCCACCCCGAAAGACAGCCCAATCGGCAGCCGCCATCGCTGCCGCATGAACTCGACGCTGCTGACGATTATGCGAGCGTTGAGCGCATTTATACGCCTATCGCCACTGGCGATGCGCCGCTGCTGCCAACTGATCCTGCGTCGTATTATGCCCCCACGCGCTCCGCACGAAATGGCGGCGGGTGTCGTGGATGTTTGTGGGTGATCGGCGGCGCGGTAGGGTGTTTGGGGCTTGCTTTGGTTGTGCTGTTGGCATCGGTGGCGTTTGGTGTCACAAGTTTTAGCGCCCTGCTCGGCGGAATTGGCACGGCGTTGGGAGTGAATCAACCGTCTACCGCCGCTGTGATTAGCACGCAAACGATTGTCACGGGCATTCAACCGCTTGGGCAGTTGGTGAGCGTGAGTACACAGCTTGCCAAAGCGGATGTATCAGTAGGAATTGGGCAGGGTGCGTTAAATGCGTGCGGTTTCAGCGCCAATCATGTCGTGCAGGGCGCGGTTGAAGCAGGAATCGATTTGACGCAGATTGATGAGACAGATATTGCATTTGATCCGCTGACGAACCGCTATACGGTCACCATCCCAGCCCCCGCGCTGACTTCCTGCCGCATCGATTATATTCGGCAGTATGAGCGTTCGTTTACAACTTGCAACGTCGATTGGGACGAAGCGCGGTTGATCGCCAATTACACATCGCTGATCGATTTCCGCGAGACAGCGATTGAAGGCGGCATTTTGAGCCGCGCTGAAAACGAAGCGCGCGTGATTTTGAGTAACTTTATCCGCGTGCTGACGGGGCGCGAAGTCGATATCGTGTTTGAGGCGGCGACGAGTACATCAGAAGCAGGCAGCGTGTCGTATCCGCCAAGCTGCGCGCCGGATGTGCCACAGGGATGGATACAGCAAACGAATGGGCAGTGGATTCAAGTGCCTTAATCGGGGAACAGGTTTTTGACAGGGAGTGTGAAGCCGGGAAGGACGTTCGCGCCATCGAGCGTGTCGTTGATACCAAGCGCGCGCGGGGGTTTGCCGGGTTCGTACACGTCGATGCTCTGCGTGTCTTGGTAAATCTCCCAATAGAGGATACCCGCTTGAATGTAGATATTACGCTTCTCGCGGATTTCTTTCGGTGTGTTGGTTGGAAAAATTACCTCAACCACAAACAGAGGCGGCACGGGATCAGGATAAATACTGCCCGGACGATGCGCCCGATAGGAATAATCCGGTACAACGACGTTTCCGTTGATGTTGTACGCGCCATCCGCGCCACCACTATAAGTCGGCAGGTTGTTTACAAGGCAATAATTCACGACATAGGCGGCAACCAAAATGTGAATGTACGAGTGATCCATTCGAGAGTACGATCCGCATTTTCTGGCAGTTCGGCGTACTTCACGAATTCTTCAAGCGTGGTGGGTTTGAGAGAAACAGCCATCGGTCAAACTCCTGTACTATCCCCCTTTATTGTACCTCAAAAATCAGTATGCCCCGTGACGCAAGAGGACGCGCGGGATGGTCATCATGAGGATTTGCGCGTCCAAGCCCATCGACCAATTTTCGATGTAGTAAATGTCGAGCAGACACATCTCATCGAAGGGGATTTCGTTGCGTCCGCTAACCTGCCACAAGCCCGTCATGCCGGGTTTGACCGCCAACCGCTGCATGTGCCAAGGCTCATACAGCTTGACTTCATCGGGCGTGGGCGGGCGTGGACCAACGAGACTCATTTGCCCGGTGATCACATTTATCAGGTTTGGCAGCTCGTCCATGCTGGTGCGGCGGATGAACTTGCCTACGCGGGTGATGCGTGGATCATCTTTGAATTTGGGGCGGCGCGGATCATCGTTGTAGACTTTGACGAGTTCATCGCGCATGGTATCCGCGCCGGGAATCATGCTGCGGAACTTGATCATATCGAACTCACGTCCGTTTTCACCGACGCGGCGCGCGCGGTAGAAAATATCGCCTTTGCCTTCCATGCGAATCGCCAGCGCGACCAAACCGAAGACGATGAGCAGCAGCGGCGACCCGATAATAATCAAGCCGAGATCAAGCGCGCGTTTGAGCAGGCGGTTTGTGCCTTTTAACGGAATATGCCCGTTGACGCGCAGCAGCGGGATGCCGTCAAGATTTTCGACCTGCACTTGGCGCATGTTCAGCTGGAACACGTCTGGGATAACGCTGACTTCGACATTGTGCTTTTGGCAAAGCCGAATCAAGCCCACGATGCGGTCATGCTGACTCCACGGGAGCGAGATGATCACCGAGTCGATTTGATGTTCGCGCAAGCAGTCGCTCAGGTTGTCCAGCCCTCCGCAGCCCTTGATTCGCCCAAGATCGACATTGGCGTTTTCAGGGTCAGGATCGACATAGGCGACGGCTTGATAGCCGAGTTCACGATGGGCGGTGAGCGCACGCAGGACCGCTTGCCCCGCCTCACCCGCGCCGACGACCATCACCCGCTTGATGCCGACTCCGCGCGCGCGCAGCCGCGCTTGCAGTGTGCGGCGAATCACACGAATACCTGCCAGCAAAATAATCGTGATGGCGGCGACATAGATCATCATCAAGCGGCTGAACACCAGCGGCTGCAAGAAGAAGCTCAACGCCAGCGACACAACCGTCGCGTTGGTCACGCCGTTAATGATCGTGTAGACTTCATCAAGCCAAGAGCGTCCGCGAATGGGCTTATACAAGCCCATGCCGCGATAGACGATATACAACCACGCGACATAGACAATCGCATAGGGTAGATACGGTTCAAGCGGCGCACGGTTGAATTCTAAGACCGGGCGCAGGATTTGCAGTTCGTAGCGGACGAAATATGCCAGCCCAAACGCGGATACCGCCAACAGCGCATCCAAAAGGGGCATGAGCCACGCTGATGACAGTAAGCGTAACAGCGGCGGCGCGTCCGAGATGGGCGAGTGTTTGGATGGGGTGTCGGTTAAATGGGAAGAACTCATAGCCGTTTGCACATTCAAAGGTTCAAGGGTACTGATTGTAGCAGATTTCTAATGCCCTATGAGACACGGGCGGCGGATTGAAGAGCGCGTTCGACCACCGCGCCGGGTTGAAACTGACTCTCCAACTGGCGGAGTCCTTCCAACCGATCTTGACTGTCTACAGGCACGGATAAGTTTTGACGGCAGTACTCGTAAATATCCTGCACGATGCGTTCGCAGCGATAGTAAGCGATGGCGGTGAGGTCATCATCTCTCGTGCCATAGCCTTGATAAAACCGCGTCAATTGTTCGGGGACGGAAAAAGCGCCTGTATCCCCGATGCCACTGCCAATGAACATTAAATCGCGTTCTTTGGGCGCGAGGATCAGCGTGTCCCAATCGACCACGTATAGGGTGTTTGAAGGCGTGATGAGCAGATTCCAGACGTGAATATCGGCGTGGCAGAGGACAAACGGCAGATCACGTTTTTGCACATCCGCGGCGAAGGTGTGGGTGTGACGCACCAGCGCGTCGATGTCGGCTCGCTTGCTGTTGATGAGGCGAGCGAAGTCGATGGACACGGGATCGGTGAAGGTTTCGGCGGCGAACTGTGCTTGATAGCGGCGCACTTCGTCGCGGTAGAAGGGCGAAAAGGTTTCGCGGGGGAGCAGGTCGAGATCGGCTTGTGAGATGGCTGCCGTGTGGATGCGCTTAAGTGTTTGCCCTAACTCGATCCAATGCTGTGCCGACAGCGGGCGATCAAAGCCGTTTTCGCCTTCGATGAACGGATACACCGTCATGGTGTACAAGTCGGTTCGCGCCCACAGCGAGTAACCCTTGCCGAAGATCGGCGGGATCACCTGTTCAATGCCGCTGTCGTGCAGCAGTTTGGGAATGAGAACAGTCGTTTTGTTGAAATTCGCCGTGCGAAGTTTGACCAAGAAGGTGTCGGTGAAGGTCGCGGCTTTGTAGACCGCCGTATGCTGATCCGCGCCGAGTGGCAGAAAGGCGAATCGGACGGGCAAAAAGCCGTATTCGGTGAGCAGCGTATCGAAGATGTGATTGTGGGGGATGTTGGGTTCTTCAAGCATCTGAAACAGCTCACCTTTAGAAACGGTTACAGCAAGGCGCGGCGATAGCTGGCGGCGGTTTCGCGGGCGGTGGCGATCCACGTATAGCGCCCCGCTTGAGCAAGCCCGCGTTCGCGTGCCGAAGCGCGCCATGCGTCATCATCACGGGCGCGGATTAATGCGGCTTCCCATGCGGATACGTCATGCGGCGGGACGGTTAGCCCTGCATCCCCCGCGACTTCCGGCAGCGACGACGCATCCGAGATGATGACAGGTGTGCCACACACCATTGCCTCTAACACAGGCAGACCGAAGCCCTCAAATACTGAGGGATAGACAAAGCAATCGGCGCAATTGTACCAGAGACGCAGTTCATCCATAGGAATGAATCCGACAAACTGCACAAGGTCGCCTAAGCCGTACCGCTCGACTGCTTGAAAGATTGGCTCGTAATCCCACCCCTTGCCCCCGCCGATGATCAAGGGCGGGCGATGCTTGAGTCGGGCATAGGCTTCGATGAGCGTGACGAGATTCTTGCGCGGCTCAAGCGTGCCGATGAACAGCCAGAAGCGATCCGGCAGATTTTTGGCGCGGCGAAAGGCGGCGATCTCGTCGGGGACGGCGGGGTAGAGTCGGGCGGGATCGTATCCGGGCGCGGCGATGTCGATTTTGCCGGCGGGGATGTTGAGCGTGGCGGCGAGATCGCGCGCGGTGCTGTGCGAGATGGCGATCACGCGCTTTGCCCGACGCACCGACAAGGGCGTGAAGGCACGGAGATAGAGCCGACGCGCGGCGCTCAAGCGGGCGGGGTAGTGGATGAAGCTGAGATCGTAGACGGTGACGACGGACGGTTGGGGAAGAATCAGCGGGGAGGCGAACGCCAGCGCGTGATAGAGGTCAAATCCCCCGCGCATTAAGCTAAAGGGCTGGATCGCCTGTTCCCACGCGATGCGGCGGATCGGGGAGTCGGTATCGAAGGGGGCGCGGCGCATGGTAATGCCATCATAGGCGCAGGTGTTCGCGCCGCCAACGAACGCGGTCAGCGCCCAATCGGGGTCACATGCGGCAGTGAGATGCGCGAGCAAGCCGTCGATGTAGCCGTGTATGCCGGCGGTGCGGTATCCGGTTTGGCTGGAGAGCAAATGGGCGTTGAGGGCGATTCGCATGGGGTTGACGTTTGGGTGAGCATTGGATGGATGCGGGAATTATAGCGGAGAAAGCATGTTGAAGATATGTCATATGAGCGAAATGCGGTGAGAGAAGATGTGTCTAGATGTGTCCGCTTTTCATGATTGGCACAGCATTAGGCGGGCAGGATTTCGATAAAGACGGGCGTTCCACGCTGAAGTTTCCACAGGAAGGCAAACAAGATTTTTTGGATGCCGTATTTCTTTTGCAGGGCGGCATCGGCGATTTTACCTTCGGCTTCGCTGAGGATGCGGGCTGTGCCGGACGCGGAGTCACCCAAGACGCGACCATTCATCGTACAAGGGGCGACAGTGACAGCGGGATTATGGGCGATGCGTTTGAGCTTATACGCCGTGCTGAGGCTGACGACATAGAGGCGATCCCCCGCTTGCGCGAACCAAACGGGCGTGGCGACAGGTTCGCCTGATTTACGGAACGTGGTCAGGCTCATGAACTGGTGTCCCGTGAGGTTGGGGAAAGCAGTGCTTGTGGGTGCGGCGGAAGTCATGGCGTATTTCTCCTTTGTAATAGTTGGCAGGGCGGATGATGCACGGTTAAATTAGAGAAAATCATAACGAGATAATGTGCGAAATTGCTTAACCCACTGTCAGAGGTGTATATGAGTCCATTTGAAGTCATCGCAGCAGCGAACGCCAAACGCCTGAGCGAACACGGGCAGGTGCGCTGCGGATTTGTCACCGAACTCGCGTGGTCAGGGAATGGTGATACGCTTGCAATCGCGCACGGCGGCGGCGTGTGGTTGTGGAAAGATGGCTTCGGTGGAACGCCCACTCAGAAACTGGATACGCCCGCGCCCATCAAGGGGATTAGTTTTAGCCCTGACGGACAGGTGATCGCAACTGCCAGCAGCGATACAACGGTGCAGATGTGGATCATTTCGGCGGGCGCAGCGATGTACACGTCACGAGCGCACATAGATGCGGTCAACAGCGTAGCGATTAGCCCAAATGGACGGATACTTGCCAGCGGCGGCGCTGACCGGAACGTGCGCTTTATCGACATGATGGACAGCCGCGGCACACGCAGTTTTAGCGGACACAGCGAAGAAATCGAATGTGTGCGGTTTGTGGGCGGGAGTACGCTGCTTGCCAGCGCCGCGCGTGACCGCACTGTGCGGGTGTGGGATTTGGTGAGCGATCAAAATCGCTGGGTGCTGCCGCATGATGATTGGGTGCGCTATATCGCCGTGAGCGACGATGGCGGCACTCTGGCATCGGCATGTAAAGATGGGCGCATCTATTTATGGAATCTAGCAGATGGCAAGCGCACACAGGCGATCTTCGCGCATGAAAATGGCGTAGATTCTGTCGCGTTCACGCCGAATCAGCGGGTGTTAATCAGCGGTGGGCGCGATGGCATGGTCAAGCTGTGGGATGTGGCAACAGGCGCGGAACTGCACGCCTTCCACGCGCATGAGAAACCGGTGATGACGCTGGCGATCAACCCGATAGGGAGTATGCTCGTCAGCGGCAGCGGGGATAACACGGTCAAGCTGTGGATGGTGAAGGCGCAGTAACCTATTGCGTAGCGATCTATTCCTGCACAGGATTCATGTAGGTTTGGGGATTCGGCATGGGCGGGAGTTCGCCCAGTTGCGGCAGCAGTTTCGCCAAGCGCATCCGCACGTCTTCGGGATCGCTGGTGATGTGAACGAAATCGCGCCCCTTGCTCCCTTTGGCGGCTTGCATCACCAACGTGCTGAAGAATTTGAGCATGGGATTATCGGTGATGAAGAACTGCCATCCATGATTGGGATGGGAGAACAATTTCATGGTGCTGATGGCAGCCACCGGATTTTTGGGGAAAGACTTCACATAGCGAAAATCCGCGATGAAATGACGAAGATGCGGGCTATTTTCGACGCGGCGCATTCCGTCGGCGTTGGCGGCTTCTATTTCTTCGAGCTGCGCGTCACCATAGACCAGCAAATAGGCGACATGGTCAGGTATGTATTCGATGATCGTATGCGGCATGATCCGCGTTCCCCCACACAATATTACGAAGGCAGCATCAAACCAGAATAATAATCCTGTTTTTGGTGTGGGCGCAACGATCCATGTGCGCGGGTGGATCAGAACCTCACCCCCCAACCCCCTCCCCGAATTCAGGGAGGGGGAGTCAGACTCGCCGTTCACAGGGGGGATCGCAAGTTGATGGCAACGTTTCTAGCGAAAAATCCTTAACTTGGTGCATATGCGACAGTTTCGCGTCCCGCCCTACGAGGGGTGTGCGTAATGGGTGATGAGGTGGCGGGCGGCATCGTCCCATGTGTGCGACTGCGCTTTGGCGCGTCCGGCTAATCCCATGCGGGCACGCAGATCAGGCTCGCGGAGCAGGCGGGTGATCGCGCCAGACAGCGGTTCGACGTGGGTTTCATCCATGCCTAGCTGGGGGATGAGCAAGCCCGTGATGTCGTCATCAACGGCGCTTTCCGCGCCGCAGTCGCGCGTGCCGATCACGGGCAAACCTGCCGCGCTTGCTTCCAACAGGGATAAGCCGAAGCCTTCAAATTTCCAACCATCATTGACGGATGGCATAGCAAAAACGTCTGCTGAGGCATACAGGCGGGTGAGTTCTTCATCGCTGACGCGACCCAAAAGCTGCACCGAATCGCTCAAGTTGTGTGTCTTTATTTCAGCGCGCACCCGTTCGACATAGGCGTGATCGAGCGCCGTGCTGCCCGCGATGAGACAGCGCGCATCGGGGATTGTTTCGCGCACTAGCGCCATCGCCCGCACGAGCGCGATCACGCCTTTGCGCGGCTTGACTGCCCCGACGAACAGAACCGTGCGTCCGTTTTTTTCGAGCGGGGGCAAATTGGTAAAGCGATCCATGTCGATGCCGTTGGGGATGACGACGGTTTTGACATTTGGGACGGCTTGGCGGGCGGCGCGGGCGGTGTATTCGCTGACACAAAGCAAAGTTGCGCGCCGAAATGCCGCCGCGTGCAGCCGATCCAGCGGCGGGCGGTACGCATCGTGGACGCGGACGTAGCTGCCGTGTCCGGTGATGAACAGGGGACGGCTTCCGGTGATGCCGTATGCCAGCGGCGCGAACGGTTCGACAAAGGTGTGAATGACATCACAGTCACGGAGCAAGCGGCGCGCGCGCGGGATGAGCGCCAACAGTTTGATATGGAGCGCGTTTTCAAACGGATCGACGGTGGGTAACAGTGTGTGCGCTTCAAGTCCATGGGGGATGGGGCTGTTGCGCGTGGTGAGGATAGTCATGGACACACCCGCGCGCCGCAAGGCGTGGATCATGCTGATGCTGTAATGCGCCCATCCGTGTTGATGGGTGAGATCGGCGGCGAGAATACCGACGTGAAGTTGGTCAAGGCGCGGTAGAATCATGATGTTTCCATTTTCTTGAACCCTAAAAATCTGCCCTCATCCCCGCCCCCTCTCCGCCGGCGGAGAGGGGAGCAAACTCGCCGAGTTCCACACCGTTTTGTAAGGATATGGGCATGGCTTGAGGGCAGTTTATTCCTTAGCTTGGACACGTGGGGAGCCAAGCATTATCCTCATGAATGATGGCGTATGAAACCTAGACAAGTATTTTACATCACCGCGATTTTGATGCTGATCGCCGCCGTATATGCGGGGCGGCTGCGCGGGCTGGACATGAATCCCGACGAAACGTGGTCGATCTGGCAGACGTTTGGCACACCAGAACAGATCGTCGCGTGGACACCATATGACTGGACACCGCTGTACTTTTTGACGTTGGGCGCGTGGAAAGGTTTCGTCGGAATTCATCCGATCCCGCTGCGGTGGCTGTCGGTGCTGCTGGCGCTGATGGGCGCGGCGTTCGCGTATCGCGCGGGGGAGCGTGTGCGGCGCGGCGCGGGCGTGCTCTCGATGCTGATGTATGGGTCACTCGCGTACACTGTGTTCTTAAGCGGGTATGTGCGTCCGTATGCGCTGGCGCATTCGTTAATCCCGCTGGGGTTTTGGCTGACGCTGCGCTATTTCGATGCGGCGCAATGGTCATGGCGGCGGGCGGCGGTGCTGGTGCTGGTGCTGGTGATCGGCTTTTACACCACGCTGGTCACGCCGATTGCCGCCGTGTGTTACGCGGGCTATACGCTGGTGGTATATCCATTTCGGCGGGTGATCGCACGCTGGTTTCCGGTGGGAATCGCGTTCATGGTGCTGTCGCTGCCGATTGTGGTGTCGCGTTTGACGCTGGTACAAACCCGCGTACAGGCAATTGGCGAACTGCCCCCATTAGGCGATGCGCTGGTGAATTTGCTGGCGGAATACATCGGGAACGCGGGGATCGTGTGGATGGGGGTGTTGATCGCGGCGGGAATTGCGGCATTGATTTATCGACGAAATATAGCGAAATTGATAGGGCTGTTGGGGTGGGGATTTGCCAGTCTGTTGATTTTATACGCGCTCAATCCGGTGTTGGGGTTCTTTCAGCCGAGCTACGCTTTCTGGTCGATCACGGGGATGGCGCTGTTTGGCGGCGCGGCGCTGTCGCTGCTGCCGCGCATCGGGCAAACAGTCATCGTGATCGCGGTGATCGGCGCGTTGATCACACCGCTGCCGCCGCGCTTGACGCGCAATTACGCGCCGCCGGGCGTGACGACGTTCACTTGGCTGCGTGAACAGGTACGCGCGGGCGATGCGCTTGTACTCGATCCGGGATTTGACTGCCTAATGACCTATGAACTTGATTATCACATACGGGCGTTTTTCCCTGAAGGACTGCCTGTCGTGAGCGCGAATCGAATCGACGGGGTGCGGCGGGTATGGTACGCGGCGAATGTCAACACACAGGATGCAAGTGTGCTGGCACAGGTCGAAGCCAATCGGGTGGCGGGGGTGTTCATCGGTCCGCCGACGTGCTTATGGCGCGTGTATGAAGCGCCGCCGAATCCGTTGGGCATGGCATTCGAGAACGGGATGCGCTTTCACGGGGTTGATGTGCTGGACGCTGAGGGCGATCCGCTGGGGTATCCCTATGCGATGCGCGAAGGCGAAACGTTTAGGGCGCGGCTGTGGTGGTCAGTTGATGCGCCGCCGCCGAACGATTACAGCGTGGGCGTGTACATACTGAATCTTGACGGAAGCGCCCTGATCCCGACGGACAGCGCGCCGCAAGTCACGGGCGGCGGTCCGCGGGAGACGAGCCGGTGGCAGACCGGACGGTTCTACGTCGAAGAACGGTCATTCACGCTGCCCAATCCGCTGGCGAGTGGGGATTATCCGCTGGCGCTGACGGTGTACCAGTGGTGGGATCAAACGCGGCTGGCAGCCGATGGCGTGGATGAAAATCTGCTGCTGCGGTTGGGCGAAATCAGTGTGAAGTCGTGGTAAGAATTAACACGAACAACGCCACAAAAAAGCAGCACACACCAAGTGAAAGCGAGAATTTTCACATGAATGATTCGAAGCTGCTGTCGATTCAGGTCGGCTTGCCGGCTGATCACACGGATGCTGACTTAAGCGCGCATCGCAACCCCACATGGCAGAGTGGGATATTCAAGTTTCCGGTCAGCGGGCGCGTGCATGTCGGCAAGATCAATCTGGCGGGGGATGGGCAGGCGGATTTGCGCGTCCACGGCGGCGAATATCGCGCGGCGCTGGCGTACAGCGCGGAACACTACGACACATGGCGGGCGGAACTGGATCGCCCGGATTTTCCGTTTGGCGCGTTTGGCGAAAATCTCACCGTGACGCAGTTGGACGAAAACACGGTGTATATGGGCGACGTATATCAAATTGGCGATACGGTGCGCTTGCAGGTGACTCAACCGCGGATGCCGTGCTGGAAGCTGGCGCGTCGGCACGACATCAAAGACCTTGCCGCGCGTGTGGAGGAGAAAAATTGGGGCGGGTGGTATCACCGCGTACTGGTTGAAGGCGAAATTGAAGCGGGGATGCCGGTCACGCTGATTGAGCGCGTGCAGGATCGCTATACAATTGCAATGACGGTTGCCGTGATCAGCGAGAAGGTCAGCGACGATGAAGTGCTGCGCCGTGCTGCTGGCGAACTGGCGGAGTTCGAGTTTATTACCCCGCGCTGGCGGATGCAGTTGGGCGGGATCGCGGCGAGTGAGCCGGAAGCGAGATAAGAGAAAGATTCACCGCAGAGACGGACGAAACAAGTTTCGCGAGAATGCAGGGTGAAAGCGTTTTTATACAAGGGACCACGGGCGAATCTTCTCTAAAATCATTTTGGCGCGGGATGCCCATGTGTAGTGATCCATGACGATTTTCTGCGCGGCGCTGCCCAAGCGTTCACGCAGCGCGGGATCATCGCGGAGACGACGCACCGCCGCCGCGAGATCATCGACGTTTGCGGGGCCGATCAAGAGGGCGGACTCGTCATGCGCGACGACTTCGCGCACACTTGGCAAGTCGGACGCGATCACGGGGCGACCTGCCGCCATGTACTCGAACAGCTTCAACGGAGACATATAGTAGGCGAAGTGTTTGGTTTCGGGGAAGGGCATCGCGCACACATCGAACGCGGTCAGGCAGCGCGGCACATCGTCGGGCGGGACTTGCCCCGCGTAGAGAAACGTACTTTCCGGCTGACCGAGTTCGATCCAGCGGGCTTTGAGCGCCGCCGCGTGATCATCCGGTCCGCCGACGAGCGCGAGTGAACATCCCCCAACCTGTGCCAGCGCCTCAACGAGCGCCCCTACGCCTTTATCCATCGCCATCGTTTGCAGCCGCCCGACATACCCGACGATAAACGCTCCTTCATCCCAACCAATTTCGCGCCGCGCTTCGGCTTTGCCGGGCAGATTCGCAAAGCGGGCGGCGCGCACGCCGTCATGCGCGACGAACGTCCGCGATGCGTCCGCGCCGAGCGCGATCAGGTCATCCGCAAGGGCGCGAGTGGTGGCGAAAACTGTCCCCACGCGGCGCACCGTCGCGCGCTGGATCGCTTTGCCCATGTGTCCGCTTGATGCGCTGTGCGCTTCATAGGTGAGACTTTTGCGCGGCTTGATGAGGCTCAAGACGAGCAAAATCAGCGGATCGCGGCTGTAAAACACATCGGCGCGGGTGAAGGCGGCGCGGATAAAAGCCGCCAGTGTAAAAGTAATCCACTGGAGCGCGAAGATCAATTTGGCAAGCGCATCGGTGCGATCTGGCACTAACCAGAGCAAATCAAGACAGATCAGCCGCCGTAGGGTGAAGTTATGCTTCACGCCATAATGGGCGAACACGTCGGGAATGGCGCGGAGTTCGGACGTGTTGACACGCCGCGCCGCCCATAATTCGACGGATGCGCCCGCGTCGGCAAGCGCCTCGCAGTTCTGCATGATTTGTAGACCGTGCGCTTTTTCAGTCGGCACGCGGATGTTGGCGATGTAGATGAGGTTCATGGTTGTTCCAATATTTTTAAGGACACGGACGCGCAGAAGCGCGTCCCTACAATAGGTGTGTTTGAGATAAAGCGGGTTTGGCACGCCAAACCCCTGCAAAAATGATGCGGCGACGTGTAGAACTCGTTACGGTTCGCCCATTTTTAGCACGTTGTTGAGCCGCGAAATTAAGCCGTCCAAGCTGTGTTGAGCGACGGTGCGAGCGCGAATGTCTGCGCTTAATCGATCCCGATCCGCCGCGCCCATTCGCATTAACGTTTCCAAGCGATTGACGAGCGCGTCGGGATCATCGGGCGCAGGAATCATGAGCGCGTCTGCATGATCGCCCAACAGCGGACGAAATGCCTCACTGCTCACGATGGTTGGCACACCCACTGCCATGCTCTCCAATGCCGCTTTGTCGAACAATCCCGGCGGACTCAAGTTGACCGCCGCATTCGCTTTCCACAAGTGATCGCGCACGCCGATGCGGTCAAGCGATCCGGCAAAGGTCACACGTTCGCGCGCGCCCAATTGATCGGCTAACGTTTCAAGATCGGCTTTATATGCCGCGTCGATTTCCGGCGGCACATCCCCGACGAAGATCACGCGCAGTTCGGGCAGACGCGCCGCCGCGCGGATCAATGCCGCTTGGTGTTTGATCGGCATCAAACGGGCGATATGCACGACGGTGAATCGGGTTTCCCGATGCGCGGGATTGGGAGACGGTTTGAAAAACGCTGTGTCAATGCCATGCCCGATGACGCGCAGTTTAGGCGTGTTGATCGGGAAGCTGTCCGGCGCGGCGGTGACGACATGATCCGCCCATTTTGTCGCCCATTCGAGCGTGCGCGAGTTTTGCCTGTGCGTATACCAGAGCGTAATCGGTACGTGGATCAGCTTGAGAAGCGGCGCGCTCATCACTGTGAACAGCGGCATCATGTGGGCGAAAGATGCGGCGTAGCGGTGACGGATCAGCAGTGTGAGCAGCAAACGGTAAAATTCGAGTGCGCGGCGGGCTTCGCTGAAGCCGTGCTCTTTGCCGACAGAATACACGCTTACGTTAGGGGAAACGTCCAAGCGTCCCGCGCGCATGGTGATCACGTCGATGTGATTCCAATGTGCCGCCAAGCGGTTGATCCACAGCGTTGTGAAGCCCAAGACCGGATCATTGGCATCGGTGGCAAGGTTGAACAGCAGAAGTCGATTCATGATCGCCGCCTTCCTTTTGCAAGTGCTTCGCGCCACACCGCCACCCAGCGCGCGGGATAGCCCGCCGCGTCGTATTTGTCGAAGGCGCGTTTCTGCCCCGCCGCGCCGAATGTTCGCCGCCGTTCGGGGTCAGCGAACAGTTCGACGATGCACCGCGCAAATCCGTCAAGATCGCCTTCGCGCAGCAAATAGCCATTTTCGCCATCGCGGATGACTTCGTTCACGCCTGTCACGTCAAAGCCGACCATCGGCAAACCTGCCGCGCTTGCTTCCAACAGCACACGCGGCACACCTTCATACGATGATGGCATGGCGTAGACGTGCGCCAATTTATACACAGCGGGCAGTTGATCATGCGGGATAGGCGGGTGCTGCGTGACGCGATGCACGATTTCCGGCGGGAAAGCAATCGGTTGATTGATGCCCACCAGCACCAGCCGCGCGGCGGGATCGGCGGACAGCACACGGGTGAAAATCGGCGCGAACAGGTCAATGCGCTTGAAGGCAACCGGATAGCCTATCCACAGCAGCACATGATCATCGGGCGTGATGTTGAGGCGGGATCGCATCGCGTCCAGCAGGGCGAGATCGACGGGTTTGGCGAAATATGCCGCCGCTGTCGCCAATGGAAGCGCGGTGACGCGATCCGGCGGGAAGCCGTGACGCACCGCGTTTTCGCGCTCACGTTGATTCACGGTGCGATAAAAATCGGCGCGGTGAAGCACCCACCCCGCCAGCGCGATCAAAGCGCGGTTGCGGGCGGGATGTTCCGCCAGCCACGCGGGATTTTCAAAGATGAAGCTGTGATTTTGCGCCAACAGCGGCGCGCGGCGATTTCCGCGCTTCAACACGCCGATCAACCCGCTTAAGAACAGGTCTTGCGTCACGATCAGGTCAATATCGGGCGGAATCGGCACGCGGAGCGCGTCGAACACGTAGAGCGCGGGATGTCTGCTGATCACCGGGATGAAGGTCAGCTCGTCGGTGTTTTTGGGCGCGGTTTGTGGCTGCGCCCGCGTCAGTACAAGGATCGTCAGCCGCCCGGCAAGGCGCGCGTATTCGACATGGCGGCGGTAGGAGTCGCTTTCGGCGTTGAGAAGCGCCGGATCAAGGCTGATCATCAAGACGTGCATGGGTTCATCACCTGTCAGCAGCGTTGCACGGTATAATTCACGCAAAATCAAAATGGATAGCGCGTATTCTTTTTGTTTTGTTCAAAGGTGAAGGCATGTCTGCCCCTAAAATTTGTATGATCGGCAGTTCCAATATTGATCTGATCGCCCGTGTGCCGCGTATCCCAGCCGCTGGCGAAACCCTATTCGGGACACATTTTCAACTTGGGTTCGGCGGCAAAGGCGCAAACCAAGCGGTGATGGCGGCGCGGTTGGGTGCACAGGTGCGCGCCGTCACCAAAGTGGGGCGCGATATTTTTGGCGACGACACCGAACGCAATTATCGCACGAATGGAATAGACACGGAATTCGTGCTGCGAGATGATACCCGCGCATCCGGCGTGGCGCTTATCAACGTGGATGACAACACCGGACAAAACTCGATTGTTGTGGTTCCCGGCGCGAATGATGCGCTCTCTCCGGCGGATGTTCACACCTGTAAAGCAGCTATTCTCGCTTCCGATGTGCTGATTTGCCAGTTGGAAATTCCGTTAGCGACGATTTTAGAAGCCTTTCGCATCGCCAAAAATGAAGCATCGCACATTGTGACCATTCTCAATCCTGCGCCCGCCGCGCCGCTGCCCGAACCGCTGATCGCGCTGACAGATGTGCTGATCCCGAACGAAATTGAAGCGGCGATGCTGACCGGTCTGCCGAGCAAAACCCCCGCCGAAGCCGAAGCCGCCGCCCGCGATTTGCAGCGGCGCGGCGTGCGAGATGTGGTGATCACGTTAGGGGATCGCGGGGCGATGCTCATTGAAGGATTGAACGCGCCCCAATATATCCCCGCGGAGAAAGTCAAGGCGGTGGATAGCACAGGCGCGGGGGATGCCTTCGTCGGAAGTCTAGCCTATTTCTTGGGCGAAAAGCGCCCCTTAATCGAAGCGGTGCGGCGCGCGGTAGCGATTGCCACGCTGAGCGTACTCAAGATCGGCACGCAGACGAGTTTCCCGTATCGAGAAGAAGTGGCGCATTTGTTGGAATAGACCCTGAACAGGGGTTAGGTAAATCATGGGTGTGGCGGGCGACCCGATGGGTCGCCCCTACCAACGACAGACGCGCGATTGTCGATGCGGATTATGCCGTTGGCTTGCTTGCCATCAACACGATCCACTCGCCGGATTGAACGGTTTTATCGTCCTGATTGATGATCTTCACATCCAGCGTGACGATGCCGCCGCCCATGCGCGCCGCTGCTTTGGTTTCACGCACGACAAGCTCTACATGCACTGTGTCGCCAATATACACGGGTAAGCTGAATTTCATCTCTAATCCGCGAAATGCCAGCACTGTCCGTTCCATGAAACCAAGTTGATACGCTTGACCAACAGCGTAGCTCAACGTGAGCATCCCATGTGCCACGCGCTGACCGAAGGCGCTGTTCTTCATGTATTCCGCGTCGGTGTGCATGGGATTGTAATCGCCCGTCAGCCCTGCGAAATTGACCACATCCGCTTCGGTGATGGTGCGCCCGCGCGTGACCATCTTTTGCCCAACGACAATATCCTCAAAATACAAGCCGCGCGGCGCGTCGTCTAGGTATCCCATTTGGTTTTCTCTCCGTATGTAGGGGCTTCCAGCGGACGCGCCATGGCGCGTCTCTACAAAGCGTGATCTAATTAAGTAAGCATCATTGTATAAACACATCAATCGGGTTTCAGTCGCTCTCGATAGCTGTCGCCTTCAAATAGTTCGCGTGTGCGGCGCGATTCTTCGAGCAGATGTGGCGGAATCACGCCGAAAAATTCGCGCGTGCGCGATGCCATCCGCAGCGATCCGCACACAATGAACACGGTTTCGGGGCGGTCAATCAGCGATTTTAGCGCGTTCTCAAGGTCAGGGATGATCGACTGGGTGGCGTGTTTTGGCGTGTAACGTGCGGCGAGTTCGTTAGCGGTGAGGGCGCGATCCCCGCCGGGTGAGGTGTAAATTAGGTGAACGTTGGGCGCGTCAAAGTTGGCAATATAGCCTGCCGCGTCTTTGTCGCGTAACATGCCGATTACGACTGCAATTCGTCTTTCGACTAAGCGGATATTCCCTAAGCCGGGTGTGTTGAGCTGCTTGATCAAATATGCGCCCGCTTTCGGCGTGTGTCCCCCGTCAATGAGGATGCGGCGATTTTCGCAGATGACGAGCGACATCCGGTGTTGAATCGTGTCTGCATCAGGATATGGCTGGATTTGTGTTCCCTGCGCGGCGGCTTCACGTTCGAGAACCGTCATAACTTCTGGCGACTGCGGCAGGGTGAACACTTCGCATCCCGGCTGAATAATCCCGGCTTTATGCCAAGCGATGCTTTCGAGCGTGCCGCCCAGCATGGCGGCGTGTTCCAGTTCAATGGGCGTGAACACACAGACCTGATGCGGAATCGCGTTGACAGCATCGAAACGCCCACCCAAGCCGATTTCAAGCACGGCGGTTGCGATGTGGTTTTTTGCATACCACCACATCGCCAGCGCGGTTGTCGCCTCAAACGTGCTTGGCTGATAGTCGATGCGCTTGGCGGCATCGAGGATGACCTCTACACCTGCGATTACATCGTCGGTCTGGATGGTGTGTAGGCGTGCATCAGCAGCGAAATACATGATACGCTCACGGAAAATGTTAACATGCGGGCTGGTGTACAAGCCGACAAACTCACCAATTTTCAGCGCCTCTTTCAACGCGAGATGATGCGCCATTGTCCCTTTGCCCGTTGATCCCGCGACGAGAATCACACGCTTGAGCGATTTTTCGGGGCTGCCCATCGCCGTAAGCAGCGCCTTCATCGGTTCGAGTGTGTGGGGAAGATTACAGGCGCGAATCGGGCGGATGATGGCGCTGAGGGCTTGAAAATAATCCATTTTGGCAACCCTCAAAATGCGGGTATCTTGATAGCAGATGCGAGAGTGTGCTAGAATTTATACCAAGATGTCCTCTATTGAGGAAAGGGTAACTTGGACGACGGTAGTTTACCAAGCCTATTGATGCTTGGCATCCTGATAGCTTTACACGGGGCGGTTGAACTCGCCTATTCCGCCCTCATCAACTGCCGCTTGACGGCGTTGAAGGAAAAAACAGAAGATGGCGATCAACGCGCAAAGCACACGCTGATCCTTGTCGAAAACCTCTCGCAACTTTATCTCACCTGTCAAATCATTCTATTGGCGCTGCGATTCGCGATTGTGTCGCACGCCCTTATCACCATCGCGCAGCCGCTCATCCAAGCGCGCATCGATGATCCTGTAAGAAACGTGCTGGCGAACCCGACAGTTGGCTATCTCGCGGTGCTGCTCCCTGTAGGCGTGATCACGTTCGTGTTGGGCGGGCTTGTCCCATCCACAATTGGGCGGGCATATGCCGACCAATTATTGAGCATCGTCGTCCCCGTGATGCGTCTGCTCGTGCTGCTGCTCAAACCGCTGGTCGCGGTGCTGAATGCCCTGCAAAACAGCGTCAGCAAAGCCACAGGGGGCGAACGCATTCTCAAAGCTGTGACTGAAGAAGAAATCATGACGCTGGTTGAAGTGGGGCAGCGCGGCGGGACGATTGAACGCGATGAAAAAGAGATGATCTACTCGGTGCTTCAGTTCAACGAGATCATCGTGCGTGAAATCATGATCCCCCGCCCAGATATTTCGGCGGTGGAGATCAACGAATCGCTGGATGAGGCGCTCAAGATTATCGTTGACAGTGGGCACTCGCGCATTCCGGTCTATGAAGACGACATCGACCATGTGAAGGGGATGCTGTACGCCAAAGACCTGCTCGGATTGGTTCGTAATGGCGGTTTTGGGCAGCGCACCATCCGCGATGTGATGCGGGCAGCGTATTTTGTGCCGGAAAGCAAACGCGCGGACGACTTGTTTAGAGAACTGCAAAAGAGCAAGGTGCATATCGCCGTGCTGGTCGATGAATACGGCAGCACATCCGGGTTGGTCACGATAGAAGATTTGGTTGAAGAAATCGTCGGTGACATCAAAGACGAGTACGACCTAAACGAAGACCCTGAAGTGACCCCGTTAGGCGAAAACACCTATCTGCTCGATGGCGCGATGAACATCGACGATGTGAATGAACTGCTCGACGTAGAACTTTCCAACGAAGAAAACGACACCATCGGCGGGTATATCACCAGCGTGATTGGCGCGGTGCCACATGCGGGACAGATTGTCGAAGTCGATCATGTGATTTTGCGGGTGGAACGGGTGGAAAATCGACGTGTGCGGAAAGTCCACGCCACGCGCATTTATCCCCCGCCGCCCGATGATCAAGCCGATGAACGTGAACCCCGCGATGCGCGCATGACGACCAGTGAACGGGAACGCGCGCGTACAGAACGGGAATCACGCGCGGAGCATGACCAAGAGAACACCACGTCGGACATCAGTCCGGGACTGGCATCGTTCAAGATTCTCTAACGCTGATTGCTTATGAGAGGTGTCATCGGCGGAAGCCGATGACACCGGAAAATCAGAGGCTGTTTGATATGTATCGCTGGGAGCAAATTCGTGTAAACTATTGGGAAAAACACTTATCCAAATAATTCGATTTTAAGCAGTGTTGTTCAAGAAATGGTCTCATTATGCCTGAACATCAGTCCAATACGCAGAAGAAAGTTCAGCAGGAAAAGCAGCGTTCACAAACCCCAAATATAGAGACATCTCATGAGGGAGATGCGCCGCTTAACGCACAAGACAAACGTGCCCCACATGTGAAGTCCCCCGCGCATCTGCTTCAACTTCAGCGGACGGTTGGCAATGCAGCCGTACAGCGCCTTCTGAAAAAGCAATCACCAACCCGAAAGCCGGAGGGGCAGCCAACGACAGCGGATATGACGGGGGATGTGTCATCGTCACCGGATGAAATTCAACGGGCGTTCCAACCTTTTACCGTCACTGGCAATGCCCATCTGCGAAATGACAATGCGTGGAACGTACATGTCGGGAACAGAATTGATTCTGGCTCTGAAATTGTGGCTGACACCGCGCAGCAGAAAACACAAAATCGACGATTTCGCTCCAATGTCTCATGGACAAAAGCCGTTAATGTCACGAGTGCCAATTGGACTGCCGCGAACATGGCTGCCACGACGTATATTCGCAGTTCAAAAGTGGGTGCAGCTAAGAATTATCCACAGCAGGCGGACATAGGCGCGAACAAACCGCCAAACAGAGCAAATATCGAGCGCGCACGACTTAACTGGCACGAGCTGACCGGGGAATTTGTTGAAATTGAAACCAGTGTATCCAACCCGGGGTTCAAAATTGCCAAACACCAAGGCACTTACAAAAGTATCGATCCAGTAGCTGGCACCATAAACGCGCTGGATGCCGACGAACAACGTCAGGTGGATTCCAACGTATTTGAAGCCTATCTGTTAGCCGAACTGGAACGGGTTATTCGGGCGGCGATTGGCGGACTCCCATGGGAGAATTTGCTCGTCACCCCGGCGAACCTGAGAAAAATTATGTTTGCCAGTGGCGACGGGTCGAAGGCGCTGCGCTGGGATAACTTGGGAAAGACCAGTTCGGGTGACAATTTCCTCAGTTATTACGAATGGGTGATGGACCCCGGTGGTCCCTTCCAGCGTATCAGCGCGGGTGCTACCTATGTTCGCAATGCTTTGGAACACTGGAGACAATGGCTTAACCCGCCAAATGGGAACAATGTCACAATCACCGAAATTAAGCTGAGTGGCAGCGACCTGCACGAACACGGGTTGGGGGTGATGTTCCTCAAGTTCAATAAACCGCTCGGTGGTCCACCAGAATATAATGCGGCGGGTACACACGAAATGGTCTTTAAGCCGGAAGACCGCGAACTTGAAGAAGGGATGTTTGGAACGCAGAACGACAGCCTAGCAAACTACCTAAATACGGAAGTGGGCTTGGCGGGAAATGACCAGATTACCACATACAAACAGAAAGTAGCACCCGGCTTAGGGACGCTGTGCGAAAAGGTTGTCGCTACACAGGCGAAGGATTTACCCCAAGGCATGGCGCGTCCACTGACGCAAGGGATAAAAGAATCGCTGATGTTCGTGCTGATGACGGGGTTGACCGACCTGCACGGCGAGAATATTCTGTGGGACGCGCAAAATCGCCCGTTTATGATTGACGCAGACAATGCCTTAAAGCTGAAATTCATGACACCGGGCGAAGCAACACCGCAAAATGGGTATCGCCTTTATAGCAACACCATTACAGATCAGGTCTTGCAGAATATCTATGCCGGTGCCGTAGGCTACGAAACCGCCATCCTAGATGCCTTAAGTAACCCCAGTACAAGAGAGCATTACTTCTTGCTGGATAAAGTGAAACAGATTTTCGCCGCTTCAACGGGGCGCACAGTGCCAATTGAAACGGCAGCATGGGGTAGGGCATTGGGGAATTTCATATCGCTGCGGACTGTTGGGGTGCAAGGTGCGGGACCGGTAGCCCCCGGAGCAACCCCGACGAAATGGCAGTGGTGTGAAATACTTGCCAGCAGAGTGCCTAAAGGAAAAAACACGCCGGGTTTGGCAGTTGGAACACTCCAAGCACCGGGGTTAGAGGGCGAAGTCGGTGTTCGAGATGGTGGGAATGGGAATTTCAATGCTGCGGCAGAAGCCGCGCAGTTGTTTGCCGATTTTAAGGCGGGGCAAATTCCATTCTACAACTATGAATATGGCAGCGGACATGTTCTGCACAACAATCAGGTCATCTGGCATGGACAAACGATAAACGAACGTATGCGGGTTTTGTTTAGATTATTCCCAAGACAAGTTAACCTCAACCGTTAACCCTTCTGCGCGGGCATGGGTATCTGTGAAACAAAAAGGGTGGGATTATTCCCGCCCTTTTTTCATCTACTGTGATAGCGCTCACTTGAGCGTTACCGGAATGATCCCGCGAATGTGCGGCACAGGTCTTCGTTGGTGGCGGCGTAAATGTAAGTGATAGTTTCGCCGTTGGCGGCTTGGATCGATCCCGAACCCGCGCATGGCTGTGAAGCAGTTTGCGCGCCAAAGCCTTCGCCGCGTCCGCTGCCCAACGCGCATGGCAAGAAGTTATTCACCACACGATCCACATTGACAACTGCCAGCACCCCCGCCGATGGGATTTGACCTTCCAGCACAGTGGCAATGTCCGCTTGAGCATACACGCGCGCGGCGACTGCGCCGACGCTGCTGTAACAAGTCATCATCCCTTGAATTTGCGCGAACATCGCGGCAGCGGCTGGATTACCGGTGATGAGTGACGCGGGTGCACCCACAGATGTAATCGCGCTGACAATATCACTTGCTTCGACGGACAAATAACCGGGGATGCTCGGTAGATACTGCTGCGCGGCGGCGGCATCATTGGCGGTGTCGCCTGTGGTCGGCACGCTGACCACGCCGCCTGTGCCCAATTGGCTGCACGCGGTTGCAAGCACTAAAACCGCCGCCGCGATAAGTGTCACATTGATGGTATGAGAAAACTGGTTACGCAAGGGAACTCTCCTTTGCTGGTGGGAATACGCTTAATTATACAGGGTTTTCACCATCGGTTCGCACATCGCTGGACGCATCCCCCGCTGGTTTAGGGGAACTGTCGGTACGCCAGCTTTGAATGAGGATGATGATCACACCGAGTAAAATCGCATGATCGGCAAGGTTGGACACGTTCGAAATCAAACCCGGGATTTGATAATGAATGAAGTCGATGACCGCGCCGTATTGCAGACGGTCAAGCGCGTTGCCCAATGCGCCGCCGCCAATCAACCCCATGCCGATGCGGGTCGCCCATGCGCGCGCGGGCAAACGCGGATAGAAAAACACCATCGCCACAATCACAATCAAGGCGATGACGAGAAAAATATCACTTGCTTGGGGCAAAAACCCGAACGCCGCGCCGCGATTTTCTGTGAGCGTCAGTTGAAAATAGGGGACGAGCGCGGGAATTGGCTGAAGCGTTTCCCCGAAAAACATTTGATTTAACACCCATTTCTTGCTCACTTGATCGACCAGCAGCACCAGCGCGATTACCCCAAAGAGAACGCCCCAGCGCACGACCTGTTGGCGCGCGGTGGCGCGCGATTCACCCGTCATCACGACTCCTCTAACGAAAATGTGAGGCGAATTATAGCACGGGTGCGCGTGTAATCGGGTACAATAGAGAGAGAACATCTGTTTTTCAGATGGATTATGGAAGGAGATCATACTCATGACGAGTGACAATCTTTCCCCACAAGGTTTGGCAGGCGGAACACGCCCTGATGATGACGCGGCGTTGGAAGGGGAATATGTCGTCAGTGATGATGGCGAACTGATGCCCATTGACGCGCCAACAACTCACTTAAGCCAAGAATTGATCAATGAGTTCGTCGTCGCCGCGCACTTCGATTTCGACAAGGTGAAGTCGATGCTGGCGGAGCGTTATGAACTGCTCAACGAAAATGCCGCGTGGCTCGAAACGCCGATTCAAGCGGCGGCGCACACTGGACGCGCCGATATTGCCGAATTTTTGCTCGAACAGGGTGCCCCGCTGGATATTTGCACGGCGGCGATGCTGGGTCGCGCCGACGATGTGCGGCAAATGTTGAACGACGATCCCGGTTTGTATGAAGCGGTAGGCGCGCACAATATCCCCGTGATGTATTTCCCAGCAATTGCCGGAAACATCCCGATTGCGACGATGCTGCTCAGCGCGGGCGCGGCGATCAATGTGGAGGATGGGCGAAGCAGTCCGCTGCATGGGGCGGCAAGTTTTGGTCAAACCGAGATGGTCAAATGGCTGCTGGCGAACGATGCCAACCCTTATACCGTCGATTTTGACGGTAAGACCCCGCTCGAACGCGCGCAGCAGCGCCAATATACGGCGATTATCGAACTGCTCCAGCCGTTTTTCCCGGTGGAAGAAGGTGGCACAGACACGGGCGAAGCGCAGCCGCACGAACATTTTAAGGAGAGTGACAGCATGAATGCGGATGGTCAGGCATAACCATGAGCCGAATCGACGCTGTTTTGCAGCGAATCACAGAAGATACGGGATGGCGCGAAGACTTGACCGACAGCGAAGCCGAATCGCTGATCGCGTGGGCGAAAAATCGGCTGGCACGTCTGCACACACAAGCCGTTGATGAAGCAGATTTTGAACAGGGCGTGGCGAAACTGCGCGCCCTACTCCCAAAGATCAACCGCTTTGTCGGGGCGCGCGCGTCCATGTCGCCCGAAGAACAGCAAGCCTTACTCGACACGCTCGCGGACGCAACCGGATTAGCGCACGCATCCCCCGCACAGATCACGACAGCAGCGGGCGCAGCGAAAGCGGCGGCGGAATCGGCTGCACAAACAGGGGATTCTGGCGTGAAAAGTCCCACGGATCAATTTCGCGCGCTGGCGGCACAGGTCGATCCATCGCTAAAAGAATCCGCGCCGGAAACGCTGCCCGCTAATGTGGGCGATCAACTGCCGGTGCTGAACGCGCTCACGGCATGGATTGATGGCGCAGCGCTGCCCACAGCAGATGCGGCGCTGTCGGCGCTGGTGAATCCCCCCGCGTCCCTGTTTAAGGCGCAAGCGGCAGAACCACCCCCGCCGCCCGATCCGTCTGCCGCGTCGATTCTTGACTTTTTCAATACCGCGCCGCCAGAGGAAACTCCAACTTCTGATGACCCTACTTCCGAAAATCCATAGGAAATCCCCGCGCATGAATAATCGCAGCCGTACCCGATTCGCATTCCCTTTGCTTTTGCTCATCGCTGTTCTCGTGATCGTCGGATGTACTCCAGTGCCATCTGGCGGGGATAATATTCGTACACAGCCGCCTTTTACGCCGATCCCCGGCGCGACTACGCTCATTCCAACGAATGCGCCGCCCACTGCGACACCCCGCCCGCCGACGCTGACGAATACGCCGCGTCCCCCAACGGTGACCAATACGCGCGCGCCTGACTCGGCGACACCGACGCGCCCACCCGCGGTGCAAATTACGGCGACGACGACTACAGGTGTGACGACGTTCGGTCTGCGCCGCGCGGTGGGCGCACAGCGCGGATTCTGGCAGGTGTATTTCACCGCGCCGGATGGCAGCCGTGATGCCAGCACGTATTTCGGCGGCGTTGACGAAATGTTCGCCGCCAGCATCGCCGCCGCCCGTTCGACGATTGATCTCGCGGGATATGAGTTCAACCTGCCGACGGTGACGCGCGCGGTCTTGGATGCACATACGCGCGGGGTGCGCGTGCGAATTGTCACCGATGACGAAGACGGGCTGGAAGATGACAACACCACGCTCGGTCAATTGGTGAATGCGGGGATTCCCGTCGTCGTGGATGGGCGCAGCGCGTTGATGCACAATAAATTCACAATCATCGACAGTACGCTCGTATGGACGGGATCGTGGAACTACACCGTCAACGACACGTACCGCAACAACAATAACGCGTTGGTGCTGCGGTCACGTTCGGCGGTGAACGTGTATCAAGCCGAATTTGACGAGATGTTTGTCGGCGGGCAGTTTGGTCCGCGTTCGCCTGTGGGCACGGGGAATGTCTTCAACCAAGACGGCATCCCGATTGAGATTTATTTCGCCCCAGAAGGCGAAGTTGTCGAAGCGATCATCCGCGAGATCAACGGCGCGCGGCAGTCGATCCGGTTCATGGCGTTCTCGTACACCGTCGATGACATGGCAAACGCGATGATCAACCGCGCGAGTGCAGGCGTGAATTTGCGCGGTATCTTTGAGCGCGTGGGCAGCGAAACGCAGTACGCCGAACTCACGCCGATGTTCTGCGCGGGCTTGCAAGTGCGGCAGGATGGCAATACCTTCATTCTGCATCACAAAGTCATCGTCATTGACCGCACGACGGTGCTGACCGGATCATTCAACTTCAGCGCGAACGCGATTGATTCCAACGATGAGAACTTGGTCATCATCCGCGATCCCGATTTGGCGGCACAGTATCTCGCGGAGTTTGACCGCCGCTGGAGCGAAGCGATCACGCCAACCGGGTTGACCTGCTCATAAATGCAACCTCACCCCGGACACAGTGAAACACGGTTTCACCGTGTCCGACCCTCTCTATAGGGTGAGGGTAAAAAGCGCGAGTTGGTTCACTGTGTATCTATTCACACAACCGATTTCACACGACAATTCCCCTAGCACACAGGGGGATTGTTATTTATGGAATTGATCACACTGGACGCGATTCGCGAAGCACAGGCGCGCATCGCGGGGACTGCCTACCACACGCCGCTGATCAAGGCACATACACTTGAGGGGGTGTATTTCAAGCCAGAGAGTTTGCAGCCGATTGGATCATTCAAGATTCGCGGCGCGTACAACAAAATCGCCGCGTTGAGCGACGAAGAACGGGCGCGCGGCGTGATCGCGTATTCGTCGGGGAATCACGCGCAGGGGGTGGCGTATGCGGCGCGGGCGTTGGGCATCAAGGCGGTAATTGTGATGCCGGACAGCGCTCCACGCATCAAAATTGAAAACACGCGGAGCTACGGCGCGCAGGTCGTCCTGTACGACATGCTGACCGAGAAGCGCGATGAGGTTGCTCATCGCCTAATGACGGAACACAACTACGTGCTGGTGCCGCCGTTCAACGATCATTTCGTGATCGCGGGGCAAGGAACGATTGGCTTGGAAATCTTCGCGGATTTGCCCGATGTGGATTTGGTGTTGACTCCGGTGGGCGGGGGCGGTCTTTTAAGCGGCGTGGCAGCGGCGTTGAAATCGCTCAAGCCGTCGGTCAAAGTGGTCGGCGTAGAGCCAGCGTTCGCGGCGGACGCGCAGGCCTCACTTCGCAGCGGGCAAATCGTCAAGATCACGCCGCAAGACGCACAGCGCACGATTGCCGATGGCGTGCGAACGCTGGCTGTCGAACCGATCACGTTCGCGCATCTCCAGCAGTACGCGGATGACATTCTCAGCGTAAGTGAAGACGAACTGCGCGCCAGCGTCCGCGAAATGGTGCTGATGCACAAGTTGATCATCGAGCCGACTTCGGCGCTTCCGCTGGCGGCATATCGCTATCACCACGACGAACTGCCGCCCGCGCGAAACGTCGTGCTTGTGTTAAGCGGCGGCAGCGTTGATCCGGCGCAGTTGGCGGAGTTGATTGTCGCGTAGGGGGAATTTCGCCGCGCGATTGCATCGTGTTATACTAACCACGACATTATCGTGTTCGTGAAGCACAGCCCATTCCAAAGGTGACGTTCGTGATCGACTCGCTTACGCGCGGTTTCCAGCGCATCCTCAAAGACTTCTCCAGCGGACGCAACATCGAATCTTACGTGGTGAGCGCCGTTGGTGTGGCGCTGGTGATTCTCGATCTTATTGGCGATGTTTCGGATGACATCAAACTCACGGTGATGATCGCCGCGCTGGTGATTCTGGTGTTTCGCGGCACAAAACCGGAAAACAAGGTGCCTGATCTCGATCAAGTGCTGCTTGACCGCCAGAATTACGGACCATTCCGCGAGTTCATCGCCAACAGCAAAGAACTGTGGATTTACGGACCTTCGGCGGCGAACGCGCTGCGCGAAGCGGCATACATCGAAAGCGAGATTCTCGAAAAAGGCGGCAAGGTGCGGATGCTGATTCAAAACCCAACGGTTGAGTCGTCGATGAATCAGCTTAAACAGCAGCTTGACCGCGTATTCGACCTTGAACACGATATCGATGGATCGCTGCGCGTGCTGCGGCGCATGAAACGTCAGTACCCCCAAAAACTCGAATTCAAACTGCTGTCGTATAATCCCGGTTTCAGCCTGACGGTGGTCAACCCGGACAACAAGAACGGGCATCTGGTGGTGGAATTTATCGGCTACCGGAACGACCGCATCAGCAACCGGATGCACATCAATATCGCGCGCACACAGTCGGCGCATTGGTTTGAATTCTGGGAAAAGCAGTTCCGCATCATGTGGGACGACGGCAAAACTGACGAAGAAGTATTCGGCGTGAGCGATTCCCCGCCTGATGATCGTGTCTAGCGTGCTTATCAGCCGATGACCCTTCGCTATCGCCCACGCGCTGCATGGATCGCCCTGCTGTGCGCCAGCCTAATCATCCTTTTGGGTGCTGTATCCCCATCCGCGAACGCGCAGTTTTTTAACGATGGTTACATTCGCGCTTCTCGCTTGGGGATCACGTTCATCAATTCGGCGGATCATCCGGTGAATCCGCTGCGTTATCAAAATGCGCTGCTGGTCGGCGCGGGCTGGAATCGCTTCCCGATCTACTGGGATCGCGTTGAACCCTCACCCGGTTCGTTCAACTGGACCGCAGTCGATCAAGTGGTGGCGGGCGATGTGAGCGTTGGCTTACGCACCAACGCGATTCTGCTTGGTATCCCCGGCGGCTACCGCAGCGGCGAATCAATCACCAACCTGAATGCGCCTATCTTCGCGGATGGCACCGATGATCCCGCCCCCGGCAAAGCGATCAATCCCGCGAATCACTGGGCGTATTTCGTCGCGTCGGCTGTCGCGCGCTATCGTCCCGGCGGGCAGTTGGCGGTACAAATGCGCTGGAATGCCTCACAGGGAATCAGCGTATGGGAAATTTGGAATGAACCCGATCTGCCGATGTTTTGGCAGGGCGGCGTTGATGCTTATGCGCGGATGCTCAAAGTCGCTTATTTGGCGATCAAACAGGTCGATCCGTTCGCGCGGGTGATGTTCGCTGGGCTTGCGTATAACAACCCGAATGTGCTCGATTATCTGGATAGAACCCTCGCCGTCATCAGCCGCGATCCGGCGGCGGGGCGGCATAACTGGTACTTCGATATTGCCGCTGTTCATGCCTATACCAGCCCACGCCGAAGCGGGATCATGGTCGCGCGGATGCGTCAAACGCTGCGCCGCTACGGGCTTGAACGCCCGATTTGGCTGAACGAAAGCGGTGTTCCCGTGTGGAACGATTATCCCGGTCCAACATGGACGGCGGGTAATCCAGCGGATCGGCTGTATCGCGGGACGATGAGCCAGCAGGCATCGTATGTGATTCAAAGCAGCGCCTACGCATGGGCGGCGGGCGCGGACGTGGTGTTCTTTCATCAGCTCTACGACGACTGCGGCAATCAAGCGGGCGGGACTGATTTCGCGCCGGACAGCGGCGGCGCGGGCGATGCGTTCGGTTTATTTCGCAACGAACGCGGGGCCTCGTGTTTCAGCCAGCATCCGCAGCCGGGATCGCCGCGTCCTGCTGCAACCGCGTTCCGCGTGTTAAGTACGCTGTTCGGGGATGGCGGTTTCAGCGGCGGGCGCATCTACGATCTCGCGGGGCAAGCGACAGCGATTGTGTTTGACCGCACGACATCCGCCGGTGCGGCGGGACAGTCTGCGGGCGCGATCAGTGGTCGCATTTACGTAATCTGGAGTCGTATGCCCAACCGCGTCAACGCGATCATCCCTGCAAGCGGGAGCGCGGCGGCGCTGTACACCATCGACAATCAAGATTTTATGCTCACGCCCGATGGGGGCGTGTATCGCGTTGGGCTGCAAGCGGCATCGGGCATTGATGAAACCATCACGGGCGGCGCGCCGTATATCATCGTGGAACAAATCATGCCCGGTTTCGCGGCGGCTGATCCGGGATTGATCCATGTCGAAGGCTTTCCGTCGAACACCGTCGCACAGTCGGATATGGGTACGCCGGAAGGCGTGGGCAGCGCGGCGGATGTGACACTGGCGACTTTGCCCGCGCCCGTCAACACCATTCCGACGATTACACCTGTGCCGACGATTCGCCCGACCACCGCGCCGCAGTTCGACATTACGCCGCCGCGCCCGACAATGGTCGCCCTACCGATCACCAGCCCGCCAACGTTTAGGGTCGAATGGGGCGCGGTGGAAGATGGCGGCGTGGAACGGTACATTGTGTGGGTGCGCGTCGATGGCGGGGATTGGTCGCCGTGGTTGGACACGAACGTGACGAGCGCAGAATACACAGGCGAACGCAGACGATTCTATGAGTTCGCGGTGTGGGCAATGGACTTCGGCGGCAACTGGTCGGAAAATACCACACTGTCGCCGCAAGCCGCGACGACGGTGGAGTAAATCCCAAAAGAGGATGTGCGATGCAGCCAAGTGAAACACCCGAATTGAAGAAATCATCGCTTCTGCCCTTGATCGGCGCGGTGGTGGGATTTGTCGTGCTGACGGTGACGTTGATCATCGCCATTCAAGTGATCGGCGCGGAACGGATTCGCGCGCTGATCGAAGAAGCGGGCGTGTTTGCACCGCTGGCGTACATACTCGTCAAGGCGCTGACGTTCGTGTTCGCGCCGTTGAGCAGCGGGCCGATTCAGTTTTCGGCGGGCATCATGTTCGGCTTAATTCCCGGCACAATTTACACGGTGATCGGCGAAGTGATCGGCGGGTCGATCAGCTTCTTCATCGCGCGGCGATTCGGGCGGGAAGTGGTGCGCCGATTTGTGCGCGAAGAAGGGTTACGCCGCGCCGACGAATTCGCGGGGCAAATTGTGGACTGGAAAACATTGAGCTACGCGCGTTTGTTCCTGTTCTCAATCTACGATTTCATCAGCTACGCGGTGGGCATGACTCGACTGCCATTCCGCACCTACTTGATTGTCTCCGCGACGGTTGGCATTATCCCGACGCTGGTGGCGGTGGCGCTTGGATCATCCATGACGGAAACGCGGGTGGAAGTGGTGGCGCTGTATGTGGGAATCGCGGTGGTGAGCGCGCTCCCGCTGATCTTTCAGAAGCAGCTTCGCCGCTGGCTCAAGATAGGGGTGAACGAAACGGCGAAATCCCCGTAAACTGTGATGTAGGCTCAAAAGGGGGATACACGATGCCGAAAGCCTACTTCTTTAATGTTCCCGGTCACGGGCATGTCAATCCATCGCTGCCGCTGGTCGCGGAATTAACCAAACGTGGACACCATATCATCTATTACTTGACGGACAGCTATCGCGCAAAAGTTGAAGCGACGGGCGCGGAATTTCGCGCGTATTCACCGCTTGTGCGAGATGATTATTTCACCAGCAGAGGCTTAGATGGAAGCCGTCCAATGCGAGCAGCGCACGCTTTGATGCATACAACCGCCGAAATTCTGCCGGAACTGATCGAGACTGCGCGTGAGGAAAAACCGGATTACATCCTGTTCGACGGCATGTGTCCGTGGGGTCAGCTTCTCCCGCGCATTTTGGGCATTCCCGGTGTCGCATCGCTTGCGCTGATGCCTATTGGATCGGCTCGTCAGATGTTGAATTGGGAGATAGCGAGTACGCTTCTGCCCAGACTGCTGATGGATTTCGGCGTGGGGTATGAAGCGAAAAAGATCGCCGACGCGCTTGGCAAGCAGTACAACATCCCGTCCATCGGGATAACGGGCATCATGAACGGCTTGGGCGATCTCTCGTTCAGCTACACATCGAAATACTATCAGCCGTATGCTGATGGGGTATCGCCAAGCGTGCGCTTTGTCGGGCGTGTGGAAAATGATCCGCCGCAAGACGAGTCATTCCCGCTGCACCTCGCGGGGGATCGGCGGATTGTGTACATCTCCTTGGGGTCGCTCATCAACGACAACATGGCGTTCTTCAAAGCGTGTATCGAAGCGTTTACGGGCGCGGGCGAATACGTGATCATGAGTACAGGGCGCGGGATTAGCCCACAAGCGTTCGGGACGCTGCCGGAGAACATCGCCATTTACGACTGGGTGCCGCAGATCGACATTCTCAAGCGGGCATCGCTGTTCATCACGCACGGGGGATTAGGCAGCATCAGCGATGGGCTGTACTTCGGGCTGCCGCTTCTGCTGGTGCCGCAGCAGGACGAACAAACCATGAATGGGATGCGCGTGATCGAATTGGGCGCGGGGCTGATGCTCAAGAAAAATCAGGTGACGGCGCAGACCATCCGCGAGAAAGCGCGGCGTTTGCTCGATGATCCGTCCTTCCAGCGGGAATCGGCGCGGATTGGTGATACGATGCGCGAAGCGGGCGGAGTCGCGCGCGCCGCTGATGAGATCGAAGCGTTGCTGGCGAAACGCGCCTAATCTCGTTTAGCGCAAATCAATATATGGCACGCCGCCGAGCGCCTTCACCCGATCCACGGGCACGGCGACGATGCGTCCTTCGCCGCGTGGATCGAGCGCCAAGGTGGTGAACGAGAGCGCTCGATCCGCAAAGGGGTTGAGCTTGGGCGTGATCTCGATCAAGTTGGTGAGCAGGGTTGCCCGCGTGACGAGCAGCAAAATACAGGCTTCGACAAAGCGCCAGTTGGCGGGCGTGTAGTCATGGGCGAGAACTGTTTGCGGCTTGATCAACGTGCGCGGCTGGTGCAGGTCAGAATACTTCCTGAACAGTAGTTCCCATTCGCGCGAATACAGGCGCTTTTCGGCGTGTTGAACGATTTCTTCGGGGATCGCTGCCAGCCGTTCACGCAGATATGCCGCGTGTTCGTCCAACGTGAGCAGGTGGATGATCGCCTTGCGAATCCCGCGTCGTCCTAGCTCATCCGCTTGATCCGTGATGGTGACTTCACATGCCGCCATGTGGCGATCATCAACCGGAAACGACTTGAGCGATACCGCGCCGACATATGCCGCATCGCCCCATGCCGATCCGCGTGGCATCGCGCCCTGCCAGATCGCTTTCACCAGCGCGGGATCAAGATCGCGGGTCGGTTCAGTGAATTGATACCCGCGCCGCCCGCCTTCTAACACATAATCAATGTGCAGGATTCGCGCCATGAGGTTTTAGCGCGGCTGCGGACGAATGGTGTTGAAAAACTGACGTAGGGTAGGCATCAAACCTGATCCGGTTTTGACGCTGGCGCTGATGATCCAAGTCTCGAAGCCCAACCGCTGCGCCTGATTCTTCAAGCGCGTGACTTCGTTGCGATAGCTTTGCAGCAGGTCATCGAGCGCGAGACGGTTTCCCCACAGGTCGCTTTTGTTGACGACGAGCAGGAACGCTTTCAAGCTCTTTTTCGCTTCGACTTCTTCGTCGATCATGTTCATGACGAAGTTGAGCGCGTCTTTATGGTTGATCACATCGGTGTGATCAACCAAGAAGATGATGCCGCGCGGTTTTGCCTCACGGAACAGGTCTACCCAGTCGGTATCCCACATTTCATATTCGCCGCCAACATCGCGCACCGGTTTGAGGCGCATGTTTTCCCCGCTGACTTTGGCACTGAACGTCGATACGTTGTCGCCGCCGGGCGCGGTGGGCGCGGGGTTAAAGTCCTCTAGTTCGGTGAGGTCGCTCATGTTGTGGCGCATCCACTCGATCATGGTGGTCTTGCCCGTTTGCCGCGCCCCTAACACGATGAACGGCAGCCCAAACACTTTCACATACACGAAGTCGTACAGGCGGTCGGTTGTGCGGTTCAGGTCATCGATCAGCTTCGCGCCCGCCTGCCCGAAGATCGCCGTAAACACTCGCTCAAATAACGTAGACATGGTTAGCACCTAACGGTTGAATCGGTTGGGGTTTACCCTTTGTATTCAACTATACGCACGTTTGGCGAAAAGGTGGCAGAGGTAGATGGGCGATTTGGGGATAGTAAGGCGGAATGGGCGGGCGCATCACGATGCACCCCTCCAGATGCGGTGGGAAGTTAAGGGTTGAAGGCGGCGCGCATGGCGCGGACGGCATCGCGTTCAAGATCGTGAATCTTCAAGACTTGTGCCGCCAATCCCGCGCGGTAAGCCGTGACCGCATCGCCGCTGATGGGGAAGTCCGCGCTTGCCCCTTCGCGTAACGCGCGCAGCCGATTCTTCGCCGCGCGAATCTCATCCAGCGCCGATGCGCCGCGCTCGATGAATAGCGACTCTTTGCGGTCAAGCAGAGTCTTGGCTTCCTTAAGTGTGGGAACTTCATCCGGCAAAAGCTTGTTTGCCAGCACGCGCCATGTCTTCTCGCTCTCGCGGAATAAGTCCGCCGCCTCTTTGATGACCGTCTTATTGAGGATCACAGCGGCTTCTTCGAGAAAATCCGCGAACATGCCGCGCTCGGCGCTGTTGCCCCCTTGCCGCGCGATGAAGCCATACGCCCCCGTTTGAACCTCGTCCCCAACGAGCGCCATCCACATCCGCAAGCCGGGTTCAAAGTAGCGCGCCCAACTATTTTTGTTGCGCGTGTTGGTGAGCATATCCGCCCAATGCAGCAAGCCCGTCAAGCCGAAGTTATCGCGCGTACCTTTAGGGGGCACATCGTCAAACAGGCTGGCGCATTGGCGGATCGCGTCCTTGACCATTTCGGGTAGACGTTTCCAATCCGGCTCACCGAGTGTCATCACACGGAATTTGTCCTGCTTGACGCGCGCACGCGCCGCCGTGAGGGTTTCAGCGGGGATTTCGAGCGCGCACGCTGACCGATCCGCGAGATAGGCTGTGTCATTTTCAATGCCGTACACGATCACGGGCATCATGCCCCAGTAGCCGCTGTCTGCCGGATAATCGTTGTAGGGCAGCGTGAACATATCCGCCCACACGATGGGCGCGTGTCCACTTTCGAGCGCCTCAATCAAATTGGCTTCACCTTTGGCGGCTGTTTTTGTCTGCGCGACCTCTTGTGGGACTGCCAGACGGTTAAGCAGCGTTTGAAACGGATCGAAGGTGTTGCGGGTGAGCAGGGCGATATGCGGCGGGTACCCCTGATACTCAAATGTGAAATAGCCGAATGCCGCGCCGCCGCTTAAACCCATCAGCAGGGCTTCGCTCACCGCTTCGCCTGTGTGCGGCGCTTTTACGCCTTGATATGCCAGCGCATTACGGATCGATCCCGTTTCCCAGTGCCGCCCCGCGAACTGGTTGTACCCCTTCAACATGACCATAATCCTCGCTCCCTGACGGTGTGGTAAATGTGATTTCAGTGTAGGGGAGAATGGGGTGGTTGTGGAAAATGAGCGACATAGTATGGGGTTTTTGGGGTGGCTGTTTGACCAACCAATACCGTCCGCTGCGGCGCGAAATGGGGCGCTGTCTTTCACGCGCGCGGGAAACATGTTATCAAAGCATCTTGACCCATGATGATCCCTTCGCTGATTTTGATCCCGCTGCGCCCATTGATATTCCCCCGCAAAAGCGCCCTAAAACACCATTCATGATCAATAGATGCGCGTTTCTACCACCCAATTTTGAGGGTAAGAATAATGTCACGGGTAATAAAAGGCTTGAATGTCCTATAGTATATAAATAGGGCATAGAAACGACGCTCCAACACGCGCCAACCAGAAGGCAAACTTATTGTGGATGCTGCACGTCTGGAACTTCACTTGATCCGCATCGCCCAACAGTTCGCTCCCACACTGGTTCCGCCGGGGTGGCAGAAGCCGGGCGATTACGCTCGTCTTGCCTCCACACTCACAGGAGGCAGTCTATACGATTTTCCGGTACAACCGAAGCGCGATCCGTCTTTGGTGGGCTTAACGCGCGCGCTTGCCGAATTTAATGTGTTGGTATTGGTGGGAACAGTTTCAGCCCAATTGCAACATCAAGCATCGTTGTATTTGAAAGAATGGGTTGAAACCCATCAACGCCTTTATGGAGTGTTCGCGGCGCGCTTATTCCACAGCTTTACGCAGAATGCCGCTTATTACACCGATCAAGAACTGCCGCGTATCGTGGCAATTCGCGGCGCGGCGACTCCGGTGATCGTCCAAATGGCGAATTTGCTTGTACCTTATATCACGTCACGGCAGGAGATGCACTATAGCAGCGCCGTCGAAATTCAAGGGGTGGTGGATTTCGTCATCGATCAGCTCGAAGCCTACGATCTCCCCGCTGACGACAAGCGGCGCATTAAGCGAGATGCTGCCGTTTTCATGAAGCAGTTGATCAATGGCTTCGTGCGCTATGTGCCGGTGATCCCGCTGCCTGATCTGCTTTTAGCAGGCGAAGACGCGGGTGGATCATCCGCGATGGATTTGCTCGAAACCGACTTGATCCCATCATCAGATCATTCCTCACGGGCGCTGCGCGTCCGTGAAGACGAAGCGGCAGGCGATGAAAGTGTCATTCTGCACCCGGAAAAGAGCGAGCAGGTTTTTACCCGCCGCATCGACACCACAGCATCGAATTCGACGGCATCAACGCCTCCATTTGTCCCGCCCTTCCATATGCCGGAAAGCCTGCCGGAAATTGAAATGCTCACGGAAACGGGCATGAGCCGCCGAGTCCCGCCGCCGCCAAATTGTCTGCCGGAAATGCCACCCGACAGCGCGACAGACGATTCAACCGAATTACCGCGCGGTGATGCGGCGGAGGACGACGAAACGCAAGTTGAACAACCTTTTGACCGAAACCGCGTGCCAATGTTCTTCCGGCGTAAAAATGGCAAGGACGAAAAACATGGGGCGGGCTATCCTCCGCCCGTTAAACGCAAATAACACCGGAGGGGCAAGTCCCCTCCATTTTTGACCCCTCATCGCCCACCGTGTCCGATTGTCCGCTTTTTCCCCACAATGCCGTTCTTCCACCCCTCAGCCGCCATGCGGGATCACAGAAAGTCGTGCACGGTGAGGTCTATCCCTGCTCGCTCATATTCCACCCCAATGATCCCTTTGCATTCCAACCCCTATTGATCGGTTATAATGTTCATCGCTTTGATGTGTACCGAACAGGATGAACCCCCGATGATCAGACGTTTAGCGGCGTTGTTCGCTGTGCTTGTCCCCGTTTTGTTGACGGTCATGTTGGTGATTTCGCTCAATTCCGTTCCGACTCGCGGCGTATTCGCGCAGGAAGCCCCCACCCTCCCACCCGTCGATGCGCCCCCGACCTTCACCCCCGATGCGAATCTTGCCACGCTGCCACCGCCTATCGACGCGACAGAAGACCCCAACGCAGTCACCTTGAGCCTTGAACAGAGCGAAGCCCTGCCGATCCTCGTCGCTGCTCGCAACGACCTCGAAGTGCTTGCCAATGATCGCTTGGGACAAGGCACACGTCCCGGTGGATGGACAGGCGGCGCGAACCCGAACGATCCCCAGCTTCCCATCCTCATCCGCATCGATCTTGAAATTCTTGCCGATGCGCTTTTAGGTGCAAATACCCGTCCCGATGATTGGGCGGGCTTAGTCGTCAGTGTCCCACTTGCTGTCGCCCGTGACATTCGCCATGACCTCGAACTGCTGGCGGATGCCGCCATTGGCGCGTCTACGCTTCGCCCCGGCGGCTGGCAGGGGGATGATCCGGTCTATCGCTGCAATCGCGCCGCGCAAAATCTCGCCGTTGTGCTTGACCGCGTGTACGGTTTTGAACTCACGCTCGATTTTTCGCAGCCCACTTACTGCGCCGATTTGGAACGTCAAGTCAACAGCTTTGTCGAAGAACGCATCATCCAGCCTTCCACTGCCAATACTGCTCCCGCCCCCGACTTGAGCCAGCCCTATCAGGTCGAAAGCCAGTTCGTTGTCGCTTTTGGCGATGTCAATGCGCGTACCAATCTCGGTGTTGTGCCGCCTTCGACTGGATTCACCCCCTTGGCGCGCAGCAGCAGCGAATTTTCGAACATGATGCTGATCGCAGGGACGGATTTCCAAGTGTTCGTCGATTACACGTATACCCCCGTTACAGCAGAAACCTTTGCGGCGCTTCCACCTGTCGCGGACGGTCAAACAGTCTTTTGTGACGCGGATTGGTGTCAATAACCCAAGGACAATCATGCGGATCGTGTCGCTTATTCCCAGCGCAACCGAAATCGTCGCGGCGCTCGGCTTCGCGGATCAGTTGGTGGGGCGGTCACACGAATGTGACCACCCCGCTGGTATCGTTCAACTGCCCGCGCTCACCGCGCCCAAATTCGACCCAAAAGGCAGCAGCCGCGAAATTGATGATCGTGTGCAGTTGATCCTGCAAGAATCGCTCTCCGTCTACCGCGTCGATGATGCGCTGCTTGCTCAACTGCACCCGGACGTGATCATCACGCAGGCGCAGTGTGAAGTCTGCGCGGTCAGTCTCGATGAGGTCAAGCGCGTCGCGCAAAGTGTCCTCAGCGCCGACGCGCATATCGTTTCGCTTGAACCCAACACGCTCGCTGATGTGCTCGCGGATATTGAGCGAGTTGCGTCGGCGCTTGGCGTGGCGGAACACGGCATGTCTGTCCGTTCCAACATCGAAGCGCGCATGACTGCCATTGCCGCTCAAGCCGCCGATCTCGAAAAAGTCACTGTCGCCACCGTCGAATGGATCGATCCCCTGATGGCGGCAGGCAATTGGATGCCTGAACTCATCGAAATGGCGGGCGGAATTAACTTGTTTGGCAAAGCCGGCGCACATTCGCCGTGGATGGAATGGGATGATCTTTGGGCAGCCGATCCAGACCGGATCATCGTGCTGCCGTGCGGCTATGACATCGACAAAACGCGCCAAGAAATGCCCGCGCTCACGTCACAGCCCGGTTGGGCGACCTTACGCGCTGTGCGCGATGGACACGTCTATTTGACTGACGGTAATCAGTTTTTCAATCGTCCCGGTCCGCGCCTGCTGGAGTCGCTGGAAATTTTGGCGGAAATTTTGCATCCCACCACCTTCAATTTTGGACATTCAGGATCAGCGTGGGTACGGCTAGAGGATCGCATATAAGTATGATCCCTTCGTCGCAGCTCACGCCGCCGAAGTTGATTCGCGGCATATTCGCGCTTGTTTGCACAGCAGCAGTCACGCTGGCGTGTTCATTAAGCACACCCGCCGAAACCCCGCCGCCGATCATCGTGACCACTACCCCGATTGGCGGGGGTACGCCGCTGCCTAGCCCAACGCCCGTGTCGATCCTTGCGACGCGCCCGCCCACCGAAATTCCCGTCATTGCGACCCAGTGTGTGCCGCGTCAAGATTGGTTCATCTACACAGTAACCCAAGGCGACACATTGCCGGGCATCGCCTTGCGTGCGGAAACATCTGTCGCCGCGCTGGCAAACGCCAACTGCCTCAGCGCCGATACGCCGCTTCAAGCAGGCGGCGGCGTGCGCGTGCCGGTAGCGCTGCTCCCGCCAGAACCACCCACGCCCAACCCCGATTGCGGCGATCAATGGTTCTTCGTGTTTCGCGCGGGCGAAAGTGAGATCACCAATGCGTGTCCGTCGCCTGTCATCACGCTCGACGTGATCGGGCAGGACTTTGAAGGGGGACGTGTATATCGCTATCCCACAGCCGATGGGGCGTTGATCTACGTGATGTACAATAACGGTTTCTGGCAAGCGTTCCCCGACACATGGGACGCATCACAGCCCGTCTTGGACGACACGCTCACCCCACCTGTCAACCGCGTCCAACCCGTCGAAGGTATCGGTAAGCTGTGGCGCGAAAATGTTCAAGTGCAAACTGCGCTCGGTTGGGCATATGCGCCCGCCGCGCCATTTACAGGGCGCATCCAATACCCACAGGGGCGCACCGATTACTGGTATATCGATCATGGGACGGCGCGGCTCGTGTTACGCATGTTCGCCAGCGATTACGCGCCTAATCCGTGGCAGATTGTGGGCGAATACTGATGTTGAGGCTTGTTTGTAGGGGCGTTTGTCGTTTGTAGGGGAGACCCGCTGGGTCGCCCGACGTACAAACACACTCCACGTTATTTTACCGACCTACCGGCACGCCGCGCCCGATAACAGATATCGAATCAATTATCTTTTCTAGAGGACACACATGACTGTTAGCCGCTTGTTCGACACCCTGCCCGCCGATGTGTTCCAGTTCATGGATTGGACATGGGAGCAGATTGAGCCCTTTCTCACAGAGCTGGAAGCCCGCGAGATCAACCAAGCCAACGTTGTTGAATGGTTGAACGATTGGTCACGCTTGGGGATGCTGCTGCAAGAAACTTATTCACGGCTGTATGTAGCAACCACCATCAACACCGCCGATGAAGCCGCCCAAAGGAAGTTCTTCGCTTACATCGAAAATATCGTCCCCAACAGCCGCGCCGCCAATAATAAGCTGGAACGCAAGTTGATCGCCAGCGGGTTGCAGCCATCAGGCTATGAAATCCCGCTTCGCAATATGCGTGTGAGCGCGGAACTGTTCCGCGAAGAAAATCTGCCGTTGTTCACCGAAGAAGAAAAGTTGAGCAACGAATACGATCAAATCGTCGGCGCGCAAACCATCACCTACAACGGCGAAGAACTCACCATTCCGCAGACACTCCCGTATATGCAAAACCCGGATCGTGCCGTGCGTGAAGCCGTGTGGCGTGCCGCGTCAGATCGTCAGCTTGCCGACAAAAGCAAACTGAACGAACTATGGCAAAAGTTCCTCAAGCTGCGTATTCAAATCTCCGAAAACTGCGATCTGCCGGATTATCGCGCGTATCAGTGGCGCAATTTCAACCGCTTTGATTACTCGCCCGATGATTGTCTTGCTTTCCACCGTGCCATCGAGCAGGTGGTTGTCCCCGCCGCCAAGCGCATCTATGACCGCCGCCGCGAACGCATGGGCTTAGACACGCTTCGCCCGTGGGACAAAGATGTTGATCCGCTCAACCGCGAACCGCTGAAGCCGTTCGCCGCCAGCGATGTAGACTCGCTCATCAACAAATCGTTTGACGTGTTTAATAAGGTCGATCCTGTATTGGGCGATTACTACGACACTATGCGCCGCGAAAACTTACTCGACCTTGATAATCGCAAAAACAAAGCGCCCGGCGGCTACTGCACCGACTTCCCCGCCAGTAAGCGCCCGTTCATCTTCATGAACGCGGTAGGCATCCACGACGATGTGCAAACCCTACTGCACGAAGGCGGTCACGCCTTCCATGCATTTGAATCGAGCAAGCTGCCGCCTTATTTGCAAACCAGCATCCCCATCGAAATGTGCGAAGTCGCGTCGATGAGCATGGAACTGCTCGCCGCGCCCTACCTCACAACCAATCACGGCGGCTTCTACACCGAAGCCGATGCCGCCCGCGCCCGCATCGATCACTTGGAGCGCAATATCCTGTTTTGGCCCTATATGGCGGTGGTGGATGCCTTCCAACATTGGGTATATACCCATCCCAATGACGCGATGAACCCGGACAACTGCGATCAAACATGGTCGGAATTGTGGGATCGTTTCATGGTGGGCATCGACTACACGGGCTTGGAAGACGCGAAAGCCGACGGCTGGCATCGCAAGCTGCACATCTTCCAGATTCCGTTCTATTACGTCGATTACGGGCTGGCGCAGTTGGGGGCGGTGCAGGTGTGGCGTAACTCGCTCAAAGATCAAGCGGGCGCGATTGCTCAATATCGCAGCGCCTTGGCGCTCGGCGGAACTAAGCCCCTGCCGGAATTGTTCGCGGCGGCGGGCGCGAAATTCGCATGGGATGCAGAAACGCTCGGTGAAGCCGTTGACCTGATGGAACGCACTATCCACCAGCTAGAAAATTAAACCATTGGGGCACGCGGAACTTGTTCCGTCCGTGCCGTGCCCGATCCTCACGAAACCGTAGGGGCGATTCGCGAAACGCCCGTCAAAAAAAGAGGGCGCAGAGAAAAACATCCTCTCTGCGCCCTCTACTTTATGCCTTAACGCGAAACCGTGTTCGCCGGAATCCAGAACGGACGCGCTTCGCAAGCCATCCACACTTTAGCGAAGTCGCCGCTAAATTCGCTGATGTACCACGAGCCCGCAGGCAGATTCCATGTGTTCTGTGTGGCCAGATCAGCCGCCCAGAACGTCGGTGCGCCGCCCGGAACACTGTACACGACCGATCCAACGGGAAGCGGATACGGACACGCAGCCGAACCCAGCGTGATGTTGCCCGGTCCTGTTACGGTGCCGCTGTACGCTCCGCCAAGCTGGCTAAACGTATCATCGAAGATCACCCAGAAATACTGCGTCCCCGCCGTCAGCGTTTCGGTGAAATCGACGGGGTTGCCGCTGTTATCTCCTGCGATACACGTAGGGAATGCCGCCTCGGGGGTGAAAGTGCCTGCAAACAAATACATTGAAGCAAAGCTATCGTCGCTCGTGACGCTGAATGTATAGTCACCGGAAGTATCAACCGTGAATGGGTAAACATGATACCGGACAAGCGACGCACCTTGCCCTGTGCAGTTAGGCGGGGAGATGAACACGACTGGCATCGTAGGATCGCCCGTTGTAATGGTGCCACTAATGCTGCCAGTTCCCGCGAAAATTGTCGTCGCAGAAACCGCAAGCAACGCCAAGATCAAAACAGTGAACAAAACACGCTTGAACATAAGTAGACTCCCGATTATATACCGCACTCCTTTTCAGTATAGACATCAATCCGCGCGGCGCTAGTTTATTAAGTTCCTTCCCCTATTAAAACTTATAAAAATTGTTCCTAAACAAACGGGCGCAGAGAAGATGTTTTCTCTGCGGTGAATCTTTTCTTTCATGCTTGCTCTATGCTTTACTGCGAAACCGTGTTCGCCGGAATCCAGAACGGACGCGCTTGACAAGCCATCCACACTTTGACGAAGACGTTTTTAATTTGTCAAGTAGAAAGCAAAAAATGAGTGAAAAACCAGTGTAAGGCGAGCATCAGAAAATCAAATACAGCGCTCTGGTTAAATCCACAGCGCATGGAGATGGAGCATCAGTTGTGGAA